>NZ_LSRF01000008.1:0-83167 GCF_001575195.1 Tsukamurella pseudospumae
TGTGGTTGACGGATATCACTGAGCACTGGACCGATGAGGGCAAGCTCTACCTCTGCGCGATCAAGGACGTGTGCTCGGGGCGGATCGTCGGCTACAGCATCGACTCCAGGATGAAGTCCCGTCTCGCCGTGAATGCGCTCAACAGTGCGGTCGCCCGCCGAGAAGGCGATGTTACGGGTTGTATTGTTCACTCGGACAGGGGCTCTCAATTTCGGTCACGGAAGTTCGTGTCCACGCTCAACCGGCACGATCTGGTCGGGTCCATGGGGCGAGTCGGCGCAGCCGGCGACAACGCAGCGATGGAATCATTCTTCGCGCTACTGCAGCGCAACGTCCTCGACCGGCAACGATGGGCCACCCGCGAGCAACTGCGGATCGCGATCGTCACCTGGATCGAACGGACCTACCACCGCCGACGCCGGCAAGCCCGCCTCGGCCGGTTGACCCCGATCGAATACGAGACGATCATCAACACAGCCGCATTTGCGGCATGACACCGAAACTGTCACCTATCGGTGCAGCAGTCCCGTTGGCCGGTCTGTTGACCTGTCTGGTCAGGACGCGCGGGAGCTGTCGTGCGCACCGGGTTCTGCTGGCCGGTCGGCTGGCCCTGCCCCGGCTGCTGTCCGCCTTGGCCGGGTTGTTCGTTGCCGGGGATGTTCGGTGCCTGCTGGCCGGGGCTGCCGAACTGCGGGGTCTGGGCCTGGATGCCGGGGCCGTTGTCCCCACCGCTACCGGCCGGTGAGGGGGAGGTGGCGCCGGTGTTGCCGCCGGTCTGCTGCCCGCCTTGGTTGCCCTGCTGCCCGCCGGGGGTTTGGGTGGGCGGGTCGAAGGTCAGCGTCGGTCCGGGGCCGGGCGGGCAGGTCGCATCCCCCGGGCAGACCGCGTTCGCCACACCCGCGCCGACGCCGGTGGTGGCGGCAAACCCCATCATCCCGACGGCGACGACGATCCCAGCGACCGCCGCCGCGGCGCGCACCTGCGACGCCGCGGGCGCAGCGGTGACGCCCGATTCACGAAGTTTGCCTAGTCCGGTGAAGAGGATCTTGCCGATGATGACCATCACGAGCCAGAAGGTCAGGAACACCACCGGCACCGGGGCGAACCGGGGCGCTTCGATGGAGAACAGGACACCACCGATGAGGCCGGCGATGCCGATGATGGTGAGGAACGCTCCCTGCAGCCGCTGCTGCAGCACCGACTGCGACGAGTCGTCGGACGCGGGATCGGTCGGCGCAGGGGTGGTCGGCCCGGCTGCGGTGCGGGCGTGCCGCGGACTGCCGGGTGGGAGCGGCGCCGGCTGCGGTTGCCGCGACGGCGGGGTGGGTGTGGGCATCAGAACACTCCAAAGTACGAGGAAGCGGATCGGAGATTCGGCGAAGTGCCGGGTGATGGATGCCAAACTTCCACACGATTCGACGTTGTCAACCACCGAATCCGACTGAACACGCGTTTTCGCAGGCCAGGACTGGTTTGTTTAGTGGTGTTTAGTGAGGTGACTAAACACGGCACCCCGGTTCGGGGCTTGTTCAACGCCCCACTGAACAACGCAAATCGCCCATCTCCGTGCAGCCCAGCGGCCACCTCGGCGACCCCGGATGCGAGCCGGGTGTCACGATCTTGGCGGGCGTTCATCGCAGGCCTCATGCGGTGACGGCGCCGAGGGCGAGGCCGAGGCCGAGGCTCATGGCGATGAGCGCGATGAATACCGCGGCGATCGTCTGATGCACGCGAAGCGTTCGCAGGGACGCAGCTTGCGAGGCGGCCCAGAATTCGGTGACGGTGCCGGGCGGGATGTGCGCAGTGGTCGCCGCTCCGAACCGGAACGCCGTACTCTGCGTGCCCGCAGCGCCAAGGTCGGGGCTGAGTGCGATCAACGCGTCCGCGGTCAACGCGAGGCCAGAACCGAACCGGTAGAAGCGCGGAGCGAACGGTTCAGGACTCGCGCGGCACCGACCATCGCACGACGGTGCCGGGCCGCTCGGCGTTCGCGTCCGCGGGCAGCAGTTCGACGGTGCCGCCGCGCAGTTCGGCCCTCGTGGCGAGGTTCCGCAGGCCGCTGCGCCGGCCACCGTCGGGAATCCCGGAGCCGTCGTCGGCCACCTCGACAGTGACCGCGTCGCCGCCGGCGATGACTGTGACCGATACCCGTGTGCCGCCGGAGTGGCGCATCGCGTTCGAGACGCTCTCCGTCACCACGGCCTCGAGGTCGCGGGCCAGGGCGTCGTCGGACACCGCGCTTTCCACCGGTCCGGAGAAGCCGACATCGGCGGACAGGTCGCCGCCGTGGGCGACGGCCCGCACCGCCCGGACCAGCCGGGTGCGCAATCCGCTCTGACCGGTGGACAACTCGAAGATCGTCGAGCGGATGTCGGCGATCGTGCGGTCCAGCTCACCGATCACGGAATCGAGTCGCTCGCGGACGGGCTCGTCCTCCGCGGTGGAACGGGCTACCTGCAGCCCAAGGCCGGCGGCGAAGATGCGCTGGATCACGTGATCGTGCAGGTCCCGCCCGATGCGTTCGCGCTCCTCGATGACCTGCAGCTCGCCGAGGCGCTCCTGCTGCCGCATGGCCGCCGAGTGCATCTGCGCGTTGTCGATCGCCACCGCGGTCGCCGCGGCGAAGATCTCGATGGCCTTCGCGTCGCTGGCCGTGAACGCCAGTCCGTCCGCCTTCTCCGACAGGTAGATGCAGCCGAACAGCTCCCCGCCCACGATGATCGGCGCGCCCAGGAAGCTGTGCATCGGAGGATGATTCGGCGGGAAGCCCACCGAAGAGGGATGCTCGGACAGTTCCGCGATCCGCACCGGCTGCTGCACCTCGAGCAGATGCCCGAGCAGTCCTCGGCCGCACGGTGGGTCGCCGATCCGCGCCGCGGTCTCCGCATCGATGCCCACGTAGATGAACTCCTCGAGCGAGCCGTCGTCGCTGCTCACGCCCACAGCGCCGTAGCGCGCGTCCACGAGCGCCATCGCCGAGGTGACGATGCGGCGCACCGTCGCGGGAAGATCCAGGCCCTGCGCGACGACCATGACCGCACTGAGGATGTCCTGCAGGTCGGTGTCCGGCCGCTGCGTGCCGGTCGGCTGCTCGTCGGTCACAGCTCCACGCCCCGAGCAAGGGGGAGTGCCGTCAGGACGGAAGTCCCTGGCGCGCAGCCACGATCATCGCGAAGCTGGGCACCGTGAACGCCATCGAGATCGACCCGCTGGACTGCTCGGACGTGCGCGCGCTCGTCATCGACCTCGCTGAGGCCGCATACACCGGCCGGCTGACCCGCTGGAACGAGGTGCGTACGACTGCGACTGTCGACGAGCTCGACTGGGAGTACCTCGTGTGCCGGCTCCTGGGCCGATTGCTCGCGGAACGCGCGATGCAGGACGGCACGCCCGCCGTCGACGCCTGGCAGCGGGCGCGCGCGGCCCTGGCCTGAGGCGCTCACCTGCGCGACCCGCCGGAGTCGCGCCACTGTGCGGCCCGCAGCGCCGCCTGCACGCGGTTCTCGACCCCGAGCTTCGCCAGGATCCCGGTCACGTGGTTCCTGATGGTCTTCTCCGCCAGGAACATCCGCTCGCCGATCTGCCTGTTCGTCAAGCCCTCGGCGAGGAGCGCCAGTACCGCCTCCTCCTGCCCCGTCAGCCCGGCGGGAATCGTGGACGTGGGCTCGTCCGCCCGGCGGATCCGCTGCAACACACGCGCTGTGCTCGCGGAGTCCAGCAGCGAGCCGCCGCTCGCCACCGTGCTGATGGCGGACACCAACTCCGTTCCGCGGATCTGCTTGAGCACGTAGCCCTGTGCGCCCGCGGTGATCGCGTCCAGCAGGGCGTCGTCGTCCGAGTAGGAGGTGAGCACGAGGCAGGGCAGGCCGGGAAGGTGGCCGCGCACCGTCCGGATGAGGTCGATGCCGGACCCGTCGGGCAGGCGCACGTCGACCACCGCGACATCGGGCCGTACGGCGGGGATGCGCGCGAGGGCCTCGCGGACCGTCGACGCCTCGCCGACCACGGTGTGGGTGCCGTCCGTGGCGAGGAGATCGGCCAGTCCGCGCCGGACGATCTCGTGGTCGTCGACGAGGAATACCGAGGGCATGCACCCAGCGTAGGCCCGTGTGGCGGCCCGGCCCCCGCTGCGGGACGGCCGGGGACGGATCTCGGGACATCTGTCCCGGTCCGTCCAGTACGCACGTCCTCACCTGCGCAGACGCACCGTCGGGGCGGGCGGCGGGACGTTCTCGGGGACGATCGCCACTGCTCCGTCGGCCTCCTCCCGAGCAGGGTGGAGGCCATGAACGACCTGACCGATCTGGAACTGCTGTACGAGCTGTCGGACACCGCCGAACGGGAGGTCGACCGGCACCTGCGGCAGGCGGTGGACTGGCACCCGCACGACTACGTGCCGTGGAGCCGCGGCCGGGACTTCGCGGCGCTCGGTGGCGAGGACTTCCGCGAGGACGACTCCGCGCTGTCACCCGTAGCGCGCGCGGCATTGGTGATGAACCTGCTCACCGAGGACAACCTGCCCAGCTACCACCGCGAGATCGCCGCGAATTTCACGCTCGACGGGGCCTGGGGCTTCTGGGTGCACCGCTGGACGGCGGAGGAGGCGCGGCACTCGATCGTGTTGCGCGACTACCTGACCGTGACGCGCGGCGTGGACCCCGTCGAGCTCGAGGACCTCCGGATGACGCAGATGCAGCACGGATTCGCGCCGGGGATGAACTCGATGCTGCTGTCGGTGAGCTACGTGACCTTCCAGGAGCTCGCGACCCGGATCAGCCACCGCAACACCGCCGCCGCGTGCGCCGACCCCGTCGCCGACCGGATGCTGGCCCGCGTCGCGGCCGACGAGAACCTGCACATGCTCTTCTACCGGAACGTTCTCGGCGCAGCGATCGAGGTGTCGCCGGAACAGGCGCTGACCGCTATCCACGCCGTGCTCACCAACTTCCAGATGCCCGGCGCCGCGCTGCCGCACTTCCGGCGCGACGCGGTTCTCATGGCCAAGAACGGCATCTACGACTTGCGGCAGCATCGCGACGCGGTGGTGGTGCCGGTGCTGCGCCACTGGCGCCTGCTGGAGCGGACGGACCTCACCGGCGAGGCCGCGCGGATGCGGGATCTCATCGGCGCATTCGTGGACGAGCTGGAGGTCGGGGCCCGGAGGTTCGAGGCGGCGCGCGATCGCGCCCTCGAGCGGGACGCGCGGCGCCTCGAGCGGGCGGCCTGCTGACCGGATTCGGCTAGGTTGGAGGCATGCAGGTACAGCTCCGTCACAATCCCTCGTTCTCGATGGCCCGGTGCCAGCTGGCGCCCAACGAGCCCATGACCGTGGAGTCCGGCGCGATGGTCGCGCACTCGGCGGGCATGAACCTCCAATCGCAGGCGCAGGGCGGCATCATGCAGGGCCTCAAGCGCAGCCTCCTGTCCGGCGAGTCCTTCTTCGTCTCCACCTTCACCGCGCCGCCGTCGGGCGGATGGGTGGACATCGCGGGCACGCTCCCCGGCGACATCGCCGTGCTGCAGATCCAGCCCGATCGGCCCTACTACGTGACGCGCGGCGGCTGGCTCGCCAGCTCCTACGGCGTGCAGACCACCACCCAGTTCGGCGGCGCCAAGACCTTTTTCGGCGGCGAGGGCGCGTTCGGCCTGCAGGCCGCCGGCCAGGGCGAGGTGCTCGTCGCCTGCTACGGCGCGATCGACGTGATCGACCTGCAGCCCGGCGAGCAGGTGGTGATCGACACCGGTCACGTGGTGGCCTACGACCTGAACATGCAGTTCACCATGCGGCGCGCCGTGCAGGGCAAGTGGATCCAGTCCATGAAGTCCGGCGAGGGCATGGTCTTCGAGTTCACCGGGCCCGGCCGGGTGCTACTGCAGACGCGCAACCCGCGCGGTCTGGAGGGCTGGGTGCGGTCGGTCGTGCCGTCGGCGTGATGCGAGTGCGAACCCGCAGGTCGCGCAGTCTAGTTCGCCGCTTTGCGCGCCGGGGAGGTTCGCCGGAGATTTGACCAGTGCCATGACCACTGTGATCTAGTGGGATCATGGCTACTGCAACTAATAAGACAGGAGACCATCGCCGGACGACCGACTGGGTCGTGTTCGGCGTGACGGCCGCTGCTGTTCTGGCGTTCGTCCTCTGGGGTTTCCTGGATTCGGATGGGTTGAAGAAGACGACCTCCGATGTCCTCAATTGGATCATCACGGACCTGGGCTGGCTGTTCCTCATCGCCGCCAGCTTCTTCGTCCTCTTCGCCGCCTTCCTCGCCATCTCCCGATTCGGCCGCATTCCGCTGGGCCGGGACGGCGAGAAGCCCGAGTACAAGACCGTTTCGTGGATCGCGATGATGTTCAGCGCCGGCATGGGCATCGGCCTGATGTTCTTCGGCGCTGCGGAACCGATCGCCCACTTCGTCGGTGCACCGCCCGGCATGAACAGCCACGACGTGGCCGTCGCGATGGCGACCACGATGTTCCACTGGGGTTTCCACCCGTGGGCCATCTACGCCGTGGTCGGCCTGGCCATCGCCTACAGCACCTACCGGTGCGGGCGCAGCCAGCTGATCAGCTCGGTGTTCGCGCCGATCTTCAACCGCACCGGCGGGCACGGCGTGGGCGGCCGGGTGATCGACATCCTCGCCATCTTCGCCACGCTGTTCGGCACCACCGCGTCCCTCGGCCTGGGCGCCGCGCAGGTGGGCGCCGGATTCGAACGGCTCGGCTGGGCGGAGAACGGTTCCAGCAAACTGCTGCTGGTCGGCATCATCGCCGTCCTCACGCTCGCGTTCGTGGCCTCCGCGGTCTCGGGCATCGCCAAGGGTATTCAGTGGCTGTCGAACACCAACATGGTGCTCGCCCTGATCCTCGCGGTGTTCGTCTTCGTCGTGGGCCCCACCGTGTTCATCCTGAACCTGCTGCCCACCTCGATCGGCGCGTACTTCGCCGACTTCATGGACATGTCCGCGCGCTCCGCGGCCAACGAGCCCGACGCGGGCAAGTGGCTCGCCACCTGGAGCATCTTCTACTGGGCGTGGTGGGTCAGCTGGACCCCCTTCGTCGGCTTGTTCCTCGCCAAGATCTCCAAGGGGCGCACCATCCGCGAGTTCGTCATCGGCGTGATGTGCGTGCCGACCCTGGTCTCGTTGGTGTGGTTCGCCATCTTCGGCGGCACCGCGATCCACCAGGAACAGGCGGGTCTCGGGGTCAGCAAGGCGGAGAACGAGGAGGTACTGCTCTTCGACTCGCTCGGTCACCTCCCGTGGCCGACGATCACGGCCTTCCTCGTGGTCCTGCTGGTCGGGATCTTCTTCGTCTCCGGCGCGGACTCCGCGTCCATCGTCATGGGCACCCTGTCCCAGCGCGGCGCGGAGGAGCCGAATCGGCTGATCACCATCTTCTGGGGTGTGCTCACCGGAACCGTTGCCGCCCTGTTGCTCTGGGTCAGCGGCGACGACGCCCTCACCGGCATCAAACAGATGGCGATCATCGCGGCGGCGCCCTTCCTGGTGGTGATGATCGGCATGTGCGTGGCGCTGATGATGGACCTCTGGCACGACCCGCTGATCGTCGCGGAGCGCACGCACCGCGAGGAGCTCGGCGAGCGCATGCGCTGGCACGCCAACACCCTCGCCGTCACCGACGACAGCACCGACGTACTTCCCTCGGACGACCTGCCCGTCTACTCCGACGGCGAGGTCCCCGAGGACCTGTACCACCCCCCGCACACCGGGGAACTGGTCACCGTCGAGGCCTACGACGCAGATCATTCCGGTCCGATCGACATCGATCCGAAGGCGATCGAAACCGATCCGAAGGAGGAGCTCGCCCGGTAGACAGGAGGCATGACCGACTTCGTCACCGCAGAGACCCGTTCCGGCCGCGTGCGCGGCACCGTCGAGCGGGGTGTGGCCCGGTTCCTGGGCCTGCCCTACGCCGCCCCGCTCGACGGTGCCGGCTGGTTCCTGCCCGCCACGCCCCCGGAACCGTGGGACGGGGAGCGCGACGCCACGGTTTTCGGACCGACGGTGCCCAAGGCCGCGTACGACCCCCCGATCAACGAGGTCCTCGCGGACGAGCCGGACTTTCCGGGGGCGGAGTGCCTGAACCTCAACGTCTGGACCCCGGACACGGCGGGGAGCGCGCCGGTCCTGGTGTGGATCCACGGCGGCGCCTTCCGTGCGGGCACCGCGCGGATCCCCACCTACGACGGTGCCGCCTTCGCCCGGGACGGCCTGGTGTTCGTCTCGATCAACTACCGCCTCGGCGCCCTCGGCTTCCTCGACCTCGGTGACGATCACACCAATGTCGGCCTGCGGGACCAGATCCAGGCGCTGCACTGGGTGCAGGACAACATCGCGGCGTTCGGCGGCGATCCGGCGCGGGTGACGATCATGGGTGAGTCCGCGGGTGCGATGAGCGTGGCATCGTTGCTGAGTTCGCCTCTGGCGCAGGGACTGTTCACCCAGACGATCCTGGAGAGCGGTGCCGGGCACCACGGTCTGCGCCGCAGCACCGCGCAGACGGTCGCCCGCGCGCTCGCCGCGAAGCTCGGCGTCGATCCCACCCGGGAGGCGCTCGGCGCCGTACCGATCCTCGAGGTGGTGGCCGCCTCCAAGGCGCTCTCCGCGGAGATCGCCGCCCAGCCCGATCCCGGCCGCTGGGGCGAGGTCGTCGCCGACACCATGGCCTGGGAGCCCACCGTCGGAGACGATGTGCTGCCGGTGCTGCCGATCGAATCCCTCCGCGACGGCACCGGTTCCGATGTCCGGATGCTGATCGGACGGAACCTCGAGGAGGGGCGCCTGTTCATCGTCCCCGGTGGCGTGATCGATCACATTCCCGAACCCGCGGCGCTCGGCGCTGCCGCGCTCTACGGCTTCCCCGATCCCCAGGCGGCCGTCGAGGCCTACCGGGCTCGCGGGGCGCGGACGTCCGGCGAGCTGTTCACGCTCCTGCTCGAGGACCGGACCTTCACCGTGCCGGCCAACCGCCTCGCAGAGGCGCGGGACGGCGCACCGTCGGACACCTTCGTCTACCGCTTCGACTACCGCTCCACCGCCCTCGGGGGGACGCTGGGGGCGACGCACGCCGTCGAACTGCCCTTCGTGTTCGACACGCTGCAGCGGACCACGGCCCAGGCGCTCACCGGGCCGAACCCGCCGCAGGCGCTCGCCGACGAGATGCACGGCACCTGGGTGCGCTTCGCGCGCGGCGAGGATCCCGGGTGGGCGCCGTATGCGGCCGGTCGCCAGGTGCGGGTGTTCGGCGGCGACGAGCCGCTCGAGACCGACCCGGATGCGGCGATCATGGCGGTGTGGGAGGGCGTGCGCTGACCCGCCCCGGTCCGAGCGCTACCGCGCGGGCCGGAACATCGGGATGAGCTCCGGGCCGCCGGGCAACCGGATCGGCGCGACGGGCTCGAACCCGAAGCGCCGGTACAGCGGTACGTTGCGCGGGTTGCTCGACTCGAGATAGGCCGGGCCCGAGACCTTGTCGAGGCCGTGCCGTAGCAGTGCAGAGCCGATACCGCGGCCCGGGATCACCGCGCCCAGCGTGGCCAGGTACCAGTGCGGCTCCGTCGGTCTGCGCTCCTCGAGCGCCTGCACCAACCGTGCCCCGCGGCGCAGCCCGGTGGTGATCCCTGCGATCAGGACGGGCAGCGACGCGACCTGGCGCGCCACGGGCGGCTCGTAACCGGGCGGATCCCAGTACGCCGCGCCGACGGGGACGGCACCGTCGAACAGGAGATGGCCGGTGCCGGGCGCCCCGTGGGAGGCGATGTGGATCCCGGCGAAGACCGCCGCGTCGCGACCACGGCGCGGCTGGACCCACCGCAGCACCGGATCGTCGGTGAAAGCGCGGGCGAGCACCCCGAACGACGCCCGCAGCGTGCGCCGGGTGACGTCCTCGATGCGGTGTCCGGTGAGCGGTTCCATACCTCCGACGGTACGCCCGCCGGGCGGATCAGTACGGGGCCGAGCGCATCGGTCCGGGCGTGTACCAGCCGCTGCGCGTCGTCGAGCCGATCTCCAGCTGCGCGGGTTCCGCGGGCGTCCACGGCGTGAACTGCGTCAACGTGCCCCAGTCCATGGCCCACTTGCCCCGCAGATAGGTCGGAACGACCTGCTCGTGGTACACGGCATCGGTCACGCCGAGCGGACCGCCGGTCTTCCAGCCCTGCCACGTGTTCGAGGTGTTGATCGTGGCGAGGTAGTCCGGCGAGATCCGGTACTCGGGGCGCTCGAAGACGCCGTTGAGCGCGCGCA
Source organism: Tsukamurella pseudospumae (assembly GCF_001575195.1). Classification (NCBI taxonomy): domain Bacteria; kingdom Bacillati; phylum Actinomycetota; class Actinomycetes; order Mycobacteriales; family Tsukamurellaceae; genus Tsukamurella; species Tsukamurella pseudospumae. The sequence goes on from NZ_LSRF01000008.1 coordinate 10,263, forward strand.
CCTGGTGCTGGCACGGGAAGGCGAAGGCCACCATGAAGTCCAGCGAGACCACGGTGTTCCGGCCCAGCAGCTCCTGCGCCGTCTTCATCGTGGTCAGGCGCGGGGGCGTCAGCACGACGGGGTCCGGCGAGGGCACCCGGTCGTCGATCACGACACGCACCGTGTCGGTGCCCTTGGGCAGATCGGCGGTGGGGAACCGCAGGTTCCGCCAGTTGTTGTTGGTCCACGCGTCGATGGGCGTCATGCGGCCCAGCGGCTGCACCGCACCGTTCGCGGAGCGGTGCCCGGCCTCCAGGTACAGCGTGCGGCCGTCCCGCTTGACGCCGTTCAACCCGGTCGCAGCGATGGAACCCGCGACCGACAGGGTGACCAGCGGCGTGCGGTCGGTGACGGCGCCGAGCGTGTACCAATCGGTGGTGAGGTTCGCCAGACCCGTCGCGCCGCCGGAGCCGAGGACCGGCGTGGTCGCCGGGTTCAGGCCGAACGGGAGGGGCACGCCGTCGGTCTTGTAATCCGGATCGCGCTTGCCGCCCACCGTCTCCGGCACGTCCTGGTTGGTCGAGTCGGTGTTGTGGCCGGGATCGGACAGCACCGGCGAGACCCAGCTGGGAACGCCGGTGGGGGTGAAGCCCGTGGACTTCCCGGCGAGGGCCTGGGCGGCGGTGGGCACGGAACCGTCGGGCCGCGGGGCCGGCTTGAGCTGCCCGGCGTTCGGGTCGCCCTCGACGAGGACGTAGTCCGCCATCGAGCACGTGTCGCCCTGCAGCGCACGGGCGTTGGACGCCGTCCAGGAGAAGCTGCCGCGCTGGGTGTAGGCGCCCTTCGCCATGGTGGTGATGTCGAGCAGCACCATGAGCATGGTGAGGATCGCCAGCGTGGGGATGGCGCGGCCGCCGGGCTTCGTCGGCTCCGGTGCGTAGTCGCGGCGGTAGTGCAACCACAGCCCGTACAGCGCGGTCAGGACGGCCGCGGCGAAGAACACCCAGGAGAGCTGCAGCCCGAACAGCTGCGGCGGCATGGTGTTCCACGGGATGCCGTAGGTGCCCACCCAGTAGTAGCCGATGCGGGCCGCGAACGAGATCCCGACGATGAACAGCGCCGCGGCGGCGAAGAAGACGCGGTTGCGCTTGGAGCGCATCATCGGCGTCATCGTCAGCGTGGCCGCGACGGCCGCGATACCGGCCGCGTAGCCGGCGAACAGGCCCAGGTGGTGCGTCCACTTCGTGGGAGTGAAGGCGAGCAGCACGATCGTCGCGAAGAAGACCGCCATGAGCCGCCAGACCGGGCCCGACGCGATGCCTGCGGGACGCTTGCGGCGCAGCATGAACACGAGCACCGTGAGCAGGCAGAGGAAGGCCGTCAGCACGCCGATGCGGCGCACCAGCGAGCCGTCCTCGGTCTCGAGCATCAGGTAGTAGTAGCGGACGCCTTCCTCGTACCACTGCAGCGTGGGACCGGTGACGCCCTTGACCGTGATGGCCTCGCGCAGCGAGGCGAAGGTCGGGCTGAAGAAGGCGTAGAACAGATATGCCGTGCCGGACGCGAGGATGGGCGCGACGAGCGGCAGCAGGCCGTCCCGCTTGCGGCGCTTGACGATCCGCGTGACGATCTGCCGCGACGCCGCGAGCAGGGCCGCGACGGCGATCAGGCCGCCCGGGGCGGCGCCCAGGCTCAGCGCGGCGCAGGGCACGGCGATGGCCACCGGGAGCAGCCGGCCGGTGGCGATGGTGCGCTCCACCGACACCCAGGTCAGCAGCGAGAAGAAGACCACGGCGGGCTCGGGGCGCAGGCCGTTGTTGAGCGGCAGCCAGATCAGCAGGAAGCCGCCGGCGCCCGCCCACATGGCGGCAGGGTTGTTGCGCACCGCGCGGCCGAGCCGGGGGATCATCTCGCGGGAGATCACAAGCCAGGTCAACAGGCCGAAGACCAGGCCGGGGATCCGCATGGCGGGCGCCGCGGTGGTGACGTGCGAGATCAGCGTGAACAGGTAGTCGTTCCAGCCGAACGGATTCTCCGGCACGCCGAAGCTGCGGAAGTAGTTGATCATGTACCCGCTGTGACCGGCCTGCGTGGCCATCGTCAGCTGGTAACCGTCATCGGAGGTGTTCGGCCCGATCAGCCACCAGATGCCGAGCGCCGCGATCACGGTGAAATCCACCGGCCGGGGGCGCAGCCAACCCGGCGGCATGATCCGGACGTGGCCGCGACCGTCGCGCAGGTCGAGGAAGCCCAGCGCCACCATGGCGAGGATCGTCGACGCGATCCCGATGATGATCGCGGCCAGCTTGATCGGCGACGGAGAGCTGTTGTACCGGGTGTCGACCTGGGTCTTGACGTCCATACCGGCGACCGGGGTGGTCGCGGGCAGGTCCGAGTAGAAACCGGTGATCTGTGGCCGCAGATTCGGGTCGGCGACGGTGTTGGACAACTGGTTCGAGGTCTGCGCGCCCGCGGGCATACCGGTGAACCGCGCGATCGTCGATTCGGGCGTCGAGACGAATCCGATGGTGCAGCCCGCGCCGGCGCGGGCGACATCCGCCCGGCTCGCGGTCGCCAGCGCCACGTCGCGGTCGGCGACGATGACGTCCTTCGCGTCCGCGCGGATCACCAGGCCCTGCCGGCCGGACCGCGGACCGTCTTCCGGCAGTGTGCGCAGGAGCGTACCGCCCTGCGCGGGCAGTTCGTTCACCAGAGAACACGGCAGTGACACATCGAGCCGGACCGGTGTGTACGAGACCAGCGGCGCGTCGATGTCGCTCACACGGCCGTTCTGCGGCCAGTGCACCGAGGTGGTGGTCTCCTTCACCGGCAGGAAGGGGATCAGGATCGCCAGGACGAATCCCAGTACGCCCGCGACCGCGGCGACGATGCGCCAGGTCCCGTAGCGGCGCTCCGGCGGGACGGTCGAGTTCTCGCTTGTCATGAGACGTTCCTAGTTCTTCACGGTCTGGTTCGTCAGCGCCCGGATCGGGCCCTGACGCCACCAACCGGATCGCGTCCGACTGCCGACCGTCAGGGCGGCTGCGGGGGCGTCGTCGACGATGGGCGTGTACTTCTGCAGGTCACCCCAGTCGCGGGCGAGGTCGCCCGACATGTAGGTGGGCAGGGTCGTCGTGCTCAGGAGTGTGTCGGGCACCGTCAGCAGGCCTCCGGCCTCGCGCGCCTGCCACGTCGACGACGTCGACAGCGCGTCCTTGCGCGTCGGCAGGATGCGCCACTTCGGGAGCTCGTACACGCCGTTGCGGATCGCCATCGGGCGCTGGCACGGGAACTGTTGGCCCACAAGCAGGTCCAGCAGAACCGGGTCCGTACTGCCGACGACCTCCTGGAGCGTGCGCAGCCGCGGCACCCGCGGCGGCGTCACGGCGACCCAGTCCTGCGCGCCGAGGTTCGGGTCGCGCACGTGGATGCGGACGACGTTCGCGGCAGCCGGGATGGCCTCCATCGGGAATCGCAGGTTGCGCCAGGGCTTGTTCGGCCCGGGATCGATCGGATCCAGCGATCCGCGCGCACCGAGCGAGCCGTCCGGACGGCGCTCCGCCCACTCCAGATTCACCGGCTGGCCGTACTCCTTCTTGCCCGTCGGGCCGACCGAGGCGATCGAGCCCGACGCCGCGAACGTGACCAGTGGCCGGTCGGCGGAGCGCGACGGGAGCGTGTACCAGTCGCTGAACAGCTCGGCGGGCACGGTGTTCTGGCCGTACGAGCCGACCACCGGGGTGCGCGCGGGGTCCAGGCCGTAGGGCAGGGCGGCCGTGCTCCCGTTGATGGTCTTCGGGCCCTGGCCGCCGCCGGTCCCGGCGGTCGCCGCAGTGGAGGTGAAGGGCTGCGTGATCGGCGACGCCATGTTGATCTGGCCCGGTGCGGAGCTGATCGGGAGCGGCTTGAGCTCGTTCGCGACACCGTCGGGAGTGAATCCGTGCGATCCCGCCCCGACGAGCGCCTGAGCGGCCGGGCGGCCGTCGGCGGAGGTCAGCATGTCGGCGTTGGGGTCGGTCTCCACGAGGACCTTGTTAGCCATACCGCAGCTGTCGCCGCGCAGCGCGTCGAGATTGCCCTTCGCGACGGTGTACGTCGACGGGTTGGAGACCGCCGCCTTGGCGAAGATCGCGCCCTCGCCGAGCACGAGCATGCCGAGCACGACGACCAGCGGCAGCGAGGCCAGCTGCAGGCGCCGGCGACTACGTACCGCCTGGTCGTGATCGGCGCGGGTGTGGGTGGCGAGATCGGCGTCCTCGAGCGCGGCATCGTCGACGGTGCCGTCCTCGACCAGGCCGCCCTCGCCGCGCCGGCGGAAGTCCATCCGGAAGTGCTGCCACGCGGCCAGGGCCCCGGTCAGGCCCGCGAGCACCAGGAGTGCCCCGCTGAAGCTGATGCCGGCCAGCACCGGCTGGCGGTCGAACCAGGGCACGCCCCACAGGTACGGCCACGCCCACAGGTTGTACCCGGCGAAGGCCGCGGCCAGCGCGAAGATCATGCCGCAGAGGAAGAAGGTGAAGTTTCGGACGGAGGTGCGCGCGGCCTCGACCACGGCCACCGTCGTCACCGCGGCGAGGGCGGCGGCGAGCCCGGCGTACACCCCGAAGTGCACCGTCCACTTGGTGGGCGTGAGAGAAAGCAGCGCTGCGCCGATGAACACCGCGCCGACGAGGCGCCACACGGGGCCCGGCGCGATGCGCGGGATGCGCCTGCCGCGCAGCATCATGAACAGTGCGACGAACAGGCACATGACGAAGAGGTAGACCGGCACGCGGCGGACCAGCGAGCCGTCGTTGGTGTTCACCGTGAGGAAGAAGAAGCGCAGGTACTCCTGCGTCCACGGCGCCGCCGGGCCCACCTCGAGGCGGATGCGAATGGCCTCGGCCACCGATGCGAGCGACTGGTCGCGGAAGGCGATCGGCACGATCACCGCGCCCGCCGCAACGATCGGCAGGACGAGCGCCGCGAGGCCGGCCTCGCGGCGCCGGGCGATCAGGACCCGCAGCACCGCGGCCGACGAGGCCAGCAGCAACGCGGCGGCGATGACGCCCTGCGGCGCGAGGCCCAGCGTGAGGCCCGTGGCCAGGGCCGCGACCGCGGCCGGCAGCGCGCGGTGTGTTGCGACGGCCCGCTCCACGGCGGCCCAGGTGACGATCGTGCCGAGCACGATGATCGGCTCCGAGCGCAGGCCCGAGGCGAGCGGGAACCAGAACGCCAGCAGCATCGCGGCGGCCGCCCAGACGGCGAGCGGGTAGCGACGGATCGCCGGGCCGAGCCGGGGCAGTAGCACGCGGCTGAGCAGCAGCCAGACGACGACGCCCGCGGCCAGCATCGGCAGCCGCATCCACAGCGCGTTCGACGAGACGGATCCCCAGTGCGAGAGGAACGAGTAGTACCAGTCGAAGGGCGCCTCCGGGGCGCCGAAGAAGCGGTAGTAGTTCGCGGTGTAACCGGCCTCGGGGGCCACCTTGCCCATGGACAGGATGTAGCCGTCGTCGGAGCTCCCGGCGCCCAGGAAGGTCCACAGGACGAGGCCGCCGATCACGGCCACGTCGACCGGGCGGGGCCGGATGAGCTGCCACAGCGGGCGGCGCGGGGTCCGGCGGTGGTAGCCGAAGCTCCGGTCCAGGAGCCACAGCGCGACCAGGGAGGCGATCACGCACAGCAGGCCGATCGTCATCGCAACGGCCTTGAGGGGCGCGGGATGTAGTTCGAACCGGGTGTCGACCTCGGCGTGCAGGCGCAGACCGGGTCCGGCCGCGGCGACGTCCGCGGGGCTCAGTGAGGTGAACACACCGCCCATCACGGGACGGTTCTCCGTCGGAACGGTGCCGGAGATGTCGGTGCCCTCGAACCGCGCCCCCACCTCGGTGGGGTTCGACCAGATCCGGAGCTGCGAGCAGGCGCGCGCCCGGTCGATCGGAGCGGCGGTGATCACGGCGTTGCGGGAGGCCACCGTCACCGACTGTCCGGGACCGGGAGCCCCGACGGTGACCGTCAGCCCCAGATCGCGGGCCGGGCCGGTGCCGACGGGCAGCGTCGAGAGCACAGTGCCGCCGGACTGCGCGGCGCGCGCGATCACCGAGCACGCCACCGTCGCCGTGAGGTCCGCGGGGGACTGCGAGACGAGGGAGGCGGTCGTGTTCGCGCTCTGCGCGCCGGGCTGCAGCTGCGGCCAATCCAACGAGGCGGTGGTCTGCTGGACGGGCAGGAGCGGGGTCAGCAGGCACAGCAGCAGGCCGACCGCGCCGGCGACGACCGCCGCGATCCGGGCGACGGCGACGCCGCGAGGAGCATCGCCGGCGGTGGGCCGCTGCGCGGGCTCCGACTCGGAGCGGGACGTAGGCACGGGCACGGGTGCTCATGGTATTCGAGTCGGCTGTGAGAACCGATTCGCCCGCCGGTGTTCGTCCGATCGCTTACCGGATTCTCAGTCGGTGCGATGCCGCAGGTCAGGAAATGCGGTCAGGAATCCGTCTTGTCCTTGCGGATCGGCGCCTCGACGTGCGTCCCCCAGACGGTGCGGGTGCCCAGTGTGAGATCCGCCGCACGAGCCTGCGAGTACGGCACGAGCCGCATCACGTCGCCGAAGTCCTGTCCCAGGTCAGCCCGGAGGTAGGCGGGGATCTTCTCCTGCTGCAGCAGCATCTGCGTCCACCCGAGCGGGCCGCCGCCGAGCGTGCCCTCCCACTCCGTGGTCACCGGCGACAGGTTCTGGTCGGGCGTGATCCGCCACTGCGGCACCTCGGCGACTCCGTTGCGGTGCGTGAACGGGCGCTGGCACGGGAACGCCAGCCCTGAGGTCCAGTCCAGCAGCACCGGCTCGGTGGAGCCGATCAGCCGCTGCGCGGTGACGAGCTTGGACACCCGCGGCGGCGTCACCGCCAGCCAGTGGTCGATGGCCAGGTCGTCGTCGACGGCGACCACCCGGATCGCCGTGACATCGGCGGGGAGGTCGGTGCGCGGGAGCCGCAGGTTCCGCCAGGCTGGCTTGGGCCCGATGTCGATGAGGGCCTTCTTCCCGGCGACCTTCGGTTGCGCGCCCGGCCCGGTGGGATCGGTCGTGTACTCGAGGTAGAGCTCGTCGTCGGTGAACCGGCCGGCCGCGGACAGGGTGATCAGCGACTGGTCCGCAGCGGCGGCCGGCAGCGGGTACCACTTCGAGACGATCTTCGCCATCGACTGCGACTCCTGTGAGTACGAGCCCAGAACAGGGGTCCGCGCCGGGTCGAGGCCGTAGGGCAGCCGCATGTGCGAGCCGTTGATCCCGGCGGTCGCCGTACGGCCGGAGGTCGTGTCCTGGGGGAGTCGCGCCATCGCGTCGAGCGAGGTGCTGGAGTCGTCGGTGTTCGAGCTGGTGGTGGCGTTGATGATGGTGGGCACCCCGTCGGGCGAGACACCGGTGGTGCCGGGCCCGGCCAGCCCGTCCCGCGTGTTCCCGTCCAGCGGGAGCAGCAGGCCGGACGTGGGGTCCGGCTCGGTGAGCACGAAGTCGGCGAGGTTGCACTCCTTGCCCGTGAGGGCCTGCAGGTTCGCCTTGCCGTTGGAGAAGGACGAGAACTGCGTGAGCGTCGTCGTCGCCACCATCGAGCCGACGCACAACACCACGACCGTGCCCGCGGCCCAGCTCAGCGGCGACTGCCGGCCGGCGACGCCGATGGCGCGTCGCACGAGGCCGGGCACCGGCGCGGGCTGGGGCTCGTGGAAGTGGATCCAGCCTGCGGCCAGCACGGACACGCCGCACGCCGCGAAGAAGATCCCGCCGAGCGCGAGCACCGTCGACTCCCCCCAGGGCACGCCGTAGTTGCTGGCGTACCACCAGCCGTTCGGGCCGCTGAAGGACAGCCCGAGGACGAGGAACACTCCGGCCGCGGTGAGCGCGCGGTTGCGGGGCGACCGCATCGCCGTGGGGGCGATGGCGATCGCGGTGAGGGCCGCCAGCGCGCCCGCGAGGCCGGCGAACGCGCCGAACTGGTGGGTCCACTTGGTCGGGGTGAACATCAGCAGCAGCAGGCCGCCGAAGGTGACCGCGAGGAGTCGTCGACCGGGGCCGAGGCTCGCGCCCGGAATGCGGCCCTTGCGCAGCAGAACCGCGCCCGCGAGCAGCAGGCACAGGACGGTGACCAGGACCGCGAACCGTCGGGCGACGCCGCCGTCGGCCGTGAACGTGAACAGGGCCGAGTACCGGTCGATCTCGTTGTACCACTTCTTGGTGTCGACGACGGTGCCCACGTCGGACTGCATGAGGGTCTTGGCCACGAAGGCCGAAGCGGTGAGCTTGGAGAAGATGATCGGCACCAGTAGGACGCCGCCCGCCAGCACGGGCGCCACGTACGCCGTGATGACGAGGCGCCGGTCGAGCCGGCCGCTGCGGGCCCGCGCGAGGATGCGCCGACCCACCGGGCGGACCCCGGCGAGCAGTGCCGCGACCGTCATGATGCCCGTCGGACCGGCGGCGACGGTCCAGCCCGCGATGATCGCGGCGGCGGCGAAGGGCAGCACCCGGCCCGTGGCGATCGCCCGCTCGACCGAGCACCAGGTCAGCAGCGCACCCAGCGCGATCACGGGCTCCGGACGCAGGCCGTTGTTGAAGGCGAACCAGTACACCAGGAAGACGCCGCCGGCGGCCCACAGCGCGAACCGCGACCGCGCCGCGCGGCCGAGGCGCGGGACGACCTCCCGGCTGATGATGAGCCAGGTCGCGATTCCGCAGATCAGCGCGGGCAGCCGGACCCACGGGCTCGCGGTCGAGAAGTGCGCGAGCCACGCGAAGGCCTGGTAGTACCAGCCGAACGGGGTCTCCGGCGCGCCGTACCAGCGGTAGTAGTTGGCGGTGTACCCCGCCTCGCTCGCGGTGCGGGCCATCGTGAGGATGTAGCCGTCGTCGGAGGTGTTCGCCCCGATGAAGTGCCAGGCGACCAGCAGGGCGATGACGGTGCTGTCCAGCTTGGAGGGCCGCCACCAGCCGTCCGGCAGGACCCGACGGTGCCGCCGGCCGTCCGCCGCGACGTCCAGCCGGTGCAGCGCGACCAGGCTCGCCAGGATCAGCACGACGGCGAGCACGATCACCACCCAGCGGGCAGGGGCGGGCACCGTCGAGTAGCGGGTGTCGATGTCCGCGTGAAACTGAATTCTCGTGGCGTCGGCGACCGCGCCGTGCAGGCTCGTGAACACGCCGACCATCTGCGGGCGGTAGTCGAAGCCGTTGTCCTTGCTGCCGCGGATCGGTTGCCCGTCCGGTGCGGTGATGCCCGTGACCTCGGCCTTCACCGTCTTGGAATCGCCCGTGAAGACGATTGCGCCGCAGTTCGGCGCGGCGAGCGCCGCCACGTCGACGGTCAGCAACGGGGTGTTGCGGACCACCACCTCGAGTAGGCGCCGCTGGTCCGGCAGCGTGTTGACCGCGATCGAGAGGCCCCGTCGGAGGGTGTCCGGCGAGTCGACGGGGCCGGTCGCGACCAGGGTCCCGGTCCCGCCGGGCAGCTCGGCGACGGCCGTGCAGGGCACCGAGACGGTGACCCGATCAGGAACGTAGGAGACGAGCGGCGCGGCCACCGGGTCGAGGGAGCCGCTCTGCGGCCAGTCGAGGGCCGCGGTGGTCTGTTGCACCGGCATGAACGGCGTGAGCAGCGCGAACAGCACGCCGAGGACGCCGGTGATAGCGGCGGTCCGGGCTGTCGTGCGGGCCGCGCGGGCCGTGACGGACGGTTCGGGCACTCCGCGAGTCTAGACGCCCGCGACCTCGTGGATTTCCAGTGACGGATCACTACCGACCGCTTGGTGTACTACGAACCGACGAACCGACGTATCGTTTCGTGCATGAGGGGATCCGACCGACCGACGAGGGCAGTGCGCTCCGTCGTGCGTGCGGTCACCCCGTCGTCCGGTTCGGGCCCCGTCACCATCGCCGAGGTGGTCGCCGCCTACGCGGATTACCTGGGCCGACGGATCGATGTGCAGCGGATGACGATGCCGGTCGGGGTGTTCGGAATGTGGTTGCGGTCGGACGAGCGCGACCTGCTGGTCGTGTCCACGGGCGTCGCAACGTTCGAGCAGACCCTGGCCCACGAACTCGGGCACCTGGTACTGGGGCACGACGAGGGGTGCTCCGCCGATCCGGACAGTGGCCGGGCCGCGAGGCGCGAGGAGGAGGCGGAGTCCTTCGCGACGCTGCTGGTGCGCCGCGTCAAGGCCGGGCACACGCTCACCCGCGTCGACTCCGTGGTCGACGAGCTGCTCGGATGATCGCCTCGCTCGTCGCGCCGATCCTCTGGCTCGGCGCGCTGGAGAGGTTCAGCAGGTGGCAGACCAATCGGAACCCTCCCGCCGGCGGCGCCCTGCTGACCGCGATCGCGCTGGCGGTGATGGTCACCATCGACACGCCCGTCATCCGGGATTGGATGATCGGCGGTGGGCTCGATGAGCTGGAAGTGGTGACGATCCAGCGGATGCTGCTGCTCGTGGCCTGCTTCGGCGCGCTCGTGTTCGCGTTCGCGCTGGACGGGGTGCTCACCCGCGACAGGATCACCGCGTGGGCGGTGGCGTTCGTCGTCGTGGGAGTGGTGATCGGCACGGGGAGCGTGCTGGCCCGCCTCGGGGACCCGACGGGGCTCGGCTTCGGCCGGGCGTTCGGCCTCGCGGTCGAGACGGCCCTCGTCTACACGTGCCTGGGGGTGACCTCGCTGATCGTGGCGGTCGCGGCGTGGCGGGTGTCCAAGCGCACCCGTACCCACCGGGTCCAGCTGCGCATCCTGGCGCTCGGCGGCGTGATCCTGGCGGTGGTGGCGGTCGCAAACGTGATCGCGGGCGGATTCCTCCTGCAACGCCTGCAGGTGGGCGTGTGGGTGCTCCGGCTCAACCGGTTCATGCTCGACGCCGGTTTCGCGGGCTGGACGCTGGTGCTGATGGCGTCGTGGCTCGCGTCCATGCTCATCGCCGCCCGGGAGTGGTTGCGGTTCCGTTCGGCCTACGAGCAGGTCACCGAGCTGTTCCCGGACCTCGAGGCGGTGGTGCGTCCCGGCGGCGGATGGGTCGAGACGGCCGAGGCGCGGGCGGTCGTCGTGCTGGACGGCTGGGCGATGCTCGCGAGCCCCGGCGCCGGCATGCTCGCGGACGCGGCCCCCTCCGAGCGGGCCGCCGCGGTGGCCCGTTGGCTGGACCGGACGGCGCCCTACGGTTCGGTGCACGCGGTCGATCTCGAGCCACCGTCGGGCTGGCGGACGGCACGCTGGACGGCCGCAGTGACGAAAAGGGCCCAGCACACCCCGTCGCCACTGTTGGAGCGGGTGCGCTGAGCCCTCGACGTCGGGAGCGGGTCGAATCGCCGCCGGAGTGGGAACGGCCTATCCGGCCGCGCCCTCGGTTCCGTCCTCCGCCTCGAGTTCGGCGAGGAGCCCGGCGAGCGCCGCACGACGGTCCGCCGACAGCTTGGTCGAACGCCGCGCCATCTCGAGCATCCCCGACTCGCGGAGCTCCCGCGTCAGTTCGAGGTCGGCGAGGATCTCGCGCTCGTACAGCGGGTCGGAGAAGTACTCGGCGCGCACACCGAAGGTCTGCGCGATCGACGCCACCATGTCGTACGCGGGTCGCGAGCTCCGGCCCGAGCGCAGCTGTGACAGGTACGGCACGGACAGCTTGCCGCCGCCCTCCTCGACCATCCTGCAGAACTCCGAGGAGGTGTAGGGCCCTCGGTCTGCGGGATGTACGACCTCGAAAAGTCGATTCAATTTGGCCGCGAACGTAGTCATCAGGCCCTCCCTTCCAGATTGCGAATACGTCGAACATTACATGATCCGCGGATCGGATGCGCACGCCGTGGGATAACGATCTCAATTCCGAAGTATCCGGGACGACTAGGCTCTCAACCCATGGGACCTCGCATTCTGGTGCTCAACGGACCGAACCTGAACATGCTGGGAGTGCGCCAGCCGGAGGTGTACGGGGAGAATTCGTACGCCGATATCGTGGACCTTTGCATGCGCACGGCCGCCGCCCGTGGCGCCGAGGTCGATGTCCGGCAGACAAACGACGAGGCGGAGTTGATCGGCTGGATCCACGACATCGCGCGGAACCGGGAATTCTCCGCGATCGTGATCAATCCCGCGGCGTGGACACACACCTCCGTCGCGGTCGCCGACGCACTGGTGATCCCCGAGATCCCCATCCTCGAGGTGCACATCTCCAACGTGCACGCCCGCGAGTCCTTCCGGCACCACTCCTATGTCTCGCCGATCGCGTCCGGCGTGATCGCGGGGTTCGGACTGGCCGGTTACGGCTACGCCGTGGACCGCGCGGTCGACCTGTCCGAGTAGCGGGCTCGCGCACCGCGTGGTTCCGGGGACCGACGGTGCCCGGCTCAGGCCGGTGCGGCGACGCGGGCGCGCAGGCCGTCCACGATGAGGTCGACGCCGCCCGCGAAGGCGCGGTCGGTCGCGGTCCGGTCCACCTCGCCCGCGGCGGCGCCCGCGAGGGCCATGGCCTCGCGGGTCTGCTCCTCGAAGGTGAAACCGACGACGAAGTGGGTCAAGGCCAGCGCGACGGCGTTCGCGTCCGCCGCGCCCGCGCCCGCGGAGACCGCGATCTCGGCGATCTGCGACTGCAGGTTGCTGGTGCCCAGTTGCGAGGCCAGCGATGCGGACACGACCTCGGCACCGTCGCGGTGCTTGCGCAGGACGGACCGCAGGGCGTGCGCGTACCCGGTCAGCTGACGGTCCCACCGCATCCGCGACTTGGAGGCGGCGGCGGCCAGCGACGGGTCGGCGAGGATGGTGTCGGCGATGCCGGCGAGGAGCGACTGCTTGTTGGGGATGTGCCAGTAGAGCGCGCCCGGCGCGACGCCCAGATCGGCCGCCACGCGCCGCATCGTCAGGTCCGGCAGTCCCGATCGGTCGAGGACGCCGATCGCGGAGGTCAGCACGTCCGAGCGGTTGATGGCCACGGACTTGACTCTAGCCGAGCGCCCCGATACTTCTTGAACCGTGTTCAACGCCGCCACCTATCGCGCCACGCCGCGCGACCTCGCCCTGATCGCCGTCTTCACCGCCCTCACCGCGGTGCTCGCGCTCCCCACCGTGACGATCAGCGGCATCGCGCCCATCACTCTGCAGACGCTGGGGTTCATGCTCGCGGCCTCACTGCTCGGCTTCCCCTGGGGCGGCGCGTCGGTGGCGCTGTACGTGCTGCTCATCGTGGTCGGCCTGCCCATCGGAGCCGGGGGCCGCGGCGGGCTCGCGGTGCTCACCGGACCCACCGGTGGCTTCCTCATCGGCGGCATCGTCGGGGCCCTGGTGACGGGGTGGCTCGTCGACAAGTGGGGCCGCACCAACCCGATCCTGATCGGCCTCGCGAACGTCATCGGGCTCATGGTGATCGTCTACGCCGTCGGCCTGCCCTGGCTCGGCTGGCGCACCGGCTCGGGCCTGTTCGCCAAGCTCACGCTGGGATTCCAGTTCGTGCCCGGCGACCTGATCAAGGTCGTCATCACCGCACTCGTCGTGGTCACCGTGGTGCGGGCCTACCCGGCGATCGCGAAGCGGGCGCCCGGCCCACGATGATCCGCCTCGATGACGTCCACCACGCCTTCGACGACCGACCGGTGCTCAGGGGCATCACCGCGGTGCTGTCGGAGCGGCGGATCGGCATCATCGGCGCCAACGGCTCCGGCAAGTCGACGTTGGCCCGCACCTTCAACGGCCTCGTCGTCCCCGACCGCGGCACCGTCGAGACCCTGGGCCTGGACGTCCGCGCGAAGCGGTCCGAGGTGCGCCGGAAGGTGGGCTTCATGTTCGCCGACGCGTCCGCGCAGATCGTCATGCCCACGCCCGCCGAGGACGTCGCCCTGTCCCTGCGCCCGCCGGGTCGCTCCCGGCGCGGCGGTCCCGACGATGCCGAGGTCTCCCGTCGCGTCGCGGAGATCCTCGGCGAGTTCGGCCTGGCCGACCATCTCGACGCGCCGGCGCAGCTGCTCAGTTCCGGCCAGAAGCAGATGCTCGCCTTCGCGTCGGTGCTGGTCACCGAGCCGGAGATCCTCGTCTGCGATGAGCCCACGACGTTGCTCGACCTGCGCAACGTCCTCAAGGTCCGGGACCGGCTCGCCGCGCTGGAGCAGCAGGTGATCCTTCTGACGCATCACCTGGACATGCTCGAGGACTTCGACCGTGTGCTCGTCATGGACGACGGTGCCGTGGTCCACGACGCGGCCCCCGGCGAAGCGATCGCCTTCTACCGCGAGCTGGCGGCGCGGTGATGCGCCCGTGATCGGTCGATATCTCCCGCGCGATTCGCCGCTGCACCGCACCCCCGCGGCGGCGAAGCTGGTCGCGATGCTGGCGCTGGTCACCCTCCTCGCGATCGTGCCGCGCCCGGTGCCGCTGGCGGTGTCCGCGGTGGTCGTGGCCGCTCTCTTCCCAGTCGCGCGACTGCGGCCCGTGCACCTGTGGCGGGCCCTGCGCCCGGCGCTGCTGTTCGCGGTGGTGCTCACCGCGTTCTACCTGATCAGCCAGGGCGTCGCCGACGGCGCCCGGGCCGCGATCGGCCCCGTCGGACAGCTCGTGGTGGGCGTCCTGGCGGGCAATCTGCTCGTCTTCACCACCCGCGCGAGCGACCTCGCGGCGCTCGCGGGGCGGGTCCTCGGGTGGCGCGTCGAGCTGCTCGTGGCCCTGACGATCCGTTCCATCCCGACGGTGATCGCCGTCGTCCGGCAGACCCGCGAGGCGGCCTGGGCGCGCGGGCAGCGCGCCTCCCTCGTCCGCGTTCTCCCGACGGTGCTGGTCCGCCTGATCCGCGACGCGGATCTGCTCGGCGAGGCCCTTGCCGCCCGCGGCCTGTAGGGCGGGCAGTGCGTCAGCGGCGCAGATCCAGCGCCGCTGGGGCGCACATTTCAGCGGGTGGGCCGCCTACTTCGCCAGGTACTCGCCCAGCTGCTTGACGATGAGGTTGGCGCCGGTCGGCCCGAGGCCGAGGTACCAGACGTCGTCGTCCACGCGGAAGGCCTTGCCCTTCTGCACGCCGCTCAGCTGCGTCCAGCCCGGATTGGCGAGTGCGGCGGTCTCGCCGGTGTTCTCGGGCTTGCCGTAGCTGGAGTAGAAGATGTAGTCGCCGTCGGCCTGGGAGATGTTCTCCAGCGAGATCTCGGTGGCCAGCTCGTCGATGCCCTGCTTGCCCGCGCGCGGCAGCCCCGCGTCCTGCAGGATCACGCCGATCAGCGACTTGTTGCCGTACAGGCGCAGTCGGTTCGGCATGAACCGCACGAGGGAGATGGTCGGCTTCGCGCCGGTGAAGCGCGCGCTGAGCGCCTTGGCGTTGTCGGCGTAGGAGTTCAGCGCGTCCTTCGCCTTCTGCTCCTCGCCGACCGCGGCGCCGATGAGGCGGAAGTTCTCCTTCCACGGGAAGCCCGGGCGGATGGAGAAGACGGTCGGCGCGATCGCCGAGAGCTGGTCGTACTGCTTGTCGACCCGCAGCTGGCTGCCGAGGATCAGGTCGGGCTTGAGCTTGGCGATGGCCTCGAGGTTCAGGGTGGTGTTCTTGCCCACGGTCTCGACGCCCTGCACCTTGTCGGCGAGGTAGGTCGGAACGGGGCTGGCACCGTCGGTGACCACCATGCCGACCGGCTTGATGCCGAGCGTGATCACGGAGTCGAGCTCGCCGCTGTCGAGCACGACGATGCGCTCCGGCTTCTTCGGGATCTCGGTGACGCCGCGCGCGTGCTTGATGGTGCGGGGGAACACGCCGGGCGCGGCGTCGGTGCCGAGCTTGGCGGTCTCCGCGTCGGCCGTGCCGAACCGCTCGCCGCCGGTCGCGACCTCGGTGTTGCCCGAGTTCTTGGCGTCGTCGTTCGAGTTCGAGCAGGAGCTGATGCCGACGGTGGCGGCCAACAGGACGACTGCGGGCGCGAGTCGTCGGGCGAGGGATCGTGTCATCACCTGCGGAATCCTAGCGGACTATTTAGGTGAGGCATATCAAAGTTGCTCCGGGAAACCGCCGAGAGCCCGAGGTCAGGTCAGCGACGCGATGGTGCGGTCCGTCGTTGCGGGCGAGAACAGGTCGACGACCGGGAGCAGCGCACGCAGCGCGGCGGGCGAGACCTCGACCGGCTGGTGCGTCACGGCCCGGACGAGCCACCGCCCGGCCTCGTCCGGCTCGAGGGCCGAGGCGCCGGAGTACTCGGTCGTCGGGGCGATCATCTCGGTGCGGACCAGCGGGAAGTACACGTTGGTCGCGTGCACGCCCGGATGCGGTCGCTCCGCGTTGAGGCTGCGCCCGAAGATCGACAGCGCGTTCTTGGACGCCGCGTAGGCGGAGAACTTGGGAAAGGTGTTGGCGAGCACGCCCCAGGTGCACACGTTGACGATCTGACCGCGGCCCCGCTCGATCATCCCCGGTAGCACGCCGAGCGAGAGCTGCACGGCCGCGAAGTAATTCAGGTTCATCGTGCGCTGATAGTCGTGGAACCGGTCGGTGGAATCGGCGATGGTCCGCCGGATCGAGTGGCCGGCGTTGTTGATCAGCACGTCAACCTCGCCGAGATTGGTGAGCAGCCCGTCGATCGAGTCGGAGTCCGTCAGGTCGCACACCCGGTACTCGCCGCCGGTCAGCGCGCAGAGCTCCTCGAGCTCCTGCTCGCGCCGCGCCACCGCGATCACGTGGGCTCCGCGCCCGGCCAGCTGGAGCGCCGCCTCACGCCCGATGCCCGACGATGCCCCGGTCACCACGATCCGCAGGCCGCGGACCGTCCGGCCCGGGCCGGACAGGACGTTGTCGAGCGACTCGGGCAGCAGGCTCCGGCGCTGCATCAGGTCACGCAGAGAGATCGACATCGGTCACTTCCTCACGATCACGACGAACGGGCCCGTCTCGGTGACGGCGAACCTGGGGTCCTCGAACAGCTTCTCGGGGAACACGACGGTGTACCGGCGTACGTTCGGGTCGTTCGGGTAGACGTCCTCGGCCAGGCGCAGCGACAGGCCGTCGGCGGATCGTCGGAACACGAACGCGGTCGGGGCGCGCCAGGGCGTGGCGTCGAGCGCGCGGATCAGCTCGTCCGGCGTGTCCAGCTTCGCCCACGACTCGATCAACGCCGACCGGGCGCTGAAGTGCGCCAACGGGTTCGCGTAGTTCGAGGTGAGGTTCTGGAAGCCCCAGTACGGGTAGATCGCGAGGAAGCCGTAGTCGGCGGTGAGCACCACGGTGTCGGTCCGGGGCTTTCCGGTCGCGGCCAGGATCGCCGCGTCCACGTCCTTGTACGACGATTCCGCGCCGGCGGGGCGGCGGTCGCCGCGGTGGCCGTCACCGTCGGTGTCGGAGTAGGCGACGGCGATCTCGCCGGCCAGCTGCGCGGGGATCGTCTGCGCGACGCCGACCGCGGCCAGCGCGCCGAGCACGATCCCGGCCTGTCGGTACCGGGGGTAGCCCTCGCCGAGCGAGCCGACCAGCGAGACCGCAGCGAGCGCGCCCGCGGCGGCCAGCAGGATGTGCAGCACCGGCTCGGTGCGGAAGCCCAGCAGCGTGGTCCCGGCGGGGGCTGCGACCATCGACAGCAGCGCCCAGAGGTACACCCCGCCGACCGCGAGGCCGAGGGCCTGGGCGTGCAGGCAGGTCCGGGCGCGCACCAGGATCCAGACGATGCCGATCAGCGCGAGCGCGCCGAGCAGCGAGAAGTGCAGCATGGGGAAGGGCAGTACGGAGCCCTGTTCGGGCAGGTAATGGAAGGCCGAGCCCTTGGGGTCGGTGCCGTCGCGGAGGGCGCGCAGCAGGAACGGGCCGTAGGCCGGCGTGCCGATGACGATGGCGATGATGCCCATCGCGGCGACGCGTACCGGGTAGCGCCATGCGAACCGGCGCTCGCGCACCCACGCGGCGATCAGCGCGACCACGCCCATCAGCACGACGACGAAGGCCGCGACCCCGAGGTAGAGCGTGTAGAACCAGACCGCGACGCCGAGGTACACACCGACCAGCGCGATCGCGCCGCGATGGCCGCGCAGGATCGCGTACCAGGCGATGATCAGCACGGGCGGGAGCACGATCGCGACCGCCGCGCCGTAGGGCTCGGACGACCCGTAGAGCAGCATCGCGACCGTGGTCGCGAGCGTCGCGGCGATCGCGCGGGCGGGGCTCCACACGGCCAGCCAGAGGGCGAGCGCGATCGACGCGGCCACCGCGAGCGAGATGATCGCCCAGGGCTGGTACGCCTCCCAACCGTCCATCCCGAACGCCCTCGCGAACCGCCCGCCGAGCCAGAACCAGCCGGGCGAGTACAGCGGGGGCATGTCCGCGTAGGTCATGTCGGCGAGCCGCGGTGAGCTCGTGAGGCGCGTGAGGTACTCGGTGCGGAACTGCTGGTCGACGGAGATGCCGCCGAGGTACAGCTTCGTACCGCCGAGCGGCAGCGCCAGGGTGAGCGTGACGAATCCCGCGACCGTCGCGAACGAGACGAGCCGGGCGAGACGGGCGGGCCACCGTCGGGCGTGGGAGAGGACCAGCGCGCAGGCGGTGAGCACCGCGATCGCGGCGACCTGCCCGACGGTCGCGAAGGCCCGCGTGACGTTCGAGCTGCTGTAGGCGGGCCAGTCGACCGAACGGATGGCGAGCCACCCGATGACGCCGACCGCCGCCGCGAGGATCACGGCGGCGGCGAGGTCGAGGGCCAGGTCCCGGGCCCGGACAGGGGCGTCGGGGGCGTCGACGGTGCGCTGTTCAGTCACGCGGGTCAGCGTAGACGGCTTCGTCGCGGGTCATGGACAGCCCTAGATCGGCAGCTTCTTGAAGATCGGCTGGGGGATGTTCTTGAGCCCGAAGCTCACGAAGCCCCACGGCGCGGGCGCGTAGATGAGCGACTTGCCGGCGATCGCGGCGTCGACGGCGAGGCGGCCGATGACGTCCTTGTCGATCGTCAGCGGGGCCTCCTTGACGTGCGCGGAGAACTTGGTGCGCACCATGCCCGGGCGGACGACCAGCACGGAGCCGCCGAAGGGCTCGAGGGCCTGGCCCAGGTTGAGGTAGAAGCCGTCGAAGCCGGCCTTGGAGGAGCCGTAGACGAAGTTGCTCCGACGGGGCCGCAGGCCCGCCACCGAGCTCATCGCGATGATCTGGCCGTGGCCCTGCTCCTTGAACTTCTGCCCCAGGAGCACGCCGACGGACACGGCGCCGGTGTAGTTGACCTGCGCCAGCAGCACGGCCTTGCGTTGGTTCTGCCACAGCTCCTCGGCGTCGAAGTCGAGGGCGAAGGCCACGATCGCGACGTCGATGTCGCCGCCCGCGAAGGCTGCGTCGATGGTCTTCGTGTGACCGTCGAAATCGGTGGCGTCGAAGTCGACGACCTCGACCGAGGTGGCGCCCGCCGCCTCGACCTGGGCGACGGCCTGCTCGCGCAGCGGGTCGTTCGGCAGCGCGGCGAGCACGACGCGGATCGGGCCCTTCGCGAGGTACTCCTCGACGATCGAGAGGCCGATCTCGGAGGTGCCGCCGAGCAGCAGGATGGACTGGGGGACGCCGACGGCGTTCTTCATGGGGATCGTTTCCTTAGTGCTTAGGCGAGTTCGAGGCGTCGGCCGAGGTCGGAGATGAACACACCGGTGGGGTCGATGCGCCGGCGGGTTGCGATCCACTGGTCGATCTGCGGGTACATCGCGTGGAAGCGCTCGGAGGTGGTGCGCGAGTCCTTCGCCGTGTACAGGCGACCGCCCATCGCCATGATGCGCTTGTCGAGCTCGTTGAGGAACTCGGCGACGCCCCGCTTGACGGGGAAGTCCAAGCACACGTTCCAGCCCTTGAACGGGAAGCTCAGCGGCGCCTGGTTACCGTCGCCGAACAGCTTGATCACGTTGAGGAAGCTGACATTGCCGGAGGCCTGGATGTCCTCGATGAGCCGGACGAACTCGGGCTCGTTGCCCGTGGGCACGATGAACTGGTACTGCACGAAGCCGGCCGGGCCGTACGCGTAGTTCCAGCCGCCGAAGACGTCGAGCATGTGGTAGAAGCCCGCGAGGTTCTTCACCTTGCCAGTGCTGGGAGCGCCGGCACGGTAGTAGGCCTCTCCGACCAGAGAGAAGTCGAACTTGTTCGCCAGGCCGTTGGGGAACACGTTCGGGAGGCTGAACAGCGGCTTGTTGTTGAAGCTCAGCGGGTTCTTGCGGTACTTCTCGGGCAGCTCGTCGAGCGTGGCGAGGTTGCCGCGGGAGAAGGTGCCGCGGCCCAGCTTCGGCGGCGCGCTGATCGCGTCGAACCACCCGGACGCGTACTCGTAGCCGTCCTCGAAGCCATCCTGCAGGTGCAGGTCGATGGTCTCCTGCAGTGAGCCGGTGCGCTCGGTGTCGGCGATGAAATAGGCACTCTCGGTGCGCTTCATCTGCACCTTGGCGCGCAGGATGATGCCGGTCATGCCGACACCCGCGACGGTGGCCCAGAACAGCTCACCGTCGGGATCGTCGGACGACCCCTTCGGGGTCAGCGTGAGCACCTTGCCGTCGGCCGTGAGCAGCGTCATCTCGGTGACGTGGTTGCCGAACGACCCCTGGCTGTGGTGATTCTTGCCGTGGATGTCGTGCGCGATCGCGCCGCCGATGGTGACCTGGCGCGTTCCGGGGAGCACGGGCACCCACAGGCCGTAGGGCAGCGCCGCCTGCATCAGCGTGTCGAGGCTGACGCCTGCATCCAGCTCGACGATGCCGGTGTCGGCATCGATGTCGTGGATCGCGCTGAGCGGCGTCATGTCGATGGTCAGGCCGCCGGAGTTCTGCGCCGACTCGTTGTACGAGCGGCCCAGGCCGCGCGCGATGACGCCGCGGCGCAGGTAGGCGGGCTTGTCGGCCTCGGCGTCGGCGACGATGGCCACCGCTCGAGCGATCTGGTCCACGTCGGGCGTGGACAGCACGTGCCCCTCGATGGGCGTGGTGCGCGACCAGCCCACGAGCTTGCGCGTCGAGATGGGCAGATAGGGAAGAGTTGTCTCGGACATCGCAGGCCAGAATACCGCGCCCAACCTGAGTCGACACTGAGCTTTCCGACCGCTGTGACCTCGTCCTCGTCACACTCAGGAGCCCTGGGGCCGCCCGGGCTCGGTGGTCACGGACAGCCGGGGCTTGTCGTCCGACGGTGCGCCGGGCTCGCGCAGGTGCTCCCACATCGCGTCCACGAGCGGCTGGAGGAACAAAGTGCCGAGCTGCCGGACCATCATGGCGATGACCTGGTCGGACTCGGGGCGGTCGGTGGACGCGAGGTGGGCCGCACGCAGCCGCACCACCTCGCTGCGGCCGAGCTCGGTGAGCCGGATCAAGAGGCGCGAGCCCGCGGGGTCGAGGAAGGAACGGCGCAGGTAGTCCACGACGGCCGGATGCCGGGCCAGCATCTCGCGGACGGCCGCGTCGCGTGCGGCCGCGATCTCCGCGGGAGGGCCCTCGTCCGGCACGCTCGCTATCGCCCGGGCGTGGTATTCGACGATCTGCTCCTCGACCGCGCCGCGCAGCCCGTCCTTCGTCGTGAAGTGGTGCTGCACGAGGCCGACGGTGACCCCCGCGCGGGCCGCGACGGCGCGCAGGGGGACGGCGCTCGCACCCTGCGCGGCGAACAGCTCCAGTGCGGCGTTGCGGATCCTCGCCTTGGCGGTGAGGTCGTCGCTCGTCGCAGGGAGATCGGTCACGGATGTCCCTTCCACCTGCGTGATGGTACTGGCTCGGGGGTTGCGCTGTACATACGCATCGTGGACTATACAAACGTATCGTACGTTGATCGAACTGGAGAAGAGACCACCGTGACCGCACTGTTCCCCGAGTACCGCCCTTCCTGGGAGACCCCCGAGCACACGGAGCTGCGCGCGCACGCCGCGGAGTTCTTCCGCCGTGAGGCCGCCCCGAACCAGGAGCGATGGGCCGAGCAGCACCAGGTGGACCGTGATTTCTGGAACAAGGCGGGCGCGGCCGGACTGCTGTGCACGGAGCTGCCCGAGTCCCTCGGCGGTGCCGGCGGGGACTTCGGCCACGATTCGGTGGTCGTGCAGGAGCTGGCCCTGTCGGGGGACTCCGCCTTCGGATTCGGCGTCCACTCGACGATCTGTGCGCACTACATCGAGGACTGCGGGACCGAGGAGCAGCGAGCGCGATGGCTGCCCGGCGCCGCCTCCGGCGATGCGGTCCTCGCGATCGCGATGACCGAACCCGGTACCGGCTCCGACCTGCAGGCCGTGCGCACGACCGCCGTCCGCGAGGGCGACGAGTACGTCATCAACGGCAGCAAGACCTTCATCTCCAACGGCAGCCACTGCGACCTGCTCATCGTCGTCGCCAAGACCGATCCGTCCCAGGGTGCCAAGGGCATCTCGCTCATCGTCGCCGAGACCGCCGGACTCCCGGGCTTCGAGCGCGGGCGAGTGCTCAAGAAGATCGGCCAGCACGGCCAGGACACGCGCGAACTCTCCTTCGTCGACATGCGGGTTCCGGTCGCGAACCTCCTCGGCGGTGTCGAGGGCAAGGGCTTCTACCAGCTGATGCGACAGCTTCCGCGCGAGCGGCTGAGCATCGCGATCGGCGGTGTCGCGGCCGCGGAGGCCGCGCTCGCGGAGGCGGTCCGGTACACCAAGGAGCGCAAGGCCTTCGGTAGCGCGATCGCCGATTTCCAGAACACCAAGTTCGTGCTCGCCGAGTGCAAGGCCGAGGTCCTCGCCGGAAAGACGCTGGTGGACCACTGCATCGGGCTCGCCATCACCGGTGGCCTGGACGCCGCCACGGCCTCGATGGCGAAGTTGTGGGCGACGGAGATGCAGTGTCGCGTGATCGACCGCTGCCTGCAGCTGTTCGGCGGCTACGGCTACATGATGGAGTACCCGATCGCCCAGATGTACGCGGCGGCGCGCGTCCAGAAGATCTACGGAGGCACCAACGAGATCATGAAAGAGCTGATCGCCCGGGGGATCTGAGGTCCGCGCGAAGGGCCTCGAGGGCATGGTGCTGGCGGACCCGGACGGTGTTCGGCGAGAGCCGTAGGGCGGCGGCCGTCTGCTCGACGGTGCGCCGCTGCACCACGCGCAGGTGCAACACGCGGTACAGCTCGGGCGGAAGCGCTGCCCGCAGGCGCGCATCGGCGCACGGAGATTCGGGTCCCATGGTTCTTCCCACGGTAGGGAGCCGCGCGCCGTCACCGCATCCGCCGAACGGATGATGAGTCCTCCGACTATCGGACGATTCGACGTTGGACGACGTGCGGACCGATTCGGCGGTACGTTGAGAGGGACCGAGACGGACGCCATCCGAGGAGGTCCGATGAACGAATCTTGGGCCGAGACCGTTGCCCGGGCCACCGAACTCCGACGCGAACTTCATCGCCGCCCCGAACTCGCGTGGGCGGAGCAGGTCACCGCCGCGACCGTGCGCGCCGAACTCGACGCGATCGGCCTCGCGTGGAAGGCCTGTGCGGGCACGGGCATCGTCGTCCGGCTCGCGCCGGACGCCGCCGGGCGGCACACGGCGCTGCGCGCCGACCTCGATGCCATGCCGATTCCGGAGGCGACGGGACTGCCGTACGCCTCGGAGAACGACGGCGTCATGCACGCGTGCGGTCACGACGGCCACACCGCCGCGCTGCTCGCCGCAGCCCGCTGGCTGCACCGCCACAGGTCATCCCTTCCGGGTCCCGTCACCCTGCTGTTCCAGCCGGCCGAGGAGGGCGGGCACGGAGCGCGAGGGATGATCGACGACGGTGCGCTCGACGGCGTGGATGTCGTCTTCGGCTGGCACAATTGGCCCGGACTGCCCTTCGGCCGGGCGCTGTGCCCCGACGGTGCCGTGATGTCGGCGAACGGGACCTTCGAGGTCGAGCTGGTCGGCCGGGGCGGCCACGCCTCACAGCCCGAGGCGACCCGCGACCCCGTGCTCGCCGCGGCCGCGGTCGTCGTCGCCCTGCAGCAGATCGTTGCGCGGCGAATGTCGCCGCAGCAGGCGGCCGTCGTCGCCGTCACGTCGTTGCGCGCCGAGAGCGCCGCCACCGTCACGCCCGGGTCGGCCTCGCTCGCCGGCAGCATCCGCGCCGCGGACGACGGTGCGCGCACCCGCGTCTTCAGGCTCATCGACGAGATCGCCCGGGCCACCGCCGCGGCGCACGGCGTGGCGGCCGAGGTCCGGACCGTCGTGCGCTACGGCGCCACCGTCAACCATCCGGGGCCGGCGGCCGAACTGCGGGAACGTCTTTCGACGGTGCTCGGCCCCGACTGGCACGATCCCGCCGCGCCGACACCGGTCCTCGCCTCCGAGGACTTCAGCTACTACCTGCAGCGGATACCCGGTGCGTTCGCACTCCTCGGCACCGGCACGACGGCGCCGCTGCACAGCGCCGACTACGACTTCGACGATGCCCTGCTCGAACCCGCCGCGCGCCTGCTGGTGGGTCTCACGGGAGCGCCGGAGCCGCCCTGAACGGAAGAAAACCGCACGGAACGAGAGGGATTCGCATGGATACCACTGCATTCGAGAACTGGGAATCGGAAGTCCGCGGCTACTGCCGGAACTTCCCCACCGTCTTCGCGTCCGCCTTGAACGCTCGGCAGGTGGACGAAGCCGGGAAGAGCTACATCGACTTCTTCGCCGGCGCCGGTGTGCTCAACTTCGGGCACAACAACCCGAACATGAAGCGCGCCATGATCGACTTCCTCGAAGCCGACGGCGTCGTCCACAGCCTCGACACCTACACCACCACCAAACGCGATTTCCTCACCCGCTTCCATGACGTGATCCTCGCGCCGCGCGGCATGGACCACCGCATGCAGTTCACCGGCCCGACCGGCACCAACGCGGTGGAGGCGGCCCTCAAGCTGGCACGGCTGGCCACCGGCCGGCGCGAGGTCGTGGCGTTCAGCCACGGCTTCCACGGCATGACCCTCGGCGCGCTCGCCGCGACCGCGAACGAGGCCTTCCGGCAATGGGCCGGCGTGCCCCTGCGCGATGTCGTCCGCCTGCCCTTCGAGACCGCGCCCGGCGGGAAGACCGCGCTCGCCGACTACGCCGCCGCCCTGGCGGATCCGTCCAGCGGCCACACCGCGCCCGCCGCCTTCCTCGTGGAGGCCGTGCAGGCCGAGGGCGGTGTGAACGTCGCGAGCCCCGACTGGCTGCACGCGGTGCAGGACCTCGCCCGGGAGACCGGCTCGCTCTTCATCATCGACGACATCCAGGCCGGCTGCGGCCGCACCGGCAGCTACTTCAGCTTCGACGGCTACGACCTCGACCCCGACGTGATCACCCTGGCCAAGGGCCTCGGCGGCTACGGCACTCCGATCGCGATGAACCTCAACAAGCCCGCGGTCGACGCGCACTGGTCCCCCGGCGCGCACACCGGTACTTTCCGCGGTCAGGGCCTGTCGATGGTGGCGGGCACCGTCGCCCTCGACTACTTCGCCGACGACGTGCTGATGGACGCGGTCCGGGCGAAGGGCGAGACGATGCGCGAGCGGCTCGCGGCGATCGCCGCGGCCCACCCGGACCGGGACTGGGAGGTGCGCGGCAAGGGCATGATGCAGGCGCTGGACACGGGCGACGGCGCTTTCGCCAAGGCCGTGCAGAAGGCGTGCTTCGACGAGGGGCTGCTCATCGGCCCCTGCGGCAGCGGCGGTCGGGTCCTCAAACTCATTCCACCGCTGACGATCCCCGACGAGGACCTGGTCGCGGGCCTCGACATCCTGGAGCGGGCCGTGGCGGAGGTGGCGCGATGAGGGCGCGCGACGACATGACCTTCCCACCCGAGGAGTACGAGCGGCGCTTGTCGGAGCTGCGGGAGCGGATGGACAAGCGAGGGCTCGACGCGGTGGTGATCACCGATCCCGAGAACCTCATGTACCTCACCGACTACCAGACCACCGGGTACTCGTTCTTCCAGGCGTTGGTCGTCCCGCTCGAGGACGAGCCCGTCATGATCACCCGCGCGATGGAGGAGTCGAACGTGATCGCGCGGACCTGGGTCGAGCGCACCCGGCCGTACCCCGACACGGGCGATGCCATCCAGGAACTGGTGCTCACCCTCAAGGAGGGCGGGCTCGGAACCAAACGCGTGGGCTACGAGCGCAACAGCTACTTCTTCCCCGCCTACCAGCAGGACCGCGTGCACACCTCGTTCCAGCAGGGCGTGCTCATGGACTGCTTCGGCATCGTCGAGGCCGGCCGGGCGCGCAAGTCCGCCGCCGAGATCGCGGTGATGCGCAAGGCCGCCCACGCGGCGGAAGCGGGCATGGCCGCCGGGCTGGAGGCCGCGGTGCCCGGCAACACGGAGAACGACGTGGCGGCGGCGATCAGCGCCGCGATGTTCCGGGCGGGCGGCGAGTTCCCCGCCGTGATGCCCTATGTCGCGTCGGGCCCGCGGTCGATGATCGGCCACGCCACCTGGGAGGGCCGCACGATCGAGCCGGGGGAGCACGTCTTCCTGGAGGTGGGCGGCTGCTACCGCCGCTATCACGCGGCGCTCATGCGCACGGTCGTCAACGGGGAACTGTCGGGCACCATGTTCGAGGCGCAGGAGCGGATGAAGCTGGCGCTCTCGGAACTGAAGTCGCTGATGCGGCCGGGTATGACGGTGTCCGACGCCGATTCGCTGGTGCGCCGCATCATCTCGGACAACACCGTCGGGGCGCGCCTGGTGACCCGGTCCGGCTACTCGATCGGGATCGCCTTCCCGCCGTCGTGGGACGAGGGCTACATCCTGTCCCTCAACCCGGGCGATTTCACCGCGCTGGAACCGGGCATGACCTTCCACGTGATCCCGTGGATGTGGGGTGTCGACGGCGACAAGACCGTGGGCATCTCCGACACCATCCGGATCACCGACGACGGGTGCGAGTCCTTCTTCACGCTGGACGAGGACTTCACCGTGCACGACGGTTCCGCCGGCGGCGGTACGACACACCAGGACACGACCGAGGAGACGCTGCCATGACCACGATGCTGACCGCGATCGATCCCTCGACCGGTGAACAGATCCGGGAGGTTCCGGCCGCCGGGCCCGTGGAGATCGAGACGACGCTCGAGCGCGCCGAATCCGCCTTCGTCGACTGGCGGCGGACCGGATTCACCGAACGGGCGAGGTTGCTGCGCGCAGTGGGCGCCGAACTCCGCAGGGGTGTCGAGGATTACGCGTACGTGATGACCGAAGAGATGGGCAAGCCCATCACCGAGGCGCGTGGCGAGGTGATCAAGGCGGCATGGGCGGCGGAGCACTACGCCGAGCACGGCGAGCAGTACCTGGCGGCGGAGTCCGTCGAATCCGATGCCACATCCAGCTACGTGCAGTACCTGCCGCTCGGCCCGGTACTCGGCGTGCTGCCGTGGAACGCCCCGTTCTGGCTGGCCTTCCGGTTCTGCGCGCCCGCGCTCATGGCGGGGAACACCGCGGTCATGAAGCACGATCCGCACGTGCCCGGCTGCGCCGCCGCGATCGCGGGTGCCTTCCGCGCGGTCGGCGCGCCCGACGGGGTCTTCGCATCCCTCCCGGCGGCCACCCCCGACGTGGCCGGAGTGATCCGCGACCGCCGGATCCGGGCGGTGTCCTTCACCGGGTCCGATCGCGCCGGCGCCGCGGTCGCCGCCGTGGCCGCGTCGGAGATCAAGCCCGCCGTGCTCGAGCTGGGCGGCTCGGACCCGTCGATCGTGTTGGCGGACGCCGACATCGAGGCCGCGGCCGAGACGCTCGCGCTGTCCCGGATCATCAACGCCGGACAATCCTGCATCGCGGCCAAGCGGATCATCGTCGAGCGGCCGGTGCACGACGAGTTCGTCGAGGCGCTGCGCGCACGGCTCGCCGCGCTGCGGATGGGCGATCCCCGCCACGACGACACTCAGGTGGGACCGATCGCGCGTGCCGACCTGCGCGAGAACCTGCACCGCCAGGTCACCGAGACCGTCACCGCCGGTGGGACCTGTCTCCTCGGCGGGACGGTGCCCGACGGCCCCGGCTTCTACTACCCGCCCACCCTGCTGACCGGCGTGCGCCCGGGCATGGCCGCGTGCGCCGAGGAGACCTTCGGCCCCGTCGCCGCGGTGATGGCGGCGGTCGACGCCGAGCACGCCGTCGACCTCGCCAACGCCACCCCGTACGGCCTCGCCGCGAGCGTGTGGACCGACGTCGCGCGCGGCGAGGCCATGGCGCGTGAGCTGGAGGCCGGACAGGTCAGCGTCAACGGCATCGTCAAGACCGACCCGCGGCTGCCCAGCGGCGGGATCAAACGCTCCGGCTACGGCCGCGAACTGGGCCGCGCCGGTATCCACGAGTTCGTCAACGCCCAGCAGGTGTGGGTGGGGCCGAAGCGGGACTGACCGTGCCGCCGCCTATTCGACGGTGACCGACTTCGCCAGGTTCCGGGGACGGTCGATGTTGAGGCCCAGGCTCAGCGCCGCGTAGTAGGCCAGCAGCTGGGTGGGGATCATCAGCAGGATCGGGTCCAGCTCGGGCTCGTTCTTGGGCACCGTCAGCGTCACCTTGGACTCGGGCAGGTCGACGCCCGGGTTGGTGATCGCCACGATGTCGCCGCCGCGGGCCGCGATCTCGTGCAGGGCACCGATGTTGCGGTCGAGCAGCTCGTCGTCCGGCACGATCGCGACGGTCGGCATCTCCGGGTTGATCAGCGCGAGCGGGCCGTGCTTGAGCTCGGAGGCCTGGTACGCCTCGGCGTGCCGGTAGCTGATCTCCTTGAACTTCTGCGCGCCCTCGCGGGCGGTCGGGTACCCGCGCACCCGGCCGATGAAGAACAGGCTCGGCGCCTCGGCGAGCAGCTTCGCGGCCTGCTCGACATCGCCGGGGGCGTCGATGATCTCACCGATCTGCGCAGGGAGGGCCTTGAGGCCCTTGACGATCCGCGTACCGTCGGTGATGGAGAGGTCGCGGACGCGGCCCAGGGCGAGCGCGAGCAGAGCGAAGCCGACCGCCATGTGCGTATTGGCCTTGGTGGAGGCGACGGAGACCTCGGGCCCGGCGTGCAGGTAGATGCCGCCCGAGACCTCGCGCGCGATGGTCGAGCCGACCACGTTGACCAGGCCGACGATGGTGCCGCCCTTGCGCTTGACCTCCTGCACCGCGAACGCGGTGTCGGCGGTCTCGCCCGACTGGCTCACGGCGACGTACAGGGTGTCGGGCTCGACGATCGGGTTGCGGTAACGGAACTCACTGGCGGGCTCGGCGTCCGCGGGGATGCGCGCGAGCTCCTCGATGAGCGACGCGCCGAGCTGACCCATGTAATAGGCACTGCCGCAACCGAGGATCTTGACGCGCTTGAACCGGCGCATCGCCTGCGCATCCAGGTTCAGGCCGTCGAGGCGGGCGGTGGCGAACCGTTCGTCGAGCCGGCCGGAGAGCATCCGCTCGAGCGAGAAGGGCTGCTCGGCGATCTCCTTGAGCATGAAGTGGCTGTGGTTGCCCAGCTCCAGGTCGTCGGGCGAGATGTCCACGGTGGTGGCCGACTTCGCGACGGCGCGGTTGTCGTCGGCGTTGAACATGCGGAACCCGGACGCGGTGACGGTGGCGCACTCGCCGTCGTCCAGGTGGACCACCTGGCTGGTGTGCCGCACCACGGCGGAGATGTCGGAGGCGACGAACATCTCCTTGTCGCCCACGCCGAGGATCAGCGGCGAGCCGTTGCGGGCCACGACGATCCGGTCGGGGTGCTCGGTGTCGATCACGGCCAGTGCGTAGGTGCCGCTGAGCCGGGCCAGGGTCTGCCGGACGGCGTCCTCCAGGTTGTCCGCGCCGGTGCGGGCGATGAGGTGCGCGACCGCCTCGGTGTCGGTGTCGGAGGTGAGCTCCACCCCGTCGGCCTCGAGTTCGAGGCGGAGGTCCCGGGCGTTGTCGATGATGCCGTTGTGCACCACGAAGATCCGCTCGGTCACGTCGGTGTGCGGGTGGGCGTTCGGCTCCGAGGGAGCGCCGTGCGTGGCCCACCGGGTGTGGCCGATGCCGGTCTTGCCCGCCAGCCGCTTGGGCAGCGCCGCCTCGAGATCGCGGACGCGGCCGACGCTGCGCACTCGCTTGGCGCCCGACGGGCCGAGGACCGCGATGCCCGCCGAGTCGTACCCGCGGTACTCGAGCTGGGTGAGCCCGTCGACGAGGATGTCCACGGCCGTCTGGCCACCGATGTATCCGACGATTCCGCACATGCTGGGGTGGGGCTCCTAGCTGTAGATGAGACGGCGCAGCTGCCGCTCGGTGAGATCGGGCGCGGCGACGAGCCTGCTGCGCAGCTCGTCGGACAGGGTCGCGAAGATCTCCGCGTTCTTCGCCCCGCGGCCCTGCAGGGCGCTGTGGCGGCGGCGGACGAACTCCTCGACGGGTTCCCGGTAGTAGGCCGTGACATCGTCGATCACGCGCCCGGCCTCGGCGGCCGAGAGCCCCGTGGTCCGCGCGATGTGATCCACGAGGTCGCTGTCCGGCACGCCTCGATCTTGCGGGTTCGACGGTGCCGTGTCAATTATCTGCCCGGAATCGGGCAGAACTGAGACGAAACCTGCGTATCGCGACGCGCTCGAGTCGCGATGTCAAGAAGGCTTGACATAGAAATGTCAAGTCTGCTTGACTATGTGCGTGGAGGATGAGAACCCGGTGCGGGCGCGGCGACGCGCCCAGCGCATCACCCAGGCCGAGCTGGCCGTCGTCGTCGGCGTGAGCCGTCAGACGGTGGTCTCGGTCGAGAAGGGCGACTACGCGCCCAGCGTGTACCTGGCGTTGAAGATCGCCCGGGCCCTCGACAGCACCGTCGAATTGCTTTTTCCGCTGGAGGAGGAGAGTCATGTCCGCTGATACGAAGCTCGAGGAGTTCATCCTGGCCCCGTCGGACCCGGCCTGGGGCGACGAGCGCAACCGGGACGAGTACTACCGCGCCAATGCGATCGCCTCCTTCTGGAGCATCTACGCCTTCTTCGGGGTGGCGATCGTCGCGGCGGCCGAGGGCGCGGTGGCAGCCGCGCTGCTCGCGCTCGTCGCGCCGGGGGCGATCCAGATGACGGCGGTGCAGCGGTACTGCCGGCGGCACGGGGTGCCCCTGAGCCAGGTGCTGAGCATGTTCAACCGCGGTCGGCGGCGGTGGATATCCCTGGCGACCACGATCCCCCTCGGGCTCGCGGCGCTGATCCTGATCCTGCTGCACGAGGGCGGCCGGTTCCGCGATCTGGGCACGCTCGCGGGCGGCCTGGTCGGCGGTGTCGTGGGCGCCGGCGCGGCTTTCGTCGCCCTGCGCGTGCTCGCCTCCCGCGAGCGCAAGAGCGAGGAGCGGGCCGCCGCCGAGGACGACGTATTCGAATAACGAAGGATCCGTCGGTACGATATGACCTCGTGACCACCTCCGAAGCCGCTGATCGGGAGCATCTCGATCTCAAGACGCAACTCGTGCGCTTCATCGTGACCGGTGGCTTCTCGGCGATCGTGGACTTCGGCCTCACGCTGCTCCTCGGCAAGTTCCTCGGGCTCGATGAGGCCCTCGCCAAGACCATCGGCTTCATCTGCGGAACCACCACCGCGTACCTGCTGAACCGCCGCTGGACCTTCAAGGCCGAGCCGTCGACCAAGCGGTTGATCGCGGTGTGGGCTCTGTACATCGCGATGTACGGCGTGCAGCTGGGTCTGTACATGGCGTTCTTCACGCTCTTCCCGCCGCCGGAGGACGGGATCGGGAGCTACGTCAACCGTCTCGTCGCCTTCGTGATCGCTCAGGGCACCGCGACCGTGGTGAACTTCATTGTGCAGCGCACGGTGATCTTCCGGTTGATGTGATGTCCTCGGCACCGCGGCCGCGGCCGCGATGGCGAGATCGGGAGGGGCATTGGCCGCGGCGAGCACTGTTCCTTCCCTGGGCGTTCGCGCTCGGCGGCGTCCTGCTGTCGCTGTGGCACGGCGGGCGGCCCTCGGTGTGGTTCGACGAGCTCGCCACCGCGTCCGCGATCGACCGCTCGCCCGGTGAGCTGTGGCACCTGCTGACGAACATCGACGCGGTGCACGGCCTCTACTACTGGTGCGTGCGCACCTTCTCCCTGGCATTCGGCATGGACGAGACCGCGTTGCGGGCCTTCTCCGCGCTCGGCGTCGGCGCGGCCACGGCGGCCTGCTACGTCCTCGCCCGCCGGCTCGGCGGCGATGTCTTCGCGCTGGTCGCGGGGATTATCGCGCTGATCCTGCCCCGGATCACCTGGGCCGGCGTCGAGGCCCGCTCGTACTCCTGGGTGATCGCCTCCGCGGCACTCGTCCTGATCGCGGCGCACCGCGCGGCGTCGGCGGCCGGTGCCCCCGGTGCCGCGACGTCAGGCGCGACCGTCATGCGGCGGGCCTGGTTCGGTTACGGTGCGGCGCTGCTCCTCGCCACGGTGCTGTTCCTCTACTCGGCGACCCTCGCGCTCGCCGTGGCGGTCGTCCTCGCCTCCGACCCGCGGACCCGCACGCGCGCCGTCCTCCGGCCGGCCGTGATCGCGTCGGTCGTCGCGATCGTCCTCGCGAGCCCGGTGGCGATCCTCGCGGCCACCCAGCGCGATCAGGTGTCGTGGCTGCGCTGGCCGGGGTGGCGGATCTTCCAGAACGTCATGGTCGACCAGTGGTTCGACCATTCCCTCGCCTTCGCCGCGGCCGCGTGGCTCGTGATCGCCGTCGCGGCGGTCCTGTGGTGGCGCCGCGGCGTCGCCGGCCCCGCCCGGACCGCGGGGGCGGCACCGTCGGACCTGGGGCCCGCGGTGCGCTACGGACTGGCGGGAGCGCTGGTACCGCTCGCGGCGATCCTGCTGGTCTCGCCGGTCGTGCCCTCGTACGTGGGGCGGTACGTGAGCTTCACGGTGCCCGGTGTGGTGCTGGTGCTCGCCGCCGCGGTCACGACGGTGGCGCGCGCCCTGCCGCGGCCGCGGGTGGCGGGCGCAGTGGTGCTCGTCGCGCTCACGGTGGCCGCGATCCCGGGCTACCTGTGGCAGCACAGCCCGCTGTCGAAGCCGGGCGGCAGCGATTTCAGCTATGCGGCGCGATACATCCGCGACAACGCGCGGCCGGGCGACTGCGTGTTCTTCCAGGTGCAGCCGAGCTGGGCGTGGCCCTCGCTGCGCATCGCGTACGACGGCCTGCCCGGGATGTTCGACGGTCTGCGGGACATGGGCGACGACGGGAACCGGCGCACCGAGGGCAAGCTCTGGGACAAGGAGAAGGGCGTCAACCAGTGGGCCTCGTGGGCTGCTGACAACTGCACGGCTGCATGGGTTCTCACAGATGCGGACCGGCCGGAGACGGACTTCCGGCAGGAGAACGGGAATCTGTGGTGGACCTTCCGTCCCTTCCAGTTCATGGGGACGGACATGCAGGTATCGCTGGACGACGGCGGCCTCGCGGTGACCCATCAGGAGCAGTTCCACATCCTGCAGGTGGTTCATCTCGTGCAGCCGGAGGCGTCATCGGGGCCGATTCCGCCCCCGCTGCCCCCGCACACCCGCCACTCCTACTGGTGAACCGCACGCCGTCGGAATGTGTGGTCATTCGTACTCACGATCATGGGAACGGATGACCACACATTGCCGGCCGGCCGGACCTCAGGCGGCCCGGGCGCCGATCGCCTCGGCGAGGGTGGTGATGACGCCCTCGGGGTCGTCAGTGAGGTGGTGCCAGGAGAAGTTCAGCACCGACCACCCCGCGACGGTGAGTGCGTTCGCCTTGTCCTGATCGCTCTGCCACCGCGCCCGGGACCGGTGGAAGGCCCAGCCGTTGATCTCGACCGCGAGCCGGATATCCGGGAAGGCGATGTCGACCCTCCATCCGCGGAAGGTGAGCTGCATGGTCCAGCCGGTGATTCCGTGCAGGTGGAGGAGTGCCAGGAAGATGCGCTCGGCCTCGGACTCGGTGTCGCCCGAGGCGATGTCGAAGATCGCTCGCGCCGCACTGATGCCTTTCGCGTGCGCGTTCCGCTCCAGCGCCTCCGACAACTCCTCCAGCGTCACGTCACCCTGCTGCAGCGCGCGGTCCATGACCTTCGCGTCGGCCATCTCAAGGACGCTCAGCGCCTTCGAGGTGACCGCGACCCCGTCGACGTCCACGACATCGGCGCGGTCCAGCGCGCGGCGACGCGTCCGGATCGCGTAGCCGTGCGTGGCGCGTAGTCGGCGAGCGACCGGCACTGTCACGCCGATCGTCGACGGCGATTCGTCGGTCATCCCGTGCCAGAACAGCGCGGTCTCCCGGTCCGCGACGCCGCCGGACAGCAGGCCCGCGACCCGGATCGCCGTCCTGTCGGTGAACGGGTGGTGTTTCGTACGGAAGAGCCCGGGCGCGATCCGGACCACTTCGTCGAGATCGACCCGAACCGCGATCATCGAATCGCTCACGCCCGCGGCGTGCAGCTCCCGCCGGGTGGCCACGCCGTCCTGCGCCGCGAACAGCAGTGCCGCATCCCTCCACATGTCAATTGGACGCACCAGCCCGGCGTGCGGTTCCCTCGCACAGGTGTGTGGTCATTCGTACTCATGATCATGAGTACGAATGACCACACGTTTTCAGTCCTTGGGCAGCTCGCGCTTGACCATCTTGCCGGTGGGGTTGCGCGGGAGGCGATCGAGGTAGACCACGTCGCGCGGGACCTTGAAGCGCGCCAGGTTCGCGCGGACGAAGTCCTTGAGCTCCTTGGTGAGTTCCTCGACGGCGTCGTCGGCCGGCGCACCGCCCTCGATCACCACGAAGGCGCGCAGGCGCTGCCCGAACTCGGGGTCGGGTACGCCGATCACCGCGGCCTCGACCACGTCGGTGCGGGTGACCAGCAGGTTCTCGACCTCGAGCGGGTAGACGTTCTCGCCGCCCGAGACGATCATGTCGTCGTCGCGGCCGTCGATGTGCAGCAGGCCGTGCTCGTCCCAGTGCCCCATGTCGCCCGACGACAGGTGGCCGTCGATGATCTGCT
Source organism: Tsukamurella pseudospumae (assembly GCF_001575195.1). Taxonomy (NCBI): domain Bacteria; kingdom Bacillati; phylum Actinomycetota; class Actinomycetes; order Mycobacteriales; family Tsukamurellaceae; genus Tsukamurella; species Tsukamurella pseudospumae. The sequence goes on from NZ_LSRF01000008.1 coordinate 45,103, forward strand.
TGGTGCGGCCGTCGCTGTAGCCCTCGAAGGGCGCGCCGGCGCGGACGAACACGCGGCCGCGCTTGCCGATGCCCTCGACCAGCCGGTCGTTCTCGTCGTAGAGGCGCACCGTCGTCAGCACCGGGGGCTTGCCGACGGTGCCGGGCGCCGCGCGCAGGTTCCGCGGCGTGGCGACGGTGGCGACCGCGACCTCAGTGGAGCCGTAGACGTTGTAGAGCACGTCGCCGAAGACGTCCTGGAACTTCTCCGACAGCTCGGGGGAGACGGCGGACCCGGCCACGACGACAGCCTTGAGGCAGCTCGTGTCGTACTTCGCGATGGTCTCGGCCGGCAGGCCGAGCATGCGGGTGAGCATGGTGGGCACCGCGACCAGCATGTCGGCGCGGTTGTCGGCGATCAGCTTGAGCGTGTTCTCCGGGTCGAAGCGGCGCATCGTCACGGTCGTGCAGCCGACGGACATCCCGGCGGACCACATGGCGAAGCCCGTCGAGTGGAAGATCGGCGACGCGATGACGATCGTGCCGCGTCGCCGGAACGGGATCCGGTCGACCAGCATGGCCGTCGCGAGGGACGGGACCTTGCTGCGGGTCGCGCCCTTGGGCAGGCCGGTGGTGCCGGACGTGAGGATGATGAAGCCGCCCTGCTTCTCGGGCGGCGGGACGCGCTTGGCGTCGCGTCCGGCGGCGAGCTGATCGATCGTCTGCGCGCCCTCGGGGATCGCGTCGGCCTCGTCGACCCAGGTCAGATAGCGAGGCATGTCCTCGGGCAGCGCGTCGAGCAGGCTCGTGAACTCGCTGTCGTGGAACACCGCCTGCACCTTCTCGCGGGCGCAGACCTCCGCGAACTGGGGCTTGGCGAAGCCGGTGTTCATCATGGCCAGGCGCATGCCGGCGCGGGCCGCGGCGCTGATGATGAGCAGCAGGCCGCGGTGGTCGCGGGCGAGAACGGCGATCACGTCGCCGGACTTGAGGCCGGTCGCGCGCAGGCCCCGGGCCAGCGCGTTCGACTGCGCCTCGTACTGCGCGTAGGTCAGCGCGCCGCGCTCGTCGACGATGGCGGTGCGGTCGGGGCTCTCCGCCGCGCCCTTGATGACCAGCGCGGCCTGCGGGCCGTACTGCCGGTTGTAGCCGAGGGCGCGCAGCGCGACATCGGGCCGCGCGGGATCGACGACCCGCCGCTGCAGCATGCGCGTGAGGGCATGGCCCTGTGCGAACAGATCGGAGACCAGGCTCGTTTCCATGACGACGATGATAGGCGCACCGCCCCCGGTTTGTTGAGAGGGCTTCAATAGTGGCTCGGAAGACGGTGCGAGACCCGGTTCAGTACCTGGTCAGGGCCGGGTGAACCGCTCGTCGCGCCCCAGCTTGCGCAGCCGCAGCCACTCCCGGAAACCCGCGACATCGCGCCGCTGCACCAGGAAGAACCAGCCGAACCGCGCCCACTCCTGCGGGATCAACTTGCGCATGCCCGGCTGCGACTGCAGGTAGCCGCGGTTGCGGTAGGTGAAGAAGCGCTTGGTCTCGTTGTCCGGGTACTGGGTGTGCATGCGCCCGCCCAGAATCGGCCGGAACTCGTCCGCGCCGTTCGGGTGCAGGTAGGCGGTGGTCAGGCAGGTGCCGAAGGGGAGCCCCGAACGCACCAGCCGCCGATGGATCTCGACCTCGTCGCCGCGGATGAACAGCCGCAGGTCCGGCACGCCCACCGCCGCGACGGTGTCCTTCCGGAACAGCGCGCCGTTGAACAGGGACGCGATCCCCATCAGCACGTCGTCCGACGGTGCGCCCGGGTCGATCAGCTCCGACCGCTTGCGTCGCCAGACCAGGCCGCGCCGCAGGGGGAAGGCCAGCGTCTCCGGGTCGTCGATGGTGGCGACCACGGGGGAGACCTCCGCCAGGCCGTGCCGCTCGGCGGCCTCGAGCAGCGTCGCGAGAACCTGCGGGCCCTCCGGGCGGCCGTCGTCGTCGGCGAGCCAGATCCAGTCCGCACCCATCGCCAGCGCGTGCAGCATGCCGAGCGCGAAGCCGCCGGCGCCGCCGAGGTTGAAATGCGAGGGGAGGTACGTGGTCGCGACAGGCTGTGCCTCGACCAGCGCGCGCACCTGCTCCTGCGCCGCGTTGTCCACGACGATCAGGTGATCGATGGGCCGTTCCTGGGAGCTGAGCACCTCGAGGGACTTCGCCAGCAGTTCCGCGCGGTTATGCGTGACGACCACCGCGATGACCGTCTCCCGGTCGGGTCCCGCCGATGCCGATGCCGATGCCGATGCCGATGTCGATCCGGCGGCCGGACCGGGCGTGCGACCACCGTCGGGCCGCCCGTCAGTCATCCTCGGCCTCGACCATGTCGAGCACCTTGCGCACCTGGGCGCCGGCGTCGGGGCCCTCGTAGGCGGTCACGACCTCCTCGATGCCGCCCTCCTGGCGGATCTGGCCGTGGTCGATCCACATGGCGCGGTCGCACAGCTGCGCCAGGAACTCGTTGGAGTGCGACGCGAAGACGAGGATGCCCGACCGCTCGACGAGCGCCTGCAGGCGCTTGCGGGCCTTACGCATGAACTCGGCGTCGACGGCACCGATGCCCTCGTCGAGCAGCAGGATCTCGGGATCGATCGAGGTGACCACGCCCAGCGCGATCCGCACGCGCATGCCCGTCGAGTAGGTGCGCAGCGGCATGGAGAGGTAGTCGCCGAGCTCTGTGAACTCGGCGATCTCGTCGGCCTTGCGCATCATCGACTTGCGGGTCTGCCCGAGGAACAGGCCGCGGATGATGATGTTCTCCATCCCGGAGATCTCCGGGTCCATGCCCACGCCCAGGTCGAACACCGGCGCGACGCGGCCCTTGACCACCGCGGTGCCGCGGGTCGGCTCGTAGATGCCGGACAGCAGGCGCAGCAACGTCGACTTGCCGGCCCCGTTGTGGCCGACGAGGCCGACCCGGTCGCCCTCATCGAGGCTCATCGTGATGTCGCGCAGGGCCTCGACGACGACCACCTTGTCGTCGGCCATCACCTTGCCGCCGGCGGAGCCCATGACCGCGCGCTTGAGCGAGCGCGACTTCGCATCGAACACCGGGAAGTCGACGCAGGCGCCCTGCGTCCGGATCGAAACGGTCATCTCACACCCAATACGCGACTCGGGAACGGAACTGCTTCATCAGCAGCAGGGTCAGCGCCACGCCGATCACGGTGCAGCCCAGCACCACGTACCAGTGCTGCGGGTCGAAGGGCTTGCCGATCAGCGGCCCGCGCACCAGCTCGAGGTAGTGGTAGAGCGGGTTCAGCTTCACCAGCTGGGCGCGCTCGCTGTTGCCGCCGGGCACCGTGTCGAGCGTCCACACCACCGGGGTCACGTAGAACAGCAGCTGGGTGAGCGCGGTGAGCAGTGGCGAGATGTCGCGGAACCGGGTCGCCAGAATGCCGAAGAACATCGCCACCCACACCGCGGTGATCGCGAGCATCACGATCGCCGGGATGATGCTGAGCTGGGTCCACGACCAGTGCTTCGGCGGGAAGATCGCCAGCACGATCACCAGGATGATCGCGTTGTGGGCCAGGAACAGCAGTTGCCGCCACACCAATCGATACACGTGCACCGAGAGCGGCGCAGGTAGCTGTTTGATCAGTCCCTCGTTGGCGATGAACACCTCGGAGCCGTCGATGATCGAGTTCTGGATGAAGCTCCAGAGGATGAATCCGACGGTGAGCTGGGGCAGCAGGGTCGCGACGTCCGCGTTGAGCAGCACCGACCAGAGCAGTGCCAACGCACCGGCGGTGACACCGGTGGCGATGGTGATCCAGAACGGTCCGATCACGGAGCGGCGGTAACGCTGCTTGATGTCCTGCCAGCCCAGTTCCAGCCACAGCTCGCGGTGCACGACGGCACCGTCGACGAGGTCCCGGATCGCGCGCTTGAAGGTGCGCGAGTCCGAGACGAGGGGCGCCGACTGGGAGGCGGCGGGGCTATCGACGGGCACGATTCTGAAGGGTACCCGTCGCCGCCTGCGGACCCCGGCAGGTCGACGGTGCCCGCCCGCTCGGGCCCGGCACCGTCGCCGTCACAGGTACTGGCCGTGGCCCGTCTGCGACTCCGGTCCCGGCGTCATACCGGGCGGCAGCGCGCCCTGACGCATCTGCTCGAGCTGCGCCCGCGCCGCCATCTGCTGCGCGAACAGCGCGGTCTGGATGCCGTGGAAGAGGCCCTCCAGCCAGCCGACGAGCTGGGCCTGCGCGATCCGCAGCTCGGCGTCCGAGGGGGTCGACTCGTCGGTGAAGGGCAGCGCGAGCCGCTCGAGCTCGGCCTGCAGGTCGGGCGAGAGCCCGTCCTCGAGTTCCTTGATGGACGTGCGGTGGATGTCCTTGAGCCGGGCGCGGCTGGCGTCGTCGAGCGGGGCGGCGCGCACCTCCTCGAGGAGCTGCTTGATCATGGTCCCGATCCGCATCACCTTCGCCGGCTGCTCGACCATGTCGTGCAGTTCCTCGGCCGCGCCGTCGGCACCGTCCGTCGCGCCGGACGCACCGCCGTCGGCTCCGGCAGGGATGATCTCCACCTCGTTGCGATCACTCATAGCACCATTCTGGCAGCTCGACGCGGGCGGGCCACGGAGTCGTCGGTGGGGCGGTGTAATCTCCGTGCCAGTGAACACGTTCTCAGAAGGCCAGGGTGCACCCGGCCGGGCTTCGACTGCGGTTGCGGTATCCGCATTCGACGTTGCCCGCGTCCGGGGGCTCTACCCTGCGCTGGGAGACGGGTGGATCCACTTCGATCCGCAGGCAGGGGCCCAGATCCCCGGCGCGGTGTCGTCGGCGGTGGCCAACGCCTTTCGCGGGTTCGTGAGCAACCCGCACGGTGTGTACGCCGGGGCCGCCCACACTCGGGGGATCGTCCAGGCGGCCCGCACCGCGGTGGCCGATCTCGTCAACGGCAAGCCCGAGGGTGTCGTCCTCGGCCCCTCCCGGGAGCAGTTGCTCGCCTCGTTGGCGGAATCGCTGAGCGCCCGGCTCGGGCTCGGCGCGGAGATCGTGCTGTGCCGCCTCGACGACGATGCGAACGTGGCCCCGTGGCTCCGTGTCGCGGACCGGGGCGGCGGCCGCGTGAAGTGGGTCGAGGCCGATATCGAGACCGGTGAGGTCCCGGAGTGGCAGTTCGAGGAGCTCGTGAGCCAGGCCACCTCGGTGGTCGCGGTCCCGCTGGCCTCGTCCACCATCGGCACCGTCATCGACGTGGCTGCGGCGGCGAAGGCCGCGCACCGGGTGGGCGCCCTGCTCGTGGTCGACGCGACGAGTGCCGCGCCCTACGAGCTGCTCGACATCGAGCGCCTCGGGGCCGACGTGTTGCTGGTCAGCGCCAACCGCTGGGGCGGCCCGCAGGTCGCGGCGATGGCCTTCCGCGATCCGTCCATCTTCAACCGCCTGCGGGCGGTCAACCCGGACCGCGGCGCGACGGGCCCTGAACGGTTCGAGCTCGGCGAGCACCAGTACGCCATGCTCGCCGGCCTCATCGCGTCGATCGATCACCTCGCGGGGCTGGACGAGTCGTCGGTGGGTGCCCGGCGGGATCGCCTGGAGCACTCCATGTTCGGCCTGCGTCAGTACCAGCAGCGGCTCTTGTTCTACATGCTCAACTCGCTGGCCTCGGCGCCGCAGGTGGCCATCATCGGCCGCGCCGAGCGGCGGGTGCCCACGGTCTCCTTCACGCTGCCGGGCGTCCCGGCGGCGAAGGCGGCCAAGCGCCTCGCCGACAACGGCGTGTGCGCGCTGTCGAACGTGCCCAGCCGGTACTTCGCCGGGCTGGGCGTGCCCGAGTACGGGGGCGCGGTGACCGTCGGGCTGGGCCCGTACTCCACCCCGTACGACGTGGATCAGCTGGTCCGCGCGCTCGCCTCCCTGGGCTAGCGGGTGGCCCCGTCGGCGCTCGCCGCCGCGTTCGGGGCGGGGATCGTCGCCGGCCTCGGCGTGGTCCTGCCGCTCGGCGCGATCGGCATCATGCTCCTGCACGAGGGCGCCTCGAAGGGCCGCCGCCGCGCGGTGCCGGCCGCCGCCGGTGTCGGCACGGCGGACCTGTTGTTCGCGGTGCTCGCCCTCGCCGCGGGCACCGCGCTCGCGCCGATCGTCGAGCGGTGGGGCCGGTGGCCCGCCGCGGTCGGCGGCCTCCTCCTGCTCGCCGTCGCGGTTCTCATGGTGCGCAAGGCTCTTCGTCCCGCGGTGCCCGGGGCCGACGGTGCCGAGCCCGCCGGCGGGGCGACGGGCTGGGCCCGGTACGCGATGTTCTTCGGGCTGACCGTGGTCAACCCGTTCCCGCTCGTCTACTTCGGCGCGATCGCCGTCGGCCTGGGGGAGGGGCTGCACCGGCCGCCGGTCGCGGCGGCGTTCGCCGTCGGCGTGGGCATCGCCTCGTTCGGCTGGAACCTGGTGCTGATCTCGCTCGGCGCGGTCCTCCGCGCGCGCTCGACCGCGCGTATCCAGCGCGTGGTCACCGGGATCGGCGGCGGGATCGTCGCGGTGTGCGGGGTGGTCGTGCTGGTGACCGCGTTCGCCTGATCCGTCAGTCGGCGCGGAGCATCTGTTCGACGCCGGGCTTGAGCAGGTCCGCGATGCGCTCCCACGGCACTGTCACGGGCACGTAGTCGCCGATCACGTGCGCCACCCACACATACACCTCGAGTCCCTGTGCCGTCGGGAGCCAGTTCGCGAAGGTCTCGGTCTCGAGCTTGCGGTCCTGTAGGCGGAGGCTGGAATCCAGCGGTGGGACGATGGTGCGCAGACGCGAGCGGGCCGCCGCCGGGTCCCGGTACAGGTCGTCGACGGTGACGGGAGTCGCCGTCTTCGTCGCGATCACGACGGTGCCCATCGAATGATTCGGGTGAGCCGCGCCGTGCCCGTACCAGAACACTACGAGCCGGCCGGCCACGGCGCCGGCACCGATCCGGGTGACGCCGCTGCGGTCGCCGCCGGGAAGTTCACCGTCGCTGGCATCCGTCTCGGGATCGTTCTGCGGCATGCCGGCCATGCTGGTCCGCATCGCGGAGTTGAACCGCGCGGTGACCGCTGGGTCGCCGCCGGCCAGCTGTGGGGTCGTGAGCACCCGCCCGGGCTGCGATGTCGGCGTGGTGATCGCCGTGATCGTGTACCCGTGCGCAGCGACCGCGAGGGGCGCGACGGGGGCAGGGCTGCGGAAGGGACTGTAGGGGTTGGTGCTCGACGTAGCCATCGGATTCGACGGTGCCGCACTGCTGCTCGGCCCCGCGGGCACGACCGGATCGCATCCGGCGAGTAGGAGCAGCGCCGCGACGCCGGCGACCAGCCGGGGCCTCACGGCCGGGGTTCGATCGCGGCACGGTACTCGTCGGACTCGAAGAACGGCGTGAGGCGGCGGCGCAACAGATCCTCGATGACGCCGCGTTCGTCGAGGGTGGCGAGCACGGGCGGGCCGAAGCGCAGGGCCTCCTCGATCATGTCCTCGCGGCCCACGCCGAGCTCGGCCAGGAGTTCGTAGAGCGAGGCGTCGCCGTACTTGTCGAAGACGTGGTCGATGCCCTCGTCCAGGAGCGCGCGGAAGTAGTCGGTGTCGCGGAAGGTGCGCCAGAACTCGAAGATCAGCACCACCACGTCCTCGACATCGGCGTCGGTCAGCACGCCGCGGTACTCCGCCACGGAGTTGCTGCGGTGTGCGCGCCAGAAGTCCCGAACGGCGTCGGCGAGGGTCTCGTCGCCGTCGGCGGCGACCCTGCGCAGGGCGAACCGGACGCCGCGCCGAGCGGCGGCGTCCGCGCGCTGACCGAGCGCCGGGAGGGCGGGACGCAGGGCCCGCGTGGCGGCACCGGCGACGGTGCGCGTCACCGCGTTCCGGGCCAGGGCGCGCGTGGCGTCGTCGGCCGCGGACGATGCCGCCGCGTGCAGCACGGAGGCGACGGCGTCCTCGGTGACGGGGCTCTCGGAGAGCACCTGGAGCACGCGCCGGGTCAGGTCCATCTCGGTGACGGTGCTCAGCAGCTCCTCGAAGCTGCGGCTGTCGATCACCTCGTCGAGGCGGGTGGTGTCGTTGACGGTGTGCCGGTACAGGCGGCCGGCGATCTCGCCGACGAGCTCGGGGATCGCGCCCTCGACCGGGACCTGGACGGCGTACTTGGCGGCGACGGCCTTGATCATGGCGGGCGTGACGGCCTCGGCGAGCGTGAGGTCGGAGGCGACGGCGAGCGTGTTGTCCACCTCCTCGATGACCAGCGCGTGGAAGGCGTTGTCCCGGAGTTGCTTGCGTGCGAACGCGATCTGCGCCTCGAGGAGGCGGGCGGTGAGGTCGTCGATCACGGTGTCAGCACCACCTTTCCGACGGATTCGGGGGAGTCGAGGAGGTCATGGGCGGCGTTCGCCTCGGCGAACGGGAGACGGGCGGAGACGACGGGGCGCAGCGCACCGTCGGCGAACAGGGGCCAGACGTGCTCCCGGACCGCTGCCACCACCTCGGCCTTGCTGTGCGGCCCCACGGCGGGCCGGCCGCGCAGGTTGGTCGCGCTGATCCGGCCCCGTTTGCGCAGCAGTGCAGCGATGTTCAGCTCGGCGTCGACGCCGCCCTGCATGCCGATGATCACCAGCCGTCCCTGCGGCGCGAGCGCGCGGATGTTGCGCGGCAGGTACCTCGCGCCCATGATGTCGAGGATCACGTCGGCGCGGTCCCGCAGGACCTCCGCGAAATCCTCTGCGTGGTAGTCGATCACGATGTCGGCGCCCAGTTCGCGGCAACGCCGCGCCTTGTACTCCGAGCCGACGGTGACCGCCACCGTGGCACCGAGCGCCTTGCCCAGTTGGATCGCGTGCGTGCCGATGCCGCTGCCGCCGCCGTGGATCAGGAGCGTCTCACCGGCGCGCAGGCCACCCTCCATGACCACGTTCGAGTACACCGTGCAGGCGCCCTCGGGCAGGGCGGCGGCGTCGACGAGCGGGACCCCGGCGGGGACGGGCAGGCACTGCGCCGCGGGCGCGATCGCGTACTCGGCGTAGCCCCCGCCCGCCAGGAGCGCGCACACCTCGTCGCCCACAGCGATCCCGGTGACCTCCGCGCCGAGCGCGTCGACGATGCCGGCGACCTCGAGCCCGAGGATCGGGCTGGCGCCGGGCGGCGGCGGGTACAGGCCCCGACGCTGCAGCAGATCGGCCCGGTTCACCGCGGTGGCGGCCACTGCGATCCGCACCTCACCGGGTCCGGGCTCGGGAACGGGCAGGTCGACGAGCTGGAGGTTCCGCGTGGTCTCGTCGACGTCGATCGCCTTCATGGTTCATGGGTAGCACACGCGCTCCGCGGCGACCGGGTCCGCGGTGGTCCCGTGATCGCGTCCGTATCGCCGTTGGCGCAATTCCGGTACTGATTGTCGAATTCTCGCGACCCACTTGACCGCAGCACTGTGACTGCGGTCACATCTTAGGGGTAAATAGTTGAGCACTTAGCAAATCTCGACTGCAGCTCCACCCAGCCCAAGGGAGCCCCTTCAGAATGAGTACCTCCGTCACACCTGCTCTGTCCGCCGAGGTGATCGGCGCACGGATGGAGCGGTTGCCGATCAGCCGATGGCACATCAAGGCGAGAGTCATCGCCGGCGCCGTCACCTTCTTCGACGGGTTCGACCAACTGATGATCGCCTACTCGATGCCCCAGATCGCCAAGCAGTGGCATCTGACCTCGTCATCGATCGCCTGGATGATCGCCGTGGGCGGCATCGGCATGCTGGTGGGCGCGCTTCTCGGCGGATGGTTCGCCGACCGCTACGGCCGGATCAACGTGATCATCGTCTCGCTCGTGGTCTACTCGGTCCTCAGCCTCGGCATGGGCCTGACGCACAGCCTCGAGCTGTTCGTGATCTTCCGATTCCTGCAGGGGCTGGGGCTCGGCGCCGAGGTCCCGGTGGCCGCCAGCTACATCGGCGAGATCACGAAGGCGCACGGCCGCGGCCGCTTCGTCCTGCTCTACGAGACGGTGTTCCCGATCGGCCTGGTGTGCTCGGCGCTGGTCGCGTCGTGGATGGTGCCGGCGCACGGCTACCGCTGGCTCTTCGCCCTGGGCGCCTTGCCCATCCTCCTGGTCCCGTCGCTGTTCCGACTGCAGGAGTCGCCGCGCTGGCTGGCCTCGCGCGGCCGGCTCGACGACGCCACCCGCACCCTGGAGAAGATCGAGTCGGAGGTCACCAAGCAGTTCGGAACGCTGCCCGACTACGACCGGAACCCGCCGGCCGAGGTCACCGTGCGCAGCTCGTTCGTCGAACTCTTCAGCGTTCGTTACCGCCGCCGCACCGCGATGGTCGCCACGGCGTGGCTCACCGCCTACTTCGTCAACTACGGCATCGCCTCGTGGTTGCCGGTGCTGTTCACCCGCATCTTCAAGGTGGGGGAGAAGACCGCGCTGCACTACAGCGTGCTGACCAGCCTCACCGGCCTGGTCGGTTGCCTCACCGTGGCGTTCCTCATCGACCGCCTGGGCCGCAGGCTCTGCATCTCCGCCTCGCTCGGATTCGCCGCCCTGACGCTGTTCCTGCTCGCCGGATTCGGTACCGGCTCGGCCGGCCAGGTGGTGCTGTGGGCCGCGGGCACCGCACTGTTCATCTTCGCCGTGAACATGGCGCTCTACGTCTACACCGCCGAGCTCTACCCGACCCGGATCCGCGCCCAGGGGTGCGCCTTCGGTGGGGCCGCCGGCCGCCTCGGCATCATCTTCGGCCCGCTGGTCGTCGGTTGGGTGCTCACCGCGAGCAACGACTCACTGTCCTGGCTGTTCACCACCTTCGGACTCGTGGCGGTCGTCGGCTGCCTGGTGGTCGCGACGTTCGGGATCGAGACCAAGGAACGCACCCTCGAGGAGATCAACCGATGAACGCCCCTGTGACCACGGCGACGCCGTTCGTACCGGTGACCGACGAGATCGGCGTGGGCGGCGTGTGGCGCCGCGGCACGGGCCCCGTGTTCGAGGTCGTCGACCCCGCCACCGGCCGGGCGCTGCAGACCATCACCCAGGCCACCGCCGACGACGTCGACATCGCCGTCGAGGCCGGCCGACGGGCCGCCGAGGACCAGGAGTGGCGCGGCCTGCAGCCGCACCAGCGCGCCCGGTACCTGGCCCGGATCGCCGACGCCATCGAGCTGCACCTCGATGAGCTCGCGGCCCTGCAGACCGCGAACACCGGCAAGTCGATACATGAGACGCGAGCACTGGTGGGCAGCGCGGCGGGTACCTTCCGCTACTTCGCCGCGGTCCTCGAGAGCGGCGACGCCGATCTCACCGCACCGCGGGGCGACTACCTCACGATGAGCGTCTACGAGCCGATCGGCGTGGTCGGCGCGATCGCGCCGTGGAACTCGCCGATCGCGAGCGATGCGCAGAAGATCGCCCCCGCCCTCGCGGCGGGCAACGCCGTCGTGCTCAAGCCCGCGGAGTGGACCCCGCTGGTCTCGATGCGGCTGGCCCGGATCATCGACGAGTCCGGCCTGCCCGCGGGCCTGCTGTCGGTGCTCCCGGGCAAGGGTTCGGTGGTGGGCGACGCGATCGTCCGGCATCCGGGCATCGGCAAGGTGACCTTCACGGGCGGCACGACCACCGGCCGGCGGATCGCGCACCAGGCCGCGGAGAAGCTGATGCCGGTCTCGCTCGAACTGGGCGGAAAATCGCCGACCATCGTGCTCGACGACGCCGACATCGACCTCACCGTGAACGGGATCCTGTACGGGATCTTCTCCTCCAGCGGGCAGAGCTGCATCGCCGGCTCCCGACTGTTCATCGACCGGAGCCGCTACGACGAGGTGCTCGCCCGCGTCGTCGAGGGCGCCCGCGCACTGCGGCTCGGTCCCGGCTCGGATCCGCGGACCCAGGTCGGGCCGCTGGTGCACGCGAAGCACCGCGACGACGTCGCCGGCTACGTCGACCTCGCCCGCGAGGAGGGCGGCAGGATCCTCTGCGGCGGTGAGCGACCCGATGATCCAGCACTCGCCGACGGCTCGTACTACCTGCCGACGGTGATCGACGGACTGGCCAACGACGCCCGCGTGTGCCAGGAGGAGATCTTCGGCCCGGTCCTCGTCGCGCTGCCCTTCGACGGGGAGGAGGACCTGCTGGCGCAGGCCAACGACTCGGTCTTCGGTCTGGCGTCCGGCATCTGGACCCGCGACTACCGCCGCGCCCTGCGGCTCGCCCGCCGGCTGCAGGCCGGCACGGTGTGGATCAACACCTACAAGCAGTTCAGCATCTCCACGCCCTTCGGCGGTGTGAAGGAGAGTGGCCTGGGGGTGGAGAAGGGGCGCGCGGGGATCGCCGCGTACTCCCGCCAGAAGAGCATCTACCTGGGCATGGACCCGGAGCCGAATCCGTGGGCGATCCCCCGGTGAATCCATGAGCGCCGCACCGACATCCGCGGCGATCTCGATACCCAGCAGGTACGGAAGGACAGCAGAGAAATGAATCCACCCATCGCTCGCATCCGCGCGCTCCGCTCCGTGGAGCTCCGCGTGCCGACGGTGACCGACTCCACGGACTTCTACGAGAACGTCTGGGGCCTGAAGGTCGTCGAGCGGGACGGCGCCCAGGCGTGGTTGCGGGGCACCGGCATGCAGCACCACGTGCTCCAGCTCAGCGACGCGCCGCAGAACGGCCTGGGCCGCATCTCCTTCGCCGTGGCCACCCCGGCGGAGGTCGACGAGGCCGCCCGCAGGCTGGAGTCCAGGGGGATCGGACCGATCGCCGGGCCAGGACCGCTCGAGCAGGTCGGCGGCGGCTACGGCCTGCGCTTCGCCGATCCCGAGGGCCGGGTCGTCGAGATCTCCGCCGACACCTACGCCGTCACGAAGATCGAGACCGGCGACGCCGTCCCGGTGGGCGTGACGCACGTGGTGCTCAACACGGTGGACATCGATGCGGCCGTGGCCTTCTACACCGACGTGCTCGGCATGCGGGTCTCGGACTGGTCCGAGCACCAGATGGCCTTCCTGCGCTGCAATGCCGATCATCACAGCATCGCGTTCAACCAGGCCGAGTGGACCGCGGTGAACCACATCGCCTACCAGATGCCCACCGTCGACCACTTCATGCGCGGCATCGGACGCCTTCGGCACCACGGCATCACGCCGCTGTGGGGTCCGGGCAAGCACGGTCCCGGCGACAACACCTTCTCGTACTTCGCCGATCCGGCCGGGCTGGTGTGCGAGTACACCTCGGGCATCGCGCAGGTCGACGAGGACGCCTGGCTGTGCCGCGTCTGGCGTCGCGTGCCGGAGCTCTCCGACCTCTGGGGCACCGCCGGCCCGCCGTCGAAGCAGGTCCGCAGCCACATGGCCGGCGTCCCGGATCCCGGCCCCGCGCGGCCGGCCGCCGTCGGCGCCGCGGTGTCGTCGTGACCGTGTACGTGCAGGAGGCCGGGACCGGGCCCGCGCTGCTCATGTTGCACGGGATCGGGGGCTCGTCCGAGACCTTCGCGGGCCAGTTCGCGGGGATCGGCGGGCTGCACCTGTTGGCGTGGGACGCACCGGGATACGCCCGTAGCGACGACCCCGCGGAGCCGCTCGACCTCGACGACTACGCCGACGCGGCGGCCGACGTGATCCGGAGCCGGTGCGCCGACGGGGCGCACGTGCTCGGTATGTCCTGGGGCGGCGTGATCGCCGTCCGGCTGGCGTTGCGGCACCCGGACCTGGTGCGCAGCCTGATCCTCGGCGATTCCACAGTCGGATCGGGCACGTCGCCCGAGTCGGCGGCCGCGATGCGCGCTCGGGCGGACGAGCTCGGTGCGCACGGCGCCCCGGCGTTCGCCGCGGCGCGCGCGCCCCGGCTGCTCGCCCCCGGTGCCGACGACGACGCCGTGAGTGCGGCAGCCGACCTGATGGCGGCGTCGATCCGGTTGCCCGGCTACGGCTACGCGGCCGAGTCGATGGCGGCCACCGATCACACCGAGGCCCTCGCCGGGGTCGCGACACCCACTCTGGTCCTGTGCGGCGACGAGGACCGGATCACCGGCCGGGATGCCAGCCAGGCGCTGGCCGGCGGCATCCCCGACGGTGTGTTCGTGACCGTCCGCGGTGCCGGGCATCTCGCGAATCAGGAACAGCCCGAGGCGTTCAACGCCTGGACCGAGTCGTTCGTGCAGATCACCGAGCTACTGCTCACCCGTTGACCACCACCCCAACAGACACAGGAGAAAGAACATGTCGCACTCGCCCGCAGCCCCCCAGGACTACCTCGAGAACGATCTCGCGGAGTACGCCGATTCACTCATCCTCACCAAGGCCAGCCGCTACGAGGACTGGGACACCCTCTCCTTCCAGGAGCAGGCCGGACCGCAGTTCCGCCGCGCCCAGATCCGCTACGTCGGCTCCGGCGCCACCGGCAACCACGACGGCGACGGCCGCAGCATCGCCTCCCGCGGCTTCACCTTCTCGAACATGCTGCTGCCCCCCGGCGGCGAGGGCCCCGAGCACACCCACCACGACGTGGAGGAGGCGTTCTTCGTCCTCGAGGGCGAGGTCGAGGTCGGCGTGCACCGCGACGGCGAGGTCGTCAAGCGCGTGCTCGGCTACCGCGACATGATCGTGGTACCCGCCGGCGTGCCGCGCAGCCTCAAGAACATCGGCGACACCGACGCCCTGTTCTGCGTCATCATCGGCACGCAGAAGCCGCAGATCCCGACCTACCCGGAGACCTCGGTCATGCACGGGGTCAGCCGGAACTGATGGCGGACAAGGCAACCGAACGGGGCTCCCTCGCCGGGCGGACCGTCCTGGTCACCGGCGCGGGGCGCGGCCTCGGCCTCGCGATCGCCCACCGCCTCGCGGAGGCCGGCGCCCGGCTGTGGCTCGCCGATGTCCGTGCGGACTGGGGCGAAGCCGCGGCCGAGGCGCTGCGGACCGACGGTGCGGACGCCCGGTTCCTCGAGGTGGACCTGCGGGACGAGGAATCCGTCGCCGCGATGGCGGCCGTGGTCTCCGCGGACGGCCCGCTGTACGGCCTGGTCAACAACGCGGCCCTCGCCGACGGCGTCGGCGGCAAGGCGGTGCACGAGCTCGCGGTCGCGGAATGGGACCGGGTGCTCGGGGTGAACCTGCGCGGGACCTTCCTGGTCAGTCGTGCAGTGATCCCCGCGATGCTCGAGGCCGGCGGCCGGATCGTCACCATCGGCTCGGACGCGGCGCTCTACGGTTCCGGCCGGCTGTGCCACTACGTCACCTCCAAGGGCGGCGTCGCAGCACTGACACGGGCGATGGCTCGCGACCTCGGTCCGCACGGGATCACCGTCAACACGGTCTCGCCCGGCCTGACCGAGTCCGAATCGGCCGCCATGGTGCCCGCGCACCGGCACGACCTGTACCGGGCGAACCGCGCGCTCACGCGCGACCAGCAGCCCGCCGACCTGGTGGGGGCCGTCGCGTTCCTGCTCGGCGATGAGGCCTCGTACATCACGGGGCAGGAGCTCGTCGTCGACGGCGGCTTCGTCTTCCACTGATCCGACCCATCGACACGATCAAGGACCGACCGTGGATCTTCAACTGCAAGGACGTACCTACCTGGTCACCGGGGGCAGCTCCGGGATCGGGCACGCCACCGTCCGGCTCCTTCTGGCCGAGGGCGCGAACGTCGCCACCTGCGCCCGGGACCTCGGGCGCCTGGACGCCGTCTTCGACGGTGCCCCGGGGCGCGACCGGCTGTTCACGGCGGCGTGCGACGTGCGCGACGGCGCCGCGGTCCGGGCCGTGATCGACGGTGGCGCCGACCGGTTCGGCGGCCTCGACGGGCTGGTGAACAACGCGGGCGGATCCCGGATGAAGCCCCGTGACCAGGTGACGATGGACGACTGGCGCGACGAACTCGATCTCAAGTTCGCCGGCGTGCTGAACCCGGTCGAGGCTGCGCTGCCCCTGCTCAAGGCGTCGTCGTCGGCGTCGATCGTCAACATCAACGCGGTGCTCGCCCGGCAGCCGGAGCCGAGGCTGGTCACCACGAGCGCCGCCCGCGCGGGACTGCTCAACCTGAGCAAGTCGATGTCGCTGGAGTTCGCGTCCGACGGCATCCGGGTGAACTCGGTGGCGCTCGGCCTGGTGGACACCGGGCAGTGGCGCCGCCGGTACGAGGAGAGCGGCGACGCCCGGAGCTTCGCCGCCTGGGAGGCCGACATCGCCGCGGACCGGGGCATCGGCCTCGGCCGCTTCGGCCACGCGCACGAGGTGGCTCCCGTCATCGCCCTACTGCTGTCCCCGGTCGCTGCCTATGTGACCGGAACCACCGTCGAGGTCGACGGAGGCGTCGCCCGCTATGTCTGAGGAGAAGAGAACCATGAAGAGCAACGGTGGCGACCTGCTGGTGCAGGTGCTTCGAGAGGCCGGCGTCGACACGGTCTTCGGCGTGGTCAGCGTCCACAACCAGCCGCTGGTCCAGGCCGTCAGCCGGGACCTGCGGTTCGTGCCGGTCCGGCACGAGGCCTCGGCGGTCAACGCCGCGGACGGCTACGCCCGCGCGACCGGCGGCCTGGGCTGTGCGCTGACCAGCACCGGCACCGGCGCGGGGAACGCCGCCGGGGCGCTGATCGAGTCGCTGAGCTCCGGTACGTCGGTGCTGCACGTGACCGGCAACATCGAGAGCCGGTACCTCGGTTCCGGCCGCGGCTTCATCCACGAGACGAAGGATCAGCTGGGGATGCTGACCGCGGTCTCGCATCACGCCGAGACGATCGTCGACGCGGACGGCGCGGGCAAGGTGCTCCGGGCCGGTGTGGCGCGCGCGCTCGAGCGGCCGGGCGGCCCCGTCAGCATCGAGTGGCCGATCGACCTGCAGTACTCGGCGCAGGTGGTGGAGCCCGCCGCCGCGCCCGAGCCGGAGGCGGGCACGGCACCGTCGGACGCCGCGATCGCAGGGGCCGTCGAGGCGCTGCGCGGCGCCCGCCGGCCGGTGATCTGGGCGGGTGGCGGCGTGGCCCGGGCCGGCGCCGAGCTCGCCGGACTCGTCGAGAGCTGGGGTGCGGCTCTACTGACCAGCAACTCCGGGCGCGGCGCGGTCCCTGAGGATCACGAGCTCTGCATCGGCAACTACGGCAACTCGCCGCTCGGCCGCGAGCTGCTCGCCGATGCTGACGTGTTGCTCAGCATTGGAACGCATTTCCGCTCCAACGAGACCGGTGACTACGCGATGCCCGTGCCGACGGTCCATGTGCAGGTCGACCTCGACGAGGCCGCGATCGGCCGCGTCTACCCGGCGACCGGAGTGGTAGGTGATGCGGCCGCCGTGCTGACCGCGCTGACGGCCGCCGGCCTGGGAGCCGCGGACCCCGCGTGGACGGAGCGCGCGCGCAGCACCCGCGACGAGGTCCGTGCGCGCCAGCGCGCCGGGCTCGGCCCGCACGCGCTCCTCGCCGATGCGATCCGCGCGTCCGTCCCGCGGGACGCCGTGGTCGCCCGTGATGTCACCATCGCCTCCAGCTCGTGGGGCAATCGCCTTCTGCCCATGTACGATCCGCGCTCGAACATCTTCCCGCGCGGCGGCGGTATCGGCCAGGGCCTCGGGATGGCGATCGGCGCGGCGCTCGCCGACGAGACCCGCCCCACCGTCGGCATGGTCGGTGACGGGGGCCTGGCCGTGCACTTCGGCGAGTTGATGACGATGGCGCAGGAGCAGCCCTGGCTCGTGCTGGTGGTCTTCAACGACCGCGGCTACGGCGTTCTGCGGAACATGCAGCAGGGCCTCGGACAGAGCACCTACGCGGTGGACTTGGCGACCCCGTCGTTCGAGATGCTGAGCGCCGCGCTCGGTCTCGAGTACCGGTGCATCGCCACGTCCGAGCAGGCCGGCCCGATCCTGCGTGAGGCCGTCGACCTGCGCCGCCCGGTGATCGTCGAGGTCGACCTGGCGAGCTACGGGGAGATGCCGGCACCGTTCACGCCGCCGGTATCGGTGCCCGACGCCGAGGAGGCGTGAGGTGGGGGCGAGCACCGTCGCCGTCGTCGGCGGCGGCATCGGCGGCCTGACCGCCGCGATCGCGCTGCGCGCGCAGGGGATCGATGTCGTCGTCCACGAGCAGGCCTCGCGGTTCGCCCGCGTCGGCGCGGACATCAACCTCACCCCGAACGCCGTGCGCGCCCTCGACGGGCTCGGCGGCGGGCTGGGCGAACGGCTGCGCGAGAACGCCGCGCGCCCCCGGTACCGGATCAGCCGGACCTGGGACACCGGCGTGGAGACCTCGCGGATCGCGATGGGTGAGGACGCGGAGATCCGTTACGGTGCGCCGCAGCTCACCCTCCACCGCGGCGATCTGATCTCCGCGCTCGAGGACCGCCTACCCGCGGCGACGGTACGCTTCGGTAGCCGGATCGAGTCGGTCGATCCGGGGGGCGCAACCGACTCCGACGGTGCCGTTCTCCGTTTTGCGGACGGCTCGTCGGAGGAAGCGGACCTGGTGATCGGCGCCGACGGCATCCATTCGCGGGTGCGGACGGCGATGTTCGGCGCGGAGCGTCCGACCTTCACCGGCGTGGTCGCCTTCCGCTCCGTGGTCCCCGCCTCGCGCCTGACGGGCGTTCCGAACCTCGACTCGTTCACCAAATGGTGGGGGCCGGACCGTTCGACCCAGATCGTCACCTTCCCGCTGACCCGCGGCGAGGAGATCTTCGTCTTCGCCACCGTCGGGCAGGAGGAGTGGACCGAGGAGTCGTGGACCACGCCGGGCAGCGTCGACGAGTTGCGTGCGCTGTACGAGGGCTTCCACCCGGAGGCCCGAGCCCTCCTCGAGGGCTGCGACGAGACCCTCAAATCCGCTCTGTACGTGCGCGACCCACTGTCCGAATGGTCGGCGGGCCGCGCGGTCCTACTGGGCGACGCATGCCATCCGATGATGCCCTTCATGGCGCAGGGCGCCGGTCAGGCGATCGAGGACGCGGTGGTGCTGAGCAGGATGCTCGCCGCCCATGCAGGGGCGGCGGACGCCGTCCGGGCCTACGAGGCCGAGCGGCGCCCGCGCACGGCGCGCATCCAGATCGGTTCGCGGGGGAACGATTGGCTCAAGTCCGAGGGCTCCGGCGACTGGGTCTACGGGTACGACGCCTGGTCCGTTCCCACGACGGTGCCCGGCACCGTCGCCTGAGCGCGGGGACGCCGGACGGGACCGATTCTCCGGAAGGTGTTCCCTTCTTAATAACTTAGCGCTAAACTATTGAGAGCAAAGTCACATTGTCGCCGCGGCCAGCCACCGCTCACACTCACCATCTCGAAGGATCACGACCATGTCAGTAGCTGACGCCCTTCAGCTCCGCGTCCGCCAGTTGCGCTGGGAGTCCGACAACGTCGTCTCGCTGGTGCTCGAGCACCCGGCGGGCGAGTCGTTGCCCGAGTGGGCGCCGGGGGCCCACATCGACGTGCACCTCGGGTCCGGCCTGATCCGGCAGTACTCGCTGTGCGGCGACCCCACGGACAAGACCCGGTACCGGGTCGCGGTGCTCAAGGAGGAGGCCGGGCACGGCGGATCGCGCTACGTCCACGAGCGCCTGCGCCCGGGTGACCTCCTGCCGACCGCGGGCCCGCGGAACAACTTCGACCTGATCGACTCGCCCGAGTACGTGTTCCTCGCCGGCGGCATCGGCATCACGCCGATCCTGGCGATGGTGGCCGAGGCCGAGCGCCGTGGCGCGCGCTGGGAGCTGCACTACGGCGGGCGCAGCCTGGATTCGATGTCGTTCCTGGGGGAGCTCGCCGGGTACGGCGACCGTGTGCACCTCGTGCCCCAGGACGCCGAGGGCATCCTCGACCTGCCCTCGATCATGGGCACCGCACGGCCGGACACTCTCGTGTACGCCTGCGGCCCGGAGCCGCTGCTCGCAGCGGTGGAGGAGGCCGGTGCGGCCTGGCCGAGCGGATGCATCCAGCTCGAGCGGTTCAAGTCCGTGCCGCGCGAGGCCGGGGAATCGTCCTCGGACACCGAATTCCGAGTGGTCGCCGAGCGCTCGGAGATCGCGGTGACGGTCGCCCCCGGCGTCTCGATCATGGACGCGCTCGAGGGCGTGGGCATCGACGTGCCCAACTCGTGCCGGGACGGCATCTGCGGGAGCTGCGAGACGCGCGTGCTCTGCGGCCAACCCGACCACCGCGACTCGATCCTGTCGGCCGACGAACAGGAGACCGGCGAAACCATGATGCTCTGCGTCTCCCGCGCCCTGTCCGACGAGCTCGTGCTCGACATCTGACCCGCGAAACAGCCCCAGCCAAACCGATGGAGTGACGATGACAACCCGCACCGCCGAACCCGCGTACCTGGTCCCCAACCAGACCCGCCGCGGTCCCCTGACGCCCTACGACGACAAGCTCGCCAACGCGATCCGGGCGGTCTTCGCGACCGGGACGCACGACCTGCTGGGCCTCGTGGAGGGCCTCAACGATGTGGGCATCCACGCCCCTGACGGTAAGCCGTGGACCACCGAGACGTTCACCCACGAGATGAGTGTGAAGGGAGCCTGAGATGGCCAACTACTACAAGCAGCAGGGGCTCGACGCCGAGCGGATCCTGGCCACGGGTCTGCGCGACCAGTGGTACGCGATCTGCCCGTCGGACTTCGTCGAGACCGGTGGCATGCGCCGGATCACCCGCTGGGGTCAGGACTGGCTGCTCTTCCGCCTGTCCGACGGCACCGTCCGGATGCTCGCCGACCGGTGCCCGCATCGCGGCGCACCGCTGTCGCAGGGCATGCACCTGGGCGACCGAGTGCAGTGCAAGTACCACGGGGTCCAGGTGGACGGCAGCGGCACCGTCGTCGCCGTCCCCGGCATGCCGGGCTGCCCGCTCGAGGGGCAGGAGCTGGTCACCAGCCTGCCGGTCCGTGAGATCGGCGGCGCGGTCATGGCGTTCTTCGCCGGCTCCAGGGACTCCGAGCCCGTGGAGTTCGGGCTGCCCGAGCCCCTCGAGGATCCCGAGATCTCGAGCTTCCTCTGCTACGCCGAGTGGGACGCGCCGTGGCGCTTCACTCTCGAGAACCTGCTCGACCCGATGCACGGCGCCTACTTGCACAACGATTCGCACTCGATGTCCGAGGGTGAGTCCTCGGCCCGGTTCCGTATCCGCGAGACCGACCGCGGCTTCTTCTTCGAGAAGACCGACCAGATCGGCAAGAACTTCGACTGGGTCGAGTACAGCTTCACCGGGGGCGATTGGGTGAACCTGTCGATCCCCTACCCGGCGTCCGCGGGACCGGGCGGTGTGTTCGGCATCGTCGGGATGGGCACCCCGATCGACGAGAACCGGACGGCGGTCTTCTTCTGGCGCTACCGCAAGGTGGAGGGCTGGGAGCGCGACGTGTGGCGGTTCCTGTACCGGACCAAGCTCGAGGACGACCACTGGGTGGTGCTCGAACAGGACCGCGTGATGCTGGAGGGCATGGCGGCCGACGCCGACGCGGCGGAGAATCTCTACCAGCACGACTTGGGCATCGTCCGGCTGCGGAGGTTGTTCAAGGGGAAGGCGCAGGCGCAGGCCAAGGCGCTGCTCGGCTGAGACCCGGACGTGAACGGGCGGTGGTGCGGTTCCGCGCCACCGCCCGTTTCGGCGTCGTGCGGGCGATCAGGCCGGATCGGGCCCGGGGGCCTTCGCGGTGACGATCGATGTCTCCAGGCGTGAGAGCAGTGACCCCAGTTCGGATCGCTCGTCGGCCTCGAGTCCGGCGAGCATGTCCGCCTCGTTGGCGAAGTGTTCGCGGGCCACCGTGTGGATCTTGTCGAGTCCCGCATCGGTGAGGCGGACGTAGACCACCCGCCGGTCGTCGACGTCGCGCTCGCGGGTGACGAGGCCCGCCGCCTCGAGGCGGTCGACGCGCAGGGTGACGCCGCCGGTACTGACCAGCGACGACTCCGCGAGATCGCGGGAGGTCATCCGGTACGGCGCGCCCGAGCGGCGGAGCGCCGTCAGGACGTCGAAGGAGGCGATGTTGATGTCATGCCGGGCGAACAGGTCGGTGAGGCTGGCCGCGTACCGCACGTACGAGCGGTGCAGCCTGCCGAACACCTGGAGGGGGGAGACGTCGAGGTCGGGCCACGTCTCGTGCCATTGCTCCGTCGCCTGGTCGACGGCGTCGGACGGACGTTGATCCCGACGGCCCGATCCTGCTCGTCCCATTCCCTGCCTCCTGTGTCCGGCGTGTATGCCATATCAATACCAGCATCTCGATCCCGCAGGATTCCGGACCGGGCCGCGGGGCCTCAGGGGCGCTGCGGCAGCGCGGCGATCGCGTCGATCTCCACGGAGGCGCCGTACGGCAGTCCGGCGACGGCGAGGAAGGTCCGGGCGGGACGGGGCTCGGCGAAGATCCGCTCGAACTGGGCGTTCGCATCGTCGCGGAGGGTCAGGTCGGTGACGTAGTACGTGAGCTTCACGACGTCCGAGAGCTGCCCGCCCACGGTCGCGAGCCGCTCCGTCATGCGGTCGATCGCCGCGTCGAGGGCCTCGGTGCGGCCCTCGACCGCGTTTCCCTCGGGGTCGACGGAGAGCGCGCCCGAGACGAACGCGAGGTTGCCGGTGGCGACGGCGGGGCTGTACGGGTGGGATGCGGGGGAGGCGAACGACATGGTTCTCAGCTTTCGGTCGGGGGCTGACCTCTAAAGTTTAGCGCTTAGTAGTTGATATGTGAACTATATGCGCGAGGTCATCCGGCGGCGAGCGGCGTGGAGTTCGCGTATGCGGGCTCGGAAACGGAGACGGAGCTGGACCGGGGCATCGTCGATGTGTTACAAGTTAATGATCATTCTGTCACTTGGTGACACCGCAGAAGGACGTGCTCGATGAACCTGCAGAACAAGTCCGCGCTCGTGACCGGTGGCGCATCGGGGCTGGGCCTCGCGACGGTCACCCGGCTCGTCGCGGGCGGCGCCCGGGTGGTCGCCGTCGACCTCCCGGCCGCGGACACCGCGGCGCTCACCGCGCTCGGCGACGCGGTCCGCTTCGTGCCCGCGGACGTCACCGACGAGGCCGCGGTGCAGGCGGCGGTCGACCTCGCGAACGACGAGGGCACGCTCGCGGTCGTCGTGAACTGCGCCGGCATCGGCAACGCGATCAAGACCACCGGCAAGAAGGGCCCGTTCCCAATGGACGCCTTCTCGAAGGTGATCTCGGTCAACCTGATCGGCACGTTCAACGTGATCCGCCTGGCCGCCACCGCGATCGCCGGAAACGATCTCGACGGCGAGGAACGAGGCGTCATCGTCAACACCGCGTCGGTCGCGGCCTTCGACGGCCAGATCGGGCAGGCCGCCTACTCCGCGTCCAAGGGCGGCGTCGTGGGCATGACCCTGCCGATCGCCCGTGACCTGGCTTCCGTCGCGATCCGTGTCGTCACCATCGCGCCGGGCCTGTTCCTCACGCCGCTGTTGGGCACTCTGCCGGAGGAGGCCCGCGCCTCGCTCGGCGCGCAGGTGCCGCACCCCGCGCGGCTCGGCGACCCGTCGGAGTACGCGGATCTCGTCGCCGCCGTCGTGGGCAACCCGATGCTCAACGGCGAGACCATTCGCCTCGACGGCGCCATCCGCATGGCCCCGCGCTGACCAGCCACCCCGAATCGTAAGGAACACAGCCATGACCGACGCCGTCATCGTCGACATCGTCCGCACCCCGTCCGGGAAGGGGAAGCCCGGCGGGGCACTGCATCCCGTACACCCCGTCGACCTGTTCGCGGGCGTCATCTCCGCCCTCATCGAGCGCAACGACCTCGACCCCGCCCTCGTGGAGGACGTCATCGGCGGATGCGTTCAGCAAGTGGGGGATCAGGCCCTGAACATCGCCCGGGTCTCGGCTCTGGCCGCGGGCCTGCCGATCGAGGTGCCCGGCACCACCATCGACCGCCAGTGCGGATCCTCGCAGCAGGCGGCGCATTTCGCGGCGCAGGGCGTGATCGCCGGCGCCTACGACGTGGTGATCGCCGGCGGTGTCGAGTCGATGAGCCGCGTGCCCATGGGGACCAGCCCCGTTGGCGGCGCGCCGTTCGCGCCGCTCGCGGCACGCTTCCCGAGCCTGCCGCACCAGGGCATCGGTGCCGAACTGCTCGCCGCGCGTGGCAAATTCGACCGTGAGGCGCTCGACGTCTTCGCGGCCGAGTCGCACCGCCGGGCGGCGCGCACCCAGGCCGACGGTGGCTTCGACACCGAGATCGTCCCCGTCGCGCTGCCCGACGGTGCCGTGCACACCGTCGACGAGACCGTCCGGGCGTCGACGACGGCCGAGAGCCTGGCCGGGCTGAAGCCGGCCTTCGCCGATCCCCGGTTCGCGGAGCAGTACCCGGAGATCGACTGGTCGATCACGCCCGGCAACTCGTCGCCGCTCACCGACGGTGCCTCCGCCGCGCTGATCATGAGCGCGGACAAGGCAGCGGCCCTGGGCCTGCGGCCGCGGGCGCGGTTCCACGCCTTCTCCGCGGTCGGCTCCGACCCCGAGGTCATGCTCAGCGGACCGATCCCCGCGACGCACAAGGTGCTCGCCCGCGCCGGTCTGCGGATCGACGACATCGACGCCTTCGAGGTGAACGAGGCCTTCGCCTCCGTGCCGATGGCCTGGGCCGCTGAGTTCGACGTCGACCCTGCGCGCCTGAACCCGCGTGGCGGCGCCATCGCGCTGGGCCACCCGCTCGGCGGCTCAGGTACCCGCCTGCTGACGACGCTGGTCAATCACCTGGAGGCCACCGGCGGCCGCTACGGCCTGCAGACGATGTGCGAGGGCAACGGCATGGCGAACGGAACGATCATCGAGCGTCTCTGAGCGATCGTGCGCCGGCGGGTCCGGTATCGTACGGCGCAGGGAAGCGTGGCAGAGCGGCCGAATGCACTCGCCTTGAAAGCGAGCGTGGGTGAAACCACCGGGGGTTCAAATCCCTCCGCTTCCGCAGGTAAAGCAGGGTCCCGGTGCTGACACGGCATCGGGACCTTCGAAACTTGCCACTCCTTGCCACTATCGCCGAAGGAATTCTCGGCGCTAGTTTCGGCGTGTCGTCCCGGCTGGCTGGTGATCATAGAAATCACCGATGGGATGTACACATGGCTCGACTACCCAGCTACATCACGCGCATCGACGGTCCGCGTGGATCCCGATACGAGGCGCGGATCAACGCCACTCTTCCCGGTGGGAAGCGACTCCAGCACCGGAAGCGGTTCCGGTCGCTCGACGAGGCGAAAGCGTGGCACGCGAAGACGACGGCGGAGCTCGCGGCCGGAACCCACACTGCGCCCAGCGACCTGACGGTGAGCGAGGCGGTCGAAGCCTGGCTCGCTGCGAAGGAGGTGCGCACGAAGCCCAGCACGGCCGCCGCGTACAAGTTCTCCTTGGCACCCGTGGTCGCCGCGTACGGCAACACGAAGGTGCAGAAGCTCTCGAAGGCGGATGTCGAGCGACTCGTCACCGATCTCCGCACCGGCGCGGGCGACCGCGGATTGTGGAGGCGCACCTCGATCAATCCGATGCTCGCTCGGTGGCGGAGGGTCTGGGCCGACCTGCATGCGGAGGGAGTCGTCGCGCGGAACGTCGTGGCATTGGTGGAGCCGCTGCGCAAGCCGAGTGGTGAGCCCGCGATGAAGGTCGATGACAGCCTCTCGGAGGCTGAGGTGGAGCTGCTGATCAAGGCGCACAGCGACGGCGTGGACAGTTACGCCCGACGACGTGAACCGTTCGTGCACCTGGCATTGCTCGGGCTCCGCCGCGGGGAACTCAGCGGGCTGCGCTGGAGCGCTGTCGACCTTTCTTCGGAGAATCCCACGTTCACGGTCGCCGCCACCCGGGTCGCGGTCACGGGGCGCGTCATCGAGCAGGACGACGCAAAGACCGCCTCCTCGTCGCGCACACTCCCGATCCCTCCGCACCTCCTGCCTATTCTCTGCCGTGCGCACGCGGACATGCAGGCCAACCGCGGAAGACTCGGGGAGCGGTGGGAGGGCGGCGACGATCCGTACTTGTTCGCGCTGGACCTCGGAGCGCCGCTCTCGCCGAGAACCTTGAACGCGTGGTGGAAGAAGAGTTTGGAGGACGCCAACCTGCCGCACCGCCGGCTGCATGCGTCGAGGCACACGGCTGCTTCGTTGCTGGCTCTGCGGGGTGCGCCGGTGCCGATGATCGCTGCGTGGCTCGGGCATGCCGATGGTGGCGTGCTGGCGATGCGCACCTATGTGCACACGCCGGGTGCTGCGCTCACGGATACTGCCGCACTGCTTAGCCATGAGACCTGACGCCGTTCCGCTGACGCGACGATCGGGGCGCGACACCACCGCGGTGGCGGATGCCGCACCCGGACGGTCGGGTCCAGCGGCTCGGGTCGGCAGAGGCGAGGTGGACCTGCCGCAGCGTGTCGCGGAGGGTGACGGCAGCGGTACGCAGCGCATCGAGGTCGCCGCTCTTGTGCCTCGTGAACCCGAGCAGAAGCTGGTCCATGTCGGCGTCGCTGCTCGTGGCCGAGATCGTCATCGCCGGGGTGATGGCGCTGGGTTGCGGCGCGTCCACCCGACCCAGCGCAGAGGGTCGTCGGCGCTACCACCGCGGGCGATCCGCGTGGGGCGTGGCGCAGTCAACGACTCCCACGGCTACGAGTCCAAGTAGGCAGATGTCAAGGCGAACCTTCGGCTATCGAACCTAGAGTCCGCCGTCGAAGCCGGCGCCGCGTTCAAGGCGCTCTGCCCTGTGCACAACCCGGAGGGCACGATTCTCGGCCACGAGGCCTAGACGCGTCACACCAATGCGCTGCCGCCGTTCGTCGTTGTTGCGTTCGACACGAACATCGCGGAGATGACGCTGCTCGCGCGGCCGGCCGATGGAGCCGATGTCGAGCAGGCAGACCCCGAGTCCACACCGCAGCCGCCGGTCGACGCCGTGTGAATGACTCGAATCCTGGGCAGGTATGTCCTCTGGAGGGTCTGTTTGGTCGACAACCCCATGTTCCGCGTGAGGTCCGGGGGCGAAGGCTGCCGCCGAGCGGATGCATGCTGACGGGCGATGTCCAGCGGCACTTGTTCAGCGGGCGGTGGGACATCGCCGCGAGCAACTCTGTGCGCCTGATAGGTCCGGGCGACCACGCGGCGTGGTCTGGCTGGGTGTCGCGTGCAGCGACTCCGCGATCGTGAGCGACGCGGAGAAGGCGCGCATCCGTGTGGCGATCCAGCGGCGCGAACTCGAAGCAGGGATTGAGCGGATGAACGAGGAGCGCGGGTGGCGGAGGTTGCCCGGGATTGAGCGCCTATGAATGGAGCCTACTTCTGAGCCCCACCGTCCTCGGCATAGCGATGTGTGCTACTGTGAAACCGGTTGACTTTCTTGGTGATACGCTCGCGAGAACTTCACGCGGCAGGTAGTCATCGAAATCCTGTATGTCAGTACTTCGACTTCGTAGAACTCCGCAGGCCCAGGCGCGAAATCGTTCGCCCTGCCAATTCACTTTCTCAGGAGATCTCCATGGCTCAAGGTACTGTCAAATGGTTCAACAGCGACAAGGGATTCGGCTTCATCACCCCCGACGACGGTGGCAAGGACCTGTTCGTCCACTTCACGGGCATCGTGGCCAACGGGGGCTTCCGCAACCTCGAGGAGAACAACCGCGTCTCCTACGACACGGAGGCGGGTGACCGAGGGCCGCAGGCGGTCGCGGTCCAGGTCCTGCCGTGACCGATGGCGGCGCTGATCGCGGTGAGCCCACCACCTGGTGGGGCAAGGTGCGACGCTCCGTAGACGACTTCTTCCTTCGCGGTGAGCAGGGAACGAAGCTCTACCCCTAACGGCTGATCTTCGGCCTACCGGGGAACTGGCCTCCGCCTATCGGCGGGGGCCAGTTTCGTCTGCGACGGCCCATAGCGCATGAAGTGTGGTCACTCTGACCCCGTCGCGGCGTGGCTGCCGACACCGTGGGCTGCCGGTGGCACAACGGTGAGCCGAACTATGTGCCCGCCGTCCACGTACACGTGCATCTCCTCACGCGGCTGACCATCCCCTGGGTCGCCGAGCAGGAGGCCACTGAGTCTCATCGTCCGAAGGCGCTCGATGGTCTCGTGGTTCCATGCGAATGTGATTCGCTCGACGCGCTGTCCGAGTGCCAGCCCGCAGCTGTATGCGAGGTCGTGGATCTCAGCGGCGTAGTCGGTCGAGCGGGGCCACCACAGGCCCGCTGTTAGCTCTTCGTCGAGGTCCAGGCGCACGCGCTCGGTGCCGGTGTCCAACCGATGCTTCGCGTGAGGAGAGTTCAACGCCGGTGTGAGCGTCGACTGTCGGTGGGATCCGATGGGCATTGACGACACCGCTTCATCTTCTAGTGAGGTGTAATGAAGTGGGCGCGCTCAAGCGGGGAGGTGACGCGCGGCGATCTCTTCTGCTGTCGATGTCGAGGCGTCGGGAGCGATGAGTGCGTAGATCACCGCGACCCGGGGGCCGGTGAAGACCACCAGGCCCGCGGTGACGAGGTGACGGGTCTCGATGACGGTGCCGTCGCGTGCTGGAAGCTGTCGGACTCGGGTGGTCCAGTCCGCAGGGCTGAAGTGGATGCACTCGAGGGTCTGCAGTTTCAAGCCGACGGATGGGAGGACGGTGGGGAGCTCTGTCTGGAGGTCACGGCTGCGAGGCCACCACACTCCATCGATCCCGCGGGCGAGCGAGGAGCGGGGCGGCAGGAGCACTCGGCCCGGTATCGGCGTCGGGACTCCGTCCCGAGCTGGCCCCCGATCGAGGAGCCGGCGCAGAGCCTCGGGCCCGGGGTGAGCGCGTGAACTCACTCGGTGCCCGCGTCCGTGGACATGACGGTCCGCGCGTCGTCCCGCGCGGTGGTCAGGGCAGCGATGACGCTGTCGAGTACCGCCACTGGGATCCCGATTCGGCGCGGTGACTTCTGGTCGGTGACCAGTAGCTCGACGTCAGCGGCAGAGATCTCGCCAGCACTGTTGTTGAGGGTCTTGATCGTGGTCTCGATGGTGACTTGCCGGTGCGTGAGCGTGCGGGCGGACCACCACCGTTCGACGGAGCCATCGAGGTTGCGGTACGTCGTGATGGGATCCATAGACATGCGCAGTGGGGCGTTCATGGCGTCACCTCAGCGGGCCGCATGGCGGTTCGGGAAGGCGGTGGGGCGTGACCGCCCTCGTCGTCCCACACGCGTTCAGCGACCTGACGTTGATGAATCCTGGCAGTGGTGTCGGCGGCTTCCTCGTTGAGTGCGTGCGCGGATTGGGTCACCGCGCCGGTCATCGCGAGCATGGATGCCAGCTCCGCGACCTCGGGCTCGGTGCCGGGAGGGATCAGAGCAAATACCAATGACGTTCGGATGCCGACGAACCGGACTGTGTCGAGTTCCTGGGTGGTGTAGCCGTCTAGCCGAACGATGTCGCCGTCGATCGATACCTTGCGAGGGACTGAGTCCCAGTTCGAGTAGCGGTAACACACTCTCTCGAGATGGCAGACCCGATCGCGGAGGAGAGGGTAGACCTGCAGCAGCTCGTCGCGCAGGTTGCGTGATCGCGGCCACCAGACGCCGTCGACCGCGCCGACGATCGATCCGAGCGGTTTCAGTTCGAACCGCGCCGATTCGAGGGGCAATAGGTGAAGTGGATGCGTCATGAGGACGCTCCGATCCGGAACAGAATTCCGCTGAGCAAGTCGAGAGCACCAAGCGGATCCCGGTGGGAAATCAACTCCTCTTAAGCGTACGCCTGTGATCGACATGTCGGGCACCGGCGAGTCTTATCGTTCGTCCGACGAACAGGATTCAGTGCCCGTTGGAGCGCGGTTCGCCGGTTGCCTCTCCGGCTTGTGCGTGAGTGAGGCGAGGGACTAGCCGACCTGGCGTCGGCTCCACCTCGCGCCGCAGCAGATCCATGAGCTCCTCGGCGTATCGGACAAGGCCGGTCGAGTCGATGCGGTGAGGGGCGGCGCTGCGGCTGTGCCCGATCCGAACTGCCGCACGTTCGAGCAAGACGATCGCTCCCTTCGGATTACGCCGCTGTACATGGGTGATGCCGACCGCGAGTTGCGCGAGCCCTTGCCAGAGCTGGCTCTCCTCGCCTGGGCGGCTCTTCCACGCACTCTCGAGGACCTCGTGCGCGGTGAAGGCGTACCCGCGGTTCAGCGAGTCTTGCGCCCAGCACAACGCAACCTCCGGCGGAAGGTCCAAGTCGTCGGGTACACGGTCGATCCCGACGCGCCCGATGGGGAGGGGACGACCGAGACGATCGCGTGGGCGGGCATTTCGTGCCCGTCCATCGGAGTCGCGATCGCGCTCCCGACCACCTGAACTACTCACGGGCTCTATCGTGCCGCAACACAGCGGAGCTCGTCGATAGCGTGCATCGCTCCTGTGCGGTCTCGGTCTCGCAGGACCTCTCTTGGCTGTGGCGAGGGCGTACAGTAGGGGATAGCCGGATCCATATCTGACAGGTTTCTGTTCAGCGTCTCCGGTGAGACGACGACCACCGTATGGTCAGTCAGGTGGCCGAGATGCCCACTACTCGCAGTACTCCCCACTCCCACGCACTTGAAGAGCTTCCACGAAGCCGCCTCTACGGGCATATGCGTGACTATCGTCGCTCCCGGCCCGGGCATACCGCTCCTGCAGAGAGCATCGTCGCCGGCATCCAGGAACAAGACGCACGGTTCGTGCTCGGAGACCTCCTCGCCGAGTGGGACCTACTCTTCTACCCAGCCGCCGACAACAAGCAACCAGACGTGCGCGGCGACGTCCTCGCACGTCGCACGGTGAGGCGTGCACGTCACTCGCGGACCGAGGTCGTCGACAGTGACACACACCCGGTGATCCTGCTGGCGACGGATGTTCCGCGCAGCGAGATCAGCGCGATCTGGCGGAAGGTCCTGCACTCGGTCGAATCCGGCGGCACCCTGTCCGACGTCCTCGTCGAAGCCGACAAGCCGCACCGCACCCCATGACGTACCGCGCCGACCTGCCACCAGTGACAAGGAAATTCAACACCCAGATCGCCAGCGCGCTCGACCTAGACAACGTCGACCCTGCCACCGCTTCAGCGATCAGAACGCTGAGCACCCTGTTCCTCAACGCCTTAGCCGAACTCGAGAACGACCTGATCATCAACACTCGCTCCCGGCACGCATACTCGTCTCTACGGTGGCACCTGAGCCCCTGGGAATCAAGCCCGGCGAGCCCTCCCAGCCGCCGAGCAGGCGAGGACCTTCTCGACTAGGCGAAACCACGCAAGGCCCTGATCCGGCCCAGGCCAGGTACCGGGAGTCATTGCGCGAACCGATGCTACGACGTGGGCGACCGCTCGTGGCAAGGAAATGTCTGGGAGCAACAGATGACGCAGATGAGCACACAACTTCGACCGAGAGCATCCCGCGACCTGTTTGGTTTGCAGGCCGACGATGTCGAGCGCCTCGGTTCTGAACTCGACAACCTGCACCGAGTATTGGCCCACTCACTAGGTACCCGAGACGCTACCTACATCCACCGAGTGATCGCCGCGCAGCGAGCGCTCGACGTTATCGCGCGGATCACAATCGGTATGACGCGGACACGAGTCGGGTGGCTACTCGGCACCGCCGGGCTCGCGCTGGCCAAGATCATCGAGAACATGGAGATCGGCCACAACGTGATGCATGGGCAATGGGACTGGATGAACGATCCGGAAATCCACTCCACAACGTGGGAATGGGACATGGTGTCGGTGTCGCAGCACTGGCGTCACTCACACAACTACCTGCATCACGTCAACACCAACATCGCAGGCGTCGACGACGACCTCGGATTCGGCGTGATGCACGTAACCACTGACCGTCCCTGGCGGCCACTCGACCTTGCCCAGCCGGCCCGCGCCGCACTGCTAGCGGTGCTCTTCGAATGGGGCATCGCACTGCAGGGCTACTACGCAGCACGCGACAGCGCCCCCACCCCAGAACTCAGAGCAGAGGCCAAACGGAAACTACTCCGCAAGATTCGCAACCAGTGCACGAAAGACTACCTCTGGTACCCGCTTCTGAGCACGACACGGTGGCGACGCACGCTCACCGCAAACGCCACCGCCAACGTCCTTCGGAACATCTGGGCCTACATCGTGATCATGTGCGGTCACATCCCCAGCGACGCCGCCCGCTTCACCTCATCAGCCGCCCGCAGCGAGACGCGCGGCGCATGGTACGCACGGCAGATGGCAGGGTCCAGCGACTTTCGAGCAGGCCCCATCCTCGGGTTCCTTACTGGGCACCTCAGCCACCAAATCGAACATCACCTCTTCCCGACGTTGCCCAGTCGCCGGCTCGACGAAGCGAAGAAGGCCATCGAACAGATCTGCAACAACCACAGCGTCCCACTACCGACCAGTTCGTTCCTGCACCAGGTCGTCGACTCCCATCGCCCTGTCATCGCACTGGCCCGACCACCCCGCAGCACCTTCTTCAAAGGACGAGACCATGAGTGATAAGTCGCCCCGGCAACACATGTCCAAGACCTCCGACAAGTCGATCAAGCAGAAACGCGCCGACAAGCGTGCGAAAGCAGACCGTGCGTTCAGTGACCACGCGGAACTGAAGCGGAAGTGACAGCTGTTCGTGCATCCTCGACCTTGGGTATCGTCGGAACGTCGGCGAAGGAGAGCGAGTACCGCTTGCCCGTCCACCCCGCCCACCTGGCGCGAATCGCACCCGAGATACGTGCCCGCACTACACTCGAGCGTGGCTACGGCGAACGCTTCGGCGTCTCCGACGCATACCTCGCGCCGATCGTCGGAGGGTTCAGCGACCGTCAGACACTGATCGCTGAATCCGACGTAGTAATACTCCCGAAGCCCCAGCACAGCGACGTCGCAACCCTCCACGAAGGCGCGACACTTTGGGGCTGGCCCCACTGCGTGCAAGATCCAGTCATCACGCAGATCGCCATCGACCGCAGCCTCACACTCATCGCGTTCGAAGCCATGAACCACTGGGCACTCGACGGCAGCATGGGCGTGCACGTCTTCCACAAGAACAACGAGCTCGCTGGCTACTGCTCCGTACTGCACGCCTTGCAACTGACGGGATCCACCGGAGACTACGGTCGGCGCCTCACCGCCGTCGTGATCGGGTTCGGGGCG
Source organism: Tsukamurella pseudospumae (assembly GCF_001575195.1). Classification (NCBI taxonomy): domain Bacteria; kingdom Bacillati; phylum Actinomycetota; class Actinomycetes; order Mycobacteriales; family Tsukamurellaceae; genus Tsukamurella; species Tsukamurella pseudospumae. The sequence continues at coordinate 78,132 of NZ_LSRF01000008.1, forward strand.
ACAGCGCGGGGCGCGGTGACCGCGCTCAACGCCCACGGCGTGCACGACGTACACGTGCTCACAAACCGCTCAGTTGCCGCCGTCGGATCTCCCATCCACTCAGTTCAGATCACACAGTTCGACCACGACGACCAGACTCCCTACCTAAGCCATGTAATAACCGATCGTGGCCGACTTCCACTCGCCCCGTTCCTCGCCGAGCGCGACATCATCGTCAATTGCACCCTCCAGGACGCAAACCACCCCCTCGTGTACCTGAACGAATCTGACCTCAGCGCCTTCCAACCAGGCACCCTCATCGTCGACGTCTCCTGCGACCTCGCCATGGGATTTAGCTGGGCTCGTCCGACGAGCTTCGAATCGCCGATGTTCGAGGTCGGCGACCGCATCGCGTACTACGCGGTCGACCACAGCCCGTCATACCTCTGGAAATCCGCAACCTGGGAGAACAGCGAAGCTCTCCTCCCCTTCATAGACACGGTCATGGCCGGCCCAGACACCTACGAAAGCCACGAGACAATCCGCCGCGCCATCGAGATCCGCAACGGAAACATCGTGAACCCGAGCATTCTGTCGTTCCAAGGTCGCCCTGCTACGTACCCGCACTGAAAGGACGAGTCTGCCAGGCGCACCGGAACAAGTCGCTACTAGCGTCTGCGAAGACGTCACGTGCGCCAGCAGCGCGACTGACCTGTTCGGCCAACCGGGCGAGCTGACTTCGGCTCACCGCGAGCCGAAAACTCTCCGTCCTCGTAGGCCAGGATGTGCCGCGCCATCCAAGGCTCTCGTTATCACGGTCCAGGTAAGTCCTGGTGTGCGGAAGCGCGGCTCGGCAGCGATGAACTCCCCAGGAACGCGTTCGGCCTTCGCTATCGCTTGATCCTGGGATCGGCCGGGCTCACCGTCGGTCAGCGGCTCGGGTCGGTGCGGCAACCGGTCACGCCGAGCTGGTCGCGATCAACGCGACGGAGCTGGCTCTCGCCCAGCGGGGTGGCCCAGACCTCGCCGCCGAACCCCGTGATCACCTGGCTGCAGACACTGTCGACGCTGCGCTGCTCAAGGGTGGCCGGCGGGGGCACCCCGGCCGAGCGCTGCGGGGTGAAGGTGAGCGCGAGCAGCACGCCGATGACGAGCGCCAGCGCGGCGATCAGGCCGGTGCGGACGAGGGGGCGGGCGAAGATATTCATGGCTGTTCTCCTTGATCGGGATCAGTTCGGGATGGTGGCGGGCGGCGGGATGGGGACGCCGTTGACGCCGGGGATGGTCTCGCCGGCGATCGGAGTGAGGGCGAGACCGACGCCGACGGTGCCGGGAAGGATGTAGACCTGGCCGTGCCAGCGCACGTAGGTGTTCCCGTAGTCGGCGGTCCAGCGGAAGGGCTCCGGTGCGCTCGGGTCATCCACGGTGGGAATTCCCTCGGCCGGGGTGCAGCGGCCCGGCTCGTAGTCCGGGTCGGCTCGCCACGCGGCCTCGGTGCCACGATCGCGAGTCAGGCGGGAGGAGCCGGTGCCGTTGTCGTGCAGCGCGTAGAGGGCGCCGTCCGGCGACAGCCGGACCCAGGCGCACCCGCGGCCCGTGCCGAAGACGTAGGGCTTGCCGTCCTTCGCGGCGCCCTCCACGGTGCCGACATCGGTGCCGAGGTACGGCAGGCCGAGGCGGGCCGCAGCGGCCCGGCCCGCATCCGCCTGGTCGGCGTTGGCGGGCGCGGTGCTGCTCGGGGCGGTCGGGGAGCTGCTCCGCGCGGCGACGGGCTCGCCGGCGGTCGTGCCGCACGCGGTGAGGGTGAGAGCGACCGCGGCGAGGGTGGCGGTGCCGATGAACGTGTACTTCACGGGATGTCCTTTCTGGACGGGGTCGGTGTCGGTGGGGTGGGCGGTGAGCGAAGCGGTCTAGGCGAGGGCGGGCCGGACACCTCCGCGGCGAGCTCGGCGCGGGCCGCGATGAGCTTGGCGACAGTGCGCTTGTTCGCGACCTTCGCGCGGTCGATCGCGGTCTGCGAGTGGCCGGCGTCGAGGCGTGCGTACACCGCAGCAATCGTTTCGACCGGCAGCTCGGATGCGCCGGCCTGCACCACCACCTCGGCCTGCTCGCGATGCACCGGCTGCACCACCGGCACCTGCTCCGACTCGGTGGTGCGCTGGCGCACCGGCTGCGACTGCACCGCGACGAGGTGACGCTCCTCGGTGTGCACCGCTTCGGTCTCAACCTCCTGGTGCACCAGTGCACCAGGCCGGTGCACCACCTCGTTGTCGCTGGTCACCGTCGGTGCACCGGCCTGCTCCACGGGCTCAGGTGCAGTCTCCGTGGACTGGTGCACCGCCTGCTCCACGGCGGGCTGGACGGGCTGATGCACCGGGGCGAGCCACGTGAGGGTGTCGGGGTACGTCAGTGCATCTGCGTCCTCGACGTGGTGCACCGGGGTCTGCACCGCCTGCACCGGCTGCTCCGCGTCGGCGGGGGCGCTTCGCCACCATGCACGCACGCGCTGCGGGAGGGTAGGGCGGACGGCCTTCGCCTTGCGTCGCGGCCGCGTCGCGGCCACCAGTCCCACGGTGCAGACCGCGATCAGGCCATCCAGGATCAGCGGGAACAGTGCGGCGTCCGCCCATCCGTACCCGTAGCCGATCGCGAGGTCCCTGATCGCCGCGAAGCTGAGTCGGAACGCCGCGCCGGCCAGCAGCACGATCGCCCCAAGGAAGAACCAGAACACCGCGCTCCGGTCCGCAGCTGCTCGGGTCCATGCGGCCATGAGGTGGAAGAGGCCGAGCAGAGCGACGGGTGCCAGCATCGCGAACAGCACCGGGCCGACCGCCGCGAGGGTGAGTCCATGGGTGACCAGGGCGTGCGCGATGTTGGCGGCGACGCTGGCGAGGGTGGCCGCGACCAGCAAGGTCCAGAGGATGGCGCGGACTTCACGCATGGGATCCAGTGCCTTGTCGGCGGACGTCATGTACTTCTCCTCGTCATGTACCTTGACCTGCGGAAACGGCGCCACCGGCCGGTCCGGTTGATCGACGGCCACGGTGGCGGTTCCCGCCGACCACTCCGGCTGATCGACGGCCACGGCGCTCGTAGCGGGTGTTGTGGCGGTCCTTGTAGCGCGGGTTGTAGCGGAACCCGGGTTGCGTTTCGGCTCGTCCACACCCTCGAAGCCGGGGTAAACTTGCAGGTCGCGGGTCTGGAAACACATACCCCCACCCTCAGCGGGGTCGGCCGGACCGGTCACGGCGGAAGGCGCTTGTAGCGCGGGGGTGATCATGCGTTTGCCTCGCGTTCGACGCGTGCATCGGCGATCATCTGTGCGACGGCGTGGCGCCCCAGACCGATCCGGTCGGCCAGCGCGCGCTCGGAGACGCCGGCCTCGTGCAGCAACAGGAGCGTGTGTGCGATCCGCCGCCGGCGTCCCTTTTCGCCCCGGACCCAGCGTTCGAGACCCGCGAGGGCGTCGTCCGCGGTGAACGGATCTTCCGGGTGCCCCTCCAGCTTCTGCGCCGCGATGGTGATCGTCGCGCGGAGCTGGCTGGCCGCGCCGCGCAGCGCGTCGGTGGCGGCGGCCGCCGCTGCCGGATCCTTGGTCACGAACCTGGTCATTACGCACCTCCTTCGATGTGTCCCGGCCGTGACTGCGCGCGTGTCCAGACCGTGAGACGGCATGTCCGCACCGTGACTGACGGCGTGTCCGCACCGTGGGTGAGAGCGTGTCCCGACCGTGACTGGCTCGCACGGGTGACGGAAATGCGCTGGTCAGCGGACCGCAGGGCGCTCATGCGTTCACCCACGTGCCGTCGGGGAGCTGCGACATGGGCCGCCCACGGCCCACCGCGCGGGTCGGTGCCAGGTTCTCGCTCAGGGTGGTCGGCCTCACGCCGACCTTGCGGGCGGTCGTGGTCACCGCGGCGCCGCCGAGCACTGCCACGCCGAGCACCGCGTACTCGAGCTTCCGGATCGCGTCCGCGGCGCCGCGCAGCGAGGCGATAGCTTCGACGAGCTGCTGCGGGGTCGGCGGAGTCTCGGACTGCGTGAGCGCGTAGAGCGGAGCAGCTGCTGCACCCATCGCATCGAACAGTCGCTTCACGGCGGGACCGGCGAGATCGGCGGCGGCTGCCTTGTTGGCCTCGCTCGGGTTCATCTTGAGGTTCATCTCGTACATGGGGTCTCCTTGAGTCAGTTGATGTGCTTGAAGGCCTTGGAGCGCGGCGGCGATCCGGGTCGGTAGTCGCGGCTCGCGATGTCCCAGGTCGCCCTCGCCGGATCAGGTTCGAGCTCGCCGGTCGCGGTGCTGCGTCTGTCGAGCTCGACGGTTCCGAGGTCCTCGACGGTGCCGGCGAGCTCGTGCTTGGCGTCGCCTTCCCAGCCACCCCACTGCTGCCATGCGCCCTGCCCCCCCAGCTGCGTCGGGCTCGACCGGGAACAGGTGACCCCACCGCGTGAGGCGCGGGGTACCGGCCATCGCACGATCTAGCGCCGCCGACGCCGCGGCGTCGTTGTAGAACGCCTGCATCTGCACGACACCGCCGTCGTCGGCCTGGACGATCCCCCGGCCGCGCATGCCCGGCTCGATACCCTCGCGGGCGGCCTTCGCCGCGTCGCGCACGTCCTCCTCGAACAGGCGCTGGATGTGCACGTCGCTCGTGACTGCGCTCGTTGATTCTCCCCAGTTCTGCTAACTGAATCTCCCCACTTGTGTGCACCCGCCAAGTAATGGGCGGGGCCTCCCCGTGATGCTGGTGGTCTCTGACCACGCACCAGCCCTTCGAGGGAGGCCCCGCTCGTTCATGCTCACACAAGGAGAGACCGTGGAAGCACATGCTCTGCGCAAGCAGGGGTGGACGATCTCAGCGATCGCCCGTCATCTGGGACGGGACCGTAAGACCGTCCGCAACTATCTCAACGGGGTCACCGAGCCGGGTGTCCGCCACCGGGACGAGGACCCGTTCGAGCCGTTCGCCGAGTACGTCACCAGCCGCTTGCTCGAGGACCCGCATCTGTGGGCGCAGACCCTGTTCGACGAACTCGTCGAGATGCGGTTCAAGCAG
>NZ_LSRF01000009.1:0-74928 GCF_001575195.1 Tsukamurella pseudospumae
CAGGTGAGCATCTGACTCGTCCCGCGCAGAGGCGGGACGGCTCCGCCACTCGTAGAAGCCCGATGTCGAGACGTTCAGGACCCGGCAGGCCACCGCGACGGAGAACCCGTCGGCGGCGAGTTCACAGACCAGCCGGAATCCTATTTTGGGAGGATGTTCTCCCGCGCGAAGTACGCGCTGGCGCGTTTGAGGATCTCCACCTCCTGTTCCAGGCGCTTCTTATCGCGGCGCAGCTGGGCCAGCTCCGCGCGTTCGGTGGTGCTCAGGCCTTCTTTGCGGCCGGCATCGACATCGTCGATGCTCATCCACCTGCGCAAACACGACTCGGAGATACCGAGGTCCTTGGCGATCTGCGCGACGGAAGCACCGTCCTCACGGGTCAGGTTCACCGCGCGACGGCGGAACTCCTCAGGATGGGCAGCGGGCATGACTCGGACTCCTCTCCTGCAGCATCGACGCTACAGATCAGGTGTCCGGAGAACCGGGTCAAGCTCCATCGCCGCGGCAGCCGGCTTGACGCTCGTCCTCTCCGGCTGCGGGGATTCCGACACGCCCGGTACGACCACGAGCCCCTCGGTACCGGCATCCCCGAGCTCCAGCACCGCATCGGTCGCGGGAGCCCCCACCGTCGGTCACGAAGCACCGGAGCACGCGGGCACGACAGCACCGCACAGCGGTGGAACGCCTGCACACCCCACCACGTCGGCTCCCGCCGCCAAACCGACTCCGCACACCACGAATACGACCACCGTGCCACGACCCGGTGGTGTGACCACAGCACCGCAGGGAGTGCCCGAGCCCGGCCAGACCACATTCACGGGGCCTGGTGCTACTACAACGACACCACCTCAAGGTCCGCCGGAACCCGGGCAGACGACCTTCAATGGCCCCGGCGCGAACGATGACAGCCCACCGGAGCCCGGGCAGACGGATCTCAACTGACGGCAGGCAACGATGCCCGCCCGGCGTCCATTGGATCGCCCGGCGGACCTCGTTGTGATCTCCGGGGGATATCTCGAATGGTCCACCCTGAGTCGTGTCGTCTGCCATGAGAATGGGACCACCCTGAGCTGATTTCTGCCAGGTGCATGGGCCCACCTGGATTGCCAGTTATGGGACCACCCGGCGCGTCGCGTCGGGTGGTCCCCTGGTTTGCCCGTTCGATGACGGGCATGGCGTTTCGGGAGGTCAGTGTGTACGAGGTTCGTGAGGTGCTCCGGGTGTGGCTCGGGGCGGGCGGCGCCGGTCCTGCGCCGGGGTATCGGAAGGTCGCCGAGCGGTGCGGGGTGGATCGTAAGACAGTCCGCCGGTATGTTGAGGCAGCTGAGGCGGTGGGGCTGGCCCGGTCGGATCCGGCGGGTGACGAGGCTCATCGAAATTCCCCAGTGATGCTCATTGAAATTCCCCACCTGGGTGCGGGGCTATTGTAGCGGTCGGCGGGTGGGTGCGATGGCTGTCCGGTGGGTTTCGTTGCGGGCGTGGTGGTCTCGGAGGCGGTAGCTGTCGCCGTCGAGCTTGAGGACGACGGAGCGGTGCAGGAGCCGGTCGAGCATCGCGGCGGCGACGGTGGTGTCGCCGAGGACTTCACCCCACTCGGAGACGGATCGGTTGGTGGTGATGAGGATCGAGGTCTTCAGATACCGTTGTGCGACAACCTGAAACAATGCGGATGCGGCCTCAGCGGGTAGAGGTAGGTAGCCGAGTTCATCGATGACGAGCAGTGTCGGGCCGGCGAAGAACCGCATGGTCGTCGACCAGCGGCCTTCGATCGCTGCTTTGTGGCGGCGGGCAGCAAGGTCTGCGGCGGTGGTGACGTAGGTGCGGTACCCGGCGTGCACCGCTGCGTGGGCGAGACCGACGGCGAGGTGGGTCTTGCCGGTGCCGGCCGGCCCGACGAGCATCACATTCGTCGCGGATTCGAGGTAGGCGCAGGTCCCGAGCTCACGGATCAACGCCTGATCAACGCCTGGTGCGGCGTCGAAGTCGAAGTCGGCGAGCGTTGCCCCCGTGGGCAGGCACGCGAAGCGCATCCGGCCGGCCAGCCGCCGGGCTTCGGTGGCGTCGACCTCCACGGCCAGCAGGTGCTCCAATGTCGCTGTCATAGTCCACTTTTGCTTCGTCGCGGTCTCCAGGACGCTGGGTAGCGCCGCTGCGGCGGCATCGAGTTTGAGGACAGCGAGATGACTGCGCAGTTGTTGATACAACGACGCCGTGGAAACCCCGCTGCCGCTGCCGCTGGTGCTGCTGCTGGTGCTGGTGCTGGTCATAGGAGGGTGTTCCTGTTCTGTGCGGCCGCCTCGTAGGCGGTGAGGTCGATCACTACGGCATCCGATGCCGTGGTGGGTGCCGGTCGGTCAGCGGGTCGGCTGGGAATGGGAGAGGTGTTCTCGCGCAGGGCTTGCGCAGCCTGCTGTGAGCGTTCGCCGGGCGGGATCCGCTCTTTTCGGCGATGCGGGCGTCCGTCGGTGGCCGAGGCTGCCGCCATCGCTGCCGTGTTCAAGGCGTGCACGTGACCTGTGTCGCGGACCTGCGTCCCGGTGCCGGGGGCGGCGAGCCGGTGCCGGGCGATGACAATCCCGCCAGTGGTGGCGATATCGATGTGCTGGTCGCCGAGCCGCTGGGTGATGGTGACCTCGCCCATCGCCAACTCCGGCGGCACCGAGTACTGATTGCCGCGCCAGGCCACCAGCGCCTGCCTTGAGGCCTTCCTCGGCTCACACGGAACCGCGGGATACGGCGTCGGCGGTGGCGGTGTGAGCGGCTCGCTGGCAGCGACGGTCAGTACCGAGCTGCGGCCATCGCGGGTGGCCCGCATCCGGGTATCGGCGCGGACCCGGCAGTGCTCATCGAGGGACGCTTGGGCCCGCTCCGCGGTCATCTTGTCCGGCAGGGTCCGCCACCACCGTTGCGCGATGCTCCGGTTCTCGCCCTCCACGACACCTTTGCGGTGACCGCTGCGCGGTGGGCAGATATCGACGCTGACGCCGTAATACTTGGCCACCGAGGCGAATTCAGCTGTCAGGTCACCGGATGACGGGTAGCAGACCGTCGCCATCCGGTCGAACCGCCACCGCCGGGTCACCCCACCGAGCTGGCGGGTGATCCGGTCCAGGCCGGCGATCAGCTGCGGGCGGGTCATATTCGGTGCCAGGTAGCCGAGCCACCGGCCCGAGCACGAGAAGGTGCCGACCAGCAGGTGCGCGGTCTTGCCCCACCCCCACGACGCGGGCGGATCCGGCAGATCCAGCCAATCCCATTGCGTCTCTTCCCCTGGCGGGTGCTCGATCACCGCGTTCGGCCGGTTCGTCGCGGTCGTGCACTGCGGGCATACCGGCCGCAGTCCACGGGCCCGGATCTGCCGCGTCAGCGACGAATACGACTGATCGAAGTTCAGGCCGACGAGCTCGTCGAACAAGGTCTGCGCCCACAGATGTGGGTCCTCCAGCAGCCGAGAGGTGACGTACTCGATGAACGGCTCGAACGGATCAGCCTCCCGTTGCCGGACACCGGGTTCGGTTACCCCGTTCAGATAGTTTCGGACCGTCTTCCGGTCCCGACCAAGATGACGGGCGATCGCTGAGATCGTCCACCCCTGCTTGCGCAGGGCATGTGCTTCCACGGTCTCTCCTTGTGTGAGCATGAACGAGCGGGCCTTCCTCGAGCTGGTGCGTGTTAGAGACCACCAGCATCGGAGAAGGCCCGCCCATTTACTTGACGGATGCACACAAGTGAGGAGATTCAGTTAGCAGAACTGGGGAGAATCAAAGAGCGCAGTCAGCCCGGAGCGGATCGATGATGAGCTGGTCGCGGCAGTGGTCGCAGCGGTCCGGCCGGTACGTACGTCCGGGCATGGTGCGGCGTGGGATGCGTTGGCGCCGCATCAGGAGCAGATCACAGCCTGGGTGGCCGGTGAGGGTGGTGACCGGCCACTGTCGGTGACGAAGATCCATACTCTGCTCGCCCGGCAGGGCTGCGATGTGCCGTATCGGACGTTGCATCGATTCGCTTCGGAGCATTGCGGTTTTGGTCGTCGTGAGAGCACGGTGCGGGTCGCGGACGGCGACCCCGGGGTCGAGTGCCAGCTCGACTTCGCCTACATGGGGATGCTTGATGACCCGCACACCGGTCGGCGGCGGAAGGTGCACGCGTTGATCTTCAGCGCGGTCTACTCGCGGCATCAGTTCGTGTGGCTGACGTACTCGCAGACGCTGTCGGCGGTGATCGCGGGCTGTGAGGCGGCGTGGGAGTTCTTCGGCGGTGTGTTCGCGGTGATCGTGCCTGACAATCTCAAACCTGTTGTCAATCATGCTGATCAGCTCACTCCGACGCTCGGCGACGGGTGGTTGGATTACGCGCAGCACGTCGGGTTCGGCACCGACCCGGCAAGGGTGCGGTCCCCGAAGGACAAGCCTCGGGTCGAACGTGCCGTGCAGTATGTGCGCGGCAACTTCTGGGCTGGTGAGCATTTCACTGATCTTGACGACGCGCAGGCCCGGGCGGAGCGGTGGTGCCGGGAGGTCGCCGGCATGCGGGTGCACGGCACCACGTGCGCTCGTCCGCTGGAGGTGTTCACCGCAGCCGAGCAGCCTCAGCTGCTGCCAGTCCCCGCCCGATACGATCAGCCGATCCTCAAGCAGGTGAAGGTGCACAAGGACTTCCATGCCGAGATCGGTAAGGCGTTGTACTCACTGCCCGGGCAGTGGATCGGCGTCACGCTCGATGCCCGCGCCGACAGTGAGCTGGTGAAGTTCTACCACCGCGGACAGCTGGTCAAGGTGCATCCCCGGCAACGGCCCGGCGCCCGCCATACCGATCGGGCTGACCTGCCCGAGGACAACGTCGGCTACGCGATGCGTGATCTCACCACACTCGTCGCTACCTGCGCCGGTCACGGCTATCACGTCGGGATCTACGCCGAGCGGATCCTCGACCATCCGCTGCCATGGACGCGGATGCGGTCCGTCTATGCCTTGATCGGGCTGGTCAAACGCTACGGCCCCAGCCCGGTCGACGCGGCCTGCGAGACCGCGCTGGTCATGGATGTGATCTCGGTGAGCAAGATCAGCTCAATGCTCGCCGCCGGCACCGAGACCGCCACCCCGCAGCTGCCCGCCGCGGCCGGCGCCGGACATACCCGGTTCGCCCGCGACCCATCTGAATTCACCGTTCCCACACGCCATATCACAGCAGTCCCACCCCTGCCGGAAGACGCCGATCCTGACCAGGAGAGCAACCGATGACCACCACCCGCACGCCCCGCGTAGCAGGCCCGACCGAACCCATCGGCGCCGATATGCTCGCCCTCCTCAAGGCTCTCAAGCTCGGCGCGCTCGCCGACACCCTGCCCGAACGAGCCGCCCTCGCCCGACAGCACGACCTGTCCCACATCGGATTCCTCCAAGCGCTGCTCGCCGATGAAGTGTCACGACGCCAATCCCGTTCGGCGACACTACGAGCAACGAAGGCAGGGCTCGACCAGAGCATGCGCATCGAAGGCTGGAACGCCGCCCCCGACCTGCGCTACGACCGCACCCTGCTCAGTGACCTCACCTCGCTGCGGTTCGTCGACGCCGGTCAGTCCGCGATCATCCTCGGCCCGGTCGGAGTCGGCAAGACCCACCTCGCAACAGGACTGGGGCACATGGTGATCGGCCGACACCGCAACACCGTGCTGTTCGCCCGCGCCGACAAACTGTTCACCCGCCTCCGCGCCGCCCGCCTCGACAACACCGTCGACGCCGAACTCCGCCGACTGAGCAGCGTCGACGTGCTGATCATCGACGACTTCGCGTTGCGGCCCCTCGACGCCACCGAGACCAACGACTTCTACGAGCTCGTCGTCGAACGGCACCAGGCCCGCAGCACCATCGTCACCAGCAACCGCGAGCCCTCCGAATGGCTCACGATGACCGCCGACACCCTCCTGGCCCAGTCAGCGATCGACAGGCTCACCAGCAACGCGCACACCCTCGTCATCGAAGGCCCGTCCTACCGCCAACGCACCCGCCCAGACCGGAGCGCTTGACGCCGACCGCCACCACGATGCATCCTCACAAGCGCACTCCAAGGTGGTCCCATGCTCGCGGCAACCAGGTGGTCCCATCACCCTGGCAAGCGACAAGAGCCGGGTAACAGGACGTAGACTTGCTCACCGGAAAGGTGCTCCTTCGAGTGCGGTGAATACGGTGTGTGGTAACCCCTATTCTTCCCGCTCAGAGCACCTTTCTTCATATCCGACACGACCTCACCCACGAAAGACCGAGGTTAAGCTCGCGCGCGGCATCGACATCCATACCGCCGTGACTGCGGCGCCAGTTGTACAACGTCGCCGCCGACACCTCCAACTCCGCCGCGATCTGCTCACCCGTTGACCCCGCCGCAGCGAGCTCATCAGCGCGCCGCAGCTTCCGGACGATCTCCTCCGCCGAATGCCTCTTCCGACCAGCCATACCAATCAGTGTCCTACCTGCCTCACCTCGGGGCGATCACGGACTCCAGTCAGGGATGGACCGATCTACCGGGAACACGCCAGCGCGACGCGAGCGGTCCACCAAGGGATACATCTTGTCTCGCCATTCGCACACGTCGCCTGAGCGCGACCCTCAGTGGACCCACCTCGCGCGTGGTCAAACCAACCTGGTCGCCTCCGGTGGTGACGCTGATACGGATGCTCGCGGCGATCAACTATGGAGCAGACCAACCCGGCGGAGATTCCCCACTTGAGTCGCTGGGCGCAGATCGTGTCGAAGGCGATGCTGGCGCACTTGGCGTCGCAGCAAGTAGCCGGCGAGTAGACCAATTCCGACGCCATGCGACATCCAAGCTCGTCACACCACCTCAGAAACTACAAAACCCGGGGTCACGAGCTCTTTCGAGTTCGTGACCCCGGGTGCTGCAGTTCATAGAACTGCTCATTGTGGGCGAAGGGGGACTTGAACCCCTTCCATTCGCCTGGTTACCGCTCTTTCACCCGCCCTGACCTGCATATATGAGCGTCGCTGGCGTGTTCTGATTACGGCTGCTTTCTGGAAGGTGTGCCCATTCCGTGCCCACCCGCGACGGCGATCACTGGCCCTGCTTCTCGATCTGGTCCTCCGCCCAGAGCACGTAGCCCTTCACCCCCATAGAAGTGGGCCTGCTGTCGTTCGCCATCCCCATCCTCGCCCTGTCGAGGTCACGCCGCATGTACTCAACGATCTCGACAGTCGGTGTAGTCAGGTCGACAAGCGAGTACCCACCCCTAGCCGCGACGTTCACCAGCCGCACTAGGACTTGGCTCGATAGATTCCCCATCGCCGCTGCCAGCGTTCGGCGTACCGCATCAGCCTGCTGGACGGTGGCAACAGTGCCGAGAGTGAGCCCGTCGATCTCCACTTTGATATGCGTCATGCTCCACAACCTTGCCGGGTCACACCAACGCGCTGGTTGGCTCCCCCTTAAACGCGAGGTCCGTTCCCGCCCCACTCGCGCTGCGCCATCTCCCAGCCCTCCTCGACCGTGATCGCGCCGCCGTCGCGGAGGGCGGTCCAGTATGCGCGCTCATCGGAGAAGATCGACTCGACCCACGCGGGCAGGGCGGGCGCAGCATCGTCATCGTCGCGCAGTGTGGTGTCCCCCATGTCCAGATCGTCGCATGAACACGGCCCCCTTGTCGGTGCCCTCTGCTAGATATCCCCCATGAAGCTCACGCTCACCCGCGACGCCGTGCTCTCCGCCATCGCCGAGTGCGATGAACAGGGGCGGGATCGGTTCCTCGCCGACAACGGGTTCAAAGGGGCGCGGGAGTACTTCCTGATCCACGGTGGTCAGGCATACGACTCGAAGGCGGTCGCGGGGTTCGCTCATCGCCTGGTGACGGGGCGGCGCGTCGGCTCCTCTGACTTCCAAGGCGGAGCCGCCGTCTCGGACGAACTACGGGCGCTTGGCTTCGTCGTCACGGGTGACGCCGACTGGACGTGGGACGAGCTGTTGCTCGCCTGCGACCTCCTTGCGAGCAGCGAGTGGGTGTCCCCGAGGGCGCACACCGACGAAGTGCAGGCACTGTCCGAGTTTCTTCGCGAGCAACAGCCTGATCTCGCGCTGTCGCCCGAATTCCGTAGCCCATCGAGCGTGCACCGCAAGCTCGAAGACCTCCGCTCAGCCCACCCCGATTACCACGCGTCCGCAACGAAGGGCGGGCGAGCCACGAAGGCGATGGCAGCCGCGTTCGCAGCCGACTACGAGACGATGCACCGCCTCGCCAGCGAGGTACGGGGGCTGGGCACGGACAGAGATGAGGACACCTCGGTCTACACGGAAGCGAGCGGGACCGAGATCGTGACCGCTGCCGAGGGCAAGGTGCTGCGGCGCATGACAACGGTGCGGGAGCGGGATCGCGGACTCCGCGACACCAAGCTCGCGCAGTTCCGCGCTGCCCACCAGGGGCGCGTGTTCTGCGAGGTGTGCAGCTTCGACTTCGGCAAGGTCTACGGCGAGCACGGCGAGGGGTACGCCGAGGTCCACCACCGCGTGCCCCTGCACGTAACCGACGAGGTGGTCAATGGGCTGGACGAACTGATCGTGCTATGTGCGAACTGCCACCGCATGATCCATCGCCGCGCTCCGTGGCTCACGCCAGATCAGCTTGCTGGGCTGCTCACTTCGAACGCTGTCATCTAGGTTACTGCCGAGACCGAACCGCCTCGATGATCGACGCTGCAACATCGGCTGCCTGCTCATGCGCCCAGAACCGCAGTACGGTCCAACCCTCAGCGGTGAGCATCGCGTCGGTATCGTCGTCGCGGGCGCGGTTCACAGCGATCTTCGGACCCCAGTAGGCCGTGCGCGTGCTCGGGGCGCGGAAGTGCTGCGGGCACCCGTGCCAGAAGCATCCGTCGATGAAGACGACGACCCTCGCTCGGGTGAACACAACATCCGCCCTGCGTCTCCTGTTGCTCGCCGACGGCGCGAAATCCACTCGGTATCTCATCCCAGCGGCGTGGAGGAGCCGCCGCACCGCCAACTCGGGGAGCGTGTCTTTCCTGCGGTTGGACCTCATCGACGCGCGGACAGCGGGAGTGGATGCCCAGCTCGCGCTGGCGGACGGTCCTTCGGCGGTCACAGTGCCAGTGTGAGCCGCTCCTGACGATCTGCCCAGCTCGCGCACGATTCATCGGGGCTCGCCCCGCCCTGCCTCACAGAGCATGAGGGTGGCCCTCGATAGGATCACGCGCATGGAGAACGTGACGCCGCTCGATGCTGCCCGCCCGAAGGTGTTGGAGTTCTTCGCGGGCATCGGACTCGCCCGCCTCGGCTTGGAGTCTGCGGGGTTCCGCGTCGCGTGGGCGAACGACTACGAGCCCGACAAGAAGGCGATGTACGAAGCGCAGTTCGGCGAGTCCGACACGGAGCATTTCGCGCTGGGCGACATCGGCAAGGTTGAAGCCGACGCGCTTCCCACCGACGCGTCGTTGGCGTGGGCATCGTCCCCCTGTACGGACCTGTCGCTCGCGGGTAACCGCGCGGGATTCGCGGGGGAGCAGTCGGGCACGTTCTGGCACTTCATCCGACTGCTCGAAGAGCTGGGCGATCACCGCCCCGCGACCGTTGTCCTTGAGAATGTCGTCGGACTGGCGACCTCCCACGGGGGCGACGATCTCGCCGCTGCGATCCGTGCGTTCAACGGACTGGGTTACTCCGTCGATGTTCTCTCGATTGACGCGCGCCGATTCGTCCCGCAGTCCCGCCCGCGCCTGTTCCTTGTGGGGGCGCAGAACCCTCCCGAGGACATCGCCGAGCCGAACTCCGAACTGCGCCCCGACTGGCTCCAATGGGTGTATGGCGACGAGAGCCTGCGCACCCACCGCGCGGCGCTTCCCGCGCCTCCCGCACCGATGACCGAGGGGCTCGGCGCGGAAATCGAAGAGATGCCGCTCGACGACGAACGATGGTGGGATGCGAAGCGAACTGAGGCATTCGTCGGATCGCTATCCCCGACGCAGCGTGAGCGCGTCGCGGACTTGAAGCGGGGCACGGGCGTCAAGTACCGCACCGCGTACCGACGGACCCGCAAGGGCGTCGCGGTATGGGAGGTCCGCCCCGACGACATCTCGGGCTGCCTACGCACCGCGCGGGGAGGCTCGTCGAAGCAGGCGGTAGTCCGCCTCGGAAACAAGCGTCTCCAAGTCCGATGGATGACCCCCCGCGAGTATGCCCGCCTCATGGGCGCTGGCGACTACGACCTGAGCGCCGCGCGGAACAACCAGGCTCTGTTCGGCTTCGGCGACGCGGTGGCGGTTCCCGCAGTCTCCTGGCTGGCAGAGCACTACCTGATGCCGCTGGTGAAGGGCACCCTCGCGTCCCAGTCCGACGGTGCGCGGGAAGCGATCTGATGGCGAGCACAAGCCGCGCCAGCACGAGCGCCAAGAAGAGCACGAAGCCGAGCCCAAAAGACGTTCCAGCGCCCCTGGTCCAGGAGTTCAGAAAGCTGTTCGACGCCGCGAAGAAGGCGAAAGACGATCAGGGCAGGCAAATCTCGGCGGCGAAGTGGGGCGTGTACGGCTTCTTCGACTACGACGGCGAACCGATCTACGTGGGGCAGACAAGCGAGAAGCTCTCGACTCGCCTCAATCGGCACCTGACGAACCAGCGCACCGATGCCGTCGCGATGCGCATCCTCGACATCTTCGAGGTCGCCGAGCTACGGATGTGGCCGCTGTGGGACTTGCAGAACATGCCCGCGAAGGACAAGCCGACGAAGCGGCTCCTCGATGCGTATGAGTACTCGGCGTATCTAGAGGCAATCGCGGACAGCAAGTTCGGCGCGATCCTCAACGAGAAAATTCCGCCGCTCTCCGACCCCATCGAACTACCGCAGGCGTACACCTTCCCGCTCATCTCCGAGAAGACGAGAGCGGAGCGCGGGCACGCGGACGTACGGATCGCCCGTCGTGCGGAGACCATATCCAGGCTCGCCGCCGTCGCCCACGAGCGCGGCGAGGTCTCCGACGGTCTGCGGCGTGTGCTGGTGATCCAGGCTGTGCGACTCGCGTACATCTCCGCTGTTCGGCTGGCTGAGGTCGAAGGTCGTCCCGAACCCGACGCGGCGGCTATCTCGGTCGAGGGACTGGTCGGCACCGTCCTGTACGAGCCGTCCGATCCCGACGGCAAGAACAGAGACGAGGACGAGTAGCAGGGACGTGACAGCGCCCGTGGGCGCACGGACACGGGTGTCAGCCCGTCGCCCTACCCTGGAAGCCATGAGCAGCAGCGCGCAGTTCACCGTCGCGGGCGCGGATCAGACTTGGACCGCCGTCGAGTTCACCGACCCGTGGGAGGGCTGGGCGGTTCCCATCGTCACCGCCGACACCCTCGCCGCCGTGTGCTCGGCACTCGGGCTGGCGCTGCAATGGGATAAGGACACCGCCGTGATCGGCGACGAGTTCGAGCGCGTCGGCGCGTACCCCGAGAACCGCTACGTCCTCGAACTCGGGCGGCCGTTCGAGCGCGTATTCCCCGACGACGCTCCACCGCACAGGTTCAGCATGGACGGCTGGTACGACACCACAGACCTGTACTTCTGCTATGGATTCGACGCACCGTGGAACGGGTGGGCGACCCCCATCGTGGATCGCGAGACCCTGGAACGGGTCATCGCGACGACCGAGGGCGGGCACACCCTGTCGTGGAACGGGGACACCGCCCTCGTCCATCACGTCGAACTGGACGAGACCACACCGCTCGCGCCCGACACCGACGGGCGATTCCACCTACGCGACTTGGGCTGGACCTTCGACGAGGTGACCGAGCGGAACTCGTAGGAGCCGCTCTACAGAGCCAGCCCAGGCACTAGTTCGCGTAGGTCTACCAGCTCGATACGCGCGGCAGGTCCAGCAGTGAACTCCGCGACCGACATCTCCCAGCTCGGATCGAACCTCGCCGCGTACCGCTCGCGCGTGCGCGCCGACGACTTCTCCAAACCCCACGATGCCTTCGCTGCCGACGTTCGAAGGAAGCGCGTCGGGGCGTCCCCAACAACGAACAGCTGGGCATGCCGATTCGTCTCGTCCATCGCCAGATGCACCAGGTCCGCGAACACTCCGCGCTTACGCATCGCGTCCGCTCCCTTCCACTGCGCCACCTTGAACTCGGCGATTCGCCTGTCGGTCTCCAAGTCGAACGGTCGGCTCTTGTCGTTGCCAGCACCGAGCGACGGGCGGTTCGTCACGCGCTCGCCTGGTTCGAGAATCTGAGGCAACACCAGCGCAATGGTCGCCGCGTGGATCACGTCGTTCAGCCGTCCAACCGTGGACCGCACGGAGAGCGCCGCCGTTAGCAGCTCGGAAGTCAGTCCGTGCTCGGCGACCACCTCGGCGGCATCGGTCACCGTGGCTTCGACGAGTGCGGATTCGACCCGCGCGAGCTGCGCGGTGAGGTCGTTCTCACTGAGAAAGTCCGACAGCACCGCGAACGCCACCGCGAGGTCGTTCGAGCTGGTCGCGTCGTCCACAGTCATGCGGGGAATCATGGCACGCGATCCGCGATACGAGGCGGGGGCGGTATGCCAGGATTCACCGCATGGCATCGCCTAAGGCTGCGAAGTTCCACGCGAACCTCACCCGTGAACTGTTCGTGCTCCAAGCCGTCGTTGCAGCGGGTCCGCCTCCCGACCTTGACGAACTGGTAGACGAAGCGATTGAGCGGGATTCTGGCGAGGTCAGCGATGACATCACGGAGCTTCAACGTCGGATCAAGTTTGTCCGCGACGCGCACCCGATCACCCGTTGGGTGGACGCCGACCCCGACTACCGTGACAAGCAGTCGCCCTGGACCAACAACCACTAGGCGGGCAGAGTCCACATGTACCCCAAGGTCAGTCAGAGCAACCTCCTCCGCGCAGCGGGTCACCTCGTCACCGCTGAAGTTCTGCGACGCGGAGGAATCGCCGCCCTAGACATCTCGGGCAAGCAGGTCCGCGTAGCCGCGACGAACGCCCAGGAGACCCGCAAGATCAAGCTGCGGGTCAAGTACCGAACATCGGGCGACTGGCAGACCTCGACCTCCGAGGGATCACCGCAGACCGAACCTACCGTCGTGAACGAGTACTGGATTCTGGTCGACTTCTCCGACGACCAGCCGACCTACTACGTGGTCCCCGCGTGGTGGATCGCGAACGACATCCACGTTCGCCACCAGAAGTACCTCGACGATCACGGCGGTCACCGCCGAGACAACGACGCCAGCACGCACCATCGGATCGAGACCCACCGCGTGATCCGCTGGGAGCAGGCATGGGATCAGCTCGGCATCTTCCCCACCGCGAGGTAGTCACGGTCAGCACCTCGGGACGTGACCCTGACGGTCACCCGACCTCGACCTTCTCGGGCGACGCTGGACAGCATGAACCCACGCGAATTGATCCGTCTTGCACAGGAACACGGCTGGACCGTGCAGCACCGAGCACGTCGCATCCACCCGCGACTGATCCCACCGCCCGACGTGGACGCGCCTCCCATCACGATGCCAGCCACGCCCTCGGACTGGCGGTCGCTGAGGAACGCGGCTGCGGCACTTCGTCGGGCTGGTGTCCCTGTTCCGCACAAGGGCGGACGTTGACCTTGCGCGCCGTCGCTGGTGCTCGGCGATCCTCCTCGCGGAGCATGGAAGGCGGAGGTGATCACCCAATGAACTGGGCAGACGACGAACGCGAAGTGGTCGAGCAAGCAGAGCAGCTCGGCGTGACCGTGCACATCGGCGACCTATGGCGCGCGCCCGATGGCACCCTCACGATCAGGGGCGCGGGCAGCGCCTCGGCGTGGCTCGATGAGCTGTCGCGGGGACTCGATACACGCAGGTTGTAGCGCGGCTAGAATCGCCCACGATGGTTCCCACTCCTCCGCCGCCCCCGCTCCCACCACCATCCACGTCGCCAGTTTCCCCCGAAATGACCGTGCGCTTGGTGACCGATCCCCCCTCATGGATCAGCACATACGCGCCGCTCGCCACCGCTCTCGCCGCGCTCATTGCCGCAGGTGGCGCATTAATCGGTATTTGGTGGAACAACAGGCACGCGGCCCAACGCGAGCGCGACAAGCATCGTCGCGACTCAACAACGCAGCATGTAGCCACGTTGCTTGGGCACACCGAAGCGGTGAAGGCTGCGCTCGGCAAGATACGCGACGGGTCACTTTCGTTCGCTGACGCGCGCAGTCTGATCGTTGTGCATCTCTCCGATGTGACCGCCGCAGCTCAGCCCGTCAAGCTCGTCGATGCCCGGCTTATCACCGATGTGGACGCCCTGGTCAGCGCATGCGGAAGCGCCAACTCATGCATCCACAAGGCGCTCACTGCGGAGCAAAAGGGGAAGCAAGCGAACCCGCAAGTGGCAGTCGAAGCGAAGGCGAAAATCAACGCGGCGAGTACGCGCCTCGTGAGTTCGTATCACACCTACTACGGTCCATCAGATAGCAGGGAACCGACCGTTTCTGCGAGCACCGAGACTGCACGACCCGCCGAGAATTGATCTTCGCGCTCGGGACATGACAGCGCCTCCACCGAGCGTACGGTCGCCCCGTCCGACACTGGGAAGCATGGGAACTGACACCGCCGCCACCCCGCACCTCCTCGGCTACATGCGCGTGAGCACGATGAACCAGACGACGGATCAGCAGGAGGACGCGCTGATCGAGTACGGCGTGCCGAAGGAGCGCATGTTCGGGGATCGCCTCAGCGGGAAAGCGGGAACCGAGCGCCCTGGACTCGCCGCGCTCCTGGACTACGCCCGTGCGGGCGACGTGATCGTGGTGGTCGGGATCGACCGCTTGGGGCGCTCGGTCGCCGAGGTGTCGAGCACCATCGCGGAGCTGAGCGCCAGGGGCATCCCGCTGCGGAGCCTGCGCGAGGGGATCGACACGTCCACGGCGGCAGGCAGGATGATCGCCTCGGTGCTCGCGTCCATCGCCGAGTTGGAGCTTGAGCTGGGGCGCGAGCGTCGCGCAGCGTCCCGTGAAGCCCGACGAGCACGCGGGCTGCCCGCGACCCGACCGCCGAAGCTAAGCCCGACCGAACAGGCGCAGCTCGTACGCCTGCGCGCGACGGGCGAGCCCGTGAGCGCGCTCATGACCTTGTTCGGGGTCTCGCGGAGCACGGTGTTCCGCGTGCTGGCGGACGCCCGCGCGGAGGATGCAAGCACTCGGTAGCGGAACAGCAGAAGCACCCGCCCACTAGGGCGGGTGCCTCTCCGATATGCGATCAGGCGATCTGGTCAGGTGTCACGTACGCGACTGGATTCTGAGACTTCCCCCGAGCGACAACCTTTCCGAGGTACTCGTGATCCTCGTGCCTGTCACCCAGAATCTCGAATCGACTGGCATCCTTGAACTCCTTGCGAACGCCGAGCACATCAGCGACCGCGATCACCACGCACTCAGGATCGAGGATGAGCAACGTCTCACACTCGACAGCGCGGCTAGCCTTCAGAACCCACCACGCGCTGCCTGCTGCCCAGATTTCATCGTCGGTCATGTTCGGCACCCAGCCGACACGCGTCTCGCCCGCCTTGCGGTAGCCAAGTCGGATGGTGAGGATTTCGTTGTTGCTCATGGCCTGCCCCTTTGATCTCGTGTTCCGCCAACACGAAGAACATATCAACTTGTTCCCCAGTATGCAAGTCTACTTGTTACCTTGTATATA
Organism: Tsukamurella pseudospumae; assembly: GCF_001575195.1. Classification (NCBI taxonomy): domain Bacteria; kingdom Bacillati; phylum Actinomycetota; class Actinomycetes; order Mycobacteriales; family Tsukamurellaceae; genus Tsukamurella; species Tsukamurella pseudospumae. The sequence goes on from NZ_LSRF01000009.1 coordinate 15,670, forward strand.
AGTTGTGCGTCGGGGCTGCGGCAGCCATCTCACATCTACAGATCACGGACCCGCGCGGATGTCCGATTCGGCTCGACGGTCGGCGCAGCTCGCGGCGTGTCACATCTGGTGTCACGGCGGAGAGTGTCACATCTCCGAGCCAGTCGGACTACTTGAGGCTTGAAATCTTGAGCCCAGGAGCGTCAGGCACCTGCCCCAAGGACTTGCGTATATCGAAGATCGAGTCCACACCAAACTCGTCGGTCACCACTGCGGTAAGCGCCCCGTTCTGCAAGAGCGGAGCACCGATGTCGCCTTGTGCACCGATGCCGAAGCCCGCAGGGGGTCTTACGGTGTACGAACCCTCCCCCTCGGGGTTTCCTTCCAAGACGGGGGTTCGCACTTCGACCTTCACGTACTTCCCCTTCGAGGAAGGACCAAGGTACTCGCCCTCGGTGTTCGCGCGCACAGGACCGATGCGCGTCACCGTGGCGTGAGCGGACTTCGCCAACTCGGGCGACAGCTTGATCACGGGAATGGAGTACATATTGAGAACCTCGGCATTCGTTGTTCGGAGGAAGGCAACGATCTTGCCCACGAGGATGCCGTCGGTGGTGGTCACCGTGTCCGAGCCCCTGATGGGCTGCACTCCCGAACTCGTTGGTGTCGCATCAGAGGCGTCGCTCACCCAATCCATTAGCTCATCAGGGGCGCAGTGACTTCCCGACGCGGCATACACGTTGCCGTTGTCGTCGCGCATAAAGAACGACAGCGCACAGATCCTGTCTGTGCCCCGCACAGGGACGCTCTTTCCGATCTCGCGACCGCCGCCGTTGACGAACCGCAGAGCGGTGCCCTCGGCGAGGACGACAGAGCCCTGCTTCGTGCCGCTGAGGGATGGCGTATCGCAGACGATCTTCCCCATCGAAACGGGGTCGGCGGGAGCGCACTTCACCGATTCCATCCCACTGGAAGACGTACTACCGCCAGCGCCCACGGGCACGGCGGTTCCAGCGATGGTGGTCGAGCAGCCTGCGAGAGCTGCGGACCCGATGAGGACCGCGATGGGGAGAAGGTTCCGTCGCCGATTCCCCATTTCTACTTCACCTTTCCCTGCCCGATGAGCCACTCCACGCAGGTCTCCACGGTCAGCTCGGGAGACTCGCTCTGATCGCACGTCCCGTACTTCTCCGACACAGAGAGCTTGCAGAGGTTCGCCTGCATCTCACTCAAGGAACCGCTGTCCTTGGGCGCGCACGCAGCGCGTTCTCGCGCAGCCTGCGCGATCTGCGCAGGAGCAGCCGCACGGGCTCGATCCCTCAGCGCCGCCGCAGCAGCCGATGATGATGCTGCCGCTGCGGATGAACTTGCTGCGGCTGCGGACGACCTTGCAGTAGCATCGGTCGCCTCCGCCTGGACGTTGAAGTAGATCAGCGCGCCGACGCCGCCGATGAGCGCGAGAACCGCGACGAGTGCCGCCGCGACGAACAGCCGCTTACGTTGCGGGCGACCAACGTGCGGTGTCTCCTCAACCTTGCTGCTGAACGACTCCTCGACCCGACCATGTTCGGCGCGCTGTCCCTGATCCTGCGAGCGTCGCTGCGCACCCGCTCCATAGGACGGGCGGTACTCCCCTGACGGCGGGCGGTTCGACTGGGGCTCTTCGGGCGGAACGGTCATCGTGATACTCCTGGTGTTGATCCGTACTGTGCGCGCATAAGCGAGATCGCCTGCGAGAGTGGTCGCTCCCATGCGGCTGGCGGTGGTCGGCGGTAGGGCGGTGCGGTGATCGCGTCGGCGATCACCTGGCGAACGAGCGGTGGGACGTGGGCGGGTAGTCGGCTCGGGTCGCGCACGTCCTGGTCACCCACGAGCAAGCGCAGCGCCAGCAATCCGAGCTTGTAGCTGTCGCTCGCGACGGTGCCCAGCTCCTCCCCACGCGGCACCTCCCACGTCGGGGTTTCAAGCTGCGGCAGAGCACTCTTCCCGTGCACCACCATCGCGTCGGTGTCGATGAAGTAGCTGCGAACCTCGTTGGGCTGCAAGGAGAACAGCAGGTTCTTGGGCGAGAGATCGCCGACGGTCACGCCGATGTCGTGCAAGAAACCGAGGTTGTATGCGACGGACCGAAGCAGCGCGTATCGCTGCTCAGCGGTGACGACGTGCCCGCGCTGGTGCAGCACCGACGGGGCGTTGAGCAGATGCTGAACCTCCGCCAGCCGCGACTTCGAGCCCCGAGCTGTCGTCATGGTCCAGAAGAACTCGGGCGGAATGCGGGGCATCACGAACCCCACGATCTTCCCCTGGTCCTCGACGACGGCGCAGTTCCACGCCGCCATGCCGATCAGCTCCTTGGCGTGCACGGCGTGGAGTCGGGACAGGAACGCGGGCATGTCCGCAAGGAGATCCTCGTCGAGCTGGGCGATGACCGCTGGCTTGTACTCCTTGAAGACCATCGCCTGCGTAACCGACCTACGCACGGCGGGCGCTTCGTAGACGACGCCCTGACCGCCCGCACTGATCCGCGTGAGATCGCCGAGCTGGTCGCGCTGGATTCGGATCGCGACCTGCTCTGGGACAGCGTTCGATGTCATCGCGGTCCCTCCTGGTAGGTTGCGCCGCCAGGGCTGTACGGGTCAACGGGCACGTCAGATGACGTGGGGTTAATCGGCGCGGGCGGTATCGGACGAGGCGATGCAGGTGTCTGCCGCATGGGCCGGTTCGACTGCACACGCTGAGACGGAACCGCACGGGCAGGCAACGACTTCGGGCGCTTGGTCGGCTTGCGTGCGAACAGCGCGGTCGCGGTGAGGATTCCTGCCAGCAGCGCGATGAGGATGACCGATGCCGCTCCACCGTGGGTGAGCCAGCGTGTCCATCCAGTCCGCGACTCGCAGCGGATCGCTACAGCAGTCCCCTCAGCTACGGCACGGCACCGCTCCCCGCTGATCGCGTCACCGACCGCTGCCCCGCCGACGAGCACCGCGAGCACGAGCGCAGTCGCCAGGACGGAGAGCAGCAGCTTCGCCGCCGTGCTCATGCCGCGCAGGCGCTTCACTTGATGTACCGATCACGGATCAGCGCACGCGCGCAACGATCGGTGTCCACGGGTGGCGTCTGACACTCGGTCGGGTACTCAAGCCACTCGCAAGGCATGCGGACTGTCCCAGCGCTCGCACCACATTTCGACTCCGCCTCCGCTGCGACCTCCTGCGCCTTCGCGCGTGCCCGAGGCATGAGCTGCTCGACCTGGTTCGCCGCTGCCTGGGCGCTCGCACTCGCCAGCTCGGACGGCGTTGGCTGGGCAGTGCCGCACCCGCTCAGTACGAGCGCGGTCGTGGCGACGGCGGCGACCAGTGCGGACCTACGCATCGCTTTGACCCCGCACCCAGACCGCAACCAGCGTGCGGTCGTCGTCGAAGGTCTCGCGAGAGAAGTCGACGGCGTGCGCGAACTCGACGAGCGAAGGGCACTGCTCACTGAGCAGCACCTGGCGGAACAGGTCGCCGACACCGCCGTTGCCTGAGCCGAGCGGGTCACCGATCCCGTCAGTTCCCAGGAGAAGGACATCGCCGTGACCGACTGGTCCTGCGTTAGTGGCGATCTCGTCGGGAAGCCGAGGAAGACCTGATACCGCCGATGACGCGAGACCGTCCGCACCCACCGCCTTACCGCCGATCAGCGGGAGGTACTCCCCGTCGGTGGTCAGGAGCCACGCGCCCGAATCCCCTACGCCCGCGACCGAAGCGATGAGCCCATCCTCCCCAGCGGGGTCGATCACAGCCGCGACGAGCGTAGTCGCGAGGTGCTGCTCAGCATCCTCGGCAGACGGCTCGTCGAGGTCGAGGATCAAGCGCGCCTGATCGACCACCGCCCACGCGGCGGACTTGAACATCTCGTCCCAGTCCACGGCGTCACCGATCTCGGCGGCATTCGCGCTCACCCATTGAACCGCTGCACGAACAGCCGTCGTCGCTCCAACGTGCGCATGGACCGCCGACGACACTCCGTCAGCGACCGCGACCACTATCCGTCCCGTGGGGAGCGCGTGCACAGCTACGTCGTCCTGGCGCGGTGCGCCGTTGTAACGGTGCAGGTGTCCTCGCAGCGACGCAGCTCGCACCGTCGCATGCTCCGTGCTCCACCCGTCGATCACCGTGTCAGGTCGGAACGGAGCCGAGCGGAACTTCTGGGCGGTCGGCTTGGGCTCGACGAACGGCGACGGATCACCGACGATCATGGGTGCAATCGAGATGGTCCCCCGCACGGCGGTCCTCGCGACGCTCTCCACGCCCACCGCGTCCAGCGGCTCGGTCACCTGCTCACCTACAACAACATCGTCACTCCCCCTGAATCGCATGGCTACACCAGATCGACTGCGAGAGAGAATCCTTCGGGTTGTTCCATCTGCAACTCGCCCTGCCCCGAAGCCAGCGCCGTGCCCGAGCTGATGACGGACTGCGTGAGCGCCGTGATGAACTCGGAGATCGCGACCCCTGTGTCCACGCCCCTCGACGCGATGAACGCGTACTGCTCCTTGGTCGCGACCTCGGCGACGATCCCCGCGTCAGCCTCGCCGATGCCGAACGCGAGCACGTTCGGGGCAGCGGGTTGGGCGAGCATGTAGTCGCGAGCAGCGCGCCAGTCCTCGTTAGGGTTCGGCAGTCCGTCGGTGAGGAAGAAAACAGCGGGACGGTTCACGAGGTACCCCTCAGCCTTGAGCGCAGGGATGTCGACCGAGATGCGATACCCCACCTGGTCGAACGCGGACTGGTACGAAGTCAGCCCACGCGGCTGCAACACAGGCATCGCGGGGAGGGACCGCAAGTCAGCGGGTTCCAGGTAGGTGCGCGCGTCATCGGCGAAGCCGATCACGGAGAAGCGGACCTTGGCGGCGGCGAACGACTCCGCTTGCAGCGCATCGAGCAGCGAGATCAGCCCATCGTTCAGCTCGTGGATGTGCGGACCCATCGAGCCCGACTCGTCGGCGACGAAGTAGACGGGGAGGACGGTCCCTCGGGGTTCAGTCATGGTCTTGTTCTCCTGATCTCAGTAGCTCGGCTTGTAAGGCTTCGTGGACGGCGTGCCCGTCGGAGGCTGCTGCGGCGGCGGTGCACTCGGCGGTGTTGGAGGCTGCGGCGTGGGTGCTGACGACTGGGGCGGATTCGGTTGTGCGGGTGCCTGCCAGGACGGGCTGTACGCCTTCGGGCTCGGCGCGGACGGTGGCTGCGGTGCAACCTGCGACGTACCACCCGAAAGCAGCGCAGGGTCGAACCCTGTCGGTGATCGACGCTGCGGGACGGCGGGCGGCTGCGGAGCGGGTGCGCCCGACTGCGGTTGCTGGGATTGCAGGTACGCAGACTGCTGCATCACCTGCGCGTTGAGCTGCTGTTGCTGCACGCTGAGCTGCTGGTTCTGAACCTGCATGTGCTGGTTGTGCCTGAGAAGCGCCTGGTCAGCGAACAGCCGCTGGTTGATCTGCTCGCGCAGCGCTTCCAGCTTCGCCTTTTCGAGGATCGAGACGCCGATGACCGCCACCCCGCCTCCGTTGTTCTGCACGGTGAGCGTGGCAGTGAACATGTTGACCAACGCTGCGACACCGAAGACGAGGAAGATCAATCCGATGACCAGGAGGAGCCCGCTGGACGTTGCGTTCGACAGGCACGGGTAGGCGATGAGGAGGTTGATGACTCCTGCCACCAGCCGCCCGAGGTGGAATCGCGTGTTCACACCGACGCCTGCGACGTTGGAGAGTGGATAGGCGATGTCCTTGCTGCCCAGGGGGATGAGACCGAGCGCGCTGTTCGTCTGGCGAGCGACCACGCGTGTGGAACTCGCTCCGACGCTGGTGCGCAGCCAGAAGAGGATGACGGAAGGACTGAAACTCTCCTGGACGACATCCGTCTCGCCTGGGGCGAACTGAAGGTTGGACATCCCTTGCTCCTTGTCGGGTCTAGGTCCGATCACGCAAGACGTGCGCGATAACCAAACGAATAGTGGATTCCAGCGGTTGGCGACCGCTTGCGCCCAGCTTTAATTCGCAGGTCCGATCACGCGAGTCAGACCTGTTCGCAGGGCCCATTTCGGGCATCATTTCTCGGCGTCCAATATCGCCAACGCGGCGAGGAGGTTGGCTCGGACAGCAGACCGCTCACTGCGATGCACCGACTCAGCGTTCTCGACGACCTCGGGGTGCACGAGCGCGACGATGGGCTTGCCGTTTCGGGTGAGCAGTATGGGCGCTGACCTGGCTTGTTCCACCAGGTAGGTCAGCTTGGCGCGGGCGAGGTGCATCGGCACTTCGCGTGGCGAACGCGGCGCTTCGCCCACTGCCCACCCCTTTCCGTACGGTGTCGCCTCGGACGATAGCGGCAAACTTGACACCCTTTAACAGAAGGGTCGATCCACTCCAACCGACGGGCGTCGAGGACCATTGTTGACCTCCGTTTCATTAAAGGTCTTAATATCTTTCGAGACCTGATCGTTGCCATTCTCGCTGGCATCCATCATCGCTCCGATGCTTCAATCGGAGACGGCGGAGGATGTCACGTCCCCGACCCTGGGGAGGGTCCGCCGCTGTGGGAGGAGACACAGACATGAGCAAGATCAAGAGGGTGTCGGCGAGCGTGATCGCGAGCGCGGCGGTCCTGGCGGGACTCGGCACGGTCGCTGCGGGGGCGGCGAACGCGGAGACGTGTCAGTACCACAGCAGGGTCATGTTCGGGAACTACATCTACGACGGCTACGGCGGCGGACCGCAGGCAGCGACGCAGGACGCGTGGCGCAAGGCGAAAGAGCAGGGGCGGACAGGCGGCGCGTACAAGCTGATGTGGACGCAGTTCGAGTGCCGCTGAGCTGACGCGCAACGCACAGAGCCCAGCTCCCCTGTTCGGGAGCTGGGCTCTGTGTGTCCGTCCTGCTACGTCTTGGTGTTGGTCAGGTGCTTACCGATGTAGCCGATGTACACCTTGCCTGTCTCATCCACGTGGTCGAGGTAGTGCATGCGCGGCGCGAACGCGTTCGCCCACGTCGGCTTGAAGTGCGCATACATGCGGACCTTCTCCTTGGGGTGCACCTCCTTCGGCACAGCGAATTCGCGTTCGTGCCCCCAGTTCCGCTTGGTCGTATCACTTTCGTCAGGTGCGTGGCGAACGGGAGCACACTTGTGACCAGGCAGATGATCCGCCGAAAGGTACGCGTGCACACCGACGCTGACCTTCCCTGCGAGCTTGCCTTCGGCATAGTCGTAGAGCACTCGGACGTACTCCCAGAACGCGTGGGCGTACCGCAGCCCTAGACCACCCCTGTCGATATCCAGGGCCTTGCTCTCATCGCCCGTGAACTCCACTCGCTTGTGAACAGGGTGGTTCGACCCTGGCGCGATCAGCGCAATCAAGCTCTCGATGTCACCAGGCGCGTCCCAGATATCCTCCTCGGGCGCAACGAACGTCAGATCACCCTTCCCATCCTCGAACATCCTCTGCCGCAGGGTCGCCAGTTCCTTGGCAGTCTTGTTCTCACCATCCTCAGCGATGGTCGCCAGCAGTTGCATATCGTCAGCCAGCTTCTTCGCAGCCTCAAGATCGTCGCGAAGCTCTTCACGGGAGTTCGCCGCCTTGTCGGCCTGCTCTTTGAGGATCGCGATCTCAGCGTCGCGAGCATCCAGCTCCGCTCCCAACCGTCGTAGAGCGTCGGCATCCGCGTCCACGTCGGGTCCGAGCCAGCGCTCAACCAGAACCGCCAGCGGGATACGAAGGGGTTCAGTTTCGAGGGCATGGTGGAAGTGGACGATCTCAGTGGCTGAATCCGCCGCGAACGCGAGGTCGATCTCGGCGCGGTGACGTTCCACCTGTCGAGCAGTGTGCGCCGTCGTCTCCGCGCGTTCGAGCAGCGCGATGCCGCGCCGCACGTCTGTGGGCAGCTCGCGCTCTATGAACCGCAAACGGGTGGACTCCGCGAACCGCCGCGCGAGCCCACGAGACACCTTCTTGCTCTTCGAATTCACCGCGCGGGCGAGGGTGTCGGGGAAGAGCATCCGATGCCGAAGGCGGTCGCCCTCCACGTCGAGGGCTACGCGCGGGGAGAAGGTGCGGATCACGCCCTTCGACACGACGTGCGATTGCGGTAACCGCGCGGCGAGCGCCTCGGTCGCCTCGGTATCGAGGACGTAGGTAGACGCCACACCGACACTCTCGACGGTCAGGCTGGTCACGATCTCGCGCCAGTCGGATTCGTACTCGTTCCCCCACGGCATCGGCGCGACGATGACGGACGCGGTGCGCGTGTCGTCTGTGATCGCCGCGAACACTTCGTCCACCTCGTCCCCGTGCACGAACTGTGGCTCGCCCGTCAGCGGAGTGGCACCGTCGCGCGCGGGATACGTAGAGAGGATGTCCCTCACCAGCGTCGGAGGTGCGGTGTTGTAAACCGCGCCGTACACGTCGGGGGCATCCGTTCCCACATCGACGACCAGCGTCTGGCGGTTTGATCGTGCTTCAGGAACGTCGAACGCATACACCGAGACCGTCCATGTACCGCCAGGGTTCGACTCGCGGAGACGGTACAAGCGGCGGCGGCTCCCATCGAGCCCTTCCTCGCCGTGCACGACGGACAAGTCCGCGCGTTCGCCGAGACGATACTCCCCTGGTCCGTCCCACTCGGTGACCTCGATGCCGTTCTTCCGCTTGCCCCGAAGCCACGAGCTGATCTCCGACTCCGCGGCTCCAACAGCGCTAGTGCTGTCGTCGAGCCGCAGGATCGCGCGATACCCCGTTTCCATCCCGATGCCTCCTCTTCGAGCGGTGCCACCCCGCTCACGCCCGATACCGTAGCCGCAGGGTCGGACAAGTCGGGCAGGTTCTGGGCTCGTTGGCTACGCAACGACAGCACCCTCGGGTCACTTTCCGAGGGTGCTGTCGTCCACGCAGAAACGTGCCTGTCAGGCCTCCTGACGCAGCACGTCACCGAGGTACGGCATCGGAGGCATCTCGGAGCTGCGGTACTTCTTGCCCCACTTCACGATGGCGCGCTGCCAGGCGACGATCAGCTCGTGGCGCAGCTCGGCGTTGCCACCGACGACGGCGAGCATCTCCTCACGTGCGACGGTGAAGGCATCGAGCGCCTCCTCCTCGGTGTAGCTGCCGACGGTGTTGCTGGTGCCCATTGCGGGCTCCTTTCGAAGGTGCCCTCGCGATCCGACGCCGCGAGCGACACGGGCAGCATGGAGGAGCGGCGGTGGATTCAACGAGCGCGGCGCGTTCGACGGCGGACCCATTCCCCCGCACGCCATCCAGACGTCAAGTGCACAGACCGTGGGTCCACGACGGCAACGGCAACGCTTTGACCTGCACACTCATAGACCTCGCGGATTCGGATAGGCGGCGCGATCTCGCGGAGAGCTTCCCCGCCCACGGCTGCAACAGCGAGGAGCGCACGTCCCGTCCGATGTTCCTTAGCCGTGTCGGTGCCGAGCTGTAGTCTCCCCGCTACGGGGTCGAAGACGAGCCCCACTGATAGGGGAGATTCCGATGGCGAAGTCCGTGTTCTACAGCTTCCACTACGACCGCGACAACTGGCGGGTGAACATGATCCGCAACATGGGGAAGCTCGACGGAACCCCCGTCCTCAACGCCCAAGATTGGGAGAGTATCCGTCGCACATCCGACGCTGCGATCAAGACCTGGATCGAGCAGCAGATGAAGTACAAGAGCGCCGTGGTGGTACTCGTGGGTGCTCAGACTTCAACGCGACCTTGGGTCAAGCACGAGATCGTTCATGCATGGAACAACAGGCGACCACTGGTCGGCATCCGCATCCACAAGCTCCTCGATCAGAATCGACGCAGCGATTACGCAGGGAACAACCCGTTCGACATCGCCCTCAAGGACGGTACGAACATGTCCAATTACGTGCGCCTTCATGACCCTGCGGGTGCCGACAGCCAGCAGGCGTATAACTCGATCCTGACGAACATCGTCTCGTGGGTCGACGGGGCGTACACGAGGGCATGACCACCGACGCCTGCGACTTCTGCGCCATAGCTCGCGGTGAAGACAGCTCGGCGCGCGAGGTGTACCGCGACGAGCACGTGGTCGCGTTCTTCCCCCTCGATCCTGCGACGCTGGGACATACCCTCGTCATCCCCCGTCGCCACGTTCCCGATATCTGGTCGCTCGACGACGAGGACGCCGTGCACGTTTCGCGTGTCGTCATACGCCTGGCGCACGTCATCCGCACGGCACTACTACCCGAGGGACTCAACGTCATCCAGTCAAACGGCGAAGCCGCGACGCAGACTGTCGACCACCTCCACGTACACCTCGTTCCAAGGTGGGCTGATGACAGCATGGGGCTCGACTGGCCCGAGACCGATTTCACCGCCGAGCAGATCGACTCCGCGCTAGCTCGCATCGTTTCTGTCGAAGCCGACCAGGATTCGCTGTCGTCGGAGCCTAGTGACGAAGACCGTCGGAAACACCTCGACCACATCCAGGCTGTGATCACGCGGATGTCCGCCGCGTCATCGGCGGCGAAGGGATGGCTCCTCCCCGTTGTCGTCGCCGCATTCGGCTACGCCGCTACGAAGGGAGCCTGGGGCGTTGCGCTCGTAGGCATCGCGGCTGTGCTGCTCTTCTCGTACCTGGATGCCAACTATCTACGCACCGAGCGCGAGTTCCGCGAACTGTACAGAGTCGCAGGACAATCGCTGCGACCTCTGCCACCGTTCACATTGAATCCCGCTGATGCTGTTGCACCCTCCCAGCCAGGTCAAGGCGACGAAGAGCCTCCTGATTGGTGGGCTGCCCTCTGGGAACGCGTCAAGGGCTGGTTCCCTCCGTGGGACGTGTGGCGATCCTGGTCGATCCTCCCGTTCTATGGCGCTCTCGTACTCGTAGGGCTCGCGATCTTGATCGTCACGTTCGTCTCGCGAGTAACCCCCAGCGTCGCGCCTCCAATTCCTGCTCCGCCACCGCCATATGCCTCCTCAACGGCTCCCGTTAGAGAGACGTCCCCGACCACTCCGACCCCCACTCCCCCGACCAAACAGACCCCGCCGCCAGGCTCGCCGACTCCTTGAGGGTCTAGGCGTTCCGTCGCATCCATCGAGTCGTGATCGACTCTGCCTGTGGAGCCCAGGAACCACGGCGGCGCTCTCGGGCATGCCTCATCCGCAGCGACTCGCGGGACTGAGTTGCGCGGACGGGGCGACGAAACCTGCTCCGCAAACTGTCGGTTGGGAGACGGGCTCGGGACTACTCCTGTGAAGGCGGCTCCTGACCCAGAATCCTCGCAATCGCCTCTCGCGCCACGGGCGACGACGCGCGAGGCGGCTGAGGGGCGGGTGCGGTGCTCGGCATTGGCGGCATCGGCTTGGACTTGAGCGAGGACGGGGGCTCAGGCGCGGCCTCTTCTTGCTCCAAGAACCCTGACGCGGCCTCGACCCTCTCCTCGGCGGCATGGCCTGCCTGCTCGCTCTCGCGGTCTGTGTCGTCCATAGCAGCGAGGATGCGGGGGTCAACGAGCCCTTGCCGTGGTGGACGCCCGTCATTCGGACGGGCGTCGCGCATCGGCGTGCCATCAGTCATGGTTGGTCTCCGTTCTGCGCAGCGTGGGTGCCGCACAGCATGGAGACCATCATGAGTGCATCCAGGGTGACAACCGCGACGCTAACTTGGAGGTCCGACGACGCCCCCGCACGATCCCCGTCGCGATCGCCGCTGCACCGCGTTGCGCAGCGAGGTGGAGCAGCGTGGTGCGGCGGGGTACGGAGCGTCGAGCACATGCGCTGGGGCTCGGAGAGGGATAGGCCACGCCGCCAACCCCCTCCCCACCTGCATGAACATGCTCCGAGGACGTGACACCACCCCCGCCCACACGCCGCCCTGATCCGACCACGATCAAGGGCATGTCCAGCACAGCTCCCGACACCCCCGCCGATCACCTCACCCCCGTCACCGACGCCGCACGCATCCTGGGCGGCTCCCCCGCTCTGTACGTGGCGCTGCTGCGCGGCGGGATCATCGAGGGCTCGCTCATCGACGGGGAATGGCACGTGGACACGGGCACGGTCGGGGCGGCGCTGGCGGTGCGGGGATGCGCCAGGTCAGAGGGCGCGATAACCCGAGCGACCTGCGACGATGCCGCGCAGGGACACCCCGCGCGCATGGTCGGGGGTGCCGCGTGAGGCGCTGGGAGGTCGTCCGCCGCCCCGACGGGAGCGTGGGCGTGGTCGTCACCCCGTACATGCGCTGGACCTGCACCGTGCCGCGCAGCGTGGCGCTGCTGCGGACGTGGGCACAGCGGGCGGGCGAAACCGAGCTGGCGGAGGCGCTCGGGGACGAGCTGGTGCACATGGCGGAGAACGGGTGGGGGTGACCGCGCTCCCGCCCGACGTGGAACGGCTCATGCGTCACCGCGCCGAGCTGGGGGCGGTCGAGCCCACGCACAGGGAGTACGTCATGCGCGTGCGTGCGTCGGCGCGGGAGCGGCACGAGCGGTTCGCCCGTGCGCACCGCTGGACGGGGCACCGCGTGCTGCGCATCCGCCATCAGCGGGAGCGGCTGAGGATGAGCGTGGCGGACCTGGCGGAGCTGGTGGGCATGTACGAAGTCGAGCTGGAAATGATCGAGGACGGGAGCGCGACGGCGACGGAGGAGCAGCTCGTGGACATCGCCTGCGCGCTGTTCACGACGGTGGCGCAGCTAGAGGGACGGGAGCCGTGGCGTGTGTAGGGACGCGAAATGGTGCTGTAATCCGTACATCCAGGAGGACGTAATTCAACCTGAATGTGGGGCTTATGCCGAGTGGGCTGTGTGCACAATCTCGCTGTGGAAACGGGGCGTGCTCACGAGGCAAATCACGGGCGATTACATCGCGGCGGAGTGGCTGCCAGAAGAGGCATCGTGGGGCTTGTGGAGCGCGTGCAACATGCCCGCCGCCTTGGTCGCGCTGCTCGGTCCGCACATCATGTCCGATGATCCGTCCGACACATCATGTCCGAGCATCGCGGAGATGATCATGGACGCGGTGACGGACGGACTGGCGCATGGGCCGAGCGTGCGCGTGGCGCTGGACGGGGGCGAGCTGCGGGTGGAGCTGGTGCTCGCGGACACGGGGATGACGGTGGACGCGGCGGAGGCGTCGTGCGGGTGGTGGAGGGAGTGGGACGGGAGCGCAGACGGCTGAGCACTCCGCTCGGAACGCTCAATTCTTCACGATAGTGCATCACTGCTTCCCATCGTGCAGCCTTCGTTGGGAGCCCGCCGCACGGCGGTGGAGCCCCTCACAGCGGGGACGAGGCACGAGTTTCTGCCAACTGCGCCATTTGCGCGGCGCAGTTGGCAGCGCCATCTGAGTATCACCACTGGTAGGAGGGATGTTGGCAGCAGTTGGCGCAATTGGCAGGTGCGCAACGCCAGCCCTCCGAACCGCCCTCCCAGCCTCCTCTCGCAGCTGTGCAGATATTCATGTTAGTAAAGCAAAAGAGGGGGTCGTACGTACGGGGGAGAGTGGAGAGCTGTGCGGACTCAGCTTCATGCCCCTCCGCGCTCCTCCGCGCGGGGTTGTCACGGACCTGCCAATTGCTGCCATTTGCGCCAATATCCCTCTGACCAGCAACAACGTCGCGAGCTGCCTGCCAACTGCGCCGCGCAAATGGCGCAGATGGCAGAAAACAGCCCCCGAGCACTGCGCTCGGGGGCTGTTCAGGGGCGCGATCCAGGGGCGCGATCACCCCATTGCGAGCTTCACGGGGGTGAGCGTCGCCCGAGGAGCGCATCCTGGCGCGTACCAGCGGGTTCCACGCCCCCGCACGACGCTGGTGCAGCCCAGCGCCCGCAGGACGCCGAGAACCTCACCGCCGAGCACCTGGTGCGGATGAGCCGCGCCCGCGCGCACCTGAGCCGCTGACGGGCCGCGCCCCAGAGCTGCACGGAGAACTTGCGCCTCGGGCAGCCCCTCCGCACCCGCCTCCGACAACGCGGGGAGCGCCATCTTCGCGGCGTTATTCGCCTGAATCTTCGGAGCTTGCTGCTCGATATGCCGAGCAGTGCCCTTGCGCAGCGCGATCTTCCCCTCGGCAGTCTTGGAGTAGCGCTCGAAAGCAGCCTCCATGTACGCGACGCTGCGCCGCGAATGCTCCATGACCCAGCCGCTCCACACCCAGTCATCGAACGTCACGCTCGTGCGCCCGCAACGGAGCGCGTAGAGGCACGCGAGGCGGATGCGCACCATGACCATGTGCGACTCGATGTCCTCCAACGGGTCGCCCGTGTCGCGCGACGACAGCACCTCGCCCTGCGCCTGCGCCTCCGCAATCTCGTCGCAGAGGGTGAAGGTCGCCACCGTGGCGGGATCGAGCTTGAGGTGCAAATCAGCGGGCACCTTCACAGCCCCGATTGCGGGGCTGTGTACGTGCTTCATCGGGTCGGGCACCGCCGTCTTGACGAAGCGCTGGTGGAAGCCGACGGACTCGCTCTGCTGGAACTCCCACGACATCTTCGGCTGCAAGCCGCCCGCGAGGAACGTGCTGTACGCCTCACGTCGTCCCTCGGCGTCTACACCCGCCGTGCGGTCACCGTTGGTGATCGAGACGGTTCCCACGCTCTCCATCGACCACGCCTGCAGCGCGGTCTGGATCAACGTCGAGCTATCGCCCTTGCCCCGCTTGAAGAACGCGGACATCTCCGTCTCCCACAGCAGCACCGCTGCGGGGTCTTTCGGGCGTACCTGCTTCTTGCCCTCGCCGTCCTCGTACTCCTCCTGCAAGAGCGCGGAGAATGCGTGTCCGGAACCGAGCTGGTACCCCTTCATCGTCGGCGGTGCCCACCCCTTGTCCGCCCACGTGATCTGCGGGGTGAGCGCTGCCCACGGGCGGCGCGGCATATCCATCGTCTGCCCCTTGCCCGATCCCGCGCGCCCGAGGAACACCACGAAGGTGCTCAGGGGCACGCCCTCGTACGGTCCGAAATCGGGTGGGCACGCCATGCCTGTGCGGATCAACTCCACCAAGACAGCTCCCACGGGGTTCGCCGACCGCCGACCGCGAGCGTGGTGGAAGATCGCGCGCGTCCAGTCCGCGCCCTCCACGATCTTCCGCACCAGGGCGGGTTCGGAGGGGTGTCCGAGGGGGTAAAGCTCGGGGTCGAACGGGTTCGTGTCACCTGCAATGGTCTCGCGCCACCGCTTGATCGCGAGGCGGCGCTCAGCGCGGTTGAGCTTCACCCACACCGTGTGCGGCACGGGGGTGCCGAGAGCAGCAGGGTCGGACGTGGGCACGTCGTCGGGATGCACGGGTGGGTGCGCGTAGTCAGGCTCCACCCCCAAGGCGTCCTTGCCGTACAGGCGCTCGAACTCCGCCTCGTCGAAGCCGTCGGCGGCGCTCACTGTGGTCTCCTCATCGTCGTTGCCGGTCGCGATATCCGCGACGGTCGACACCTCCGCCAGTGCCTCGCGCAGCAGCTCGGCGTGCCGCTGCTCCTGGTGGCGCGCCTGCGCGCCCCAATCGGGTGCTCCGATCACCGTGGTGAGTGCCTCTGCTGCCGCCTCCCACGCCCGCTGTGCCTGGTACTCGTCGTGACCGCCCGCAGCCGCCGCCTCGCGGCGCATCTCATCCGCCTCCGCGAACAGCTCGCGAGCCCACTCCTCCACCTCGCCGTCCATCCGCGAGCGGAGGTCGGCAGCCTCGTCGGCGGTCAGGATCGGGGAGTTCTTCGCGTCCAGCAGCGCATCCCACGCGGCGTCGTCCGCGTCGGCACGCACGAGTCGCATCAGCCCGCCGATCAGCACGTAGCGGAGAGCGGGGTCCGTGACGCACGTGAGGTACCCCGCCGTGATGCCTGGCTGGGCGAGAAACGCGGCGTGAGCGGTATCGAGCACCTCATCGGTCACCGCGTACCCGTCCATCGCGGGGTCCAGGACGAGCGCGCGGACCTTCCACACATCCGCGATGTCGAGCGCGGACGCGCAGATCGCGACTGCTGCCGTCTGCGAGGGTGCCTCCACCGCCTTGTGCGGCGCGCACAGCCCGTGCGCGGGGACAGGCTCGATCACGACAGGCTCGGTGAGTGCGCCCGTGTCCTGGTCGATCATGCACGCGGCCTCCGCGTCGAAGTCCGCGAGGGTGATCGGGTGGTCGTAGACGCGCGCGTGTGTGTCAGTGGAGCGCGCGGGGGTGCTGGTGTTATCGTTGCTGGACAACGTAGTTCCTTTCACAGGGGAATGTTTTTCTAGGAGAGCCGCCCTGCCAGGCGGCTTTTCTGCTTTCCAGGGGTGGAGAGCAGAGGCTGCGGCGCTAAGCCGCTCCGTGATGCGCCTGTGTCGGTGCGACCACTCGCTCAGCGAGCCAGGCGTCTAGGTCAGCCCGCGCAATCCACAGCTTCTGCGCGCCAGGGCGATACGCCCGCAGTGCACCGCTGTAGATCGCACGCTGGATCGTGCGCCGATTGATACCTGTCTCCTGCTCCGCGCCCGCCACGGTGACGTGACCTGTTGTAGCCCGGCGTGATTCATGTGCGTGTCCGATTTCCATACCTCATGTCTAGCGCACGTTGACCAGTCCATGCCATCCGCGACACGCAACCGCGTGTCGGCGTGTCGCGATGGGGCACAAATGGATTCACACACTTTTCTCAGACACGAGGGGACCGTCCTAACCCCCTCCGCGACCCTGCCCAAATCCCAGATCACGCCCGTGACCACATCCCTGCACGTCGCCGCCCCTGCCCGCCCGAATCTCGGATAGCGGACGCGGACGGTTGACTCTGTTCGTTAGTACATCTGTACGACACGCTGCGCCACGCCCGAGCGCGTGTAGTGGGTCTGAACAGGGATTTCGTGGTTGTACACCTGTTCGGGTAGTCGTACATTGTTAGTGACACATCAGAACAGCGCGATCACACAGACCGCCCATCGAGACAGGAACCCGACACATGTCCCTCCGCCGCTTCGTCACCAAGTCCGAACTCACCGAGCAGCTCCCCGCCCTCGCTGACCACATCTGGTCCGCCGCCGCGCCGACCCGTGATGAGCACGGCGTCGAAACCCCCAGCGCCGACCCGATTTTCGCGGGAACGTTCGTCCCCGCTGAGGGCGGGATGGAGGCGGAAATCAACATCACTCGGATCATCGCCCGTCTGGACGCCTTCAAGGCCGAGCTGCGGAAGGTCCGATAACCCATGCGCACCAAGCCATTCGGCACCGCCGTGGTCGGGACGGGCCTCGCGCTCGCCCTGACCGCGTGCGGGCCATCGGACGGGGGACCGTCCTCGTCCACGCCCACGCCCACCTTCTCGACCATCCCCGCGTCGCCGTCCATCCCCGCGCCCGCGCCCTTGCGCGCGGACGGGACCGACCGCCTGTCCGTCGCGGACATGGTGCACGAGATGCACGAGCGCGGAGCGCTGCCGTGGTCCGCACGGGACGCGATCAGCATGGGCGAGCTGATCATCCGCGACTACCGCACGCGGGACGAGCAGTGCGAGCAGACGGGCGACTACCTCCGCTATTGCGCCGCACGGGATGCACAGCGCAGCGGCCTCCCGAGCCGCTGCATCGTCGAGGCCGAGCGCCAGGACACCGCGCCTGATGTGGGCGCGTGCGGCATCGCTCTGCTGTACGTGCAGCACATGCCCGCTGGGGGTGGAAAGTGACCACGCGCAAGCACATCGCCGCCGTCGCCCTGCTCGCGGTCCTGACCGTGCCTGCGCTCGCGGGGTGCGACGGTGGATCGAGCCAGCCCGCCAACGCGACAGCGGTATCGGACCCCAGCCTCGCTCGGGCGGCAGCAGTTCGGCAGCAAGCCGCAGCCGCCGAGGAGGCGTGCGTAGCGCGAGGCACCAACCGTGCCACCTGCACGGCGTACGGGTCGGACATCGCGGTCACATACCCAGGCGCGTGCCACTTGGAGCTGGACAAGCCGCTGGACAAGTGGCGCGTGGAGAGCTGCGCCGATGACCTCCGCGAGGCGGAGGCGCAGGGCAAGCCGATCCCCACGACCGCGACCCCGACCGCCACAGCCGCCCCTGCCCAGCAGGCATCGAGCAGCGAGCGCGGAATCGGGAGCGCGATCAGCGGGTTGCTCAGCACGCTGCTGAGCTTGGCGATGGGCTTCGTCTGCATCTTCGGCATCCCAGGCGTCATCGGCTACGTGATCTACCGTCGCGTCCGCGCCGACCGCCGTGAGCGTGCGCACGCCCGCGATGTGCACCGCGAGGAGGGCTCGTGGCAGGAGGGCGGGGACACCTACAGCCCGTACGCCGAGCCTCACCAGTACGCCCCAACCGAACCCGATCACAACCCCTGGGCATAGCCCGCCCGACCTACCCGCACCGAGAGGAGACCGACCGACATGTCCATGCGCCGTGATGTGAAGCGCGCCAACGCCGCGCTGCTCGCCGTCAACGTGACCGAGCTGGCGGTGACCCGCGTGTGGCGGGACTCCGAGCAGATCACGCTCTGGCTGTCCGCCACGCACCGCGCGGACAAGAAGACGGTGGACCAGCAGGCAGATCGCCTGGTTGGCACGGTTTTCGGCTACAACAAGGTCTGGGATGTGCGCCGTGAAGGGCACGGTTTCGTGGTCACGGGCGGCATGGTGGACAAGGCGGAGCTGAGCCAGCAGATCGCCGCCGAGCGCGCCGCCCGCACCCTCATCGGGCAGCCCCCGCTCGCGCACCGCATCGCCCGCGTGGACGTGGACGGCGAGCTGTCCGAAAACGGCTTGGCGGACTGGCACCTTCTGCCCGAGCAGCTTGAGCGCCGCGCGCCGCAGCTCATGGAGACCGCTGCGGCGGTGGAGTTCTGGGCACACGCTGGGTTGGGCAAGCAGGAGCAGACGCCCGAGGGCATCGTGATGCACAGCCCCACCCTGCTCGCCGTGAAGCGCGAGCGCGACGGCATCAGCATCGCCGTGCAGATGCTCGCGGGGCAGGGACTCCCGCAGTGGCAGAAGCAGCTTTCCCAGCTCCGTTCGCTGCTCCACGCGCCCGCGATGACGGTGGAGCAGATCAAGCCCGACATCGTGGCGCTGTCCTGGCACGATGTCGCCCCGCAGTTCCCGCTCGCCGTCGCGACCCCGCTCCGCGCCGTAGTGGACAGCATGGCTGCGGTGCTTGCGCACTATCCCTCGTGGACGGTCCCGCTCGGCGTCGATCCGTACGGCACCGTCGCAGGCTGGACCCCGCGCATCCAGCCGCACATGCTGCTGGTCGCCAGCACAGGCGGCGGCAAATCAGTCCTGGTGAGGGGCATCGTCTCGGATGCCGTACTCGCTGGTGCGAGCGTATGGCTCGGGGACGGCAAGGGATCGGACTACAGCGCCCTGCGCACCGTCCACGGCGTGCAGATGGTCGCCTCGACGGACCACGACATCGTGATCATGGTCGCTGCGCTGCGCCAGGAGATGCAACGCCGCGTCGCCGTCGCCGAGCGCGAGAAAGCGCTCGGGGACACCGATCCGTACAGCCGATTCAGCCCCATCGTCGTGATCCTCGACGAGTTCGCGACCGTCGCGGCCCGCTTGCAGGAGCACGACAAGAAGGGCGTCGCGAGCTTCCAGAGCGACATCGCCGAGATTCTCCGCGTCGGACGCGAGCCCCGCGTGCACATGGTGCTCAGCACGCAGGAGCTGCGCGCCGACACGATTCCGGGTTCGTGGCAGGAGAACCTCAAGACGCTTGTCGCGCTGGGACAGCCGAGCGAGCAAACGTTGAGGTTCGGCTTCCCCGAGGCTGTGCGTGAAGCCGCCGCCGAGGCAGGCGGCATGATCCCGCAGAGCGCGAAGGGCCGCGCGATGGTCGTGGACCCCGACACCCGCGAGGTCCGCCTGGTGCAGACGTACTGGCAGTACAGCCCAGGCTCGATGAGCTTGGACAGCGCCCCGACCCCCGACGTGCGCACCGCCTGGACCGCGACCGCCGACGCCCTCACTGCGCTGCCCCAGCTCCACCCACGTATGGCGGTGGACTTCACCTCCCCCGACTACCGCGCTCAGAGCATCGCGGCGCTACGTGACATGTCCGTGGTCCCGCTGGACTCGCGCTCGGGTCCGCGTGCCGACCGCACCCACCTTGACCCCGCGAGCCCCGCGTACACGGGGCGCGTACAGGTCAGTGACAGCGGCGGTCTCGGCTGGGCGGACGATCCCGAGCCCGTGCCCGCAGTGCAGCCGATGAGCAAGCCCGCACCGCCTCCACCGACTTCCCCACCACCCGCTGCGCGGCCCGCAGCACCCACCAGCCTCAGCGACATTTTCGAGTAGGAGCTAGACCATGGCCACCAGCACACCCTCCCCAGCCGAGTCCATCGGGCTCGTCGTGCACGCGGCGGGCGCGACCGTGACCGCGACCCCGACCACGAGCACCGACGGCACCACGATGCACGTGCGCATCCCCGTCGCGGACACCACCGCTGGTGTGCGCGCAGTCGCCCGCTCGCTCGACGCGATCCTCGACCTGACGGGCACGCTGCGGGTCGAAACCCTGCCTCATGCCGACGGTGACGCGGTGTCCCTCACCCTCAGCACGCTGCCCGTCATCACCGTCACGACGGTTGGCGAGGGCGAGCAGACGGTAGTCGGCGGCGTAGCGGGCTGGCACGGGATGATCGGTCATCACCGCGCTCCGTCGGGCGATGGATTGCCCCCGCTCGGCGTCGCGCTCGTGCCCGAGCTGGGCACCGTCGCGGGCGCGCCGACCAAGGCGCGCGTGAACCCCTTGGCGCTCGTGACGGGTCTGCGCCCTGCGCCCGCACCCGCTGGCGCGGCTCCGCGCGAGGACGTGCAGGAGTACGTCGGGGCACTCTCACGGCTGCGTGATCCAAGGGCGTACGAAGCTGTGATGCACAGCGCCAAGCTAGCGCGCACGGACAGTGAGCAGGTCAGTGACAGCCGTGGTTTCGATGTCACGGCGCGTGTGAGTGTCCGCGCTCTCCCCACGTTGCAGAGCGTGCACGTCGGGCCGCGCGGCTTGCAGCTCACGTTCGCCGCCGTGCCGACAGGCGTCGGGGCCGACGACTGGGCGAAGGGTGTCCCTGTGCTCGCCGCCGCGCTCGGCGTGAGCCCTGCGGGCGTGGTCGTTGACCATCTCGCGGACGGGCGCGTCCGCGTGGTCACGGGTGACCGTGATCCCTTCTCCTCTGTCACGCTCCCCCAGGCGCTCGCAGACGTGCCGACTGGCCCCGACCGCGTGTATGTGGGTGCGCGCGAGGACGGAAGCGCGGCGTGGATGCAGCTCCGCGACTCGTCCTCACTGCTCATCTCAGGGCTCAGCGGCGTGGGCAAGACCGACGCCGTGCTCGGGCTGGTACAGAGCATCACGGCGAGCCGTCCCACCGAGCTTGTCGTGGTCAGCGGCAAGGCGTCAGACGATATGCAGCCCATCGGAGAGGGCGCGCGCACCTACATCATCGGGTCCGCGACCGAGGACCGCGAGCAGCTCGCCGACGCGCTCGACGCATTGATCGACGAGCGCACCCGCGCGAGCCGCGCGTGGGCGTCGAGCAACTACTGGGCGGTGTCCCCCGCCGACCGCGCCCCGCTCGTGATCGTGGTGCTCGACGAGGTGCACCGCCTGCTGAGCGGGACCGCCGCAAGTGCAGAGGGGAAGCAGGCGAAGCGTCTCTCGACTCTGCTCCACGAGCTGATCACGGCAGGACGCTCGCTGGGCATCTGGACGGTCCTCACTACGCAGCGCCCGAGCAGCAAGGTCTTGGACACCGATCTGCGGGAGAGCATCACGACCTTCATCGCTCTCCGCCAGACGACCAGCACGGCGAAGATGTCGTTGCCCGAGGGGTACCCGTGGCAGGACGACGTGGACCTCGACCCCAGCCGTCTCCCAGTGCACGTGCAAGGGCGCGCGGTCGTCACCGCGATCCCCACGGCGGACGGCACGCCGCTCACACAGGTGCAGCTCCTGCACATCCCAACCACCCCCAGCACCACGACCGACAACGGAAAGGCGGCGTGACCATGAGCCACGACGACAACCTGACCACGAGCCAGCTCGCGCGCATGGGCGGCGTGTCCACCATGACCGTGTACAGAGATGTGCGCGAGGGACTGCTCACGCCCGTCGTGGGCACGGGCGGCGGAACCGCGTTGCGCTTCCTCCCCGAAATCGCCGCCGACTGGTTGCGCGCCCGTCCCGCTCCACGCGCTCCCCGCGCCGCCCGCGCGCAGCGCCCGACCACGCGCGCTGGCCGCGAGCGCACGCGGGTGCTCGTCGGCGAGCTGGTCGGACCCGCCGACGACGACGCTGCGATGAACGAGGAGCTGTGACATGGCGACACCCGACACCCAGGCCCAGATGATCGCCGCGCTCGCAGGCCCTGGACCGACCCCCGAGCAGGTCGCAGCCAGCCGCGCATGGGCGGACGCCCGTCGCGCCGAGCGGCTCGACACCCCGATCCCGTGCACTCCTGATCCCACGACGGCCCGCTGCGCGGACATGTCCTGCCCGAGCTGCTGGCTGGACGCAGCAGCCGCGTCGGACATACTCCCCCTCCCCGAGCTGTCCGCTCCCGCGCACCAGGCCGCGCACGATTCGTGGAGGGCGGCGTGGTTGCCGTACCTGTGCCGCACCATCACGCAGAGCCTGCACGCTGAGCGCGCGATCACCGACGCGGGCGACGCCGAGCGGCTCGGTCCACAAGCGCGCGAGCTACTCGCGGACGACGCCCGCGCTTCGGTGCATGAGCTGGCGTCGGCTCTCGCGCCGCGTAGTGAGCACCGTCCACTGCTCCACGTCACGGCGGTGCTCGCGGACATGGTGCGGCAGTCCGAGCGGGCGCTGCTCGACCTCGCAGCGGGTCGCGCGGGTGCGCTGCGGATGTGCGCGTCCCTCTACGTCCGGCTCCGCGCCGTGGCTGAGGACATGCTCGGGGTCGGCGTGATCCCCGCCGCCCAGCTCCCCGTGCTCGCGGACTTCGAGCAGACCACCCCAGCTGTGACACATCTGCGGGACGTGACTGTGCGCGAGCCCTCGCCCGCGCGCGAGGACGGAGAGTGAAGACATGAGCAAGAACCGCACGGCGGGGCAGCCGTCCCCCGCTTACCTGCGCTGGACCCTCGCGATCACGATGGGGCTGAGCACCTGGCTCAACGTCCTCCACGCCGCGTCGGCTCACTCCCCGACCGCTCCGTACCGCATCGAGATGATGGTCGCCTCCGCGATCCCACCGCTGCTAGTGCCCGCGCTGATCGAGCTGCTCGGGCGTGAAGCCCGCCGTGGGGCAGCGTCGCAGCGGCTGTTCCGCTCGGCGTACTGGACGGTCGTGGTCCTCACACTGATCGCGTTCGCGGTCTCGGTCTGGGCTATCTCGTCGCTGATGATTTCGTGGGGACAGCCGCTCATCATCGCCGTGGCTTTCCCTGTCGTCCTAGACCTCGCGGCGGGCGCGAGCACCATCTTCCTCTTGGACCGTGCGCTGTCGTCGCAGCACGACGCGCACATGTCGTCGGTCGCCGCCGACACCGACAGCAGGGACACCCCGAGCGCGGTGTCGCCCACGCCCGCGACGACACCCGACTACCCGATGCTCGACCCGTCGTCGCGGTGGGCGACAGTCACCACGGGCGACATCCCCGTGATCACCGCCGACACCCCCGAGCCTGTCGCTGTCGTCCAGCCCACGGCGACATCTGTCGCCGAGCCCGTGTCGCCCGCACCTGTCGTCACCCCGCCTGTCGCCCTGTCGCCGCAGGTGGACGACACCGCCGACAGCGACATGTCGCCGCAGGTGGACGACACCGCCGACAGCACCCCCAACGACACCGACGTGGACGCCAGCACGGGCGACAGCAACACCGCGCCCGTCGCCGACACAGCTCCTGCGCCGACGCCGACACCGCCCGCCGACAGCGCGGTCAGCACCAGCGCCGACATCCCCCACAGCGACCTCGACGACGCCCGCGCTGTCGTCGCGGCCACGGGGATCAAGGCGGGCGCGCGTGATGTCGCCGCCGTAATCGCCGCCCTCGGACGCGGTGACGCCCTCGCCGTGATCGCGCGCGAGACGGGCGTGCACCGCACCACGGTGCGCAAGGTCCGCGATCACATCGCCGCCACCGCACCTGCTCCCGCACGTCAGCTCGCAGCCGTGAGCTGACCCGCCGAGCGGCCCCAGTCCAAGCCCCCGCCCGTGAACACGGGCGGGGTCGGAGCTCTGATCTTCTGCGCATCAGGTTCGCGCGCAAGCTCTCCCCTCTTCGTAGTCAGCGTGGGGCGGTCGTCCATTGTTCGTACTCTGAGTCGAGCATCGCCGCCACCACCTCGTACAGCTCCCAGGAATCTTCGGCATGGTAGATACTTGGCAGCGCAGCAATCTCGGGGAGTGCCTCATACGCATGTAAGTACCAAGGGTGCTCGCTGCTGTATCGCTCCAACGTAAATGCGTTGCCTTCATCGGTCAGCATGGACGCGTTCAACTCTCCCGCGCAGTACTCCCCCACGTAAGCACCTGGGGTGATCTGTCGCTCAGCGAGCAGGTGGTGCGTCATCACAGAACGAAGAACTGGCGGACCGTCAGGATTGTGCATGGTCCGCACCTCCGTCACTAGCCCACGGAAGTACGCCCATGCGTAGAACATCCCGATATGAATGCTCGCGGCATCAAGGTCGTCGATCCCCTCGTCATCGAGGCTGTCATGGTGCCAACTCTGATCGTCATACGTCATACACTGAGGGTGTCTCCGCCCAACTGCGAAACGCTTGCGTCTCCCCAGTTGCCCCTCCCAGATCACCCCTCGGATCACGCCCGCGATGGACGGCCTGGACGCCCGACTCTGTGCGGTGCGCGCACGCGGACGGCTCCGCGCCCCTCGACCACCGCCCCTGACGGTGTGCATGAGCGCGCACATCCGCTATCCGAACCGCCTTCGTCCAGCTCGCCGCCGAGCGGCCCGAAAACAGGTGCTGTTCTCCTCCATATAGGCACTCCCACCTGCACGGTTTCCACGTGCTCGCACACGTGCGCGGGCGAGCAAAATCTATCCGACCCGCTATCCGTAGGCGTGATCCACATGCTCATCCGACCCGCGCTCCACCCCCTGTACACGCGCCTGCCACGCTCGTGATCCGAGCGCGGGCATGAACGGCGGAATCGGCTGGTGGATGGCTGCTTCGGGCGGCTCTCGGATAGCTGTGCGGGAAGGTGATCAGCCACACGGCTGTGTCCCGTTTCTGGCCGTGCGCGGGTGTCGCGGGTAGCAAAGTGCCTGGTGGGGGCGATAGCGTGGGCGATATGGAGGAGGAGATGAGCATGAATCGGACAGGACAAGGCGTGCGGCGCTCACGGGCTGCGCGCGGGCTCACTGCGCTCGCGGTCGCGGGGGTGGTCGCGGTCGGGGCGGCGGGGTGTTCGAGCACCACGAGCGGTGAGGCGACATCTATTCCGACGGCGGGTGATCACCCGCAGCCCGCGATCCAGGCGGCGGGGCTGGATGGGGTGACGTGCAAGGCGAACCCGACCGCGTACGACGTGATGTGCCGCACCGCGACAGGTCCGACAATCGCGACTGAGGGAGCGACGATCAAGCTCCGCGCGGGCGATGTCGTCCGCTTCCCTCGCAGCGGTGAGGACCGCGTGTGCGCCATCGGCGGATTCCTCCGCGATTCCAGCGGGCAGGTCTGGGCGGTGTCAGGCGCTGAGTGCGCGGTGTCCACAGGTGGTGTTGTCCGAACCGCTGATGGGTACAAGGTCGGCACCGTCGAGAAGGTCGTGCGCGCGAGCACGACAGCCGACGCGTTCATCCCGCTCGTGAAGCTCGACCCCGCTGTGAAGGGATCGCAGGAGGCGCGCTCCATCGCCGCGCCCTCGTCGGGAGCCGTGACAGCGCTGACCCCGCACGGCTCCGTGCAGTGGGCGGGAATCTCCGCGAACGCGCTCACGTGGCGCGGTCCTGGTGCGGCTCCGAAGCTCGTCGCGGGGGACGCGGGATCGCCTGTCACACAGAACGGCGCGCTCGTCGGGCTCATCGCGCAGCAGAGCAACGTCACCGACAGCGGTCAGATGCAGCAGGTGCTCGCCGCGCTGGGATCGGGCGCGCAGCTCGCGACGTAGCGGCTCCTCCTGCCCAACAGAAATGCCCCCGAGCTATCTGCTCGGGGGCAATTCTGTGAACGGAGCTACACGTGCACAGTGCCGTCGGGCTCCACGGCTCCACCCGCGATGGTGGTCGGCTTGGACGGCTCCACTTTCGGCATCTGCGGGATCGCCTGCCCGAGCTGATCGGACTCGCGCTTGGTCTTCTGCTGTAGCTCGCGCTCGCGTTTCGTGTACGCGCGGATCACCGCGACCTGCTCGGGGATCAACGCCGCGAGGTCTTTCGTCGCCTTCTTCGCCGCCGCGTTGAAACCGATGTACGCGTTCGCGGCGTTGCTGCCCCAGCGGCAGTTCGCCGTCCCCGTGATGTCCTGCCCGCTCGCGAGGGCTTCGAGGGTGGGATGAATCTGCATCGCCTGGTCGGCGATGCTGTCGAGCTGGTCGAGGTCCGCGATGGAAACGCTGCCCATGTTGTTCTCCTATCTCGTGTTTCGGTCTACGGCTTCGTCGGGGGCGGGGGCGGTGTCGGTGCGCCCCCGTTTGCCCCTGGCGCGGCAGGCGGGATCGGCGCACCTGTGTCTCCGTCCTTGACGATTCCGCCGAGCGCCTGCTCAGCTACGTCTTCGCCCCTCAACTTCTTGTCGGACGGGTCCGCCTTGACCTCGCCCTTCGGGCGGGCTTGAGCGCCAGCGCCACCCGCGCCGTGACCGCCGCCCATCATGCCGCCCATCGGACGAGCGCCCGTGCCTGAGCTGCTCGATCCCGAACCACCGCCAGCTCCCGAACCGCTGCCGTTCTTGTTCGCGGACGGAGGCGTGTTCGCGCCCGAGCCCGCCCCAGTGGCGTTCGTGCCCGACCCGAGCGGGCTCGTGCGACCGTCGAGTCCAGCCCGCTGCGCGGGAGTGCTCGGCGTTGGAGGCGGAGTGCTCGGACGCACGCTCGGGCTGTTGCCCTTGCCCGTGATGTCGGACAGCCGCGCGGGCGTCGGCGTCGAAACAGGCAGTGCACCAGGTGCACGCTGAGCTGCATTGCTCGTCGGAGCTGCGCCCGCAGGCTGTGCACCCGCTCCCTGCTGAGGCTGTCCGCCCTGGGGTTGCCCCTGCTGCGGGCTCTGCTGCGCCGAGGGCTGCTGCCCCTGCTGCGGCTTCGTGCCCGTGGGATCGCCGCCTGCGCCCTTGTCGTCCACCGCGTTCTTCTCGTCGGTCGGCTTCGTGTCCGACGGCTTGCTCGGCGATGGGTTGTTGTTCGACGGCTTGGCATTCGGACCGCCAGATGGGTTGCCTGTCGGCCCCGACTTCGGCGGCACGATCTGCTGTACATCGTCGGGCATCGCCTGCCCGCCCGACTGCGTGACGAGCGTGCCGCGAGCCGTCTGCACGGCTTCACCCGCGAGGCGGGCGTGGCCTGGGAGCGGTTGGATGCGGGTAGCCGTCTCCGACACGGCGGTGTCCAAGACCTGCTGACGAGCCGCCCGCTTCGTCGCGAGATTCGCGGCGGCGGACTCTGCGTAGGAAGGGCTTCCACCCATCGCGGCGATCATCAGTCCCTGTGCCGTGGCCGTCTTCGCCTGCTGCACCTCGGCGGTAGTGCGCTTGTAATCCGCCGCCTTCGGGGTGTCCACCGAATCGTGCTGGTTTTGTACGTCGCCCGCAGCGGTCGTCCATTGAGCCCCGAGAGATGTGCACCCTTGTCCGATACCGAACATCGCTGACGTGACCTTTTCCGGAAAGCTCACGCCCGTCGCTTTGAGCGCTGCGATCTGGTGCCCGATCCCGTCCAACGCTGTGCCAACGCCGCGCCACGATGACGCGACCTCGCTCGCGTCCACGAGCGTCACCTCCGCTACGTTCTCGCTCGGGTCTCCTGTGCCTGCCATTCCTCTACCTCCTCTGAATCCTGTAGCTGTTGTCGTTCAATCGTTCCCGCGCGCACACCCTGCGCGCGACCTACGCCACGGCCTCGATCTGCTCCCCGTCCACGGCCACGGCCCATGCCCCACGCTCGGTCGGCGTGGCGGTCACGTCGGGCGCGACGGTGTACCCGTCGCGGCATTCGACGGCGAGGTGCTCGCGCACAGCGGTCTCGATGTCGCGGGCGAGGTCGGCGTCCGCGAGGGTGCGCCGCGCGCTGCGGAGCACGTTATGGATCACGGCGGTGAGGTCGCTGTCGGCGGGGGTGATGAAGTCGGTCATGTCGGTGTTCCTGTTCTCTCGGTGATGCTCGGTCTCGGTCAGGGGCTGTGATGGTCTGGCTCCCAACCCCGCCCCCTGACCGCGTGCACGGGCAGGGGGCGAGGCAGCGAGTCAGCTCTCGGCGTCGGCGAGTGATCCCGCCGCCAGCTCGGTGAGTACGGCGGCAAGCTGCACAGCGCTGCGTGGGCTGAGCGTCACAGGCTTATCGCCCATCGCGACGGTGATCGCGTCAGCGGGCGTTCCGTCGCCGTGCCCGACGGCGATGCCCATGTGACGGTGCCCGTACACAACGGCGGGCTCCGCCGTCCAGATGAGCGGGCCGTCGGGATCAACGAGGGTGGTGGTGGCGGTCTCGGCCATGTTCTCTGTTCCTGTTCTGCCCCGTGATCGGGGCGGGGTTTCTGTTCTCGGTCTCGGTCTCGGTCAGTGCTCCTCGGGCAGGTGCACCTCCTCCGCCTCGACCGCGCGCAGGGCGGCGCTCGCCTCCTGCACCGCGAGCCGCGCCCGTGCACATGCCTTGTCCGCATCGTGTGCCCGCAGCATCGCCCGCCCCACGGCACGGTGGGCATCGGCGCGCGCAGCGCTGGTGACCACCACGTGTCCCTCTGCACGGGCCAGGGCCGCGCGGGCGCGATCCACGCGGCGCTGGTGCCGCAGTGCAGCGGCGCGGAGCGCATCGTGGCGGCTCTCGGCGAGGACCAATTCGGCGGCTGTGCAGTAGTCGTGCAGCGAGTCGCTGACGGTGCTCATAGGTCTGGCACCCCCTGCGGGAACGCGCGCCGCGCCTGCTCGCGGGCACGGGTGAGAGCGCGGGTGTCCTCGCCGTAGGAGTTGTCCAGCCAGCGGCTCGGATGCGACGTGGATTCCACTCGCATCTCAGCCCAGCGGAGCGCGTCGAGGGCAACCTGCTGGCTGGTGGTCAGGGTCGTGGTGGCGGTCATGCGACCTTCACCCCCATCGCGGCACGGATGCTCGCGGCCTTGAACGCGCTCGCGCGATACCACCAGGTCGCGTACGTGCGGATCACGTCGTCGGGGGTGCGGACGGCAGGGCGGCTCTGCGTCGCCCTGCCGTCGGTCACCCACGGGAAGCGGGTCGCAGGATCGGGCTTGGGCGCGGTCGCGGGCCATCCTGGCGGCGGGCCAGTGTGCACGGGCACGGACGTGAGCGGGGTCTCGGTCTTGCTCCACGGGCGGGGGAAGGGGGTGGTGGGGGACGGTGCATCCCAGGGGTATTGAGTCATGATCGGGTACGCTCGATTCGATTGGTTTAGACGGCTGATCTGATGTGTTCATCGGAGGCGGCGGGTGTAGGAGTCCGTCGCCTTCGTCATGTGCTGGGGCGCGAAGCCCCTCCGTAATGCGGTAGCGATTCACCGACGCCACACTCGACTGGGTGCGCGACGACTCGCGGTAGCTATCGCCCGCTGAACCATTGCCCGCGACGCAGGGCACCAATCCAGTAGCAGGTAAACCAGATTGGCGATAGCCAGTCCGTTAGTTGGACCGTTGGGGAAGAGGACCATGATCGTGTGGGCCACCAACGAGATGTGGTTCGGAACCACTCCCTCGATATAGGGGTGTCCAATCGTCGCAGCGGAGATGAAGTCCACCAGCCGATCAATGTCGGCAGGGTCGACCGTGCCCTCGGGGAGGAGGTACATCCGCTCTATGTACTCGCAGGTGTACTCGGTGTAGCCGTGCCACGGATATGGCACGTCGTCGAGCGCCGCCAATTCGGTTGTAGCCATGATCTTCTCTCTGTAGATGACATCAGTTGATGGTGCGGTTCTTACGTGCCCCTGTACGGTCTGAACCGTGCTCACACCCGCGATCTGCGGGCAGGGGCTGCCGTTTCCGGCTTGATGATCAGAGCTGTCCGCTGCGCGAGCGCAGCGCGCGGAGCAGCGTGGTGGACGTGTGGAGGGTGAGGACGTACGCGGCTCCTGCGACCTTCCCACCAATGACCACCTCCGCCTCGCGGTGCAGGGCGGACTCCACGACCGCCTCGGTGACGATCTGCTCGACGCCCGCCCACGTGAGCGGGGTGACTTCGCCGTGTCGGAGGGACTCGGTGGGGTCGGCGAGGCGGTCGAGCACCTCGCCCTCGGGGGTGATCAGGACGGGGGCTCCGTCGATACCGACGGCGAGTCGGTGATCCCACCCCTCCTGCGCAGCGAGCAAATCCGCGCTCGCGGACACATCCAGCGCCTCTGCACGTACCAGGACCTCAGCCATGTGTTCTCCTCTGTTCTCCGCCACGCACATGCGGCGGGTCTGTCATGTCCCGTCTTCGGGACTCTGATGACTGACGTGCCCCTGCTCGGTCTCGAACCGCGCCCGACCTATGTCGGAAACAGGGGCTACCTTGAGCGGCTAGTACAAGCCCGCTTCGGCGTCGGCCAGCTCGCCCGACGCCTCCTGCACGGCCTCATTCGCGGCCTCGACGGCGGACTCTGCCTCGGCGAGGGCAACTCGCGCTGCGGTGATGGCGACTTCGGCGTCCGAGGTGTCGCGACCCGCGTCCTGTGCCTCGTCGAGGTCGTCCTGCGCGGTCTCGACAGCGGACTCTGCCTCGTCGCGGGCATCCCGCGCCTCCCGCAGGGCTTCGGCGGCCTCGGTGAGCGCGACGTTCGCCGCCGCCTCACGGTCACGGGCTGCGTCCTCACGCTCACCCTGGTCTGCGTCATCGGCGTTGATCACATCGGTGATGAGGTCTGCCAACTCGTCGTCACTGGTGCCGCTCGTGACACGGAGGACCGCCGAGGTCGGTTCGGTCCACGCGCCACATCCATGCTGGTGGTCGAACCCTCCCGCTTCGGTGCCTGCCTGGTCGAATTCAGCGACGCGACCGCTCACCCGTACAGACTGGCCGCATCGCGAGCAGGCGATGAGGCGCTCGGCGCGGACCTCGACGATGGAGTTGTCCTCGTCGACCCACGCCTTAACCTCGGGATTGCCGTATGTGCGGGTGAAAGCGGGTGCATCGCCGAGCAGTCGTGCGACGCGGGCCTTGAGACCGAATCCCTGAGGCGCGGGCACGTCGCCGCTCTCGACGGCGTGGGTGAACTCGTCCCAGGTCGTGCCGCCCAAGTCCCAGTCGAAGGTGGGCAGCGGGTACGGCGCTTCGTCGCATGCGATGAGCTGGTCGACGAATCCCTCTGCGACTCCCCGTGCGAACGGCGTGAAGTCATAGTCGGCGTCCACCAAGCGCGAACCCCACTCCGTAGATAGGTCGCGGGCGACCTGCTCGGTGTAGCTATCCACGAGGCGCGCACGCTGCTCGTCGGTCACGCCAGGTCCCTCGTAGCGGAACTTGCGGATCGCCTCGGCGATCTGCTCTTCGGCTTCCTCCGCGTCCGCGTCGAGCGTCGCGTAGCGGTTGCCGCTCAGGTAGTTGATGCCCGTGTCCGCCCCGTCGAGCACCCGCTGTGCTAGCGGGATCAGCTCGTCGAGCAGGGCGTTGACAGCCTGCGAGGACATCTTCGTGTTCTCGACCTCGTACAGGCGATCCTCGCCGTGATGGTGGCGCGGCTCGCTCCCGCCGATGTGCGGGTTGACGTATGTTCCGAGTCGCCCCGTTCCGAGCTGTAGCTCGATGTATGCGGGCTGCGGCTCGTGCTGCCCCTCGTACTGCTCATGCAGCGGGTAGAGGGTGTCGTCGGACTCGTGAATGACCTCGACAAGCGTGCGGTCGTCGGATGGGGTGAAGCTCATGGCGTCCTCCTAAAGTTTGTGCCCCGTCGGTGGAGCGGTATGTGAAATGTGCTGTCGTGCATGTGCTATCGCTCTAAGTGCCTACGCTGGGTCGCGAAACCGTGCCCGTCCGATGACAGAGGCGGGGTGGAAGTGACTAGGCGGGGGTTTTGACTGCTGCTGCGATCCAGGCGTCCACGTCCTCCTCGCGGTACATCACCCGTCCGCGCGGACGGTGCTGGACGAAAGGCGGACCCTCCTTGCGGTGCCGCATCACGGCGAGCCCGCCAGGCGTGTAGCCCGTCCGCTCCCCCACCTCGGCGGGGGTCAGGAGCTTGTCGCTCATTTCTGCCTCCTCTGCGAGTAGCTTCCCTACTCTCTGTGAACGATCTGTGTGAGCAGGTTTCCTACTCGCTGTAACCAGTAGACCAGTCCTCGCGGCACTTGTCAACACCGAGTATGTTAAGTAATCTCTGTGCACATGAGTGAGGGCGTAGGGATTGCCATTGGGCACCGCATACGGGGGTTGCGCGAGCAGGCGGGGTGGACGCAAGACCGCCTCGCCCGCGCGGTGTCGCTGCACGGCGTGAGCTGGACACAAGCGCGCGTACGTCAGGTCGAAGCTGGCAACATCACTCCTGACCTGACCGTGCTCATCGCTGTCGCGCGCGCCCTAGCCTCCTTCCACGGTCCGCTCCCCGTCTCCGTGTTGCTACCCGACGGCGATCTCACCGACGCGGTATCGGGCAAGCCGATGACTCCTCCGCTACTCGTAAACGCGCGACCAGTCACCGAATCCCTGGACTGGACTCGCGCTGACGACAAAGCCGCTCTCGACCTAGGTCTCGACGCTGATCACTTCGCGATGCTCACCGACTACGTGTACGGGCACACCGCATCCGTCGAACGTGACGAGCGGGCAGGCGCTGACGCAACGCCCCAGAAGCGGGGGCGAGTCATGCGCGGCGTGATCGAGGAACTCCGCGAGGCACTTCCCCGCTGGGAGCAGCACCGCGCGGATACGGAGATGTGAGCATGGCGACCATCGAGCCCTACGAGATCACCAGCGGGCCTCCGTCTCGCCGTACCCGCTACATGGTGCGCTATCGAATGCCGAATGGACGGCAGACCAAGAAGCGCGGGTTCACCACCAAACGCGAAGCGGAGCTGTTCGCCGCGACCGTCGAAGTCGCGAAGAACACTGGCACGTACGTTCAGCCATCGCTCGGTACCGTGACCGTTGCCGCCCTGGCTCCCGCGTGGTTGGAGCGAAAGCAGGCGAAGGTCTCTCGGAGCTGGGGTTACTCACTGGATGTAGCAATGCGCACGCACGTGCTTCCGAAGTGGGGGGACACGCCCGTGGCGAGGGTCGATCAGCTCGGCGTGGAGCAGTGGGTCGCGGAGCTGGGTTCGCGAAGGAGCGGTTCGGTCACCAAGCGCGCTGTCGGCATCTTGCAGGGCATTCTCGACGACGCGGTGAAGAGCAAGCGCATCGCATCCAACCCCGCGCGTGGTCTGGAACGGATGCCGAAACGGTCCCCGAAGAAGCACGTCTACCTGGGGTTTGATGACGTCGACGCGCTCGCCGCAGCTTGTCTGACCCCCGACAAC
The DNA here is from genome assembly GCF_001575195.1 of Tsukamurella pseudospumae. Classification (NCBI taxonomy): domain Bacteria; kingdom Bacillati; phylum Actinomycetota; class Actinomycetes; order Mycobacteriales; family Tsukamurellaceae; genus Tsukamurella; species Tsukamurella pseudospumae. The sequence goes on from NZ_LSRF01000009.1 coordinate 49,187, forward strand.
GCCCGCATTGTCTACGTCCTCGCCCTGTGTGGTCTCCGCTGGGGCGAGCTGATCGCGCTTCGCCCCCGCGACGTGGATTTCCTGCGCAGGCGGCTGGACGTTCACCGTAACGCTGTGTGGGTAGCGAACAAGGTTGAGGTCGAGGACACCAAAGGTCGCGAGAACCGATCCGTTCCTGTTGCCCCGTTCGTGCTCGACATGCTGGCTCAGCAATGTGAGGGCAGGGACCGCGACGAACTCCTGTTCCCCAATGACGAGGGAACGTACCGCGCTCAGCAAAAGGCTCCGCGTGGGTGGTTCCATCGCGCCGTGGTGCGCTCGGGCATCGACGCGGCGATCACCCCGCACGCTCTACGACACACCTGCGCATCGCTCACCGTCTCAGCGGGCGGCAATGTTCTCGCGCTCGCTCGGATGCTCGGGCATAAGGACGCCTCTGTAACACTTCGGGTCTACGCGGACCTCTTCGATTCCGACCTGGACCTGCTCGCGGACCAGTTGCAGTCGAACTACACAGCTCGGGCGATTGTGCCCAAAGTGTGCCCGCCAGGTGCCCAGGTCGATTCCACGTGGGCATGAAAAAGGCTCCTACCTGGAAGGATAGGAGCCTGATTCTGGTGGGCGAAGGGGGACTTGAACCCCCACGTCCCTAAGGACACTGGCACCTGAAGCCAGCGCGTCTGCCATTCCGCCACTCGCCCGAGCGACCCGAGAACATTAACACGATCCGCCGGACTCCGCGAAATCGGACCGCTACCTGGGCGCGGACCTTGCCCGGGCACCGTCGTACGTGCTACCAAAGGGACAGTTGAGACGAATGGGGTTACGCTGACCTCGTCGTGCCTCGATCGCGGCTATCATCATTGGTCAGGACATGCATCTCGACACGCTGAGGAAGGGGGAAGTCGTTCCATGGGAATCCTGCAACGGTTCGAGCGCAAGCTCGAGGGAGCGGTCGGTGACGGCTTCGCCCGCGTGTTCGGCGGCAAGGTGGTCCCCCAGGAAGTGGAGGCCGCACTCCAGCGCGAGGCTGAGGATCAGCTGCAGACACTGGGAGACGGGGCGTACCTGGTACCCAATAAGTACGTCATCGCCGTCTCCCCCACCGACCAGGAGACCTTCGAGGCGGACCGCGAACTCGCGATCCGTGCCTTCTCGAAGCACCTCGACGAATACATCCATGACAACGGCTGGCAGACTTATGGTGACGTGGTCGTCCATTTCGAACAGTCACCTGGTCTGCACACCGGCCAGTTCCGGGCCCGCGGCACCGTGGACCCGGACGCAGTTCCCCAGAACCTTGTACCCCAGCGACCACCTGCAGAATCAGGAGCCGATTCGATGAGCAACAACCCCGGATACGACCAGGGACGGCACGGCGGCCAGTACGACCAGGGCGGCTACCAGCAGCAGCAGCAACAGCCGGGGTACGACCAGCAGCAGGGCTACGGCCAGCAGCCCGGGTACGACCAGAACTACAGCCAGCAGAACTACCAGCAGCCCGCGTACGACCAGGGCTACCAGCAGCAGGGCCAGCAGGGCTACGACCAGGGCGGCTACCAGCAGCAGGGTGGCTACGACCAGAACTACGGCCAGCAGAACTACCAGCAGCCGGCCTACGACCAGGGCTACCAGCAGCAGGGCCAGCAGGGCTACGACCAGGGCGGCTACCAGCAGCAGGGTGGCTACGACCAGAACTACGCCCAGCAGCCCGCCTACGACCAGAACTACGGCCAGCAGAACTACCAGCAGCCGGCCTACGACCAGGGCTACCAGCAGCAGGGCTACGACCAGGGCTACGCCCAGCCGGCCCAGCCGGGGTACGACCAGAACTACGGCCAGCAGCCCGCCTACGACCAGGGCTACGCGCAGCCGCAGGGCGGCTACCAGGCGCAGGCCGTGACGCTGTACCTCGAGGACGGCTCCAACCGCACCTTCGCACTCCGCGAGGGCACGAACGTCATCGGCCGCGGCCAGGACGCCCAGTTCCGTCTCCCCGACACGGGCGTCTCCCGGCGGCACGTCGAGATCCGCTGGGACGGCTACGCCGCCGTCCTCAACGACCTCGGCTCCACCAACGGGACCTCGGTCAACGACGTGCCCGTCTCCAACTGGGAGCTCGCCGACGGTGACCGCATCCGCGTCGGCCACTCCGACATCGTGGTCCGCTTCCAGTAGATTTCACGTGGGGGCGGCGGAAGTACGCCCGCAACAAGCGCCCGGCCACCGGGCGCCGAGCGCGTGTGCGTCGACAGGACCAGGAGGGAGACACCGTGCAGGGACTCGTGCTGCAGCTGACCCGGGCGGGTTTCCTCCTGCTGCTCTGGCTCTGCGTCTGGCTCGTCATCAGCGCGCTCCGCACGGACGCCCGCCTCGCCTCGGGCCTGCGCCCGCGGCAGAAGGAGGCCAAGGCGCCCCGTCGGGCCCTGTTCTCCCGCACCAGCAAGGTCGCGAAGTACCTCGTGGTCACCCACGGCCCCCTCGCGAACACGCGGATCACCCTCGGCCAACAACCGGTGCTCATCGGCCGCGCCGACGACTCCACCCTCGTCCTCAACGACGACTACGCCTCGACCAGGCACGCACGCCTCGCCCGCGACGGTGACGACTGGTACGTCGAGGACCTCGGGTCCACGAACGGCACCTATCTGGCCCGCAACAAGGTCACCACTCCCACCCGCGTCCCATTGGGCACCCCGGTGCGCGTGGGCAAGACAGTGATCGAGTTGCGCCCGTGAGCCTCGTCCTTCGATATGCAGCGCGCTCCGACCGGGGCCTCGTCCGTAGCAACAACGAGGACTCCGTGTACGCGGGCGCCCGGCTGCTCGCCCTGGCCGACGGCATGGGCGGCCACGCCGCCGGCGAGGTCGCCTCGCAGCTGATGATCGCCGCACTCGAGCCGCTCGACGACGACGAGCCCGGCGGCGACCTCCTGGGCACGCTCGAGGACGCCATGGTCGCCGGCAACGAGACCATCGCCGAGCAGGTCGCCGAGGACCCCGAGCTCGACGGCATGGGCACCACCCTGACCGCGATCCTGTTCGCCGGGTCCAAGCTGGGACTGATCCACGTCGGCGACTCCCGCGGCTACCTGCGGCGCGACGGCCAGCTCACCCGCATCACCAAGGACGACACCTTCGTCCAGACCCTCGTCGACGAGGGCCGGATCACGGCCGAGCAGGCGCACACCCACCCGCAGCGCTCGCTGATCATGAAGGCGCTCACCGGCCACGAGGTCGAGCCCACGCTCACCCTGCGCGAGGCCAAGGACGGCGACGTCTACATGCTCTGCTCCGACGGCCTCTCGGACGTCGTCAGCGACGAGACCATCGGCGAGACCCTGGCCCTGGCCAGCGAGGACGTCGGGGCCGCCGCGGACCGTCTGATCGAGCTCGCGCTCCGCTCCGGCGGCCCGGACAACGTCACCGTCGTCGTCGCGCGGGTCGAGGACAGCAGCTTCGGCCAGAGCCGCCCCATCGTCGGCGGCGCCGCGAACGACGACGACGAGGACTACGTCCCCCCGGCCAACACCGCCGCCGGCCGCGCCGCCGCGCTCCGGCCCCCGCGCAAGGCGCCCCGTCGGGTCGTGGCGACGGAGGTCGACGACGCGGACGAGCCCGCGCGCCGCTCCCGCCGCAAGTGGATCGCGCTCGCCGCGGTCCTCGTGCTGCTCGTCGCCGGCGGCATCGGCCTGCTCGTGACCCGGTCCGTCGTGAACTCGAGCTACTTCGTGGCCTCGACCGACAAGGGCACCATCGTGATCTCGCACGGCGTGAAGGTCTCCCTGTTCGGTCGCGCGCTGAACACGCAGCAGGAGGTCGTCTGCATCGCGGACGCCCCCGCCGACGGGCGCGCGCCGCAGGGCTGCACACCGCTCACCGTCGACGACCTGACCCCGCGCGGACGGGCCAACCTGGCCGGCCTGCCCTACGCGAGCTCGCTCGACGACGCCCGCGAGCAGGCCAAGAACCTCATCGAACGGGTCAACCTCATCGAACGGTGCGCGATCACCACCGAGGTCGACCCCTCGCCCGCGCCGCACCCGACCGACCCGAACGCCCCGGCACCGTCGCCGACGACGGCCCCGACGGTCGCGCCCCCCACGGGCGAGACCCTCGCGCCGCCGCCCGCACCCGTCACCCGGGTCGTCACCCAGACCTCGACGCCCGAACGCCCGTGCCGCGGAGGGCCCTCGTGACGTCCGGCGTCAGCACCCCCGGCGCGGGCATCGCGCTCGACCCGAACCGCCGCTCCCGAACCCATGAGCTGGTACTCCTCGGCGCCGCCACGGTGGTGACGGGGACCTCGCTCGCGCTCGTCGAATGGGCGCAGGAACAGCGCGTCACTCTCGACCTCGCGAAGTACGTCGCGGCGTTCGTCGTGCTCTACGGCGCGGCGCACTACGCAGTGCGGCGGTTCGCGCCCTACGCCGACCCGGTCATCCTGCCGGTGGTGGCCATGCTCAACGGCCTGGGCCTGGTGCTGATCCACCGACTCGACCTGGGCAACGCCCACGCCGAGAGCGGGCGCGTCAGCCAGACGCAGGAGGCCAACCAGCAGGTCCTGTGGACGCTGCTCGGCCTCGCGGTCATGGTCGGTGTGCTCGCGCTGTTGCGCGATCACCGGACGCTGTCGAAGTACGCGTACACGATCGGCCTGGGCGGCGTGATCTTCCTCGCGCTGCCGGCGCTGCTGCCGTCGAGCCTGTCGGAGATCAACGGCTCCAAGAACTGGATCAAGACGCCGCTGTTCAACATCCAGCCCAACGAGGTCAGCAAGATCCTGCTGATCATCTTCACCGCGGCGTTCCTGGTGTCGAAGCGCGACCTGTTCACGTCGGCGGGCCGGCGCGTGCTCGGCGTCGACCTTCCCCGCGCGCGCGACCTCGCGCCGCTGCTGCTCGTCTGGCTGCTCGCGATCGCGGTGCTCGGCATCGAGAACGACCTCGGCACGCCGATGCTCATCTTCTTCACCGTCCTGGCCATGGTGTACATCGCCACCGAGCGCATCGGCTGGATCGTGGTGGGCCTGAGCCTCGCGGTCGTCGGCGCCGTCGCGGCGTACCAGCTCTTCCCCCACCTGCGGGTGCGCGTCGAGGTGTGGCAGGACCCGTTCGCCAAGTACGACACCATCGGCTACCAGCCCGCGCAGGCGCTGTTCTCCCTGGCCACGGGCGGTCTCGCCGGCACCGGCCTCGGCTCCGGCCGGCCCACGATGGTGCCCTTCGCGTCCACCGACTTCATCATCGCCGCGATCGGTGAGGAACTGGGCCTCATCGGCCTGGCCGCCGTGCTGATGCTGTTCCTGGTGCTGATCTTCCGCGGCTTCCGCGCGAGCCTGACGGTGCGCGACAGCTTCGGCAAGCTGCTGGCCGCAGGCCTGGCCTCGACCATGGCGATCCAGCTGTTCGTCGTGGTCGGCGGCGTCACCAAGCTGATCCCGCTGACCGGCCTCACCACGCCCTTCATGAGCTACGGCGGATCCTCGCTGCTCACCAACTACGCCCTCATCGCGATCCTGCTCCGCATCTCCAACGCGGCGCGCGAGCCCAAGGTCGCCCGCAAGCCCGGCGCGCCGGTCCCCGACCGGCCGACCGAGATCGTGAAGCGCGTATGAACGCACCGATCCGCCGCATCTCGTTCGTCGTGATCCTGCTGGTGGCGGCGCTCCTCGCGAACGCCACCTGGGTGCAGGTCTTCCGCGCGTCCGAACTGCGCTCCGACACCCGCAACGAGCGCGTCCTCCTCGACGAGTACGCGCGGCAGCGAGGTTCGATCCTCGCCGGCGGCCAGGTGATGGCCCAGTCGGTCAAGACCGACGACCGGTACAAGTACCTGCGCACCTATCCCGAGCAGATGGCGCGCGCCTACGCGCCCCTGACGGGCTACTACTCGATGATCTTCAGCTCGAGCGGGCTCGAGCACGCCGAGGAGTCGATACTCAACGGCAGCGACGACCGGCTCTTCGGCCGACGCGTCGTCGACCTGCTGTCCGGTCGCGACCCGAGCGGCGGCAACGTGATCACCACGATCAACCCGACGATGCAGCGGATCGCCTACGAGAAGTTGTCCACGGCCTGCGGGTCGAACGGCCCGTGCCACGGCGCGGCCGTCGCGATCGAGCCGTCCACCGGCAAGATCCTGGCGATGGTCTCGACCCCCAGCTACGACCCGAACCCGCTGTCCTCGCACGACACGGACGCGGTGAACAAGACCTGGAACGAACTCAAGGACGATCCCGATAAGCCCATGGACAACCGGGCCACCGGCTGGACCTACCCCCCGGGATCGACGTTCAAGGTGATCACCACCGCGGCGGCGCTCTCCGAGAACAAGGGGATCGATCTGAACACGCGGCTCACCGCCGACAAGCAGATCACCCTGCCGGGCGGCGGCGGGACGACGCTGCAGAACTATGCGGGGATGACGTGCCCGGAATCGTCGGGCGGTACCGTCAGCCTGTTGCAGGCGTTCCAGTACTCGTGCAACACCGCGTTCGTGGACCTGGCCACGGCGAAGATGCAGGACGGAGGAGAGGCGATCAAGGCGATGGCGAACAACTTCGGCGTCAATTCGACGCCCGACCCCATCCCGCTGCGCGTCGCGCAGTCCGTGACCGGCCCCCTGTCCGACGGTGCCCAGACGGGCCAGTCGGCGATCGGGCAGCTCGACGTCGCGCTGACGCCGCTGCAGAACGCGGTGATCGCGGCGACGCTCGCCAACGGCGGCGTCCGCATGCAGCCCTATCTGGTCGACTCCTTCCAGGCACCGGACCTCACGACCTTCGGCAGCACCTCGCCCAAGCGCGTGGGCCAGGCGATCTCACCGCAGGTCGCGGCGCAGCTGCGCGAGCTGATGGTCGCATCGGAACAGCACACGAAGGGTGCCGGCGGCAAGGTGTCGATCGCCTCCAAGACCGGCACGGCGGAACACTCACAGGGCCAGCGCGGCGGCGAAGCGCCGCACGCCTGGTACATCGGGTACGGCCCGGTGAACGACCCGAAGGTAGCGGTGGCGGTCATCATTGAGAACGGTGGAAACCAGGGCGAGGCGGCGACCGGTGGGTCGCTCGCAGCGCCGATCGGACGAGCGGTGATCAGCGCCGCGGTGAACGGGCAGGGGAACTGATGAGTCTGCAGACCGGCTCGGTGATCGCCGACCGCTACGAACTCCTCCGGCTGATCGCCACCGGCGGCATGGGCCAGGTGTGGGAGGCGATGGACACCCGCCTCGACCGGCGCGTGGCCGTCAAGGTGCTCAAGGCCGAGTTCTCGGAGGACCAGGAGTTCCTGGCCCGCTTCCGCAACGAGGCCCGCACCACCGCCGCACTGAACCACCCGGGCATCGCCGGCGTGTACGACTACGGCGAGACCGAGGACCAGGCCGGCGGCGCGCCGCTCGCGTACCTGGTGATGGAGCTCGTCAACGGCGAGCCGCTCAACGCCGTGCTCTCCCGCCTCGGCCACCTCAGCCAGGCGCAGGCCCTGGACCTGCTGGAGCAGACGGCCCGCGCCCTGCAGGTCGCGCACACCGCGGGCCTCGTGCACCGCGACGTCAAGCCCGGCAACATCCTCATCACGCCCACGGGCCAGGTGAAGATCACCGACTTCGGCATCGCCAAGGCCGTCGACGCGGCGCCGGTCACCAAGACCGGCATGGTCATGGGCACGGCGCAGTACATCTCACCGGAGCAGGCCTCGGGCGAGGACGCCACGGCCGCCTCCGACGTGTACTCCCTCGGCGTGGTCGGGTACGAGTGCCTCGCGGGCAAGCGCCCGTTCTCCGGCGACGGTGCGATCACCGTCGCCATGAAGCACATCCGGGACCAGCCCGAGCCGCTGCCCACCGACCTGCCCGCGCCGGTCCGCGAGCTGATCACGCTGACCCTCGGCAAGGACCCCCGGCAGCGGTACGCCAACGGTGGCGAGTTCGCCGACGCCGTCGCCGCGGTGAAGGCGGGCCAGCGCCCGCCGATGCCGCGGGGGTGGACCGGTGGCTCCACCGGGGCCTCGCGCGCGCCGGAGACCGCCGCCACGGCGATCGTGCCGCCGCCCGCACGCCCGGGCCCGCAACCCGTGGTCCGCAACTCGAACCCCACGCCGCGGGCCGCGGCATCGTCGACCTACTCGGACGAGAGCGGCTGGACCCGGACCCAGAAGACGATCCTCGGCGCCTCCGTCGCGCTGCTGCTGCTCGCGGCGGCGATCGTCGGCGGCTACCTGCTCTTCAACGACACCGGGAACGGCACCCCGACGACGCCGAGCACCACGACCGACGCGGGCACCGTCGCACCTCCGCCGACCGGGGCCGGCACCACGGCCCGGACCGTACCCACGACGCCGCCGCCCACCCGGACGGTGACGGAGACCTCGACGGCGCAGCAGACGACCACCACGCCGCCCCCGCCGCCGCCGAAGCCGACCACCACGACTCCGGCACCGACGACGACCACGCCGCCGCCCACCACGACGACGGAGCCGCCGCCCACCGGTCCTGAGCCGACGACGACGCCGCCGCCGCGCGGCATCTTCGGCCTGCCCATCCCCGGCGCGATCCTGCACGGAAGCGACGATCGATGACGACCCCGCCACGGCGCATCAACGACCGCTACGACCTGGGTGAGACGCTCGGGTTCGGTGGCATGTCCGAGGTGCATCTGGCCCGCGACACCCGGCTGTCCCGGGACGTCGCGATCAAGATCCTGCGCGCCGACCTGGCTCGGGATCCGAGCTTCTACGAGCGCTTCCGGCGGGAGGCGCAGAACGCCGCGTCGCTCAACCACCCGACGATCGTGCAGGTCTACGACACGGGTGAGGCCCAGACCTCGTCCGGACCGCTGCCCTACATCGTCATGGAGTACGTCGACGGGGAGACCCTGCGCGACGTGCTGCGCCGCGACGGCACCATCGCGCCGCAGGCCGCGATGACCTGGATGGCCGATGTCTGCGCGGCCCTGGACTTCAGTCACCGCAACGGCATCGTGCACCGCGACATGAAGCCCGCCAACGTGATGCTCACCCGCGCCGGCGAGATCAAGGTGATGGACTTCGGCATCGCGCGCGCGATGAGCGACCCGTCGGCGGGCATGACCCAGACGGCCGCGGTGATCGGCACCGCGCAGTACCTCTCGCCGGAACAGGCCCGCGGCGACTCCGTGGACGCCCGCTCCGATGTCTACGCCGCCGGCTGCGTGATCTTCGAGCTGCTCACCGGCCAGCCGCCGTTCACGGGTGACTCGCCCGTGTCCGTCGCCTACCAGCACGTCCGCGAGGACCCGCCCACGCCGTCGGCGATCCTCGACACCATCCCGCCGGAACTGGACTCGATCACGCTCAAGGCGCTGTCGAAGAACCCGGCGAACCGCTACCAGACCGCCGGCGAGATGCGGCAGGACCTCATCCGGGTGCTCGCGGGTCGCAAGCCCGAGGCACCGATGGTGCTGTCCGACGAGGAGCGCGACGCGCTGCTCACCGAGCCCGCGAAGCCCCGGCGGCGCGAGGCCGCCAAGACCGCACCCGCGGCGGCCTCGGCGGTGGCCACCGCCGAGGACGGCGCACCGTCGGACGACGATCCGCCGACCGAGGTCGTCAGCGCGACCCCCGACGCCCCGCGGCGCAGGCACACCGCCCCGGCGCCGTCCGGCAGCCGCTCCCGCCTTGTGATGCTGCTCTCGGCCGCGGTGATCGCGCTGGTGCTCATCGGCGGCACCACCTGGTACCTGCTCAGTTCCAACAACGGCGACCAGACGGCCACCGTCACCTCGCAGATCGGCGAGCCCGCGGCCGACGCCCAGGTCGCGCTGCAGAAGCTGGGCTTCACCGTCGAGGTACAGCGCATCCCGGACAACGCCGTTCCCGCGGAGCACGTCATCTCGACCCTGCCGGGGCCCAACGCGAGCGTCGCGAAGGGCTCGACCGTGGTCATGCAGGTCTCGACGGGGCCGAAGATCGCCGGCGTGCCGGACGTCGCGAACAAGCCCGAGAAGGAGGCCCGCGAGATCCTCGAGAAGGCGGGCTTCACCGTGGCCAAGGACGTCAAGAACGATCCGTCGCCGACCGTGGCCAAGGGCAACGTGATCTCCACGAACCCCGCGATCGGCACGAACACGCAGCAGAACACGCCGATCCAGCTCACGATCAGCTCCGGCAAGGAGCAGGTGCGCGTGCCCGACGTGACCAACACGCAGGTCTCGCAGGCGACCTCGAACCTCGAGGGCGCGGGCTTCAAGGTGACCGTCACCCAGGTCGACGACAGCGCCCCGGCAGGCACCGTCGTGCGCCAGAACCCGACCGCGGGATCGACCGCCGACAAGGGCAGCTCTGTCACCCTGCAGGTGTCGAAGGCCAAGCCGATCGTCATGCCGAACGTGATCAACCAGGATCAGAACGCCGCGCGCGCGGCCCTCATCCAGGCGGGCTTCTCGTCGAGCAACATCACGGTCGTCGTGGACGCCGCATCGGGCCTGTTCGACCGCGGGCAGGTCTGGAACACCGATCCCAAGCCGGGCACGCCGGTGGACTCGTCGGCCACCATCACGCTGCACGTGCGGCGCGGCTAGCCCACGGCGCACGGGCGGCGGTCCCCCTGCCGCCCGACGGTGCCGTCGAGTGCGGTCGGTTTCCCGCGCTATCGGTGGGGAGAACGACCACGCTCGCGGGTCCGGTCGGTGCCGCGCTCAGGCGAGCGCCGCGGCGACCTCCTGCTCGAGCTCGGCGACACGCGCCTCGGCGACCTGGAAGCCGCACACGGCCAGCCAGTTCGCGAGCATGCGGTGACCGCCCTGCGTGAGCACGGATTCGGGGTGGAACTGCACGCCGTGGATGGGCAGTTCGCGGTGCTGGAAGCCCATGACCACACCCGAGTCGGTGCGGCCGGTGATCTCGAGCTCGTCGGGGATCGTCGGCTCGAGCACGGTCAGCGAGTGGTAGCGGGTGGCCGTGAACGGGTCGGGCAGGCCCTGCAGGACCCCGTGGCCGTTGTGGTGCACGAGCGAGGTCTTGCCGTGCAGCAGCTCGGGCGCGCGGTCCACCGTCGCGCCGAAGACCGCGCCGATGGCCTGGTGCCCCAGGCACACGCCGAGCAGCGGGGAGCCGGCGGCGCGCGCAGCCTCGACCATGGGCATCGTCCGTCCCGCGCGCTGCGGCGTGCCGGGACCGGGACTCAGCAGCACACCGTCGTACTGAGCGGCCGCCGCGGCCGGATCGTCCAGTCGCGGATCGTCGTTGCGCCACACGTCCGCCTCCACGCCCAGCTGGCCGAGGTACTGGACCAGGTTGAACACGAAGCTGTCATAGTTGTCGACGACGAGGATCCGCACGTGCTCCAGCGTAGCCGGGTGGGGTCGCGGTGGTACATCCGATAACCTGGCAGGTGAAAAGCACCCAGGTAGAAGGAAGCCATGCCGAAGTCGAAGGTCCGGAAGAAGACCGATTACACGATCAACGCCGCCGCCGATTCGCGGACGCCGGTCAAGGTGGGCGCCCCCTCGGGCCGCTGGTTCGTGGTGCTGTTCCTCGGATTCATGCTGGCCGGTCTGGCCTGGCTGCTCGTCTACTACGTCGGCGCCGACCCGCAGGGTCTGGGCGCGCCGGGCAAGCCGCTGGAGTGGATGGCCAACCTCGAGGCGTGGAACTTCGCCATCGGTTTCGGCCTGATGATCACCGGCCTGTTGATGACCATGTGGTGGAAGTAGCTCTGACCAGCGGAATCACATCGATGTCATTCATCCCCAGCTGTGGATAAACCTGTGGATAACTGGAGCCCGCCGCGCGGCGTCGGCGTCGTGATGCTGGTGGCGGCGCTCGCGCTGCTCATCGTCGCGACACTGACGGACGCCATCGCCGACCCCGTCGGGATCGTGCTCATCGGTGCCGGAGCCCTCGCGCTCGTGTTCCTCGGGGTGTCCGTCCTGGTGCTCCGTCCCCGCCTGCAGGCCGACGGTGCGGGCGTCACCTACCGCGGTGTGCTCGGCCGTAAGACGTTCGCGTGGGACGGCCTCGAGATCAAGCGCACGACCACGCGGCACTGGGGCCGCGAGTCGGTGCTGCTCGAGCTCACCCGCGGCGATGACCTGCTGTTCCTCGGCCGCTGGGAGCTGGGCGAAGCGCCCACGCTCGTGCTCCAGCAGCTCGAGGCCCTGCGTCCGGCGTGAGGCTCAGTAGCGGCGCGCGGTGACGAAGCCGCGGATCCCCGCCACGCGCACCGGCACGCCGGAGGTGACGGCCTCCACGACCTGGCCATTGCCCACGTAGAGCGCGGCGTGGCCGCCGCCGTTCGTGATCACGACATCGCCGGGGCGCAGCTCGGCCTGCGAGACCGGGGTGCCGGCGCTCATCAGCGAGTAGCTGCTGCGCGGCACGCTCACGCCCGCCTGGTTCATCGCCCAGGTGACGAGGCCGGAGCAGTCGAACGAGCTGGGGCCAGCGGCGCCGTACGAGTAGGGCATGCCGAGGCGCGTGAGCGCGGCCTGGACGACCGCGGAACGGTCGGGGCCGGCGGCCTGCGCCGCGCGGGCGGCAGGAGCCTGCGGAGCCGGGGCCTGCGGCGCGGGGACGCGGGCGGCGGGGGCCTGGGGAGCGGGCGCCTGGGACGCCGGGAGCGGCGCGGCCTGGGCCACGGCGGGTGCTGCGACGATTCCGATCACTGCGACTGCGGCCCCGAGGGCTGCGCGCATCGTGCCGCGGGTGGTGCGGCCGGTCATGGTCTTCGTACTGTCGCTGGACACTTTCGTCGAACTCCCGACTCCGGTGGAGCGGCGTGTCGATCACGCCTCGGTCTCCACAAGATCACGGCAACGTTACGAAGCGCGGACTTCGGGTGTCCATCTCACACGGCCCGTTGCGGGGTGAACATGCTCACCGAGCTGGGCCGATCGAGACCGGAGTCACAGGAATCCTTGCCCGTCCGACAATTTCCGCGCGAACAGACTCCGACATCGTGAATGTGCTGCGCTAAGTAATGAATCTGCCGGGGCTCTCCGCCGCTCGCGCGGCACCGTCGCCCTGAGGGCATGAGAAACGCCCGGCCTCCCCGCGGGAGACCGGGCGTTCTTCGACGATGGAGCGGACTACTGCTCGACGGTGATCGAGTTGATCGTGATGTCCTTGAGCGGACGATCGGCGCGGTCGGTCTGCGCGCTGCCGATGGCGTCGACGACCTTGCGGCTGGCCTCGTCCTCGACCTCACCGAAGATGGTGTGCCGGTTGTTGAGGTGCGGGGTCTTGCCGACAGTGATGAAGAACTGCGAGCCGTTCGTCGCCGGGCGGCCGATGTTGGCCATCGCGAGGATGTACGGGTGATCGAAGCGCAGCTCCGGATGGAACTCGTCGACGAAGTCGTAACCCGGGCCGCCCGTGCCGGTACCGGTGGGGTCACCGCCCTGGATCATGAAGCCGTCGATGATGCGGTGGAAGATCGACCCGTCGTAGAACGGACCCGCGGCTTCACCGGCCGCGTTCGTCGTGGTGTATTCCTTGGTGCCCTGCGCGAGTCCGAGGAAGTTCGCCACGGTCACGGGAGCGTGATTGCCGAACAGCGCGATACGGATGTCGCCTTCAGAGGTGTGCAGGGTCGCGTGGGCGGTAGCGTTGGAGTTGGTCACACCGCCATTCTGCCATTCTCCGCAGGTGCGAACCGGTAGAGATCGTAAGAATCCGGCGGTGGATGCACTCATACTCGTCCGCTGAAAGGATCACGCCTCCGATGGCCACCACCCCTCTGCTCGAGGATGCACCCGCCGCCGACGCCCCGTCGGCCGCCGCGAACCGCCCCACGAACACCCAACGCCTGGTCTCCGGACTCGGCCAGAGCATCGTCGGTCCGGCGAACATCGCGCGCGCCCTGACCGGCCTCGGGCTCTCGCTCACCGGGCGCACCCTGGCCGCGCTCTACCGCCTGGTGCGGTCGTGGCTCGCTCCTGCGGACGTCGATCCCGAGCAGGCGATCACCCTGTCCGACGGTGCGCCGGCCCGCCCGGCCCTGCGGAAGCCGCTGGTCATCGGCGCGATCATCGCCCTCGTGCTCGCCCTCGGTGGCGTCGCCTTCAAGGTCCTGCGCACCCCGAAGGTCCCGCCGATCGCACCGGAGCCGCCGCGTGTGCGGCCCGCCACCGGCGCCACCGCGGACAGCGCACCGGCCCCCGTCGAGGAGCTCGAGGAGGAGGTCGTCGTCGCGGTCGAGTCGGCGGCCGACGAGGATCCGCGCAAGAAGGGCGAGTAGCCACCGGGTCCGGCGGCGCACCGTCGGGCAGGCGGACCGGCGCGCACGACCTAACCGCGCCACCCCGCGGGCTGGTGCGCCTGGATCGCGACCAGCGCCCAGGCCAGTGCGATGACGAAGAACAGGCCGTCGAGGCCGCCCCAGCCCCCGCGGTAGTGAGCGGTGGCGGCCACGACGACCGAGATCAACGCGGCCACCCAGCACAGAGCGCAGCGGCGGTTCATACCCTCAGGGTATGCCGCCGCTGCGTCGTGCCGCACCCCGTTCCTCGGTGCGTGTCGGCGACGACACGCCGAGGCGTCGTCGCAGAGTTCCACCGACGATCGTTCAGGCGGCGGCGGGCACCGCCCGGGAAGCGCTGCGCACCGTCAGGCGATGCAGTAGTTCCCCGCCGATCAGCCCGATCGCGCCCCACAGCAGGGCCTGCGCGAGGAACGAGTAGGTCCGGAACCAGTACAGGTCGTCGGGGTCGAAACCCTTCGTCGTCGGGGCGTTCGCCGGCAGGAGCAGGCAGGCCAGGATCAGCCCGCCGATCACGACGGCCCCGCCGGCCAGCGCCGCGCCGTACGTACCGAGGCGCGGGACCACGGCCAGGCCGATGACCCACGCGGCGGCGACGAGCGCGACGCAGATCGCGACCATGAGCAGGTACGCGCCGGTCCGCTCGCGGATCGTGTCGGGATCGCCCACGACGGGCGGGTTCGGCGGGTACTTCAGGTAGGGCAGGGCGTAGACCCCGGCGAACAGCGAGCCCGCCACCGCGAGCGCCACCGACCGCGGGGTCCACTGCGCGAGCTTCGGCGCCGCGACGCAGTAGGCGACCGCGAAGAGGGCGCCCATCGCGAGACCGAACAGGATCAGGCCCGCCCCGAGCCCCACGTTCTGCTGCATCGCGCAGGTGAACAGTTCCGGCTCGTCCATCGCCATCCCCGGGTGCGCGGCGTGCTCCGCGGCGTTGCGGGCCTCTTCGAAATCGATGGCCCGGCCGATGATCGGCTCCACCAGGATCCGTCCGAAGACGAAGGCGAGCAGGCCTCCGATCGCCCCGGCGAGTGCGCCGCGGGCGATGACGTGCTTCTCCACGTGTGCTCCCCGATCAGTGGCAGGGGAAGCCCAGGAAATGCCGGGCGTCGTGGAAGAACTCGTGCACGTGCATGTCGTTGCCGAACACCGACACGGCGCCCTGATCGATGCCGATGAAGTAGTAGGCGAGCACGGCCAGGATGAGCGTGGCGCTCAGCCGGATCGCGCGGCGGGAGATGTGCAGTGAGAGGTCACCGGCGTGTGCGGTGGTGGATGCGTTCGCCATGGGCGGCGCTCCTTCGTCCGGGTTCCGCGCCCGGGTAGGCGGTTCGACGGTGCCCGGTGATCCGGGACCGTCACCGGCGCGGGTCTGGCTTCACAGTGGCGCGACCGCTCCCATCGGGATTCCGCATCCGGCCCGCGAAGTGTAGCGCGACGGACCCCTGGACGGGGTGCCGGTCCGCCGCGCGGTGGCCACGTGGTTCATCGTTTTTCCTTGTCGTGTCCCACATCTGGGACTGTGAAGCGAACGGCGGTCGCTCCGTGTCAGTCGACGGATCACTGGTTGAAGAACGACGTCAGTACCCGGGCCATGAGTTCAGCGGCGACGACGTGTCCCTGCCCGTCGAGCGTGTGTCGGTCGGTCCGGGGGGTGACAGCGGCTATCGCTGTGGCGGAGCGGTCGAAGAAGTCGGTCGGGAGGCCCGCCAACTGGGGCTCGGTGATCGAACCCTCGGTGATCACCAGGACCGATTGAGTGATGCGGGCAAGTCGGTTCGTGGGGATCCTGTAGTCATTGAGGACCACGGCGTCCTTGACGAGCGTGTGGGCGAGCGCGACGGACGAGGCCCAGTACGGGTGTTGTCTGCCGGCCGCGATGTCCGCGTCGGGTCCGCCGGTGAGCCTCATGAACAGTTCCAGGAGCTCCTCGTCCCGGCCGGCTTCGTACGCCTCATGGGTATCTGCGAGGTACTGGTCGAACCTCGGCCGCAGGTCGTCCCCGATCGCGTACGGCACATCCCACACCGCGATCTTGTCGATCGCCGAACCCGCCGCTGCTGCTTCGAGCGCGAGGGCGCCGCCGGATGAGGCGCCGTACACGTGAGTCGAGCCGCCGGCTGTCGCGATCAGCGCGTCGAGGTCTTCCACCTCCCGCGCCACGGCGTACGGCGGTGTATTGCCGCTGGCGCCCCGGCCGCGGCGTGCGTAGTTGTAGACCGTGAAACGGTCGGCAAGGAGCCGGGCGAGCGGCGCGTTCTCTGCGCCGTCGTCCAGGGTCCCGCCGACGAGGATCACCGCCGGGCCAGTGCCTTTCCGGTCGTAGGCGATCCTCGTACCGTCGGCGGACGTCACACGAAGTGTCATCTCGTTCACTGCTTCTCTCCAATCCTCGATGCGTGGCCGTCACCGTCGAAGCGTGTCGACCAGGATCGCCGGGCACGCCACTGTGGTGTGTGGTACATCACACTCGTGATACTCCTAATCTAGGAGCATCGGCGTCTGATTGGCAAGTACGCTCGGTGTATGAGCAAGAAGCGGCTGTTCAACGACCCCTGCGGAATCGCGCGGGCGCTGAACGCGGTCGGCGAGCGGTGGGCGTTGCTCGTCGTGCGGGAGCTGGTCTTCGGTCCGAAGCGCTACGCCGATCTGCACCGCGGGTTGCCGCAGATGAGTCAGAACGTCCTCGCGCAGCGGTTGCGCGACCTCGAAGCCGACGGCCTGGTGCGGCGACGGCGCCTCGGACCGCCGGCGTCCGCCACCGTGTACGAACTCACCGAGCGCGGGCAGGAACTGGAGCCCGTGCTCCGCGCGCTCGCCCACTGGGGCAGCCGCGCACCGCTGCCCGAGGACGGTGCGGCGGAGCTGAGCGTCGACGCACTGCTGTTCGCGCTGCGCTCCACCTTCGATCCGGCACTGGCAGGAGAGTTGTCACTGCGCTGCCAGCTGGACGTCGCGGGCGATCGGTTCCGCATCACCGTTGCGGGCGGGCGTCTCGAGGTGGACCGCGGTGAGCACGCCGCACCCGATGCGTGGCTGACCGTGCGGGAGGCCGCGACATTGCGCGACCTGGTGTTCGCGGGTGAGGAGTTGCACGACGCCACCGAGCGGTCGGACACCGAAGCCGCGGGCGATACCGCGCGACTCGCCGCACTGCTGCGCTGCTTCCCCGCAGCCGTGCGGTACCCCGCGCCACAGGCCCCCGGACCGTCGGATCCCGTGTCGGTCACCGTTCCACCTCGCCCCGGGTCACCGAACACCGGACCGTCGGATCCCGCCGTCAACGCAGGACGCCGTCAGGGGTGAGTGGCAGTCCGCGGACCCGGACACTGTTCCCCACACCTCGATGGCATCACGGGCGATCTGCAGGCGATGCGCACGCGCCCGACGCGGAGGACTGTGGGCACACCGTGGGCACGGAACGGAAAGCGCCGGTACCCGATTGCTCGGATACCGGCTCTGACCTGCTGCTTTGTTTGTGGAGCCTAGGAGATTCGATATCTCTAGGAGCCACCCGAGTGTCCACGACGTGGTTGACGGGGGTCAATGTGGCTGTCGTGGCCCTGTGGCGGTCGGTTTATCTACAGGTTCTCCTCGACGGGCTTCTTACTTAGCCGGTGGTCGGTTCCTAGCTCGAGGAGTCGGCTGCGGAGCGCCTCGTTCTCGGTGCGTAGTTGTTCGAGCTGTTCGGTCAGTTGACGGTTGCGGTCGATCGCGGTCGTGAGCTTGGTGCGGAGGGATTCCACGCTGGCTGCGGTGGAGCGTTCGCTTCCGGCGGTGGCGGTGCCGCGTTTCGCGTCGATTTCCTGTCGCAGCCGAGGATGGTTGTAGAGGAAGCTGGTTGAGACGTCGGCGGCTCGGGCGACGGCGACGAAGGTGACGGGTTGTCCGGTGTTGTGCAGCCGGGTGATGGCTCGGCGTGCGCGGGCGGTCGCGCTGGTTGTGCGAGCGGCGGCGGCCGCGGTGAGTCGGGCGGTGCGGTGATCGCGGTCGCCTCCGCTCACCTGGGTTCCTGCGCGTCAGAGCCGATTTCGTCGATGAGCTTGGTGATCTTGTCGAGCATGCTCTTGTTCAGTTCCGCTGCCTGGCTGTCGCCGTTTTCCTGTGCTTGGGCGGCGAGTTGTTTGAGCTGGTCGCGGTGGGTGATGTGCGCGCCGAGGAAGGTGCGGCCGCCGGGGTCGTGGAAGGAGCAGTCGATGCAGGGGTTCGGGCGGAATTCGCAGCGTTGCGTCGCGGGGAGCGTGCAAAACCCGTTCGGCAGTGCGGTGGTGAAGCGGGCTCGCAGTCGCTCGACGGTGGCGTCAGCGCCGTTGTCGGGGTTGGTGTCCCAGAATTGCCGGGCTTTCCGGGCGAGGGTGTCGTCGGTGATGCGGGCGTAGGTCGCGGTCATGGTGTCACTGTGGTGGCCGAGGAAGTCGCGGACTTCCGGTTGGGTCCATCCGTTGTTGAGCAGGTTCATCCCGATGGTGTGGCGAAAGCGATGGACGTCGCCGCCGGAGATCTTCTCGCCGGTGGTGATGGAGGTGGTGATGTCGTGCTCGCGGAACAGTGCGGCGAGGCGGTGCCGCAGGCCGCTGGTGGACCAGGGCTGGGTGCGGCCGGCGACGGCGCTGGATCGGGCGCCGGGGAAGAGGTGTTCGGCGTCGGGCCCGTAGGTGTCGCGGACGCGGGTCTGCTGGTCGCGGATGATCGTGGCGAGGCTATCGGGGACGGGAAACCGGCGCCAGGCACTGGTTTTGGTCATCCAGTATTCGATCCAATACCCCTGGTCGCTGTGTTGGAGGCAGTCGATCGGGAGGGCGACGAGTTCGGAGATGCGGCACCCGGCCCACCGTGTGGTGGCGATCATCGCTCGGAGGGTGGGATCGGTGTCCGGGTTGTCGACGATCAGGGTGTCGATGCGTTCGATGACGTCGGGAGGGAAGGGCCTCGGCCGACGGGTCTTGCGGTGGACGTTCTCGCCGCGGCGCAGGAAGACCGCCGATCCCAGGTCGTCGACGAGTCCGCAGTCGCGGAGTGTTTCCAGCAGGTAGGCCGCGGTGTTCGCGAGCTGGGGGTTCGCCTTGGTGTCGGGGCGGCGTGTCCATTCGAGGTAATCGAGGAACACCGTCCGAGTGACTGCCGGCGGTTCGGGGACGGTGCCGTCGAGGGTGAGGAATTGAGCGAGCTGGCGGGTGGCGCGCAGCCACTGGGTGAGCGTTCCCCAGGACATGCTGGAGGTGGACAGCTGTTGGCGGGCGAGGCATTTGATGGCGTCCTTGAGCCAGGGCACCGGGACGGTGGCCCAGTCTACGGCGGTCCGTGTCGCCCCGGCTTGGGTGGTGTCTAGAACGAACTCGAATCCGTCGCGCCACCGCCAGTAGTCCGCCTCCCACGGGTCGGGGTCGATGGCCCCGTGCAGGAGCCGGAAGAACCTGCGGATGTAGGGGGCGCACAGGGAGTCGAAGTTGGTGTAGGGCCAGTATTGCCGGCACAGCAGCAGCCAGTCGTCGACGGGCCGTTCGGTCAGGGAGCTGGTGATCCGCCCGTGGGCGACCTCGATGAGGACGATCAGCACGCGGCGCAGGCCCGCGTTCGGAGTCCAGTCGCCACGACCGATCTTGGTGGCGGCGACAAACCGGATTTCGTCGGCAGCAGCCGCTGGTATGCGGCGAAAGTCGACGACCTGGGTTGCGGCAGGCCGTCCGCGGGGCACGCCGACGGGCAGCGCGCTGATGGCGGCCCAGGCGTCGAAGTCGGCGGGCTGTCCGGCGCGGAACCACTGGAAGTAGTGGGCGTAGCACAGCCCCGACGAAGCGCCTGCGCGTCCGCCGGGGCCACCGAGCCAGTACCGCTCGCCGTCGCAGTCGGTGACGGCGCAGGGGTCGGTCGCGGCGCGGCGGCGGTCGCCGGCAACGTCGACGACCGGCCAGGTCATTGCGCACCAGGGCCCGTCCGGCACCTTCAGAGCGGAGATACCGTTGCGCCCGGACCGGGCGCGCTCGCCGTTACCGTGCGCCATCGCCATCTCCCTTCACTCGGTGCTGCTGCGGTTCTCGCCAGACCAGATGCTCGGTGTGGCGCAGCTTTTCGGCGAGGTCGTCGCTGGCGAGGTGGATGTACACGTCGGCGCTGGCTGAGTGGGATTGGCCGAGGCGGGCGGCGATCTCGGCGGAGGTCCATCCGGCTTTGGCCAGGGCGGTGGCGTGGGTGTGGCGGAGCATGTGCGGGTTGAGGTCGTCGATCCCGGCGGCGGCGCCGATCCGTTCGATGAGCTGGTAGGCGTTGGAGTAGGTCATCGGACCACCGACGGGTGGGCGGGAGAGGTTGACGAACACGTAATCGCTGTCGACGTGCGCGATCTCACCGAGCAGATACGCGGCATACAGGTCGAAGAACCGCCGCGGAGCGTCTACGATGAACTGGGCCTTCTGCTTCGACAGGGCGCCGTTGGCGTTGTCGTCGCGCCGGCAGATCATCACCTGCCTTCGCATCGGGTTCAGGTCGCCGTGGCGCAGGCCAAGCGCTTGGCCGACCCGCAGGCCCAGGTCGTACTGCGCCGACAGCAGCAGCCGGTCACGGGTGGTCGACGCCGCGGCGAGCAGCTTGGCGAAGTCGGTTTCGAAGTCGATCACCTGCACGGTCTCGGCCGGCTGCCGGTCGGGGCGGGCCAGGCGGGAGACCTCGCGGGGACGGCGCTTCTCGAGGTGGGCGAGGAAGCTGTGCGCGCGCCGCGGCAACTTCGACGGATTGCGGGTCAGCACCAGGTCCTGCGGTCCGCGGCCCTCGACGCGGTGGAACTCGTAGAACTCACGGACTGCAGCACTGACCGCTTTCACGGTGCCGGGTGCACGGCCCCCGCACCGTGACGGCAGCGGCGGCAGTCCTGCGGTGAGGACGGCGACGAAGTCGCACAGCTGCTGGAAATCCAGTTCGTCCCAGGAGATTCCCCGCGCGGCCAGCCAGCGGTAGAACTGGCTCAGGTGCCGCGCGTACGAGCGGACGGTGTTCTGGGAACGTCCGATCGCCCGCTGCCAGTGCAGGAACTGCTCGATCTCGGGCACCGGCAGCCCGTTCTCGTCGACGACCGTCCACGACCGGACCCCGTGAACAGTGACCGGGGCGGCCCTCATCGCTGGTCCTCGATAACGTCGTCGCGGCGCGGCCGGCGGGTCTTGATGTCGGTGCGGCGCCGATCCTGCTCATCGCGTACGAGATCCTCGGTGCCGACGAGGTCGTCAGCGGGTAGCCGCCCGGGCAGCCACCGCACGTCCCGCTTGCGCCAGGAGGCGTACCTCTCCTGCACCCGATCCATCGGCACCTCGAACCGTTCCCACTGCACCCCTGGGGCGCTGACCCAGATCCGCCGCACGTGCGAATCGGTGGCCGCGTCGTAGTCCCAGGTCAATTCGCAGTGCGTGGGATCGCCCACCAGCTGCAGGGTCTGGAGTCCTGCTTGATGAACGCCTTGCGCCGGGTGTTGGTGCCGTCCATCTCCTTGTGATGGATCGCCAGGTAGGTGCGGCCGTGGCTGCTGACTTCCGACCACTGGTAGGGCCGTTTGACCAGGTGTCCGGGCGGGTGCATCCCCTGGGTGCTTAACCACACGTTGGTGCCGGCGGAGACGAACGCCGCGACATGGCTGCCCCGCAGCAGCGGCTGCAGCATCGTCTGCAGATGCGCGGGCTGCTCCGCCATGAGCGTGTTCCAGTGATCGACTGCGGCCAGCAGCAGCGCGCCGATACCGATCGTCACCGGACGCAGGATCCGCTGCGCCTCCTTTCGGGACACCGTTCCCTGCAGCGGGTTGAGGTCGTCCATGAGTGTCGTCACGATCTGTCTCCCTTCGATGTAATTACTTGCGTGGAATTTTGCCTAACGTGGTATAGTTCTCAGGTAGACAACACGCCGTGACCTGCAGAATTAGCCACACCGGTTCGCCTCGAACTCGCGACGGAGACGGGCGTCACATCAGTCACTTGCGTTTCAGGTGCAGATAACCGGGCCGGTAGGAAAATCGCAGTTCACACGGTGTTTCTGCACGGATTTGCGGTGGTGCCGCGATAGCGTTGAGCACAGGGATCGATCGAGGGATATGGAGGCGATCTGGGTGACGGCACTCATCTCGCAGGCCGAGGCGAACCCGGTGATGGTTGCGCTGACGAGACTGGCGCACGGCTGGTCGAAGAAGCGGCTCGCGGAGGAGGCCGGGGTCTCCGGATCGCACGTCACCCGGGTCGAGGCCGGTGCGCTGCCCCTGGCCGGTAAAGCGCTCGACGACTACGCGCGGGCATTGCAATGCCCAGTGGATGCTCTGTGCGTCGCGTTCGAGCGCTCCCCTGCGCAGGGCACGCACTTCCGCGCCAACGCCACTACTGCGGAGTGGAAGCGCGACCGCGTCTGGGCGCGCGCCAACCTGGTCGCGATGCGGCTCGGTCGGGTCGTGGCCCACACCGACCTCGATCCGGCGCTGGCGCTGCCGGATCTCGACCCCGGGGACTACGCCGCCGAGCTCGGCGAGATCACCGTCGCGCAGGTTCTACGCCGGCTCTGGCGGATCGCCGGGCCCATCCGATCAATGGTCGAACTGCTGGAAGGGGCCGGGGTCTTCGTCGTCGTCGAGGACTTCCACGACCGCGAGATCGACGCGGTCACCCTGCGCGCCACCGCGCATCACCCGCACCTGGTGTACGTCAACTCTGCCCTGCCGCCGGACCGGATGCGCATGACCCTCGCGCACGAACTCGGGCACCTGGTGATGGATGCGATGACCCTGGTCAGCCCAGCCGAAACCGAACGACGGGCGGATGTTTTCGCTGCCGAGTTCCTCGCGCCGGTCGATGACATCGGCCCGGCGCTGGACCGGGTCTCGACCCGGACCGTCCACGAGCTCGACGAGCTGCGCCTGGACTGGGGGGTGAGCGAGTCCTCGCTCGTCGTCCGTGCCCGTGAGCGTGGCGTGCTCTCCGACCGGCAGTACCGGGCGATGTTCCGCCTGCTCAACGAGACCGGCCGGATGTACGGCGCCCGGCCCGGTGTCCCTGCAGAGACCCCCGAGCTCGCCCGCGATGTCCTCGCCCAACTCGCCACCGACGGATACAGCACCACCGAGCTCGACGCCCTGACACTGCTGAGCCCCGACCGCCGCACCAGCCTGTTCGGTGCACCCGAAGGTGCTACCGCCGGCAGCCGGCACCTGACCGTCGTCTA
Organism: Tsukamurella pseudospumae; assembly: GCF_001575195.1. NCBI lineage: Bacteria > Bacillati > Actinomycetota > Actinomycetes > Mycobacteriales > Tsukamurellaceae > Tsukamurella > Tsukamurella pseudospumae. The sequence goes on from NZ_LSRF01000009.1 coordinate 72,613, forward strand.
ACACAGCGGGCCGCCGGGGATGTCGCGATGGGGCTGGAACCGCAAGGACGCGGTCAAAGACCACCACTGGCGAGTCCCACGCGGTTCGAACAAGGCGGTGCAGGCCAAAGAGCAGGACGACGCCGCAGGCGGCCGCCACAACCGCGTCATCCGCACTGCACCCGACGCTCTCGGGCGGGTGGTCCTCCGGTGCCAGTACCGGCGGCTCTACGCGGAGCTGCGGTGGACCGATGCGACGAAGAAACACGCCGAGTACCTCGGCGAGATGACCTGGCACAGCCGCGCCGACAACCTCGCCGCCGCCTGGCGCGCAGCACACGCCCGCGGTCTCACGGCCAAGGTCCTCGCCGAAGAGTCCGCCGAAACCGGTATCAACCAACCGCTCTGATGCCGCGCCCTACTGCATCCAGTGGGCGCTGTCCTCGGATGCCCGTGCCAGGACGACATCCAGGCGGCGGGGATCACGCGGGCCGCGGGTGAGGTAGGTGATCGCCGTCTGGTCGTCGAGGTCCGCTGACGGCGCGCACATCCAGCCGGCCGCCGTCCACGGCTCGGCGGCGCGCCGCAGGGTCTGCCAGATGGTCAGCAGCCACTCATCCACCCGGCGGCCGTCGGGGAACTGCCACGCAGGGAATACCGGGGTGCCGCCGGCCAGCGGCGCACAGATCACCTGCTCCGCCGCGACCATCCGCGCCAGGTCATCGCCGTCCAGACCGAGGTACCCGGTGACACCTTCGGCGTCGTAGAAGGGCCCGACCAGCTCATCGAGTATCGCTCCCACATCGGTGCCGGTAGTCGTCTCGTCCACGCAAGGCGATGATCCGCGCGGCCCGGTGCACTTGTCCACCCGGATAAACGTCGCGCCCAGCGTGGATGCTGACGACCATGACGGAAAGTAGCGACGAGGTGCGGTTCGTGTCCGGCAATGAGCGGCTGGCGCGGATTCTCGCCGACCCGGACCGGCGGGCCCGGGTGGACGCCATCACCGCCGAGATAGACCTGATCGATCAGCGGTACCGCACGGCCGCACACCTACTCGACGAAGCAGTGGCCACGACAGCCGCAGAAGTCGGCGCCGGCACGACCGCCGAGGTCCTCACCGCACTCCAGCGTCACCTCACCGCCGCCGGCGTCCGCGAGGTCGGCATCACGCTCACATTCGACGATCACGACGCGACGGTGCCGTGGACCCGGATCGCCGACCATCCGCTGCGCGACACCCGCGACTGACCACCGTGCACCAGACCCGCACCGATCTTCTAGTCGGCTGCGGCCTCGTCGGGGACGAATCCGCTCGCCGCGGCGTCCGCGGCACATAGGGTCCGGACCCAGCTTCCGCGGCGCGTGAGGCCGCCACCGCGGCCGCACTGCTCGCAGGTCCGCTCCGACCGTCGTTCAGCCGCCCGGATCAACTCGTCGAAGCCCGGCCGGGGCCGGTCCGGTTCGAGCTCCACGTAGTACCGCAGCCCACCGAACTTCTCCTTGACCTGCACCAGCTGGTAATCGGGGTCGATCGCGCCCAGCTCCCGGTCGAGATCGACGATCAGCCGGTACCAGCCCGGCCCGACATCCAGGGACCCGCACCACCCGGGAAGGAACCGCGCGCGGATCCCCGCCAGGTCATCCTCACTCACCTCATCGGCCATACGGACCAGCCTGCCAGGACACGCACACCGCGGTATGAGCGGCCCGGCATGGTCTGTCCGTTTGGGTTCGAGGGGATGCCCCTGGTATTTCGCGCGCGCATTTCGCACACCGCACCTACAAAGCAGTGCGCCACCGTCGAGCAACCTCCAAACCGGTTACTGGCACGCTTGCACCAATGTCACGAAGATCAGATCGCAACCGCACCCCCCGCCACAAGCCCGAACCCGCACCGCTGGATCACACACCGCTGATGACGGCATTGCGGTGATCAGGCTCATCGAAAGTCCCCAGTGATGCTCATTGAAATTCCTCACCTGGGTGCGGTCGGATTATAGCGGTCGGCGGCTGGGTGCGATTGCTGTGCGGTGGGTTTCGTTGCGGGCGTGGTGGTCTCGTAGTCGGTAGCTGTCGCCGTCGAGTTTGAGGACGACGGAGCGGTGTAGGAGCCTGTCGAGCATGGCCGCGGCGACGGTGGTGTCGCCGAGGACTTCGCCCCATTCGGAGACCGATCGGTTGGTGGTGATGACGATCGATGTTTTCAGATACCGTTGCGCGACAACCTGAAACAACGCTGATGCGGCTTCGGCGGGCAAGGGGAGGTAGCCGAGTTCGTCGATGACGAGCAGCGTCGGGCCAGCGAAGAACCGCATGGTCGTCGACCAGCGGCCT
>NZ_LSRF01000010.1:0-56711 GCF_001575195.1 Tsukamurella pseudospumae
ACCTCCAGACCGCGATCGACGAGGCGCAGCGCGCGCTCGGTGGCCCCGCGCCGGCCCCCGTCGCCCCTCCGCCGCCGGTCCCCGCCGCGACCCCGGCCGCGGGCGCGCCCCCTGCACCGGCACCCTCGGCGAGGCCCGCGGCGCCGACGGCGGTCACGGCCCGCCAGGCCGACGGTGCCGTTCTCGTCACGTGGGCCTCGCCGCACTCGACCGCCGACTACCGGGTCAGCCGGCAGCAGCCCGACGGTGCGTGGAAGGTGGTGGGGCGCACCCGCGCCACCGAACTCGAGGACGGCGGCGCGCCGCGCCGCACGGTCCCGACCTACGCCGTGATCGCGGTCGTCGACGGCGTCGCGTCCGACGAGGCCCGCTCGAGCGCCGCGCCCCGCGCCGAGGCGGCGCCGCCCGTCCCCGTCACCCCGGCGCCGGCGACGCGGGCACCGTCGGGACCGCCGGCGGCGCCCCCGGCCGACTTCCCCGCCGTGACCAACGTGGCGATGACGAGCGGACGCCTCACGTTCGACTGGCCGCCCGAGGTCACCGAGGTGTACGTCGCCGCGCGGGTCGCGGGGCCGCCGCGCTCCCCGACCGACCCGACGGCGCGGTCCTGGAAGGTCACCAACACGCGCTATCAGATCGACGGTGGCGCGGCGCTGCCCGCGGACCTGGCCCGGCCCGCGCACCTCGCGGTCGCCGCCTGCCGGCGTGGGCCGGACGGAACCCTGTTCCTCGCCCCGGATTTCGCGGAGAGCGCGCACCTGCGGTTGGATTGACGGGTGTCAGACTCCACCTCCCGCGCACAGAAGGGGAACGTGCGGCTCGCCCTCATCCTGGGCTCGCTGTCGGCGTTCGGTCCCATCACGACCGATCTCTACCTCCCGGCGCTCCCCGCCGCCGCCGACGACCTGGGCGCCTCGCAGCCCGCGATCCAGGCCACGCTCACCGCCTGCCTCATCGGCCTCGCCCTCGGGCAGGTGTTCGTGGGGCCGCTGTCGGACTCGATCGGGCGGCGCCGACCGATGGTGGTCGGGATGGCACTGTTCGTCGTCAGCTCGCTGCTGTGCGCCGTGGCGCCGTCGGTGTACCTGCTGGACGCCGCGCGCCTGTTCCAGGGCCTGGCGGGCGCAGCGGGGATCGTGCTCAGCCTGGCGATCGTCCGGGACATGTTCGACGGTGTCGCCGCCGCCCGGATGATCGCGGCCCTCATGGCGGTGGGCGGCGTCGCGCCGATCATCGCCCCGCTCGCCGGTTCGCAGTTGCTGCGGGTCACCGACTGGCGCGGCCTGTTCGTGGTACTCGCGGTGCTCGGCGTGGCGCTGCTCGCGATCGCCGCGGCGAAGGTGCCGGAGACCCTGCCGAAGGCGGACCGTCGACCGGTGGGCTGGCGGTCCGTGGCGAACGGCTTCGCGTCCCTCGCGCGCGACCGTCGGTTCGTCGCACTGACGCTGACCGGCGGACTCGCCTTCGCGGCGATGTTCGCCTACATCTCCACCTCGGCGTTCGTCTTCGAGAGCCACTACGGCTACTCCGAATCCGCGTTCAGCGTGGTGTTCGCGGTGAACGCGGTGGGCCTGCTCGCCACGAACCTGATCGGCGGCCGGCTGGTCGGGCGGGTGCCGGTGGCGACGCTCGTGCGGATCGGCCTCGCGGGCATGGTCGTGGGCGCCGTCGCCTCGCTCATCACCCTGACGATCGGGCATCCGCCGCTGGTGATCGCGTCACTGTTCGTGACGGTCTCGAGCCTCGGCCTGGTGATGCCGACGGTGGCCGCGCTCGCCCTCGACGATCACGGCTCTCTCGCCGGCACCGCGTCCGCCGCGCTCGGCGCGGCCCGCATGGTGCTCGGCGGCGTCGCGGCGCTGTTCGCCGGGATCGGCGGCGACCCCGTCGTCCTCGGCGCGGTGATGGTGCTGTGCGCGGTGGGCGCCGCGGCGTCCTTCGTCCTGGCCCGGCGACCTGTGCACTGAGCGGATCCTCCGGCGTGGGCCCTGCGGTATCGCGGACTTCAGCCGAGGAGGGTGAGGATCACCAGCGTCACCGTGGTCAGCGCCAGCGCGCCGTGCGCCAGCACGGCCGTGATGGGCAGGTTCCGCTCCGAGGATCCCCGGCGCCGCGACCCCCGCGGATCGCGGGCACGATGCCGGCCGGAGGGGCGCGCACCGTCGAACGCCTCGCGGGACCGGTAGCTGGGCACCCAGCGCACGAACATCGTCAGTCCCGACGCGGCCACGATCACCAGCAGAGCCAGGCTGAGCCACCCCGCGAAGGCGCGGCCGCCGAAGACGTAGACGATCCACGCGGTGGCGGCGGAGACGGCGAAGCCGACGTGCCCGAACACCAGGAGCGGGGGCAGCCGACGGTGCCGGCCGGAACCCGTGCGGGCCCGCCGCACGCTGGACAGCGCGAGCCACGCCCCGAGCACCACCAGGCCGGTGAGCGCGGTCAGTACCAGCACGATCAATGCCACGGTCCGCATGCCGTCATCCCCTCGATCACTGTGTCGGCCCGTATCGTCCCCGACACTGCAATGGCAAAGCACACCGGCCCGGAAGAGCAGCGACACAACGGGTTCCGGATGGCATGTGCAGGAGCAACTCCCACCCACCGAGACTTCTGTAGATTCAAGGCATGACCGATTCAGTGTCCCGAACGTATCGCTCACTCCCCGGTATCAGCACGCGCGCATGGGAGCACCCGGCCGACCGCGCAGCGCTCGTCGCGCTGCGCAACCTCAAGGGCTTCGACACGGTCCTCAAGGCGATCTCCTCGCTGCTGCGCGAACGTCAGCACCGGCTGCTGTTCCTGGCCTCCGGTGTCCGCGTGGACGATCGCCAGTTCCCTCACCTGAACGACCTGCTCGCCGACTGCGTGCGCGTGCTGGACGCCCCGTCGACGCCCGAGCTGTACGTCGTGCAGGACCCGACGGTCAACGCCATGACCATCGGGATGGACCGGCCCTTCATCGTCATCAACACGGGTCTGCTCGAACTGCTCGACGAGGAGGAGCAGCGGTTCGTCGTGGGCCACGAGCTCGGTCACGCGATGTCCGGGCACGCGGTGTACCGCACGATGCTGATGCACCTGCTGCGACTGGCGGGCAGCTTCGGCTGGGTGCCGATCGGCGGCTGGGCGCTGCGCGCCATCGTCGCGGCGCTCATGGAGTGGCAGCGCAAGTCCGAGCTGTCCGGCGACCGGGCCGGCCTGCTCTGCGTCCAGGACCCCGATGTGGCGATGCGCGTGCACATGAAGACGGCGGGCGGCACGAAGATCTCCGAGATGGACACGCAGCGCTTCCTCGCGCAGGCGGCCGAGTACGAGCGCACCGGCGACCTGCGCGACGGCGTCCTCAAGCTGCTCAACCTGGAGCTGCAGTCGCACCCGTTCTCGGTGTTGCGCGCCGCGGACCTGAACCGATGGGTCGAGCGCGGCGACTACGGGCGGATCGTCGGCGGCGAGTACCCGCAGCGGGCCGACGACGACAAGGCCAGCGCCGCAGACGAATTCCGCACCGCTGCGCGCGGCTACAAGGAGGGCTTCGACGCCTCGGCGGACCCGCTGATCACCACGCTCCGCGACTTCGGCTCGTCCGCCGTGAACACGGTCGGGCAGGGCGTCACGGATGTCGCCACCGGCATGGGCCGCAAGATCGACGAGTGGCGGCGCAACTCCCAGCGCAAGCAGGACGGCACCGGCTCGGAGTAGACGCGCACGACGGCGGGGCGCGCACGCTCAGGAGTCGCATCGTACTCCCCGAGGACTCCGGACCGCGGTCCGAAGGACCTGCTCACGGGGCGCCTGTGGACAACCGGTTCTCCTCCACAGGCGGGCGCTTCCGGCCCGATTCCCGACGGTGCCGTCCGGCATCGTCGGGGCATGCGCACCGTCACCCGAACGTCCCTGGCCGCCCTCGCCGTTCTGCTCGTCGGCGCGGGCGCACCGTCGGCGACGGCGCTCGACTACGACTGGCCCCTGGACCCCCGCCCGTCGGTGGCGCGGCCCTTCGCGAACCCCCAGAAGCGGTGGCAGCCCGGGCACCGCGGGGCCGACCTCGCTGCGGCCCCGGGGCAGGCGGTGTACGCCGCGGGCGCGGGCAGGGTGAATCACGTCGGACGCGTCGACGACCGGGTCGTCATCTCGGTGCTGCATCCGAACGGCCTCCTCACCACCTACGAGCCGATCGACGGTCCGCTCGTGCAGGAGGGCGACCAGGTCGGCACGGGTACCGCGCTCGGCCGTGTCGCCGCAGGGCACGAGGGCTGTCCGGCGAGCGCCTGCCTGCACTGGGGCCTGCGACGGGGGTCCGGCCACGCCGCGGAGTACTTCAACCCGCTGCTGCTCGTGGGTGCCGCGCCCGTGCGACTGCTCCCGGACGCCGGCGGCGCATGACGACACGGGCGGTGTCGCCTCCGCCGAGGGAATGCCAAACACGGCGCACGCGGAGCGGGAGTGCAACGATGGTCCCGTGACGGACGAACAGACCCCGGACAGCGCACCGTCGGGCACGGGCGACGGTGAGACGAACGCGGAGCGGCTGGAGGAGGCGCAGACCATCGCCTACCCGAGCGGATCGACGCGCCGCTCCCGGAAGACCTCGCAGGACGACCCGACCCTGGTGGTGCTGTTCGGCGCCACCGGCGACCTGTCCCGACGCAAGCTGCTGTGCGGCCTGGGCTACCTCGCGGTGTCCGGGCTCGCGCCGGACATGCGCGTGATCGGGACCAGTCTCGACGACATGACGGACGAGGAGTTCCGCACCTTCGCGAAGAAGGCGATCGACGAGCTCGGCAATCGCAAGCTCACGGACGCGCAGTGGGAGTTGTTCGCGCCCAAGCTGTCCTACGTGAACACCTCCGCCGGGCCGGACGCGCTGGCCGCGAAGGTCGCGGCGGAGGAGAAGGTGCTCGCCGACACCGACGAGCACGGCGATCCCGATCGGGTGCGTCGCCTCTACTACCTCAGCGTCCCGCCCAAGGCCGCCACGAAGGTGATCGCGACCCTGAACGAGGCCGGCCTCGTGGACCGTTCGCGCGTGGTCATGGAGAAGCCCTTCGGTGAGGACCTGGAGTCCGCCCTGGCCCTCAACGACGAGGTGCACAGGACCTTCAAGGAGAAGCAGATCTTCCGGATCGACCACTTCCTCGGCAAGGAGGCGGCGCAGAACATCCTCGCGTTCCGGTTCGCGAACGGTCTGTTCGAGCCGATCTGGAACCGCAACTTCATCGATCACGTCCAGATCGACATCCCCGAATCGCTGGGACTCGACGCGCGCGCCGCGTTCTACGAGCCCACCGGCGCCTACAAGGACATGGTGGTCACGCACCTGTTCCAGGTCATGGCCTTCGTCGCGATGGAGCCGCCGACGGCGCTCGAGCCGCGCGCGATCTCCGAGGAGAAGAACAAGGTCTTCCGCTCGCTGGAGCCGATCCGACCCGAGGACGTGATCCGCGGGCAGTACGCCGGGTACCGGCAGGAGGAGGGCGTCGACCCGGAGTCCGACACCGAGACCTTCATCGCGCTCAAGGCGCGGATCGACAACTGGCGCTGGGCCGGCGTGCCCTTCTACCTGCGCACCGGCAAGAAGCTGGCACAGGGCATGCGGATCATCTCCATCGCCTTCAAGGAGGCGCCGAAGTCGATGTTCCCGTCCGGCTCGGGCATCGGCCAGCAGGGCCCGGACCACCTGACCTTCGACCTCGCCGACGAGTCGAAGGTGTCGCTGTCGTTCTACGGCAAGCGCCCCGGACCGGGCATGCGCCTGTCGAAGCTGTCGATGCAGTTCTCCACCGAGGACACCGAGCAGGCCGACGATGTGCTCGAGGCGTACGAGCGGCTCATCCTCGACGCGATCAACGGCGACCACACGCTGTTCACCACCGCCGAGGGCATCGAATCCCTGTGGGAGCGGTCGATTCCGCTGCTCGACGACCCGCCGCCCGTGCGCCAGTACGAGCCGGGCTCGTGGGGCCCGAACTCGATCCACCAGCTCATCGCCCCGAACGCCTGGCGACTGCCCTTCGAGCGCAGCTGGCGCGACTAGAGACTCACGCGCGCGGGTGCGCCTGCTCGTGCGCCGCCCGGAGCCGGGCCACGCTCACGTGCGTGTAGAGCTGGGTGGTGGCCAGCGACGAATGGCCCAGCAGCTCCTGCACGACGCGCAGGTCCGCGCCACCGTCGAGCAGGTGGGTGGCGGCGGTGTGCCGGAGCCCGTGCGGTGCCACCTCGCGCCCGCCCGGCACCGACGCGGTGATCTCGTGCACGACGGTGCGCGCCTGCCGCGGGTCGAGCCGTCCGCCGCGCGCCCCGAGGAACAGGGCGTTGCCCGAGCGCGCGCCGACCAGGCCGGGCCGGGCTTCGTCGAGCCACCTCCGCAGCGCGGCAGCAGCGGGCGCGCCGAAGGGCACCGTCCGCTCCTTGTCGCCCTTGCCGATCACACTGAGCACGCGGCGCCCGTGGTCGACCGAGCCGAGGTCGAGCCCGCACAACTCGCTCACGCGGATCCCCGTGGCGTACAACACCTCCGCGATCGCGAGATCCCGCACCGCGATCGGGTCGCCCTCGGCCGCACCGGACGCCGCGTTGCGCAGGGCCTGGGCGGCATCGTCGGAGGAGAGGACCGCGGGCAGCGTGCGGTGCGCGCGCGGGGCCTTGAGCCGGGTCCCCGGGTCCTCGGGCAACAGCCCGCGCCGGGCGGCCCAGGCGGTGTAGGTCCGCGCCGAGGACGCCTGCCGGGCCAGCGTGGTGCGGGCGGCACCGGACGCCGCCCGCTCCCCCAGCCAGGCGCGCAGGGTCGCCAGGTCCAGACGGTCCGCCGCCACCCCACGCTCCTCGGCGAAGGCCAGTAGGGCGGTGAGGTCGGCGAGGTACGCGCGCACCGTGTTCTCGCTGCGCCCTCGCTCGAGACGCAGATACGTCTCGTACTCCGCCAACGCACCGCTCATGAGTCCCAGCCTAGGGCGACTCCGCCCCCACACCCGGATTGAACACCGTTATGGAGAATCCGACCTGCGGTTTCTCCCTCCGTAACGGTGTTCAATCGGGCAGGGGCGCGTGTGCCGTCTCCGGGCATCGTCGGACCACCGGGAGTGCGACGAGCTGCAGAACGACGAGGTACGCCGGGAAGACGAGGTCGAGGCCCGCGCCGTGCAGCGCCGTGCCGATCGCGGGGACCGTGCCGCCGAAGACCGCGGTGGCCAGCGCGAACGCGGCACCCGTGGCGAGGACGCGGACCCGGGCCGGGAACATCTCCGCGAGCGCGGTGCCGAGGCACGCCATCATCAGCGCCGTGATCGCCATCCCCGCGCTCTGCACCGCGAGGACGACGCCGGGCTCGGCGCTGATCGCGAGGAACAGCGGGACGGTGCACACCGCCCCGGCCACGAGGAAGCCGTACATCAGCGGCTTGCGCCCGATCCTGTCGGACAGCCTGCCGAGCGGGATCTGGACGAGCCCGTACACCACGAACGCGATCGCCGAGATGGTCACCGCGTCGGCCTTGTCCAGACCCGCGGTGAGGATCGCCCAGGTGGGCACGTACGTGCTCCACGTGTAGAACACCGCAGCGGTGACGGACGCCAGGACGAAGGCCCGCCGGAACGCGCTCCGGTGGTCCGTGAGGATCTCCCGATAGGGGTTCGCCGCGGGTCGCGCGCGGGCCGGTTCGAGCGTCTCGTCGGCGCTGCGCCGGATCCACCACGCGACGACCGCGAGCACCGCGCCGATGAGGAAGGGCACCCGCCACGCCCAGTCCGCCATCGCGTCGGCACCGACGAAACGGACGAGCAGGGTGATCGCGAGCAGGCACAGGACCTTGCCCAAGCTCGAGCTGACGTTCGTGATGCTGCCGTACGTGCCCCGACGGTCCCCGGGGGCCGACTCGACGAGGAACGCCGTGGCCGTGGACAGCTCGCCGCCGGTCGACAGGCCTTGGACGAGGCGTGCCGCCGTCAGGATGATGGGCGCCAGGAGTCCCACCTGCTGGTAGGTCGGTGCGAGCCCGATGAGGAGGCTGCCCAGTCCCATCAGCGCGACGCCGCCGGCGAGCACCGGTCGCCGGCCGTAGCGATCGGCGAGCCGACCCATCAGCACGCCACCCACGGGCCGCACGAGGAAACCGACCGCGAACACGCCGAAGGTCGCCAGTAGCGGCACGACCGAGTCCGCGTCGCCGGGGAAGAACTGCCGCGAGAAGTAGATCGCCAGGAACGAGTACGCGCTCCAGTCGAAGTACTCGACGAGATGCCCCACCGATCCGGTGAGGATCTGGGTCCGTCGCTGCGGGCGCTCGTCGCGCGATGCGCTCACCAGGGACTCGGTCACGGGAGAACGATACAGAGTCGGCAGCACCGTCCGGCTGAGACGGCCGACCCGGCATCGATCACGAATCGAGAAGCGGCCCGCCCCGGGGCCCTCCTACTGTGGAGCGCAGACCGTCCCGACCCGCCCCGAGGAGATCCCCATGGCCGCGAAGACCTTCGACCCCGTCCGGTGCACCGCCGTCGTCGAGCGGATCGGTGATCGCACGATCGTCCGGCTGCCGGACGCCGCGAGCGCGGCGCTCCCCTCCCGCGGGCAGGTGGCGGTGGTCGGATCCGTCGACGGCGCCGCTTTCGCCGACGTCGTCGAGCCCGACGGGAGGAAGGGGCACTGGCTCGATCTCGACGGGATCGACGGTGCGACGGCCGTGCCCGGCGACACCGTCGCCCTCGAGGTGACCCCCTCCGAGGACTGGCCCGAGCCCGAGGTCCCGGACGACCTGCGCGCGGCGCTCGACGCCGCACCGGATACCTCGGACGTGTGGATGGGCATCACGTCGATGGCCCGATGGGAATGGGTGCGGTGGATCGGCGCGACCCGTAACCCCGCGACTCGTTCGAAGCGGGTGGACGTGACGATCGACAAGATGCGCAACGGCAAGCGCCGCCCTTGTTGTTTCGACCTCGCCTCCTGCACCGATCCCGAACTCGCCCGCAGCGGCAAGCTCGTCGACGGCGACTGAGGGCCGTGGCGGAACTACGCAGCGCTCGGACCGTGACGCACGATCGTCCGGAGCGGTTCGTCGTCGGCCGGGTTGAGCAGCACGACCTGCACGCCGGGGAGGACGTCCGCGACGGCGGTGTGGACCAGATCGCCGAACGCGTTGTGCTCCATATCGTCGGCCCAATCCGACTCTATGAGCACCGCGAACTCGTCAGGAGCAGTCGCCACCATGCCGGGCGCGACCCGTCCGTGGTCCCCGACGCGAATATCGGCTTGTCGTCCGTTCTCCGTGATCGAGAGCGATCGAGCTCGAAGGCGCGTGGCGAGGGCACGGGCGAACAACCCGAAATCACCGTGGATCGCGCCGCTGCCGGTTCCGGTGAGGACCATGTCGTACCGCACTAGGACCACCTCCCGTACTCCTGATCGACCTCACGAGCGATGATCCGAATATACGTCGCGTCGCCGACCTCGACCACCGCCTTCATCTCCGCGGCGAGCTCTGCAGTCGGGATCCCGCTGCGCATCGCATTCACGAACACACGGCCCGTCCCCTGCCTCTGTCGCACGTCCGCGACCCGCCGTCCGAACGCTTTCGCATTCGCGTTGGTGGAGGTCTTGATCTCGCACGGTTCACCGTCGACCGCGATGTCGGGAGTAGGGCTCCCGCTCTTCGAGCGCGCCAGCACGGTCACGTTCCGTCCCTCGCGCAGGAGCCGATCGACGACCACCCTCTCATCGATGTCCAGCGCCCGCCCGACGCGTTCATCGAGCCTGCCCCGGATATTGCGAGACAGCCTGTATCGCTGCAGCACCTCGACGTGGACGTGAATGTCCGCGTACGTCGTTGCCGGCCGCCTGATCCGGCTCCGCATCGCGTCGTCCAGCGTCCACTCGAGAAATCGTTCTCGCACGTCCGAGGAGTAGCCACGACCACCGTCCGACGGCGGGCCATCTCGCGGAACATGTCCATCAGGGCCGCCAGGGTGGCCGCGGCGCCGTTCCTCGCCGTGCCTACGCTTCCCGTCCGGCACGTCCTAGTTCGCCAGCCGCCAGAGCGCTCCATCGCGGCGGATGAGGCCCTTCGTCTCGAGCACGGCCAGCTGCATCATGACCGCCCGCGCCGGAAGCCCTGCGATGGATGCGATCTCGGACACCGGCAGTCCCGACCTCGCGGGCAGCGCGTCGTGCACCCGCAGCGCGGGCCCCTCGAGGCCGTCCGTCGGCCGCTCGGGGACCTCGAGTTCGAGCGCGAGTTCGCCGATCCGGCCGACCTCCTCGATCACCTCGCTCGACCTGCTGACCAACCTCGCGCCGTCCCGGATCAACTGGTGGCAGGTGACCGAGGTGGCCGCCGTGACCGGTCCGGGGACCGCGCAGACCGGGACGCCCCGTCGCCCCGCCCAGGTGGCGGTGTTCCGTGTCCCCGACCGGAATCCCGCCTCCACCACCACGACTCCCCCGGTCGCGGTGCCGACGATCCGGTTCCGGTTCAGGAACCGGTGCCGGCCGGGCACCGTCCCCGGCGGATACTCGGACACCACGACGCCCGACTCGGCGATCCGCCGGAACAACCCGGCGTGGCCCGCCGGATACGGCCGGTCGAGGCCACCCGCGACGAAGGCGATCGTGCGCCCCTCCGCCGCGAGCGCGGCACGGTGGGCGGCACCGTCGATCCCGTACGCGCCGCCGGAGACGATCGTGAACCCCTCCGCCGACAGGTCACCCGCGAAATCGTCGGTGACCCGCTCCCCGTAGCTCGACGGTGCGCGCGTGCCCACCATCGCGACCGATCGCTCGAGCAGCTCGTCGATCCGGCCCTCGCCGATCACCCACAGCGCGACCGGCCGCAGCTCGCGCACCTCGTCCTCGTGGTGCGGGGCCTCCGGCGGAATCCGGGCCGCCATCGGCTGGAAGCGGTACTCCGGCCACTCGTCGTCGTCCGGGGTCACCAGCCGGCCGCCGAGGTGTGCCACGTGTTCCAGATCGGCGGCTGCACGATCGGCAGCAGCGCGGCCCGTGGTCGCGTCGGCGACCGCCTCGAAGCCCTCGGGGAACTCGCGCCGCCGCACCATCGCCGCGGCCTCCGGGGCACCCACGAGATCGATCAGCGCGACCAGCGGCCCGCACGGCGGCTCCGCCACCCGGCTCAGGTACGCCCATGCGCGTCGGACGTCGTCGTTCATGTCCACCCCTTCTCCCGGAACTGCAGTGCCAGCCCCACTTCGCTCTCACCGGGCCGGTCCAGACCCTGCAGGTCCGCGAGCGTCCACGCCAGCCGCAGCGAGCGGTCCGCGCCCCGCGCCGTGACCTTCCCCTGGCGCAGATAGGTCTCCAGTGGGCGCAGCGCCTTCGCGGGCAGCCGGAATCGGCGGCGCAGCACCACACCCGGCACCTCGGAGTTGGTCAACCAGCCCTCGGCCGCCCACCGGGACGCCGCAGCCTCCCGCGCCGCGCGCACTCGCTCGCGCACCACCGCGCTGGGCTCCTCCGCGGTGTCCTCCGCGTGGAGAGCGCCGGTCGTGGGCGGTTCCATCCGCACCCACAGATCCACCCGATCCAGCAGCGGTCCGGACAGCCTGCCCAGGTAGCGCCGGCGGACCGTCGCCGTGCATGTGCAGTCGTTGTCCCGCGCGGGTGCACACGGGCAGGGGTTGGCCGCCATCACCAGCAGGAACCGGGACGGGTACTTGACCACGCCGTCGCGCCGCGCGAGCCGGATCTGCCCCTCCTCCAAGGGGGTCCGCAATGCCTCCAGGGACTTGGGCCCCATCTCGGCGCACTCGTCGAGGAACAGCACGCCACGGTGAGCGAGCGAGACCGCACCGGGCCGGGCCAAGCCGCTGCCGCCACCGACGAGTGCGCTCACGGTCGAGGTCTGATGCGGCGCCACGAAGGGAGGCACGGTGATCAGCGGCCGATCGGCCGGGAGGTCGCCGGCGATCGAGTGGATCGCGCTCACCTCCAAGGCCTCTCTCCGCCCGAGCGGGGGCAGGATGCCCGGCAGGCGGGACGCCAGCATCGTCTTCCCGATCCCCGGCGGCCCCGTCATCATGATGTGGTGGGCGCCCGCAGCGGCGACCTCGAGCGCGAACTTCGCTTCCGGCTGCGCGACCACATCGGCCAGGTCGGCCACCGTCGGATCCACGTCGTCGACGACGAGCGGACCGGGCTCCGCGAGGACACCGGAGCCGTCGAGCCACGCGACGACCTCCGCGAGGTGCGCGGCGCCGAGCACCTCGATGCCGTCCACGAGGCCCGCCTCGTCCAGATTCGCCAGCGGTACGACCGCACGGGAGAAGCCCGACTCCTTGGCCGCCAGCACAGCGGGCAGCACCCCGCGGACCGGCCGGACCCGGCCGTCGAGCGCCAGCTCCCCGAGCAGCACGGCACCGTCGAGCCGGCCGACGGGCACGCGCTCCGCGGCGAGCAGGATCGCGACCGCCAGCGGAAGGTCGTACACCGAGCCCACTTTCGGCAGCGTGGCCGGCGAGAGGGCCACCGTGACCCGGGTGTCCGGGAACCGGATGCCGATGTTGACGACGGCGGCGCGGATCCGGTCGCGGGACTCCTTGAGCACCGTGTCGGGCAGGCCCACGAGGTGCACGGCCGGCAGCCCCGCGCCGATGCAGCCCTCGATCTCGACCACGGCACCGTCGACGCCCGTGATCGCCACCGTGTGCACCTTGCTCAGCGCCGACATCACGCGACCCCGGCCCGGTACTCGAGCGTGACGGGTCCGCCCGGCGGCGTGAAGACGGCGGCCACGTCGATGCGGACCTGCGCGAACGCGCCCTCCGTCTCGGCGAGCCAGCGCGAGGTCAGGGCGCGCAGCTGCGCGACCTTGCGCGGCGTCACCGCGTCGAAGCCCGTACCGAACGCTGTCCCCGTCCGCGTCTTCACCTCCACGATCGCGAGCAGGCCATCGGGCGCGCGGGCGATCACGTCCAGTTCGCCGCGCAGCCCTCCACCCGAGTACCGCCAGTTCCGGGCCAGCACCGTCCAGCCGCGGTCCGCCAGGAATCGACAGACCACGTCCTCACCCGCACGCCCCACCTCGTTGTTCCCCATGCGCCGATCATGCGCCGCGGACACCACAGGCACCGCCCGGGAAAGCGGTGCCTGTGGAGGAAAAAGGTTATGTACGCAAACCTGTGGACAGCGCGCGCCGTGGACTCATTCCTGTCGGACGAAGCGTCCCGCCATCGCGGCGATCTCCGTCCGGCCGACGGACGCCCCCTGCACGAGGACCCGGAACACGACCGGCCCCACGAGTTCGGCTGCGGCCGCCGACGGATCCAGCCCGGCAGGCAACCGCCCGGCCTGCTGATTCCGCGCGACGACGGCGCGCGCGGCGTCGCCCAGCGGGTCGGCACCGGCCATCAGCCGGGCGACCTTCGCGTCGTGCTGAGCCTCCCCGATCAGCGCCCGATAGGCCAGGCCCGCATCGGATTCCGTGAGGAACCGGACGACCGCCGCGAGGAAATGCTCGACCTCGCCGCGCACCGTCGAACCGGATTCGACGGTGAGCTCGCCCGCGGCGTCCGTGGCACTCGCCTCGAGCAGGATCTCGGCCTTGGTCGACCACCATCGGTAGACCGTCTGCCGGCCGACCCCGGCTCGCTCAGCGATGCCCTTCATCGTCATGGCGGCGTATCCCTGTTCGACGAGCATGTCGTCGACGGCCCGCAGCACGGCGGCGCGCGCCTCCTCACTGCGCGGCCGTCCGACGTGCCGCTCGGTCTGCGTCATCGCGTCACCGTAGCAGCGATCCGGCCGCCCCGGCCCGAGCCTCCGACCGCATCTCGATCAGCCCGACCGACGCTGCGAGCAGGGCGACGACAGCGCAGAAGACCAGGCCGGACGCCCGTAGCCCGAGCACCGCGGAGAGGGCACCGACCCCGATGGCCGGGAACGCGAGCATCACGTACAGCCCTGCGAAGAAGGACGACGAGACCTCGGCGCGGTGTGCGGGGGCCACCTGCTCGACGGTGGTCGCGATGCCGGCGTTCATGCAGAGGCCACCGAACACGCCGAGCACCGCGGCGGCCGCCAGCAGCGCGGCCAGGGACTGCGCCGCCAGGGCCGTCGCGAGCAGCGCCGCCGCCACGACCAGCCCGCCGCACCCGGCGACGAGCGCCGTGCGCGGTGCGAGTCGGCGGGCCACGAGCTGCCCGATCGCCATCCCGGCGAACGCGAGGAACACGACACCGCCGGCGAGAGCGTGCGAGGGCAGGTCCAGGAACCGCGCGAGGAAGATCGCCGAGACCGCGGTGAGCACGCCGGTCACCGCGAACGCGGACCCCGCGGCCAGCACGGCCCGCACGAACGCGCCGTGGATCTCGGCGGGCACGCGCAGCGGACGGGGTCGCAGCCGCGCCCGGCCCGCCACCGCGGCCCGAGGAGAGAACGCCCACAGCCCGGCGAACGCCGTCAGAGACAGGCCGAGGTGCACCGCGAAAGGCACGACGAGCGGGGCCGACGCGAGGTCCGCGACCACACCCGCCAGCAGCGTCCCGACCGCGAGCCCACCCGTGTTGACCGCGACCGCGAGCGTTCCGGCGGCGCCCTTGTTCTCGGGCGCGAACAGGTCGATCACCGCGGCCGTGCCGGTGCCGCTCATGAGCCCGGCACCGAGCCCCGACACCACACGCGCCACGATGAGCAACGGCAACGAGGGCGGCAGCAGGAACAGCAGCGCGCTGACGATCGCCAACAGCACCGCGAGGAGGAGCACGGGGCGGCGGCCGACGTCGTCGGACAGGCGACCGAAGACGGTCAGCGCGGCGACCACGCCGAGAGCGTAGACGGCGAAGAGCACCGTCACCGTCAGCGAACTGAACCCGAGCCGCGCGGAGTAGAGGGAGTAGAGCGGCGTGGGCAGGGTGGTACCCATCATGACGACCAGGAACGCGAAGGCCGTGCTCACCACGGCAGGCGCTGTGCGGTAGGCACCCCTGGGACGATCGGTGCGATCAAGCAACATGAGAAATTCCTTCTATATCGAGACAATGTGACTCGATATAAGACTCTAACAAATTCGAGACATCAAGTCTCGTTATCTGCGTCACAGAACGCCGCAGGCGCCGCCCCGAAACGGGAACGGCGCCTGCGGCGGATGGATCAGTGGAGCGGTCAGTCCGGAAGCCGCAACTCCGGCTTGTCCAACTCCTCGATGTTGACGTCCTTGAAGGTCACCACGCGGGCCTGCTTGAGGAACCGCGCCGGGCGGTACATGTCCCACACCCACGCGTCGGTCATCCGCACCTCGAAGTAGACCTCGCCGTCCGCGTTGCGCGGGATCAGGTCCACCCCGTTGGCCAGGTAGAACCGACGCTCCGTCTCCACCACGTAGGTGAACTGACTCAGCACGTCCTTGTACTCGCGGTACATGGACAGCTCCATCGCGGTCTCGTACTTCTCGAGATCCTCTGCGCTCACGTCGTCCTCCTCACCTCGGGTCACCGTTCGTAACCGCTCCAGATTACCGCGCCGCCGCGGCGCCGGCCGCCGACGCGGCCAGGGCCGCCCGCACGTTCTGGTAGCGCATGCGGTGCTGGCTGCTCGGGCCGAGCTCCCCCAGTGCCGTCATGTGCACCGCCGTCGAGTAGCCCTTGTGCACGGCGAAGCCGTATCCCGGGAAATCGTCGTCCAATTCGGCCATCACGCGATCGCGCGTCACCTTGGCCAGAACGCTGGCCGCCGCGATGCAGGACGCCGACGCGTCGCCACCGATCACCGGTAGCGAGGGCACGCCCAGGCCCGGCACGGTGAAACCGTCGATGAGCACGTACCCGGGACGCACCTGCAGGCCCGCCACCGCGCGACGCATGCCCATGATGTTGGCCACGTGCACCCCGATCCGGTCGATCTCCGGCGCCGGGATCGACACGACCGACCAGCTCACGGCCAGGTCGAGGATCTTCGGATACAGCTGTTCCCGCACGTTCTCGGTGAGCTTCTTCGAGTCGTCGAGGCGCGCCAGCGACGGCGGGATCCGCGCCGGCAGGATGCACGCTGCCACCGTCATCGGGCCCGCGCAGGCGCCGCGCCCGGCCTCGTCGATCCCCGCGACGGGCCCGAGCCCCGCCCGACCCAGCACCGTCTCCAGGGTGCTCAGGCCCGACGATGCCCGCACCACCGGCCGCGGAGGCCACCGGTCCCGCACGGTCGATCAGCCCTGCTGCGGGTTGATCGCCTTGACCGTCTGCCAGCGGCTGAACGGGTAGATGATCGCGACGACCTTGCCGCGGATGTCGGCCTTGGGGATCGTTCCCTGCAGCTCGTCCTCGAGGTGGAAACGCGAGTCCGCCGAGGCCATCCGATTGTCGCCCATCACGAAGACATTGCCCTTCGGGATGGTGATCGGGCCGAAGGCACCGTTCTCGCTGCCGTTGATCGGCCAGCAGCCGTTCGTCTTCGCGTACTCCTTGGCGTTCTCCGCCAGGTAGGGTTCGACGATCTTCTTGCCATCCACGGTGACGCCCGTCTCGGGGCGGCACTGGATGGTCTGACCGCCGACGGCGATCACCCGCTTGACCAGGTCGTTCTCGTTCGGCGGCTGCAGGCCCACGTACGAGAGCGCCTCCTGGACGCCGCGGATCACGGTGTTGTCCGAGCGCACCTTCTGCACCGGATCCAGCCCCCACGACGAGGTCGGGCCCTTGAACACGATCACGTCGCCCGGCTTCGGGTCGCCCGCGAAGTAGCTGATCTTCTGCGTCACGATGCGGTCGCCGGTGCAGCCGGCGCAGCCGATCAGCGTGGGCTCCATCGACTCCGACGGCACGTACCACTGCCGACCCACGAAGGTCTGCAGGCAGAAGCTCAGCACCAGCGCGACGAGGATGATCGCCCCGACCTCGAGCGGCCAGTTGGTCTTCTTCTCGCGCCCGGCCTTCTTCTCCCCCTCACCGTCCGACGGTGCCGGGTCCGGCGCGGAGTGTCGGCCGCCCTTCCGGGCGGGCTCGGCGGGGCCGTCGGCCCCGGAAATGCCGGGACCCCCGGCCGGCGATACGGGATCGCTGGGCTCGGGGGTCTCCGGGGAGTTCGTCTGCTCGGGCACGGGTACACACTACCGAGCAGGCGGGTCGGTCTCGTCCAGGCGGACGGTGACCGGCGCTGGTGTCAGCGCTTCTCCTTGATCTTGGCGGCCTTACCGCGCAGGTCGCGCAGGTAGTACAGCTTCGCGCGACGGACGTCACCACGGGTGAGGACGTCGATCTTGGCGATGTTCGGGGAGTGCACGGGGAAGGTGCGCTCCACACCGACGCCGAAGGAAACCTTGCGCACCGTGAAGGTCTCGCGCACGCCGCCGCCCTGGCGGCGGATCACGACGCCCTTGAACACCTGGACGCGCTCCTTGCTGCCCTCGATGACCTTGACGTGCACGTCAAGGGTGTCGCCGGGGCGGAAGTCGGGCACATCGCTGCGCAGGGACTGCTGGTCAATGAAGTCGAGCGTGTTCATCGCTGGATCATCCGTTTCTTACATGTCTTCGTGAGCAGAGGACCCTGGCGGCCCGTCGCGGCTACTGCCGCGGGGGTTCGACCGGTTCGTACTCCTGTCCTGCCGACTGCTCCGCAGTCGGATACACCCGGGCAGCACGCAGCCCGGGCAACCTGTTGATTGTGCCAGATCGGCGCCGGTTCTTCGAAATCGTCAGGCGGCGGGCCATGGACCTGGGTCGACGGGGCGGCGCCGGCGCGGGCACGACGGTGCGATCCAGCTCGCGCTCCGCATCCTCCCGCAGGTGCGGCAGCAGGTCCGGACGGCCGGCCATCAGCTCCTGCACCGCGATCTTCGCGCGGATCAGCGGTCGGCGGACCCGCCGCTCGCGGCGCAGCGCGCGCAGCATCCGCCGGGAGCTCGTCTCGTACCGCCAGCGCGCCCACGGCGAGCCCGGCCGCGCCAGCCGGATCGCGCCGATGAGCAGCAGCGGGAAGAAGAACAGGCCGACGAGCCCGGTCCAGATCTTGCCTTTGAGCAGCACGATCGCTGCCGTCCCGAGACTGATCACGCCGAACAGGATCTGCGCCGCCCGCTCGGGCGAGTCGCGGAACCCCGCGATGTCCACGAGGTCCAGGGGCCGCAGCCCGAGCAGGAGCAGCCCCGTCACCGCGACCGCGACGAACACGGCGTCGACGGAGGCGCGCCCCTCCTCCTGCCAGTACACGTCGCGCAGGTAGAGGATCAGCGCGAACTCGTCGAGGATCAGCGCCGCGCCCAGCCCGAAGACTCCGGCCAGTACCGCGGCCGTCGTCTGGGTGGCCTTGTCGAAGTTCGCGATGAGGCCGATCGCCGAGCCCATGCAGAGCACCACGCCGAACACCATGTGGTGCACGTGCAGGCCGCCGGGCGTGACATTGCCGAACCACCACCGCACGTTCGCCCGGATCAGCCGCACGCTGATCCGGATGCACACGAAGCCCACGATCAGCCCGACGAAGAAGGCGAACAGCGGCAGCCGTCCCGCCTCCACGATGTCGTGCCGGAACCAGGTGGACATGCCTCCAACCTACGGCGCGGACCGTCACCGCAGGTCGGAACGCCGCGCGGCGCTACTTGCCGAAGCCGGCCTGGCGCAGCGCGTCGGCCATCGAGCCCGACGGTGCCTGCTCCCGCCCGCCGCGCTGCCCGCGGCCGCCCTGCTGGCCACCACGGTTCTGCCCGCCGTGGCCTCCCCGGCCCTGCCCACCGCGCGGCTGTCCACCACGATCGCCGCGCTGGCCGCCGCGATCGCCGCGGTCACCGCCTCGCTGCCCGCCGTCGCGCGGGCCGCGCTGCTTGGGGGCGGCATCGTCGTTCAGGCGGAGCGAGAGACCGATCCGCTGGCGCTCGACGTCCACGTCCACCACCTTGACCTTGACCACCTGGCCGGACTTGACCACCTCGTGCGGGTCGGAGACGTACCGGTCGGACATCGCGGAGACGTGGACGAGGCCGTCCTGGTGCACGCCCACGTCGATGAACGCGCCGAAGGCGGCCACGTTGGTCACCACGCCCTCGAGCACCATGCCCGGCTTCAGGTCGGACACCTTCTCCACCCCCGCGGCGAAGGTCGCGGTGGCGAACGCCGGACGCGGATCCCGGCCGGGCTTGTCGAGCTCGGCGAGGATATCGGTCACCGTCGGCACACCGAACCGCTCCGACCCGAACTCGAGGGCGAGCTCGGCGACCAGATCGGCCGGGCGCAGCTTCGCCAGCGCCGCACTGTTGCCGATGAGCTCGGCCAGCTGCAGACCCGAGCGGTCCAGGATCTTCCGCACGACCGGGTACGCCTCGGGGTGCACGCCGGACGCGTCCAGCGGGTCGTCGCCGCCGCGGATGCGGAGGAAGCCGGCGCACTGCTCGAATGCCTTCGGGCCGAGCCGCGGGACGTCCAGCAGGCCGGACCGGCTGCGGAAGGCGCCGGACCGGTCGCGGTACGCGACGATCGCCGCGGCCAGCGACTCGGAGACGCCCGACACGCGCGCGAGCAGCGGCACCGACGCGGTGTTCAGGTCCACCCCGACGGCGTTCACCGCGTCTTCGACCACCGCGTCCAGCGACTTCGCGAGGCTGGCCTGCGACACGTCGTGCTGGTACTGGCCCACGCCGATCGACTTGGGGTCGATCTTCACCAGCTCGGCGAGCGGGTCCTGCAGCCGGCGGGCGATGGACACGGCGCCGCGGAGCGAGACGTCCATGTCCGGCAGTTCCTGCGAGGCGTACTCCGACGCGGAGTAGATCGACGCGCCGGCCTCGCTGACGACGGCCTTCGCGGGGACGCGCGCGCCGGTCTTCTTGATCTCCCCGAGCAGCTCGGTGGTCAACGCGTCGGTCTCCCGCGAGGCGGTGCCGTTGCCGATCGCCACGAGCTCCACGTCGTGCCGGGCGATGAGGGCCGCCAGCAGCGCCTTGCTCTTGTCCCACTGGTTCTGCGGCTGGTGCGGGTAGATGATGAGCGTGTCCAGCACCTTGCCCGTGCCGTCGACCACGGCGGTCTTCACGCCGTTGCGGAAGCCCGGGTCGAGCCCCAGCGTGGGCCGGGTGCCCGCCGGCGCGGCCAGCAGCAGGTCCTTGAGGTTGGTCGCGAACACGTTCACCGCGTCCTCCTCGGCGCGCTGCCGCAGCCGGGTGCGGGCGTCGACGGTCGCGGAGACCATCAGCTTGGTGCGCCACGCCCACCGCGCGACGGTGCCCAGCCACTTGTCGGCCGGCCGGCCCTGGTTCGAGATCCCCAGCACGGCCGCGACCATCGCCTCGTAATCGGCGTCCTCACCGCCGTCGAACTGCAGAGAGAGCACCTCCTCCTTCTCCCCGCGCAGCACGGCCAGCACGCGGTGGCTGGGCATCTGGTCGAGCGGCTCGGAGAACTCGAAGTAGTCGCGGAACTTCTGCGCCTTCTGCGGGTCCGCGCCCTCGCGCACGCCGGTGCGCAGGGTCGAGTCGCCCCAGAACTTCTCGCGGACCGTGCCGACGAGCTCCGCGTCCTCGGACGCCCGCTCGACGAGGATGTGCCGCGCGCCCTCGAGCGCGGCCGCCGCGTCCGCGACGTTCTCGCCGAGGAACTCCCCCGCCAGCTCCTCGGGAACCAGCGTGGGATCGGCCAGCAGCCGTTCGGCCAGCGGGGCGAGGCCGTTCTCGCGCGCGATCTGCGCCTTGGTGCGCCGCTTGACCTTGTACGGCAGGTAGATGTCCTCGACACGGGCCTTGGTGTCGGCGGCGAGCAATGCCGCCCGGAGCTCGGGCGTGAGCTTGCCCTGCTCCTCGATCGAGGCGATGACGGCGGCCCGGCGGTCGTCGAGTTCCCGCATGTAGCCGAGCCGCTCCTCGAGGGCACGCAGCTGCGCATCGTCGAGGCTGCCCGTGACCTCCTTGCGGTACCGGGCGATGAACGGCACCGTCGACCCCTCGTCCAGCAGCTGGATCGCTGCGGCCACCTGGTTCTCCCCCACCGAGAGCTCCTCGGCGATGCGGGCGGATACGGACTTGCTCGGCGCGCTCGAATTCACGCGGCCACCCTACCGGCGGCCACCGACGAGTTCGGCGATCACCGGCTCCGTGGCGCCGCACACCATCACCGCCTCGTACGCGACATCGGCCAACGCCTCCCCGCCGTCGCGGACGAGGAAGTGCAACGCCGACAGCGCCCGCGCCGCCTGAAAGCCCAGGACGTAGCCGGTGTGGTCACCGTCGCGACGGCACCGGTGGGCGGCCCGGTCGAGACGCTCGACCGCCGCGGCCAGACGGTGCGCCTCCCCGCGCCGGGACCCCGGCGCCCGTCGTTCGTCGAGGAGTACCTCGCCGGCGTCGTCGAGCCGCGGATCCGCCGCGCGATCCAGCGCGCCGGCCACGAGGGTCACGCCCGCGGCGTGCCGACGATCCGCGGCCACGGCGGCGACCGCATCCGCCAGCTCCGGCAGGCTAGTCGACCTGTGCATCGGCGTCCCCTCCTCCCGTGGCCCACGCGTCGCCCGACCAGCTCGGCGCGAAGCCCGACGCGCGCAGGTGATCGCACACCTCGTCGGGCGGCAGGATCGCGCCGACTACCGGGCCGGGGGCGAAGCCGCGGGCGGCGCAGAAGGTGGCGATGGACAGCTCCGGCCATTCCTCGTTGCCCGCGGCGAGCTCGCCGTCGCGCAGCACCACGCCGGGCCGCAGGTAGCCGTCGAGTTCGGTGGTGCCGATGAGCCGCCAGGGCCGGCCCGCTTCGTCCACGACCTCCGCGACCGCGATCCGCACCCAGTTCCGCGCCGCGCCGCCGATCGCCCCGCACAGCTCCCGCAGCCGCAGGTCCAGGTCCGCGGGGGCCGCGGCCGGCACGGCGTAGTGCGCCGCGCGGTGGGCACCGTCGGACCCGAGCGACCGGCCGAGCATGCCCAGACCGGCCAGGGGCGCCATCGTGCCGACGGCGGAACCGTGCCCCGCGGCGAGGGCCGCGGACCGTCGCTCGGCCTCCTCCGCCGCATCCTCCGCCTCGGCCCGGCCCCGCAGGTCGGCCAGGTCCGCGGCCTCGTCCGCCGCCGGATCTCCGGGCGGACGGCCGCCGCGGGCCTCGAGACGCGCGAGCCCGGTCCGGGCGGCGATGCCGGTCATCCGCGAGCGCGTCTCGTCGACGAGGACCGCGTAGTCGCCGACGAGGGCCGCTCTGGCATCGTCGAGCTCGCCGGCCCGGACCAACACGTCCGACGGTGCCCGCACGCCCAGCCGGGCGGCGATCCGCCGCGCCTCGGCGTGCGCGGCACGGTACTGCTCGGCGGCGCCGGTGAACTCGCCGGGCGAGCGGGGCCAGAACTCGGGGGCGGTCATCCCGCGGCCTCGATCGCCTCCGCGGCGGCCTGATCCGCAGCCATCGCGGTCCGGGCGCCGGTGCGGATCCGCTCGGCGAGCGCCCGGAGCTCCGCGACGGACGACGCATGCAGCTCGCGCGCCGCTGCGTCGGAGACGACGGGGGCCGCGCCGAGTGCGCGCGCATACCTGTCCTCGGGGAACGGAAGGGCGGCCGGCGCGGGGATCGCCTCGGCGAGAGCGTCGACGGTGCGCGCGAGCCGCTCCCACGCCGCCGGTTCCAGGTCGAAGATCATGCGGGCGTCCGGGCGATCTGGGCGCGCCGCGCGTAGTGCTCGCGCAGCGAATCGGCCGCGCGCTCCGCGAGCTCGACGATCAAGGGCCCCAGCCGTTCCGGCGGGTGCGCCCGGGCCGACGCCGGCGCGAGTTCGACCTCGACCAGGCGCCCGCGCACATCGACGGTGACCGCCACCGTGCGGTCCTGCGAGCGTGCGGTGACCCGTGCGGTGCGGAACTCCTCGTCGAGGCGGGCCAACTCGGCCTCGCGCCGCTCGACCTCCGCCAAGAGGGCGGCGGCACCGCGAGCATTGTCGACGACAGCCATGATTCCCCGCCCATCCCGGGCGCCCCCACGCCCGCTCCGGCCATCATGCCGCGACGCGCGACGCGCCGGGGCCGATCTACGGAATCGGCGCCGGTGCGGGCAGTTCCACGCGCAGCCGCGCCCCGCCCGACGGCGACTCCCCGACCCGGATCGCTCCCTCGTGGGCCCGCACGATCTCGGCGGCGATGGCCAGCCCGAGGCCGGAGCCGCCGTCGTCTCGGGACCTGCCCTCGTCGAGTCGCAGGAACGGGGTGAAGACCTGCTCGCGATGCTCCGGCGCGATGCCGGTCCCGTCGTCGTCGACGTCGAGGACGACGGCACCGTCGACCTCCCGGACGGTGAGCGACACGGCCGACCGGGCGTGCCGCGCCGCGTTGTCGACGAGGTTCTGGAGGAGCCGCGTCACCTGCTGCCGGGAGCCCACGACGAGGGTCGCGGGATCGACGTCGACGGTGTACTCGACGTCCGTCGGGGGCCGCACGGGCCCGAGCACCTCGAACAGCGGCAGGATCTCCCGTTTGGGCTTCTCCCCCGCCTCGAGCCGGGCGAGCGTCAGCAGGTCGGTGGCCACCGACTGCAGCCGGTCCACGTCGATCAGTGCTTCGCGGACCGCGACGACGGGGTCCACCTGATCCGGATACGCCGCCGCCACCTCGAGGTCGGCGCGGACGGCGCCGATCGGTCCGCGCAGCTCGTGCGCCGCGTCGGCGACGAACCGCAGCTGGCGGTCGGACGATTCCTGCAGCAGCTCCAGCGTGTCGTTCATGGTCCGGGCCAGACGAGCCACCTCGTCGTCACCCGCGGGCTCGGGGACCCGCAGGCTCAGGTCACCGGAGGAGAGCTCACGGAGGCGCCGCTCGATGGCGCCGACGGGCCGCTGAACACGACGACGCACGTCAACAGCGCGAGCTGCATCCGGACGGACCCGAGGCGCCTCACGAGCGGATCCGGTGGCCGTGGCCGCGCCGCGCCTCGACGGACGCGGCACCCAAGGGCGCGTCCACCGTGCGCCTCAGCGCGCTGATGTGGACCTCGTGCGGCGGGCGCCGGCCGTCGTCGGCGATCAGGATCCGGGTCAACGCCCCTCCCTCCACTCGAGCGCGGGCGGCACCCACCGCCCCGTCGGACTCGACGGTACCGCCCGCAACCACTCTGCCTTTGCAGTACTACACGCGTCGGGGTGCGACGGCGCGCCACCCACCACTCGCAGCGGCGGTGGATCCGGTGACCACGCCGGTCGTCAGGAGCTCTGCGCAGGTGGGAGGAGGTCCGGTCGACGGTCCGCGGTCCGCGCGCGGGACTGCTCGCGGCGCCACTGCGCGACCTTGGCGTGGTCGCCGGACAGCAGCACAGGTGGCACTGTCAGGTCGCGCCAGGTCTCGGGGCGCGTGTACGAAGGGCCCTCGAGGAGGCCGCCGGCACCGTCGGAGAAGGAGTCGTCCTGGTGGCTGAGCTTGTTGCCGAGCACCCCGGGGACGAGTCGGCCGAAGGCCTCGACCATGACGAGTACGGCGACCTCGCCGCCGATCAGCACGTAGTCGCCGATGGAAACCTCGACCACGCGGACCCGCCGGGCGGCGTCGTCGAAGACGCGCTGGTCGATGCCCTCGTAGCGGCCGCAGGCGAAGACGATGTGGTCCTCGTTCGCCCATTCGTGCGCCATGGCCTGGGTGAAGGGGACGCCCGCGGGCGTGGGGACGACGAGCAGCGCGTCGTCGGGGCAGACGTCGTCGAGCGCGGGGCCCCAGACGGTGGGCTTCATGACCATGCCGGGCCCGCCGCCGTAGGGCGAGTCGTCGACGGCCTTGTGCACATCGTGGGTCCAGTCACGCAGGTCGTGCACGCCGAACTCGAGGATGCCCTTGTCGACGGCCTTGCCGAGCAGCGCCTGTCGCAGCGGCGCGAGGTACTCGGGGAAGATCGTGATGACGTCGATGCGCATCATTCGGGGTCCAGGAGCCCCTCGGGCGGGTCGACGGTGACGACGCCACCGGCGATGTCGATGTCGGGGACGATCGCGGTGACGAACGGGATGAGGATCTCGCGGCCGTCGGGCGCCTTCACCGACAGCAGCTCCCCACCGGGTGCGTGCAGGACTTCGGCGATGACGCCCACGTCGTCACCGCCGACGGTGCGCACCGCGAGGCCCTCGAGTTCGTGGTCGTAGAACTCGTCCGGATCGTCGCTCGGCTCGACGTCGGCGGAGTCGATGAGGAACAGGGTGCCGCGCAGCTCGTCGGCCGCAGTGCGATCGTTCACACCCTGCAGACGCACGAGCAGCCTCCCGGAATGGTTCCGGGAGGCTGCCACCGTGTACGTCCGGGTGTTCTTCTCGCGGGGGCGCCGTCCGGTGAGGACGGCGCCGTCCGCGAAGCGGAGCTCGGGCGAATCGGTGCGCACCTCGACGACGAGTTCGCCGCGGATGCCGTGTGACTTGGCCACGCGGCCGATCACGAGCTCCATCGGGTCAGCGGACCCGATCGGTGTCGACGACGTCGATCCGGATGCCCTTGCCACCGATGCCGGTGACGAGGGTGCGCAGGGCGGTGGCGGTACGGCCGCTGCGGCCGATCACCTTGCCCAGGTCGTCCGGGTTCACGTGGACCTCGATCACACGACCGCGACGGCCGGTGATGAGGTCGACGCGGACGTCGTCCGGGTTCGACACGATGCCGCGCACGAGGTGCTCGACGGCATCAGCGACGACGGCACTCATTTACTCGCCCTCGGCCGGAGCCTCGGCGGCGGCCTCGGCCGGAGCCTCAGCGGCGTCGTCGGCCTTCTTCTCGGCCTTCTTCTTCGGCGTGGTGGCGGCCACGGCGGGCTCGTTGTCGGCCGCGGCGAGGGCGGCGTTGAAGAGGTCCAGCTTGGACGGCTTCTCGGCGGCGGTGCGCAGGGTGCCCTCGGCACCGGGGAGGCCCTTGAACTTCTGCCAGTCACCGGTGATCTTCAGGAGGGCGAGCACGGGCTCGGTCGGCTGCGCGCCGACGCCCAGCCAGTACTGCACGCGCTCGGAGTCGATCGCGATGAGCGACGGCTCCTCCTTGGGGTGGTACTTGCCGATCGACTCGATCGCGCGGCCGTTACGGCGGGTGCGCGCGTCGGCGATGACGACCCGGTACTGCGGGTTGCGGATCTTGCCGAGCCGCGTGAGCTTGATCTTGACAGCCATGTGTCGTGTTCCTTCGTGTGTCGTCACGTGTGCAATTCAGCGATGCGTCAGGATGAACGCACCCGGTTTTGCCGTCTTCATGCGTGACCGCCGGGCGGTATCTCAGCCGCTGCCGGTCAGCAGCGGTCCATTGTGCCATGTCGCGCGAGCTGCGCGAAATCGCCCGCGCTGCCGCTGCCGGCCCGCGGCGGTAGCGTTCGGTCATGTCCACCAACCCGCTCGACGACGACGCCGTCCTCATCCCCGCCTACGCCGGACGGCTCGGCACCGACCCCCTCCCCCGCGCCCGGCTCGCGGACGGTGAGACGACATCGGCCGAGGCCTACCGGTTCATCCACGACGAGCTGATGCTGGACGGGCAGTCGCGGATGAACCTCGCGACCTTCGTGACGACCTGGATGGAACCGCAAGGGCAGACCCTCATGGCCGAGTCCTTCGACAAGAACGCCATCGACCACGACGAGTACCCGGCCACCTCGGCGATCGACGCGCGCACGGTGGCGATCGTCGCGGACCTGTTCCACGCCCCCGGCCTCGACCCGGCGGACCCGGCGTCGGCGACCGGGACGACCACCATCGGCTCGTCCGAGGCGGTCATGCTCGCCGGCCTCGCCCTCAAGTGGCGGTGGCGCAAGGCCCGGCAGGCGCAGGGCCTCGACACGACTCGGCCGAAACTGGTCCTGGGCTCGAACGTGCAAGTGGTGTGGGAGAAGTTCTGCCGCTACTTCGACGTCGAGCCCGTGTACCTCCCGATCGAGCCCGGCCGCTATGTCATCACACCCGAGCAGGTGCGCGCCGCCGTCGACGAGCACACGATCGGCGCCGTCACGATCCTGGGCACCACCTTCACGGGCGAGTACGAGGACATCGCAGGCGTGTGCGCGGCGCTGGACGAGCTCGCCGCGCAGGGCGGGCCGGACGTCCCGGTGCACGTCGACGCCGCCAGCGGCGGCTTCGTCGCCCCGTTCCTGGACCCGGACCTGCAGTGGGACTTCCGGGTGCCGCGGGTGGCGTCGATCAACGCCTCGGGCCACAAGTTCGGCCTCACCTACCCGGGCATCGGCTTCGTCGTCTTCCGCGACCGCGCGGCGCTCGACGACGATCTCGTGTTCCGGGTGAACTACCTCGGCGGCGACATGCCGACCTTCACCCTCAACTTCTCCCGTCCCGGCGCACAGATCATCGGCCAGTACTACAACTTCGTCCGTCTCGGACGCGACGGCTACACCAAGGTGATGCGGGCCCTACGCGGGACCGCCACCTGGCTGGCGAGGGAGCTCGGCGCCCTGCCGCACCTGCACGTCGTCACCGACGGCTCGGCCCTGCCCGTCGTCACCCTGACGATCGACGACGGTGCGCCGTTCACGGCCTTCGACGTCTCGCACGAACTGCGCGCGTACGGATGGCAGGTCCCGGCATACACGATGCCGGCGGACGCGGAGGCTGTCACCGTCCTCCGGATCGTCGTGCGCGAGGGCTTCTCGGGCGATCTGGCGGGCCGGCTCCGCGACGATCTCGCCGCCGCGCTCACCCGGCTCAGCCGGACCGACGGGCCCGCCGATCGGCGCACCGTCTTCCACCACTGAGCGCCACTCGGGCGGGACACCGACACGCGGCTCACGACCCCGGCCTCCGCTCGCGGCTAGACTGGCACACGAACACGGTCACCTCCGCGTGACGCGCGCCACTTCCGGTGCGTTGCACTCGGCCGGAAGGTTACCGGCGGGTAAATTCGGGGCTGTTCGTTGCAGCCTGCGCCCGCACCTCAGCCCGGTGTAGCCCACTGCCAGGCCGCGTACAGCCACCTCGCAGGATCGGATCACAGACTCTTCACCATGGCCACGCACCTGGACCGCACCTCCCCGTCACCGGTGATCACCGGCGACGCCGCGGTCTCGCGTCCCCGCGGCGGCTACCTGCACCAGCTCGACTTCGTCCGGACGATCACCTTCCTGCTGGTGGTGTTCATCCACACGCTGACGAACACCAACGACGAGGTCAACGGCACCGTCACCAACGCGATCGCGATGAACCTGCACTTCACGCGGAACGCCTTCTTCGCGCTGACCGGCCTGGTACTGGCGTACGGGATCGTCGAGCGCGGCGCGCAGCTGAGCCCGGTCCGGTTCTGGCGCAAGCGCCTGAAGCTGGTGGTGATCCCGTTCGTGATCTGGGCCTTCGCCTACTGGGCCTACGACATGGCGGTCCGCGGTGACGGCGCGGCGATCCCCCGGAGCCTCGGCGACTTCTGGAACAACCTCAAGTGGGGTGGTCTCAACGGCTACCAGCTGTACTTCATCTTCGTCACGATCCAGATCTACCTGCTGTTCCCGCTGATCTTCGGGTTCGTGCGCCGCACCCGCCGCTTCCACGGTCGGATCCTGCTCGCGAGCGCCGCACTCCAGGTCGGGATCTACATCGCTGCCACCTACTGGAACCCGACCACCGGCTGGTGGGGCGAGAACTTCTGGCACCTGTACGCCACGTTCGTCCCGTACCAGTTCTTCATCCTGCTCGGCGTGATCACGGCGTTCCACCGGGAACGGGTGGAGGCGGCGCTGTTGCGGCACGCGCCGCTCGTCTTCGGGCTCGCGGTCGGCACGGCCGTCGCGGCGCAGGTGCTCTACCGGGTCCGCCTCAGCGATGAGACCGCCCCGATCGTGGCCTCGGCGGTGTTCCAGCCGGCGAACTTCGTGCTCTACGTCGCGCTGGTCGCGGCGGTGTACACCACGGGCCTGCTGCTCGCTCGCAACCGGCACCGCCTGCCGCGGCTGACGCGGTTCGCCTCGTACGGCGCGAAGCGCTCGTTCGGCGTCTTCCTCGTGCACGTCATGGTGCTCTCGGTGCTGCTCCTGCCCAAGTCGGGCGACGGTGCGCCGTGGCTCACCACGGTGCTCCCCTCCCCGTTCGGCACGGCCGTCGCCTACCTGGTGACCATCACGCTGACGCTCGGCATCGTCGAGCTGCTCAGCCGGGCGCCGATGGCGCAGTGGTGGGTCGGCCGCCCGCGGCCGGCGAAGCGGCCCGTCACCACTCCCTAACGGGGCGGCCCGACCGGGCTCCTCGTCCCGCTGGGGAGCACGTGCCGCGCAGGCTCAGGCCAGCGCGCCCCGCACCACCACGGCCGACGGTGCCGGCAGCCCGCCGTGCGCCAGCGCGACCCGCGGGTCCTCGTCGTAGATCACGAGGTCGGCGGGGGCACCGTCGTCGATGCCGGCGAAGCCGAGCCACTGCCGGGCGCGCCACGACGCGGCGGCGATCGCGTCTTCGGGCGGCATCACGGCGGCGAGGGCGGTGATCTCCCGAGGCAGTGCGCCGTGCACGTTGAAGCCCCCGGCGTCGGTGCCGGCGTACATCGCGACGCCCGCCTCCCATGCGGCCCGGAAGGTCGCTTTGCGGCGGTCGTGCAGCGCCATCATGTGCCGGTAGTAGGTGGGGAACTTCTCGCGGGCGGGCTCGGCGATCGACGGGAAGTTCTCGATCTGGATCATGGTCGGCACCAGGCCGATCCCCTTCTCCACCATCACCTCGATCGTGTCGGGCCCCAGCCCGGAGCCGTGCTCGATCGCGTCCACGCCCGCGGCGAGCAGGCCGGGCAGGGCGTCCTCGCCGAAGACGTGAGCCGTCACACGGGCGCCCGCGTCGTGGGCGACGGCGACGGCCTCCGCGAGCACGTCGTCGGGCCACAGCGGCGCGAGATCGCCCACGGACCGGTCGATCCAGTCCCCCACCAGCTTGATCCACGGATGTCCCTCGACGGCGCGGCGACGCACGGCCGCGACCAGCCCGGAGGGGTCCTCGAGCTGCTCCCCGAGGCCGCGGGTGTACCGCTTGACCAGCGCGATGTGCCGGCCCATCCGGACGAATCGCGGTAGGCCGGGCTGCCCGTCGAGGGGCGAGGTGTCGAGGTCGGAGCCCGGTTCACGGATGACGGTGACCCCGACCGCGACGTCCTCGAGCGCGAGGGCGCGGCCGCGGACGAGGTCCGGCTCGCCGTCGGAGACGATGCCGACGTGGCAGTGCGCGTCGACGTAGCCGGGCACTGCGTAGCCCCGCAACTCGGTCCACGGACCGGTCGTGCCCGGGTGGGACAGGTGCACGGCACCGTCGGACACCCAGAACTCGCCCTCGCCGCCGGGCAGCACGACGCCGGAGAAGTGCAGATCGCTCACCCGGGAACTGTAACCCCGCTACCGCTTCTTACGGAGCTGCTCCTCGAGCGCGGCCATGTCGATGCCCTCGAGGCCCGGAGGCAGCTGGTCGAGGCCCTTGGGCATGCCGGAGAGGTCCATGCCGGCGGGCATCCCGGGCATGCCGGGGAAGCCGCCGCCCATCCGGGGCGCCGCGGGGCCGGTCTGCCGGGCGCGGTTGTTCTTCTTGCCCTGCTTGCCCTTCTGCTTGCGCTTGGACAGCCGCTTGGGGGCGCCGCCGCCGAAGCCGGCCATCTGCGACATCATCTTGCGGGCCTCGAAGAACCGGTCGACCAGCTGGTTGACGTCGGTGACGGTGACACCGGAGCCCTTGGCGATGCGCAGGCGGCGGGAGGCGTTGATGATCTTCGGATCGTTGCGCTCGGCGGGCGTCATGCCGCGGATGATCGCCTGGATCCGGTCGAGCTGACTGTCGTCGACGGCCGCGAGGGCGTCCTTCATCTGGCCCGCGCCGGGCAGCATGCCCAGCAGGTTCCCGATGGGGCCCATCTTGCGAATCATCAGCATCTGGTCGAGGAAGTCCTCGAGGGTCAGCTCGCCGGAGGTGATCTTGGCGGCCGCCGCCTCCGCCTTCTGCTGGTCCATGTGCTGCTCGGCCTGCTCGATGAGCGAGAGCACATCACCCATGCCGAGGATCCGGGAGCTCATCCGGTCCGGGTGGAAGACGTCGAAGTCGTCGAGCTTCTCGCCGGTGGACGCGAACAGGATCGGCTTGCCGGTGATCTCGCGGACCGAGAGCGCGGCGCCTCCGCGGGCATCGCCGTCGAGCTTGGTGAGCACGACACCGGTGAAGTCCACGCCGTCGGCGAAGGCCTGCGCGGTGGTCACCGCGTCCTGGCCGATCATGGCGTCGAGGACGAAGAGCACCTCGTCGGGGTCCACGGCGTCGCGGATGCCCCGCGCCTGGCACATGAGCTCCTCGTCGATGCCGAGGCGGCCGGCGGTGTCGACGATCACCACGTCGTGCTGCTTGGCCTTCGCCTCGGCGATGCCCCCGCGCGCCACCTCGACCGGGTCCGCGGCGCTCACGCCGAGGGCGCCCTCACCGCCGACCGACGTGCCGGGATGCGGCGCGTAGGTGGGCACGCCCGCCCGCTCGCCGACGACCTTGAGCTGATCGACCGCGCCCGGACGCTGCAGGTCGCAGGCCACGAGCATGGGCGTGTGGCCCTGCTTCTTGAGGAAGTGCGCGAGCTTGCCGGCGAGCGTGGTCTTACCCGCGCCCTGCAGGCCCGCGAGCATGATCACCGTGGGCGGGGTCTTGGCGAGGTTGAGCCGCCGGGTCTCGCCGCCGAGGATGCCGACGAGCTCCTCGTTGACGATCTTGACGATCTGCTGCGCGGGATTGAGCGCCGCAGAGACCTCGTGGCCCTTGGCCCGCTCCTTGACCCGCGCGACGAAGGCGCGCACCACGGGCAGCGCGACATCGGCCTCGAGCAGCGCGAGGCGGATCTCGCGCGCCGTCGAGTCGATGTCGGCGTCGGTGAGCCGGCCCTTGCCGCGCAGGTCCTTGAGCGCGCCTGTGAGCCGATCGGAGAGCGATTCGAACATTGCTTCAGCCTACCGAAAGCCCTGCGTCTGCCCGCCCTCCGGTGGTGCGGGCGGCTCGGCCTCGGGCAGGACGGCGAGGACGGCACCCTCCGCGCGGGCCCGGAGACTCGGCTCGTCGGCCGGGACCGCGAGGCAGAAGGCGTCCACGACGGTGGCCCCGAGCGTCGCGACCCGGGCCCAGCGCACGTCGAGTCCGGCGTCGTCGAGGGCGCCCGCGATCCGCGCGAGCAGGCCCGGGGTGTCCCCCGCCCGGACCTCGAGGACGACGGTGCCGGGCGCACCGTCGAACCAGCGCAGCCGGGGCGGCGCGGCCACCCGCAGCGGCGGCGCGGCGGCGGATCGGTCGACGGGGGCCGCGGCCGAGTGTTCGCGTTCGCGCAGCTCGGCGAGCACGTCGGCACCGTCGAGCGCGGCCAGCACGCGCTGCCGGACGACCGCGGGATCGGGCGGATCGCCGAAGGTCGGGACCACGACGAAGGTGTTCACCGCGGAGTCCTCGACGCCCGCGACGGTCGCGCTGTGCACGCGCAGTCCGGCGAGGGCAAGGACGGCGGCCATGCGGGCGAGCACGCCGCGCCGGTCGGGACCGACGACCACGACGGTGAAGGTGTGCGGACCGAGCGCCGGCGCGGGCGTGATCCGCACGTGCGTGCCGCCCGCGGCGGCGAGCGCGACGACCTCGTCGGGCACCGGCGCGGGCTGCGGCGCGGGCTCCCCCGCCAGCACGCGGCCCGTGCGGCGGACCAGTTCGCCGATGAGCCGGGACTTCCAGTCGCCCCACACGCCGGGCCCCGTCGCCAGCGAGTCCGCCTCGGCGAGCGCGTACAGCAGTTCGAGCAGCACCGGGTCGCGGCCGACCTTGTCCGCGACCGTCTCGATGGTCGCGGGATCGTCGAGATCGCGCCGGGTCGCGACCGCGGGCAGCAGCAGGTGGTGCCGCACCATGGCGGCGAGCAGCCCCGTGTCGCGCTGGTCGAGGCCGAGGCGGGTCGCGATCGCCTCGGCGAGCTCCGCGCCGATCAGGCTGTGGTCGCCACCACGGCCCTTGCCGAGGTCGTGCAGGAGCGCGCCGAGCGCGAGCAGATCCGGCCGGGCGACGTCGGTGGCGCGGCTCGCGGCGTATGCGGCGGTCTCCACGAGGTGCCGGTCGACGGTCCACGTATGCACGGCGTCGCGCGGCGGGAGGTCGCGCACGGCGCCCCATTCGGGGAGCAGGCGGCCCCACAGCCCGGTCCGGTCGAGGGCCTCGATGACGGGCACGGCGCTGCGCCCGGCGCCGAGCAGGGCGAGGAAGTCGGAGACCGTCTCCGCGGGCCAGGGACTCCGGGGCGCGGGGGCCACCTCGGCGAGGCGGCTCAGGGTGGAGGCGGACATCGGCAGGCCCGACGCGGCGGCCGCGGCGGCGACCCGCACGGTCAGTCCGAGGTCCCGGTCGGGCCGGGCGTCGCGGGCGAGGGTGACCTCGCCGGCGTGCTCGACCACGCCCTCCGCGAGGGGGCGCCGCACCGGTGCACGACGCAGGCGCGAGAGGCCGCGCCGGGGCAGGGCGTTCTGCGCGGTCCGGATGCCGACGTCGACGGCGTAGGCGACGGTGCGGCCGCTGTCACTGATCGTGCGGGCCAGGTCGAACCGGTCGCCGAGGCGCAGCGCCGCACCGATCTCGTCGGCCTCCTGGGCGCGCACCTGGTCGCGGGCGCGCCCGGAGATGCGGTGCAGTTCGGTGCGCACGTCCAGGAGTCGGCCGTACGCGGTGGCCAGGTCGTTGCCCGTCGAGCCGCCCGGGGAGCCCGACGGTGTCGGGATCCCGTCCGTCAGCTGGGCGAGCGAGAGCGCCTGCAGCAGCTGCACGTCGCGCATGCCGCCGCGGCCGTTCTTGAGGTCGGGTTCGGCGCGGTGGGCGATCTCGCCGGAGCGGCGCCACCGCTCGCGGGCCTGCTCGACGAGGTCGTCGACGCGGGTGCGGATGTCGGTGCGCCACTGCTTGCGGACCCCGCTGATCAGCAGGTTGGTGATCTCCTGGTC
This sequence comes from Tsukamurella pseudospumae, assembly GCF_001575195.1. NCBI lineage: Bacteria > Bacillati > Actinomycetota > Actinomycetes > Mycobacteriales > Tsukamurellaceae > Tsukamurella > Tsukamurella pseudospumae. The sequence continues at coordinate 33,809 of NZ_LSRF01000010.1, forward strand.
GCCCACGATGTGGCGGGCGTCGAGGAGGCCGAGCGCGGCGGTCAGGTCGGACTGGGCGACGCGGACGGCCTCGGGCACCGTCCGGACGCTGTGGTCGAGCTTGATGTGCGCGTCCCAGAGCGGATACCAGATGCTCTCGGCGACGGCGGTGACGCGCGCCGGATCGAGCCCGTCGTCGTGCACGAGCAGCAAGTCGAAATCGCTGTGCGGCAGGAGTTCCCGTCGGCCCAGCCCGCCGACGGCGACCAGCGCCAGCCCGCTGTCCGGGCCGATCCCGGCGGCGGTGCCGTGGGTGGTCAGCCACACCTCGGCGAGGTCCGCGAGCGCGCCGCGCAGCGCGGCGGGGTCCAGCCCGTGGGGGCCCGCCGCCCGGTCCAACAGGCGGGCCCGGGCGGCGACCAGTTCCTTCGCCCCGCCCGGCCCGCCGCCGGCCGCGCCCTCCGCGCTCCCGATGTCCGGCACCGTCATCGGCGTTCCTACAGGGCCTCGTTGCCGCGCTCGCCGGTGCGTACGCGCACGACGGACTCGACGGGGGTGACCCACACCTTGCCGTCACCGATCTTGCCGGTGCGCGCGCCCTCGACGATCACGTCGACCACGCTGTCGACGACGGCGTCGTCGACGACCACCTCGATGCGCACCTTCGGCACGAAGTCCACGGAGTACTCGGCGCCGCGGTACACCTCGGTGTGCCCCTTCTGGCGGCCGTAGCCCTGGACCTCGCTGACGGTCATGCCGAGGATCCCGGCCTGCTCGAGTCCCGCCTTCACGTCCTCGAGCGTGAAGGGCTTGACGATGGCGGTGACCAGCTTCATATGAGTTTCCTTCTTGGGTCGATGGAGGGTTTCAGCTTAGTTCCGGTCGCCTCAGACCAGGTCGTAAGCCGTTTCCGCGTGCTCCGAGTTGTCGATGCCGTCGGCCTCGGACTCCTTGTCGATCCGCCAGCCGAGCGGCTTGAGCAGCAGGGCGATGATCACGGTCAGCACGCCGGTGAACAGCAGAGCCACGCCGGCGATGACGATCTGGACCACCAGCTGGCGGTAGTCGCCACCGTAGAACAGGCCGGTGTCCTTGGCCAGCAGGCCCAGCGACACGGTGCCGATGAGCCCCGCCACCAGGTGCACGCCCACCACGTCGAGCGAGTCGTCGAAGCCGAAGCGGTGCTTGAGGCCGACGCCGTACGCGGCGGCGACGCCGGCCACCACGCCCAACCCGATCGCGCCGGCGGGGCTGATGTTCGCGCAGGCCGGGGTGACGGCGACCAGCCCGGCGACGACGCCGGACGCCGCGCCCACGGTGGTGGCGTGGCCGTCGCGGAACTTCTCCACCGCGAGCCAGCCGAGCATGGCGGCGGCGGTCGCGACGGTGGTGTTCACCCAGGCCAGACCCGCCGTCATGTTCGCGGTGCCGGCGGAGCCGGCGTTGAACCCGAACCACCCGAACCACAGCAGAGCGGCGCCGAGCATGACGAAGGGGATGTTGTGCGGCCGGTACGCGGCCTTGCCGAAGCCGAGTCGCTTGCCCACGAAGATGGCCAGGATGCCGCCGGCGATGCCCGCGTTGATGTGCACGACGGTGCCGCCGGCGAAGTCGATCGGCGCCACAGTGGCCTTGCCGTCGGTGGTGCCGAACAGCCACGCCGCGATCCCGTGCTCCGAGTTCGACAGCAGTCCCCCGCCCCAGACCATGTGGGCCAGCGGCAGGTACACGATCGTGGTCCAGACCGCGGTGAACGCGAGCCAGGTGCCGAACTTCACGCGCTCGGCGACCGCTCCGGAGATCAGCGCGACCGTGATCACGGCGAAGGTCAGCTGGAACCCCGCGAACACGATGGCCGGGAGGCCGGCGCCGGTGGGGCTGAGGACGTACAGGGTGTCGGCGCCCGCCGTCTTGGTCTGGGTCAGCGCGTCGAGGCCGAAGAACCGGAACGGGTTGTCGAAGAGCCCCAGGTAGTTCCCCTCGCCGGAGAACGAGGTCGAGTAGCCCCACAGCACGTAGACCACGGAGACCACGCCCAACGAGCTGATCGACATCATCATCATGTTGAGCACGGACTTCTGGCGGGATAGCCCGCCGTAGAAGAACGCCAGCGCGGGTGTCATCAGCAGCACGAGCGCGGCCGACATCAACATCCACGCGGTGGTGCCGGTGTCCACTTTCCCGAACATGTCGTCGGGTACTGAAGCCAAGAGCACGGGGAAACCTCCTCGGGCGCGCCGCCGGTGCGACGCGAGTGAGAAAAGCTTCTTCCGCCGCGGTTTCCCGGTGGTCGCGCCCGTGTTGCCCGTGTGTAACCGGTTCGGGCCCCGTCGGGCCCCCGGGTTACGTCCGTGTTTCCGACGGTGCGCCGCCCCCTACCGGGCGCCGCTCCCGATTCCCCGCGCTCCCAGCCACGTCTCGATCTCGATCCCGGCCAGCGCCGCGGCCGTCGGCTCGCCGTCCACGAGGGCGGCGCCGAAGTGCTTGCCGCGCACCCGCACGTGCACGACATCGGACGTCCCGAACGCCGCGACCATGGCGCGGGCGTCGTCGGGGAAGCACGCCTGGTCCCCGGTGATCTCGATGAACAGGGTCGGCATCGTCACCGCGGGCGCGCAACGGAGGAATCCTGCGCGGCTGCTCAGCGCCGACCAGGTCGACAACCACGCCTCGGGCGTGGTCAGCCGCCCGAAGCCCACGACTCCGTAGTCGGTGAGGTCCGGGCGGGCGCCGAACAGCGAGCCGTAGGGCCGGTCGTTGGGGTCCAGCGACGGGTCCATGCAGCGCAGGTCGGCGTCGGTGCGCTGCACCGTGAGGAACTCGGTGGCCAGCGCGGCCCGGCGGTCGGCCGGATCGCCGCTCTCCTTGAACCGCCGCTGCGCCTCCCGCGCCGTCGCCACGCGCGCCCGGGCCAGGGCGTCGAGCCGCTCCACCCGCCCGCGCTGCGCCGCGCGGTACCGCTCCACGAACACCGGCGAGTACGACGACGCCTGCGGTGCCGGCCGGTAACCGTTGGCGGGGTTGAACGGGTCCAGGTCCGGCACCACGGACAGCGGGTCGGCCTCGTCCGCCACGGACGGATCGATCATCCGCAGCAGCAGCTCCCCCTGGCCGGGGTGCGGCGCCAGGAACACCGCGTGGTCGGGCAGCGGCATCGTCGCCGTGCGCAGCGGCACGGACTTGCCGCCGGGCGTCCCCGCGAGCCGCTCCTGGGCGGGCAGGCCCGCCTGCTCGATGTAGAACGCGGCCAGCGCGCCGCCGCCGGAGTGACCGACGGCGATCACGGTGTCGAAGCCCTGCTCGCGGAGGAAGACGTGGCCCGCGGCCATGTCGAGCAGCGCCTGCTCGTGCAGGAGCGTCAGGTCGTTGCCGAGGGTCCGCGAACCCTGCGTCCACACCGCGACGCCGCGCCGCAGGAACTCGGGCACGAGCACGTGGTGCGTGAAGTCCTGCCGGGGGTGCATGAGGAAGGCGACGGCGGTCGCCCCGGGCACGGTGCGCAGGACCCCGGCGACCTTGGCACCGTCGACGGTGGCCAGTTCGACGGGCGTCGCGACGGTACTCTCCGGCACGTCCTCGGCGTCGAGATAGCGCCCCGCGCCGACCCTCTCGGCGGCGGTCACCGGTCCACCACCCGCAGGGCGTCCTTGTCGTGCTGCGCGACCTTCGAGTCCTCGAGGCCCGCGAGCGAGCTGTACCAGACCGCGTGCCGGCATCCGGTCGCGCGCCGGTCGATGACGATCTCCTCGGGTCGCGTGATCCGGAAGTACGGGCCCACCTTGGCGATCTCCACGTCGGGCTCGGCGCCGGCGACCTTGACGACGCCCTCGTTCTCCGGGACGTCCAGGACGTACAAGCGGCTCATCGGACGCCCTCCCGCTCCCACGCCTCGGCGCGCTCGACGATCAGCTCGGCCTTGCGCACCAGCAGCGCGTCCATCGACGGTGCGCCGCCCGAGACCACGTCGCACAGCGCCTCGATGGTGAGCGCGGCGTCGAGGTCCTCCTGCGGGGTCACCGGGCGCAGGGCCCGGGTGATCTCGATCATGTAGCCGTTGGGGTCGTGCGTGTAGATCGACTCGATGGTCTCGTGCATCACCTGCATCTCGCAGGGCCACGCGGAATCGTCCAGCCGCCGGCGGTATTCGAGCAGGTCCTCCTCGCTGTCCACGTGGATCGCGAGGTGACGGGAGTTGACGAAGTAGCCGGGGGCGCCCTGCGGCAGGCGCGCCCAGGAGTCGCCGGGCGCGGTGGGATCGCCGATCGGGTCGAGGCCGAAGTAGTAGAAGAAGGCCATCCGGTCGCCGTTGCCGATGTCGAAGAAGAAGTGGATGAAGTCGGGGTGATCCTCAGGGCCCCAGCCCGCGGCGCAGATCGAGTGGACGATGGGGAACTTCAGGACGCCGTTGTAGAAGCGGACGGTGCCCACGGGGTCGAAGGTGGGGAAGGCGGCGTGGTCGACGCCCTGCACGCGGTGCTCGGTGTTCTCGGTCATGGTGGTGCTCCTTTCCGGAGGTCGGGTCGGGGTGCTAGACGTCGACGGTGACGGTCGCGTCGGCCCGCAGCAGCGAGCCGGCGCCGGGGATGTCGACGGTCGCGCCGACGGCGCGCAGGATGCGGTAGGCGCCCGCGGTGGCGGCGGTGATCACGGGGATGCCGAACTCGTCCTCGGCGGCCTGGACCAGGTCGAGCGAGGGCATCTGCACGCACGCGGAGAGCACGATCGCGTCGACGCCGGTGAGGTCGAGGCTGCGCGCGGCCTCCATGACGCGATCGCCGGGGATGCAGCCGACCTCGGCGTTGTCCGCCACTTCCAGTGCGCGCCAGTCGGTCACGGTCAGGCCCTCGTGCTCGAGGTAGGCCATCACCTGCTCGGCGAGCGGCCGCAGGTAGGGGGTGACGACGGCGATCCGCCGGGCACCCATGTCGGCGAGCGCGTCCACGAGGGCCCCTGCGCTGGAGAGCACGGCGGCCTCGCTGCCGCCGGCGGCCAGCTGCTCGGCGATCGACAGTTCGACCTTGTGGTGCTCGCCGAGGCCGCTGGACATGATCGCGACGAGGCAGGCGTAGAGCATCGCGTCGACACCGGCGTCACCGAGCTCGATGACGCAGCGTTCGCGCTGGGCGTTCATGGCGCGCAGCTGCTCCGGCGAGACTTTCTGCATCCGCATGCGGCTCGAGTGGAAGGTGAATTCCTGCTCCGGGTGGCGGGCGAGGATGCGGGGCATTTCGGTCTCGACGGTGACGTTCGAGCTGGGGACGACCAGTCCGATCCGAATGGGCTTGGCGCTCATGGTTCTCCTCCGATGGGGTTCGCCGTTCCCGTTCAGTATTCGACGTTAGCGTTCAATTGTCAACACTCATGTCGAGTCGGTGACATCGGCGTCCCGGGCCACGACGAACACCCGCCCCGCCGGGCGGCGGAGCGGGCGCGGGACAACGGGAATCGTTCTCAGATCAGGGGTTCGAGCCGGTCCAGACGACTGCGGATCTCGGCGAGCAGGTCGGCCGGGCCGGCCACGGCACCGTCGACCTCGGGGACGCAGAGCATCTGCCGGGCGAGAGCGCTGACGGTGTCGACGATGGCCTGCACCTCGACACCGTCGGCGGGCTTGGCCCACCAGGCCACCCAATTGCACATCCCCAGCAGACTCAGCGCGGCGGTACGGGGGTCGACAGGCGTGAACTGCCCCGCCTTGATCCCCTCCTCGATGATCGCGACCACCTCGCGCAGAACGCGCCGGCGCGCGGCGGCGTGGTCCTCGCCCGCCGCCTTGGGCAGCATCATCTCGGAGCGGTCGAGGATACGGAACTGGCTGGGGTGCTCGGCCCGCTGCCGAACGAGCTGCTCGGTGAGGATGGTGAGCTTCTCGGTGGGCTCGAGGTCCGCGCGGGCGCTGAGCTCGGCGAAGACGTCGGCGAGCGCCTGTGAGACCCGCTCCACCAGCATCACCAGCAGGTCCTCCTTGCTGCTGATGTAGTGGTACAGCGCGGGCCGCGACACCCCGACGGCGTCGGCGATGTCCTGCAGGCTGGTGGCGTCGTAGCCCTTCACGGCGAACAGGTCCGTCGCCGCGTCCAGCACGTCGCCGATCACCAAGTCGCGCCGTCGCTGTCCGCTCGCCCTACCCGTGCGTTCCGCCGTCGCCATGGGTCGCAGTGTACGCACGCCGCCGACTCACCCCACGGTGACGACGGCGTCCGCCCGGCCCGCACCCACCGCCGCGGCCCCCTCGGACCGCAGCGCCACCGGCACCTCGACGACGACCGTCTTACCGGCCCATCGCACCCGCTCGGCCAGGTCGATCCGGGCCCCCACGTCCGTCGGGCCCGACGGTCCGCCCAGCACCACGACGGGCGCGTCGGCGCCGCGGAGCTCGGCGACGAGGTCGTCATGGGCCGAACCCCAGACCTCCCCGCCGGACCAGTCGGCACGCACCGCGTGGGCATCGTCGAGCCCGTCGACCGGCAGCTCGCGCCCTGGCGCGGACAGCGCCTCGGTCGTGAGCGGGCGGCTCAGCACCCAATCGTCGACGGTGCCGGGCGTCGCCACGGGCGCCTCCCCGAGTTCGCGCAGCGCGAGGGCGGCGACCTGCGGGTACTCGGCGGCGTAGTGCTCGAGCCCGAGGTTCCCCGCGCGGGTCATGTAGGACAAAGCGATCCGCTCGGGCGCCTCAGCGGTGCGCTCGCGGAAACTGGACCACCAGTTCTGGGATCGGGCGGCGAGGTGCTTGAACCGGCTCACGTACGGCCGTCGCGCCGTCTCGTAGGCGGCGAAGGCCTCCGCGACGTCCTCGTGCTCGGACAGCGAGCGGGCCAGGGCGATGGCGTCTTCGAGCGCCAGCTTCGTCCCCGACCCGATCGTGTAGTGCGCCGTGTGTGCGGCATCCCCGATGAGCACCACGTTGCCGGTCGACCACCGATCCAGCGAGACGGTGGGGAACTGCGCCCACCGGGTGCGGTTGGCGAGCAGCTTCCGCCCGCCGAGCTCCTCGGTGAAGACCTCCTCGAGCAGCCCGAGGCTGCGCTCGTCGGATTCGCCGGCCGGGGTCTCGTCGGCGAACCGGTCCAGGCCGGCCGCGCGGAAGGAGTGGTCGTCGGTCTCGATGAGGAAGGTGCTGCGGTCGTCGGCGTACGGGTAGGCGTGCACCACGAAGGTCGCGTCACCCTTGGTGCGCCAGGTGAAGTTGGCGTCGTCGACCGCGAAATCGGTACCGCACCACATGAAGTGGAGGCTGCCGTAGCTGACGGACGCGCCGAGCTCGCCGGCGAAGCGCTCCCGAACGGCGCTGCGCGCCCCGTCGGCGGCGATGATCACGTCTGCGGAGATGTCGTCGATGTCGGTCTTGGCGCCCAGCCGGATGTCCACGCCCACCTCGAGCGCCGACGTGGTGAGCACCTCGAGGAGGATCGCGCGCCCGATCGCCAGGTTCCGTGCGCCGTGCAGCTCGACCTCGCGGTCGCCGGTGCGCAGCACAAGACTGTGCCCGTCGTGACTGGCCTCGCGGAGCCGGTCGGCGGTGACCGGATCGGCGGCGGCCATGTTGGACATGGTCGACTCCGTCAGCCCCACGCCGAAGCCGAAGGTCTCGCCGCTGGCGTCCGACCGCTCGTACACCGTGACCTGCGCCTGCGGGTCGCCGAGCTTGATCAGCCGCGCCGCGGCCAGTCCGGCGGGTCCGCCGCCGATGATCGCTACCGTCCTGTTGCCCATGATCGTCTTCCTCGTGTTCGTATCGGTCAGCGCGCGGACTCGGCGCGCAGTGCTTCGGCGACCCGCTCGCGCAGATCCTTCTTGGAGACCTTCCCCACGTTGGAGAGGGGGAACTGGTCGACGACCTCGATGCGCTCGGGACGCTTGTAGCCGGCGAGGCCCTGCGCGGTGAGGAACTCACCGATCGTCGCGACCGTCGGCGCGGGGTGTCCGTCCTCGACGATGAGGTACGCGCACGCCTTCTCCCCCAGCACGGGGTCGGGCATGGCGACGAGCGCCGCGCTGACGATGTCCGGGTGGCGCAGGAGCACCTCCTCGACCTCCTCGGCGTGGATCTTCTCGACACCGCGGTTGATCACGTCCTTGATCCGCCCCTCGATCGAGTAGACGGTGACGCCGTCGATCACGTGGGCCCGGGCGAGGTCGCCGGTGCGGTAGAAGCCATCGGCGCTGAAGGCGTCGCGGTTGTGCTGCTCGGCGCGGTAGTAGCCGCGGATCGTGTACGGCCCACGAGCGCAGAACTCGCCGATCTCGCCGGCGGGGACCTCGGCGTCGCCGCCGATCTCGGCGATCCGCACCTCGTCGGCGGGCGAGACCGGCGCGCCCACACTGTGGTGCCGAACATCTTCGCCGGAACCGTCGGGCGTCACCAGGAACATGCCCTCGGCCATGCCGAACATCTGCCGCACAGGAATGCCCAGCTCGTCGCGCAGTCGCTCGGACACCTCCTCGGGCAGGGCCTGCCCGCCCACGATGAGGTCGACGATGCTCGAGAGGTCCGCCGTCGCACTCCGGGGCTCCTCGAGCAGGCGCACCACGAGGGCGGGCGGCATGAGTGGCAGGACCGTGGGGCGCTCCGCCTCGATGAGGTCGAGCAGCTCGGGGATCCTCGGGGTGGGCGCGAGGACGACGGTCGCGCCGCTGAGCAGCGCGGGCTGGACCGCGAGCGCGATGCCCGCGTTGTGCATCACCGGCAGCGGATACAGGATCCGGGTCTCGGTGCCCCACCGCAGCGCGCGGGCCCAGGCGCGGGCGTTGTGCACGTACTCCTCGTGCAGCCGGGCCGCGACCTTCGGCAGCCCGGTGGTGCCGCCGGAGAGCTGGAACAGTGCGATCTGCTCGGGATCGACCGCGGGCGCCTCCGGCGCAGAGGCCCCGACCACGAGGAGGTCCTCGTAGGTCGGCGACTCGCCGATCGCAGTGCCGCGGGCGACGATGACGATCGGGAGGGCACCGTCGGCGTGCAGTGCGGCGGCGACCGCGAGGGTCTCCCCCTTGCCGTGATCGCCCTGGACCACGGTGGCTCGCGCTCCGACGTGCTCGGCGAGCAGGCCGATCTCGCGGACACCGTGCTGCGGCAGCGTGCAGACGGGGCGCAGGCCGGCGATGAGCGCGCCGAGGTAGGCGACGACGGTCTCCGCGACGTTGCCCATCTGGAACATGATCGGCTCGCCGGGCGCGAGGTCGGTACCGGCGAGGAGGCCGCGGGCGAACCGGTCCGCGCGGCCGAAGAGCTCCGCGTAGGTCCAGCGGACCTCGGGCGTGATCAGTGCGGTCCGCTCGGCGAAGACACCGGCGGCAGCGAGGAGTTCGCCCGGGAGGGAGGCGCCGCGCCACAGCCCCTCATCCCGGTATCGGCGCACGTACTCGTCCGGGTAGGCGACGAGGCCGGGCTCGTGGAAGGGGCTGGTCATCTGCATCACCGCTATCGTCTCTGACATACGAGTCAAATTATCAACATCACTGTTGACAATCAAGAGCTTCACGGAGTTTTCTTGACATCAACGTTGAAATCTCGCCATCAACGTATCGTTGCCTCACCCGCACAAGGAGACCTCACCATGACCACTGCCACCGCCCCCGTGGAATCGATCACCCTCGTCGCCGACGGCGTGTCCCTCGCCGCCCGCATCGCCCGGCCGGCCGGCGTCTCGCGCGCCCTGATCCTCGCCGTACACGGCGGCACCTACGACTCCGAGTACTTCCAGGTCGGCGACGATTCCCTCCTCACCATCGCGCCCGCCCTCGGCCACACCGTGGTCGCCGTGGACCGCCCGGGCTACGGCGGCAGCGCGGACGTCGCAGCGGACCGGCTGGGTTTCGACGCCCAGGCGAAGATCCTCACCGCCGCGATGGACGGCCTGGCGGCGAGCTTCGACCTGCCGGTCGTGCTCGTGGGCCACTCGATCGGCGGCATGCTCGCGCTGCTGGTGGCGGCGTCGTCGAGCACGCCCCGCGGCGTCGAGGTCAGCGGCCTCGGCGAGTTGTGGCAGCCCGGCATTCGCGAGATGTGGGGCGGCCTGCGCGGCGACGCCCCGTCGATCGCCCTGCCGCCCGAGGCGCACGCCGGCGTCATGCTGGGACCGGAGGGCACCTACCCCGCCTCGGCGATCGCGCGCGACGGAGAACTGTTGCGCCCCATGCCGATGCCCGAGCTGTACGACGTCGTCGACTGGGCCGACCGGCTGCCCGCGGTCGGCGCCGCCGTCAGCGCGCCGGTCCGGCTCACGTTCGCGGCGCACGACAACATCTGGCGCTCCGACGACGAGGCCGTCGCCGCCGTCGCGCGGCACTTCACCGCCGCGCCCTTCGCCACCGCGCTGATGGCGGGCGTCGGCCACTCCATCGAGCTGCACCACCTGGCCCGCGCCTACGTGCTGAGCCAGCTCTCGTTCGTCGAGCAGGTCATCGCCTGAGCCCGGTGGCCCCGCCACTTCAGGCCGGGACCACCGGAACCACCCCGACCGAGCGGCCCGCGGCGTCGAGGAGGTGACCCATGCGTTTGATGTGCCTCAGTGCCAGCATGCGGTCCACAACCTCGATGCCGCGGGCCTGCGCGCTGAGCTGACCTTCGAGCCGGTGCAACTCGCCTGGCGAGCGGACCCACAACGATACGAACAGGTTCGCGGTCCCGCCGGTCAGGGCGGCACAGAGCCGGACCTCGGGCATTCCGGCGAACCCGCTCATCACCGCCTCGAGTTCCGCGGGCGGGACCCGGCACCAGATCGCCGCCGACACGGGCCAGCCGCTGAGCGCCTGCGCCACTTCGCAGCGCAGGCTCACCGCGCCGTTCGCGATGAGACGCTGCACGCGGCGCCGCACGGTGCTGATCCCCAGCCCGGACAGGGCAGCCAGCTCGCTGTATCCCGCCCGCGCATCGCGCCCGAGCTCGGTGACCAACAGCACGTCGTGCTCGTCGAGCCGCATCGGATGGAAGCGCACCTCGGTGCGATCCTCCGCCAGCCGCCGGACGGCGTCGGGCTCGACGGCACGCAACCGCCAACCGCCGCCCTCGACGGCGACCACGGTCGCCAGTTGCACCCGCACCGCGCGGATGCCGTCGATGGCCTCCAGTTCCTCGGACAACACCCCGGAGAGGGCGGACAATCCGCTCGCCAGAACGCTCACCAGAAGGTCACGGCCGCCGGTCGCGTGCTCGATCGTGGCGGCCCACGGTCGTTCGGCGAGCGCGTCCGCGACGGCCGTACGAGCGCCAACGCGACAGCCCACCTCGATGAACGCCACGAACGGCACCCCGGCCGGGGTCGCGCGCGGATAGGCCGAGACCCAGACCCGCCCGGAGGCGGCAAGGGACTTCCAGGTGCGCGCCACCGTCGACGGATCCACGCCGAGCGCCTCGCCCGCACGCGACCAGGAGACACGCGGGTCGACCTGCAGCACGTTGATCAATCTCAGCTCCAGATCGGATAGCTCGGCAGATTCCTGCACTGGACTGATCATTTCGGCAATCTACACCAGATTTTCGAGTTGATGTGATGCGGCTCACCACCATTGCGAGCAGCGCCGCAGGCCGGCGGAATGAAAGGACCACACCGCCATGACAACCACGTCACCCATCGAGGCCCCACCCCGTGACCGCGGCCGATCCCGGCGAGAGCTGACCGCCTCGACCGTGGGCTCGATCGTGGAATCCTTCGACTGGAACATCTACGCCGTTCTCGCCCCGTTCTTCGCGGCATCGGTGTTCGGCGATGGCAGTGGGAAGCTGCTGGCCGCGTACGCCGGCTTCGCCGTCGGCTTCCTCGCCCGCCCGGTGGGCAGCATTGTGATCGGCCGGTTCAGCGATCGCTACGGCCGCCGCCTGGGCCTCCTTGTGAGCATGAGCGGCATCGCCCTCGCGAGCCTGGGGATCGCACTGTTGCCCACCGCCGCCGCGGTCGGCGTGCTCGCCGGCGTACTGGCCGTCGTCCTGCGCCTGATCCAGGGGCTCGCGTACGGGGGCGAAACCCCGACGGTGGCCGCCTATGTGACCGAGGCCGCTCCCGTCCACATGCGGTGGCGCTACAGCGCAGTCGCGTACGGCGGCATCGTGATCGGATCCCTGCTCGCGTTCGGAACGATCGCCGCCATGTACGCGATCTTCGGCAGGGAGGCCCTCAACGACGGTGCCTGGCGCTGGGGATTCGTCGCCGCTGCCGCAGTGGGACTGTTCGCGATCTGGGTGCGCCGCAGCGCCCCCGAGACCGAATCCTTCGAGGCGATGACCGCCGAGCTCGGCACGAAGCGCCCTCCCATCGGCACCGTCTTCCGAGAGCACCGCTGGGCCTGCCTGGCAATGCTGGGAATGACGATCTCCGGCACCATCCCGTTCTACTTCGCGCTGCTCTACATGCCGGTGTACGGCGACAACATCGGCGTCACGTCGAAGGAGTCGGCGTCGAGCTTCATGACGCTCACCCTGGCCCTCGTCCTGGTCACGATGCTCGCACTGGGCTGGCTCGCCGATCAGGTCGGCATTCTGGTCGTTCTCCGCATCGGCTACGTCCTGCAGATCCTGCTCACCGCTCCCCTGCTGCTGGCTCTGAAGGCCGGGTCCATGCCCTTCTGGGTGGTCGCGCTGGTGCTGGGCCTGCTGGTGGCGCCGGCGATGACGGCGATCAACGTCTACGGCGGGCTGCTCTTCCCGCCCGCACTGCGCGCGGTGGGCGGCGGCATCGTCAACGCCACCACGGTCGCGGTCTTCGGCGGTACCTTCCCGCTGCTCGCCGAGTGGCTCCACGAGCGCGGCGGCTACGGCGTGCTGCCCTACTACGTGACCTTCGCGTCGATCGCCGGACTGCTCGGCACCTTCGCCGCGTTGCGCTCGCCGTCCTTCGTCGCCGCGATCCGCGGGAACACCGCCACCATCGCACCGACCGCTGTCACCGCCTGAACCACAGCCGCTGGCCCACCCACGAACACCCACCCGCACAAGGAGATCCACCATGCCCTACGCACCCTCCGGCGACATCGACGTCTACTACGAGACCGCCGGCTCAGGCCACCCGCTGTTCTTCGTCCACGGCGGTGGCGGCAACACGATGTGCTGGTTCCAACAGGTCCCCTACTTCGCCGAGAGGTACCGGGTGATCACCGTGGACCTGCGCGGATTCAAGAACTCGCGGTGCCCGCCCGAGCAGTCGCACCCGCGCCACTACCCCGACGACATCCTCGCGATCATGAACGCCGAGGGCATCGACCGGGCCGCGTTCTGCTGCCAGTCGCTCGGCGCCTGGGCAGGCCTGCCGCTGGCGGCACGACACCCGGAGCGGGTCTCGGCGCTGTTCATCAACGGCTCGCCGACCCCCGCCTACTCGCCGCAGAACTGGGAAGTGCTCCGGACGGCGGGCGATACCTTCAACGCCGGCCACGGCGGCAACCGCGGCGGCGACGACGCGGCGGTCGGGTGGAACCGCACCTTCGTCAAGGAGCACCCGGAGCTGTTCTTCCTCTACAGCCGGATCAAGGAGCTCAACCCCGGTTTCGACGCGCGCACCATGCAGGACGACGACGTCAAGCTGCTCCCCGAGGATCTCGCCTGCTTCTCCACGCCGACGCTGATGGCCGGCGGCTCGCACGACGACTTCCTCACGCCCACGAGTCATCTACACGTCGCGACGCTCATCCCCGGCGCCGTCCCCCACACCTTCGAGGAGTCCGGCCACTCGGCGTACTTCGAGACTCCCGGGGAGTTCAATGCGGCGCTGGACTCGTTCCTCTCGCGCCACGTCTGACCGACGGTTCGGCGTGTGCTCCGAACACCACCGCACGGGTCGTGTTCGGAGCAGCGTCGTGTCAGCCCAGTAGTGCGTCGACGAACGCGGTGGGCTCGAACGGCGCCAGATCGTCGGCGCCCTCGCCCAGGCCGACGAGCTTGACCGGCACGCCCAGCTCGTGCTGCACGGCGTAGACGATGCCGCCCTTGGCGGTGCCGTCGAGCTTCGTCAGCACGACGCCCGTGATGTCCACGACCTCGGCGAACACCGTGGCCTGTGTGAGACCGTTCTGCCCGATGGTGGCGTCCAGGACCAACAGCACCTCGTCGACCTTGGCCTTCTTCTCGACGACGCGCTTGACCTTGTCCAGCTCATCCATGAGCCCCGTCTTGGTGTGCAGGCGACCGGCGGTGTCGATCATGACGACGTCGACACCCTCCTCCGCGCCCTTCGCCACCGCGTCGAAGGCGACCGCCGCCGGGTCGGCCCCCTCCTTGCCGCGCACGATGCCGGCGCCCACCCGCTCGCCCCAGGTCTGCAGCTGGTCGGCAGCCGCGGCACGGAAGGTGTCCGCGGCGCCCAGCAGTACGCGTCGGCCGTCGGCGACGAGCACACGCGCCAGCTTGCCGGTCGTGGTGGTCTTGCCCGTGCCGTTGACGCCCACCACCAGCAGCACCGACGGTGCGCCCGCATGCGGCAGCGCCTTGATGCTGCGGTCGTACTCAGGGTGCGCCTCCTCGATGAGCACCTGCCGCAGCAGCGCGCGGGCCTCCGCGGCGCTGCCGACTCCCTGCGTCGCGATCCGGTCGCGCAGCTTCTCCACGACGGCCATCGTGGTGGGGGTGCCGAGGTCGGCGAGCAGCAGCGTGTCCTCGATCTCCTCCCACGAGTCCTCGTCGAGATCGCCCGCGCCGAGCAGGCCCAGCAGCGACGCGCCGACCGTCGACTGCGAGCGCGCGAGCCTGCCCTTGAGCCGGTCCAGGCGCCCCGCTGTCGGGGCGATCTCGTCCAGCTGCGGGGCCGACGGTGCCGCGGGCGCCTCTGACTCCGGGGCTGCGGGCACGGCCGGAGCGGCGGCCTCGTCCTCGATCTCCTCGACCTCGCTCGGCGCGGCGGGGGCGACGTTCGCGATGGTCGGGTCGATCTCCTCGGCCTCGGCTAGCCGCGCGTCCATCTGCGCCGAAGTGGCCTCAGCGGCCTCCTGGTCGCGCGACTCCTGCAGGTCCTTGAGGGAGATCCTCGGCGCGGCCTCGGGCTTGACCTCGTCCTGCGCCGCCACCCGGTCCGCCGCCTCGACCTCGACATCGGGCTCGACGGTGGCGCCCGGTGTCACCTCGGGCGCTGCCGGCTTCGGCGCGGGCGGAGCCTTCGGCACCAGCGGAACGGCCTCGGCCTCCCGGGTGCCCTCGCTGAAGCTGAACCCGCCGCCGGCCTTGTAGCCGCCCGACTTGTCGAGGCCCTTCGGCTCGGGCGTCTCGTCCTTGAGCGAGACCCGCCGGCGCTTGTTCAGGTAGAAGCCCGTGGCCAGCGCCACCAGGATGACGAGGACGGCGACGACGGCGACGAGGATCGCGATGGTGGAAGTGCTCACGCCTCGACTGTAGTCAACGGGTGATGTCGGATTCGACGAGCGCACGACCGCGAGGCTCCCGAAGTTCCTTCGCGACCGCGTGGCTTCGCCGTCCTGATAGCGTCCACTCCGAGTCGGACAGGGGAACCCGGTGAGAATCCGGGACTGGCGCGCAACGGTATGAGGTGGCACCACCTCGAGTCCGATACCCGCCGACTCGCCGTAGTCCCATCGCCGCCCCGCGCACGGGCGGCCGACGAAAGCGTGAAAACCATGCGCTCTGCCGCCCTTCTCGCCCCGGTCCTCGCCGCGACTCTCCTCGCCGGATGCGGCACCTCCGATCAGGCGGCCGCTCCGAGCAGCCGCGCGAACGGGAAGTTCCCGGTCACCGTCACCACCTGCGATTTCGCCTCGGAGGTCAAGGCCGAGCCGCGGCGGATCGTGACGATGAACCAGGGCGCCACGGAGGTGGCGCTCGCACTGGGCGTCGCGGACCGAATGGTGGGCACGGCGTACCTCGACGACGCCGTCGCGCCACGGTTCCAGGCCGACTACGCCAAGGTCCCGGTGCTCGCGGCGACGTACCCGACGCAGGAGAAGATACTGTCGGTGCATCCGGACCTGGTCTACGGCTCCTACAACTCCGCGTTCAGCGAGAAGAACGCCGGCGATCGCGCCAAGCTGCAGGGGCAGGGCATCGCCACGCTGCTCGCCCCGGCGGGTTGTGCGCGCAAGCCCGAGCGCGCCTCCTGGGACCTGATCTGGGACGAGCTCACCGCCGCGGGGAGGGCGTTCGGGACCGAGACCGCGGCGCAGAAGGTGATCGACGCGCAGAAGGCCGAGTTGGGTACTCCTGCGCTGAAGGACGCCGCCAAGGGACAGCGGATCCTGTGGTGGGACTTCGGCGCGCAGTCCGGGCTCAACGTGGGTGCAGGCAAGGGGACGCCGCAGCTTCTCATCGACTCCGTCGGTGGCGTCAACGTGTTCGCCGATCGGCCCGGCAACTGGGCCGAGATCTCGCTGGAGAACGTTGTCGGCACGAACCCGGACGTCATCGTGATCGCTGAATCGTCCGGCCACCCCGCCCAGGAACGCATCGACCAGGCGCGCAAGGACCCGGCGATGAGTCAGCTCCGCGCGGTGCGCGAGAACCGCTTCGTCATCGTCCCGTTCTCGGAGACCACCTCGGGCGTCCGCCTGCTCGACGGTGCGCGCCGCGTCGCCGACGGCATCCGGGCCCTGCCGTGACCGCGATCCTCGTCGGCATGTCGGCCGGCGTCGACCCCGCCGAGCTGACCGACCTCGCCCGGACGGCCGACGCTGAACCGGCGTTCCTGCAGGTCCACGACCCGGCGCTGGTCGACGTACTGACCGCGGTCGCGGACCGCGGCGCCGGAGACCTCTTGCTCATCGGCACGGGGTGGGCGCAGCCCGGCCCGAAGCGGTCGTGGTTGCGCCGGGTGGCCGCGCACTGGCTCCGGGGCTACGACGGTGCGCCGACCCTCCGTCTGGCCCCGCAGCTCCTGCCCGAGCCCGACGCCGCGCTACTCACGGCGGCGATCGCCGCGGGCGGCGCGCCGATGGCGGCCGACGCCGCGCCGCTGCACTCGCCCGCCTGGGAGGACGTGCCCCAGCACCGTCATCAGGTCCTCGTGTGCCGCGGTCCGCGCTGCTCGGCCCTCGGGGCGTCCGGACTGGCCTCAGCGTTCGGCGAGGAGCTGCGCCGCGCGGGCCTGGGCGACGACGACGCCCTGGTCACCGTGACCGGCTGCCAGTTCCCGTGCAACCACGCCCCCGTGGTCACCGTGCAGCCGGACGACGCCTGGTACGGGCGAGTCAGCGTCGCCGACGTGCCGGACCTCGTCGACGCGCACCTGATCCGCGACGACCGCGTGGGTCGCCTCGCGCTGCCCCGGGAGCGGTCCGCCGCCCGACGGTGCGCGGAATATTCGGACCGCAGTCCGGGGTTGTAGCGGCCATGAAGAAGATCGGCTTCCTGTCCTTCGGTCACTGGACCGACTCCCCCGGCTCGCGGACCCGCTCCGCGGCCGACGTCCTGCACCAGTCGATCGATCTCGCGGTGGCCGCCGAGGAGGTGGGCGCCGACGGCGCGTACTTCCGCGTGCACCACTTCGCGAACCAGCTCGGCTCGCCGTTCCCGCTGCTGGCGGCCGTGGGGGCGCGGACCTCGCGGATCGAGATCGGCACCGGCGTGATCGACATGCGCTATGAGAACCCCCTGTACATGGCGGAGGACGCGGGCGCCGCCGACCTCATCGCCGGCGAGCGACTGCAGCTCGGCGTGAGCCGCGGATCGCCGGAGCAGGTGATCGAGGGCTACAAGTACTTCGGCTACCAGCCCGGCGAGGGCAAGACGGACGCCGACATGGGACGCGAGCACACCGAGGTCCTGCTCAAGGTGCTCGAGGGCGGCGGCTTCGCGCAGCCGAACCCGCGGCCGATGTTCCCGAACCCGCCCGGGCTGCTCCGCGTCGAGCCGCATTCGCCGACGCTGCGGGACCGGATCTGGTGGGGCGCCGCATCGGATGCCACCGCCGAGTGGGCGGCGAAACTGGGCATGAACCTCATGAGCTCGACCCTCAAGACCGATGAGTCGGGCGAGCCCTTCCACGTGCAGCAGGCGAAGCAGATCCGGAAGTTCCGCGCCGCGTGGGCCGAGGCCGGTCACGATCACGAGCCGCGCGTCTCGGTGAGCCGCAGCATCATGCCGCTGATCGACGACGAGAGCCGCGCCTACTTCGGGCACGAGCGCCCCAGCGACGACCAGTTCGGCAACATCGACACCTTCCGCGCGGTGTTCGGTCGCACCTACGCCGCGGAGCCGGAGCAGCTCGTGGAGCAGCTCCGCGACGACGAGGCGATCGCCGAGTCCGACACCGTGCTGGTGACGGTGCCGAATCAGCTGGGCGTGGAGTACAACACCCGTCTGCTGGAGTCGCTGGTCAAGGACGTGGCCCCGGCCCTCGGTTGGCGCTGAGATTCACAGCCGCGCGATCATCGTGCAAATTGCTGCGGCAATTTTATGTACGGAAGACTATGGTCATGAGGATGAGTCACACACCTCATGCAGACCGAGGTCTCACCTGTCAACCGAGGACCGGCCTCGATGAAGCGAAAGACACTCACACAGAACACGCGTGCCCATACTGCACCTTGGCGGTCGACCGCACAATATTTCGATCACATCTATCAAGCATCTACGCCCCTGAGCGACCACACATTTCAGCGAACAACGGTGGCCACATTCTCGTCGTAACGCACCGACATGTTGCGAGTCGACTCGAGTTTACCGCTGATGAACTATTGGACCAAGCAATGCTCTCCGTGCTTGCAGCCAGACTATTGGCCAGTTCGTTAGGCGCCGATTGGATCAACTATCAGGAGAATGGCAATTGGTCCACGCCACGGCTGCGACATGCCCATCTTCACATCTACGGGAGACGACACGATTCCACAGAGCAGCCATTCGGCGAAGCACTCTCATTCCCGCTCTCATCACAGGCTAACAACAAATGTCGGACACCAATTTCCGAGTGCGCCATAGGTGAAATGCGCACCGAGTCAACTCGGATTCGAAGTTCTCTCGAATGTGAACACACGATAGTGCTGCGTAAATCCTAAGTCGTCAATCTCATAGATCTGTCGTACTTCATCAGACGCACTCCTGTACTTTTCACACGCCGCCAATAGATCCTCGCGCGCCGTGAAACGCACCTTGTCTGAAACCAGATCCGAGAAATTCCGACGATAAGGGCATTCGATCTTCGAGATCAACTCCAGGCCTTGCTCATGAAACGCATTATCAATGTCCTGCTCGGTTCGAAATCTGGAATAATACCTACCCTCACAGTCCGATTGAAATTCAGCATCACGCCATCGACTGTCGTCGTCCTGATGGACCACAACAACCCCGATGGTAATCCGGGATCCGACTGCCAGAATTCTTGCGCACTCGTAAGCGAAAGCTCGAAGGTCCAGATATTGAAGAACGCTGATACAGACTGCGTAGTCGAACCCTTCATCGGAGAATGGCATGTTCTCAACGTCCGCACACACAACACGGGAAGCAAATACGGGGGCCGACTGAATTCGTCGCATCAATACCCTCAGCATATCCTTAGAGCAATCGACGCTCGTCAACATCGCTGAGCGCTGTCCGAGGATCTCGGCAAATCTTCCCGTTCCGGCACCGAGGTCAATTGTATCGCCTGCGACAGGCATTACACGCACGATCTCAGCAGCGATTTCCGCGAAGAGCACCCTAGCGGCCTCGCCGCGTCGGGCATTTTCGCCGTCGTAGCCAACCGCACGTCGCGAGTACAACGCTCTTGCCGACGCCAATTCCCGGAAATCCACCTCAGAAGGACACTTCAAGGTCGGATTGCACACATTCGCGATAGACCGAGTAGGTATCCCCACTGTCCCCACGACGCAAGATACAAATCGATGGCGACCGCCCGCCAGTCCGAGTACTGATTACCGGGGTGATCACTATCTCGTCTTGATTACCCACCAAAGAAACACTCGGCACATGCTGCAGTTGCCGGAATTCGAACCTCACGTTATCTAATCCAGAAGCCACACTCTCCAAGTCACGCACAACGGATATCGATGCGTGAATCTTGCTTATCGCAGAGCCACCAGAACCACCATAGGCAGAAGACCCCGCGCGCACCCGCGAAGCCTCGCTATCAGGGTTCAGCAAACCAACGACAACAGTAGTCAAATCTCCTGACCTCATCCGATCCTCGATAAGATCCGACACCGCTACGGCAAGAACATCATTCGAGCTGATTCCAACGATAAACAACGTCGTGGAGCGCCTGACGAACGCTGCGAAGTCAATCTCGCGGCGACTCGCTACAATCCGCCCTTCTCCAGCAGACGCTCCGCACGAATCGACTGCAGCGGAGATTCCTTCGAGCTTCTCATAAAGAGGTTCTAGGGTATCGAGTCGCATCGCCGCCTCGCTAATTACAGACAACACGGACGAAGTAAGAAGCGTTGCACCCAGCGCAACCAGAAGATCTCGTCCGGATCCTCGACCTACAAGTAGGCCAAGCAGCATAAATACCCACCCGGCCAGGAATATCAACGACGCAATGTAGACGGTTTTCGCCCTGAGCAGACTACGAACATTGCCCCAACCGTTCTCGTTTGCCAAACGTCCCACCATAATTGAAACCTCCAGGAGACTACGAACAGAATCTGCTCAACATCAAGTTCCAGTCATCAGGGCAGTCTACATCCATGAAGTCCGCGCATATGACTGCGCCGATCCGCGCAGGGAATTTGTCGGCGAGCTTGGACATTACCTCCGTGTCACTAGAAGACCCACCTGCAGCTTCGACATACGCTCGACAAAATTCTCCGCTCATTACACGGATGCCAGAGTACGTAAGTGGCTCCGACTCGATCGATTTCCCAATACAGGATACCAACATATTGTTGGAATCAACTCTCACCGACACCGGACGCATGTCCGACAATCGAATCCAATCAACGGCGAGGACACAATCAAGGATTCCGCCCCTCACGTCCGCGACAGCCATATTAACGAATCGTGACACCGCTCCTGCATCACCAATCAAGTCAGAAGCAGCGACGACGAGCGTCTCACCGACTCCTACATCTTCCGCTGCGCCGACTACAGCAGGTGCAGTTCCGAGAGATTTCATGTAGCGGAACGACCTCCCTGTTATTCCACGACAGCTTTCAAGGAAATTCTCAGTCACACTGTCGCTCTCAGCAAGCACCATCTCGATACGATAATCAACAGTAATCCGACTCAACTCAGACAACACGTAACCAACCAACGGACTACCATTGGGGAGAGGCATTAGATGTTTTCGTCCATTCGCGAGCCCCATTCGAACCCCTGCTCCACCTGCAAGGATGCTCACTTTCACCACGTCATCCTCGCCGAGTGAGAACCATCGCAGTCGACTCTGCAACCGAAGACGATCATGTCCCTGAGAGAAAATGAGATGACATCACCTACCGTCCTAGTCATGATCATTTCGTTCAACAACCCTCTGGCTTCCTGGTCAAGTGGACCTGCGACGTCCAGCCTCATTGCGAACTCTAGGAATTGCTTCAGTGCGCCATCCGGAACACCCGCACGGTACTGTTCCCTCGGAAAAGAAACAAGCCTCTGCACATATTCAACCACTGGATCCAACCCGGCACCACGGAACGCCGCCATCACCTTGCTCTCATTAATCCTAGCCGTCTCCGCAGTGCGTCGGCAGGAAAGTGAACGCAAGAGGAACGTATCGCACGTTGTTGAGCGTACGACTGTTGTCAACAACCCGCTGTGAGACAGGCGCCCAGCGAAATCGATTATCGCCTCCTTCAGATCGGAGAAGTGGTATAGTACGTGAGAAGCTAAGACATGCGCAAAACCTCCTCCCGCATGATCTATCGAGGAAACCCCCACGACTCGACCTGTGCCAACCGAAATCCTGGCGACCGCAATATCACACAGACTCAGATCTGGTTCGACAACAACCACCGAATCGAACCTAATATTCTTTGTAAAACTAAGAATGGCCTCGGTTGCGGCACCGTCAGCAGAACCTACGTCAAGTAGATTCGATGCGGATGATCCGTTGTGCTCGTTCCAAAATTCTCCGATTGTGCGGGCAGTTTCCTCCGCAGGTCGGGCCCCGAGCGCGACGATCGCCTCCTGGTACGCGTATCTCATACCCGGAAGATACACTCACATATTGCTCGGTCTCCCGAATTTCGACGATCCATCGAGCCGCGACTACTCCAGGCATCGCATCTCCACTCGGGTGAAGTGGGCGAGCACCGACATAGCGTAGTGGACGCAGTCGAAGCTACGACCGCTGGAATGACTGCGCCGGTGCCGGCGTACACGACCGTCAGGTCGACCTTCGCGCGCCCTTGAATGTCTCCAGGAATGCCTCTACCACGCTCACTCGGTCTGTCCAAGCGGAACTCGACCACACCCGGCTTCGGGTTTGTGGCTGCCCCCCTTCCTGCGGGTTCATTCGCTTCGTCACGAACTGCTGTCGACGCGGGCGGGTGTCCGCCCAGCCGATGGGTCCTGCACCACCGTGAGCGAGGACGCCGGGTGCTGGGTTCCCGGCGCGCAAGCCTCGGAGCTGGCCGGGCAGTACCTAGGGCGTGTCTCCCAATAGTCGTGACCATCGCAAGCATGCTTGGAGCACGACCCCGGCCCGGTAGGTGATGGCGAGTTTGTCGTAGCGGGTGGCCAGTCCGCGCCATTGCTTGGTGTCGTTGAATGATCTCTCAACTACGTTGCGGCCCTTGTAGGTATCGGTGTCGAATGTCGGTGGCCGACCACCCGCGGCGCCCTTGCGGCGGCGGGCGTCGATCTCGGTGACCTTCTGCGGAATGACTGCCTTGATACCCCGGCCGGCGAGCATCCGCCGGTTCACGCCACTGGTGTAGGCCCGGTCGGCGACGACCGCGTCCGGGCGAGTGCGGGGACGCCCAGCCCCGCATCTCGGTACCCGAATATCGGCGAGGACCTCGGTGAGCATGGCGCCGTCGTTGCGCTGTCCGCCGGTGACGACCACCGCGAGCGGACGCCCCTGACCGTCGACTGCTGCGTGGATCTTGGTGGTCAGGCCTC
>NZ_LSRF01000011.1:0-79439 GCF_001575195.1 Tsukamurella pseudospumae
GGATGAGGATTTCGCGAAGACGGTCGATGCGCTGGGCACCGAGGGCTATCTGCTGGCGGCGACGTTCGGCAACGTTCATGGTGTGTACAAGCCGGGGAATGTGAAGTTGCGGCCGTCGGTGCTCGGGGACGGGCAGAAGGTGGCGTCGGAGAAGTTGGGGTTGCCGGCGGGGAGCAAGCCGTTCTCGTTCGTCTTCCATGGTGGTTCGGGTTCGCTGAAGTCGGAGATCGAGGAGTCTCTGTCGTACGGGGTGGTGAAGATGAATGTCGACACCGATACGCAGTACGCGTTCACCCGTCCGGTGGCCGGGCACATGTTCAGCAATTTCGACGGTGTGCTCAAGGTCGATGGGGAGGTCGGGAACAAGAAGACCTATGACCCTCGCGCGTATTTGAAGAAGGCCGAGGCGTCGATGGCTGAGCGGGTGGTGGAGGCGTGCAACGACCTGCACTCCGCCGGAAAGTCCACCAGCACTACGTAGCCGGAATCGGCTGCACCACAATCTTATCCCCGCCCATCGCAGTGGAATCCACGCGGAACGGGCACCCTCGAAAGGAACAAGCTCATGACGATTCGTGTAGGCGTGAACGGATTCGGCCGGATCGGCCGCAACTTCTTCCGCGCGGTCGCCGCGCAGAAGGCGCTCGGTACCACCGACATCGAGATCGTGGCGGTCAACGACCTCACCGACAACGCGATGCTCGCCCACCTGCTCAAGTTCGACTCCATCCTCGGTCGCCTCGACGCCGACGTGGTCGCCGATGGAGACACCATCCGCGTCGGCGACCAGGTCATCAAGGCTCTGGAGGTCCGCGAGGGGCCGGCGGCGCTGCCCTGGGGCGACCTCGGCGTCGACGTCGTCATCGAGTCGACCGGCATCTTCACCGCCCGCGACAAGGCCCAGGGGCACCTGGATTCCGGTGCCAAGAAGGTGATCGTGTCCGCGCCGGCCGACGGCGCCGACCTGACCGTGGTCATGGGTGTCAACGACGACAAGTACGACGGCAGCCAGGACGTGATCTCCAACGCCTCCTGCACCACCAACTGCCTCGGGCCGCTGGCCAAGGTCGTCAACGACGAGTTCGGCATCGTCAGCGGCCTGATGACCACGGTCCACGCGTACACGCAGGACCAGAACCTGCAGGACGGCCCGCACAAGGATCCGCGCCGGGCCCGCGCCGCCGCCATCAACGTCGTTCCCACCTCCACCGGCGCGGCCAAGGCCATCGGCCTCGTGCTGCCCGAGCTGGCGGGCAAGCTGGACGGCTACGCCCTGCGCGTGCCGATCCCCACCGGCTCCGTCACGGATCTCACTGTGCAGCTGGAGAAGAAGGCCACCGTCGAGGAGATCAACGCGGCCATGAAGGCCGCGGCCGAGGGGAGTCTCAAGGGCATCCTCAAGTACTACGACGCCCCGATCGTCTCCTCCGACATCGTCACCGACCCGCACAGCTCGCTGTTCGACGCCGGCCTCACCAAGGTCATCGACGATCAGGCCAAGGTGGTGTCCTGGTACGACAACGAGTGGGGCTACAGCAACCGCCTCGTCGACGTCACCGGCCTCGTCGGAAAGTCCCTGTAGCGAGGTCAACGGGTGCTCGGTCCGATCAGAGC
Organism: Tsukamurella pseudospumae; assembly: GCF_001575195.1. Classification (NCBI taxonomy): domain Bacteria; kingdom Bacillati; phylum Actinomycetota; class Actinomycetes; order Mycobacteriales; family Tsukamurellaceae; genus Tsukamurella; species Tsukamurella pseudospumae. The sequence continues at coordinate 1,615 of NZ_LSRF01000011.1, forward strand.
ACCGTCGACAGCCTCCGGACGGCCTCGCGGAGCTCATCCGGTGGGGACGTGGTGAAGCAGAGGCGGAGGGAGTGGGCGAGGTCGCGCTGCACGGCGAACGCGGAGCCGGGGACGTAGGCCACGCCCGCGTCCACCGCCTCGCCGAGCTTCGCGGACGTCGCTGTACCGTCGGCGAACTCGCCCCACAGGAACATGCCGCCCTCGGGTGTGGTGAGGCGCAGCCGGTCGCCGAAGGCGTCGGTGAGCGCCGTGTGGAGGGCGCGGGCGCGCTCGCCGTACACGGATCGGATCGTTTCGACGTGGCCGTCGAGCCACACGGTGTCGGCGAGCAATTCCGCGGTCACCGCCTGGGTGAGGCTCGAACCGCAGAGGTCGGCGCCCTGCTTGAGGCGCTCCACGAGCGCGAGCACGCCTGCGTCGCCGTGCATCCAGCCCACCCGCAGTCCGGGTGCCACGATCTTGGACGCGCTGGACAGGCGGATCACCCGATCGGAGAACGCGGCGACGGGCGGCACCGTCGGACCGGCGAACCGAAGCTCTCCGTACGGGTCGTCCTCGACGATCCAGAAGCCGAATTCGTCGGCGAGCCGGGCGAGTTCGCGTCGCCGTTCCTCGGTCAGGGTGGCGCCGCCGGGGTTGTGGAAGTTCGAGACCGTGTGCACGATCCGGACCCGCTCCCGCTGCAGGATCGGCCGCAGCTCGTCGACGCGCATGCCGCCGGCGTCCAGGGGCACCCCGACCACCCGGGCGCGGGTCGTGTCGAAGGCCTGCAGCGCGCCGATGTACCCGGGATCCTCGACGATCACCGTGTCACCCGGGTCGAGCAGCGCCTGCGCGAGCAGCGAGAGCGCCTGCTGGGAACCGTGTGTGATCACGACGGTGCCGGCGTCGCGGCCCAGCTTCGCGGACTCGCGGGCGTGCACCACTTCCCGCAGCGGCGGCGCGCCCGCGGTCACCCCGTACTGCAGGGCGGCCGGCGAGGCGAGCGCCGCCTGCGCGGCGCGGGCCGTGCGTTCCGTCGGCAGCAGCTCCGGGGCGGGCAGCCCGCCCGCGAGCGAGAGGACACCGGGCTGTTCGACGACGGCGAGCAGGTCGCGGATCGCCGAACCGCGGACGGCACGGACGGACAGGGAGCCTCGTTCCTCGGACATGGAGGAACCATCCCAGATTCAATCCCAGCTGTCGAAACAATATTCCCAATTATTGGGATAGAGATGCTCAGGCCCAGTTCAGCGTGCGGTCCACCGCGCGGTTCCACTCGCCGAAGAGGTGCTCGCGCTGCTCGGCAGGCATGGTCGGCAGCCAGCGCCGATCCTCGGCCCAGTTGGTGCGGATCTCCTCGAGGGTCCACACGCCCGTCGCGTAGCCGGCGGCGTACGCGGCGCCGAGCGCCGTGGTCTCGATGACGCGCGGGCGGATCACCGGCACGTTCAGGATGTCCGCCTGGAACTGCATGAGCGTGTCGTTGACCACCATGCCGCCGTCCACCCGCAGCTCCGTGAGCGGGATGCCGCTGTCGGCGTTCATGGCGTCGATCACCTCGCGGGATTGATAGGCCGTGGCCTCCAACGCCGCCCGCGCGATGTGCCGCTTGTCGGAGAACCGCGTCAGGCCCACGATCACTCCGCGGGCGTCGGGCCGCCAGCGCGGTGCGAACAGCCCCGAGAACGCCGGCACCACGTAGACGCCGCCATTGTCCGGGACACCGGTCGCGAGCTCCTCCACCTCCGGCGCCGCCGAGATGATCCCGAGGTTGTCGCGCAGCCACTGCACCAGCGAGCCGCTCACCGCGACCGAGCCCTCCAGGGCGTACACCGGCGCACCGTCGCCCAGTCGATAACAGACGGTGGTCAACAGCCCGTGCTCGCTGAAGACGGGCCGCTCGCCCGTGTTGACCAGCAGGAAATTCCCCGTGCCGTAGGTGTTCTTGGCCGTTCCCGGATCGAGCGCGGCCTGGCCGAACATGGCGGCCTGCTGATCGCCGAGGATACCGGCGATCGGCACGCCGCCGAAGACGCCGCGCTCGCGGACGAGCCCGTAGACCTCCGCGCTCGAGCGGATCTCGGGGAGCATCGCCATCGGGATCCCCATGGCCGCGCAGGTCGCGGGGTCCCACTGCCCGGTCTCGAGGCTCATCAGCATGGTGCGGGAGGCGTTGGTGATGTCGGTGATGTGCAGCGGGCGGGCGTGATCGCCGCCGGCGGTGCCGAAGTCGTCGTCCGTGGTCAGGTGCCACACCAGCCACGAGTCGATCGTCCCCGCGCACAGTTCGCCGCGCTCGGCGCGTTCGCGGGCACCGTCGACGTTGTCGAGGATCCAGGCGATCTTCGGCCCGGAGAAGTACGTGGACAGCGGCAGGCCGCAGGACCGCTTGAACCGTTCCCGGTCCGGCTCCTCGAGGCCCACGGACGCGAGTTCCTCGCACAACTCCTCGGTGCGGGTGTCCTGCCAGACGATGGCGTTGTGGATCGGCTCGCCGGTGGCCCGGTCCCAGACGACCACCGTCTCGCGCTGATTGGTGATCCCGACGGCCGCGATGTCGGCCGCGGTGAGGTCGGCGGTCGCCAGCGCCTGCGAACACACCAGGCGCGTGTTCACCCATATCTGCGTGGCGTCGTGCTCCACCCACCCGCCCCGTGGGAAGATCTGGTCGTGTTCCCGTTGTTCGGAGGCCACGATGGTCCCGCGCCGGTCGAAGATGATGCACCGCGTCGAACTGGTGCCCTGATCGATAGCGGCGACGAACTGCGGGTCGCGAGATGTAACTGCCACGCCCGAATACTGACATGGTGATCACTGATGAACGCTGCCAACCCTGAAACTGCCACTGCCGCGGGCACGCCCGCGGGGGTCTCGACCACCGCGCCGCTGCTCTCGCCGGAGTACCGGGCACAGGCCTGGGACCGGCTCGGGTCCGAGGAGTTCGACGTCGTGGTGATCGGCGGCGGCATCGTCGGTGTCGGGTCGGCGCTGGACGCGGCCACCCGCGGGCTCAAGGTGGCGCTCGTCGAGGCCCGCGACTTCGCGTCGGGCACCAGTTCGCGCAGCTCGAAGATGTTCCACGGTGGCCTGCGCTACCTCGAGCAGCTGGAGTTCGGGCTGGTCCGCGAGGCCCTGCACGAGCGTGAGCTGTCTCTCTCGACGCTCGCGCCGCACCTGGTCAAGCCGCTGCCCTTCCTCGCGCCGCTCACCAAGCGCGTGATCGAGCGGCCCTACATGGCCGCCGGCATGTTCCTCTACGACACCATGGGCGGCGCCAAGTCCGTGCCCGCGCAGAAGCACCTCACGCGCGCCGGCGCGCTCCGGCTCGCCCCCGGGCTCAAGCGCGACGCGCTGATCGGCGGCATCCGCTACTTCGACACCGTCGTCGACGACGCCCGGCACACCATGACCGTCGCCCGGACGGCAGCGCACTACGGAGCCGTGGTGCGCACGTCGACGCAGGTCGTGGACTTCCTCCGGGAGGCCGACCGGGTCTCCGGCGTGGTGGTCCGCGACAGCGAGACGGGGGCCGTCACCGAGATCCGTTCCACCGTGGTCATCAACGCCACCGGCGTCTGGACCGATGAACTGCAGGCCCTCTCGCATCAGAAGGGGCGTTTCCGCGTCCGGGCCAGCAAGGGTGTGCACATCCTCGTGCCGCGCGACCGCATCGTCAGCGACGTCGCACTGATCCTGCGCACCGAGAAGAGCGTCCTGTTCGTCATCCCGTGGGGAATCCACTGGATCATCGGCACCACCGATACCGACTGGAACCTCGACCTCGCGCACCCCGCCGCCACCGCGACGGACATCGACTACATCCTCGACCACGTCAACAAGGTGCTCATCACCGAGCTGACCCGCGACGACATCACCGGTGTCTACGCGGGCCTGCGCCCGTTGCTGGCGGGGGAGTCGGACGAGACCAGCAAGCTCTCCCGCGAGCACGCCGTCGCCGCGATCGCGCCCGGCCTCGTGACCATCGCGGGCGGCAAGTACACGACCTACCGGGTCATGGCCTCGGACGCCGTCGACGCCGCGGAGGCCTACCTGCCGCACAAGGTGCCCGCGTCCTGCACCGAGAAGGTGCCGCTCGTCGGGGCGGACGGCTACTACGCCCTCACCAACCAGACCACGTCGATCGCGCGCGAGCACGACGTGCACCCGCACCGCGTCACACACCTGCTGGACCGGTACGGCTCGCTCATCGGCGACGTCCTGGCGCTGGCCGACGCCGACCACGGCCTGCTCGAGCCGCTGGCCGGCGCCCCGCAGTACCTGCGCGTCGAGGCCGTGTACGCGGCCAAGGCGGAGGGCGCGCTGCACCTCGAGGACGTCCTGGCCCGCCGCACCCGCATCTCCATCGAGTACCCCGACCGCGGGCTCGAGGCGGCCGCCGAGGTCGCGGAGCTCGTCGCACCGGTGCTGGGCTGGTCCGCGGCCGATGTCGCCCGCGAGCTCGAGAACTACGGCGCGCGTGTGGCCGCGGAGATCGAGTCGCAGAACATGCCCGACGACGAGACCGCCGACGCCCTGCGCGCCGCGGCGCCCGAGGCGCGCGCCGAGATCCTCGAGCCCGTCCCCGTCCCCGGCAGCACCACCAAGGTCGTGGGGCGCTGACGGTGCCCGGCGGGCCCCGGCGCGCACGGTAGGCCGAACGGCCGATCCCGCCCGCGCAGGTGCGTCCTTTCGGTCGATCCGCGAGGCGGGCACCGTCGGGAATCGTGAACGGCATGATCCGTTACCGATTCCTCGACGCCCTCCGCGGCTTCGCGCTCCTCGGGATCCTGCTGGTGAACGTGCTGGACATGACGACGCCGCAGGGCACGACCGGAGGGCCGGCCGGGCGTGAGGTCCTCGACCTCGCCGTCCAGAGCCGGTTCGTGCCGATCTTCACGCTGCTGTTCGGTGTCTCGCTGTACCTCATCGCCGGCGGGGCGCGACGCCGCGGCACGGCCGGGTGGTCCGCGCTGGCGCTGCGCATGATCGCGCTCGGGGCGATCGGCGCGGTGCACATGATCGTCTACCCCGGCGAGATCCTCCGCCTCTACGCGATCGCCGGACTCCTGGTGATCCCGCTCGTGGTGTGGGCGCCGGCGCGGATCAACCTGGCCCTCGGCGTGGTGCTCACCTGCCTGGCGTTCGGACCGAGCTCCGGCGGCGTCGAATCGCTGCCCGGCCTGATGCTCGTCGGCGCGGGCGCCGCGGGGCTGGGCGTGCCCGCCCTGCTCGAGGGATCCCGACGGTTCGCGGTGGGGCTGCTCGTGGTCGCCGCGGTGTTCGCGATCCCGCTCACCGCGGCGTACCTCGGGGCGGGCGGCGGCGATCCGCGGTTCAGTGCCGAGGGCTCGCGGGCGGGGCTCGCGACGGCGGTCGCGTACATCGCGGCGCTCGCGCTGCTGTGGCACTGGGGCCCGGCCCGGCGCGCGCTCGGGGCGGTCTTCGAGCCGCTGGGCCGGATGTCGCTGACCAACTACGTCGGGGCGTCGCTCGTCACCGTCGTCGCGGTGCCGGTGCTGGGCCTGTCCGCGGAGGCCACGATCCGGCCGACGACCGCGTTCGCGGTCGTGCTGATCCTGGTCCAGTCCGCGGTCTCCCGGCTGTGGCTCGGGCGCTTCCGGTACGGCCCGCTCGAGTGGCTGGTGCGGGCCGCCACCTGGCGCACGCGGCCCCCGTTCCGGCGCGACCCCGGGGCGTCGGACATGGCTGCGGTACGGCGGACCGTCGAACCCGCTCGGATAGGTTCGTGACATGAACCGTTCCGGCACGATCGGTTTCGCGGCGCTGGCCCTGATCCCCTGGGCGATCGGGGGCCTCCTGACGGCCGAGTCGGCGCGGGGCCTCACGGGCCACCGGGTGGCGTGGAGCCTGGCGGCTGAGGCTCTGACCTCGGTCGGCGCGGTCATCGTGCTGGCCGCCGTGGTCCGTCGATGGCCGATCGGTGTGGCGTGGACCGGCATCGGGCTGGCCCTGGTGACCGCGGTGACCGCCGCCACCGCCCCCGAGTACCCGATCTGGCCCGCCGGGGCGAGTTGGCTGTTCGTCCTCGTGGCCGGCGTCGCGGCCGCGCGGGCGGAGTCCGTGGTCGACGGTGCGGTGGTCGCCGCCGCGGCCGTGCTCGCCGTGCTGTCCATCGCGCCGTCCGCCCGGCAGGACCCGACGTTGTGGGGGGTTGCGCTGCTCGCGGCGGGCACGACGGCGGTCTCGATCAGCTTCGGGCATCGGCATCGCGCCGCGGAGCGACGGCTGGTGACGGCGAGAGCGGAGGCATCGGTGACCGAACGCAGGGCCATGGCCCGCGAACTGCACGACGTGATCGCCCACGAGGTGACCGGGATCGTCGTGCTGGCCCAAGCGGGGATCGCCGCCGGCGACGACCGCAGCGGCGTCCTCGCCCGCATCGAACGCAGCGGGGCGCGCGCCCTGACCGACATCCGGGCCATGGTCGACACCCTGCGCGACCCGGACGTGGTCGCGCCGCCCCGGGCACCGTCGGCCTCCGGTGCGGCGGGCCTGCGCGCGACACTGGAACCGCTCGCCTCCGCGACCGTCCTCGTGCACGTGGCACCGGAGGCGGACGGCGAGGACGTCCCGGACCTGGTGCGCCTCGTCGCGCACCGCGTCGTGTCCGAGGGGATCACCAACGCCCGTCGGCACGCGGCGGGCTCCGTCGTCCGGGTCACCGTCGAGCGGTCCGACGGTGAGCTGCTGGTGGACGTCGTGGACGACGGCCCCGTCACGGGCGCGCCGCCCGGCCCCGGGCCCGGGGGAGGAACCGGGCTGATCGGCCTGACGGAACGGGCGGCGACGGTCGGCGGCACAGTGACCGCCGGGCCGGAGGAGAACGGATGGCGGCTCGCTGCGCGGCTGCCGGTGAGGCAGGACTGAATGACGATCCGGGTGGTGCTGGCCGACGACCAGGAGATGGTGCGGATCGGGTTCGCGATGATCCTCGGTGCAGCGTCCGACGGCGAGGTGGTGGGCCAGGCGGCCGACGGCGCCGAGGCCGTGGCGGTGATCGCCGAGACCCGGCCCGATGTCGCGCTCCTGGACATCCGGATGCCGCGTGTCGACGGGATCGAGGTGTGCCGGCGGGTGACCCCGGTGGGGACCCGGGCGGTGATGGTCACGACCTTCGGCGAACCCGACTACGTGGACGCGGCGCTGGCCGCCGGTGCGTCGGGGTTCCTGCTCAAGGACGCGGGCCCCGACCTGCTGCTCGCCGCGGTGCGGGCGGCCGCGACGGGGGACGCGCTGATCAGCCCCGAGCTGACCGTCGACCTGCTGCGCCGCAGCCGGGGCACAGGGCGGGCCGCGCCGGACTCGGTGGCCGCGCTCGCGGGTCTGACCGCGCGGGAGCGGGAGGTGGCGCGGTGCGTCGCGCGCGGCCGGACCAATGCGGAGATCGCCGACGAACTGGTGATCAGCCTGGGCACGGTCAAGACGCACCTCGGCGCGGTCGCGCGACGACTGGGAGCGCGCAACCGCGTCGAGATCGCTGCGGCCGTGTGGGCCGCGGGCGAGATGGAGTGACTACCGGGCCGCGGGTGCGGTGGCCGCGGAGCTGATCGCCGCGGTGGCGGACGGTGCCGTGGTGGCGGACGGTGCGGCGGTGGCGGACGGTGCCGCTGACGCGGAGGGCGAGCCGGCGGGGGTGAGGACGAAGGTCCACGAGCGGTTGTTGTCCGGATCGGTCAGCACGAGTTCGGTGCCGTTGCGCGACCAGATCCGCTGGCCCTTGAGGGCCTCGCTGATCGCGGTCTGGGTGCCCTTCGGGTCGGGGCAGTACATCATCGTGGAGGCGACGCCGTTGCCGAAGTCGACGCGGTCCGCACTGGCCAGCGAGGCCGCGCTGCCGTTGAGCGAGTTGCACGAGTCGTTGCCGGAGATGTTGGAGCCCTGGACCCGGAACCAGGCCTGGGGGTCGGACTTCAGGCGCCACTGCGAGCCCACGATCGAGGGCTTCGACGGCGCCGCGGCGGTCGGCTTCGCGGAGCCGGACGAGTTGGCGGGGTCGGCGCCCGCGGATGCGGCGCACCCGGCCGTGAGGACGGCGGCACCCGCGAGCAGAGGAAGGACGAGGGAGGCGGACTTACGCATCATGTGTGCGATTATGCCGCCTCCCTCGTCACAGGGGAAACTCCAGCAACAACCTTAGTGTGCCTTACCGATGTCGACCGGTGTCTTTCCTGCGGCGTCGTCGGAGGTCGCAGGAGCGCCTGACTCGGTCGTCGCGGCCTGCTGGTCGCCGTTCGCCGTGGCGTTGGGCTCCATGTCGATCGTGGTGCGCAGCGGCTTGTTCGGCAGGAACGCGACGGCGATCAGGGTGACGATCGCGCAGAACATCGAGACCAGGAAGATCCGGCCCGTGGCATCGCCGAACGCGGCGTTGGTGATCGCCCGGAACGCCGGGCTGTGCGGATCGGGGAGCACGCGCTGCTCGATCGCGCCCTGCTTGACCAGGTCGGTGACACGGGAGGTCAGCACGGCGCCGAGCGCCGAGACGCCGATCGCGCCGCCGAAGGTGCGGAAGAACGCGACGGAGCTCGAGGCCGCCCCGATGTCCTGCACCCGCACCGTGTTCTGTACCGCCAGCACCAGGTTCTGCATCAGGGCGCCGATACCGAAGCCCATGATCGCGATGTAGAGCTGCACCTGCCAGATCGGGGTCAGGTGGTCGATCGTGCTCAGCAACGCGAAGCCGATGACCAGGATGACCGCGCCGCCGACGACGAAGCGCTTCCACTTGCCGAACCGCGTGATCAACTGGCCCGAGGCGATGGAGGACAGGAGCATGCCGACCACCATCGGGATGGTGAGGACGCCGGCCATCGTCGGGCTGTAGCCGCGCGAGTTCTGGAAGTACAGGCCCAGGAACGACATCGCTCCGAACATGCCCACGCCGACCGCGATCGAGGCGATGATCGCCAGGCCCGTGGTGCGCTGGGTGATGATCTGCAGCGGGATGATCGGGTCCTTGGCGCGCAGCTCGACGAGCACGGTTGCGACCAGCAGCAGGATGCCTGCGGCCAGGTAGACGGCGGACGAGGTCGAGACCCAGCCGTAGTTCTTACCGGCGAAGGACACCCAGATCAGCAGGATGGACACGCCCGAGGTGAGCAGCAGGGCGCCCAGCCAGTCGATCGAGACCGTGTCCTTGCGGGCGGTCTGCAGGTGCAGGGTGCGCTGGATCAGGATGAGCGCGGCCACCGCCAGCGGCACGCTGACGTAGAAGCACCAGCGCCAGCCGATGTGATCGGTGATGACGCCGCCCAGGATCGGGCCGCCGGCCATCGACACGCCCATCACGGCGCCCATGTAGCCCGAGTACCGGCCGCGCTCGCGCGGCGGGACGATGCTGCCGATGATGGCGACGACGAGCGCCGTGAGGCCGCCCATGCCGATGCCCTGGATCACGCGGGCGACCATCAGGACCTCGACGTTCGGGGTCGCGCCGGCGAGGATCGAGCCGGCCACGAAGATGACGATCGCGGACTGGACCAGGACCTTCTTGTTGAACAGGTCGGCCAGCTTGCCCCAGATGGGGGTGGACGCGGCGTTGGCGAGCAGTGCCGTGGTGATCACCCAGGAGAAGGCGGTGGTGGACGCCCCGAGGTCGTCGATGATCTTGGGGAGTGCGGTCGACACGACCGTGGTGCTCAGGAGGGCCGTGAACAGTGCGGCGAGCAGGCCCGCCATGACCTCGAGGATCTCCCGGTGGGTCATGGGGGCATCGGACTGGGGTGGCGTTTCCGCCATGGTCTCGGACATCGGATCTTCCTTCTAAGCTCTAAGCAACAACGTGCAGGGTGCAACTGTAACTTCGGCGAAGATATTCCGCCACGTCTTTAGTGTGTGATCCGGCTCGCACTCGGTGGAACATGTTCTAGATTCGGGGCATGGCCTTCGTCATCGACCACACCCGCGAGATCGCGGCACCGCCGGCGCTCGTCTGGCAGGCGCTCACCGACTTCGACGCGTACCCGCAGTGGAACCCCTTCGCCGTCGCGGCCACCTGCGACCTGCGGCCCGGCGGCGCCATCACGATGCGCGTGGCGCTGCGCCCGCCGAAGCTGATGACCCAGAGGGAGTTCATCGTCGCGGTCGACGAGGGCCGCGGCTTCTCGTACGCGATGAAGCCCGCACCGGGCGGGCTGCTGCGCAGTATTCGCGAGCAGAGCATCGTCGACCTGGGGGACGGGAGGTCGCGCTATGTCTCGCACTTCCAGCTCGACGGTCCGCTCTCGCCCGTCGTGGGAGCCGTCCTCGCTGGGAATCTCCGACGGGGCTTCACGGGCAATGTCGACGGGCTGGTGCGACGCGCGGAGGAACTCGCGCGCTGACGGCTCGGGCCGGCTACTCGTCCATCCGGAACCCGATCTTCACCGTTACCTGGGTGTGAGCCACGGCGCCGTTCTCGATGTGGCCGCGGGTGGAGACCACCTCGAACCACTCCAGGTTCCGCATCGTCTGCGCGGCGCGACTCACCGCGTTGGCGACTGCTGCGTCGTACCCCTCGGTGGAGGTGCCGACGACTTCGATCACTCGGTACACGTTGTTCGTCATACCCGCCCATGCTCCGCTTTTCCGGCGGGCGGGGTGGCGGAACGGTGCGGTTGCTACCTCGCGCGGGCGCGACGGGTGAAGCGCGCGGAGGCGCGGGCGACCACCTGATCGTCGGCGTCGGTGACGCGGATGACGAACAGGTCCTCCTTCGGCAGGCGCTCGCCGATGGTCGCCTCGGCCCGCAGCGCATCGCCGAGCCGGGTGGGGCGGAGGTAGTCGATGTGGATCGCGCTGGCGACGCCGGTGTGTTCGTCGTCGTTCGCGGCCGCCGCGACGGCCGTCCCGACCAGCGCGAAGACGAACGCGCCGTGCGTCGTGTCGTGCGGGTTGAGGTGGTCCTCGGTGACGGTCGTCGTCGACACCGCCCGGCCGCCGCCGTGCCCGGACACCTCGATGCCGAGGAACTGTGCGTACCGGTCCACGGGCTGCTGCGTGCTCATCGGTCCATCATCGCCGACGGCGCCGCGGGCCACGCACCGTCCTCCCCCACCCGATTCGTTCGGTCCCCGCCGGAACGGCAGGCGGATCGGTGGGGGCCGACCGGATCGGGGGGGAGCGATGGCGTTGCGGGTGGCGGGCGATGGATCGGGTGGGAGCGGTGATCACGGGAGTGGCGGCACGACCAGACCATGACGGGCCATCGCCGGCAGGAGCAGCGCGTGCAAGGCTCCGGTCCGCGTGAGGTGTCGCCACGTCCAGCGGACGACCTCGATCCCGGAGTCGGTGAACTCCGCCGCGCGCTCCTTCTCCTCCGCCAGCGCCGCGGCCCGCTCGTCCGAGGTCTCCCCGTACTTGCTCTCGCCGTCGAACTCGCCGACCAGGGTCCCCCAGTCGAAGTCGGCGACGTACAGCCGACCGCCGATGAAATGTTCGGTTTGGAGCTTGGGACGGGGCAGCTTCCAGTTCAGCATGTCGATCCGCGACCAGGATTCGCCGGGCGACTCGCTGTGCTCGACCGACAGATCGAGTGCGCGCTGCGCGACCGCCGCACCCCGTCGGCCGCGGAGGCGATCGACGCAGGCCTGCAGTTCCGCGAGGGGCACGGACGATGGATCGTCCGGCTTCGGGTAGCGGCGGATGAGGCGGACGGCGTCGAACGCGCCAACACCGCGGATGAGGTCGTCGCACATCGCGACATCGACGGCCGTGCGAGCACGTGAGGTGACGAGGATTCCGTCCACCGTCGTGATCTCTTCGGGGAGGAGGGGACGCGGGTGCAGGTGCACCTTTCCGGCCTTGCCGCCTCGGACACCGCCACCGTGGTCACGGCCGGTGGTGAAGTGGACATGAGTGCGGGGCGGATTGATGAACGGGATGTCGTGGAGTGCCGCGGCGCTCTCGTGGCTGACGACGTGGATCCGGTTCACGCTGGCCGCTCGCACGCGCAGCAGGTATCTGACCCAGGGCTTGCTGTCGTCGGGCTCGGTATACACGCCACTCGCCAGCCATTCGAGTTCGCCGGCGGCCACTGCGCGACTGATGTCGCCGCTGCTCCATCCCGTCGATTCCAGATGCCCTCGCGTCAAGATCGTCCCCATATCCGCAGCGAACCAGATCACGCCGACGCGAAGGCCCCCGAAAAGCCGGCTATCCACAGGCTGCCCGAACCGGGCGACCTCGTTCGAGCGTTCCTCCACAGCCGTCCGCCCCCCCCGATTCATATGCTCCCCACTGGAACGCCAGGTGAACCGGTGGGGAGGGAACGGATCGGGGGGAGGGCTGGCGTTGGGGGTGGGACGGAACGAATCGGGTGGGCGTCAGCGGACGCGCAGCCCCTTGGGGGTGCGGGCGAAGCCGGCGGCGGCCAGCGCCCCGGCGAGGGGCGAGGTGAGGGCGGGGGCACCGTCGACCTTCTCGATCGTGAGGCCCCCGATCCCGGGCGCGGCCACGGCGAGCGCCGTGAACGCGGCGTCGGGCGCGTCGGTGAAGGTGAGCAGCGTGCGGCCGCCGCGCTCGACGAACAGGGCCAGGGCGCCGTCGACCAGGACGACGACGGCCCCGGCCTTGCGACCCGGGCGGGCGCCCTCGTCGCCGCGCTCCGGCCAGGGGAGCGCCGCGCCGTAGGGATTGGCCGGGTCGGTGGCGGCGAGCACCAGCGCGGAGGTCTCGCCCCGCTGCTGGGCCCGTTCGAGCGCGGACGCCGCGTCGCGCAGGGCGTCGACGGTGCCGCCCCGTGCGAACTGCGCCGCTCCGAGCCGCTCGATGAAGTAGCCGCGCCGCGCCTTACCGGACTCCTCGAACGCCGCGAGGGTTCGGTAGACGCGGGCGAAGCCGCCCTCGACGTGCTCGCCCATCACCGCGCCGCGGGTGACCACGCCGTACCGCTCCAGGAGTTGCTCGGCGATGGCCGCCGACTGCTCGGTGGAGCTCGCCTCGGCCGGAGCGGGCGGCAGCGACCATCGCCCGGCGACCATGGGTGGCGCCTGGTCGGCCGCGACCCGGAACCGGGCGCGTGGCGCGCGGCGCGGGGTGCGATGCGCGGTGGCGCGGCGGCCGCCCGCGAGCCGGGCGCGGATCGGGGCGAAGGTGTCGCCGGTGAGGCGGCCCGCCCAGACGAGGTCCCACAGCGCCTCCGGCGTGGCGCCGGTGAGCTGGCGGTAGAAGTACGCTCCGCCGCCGCGCACGGCGTCCTCGATCGCCTCGTGCGCCGCGGTGGTCTCCAGGGCGTCGGGCGGCGGCAGCGTGAGCGGCGCGAGGTCCGCGGGGTGGAGCGCGACCCAGCAGTCCTGCGCGCCGATCGCGCCGTGCCCGGTCCACACCACCTCACCGGTGGCGGTGAGCTCGTCGAGCATCGCGGGGGAGTAGTCGGCGACGCGCTGCGGCAGGACCAGGGACTCCCACGCGGACGCGGGGATCGGCACACCCGCGAGCTGGTCGATCACCGTGGCGACCCCGTCGATGCCGCGCAGCGGGGTCTTCAGGTGGTGCCAGCCCGCGAGGAACTCCGCGTACGCCCGCTCCGGCACCGGCTCCACGTCCTGCCGTAGGCGGGCGAGGCTGCGTTGGCGAATGCGGCGCAGCACGTCGGCGTCGCAGAACTGGGCGGCGGCGTCGTCGGATTCGGGGACGAACCGGCCCTCGATGACCCGGCGCGTGGCGACCAGCTCCACGAGTGCGCGCTGCACGACCGCGACGCCCAGCCCGTAGCGCCGAGCGACCTCGTGGGCGGTGAAGGGGCCGTGCCGCCGTGCGTAGCGCGACACGAGGTCGCCGATCGGGTCCGGCACTTCGGCGGTGAACGCCGACGCTATGCCCGGCTGCAGCGGCACGCCGAGCCCGTCGCGCAGCCGCGCCGCGTCCTCGACGGCGGCGATCCAGCCCTCGCCGTATTCGAACGTCCTTCCGGCGGTGAGGAGCTCATCGACCGCGCCCGGCGCACCGTCGGACCGCGCGGCGACCTCCGCGCGCGTGAGCGGGCCCAGTTCGCGGATGAGGTCGGCCACCTGCTCGACGGTGCGGGCGCGATAGCCGGGCGCGGTGCGCTGCAGCTGCGCGGCGATCTCGGCGAGGACGTCGGCGTCGAGGAGCTCGGTGAGCTCGACCCGCCCGAGCAGCTGGGACAGTACAGCGGGGTCGAGACTGAGCACGGCCGCGCGGCGTTCGGCGAGGGGCGCGTCGCCCTCGTACATGAACGCGCCGACGTAGCTGAACAACAGCGAGGCCGCGAAGGGCGACGGTGCCGCGGTCTCGACCTCCGCCAGCCGGACGGTGCGCGACGCGAGCGCCCGGTGCACGGCGATGAGCTCCGGCACGTCGTAGACGTCCTGCAGGCACTCGCGGACGGCCTCGAGGACGATGGGGAACTGCGGGAACCCGCGCGCGACCTTGAGCAGCTGACTGGCCCGCTGCCGCTGCTGCCAGAGCGGGGCGCGCTTACCCGGGTCGCGGCGGGGCAGCAGCAGGGCCCGCGCGGCGCACTCGCGGAACCGCGATGCGAACAGGGCGCTGGAGCCCACGGCATCGGTGACCAGGTCGTCGATCTCGTCCGGCTCGAAGCGGAACAGCTCGGCACCGGGCGGGGTGTCGTCGGCGTCGGGCAGCCGGACGATGATGCCGTCGTCGGTCGCGGTGACGGCGCCCGAGAGGCCCAGCGAGGCGTTCAGTCGTGCGCCGATCGCGAGCGCCCAGGGCGCGTGCACCTTCATGCCGAGGGGGGAGTGCAATGCGACCCGCCAGTCGCCCAGCTCGTCGCGGAACCGCTCGACCACCAGCGTGCGGTCCGTGGGGAGGACGCCGGTGGCCCGCTGCTGCTCGTCGAGCAGGGCGACGAGGTTGTCGGTGGCCCACTCGCCCAGCCCCACCTCCTGCGCCCGCACACGTTGCTCGTCGGGGCCCAGTGCGGTGAACTCGCGCGTGAACCGGCCGATCGCGCGGCCCAGCTCCGCGGGGCGGCCCACGGTGTCGCCGATCCAGAAGGGCAGCCGCCCCGGCTGGCCGAAGGCCGGGGAGACCAGCACGCGGTCGTGCGTGATCTCCTCGATCTTCCAACTGGTGGCGCCGAGCGCGAAGACATCGCCCACGCGGGACTCGTAGACCATCTCCTCGTCGAGTTCGCCCACCCGGGAGGCCTTCTCGCCCACCATGAACACCCCGAACAGGCCGCGGTCCGGAATGGCGCCGCCGGACGTGACTGCGAGCCGGCCCGCGCCGGGGCGGCCGGTGAGCGTGCCCGCGTCCCGGTCCCACACCACGCGCGGCCGGAGCTCGCCGAAGTCCTCGGCGGGGTACCGACCCGAGATCAGGTCGAGCACCGCCTCGTACGCCGAGTCCGGCAGCGCCGCATAGGGATGCGCGCGCCGCACCAGCGCCAGCCAGTCGTGCACGTCGAGGACGTCCATCGCCGCTGCGGCGATGGTCTGCTGGGCCAGCACGTCGAGCGGGTTGCGCGGCACGACGAGCTTCTCGATGGCGCCCTCCCGCATCCGCTGGACGGTGACGGTGCTGTGCAACAGGTCCGTCCGGTGCTTGGGGAAGAACACGCCGCGACTGGGCTCGCCCACCTGGTGCCCGGCGCGGCCCACGCGCTGCAGACCCGCGGCCACGGACGGCGGCGCCTCGACCTGGATCACCAGATCGACGGCGCCCATGTCGATCCCGAGCTCGAGGCTGGAGGTGGCGACCACGCAGCGCAGCCGGCCGGACTTCAGATCGTCCTCGATGATCGCGCGCTGCTCCTTGCTGACGGAGCCGTGGTGCGCCCGCGCGAGAACGGCTTCCGCGCCGTGGCTCTGCCCGCTGGCGAGCAGCTGAGCGGGGGCGCCGCCGGCGACATGCGGGTTCGACGGCCCCGCATGGACGTTCGCCGCCAGCTCGTTGATCCGGGCGGTGAGCCGTTCCGCGAGGCGCCGGGAGTTGGCGAAGACGATGGTGGAACGGTGCCGCTCGATGAGTTCGACGATCGCGGATTCCACGTGCGGCCAGAGGGATCCCTGCTGCACGGGCTCGTCGGAGTCGTCCCCGATCACGTCGAGCTCCGTCATGTCCGGTACCGGCACGGTGACACTGAGCTCGAACCGCTTCTCCGACGGCGGGCGCACGACGACGGCCGGGCGGGGCCCGCCGAGGAAGGCTGCCACCTCCTGCGCGGGTTCGACGGTGGCGGACAACCCGATCCGCTGTGCGGGGCGCTGGAGCAGCGCGTCGAGCCGCTCCAGCGACAGCGCCAGGTGGGTGCCACGCTTGGTACCGGCGACGGCGTGCACCTCGTCGACGATCACCGTGTGCACGTGCGCGAGGGTTTCGCGGGCCTGCGAGGTGAGCATGAGGTAGAGCGACTCGGGCGTGGTGATGAGGATGTCCGGGGGCGTGCGGACGAGCTGCCGCCGCTGCTGGGCGGGCGTGTCACCCGATCGCACTCCGACGGTGACCACCGGCGCCGGTTCGCCACGCCGCTCGCGGACCCTGGCGATGCCGGCCAGCGGGGCGCGCAGGTTGCGCTCCACATCGACCGCGAGGGCCTTGAGCGGGGAGATGTAGAGCACGGACGTGCCGGGCCGGGCGGCACCGTCGGGCTGCTCCGACGGTGCCCGCGCGGCGAGTCGATCCAGGGCCCAGAGGAAGGCGGAGAGGGTCTTGCCGGAGCCGGTGGGCGCGACGACGAGCGTGTTGTCGCCCTGCGAGATGGACCGCCACGCGCCCGCCTGCGCCGAGGTGGGGGCGGCGAAGGACTCGGTGAACCACTCGGCGGTGGCGGGCGTGAACGCCCGGAGGGCGTCCGGCATGTCTTCATCATGACGCAGAGCACCGACACGCCCTGTGGCAGTCGTTGTCCGTGTTACTGATGTGGTTCATGATGAACGAGAGGTAAGAGCCGAAGGAGCAGGTATGGCCACGCACATCTTCTCGAACGACCACCGTCGCGCCTGGTTCCGGGGCGTCGTCGCCGCGGTGGCCATCGCCGTCGGCATCAGCGGCGGCGTGGCCGCCGTCGCCCGGGCCGATCAGCAGGTGGGCCGCTTCCTGGTGAAGGGCCAGATCGAGGTCTCCTACTTCGCCACCGGCGGCACCCCGACCTGGGGCGTCCCCCTGATCCCGGAGACCAATGCCGGTCGCGGTGGCAAGTTCCAGACCTTCAAGAACCAGGCGTCCTTCTACTGGCACCCCGCGGCGGACGGCGGTAATGCGCACGAGATCGGCGGCGCGATCCGCGCCAAGTGGGGTGAGAACCGCTGGGAGAACGGCCCGCTCGGCTACCCGATCACCGACGAGTTGCAGGCGCGCGGCCCGTTCAACGCCGTCACCGGGGCGATGAACGCCTTCCAGGGCGGCGTGATCTACTGGTCGCCCGCGAATGGCGCCTGGCCGGTGTGGGGCGAGATCCTCGTGAAGTGGAGCTCCGCCAAGCGCGAGTCCGGCACGTACGGCTACCCGACGGGGCCCGAGATCCGCTCCGCGACCGGCACCTACTCGCAGACCTTCCAGCGCGGCGTCATCACCTGGCCCTGAGTCTCCGAATCCGCTGATCCCCCGGACCCGCCCTCGCGGGGCCGGGGGATCGGCGTGTCCGGTCAGCGCGCGGCGGCGACCAGGTGGCGCTCGGTGGCGGCGGTGAGCTCGTCCAGCAGGGCCGAGAGCTCCGCGGGGCGGCGGTCGATCGGCGCGAAGTTCCCCTCGCCGTCGAAGTCCGTGAACAGGCCCAGGCTGACCTGCGCGCGGGCGTCGACCATCGAGAAGTTCGCGGTGATCTGGCGCCAGTGCTCCACGGCGCGGACGCCGCCGTCGGCGCCGTACGCCACGAAGCCGACGGTCTTGCCGGCCCACTCCGGCCCGATCGAATCGAAGGCGTTCTTGAACGCGCCGGGGACGGAGTGGTTGTACTCCGGGGTCACGAAGACGAAGCCGTCCTGCGCGTCGATCGCCTCGCCCCAGGCCGTCACTGCGGCGCTGTCGTACTGCCGGTTGGCGGCGCCGGGCACGGTGGCCGAGGTCAGGAGCGGGATGTCGAACTCCTTGAGGTCGAGCACGGTGACCTCGACGTCCTCGCGCGCCCCCGCCGCGGCGGCGACCCACTGGCCGACCTGCTCCGCCTTGCGGCCGTCGCGGATGGATCCTTCGATGATGCCGATCTTCATGAGCGCCCCTTCGATGAGTGTTCGCCCGGTCCGGGCGTCGCTTTCCACCGTAGCGTAGCGGACCACGGTCCGCTATCTGAAGGGTGTTCGCCACCGCCGGCACGGGCGTGAAGACCGTGAACCCGTTCGAGTAGCGGCACAATGGCGGGCATGAGTGACGACGATCCGGTGCTCGCGCACGTCGGCCCGCGGCTGCGGGCCATCCGGCAGGAGCGCGACATCACCCTGACAGCGGTCGCGGAGGCCACCGGCATCTCGGTGAGCACGCTCTCGCGGCTCGAGGGCGGAACCCGCAAGCCCACGCTGGAGCTGCTGCTCCCGCTCGCGCGCACCTACGGCCTGCCGCTCGACGAGCTCGTCGACGCCCCCGAGACCGGCGATCCGCGGGTGCGACTCAAGCCGGTTCGTCACGGCGACCGCACCGTCGTCCCGCTGACCCGCCGCGCGGGTGGCCTGCGCACCTTCAAAGAGGTCATCCGGCCCCGTCCGGGCGACGGTGCCGCGCCCACCCCCGTCTCGCACCCCGGCTACCACTGGGTGTACGTCCTCGACGGCGCGCTGCGCCTCATCCTGGGCGAGAAGGAGATGGTGATCAAGCCCGGCGAGGTGATCGAGTTCGACACCCGGCTCCCGCACTGGTTCGGCAGCGCCGACGGCAAGCCGGTCGAGTACCTCGGCATCTACGGCCCGCAGGGCGAGCGCGCGCACCACGTGCGCGGGGAGTAGCTCAGTCGGACAGGCCGGTGGCCTTGCGGAGGTGGCTCACCCCGGGCAGCTTGTTGACGCCGCGCTGCACCTCGCTGAGCTTTCCGGTGACCTCGACAAGCGGGGGGAGCACGGCGTCGAGGGTGTTGAGCGCGGGATCCGCGACGGCCGTGAGCCGCTCGACGCGGTCGATCACGTTGTTGGCCCGCTCGATCATGTCGGCCATCGCGAGCATCACCTTCGGCAGCTCGGCGATGAGCTCGATGGTGTCGGGCGGGATGGTGCTGAGCTTGCCGACGCTGGTCACGGTGCGGCCGGTGTTGTCCATCGCGCGACCGGCGGCGGACCGCACGGAGTCGACGAGGTCGTTGACCGATTCGCTGATGCTGGGTGGGGCCTTCGGGGGCTCCGGCTTTCTCGCCATGCGACGATCATCGCCCGTCGGGCGCCCGCGCACGGGGATTTGGCTACAGCGACGCGCCGAACCGCTCGACCGCGGCGCGTGCGGTGCGCAGGCCCTCGCTGTCCGGCCCGTCGACGGTGACCGCACCGGACGGGTGCAGGACGACCTCGCCGATCGAATCGCCTGTGGTGTTGACGCGGACGGCCCAGGCGTAGGCCTCGTCGGCCAGCCAGGCGTCGGGGCGCAGTTCCGTGAGGTACCACGCCCCGACGTTCAGGCCGACGGGATCCAAACGATCAGTCCTCGTCGGACTTGATCTCGAGCAGGACGGTGCCCTGCGTGACAGCAGTACCCGGCTCGACGGCCAGGCCGGTGATGACGCCGTCCTTGTGCGCGGCGACGGGGTTCTCCATCTTCATGGCCTCGAGGACCACGACCAGATCGCCCGCGCTGACCTGCTGGCCGTCCTCGACGGCCACCTTGACGACGGTGCCCTGCATGGGAGCCGTGACCGAGTCGCCGGTCGCGGCCACGCCGGCGCCGCGGTCGCGGGTACGCGCCTTCGGCTTGCGGCGAATGACGCCGGCGCCACCTGCGGCACCGCCACCACCGCCGAGCGACAGCTCGCCCGGCAGGGAGACCTCGACGCGGCGACCGTCGACGACGACGACCACGTTCTGGCGGGGAAGGGCGTCGTCCTCCTCGATGGGCTGGCCACCGGTGTAGGGCTCGATCGGGTTCTCCCAATCGGTCTCGATCCACTTGGTGTAGACCTCGAAACCGTTCTCATCCCCGATGAACGAGGGGTTGGAGACGATGTGGCGGTGGAACGGGATGACCGTGGCGAGGCCCTCGACCTCGAACTCGGCCAGCGCGCGCCGCGACCGCTCCAGCGCCTGCTCGCGGTTCTCGCCGGTCACGATGAGCTTGGCGAGCATCGAGTCGAACTGGCCGCCGATGACATCGCCCTGATCCACGCCCGAGTCGACGCGCACGCCGGGGCCGGTGGGCTCGCGGTAGACGGTGATGGGGCCGGGAGCGGGCAGGAAGCCGCGGCCCGCGTCCTCGCCGTTGATGCGGAACTCGAAGGAGTGGCCGCGCGGAGTAGGATCCTCCGTGATCTCCAGCTCCTTGCCCTCGGCGATGCGGAACTGCTGGCGCACCAGGTCGATCCCCGCGGTCTCCTCGGTGACGGGATGCTCGACCTGCAGGCGGGTGTTCACCTCGAGGAAGCTGACCAGGCCGTCGGCCGCGACGAGGAACTCGACGGTGCCGGCGCCGTAGTAGCCCGCCTCGCGGCAGATGCGCTTGGCCGACTCGTGGATGGTGGTGCGCTGCTCGGTGGTGAGGAAGGGCGCGGGGGCCTCCTCGACGAGCTTCTGGAACCGGCGCTGCAGCGAGCAGTCGCGGGTACCGGCGACGATGACATTGCCGTGCTGGTCGGCGATGACCTGCGCCTCGACATGGCGGGCCTTGTCCAGGTACCGCTCGACGAAGCACTCGCCGCGGCCGAAGGCGGAGACCGCCTCGCGGGTGGCCGACTCGAAGAGCTCGGGGATCTCGTCGATCGTGTACGCGACCTTCATGCCGCGGCCGCCGCCGCCGAACGCCGCCTTGATGGCGACGGGCACGCCGTACTCCTTCGCGAACGCGACGACCTCGTCGGCGTCCTTGACCGGGTCCTTGGTGCCGGGCGCCATCGGGGCGTCGGCGCGCTCGGCGATGTGGCGCGCGGTGACCTTGTCACCGAGATCGCGGATCGACGAGGGCGACGGGCCGATCCAGGTCAGGCCCGCGTCGATGACGGCCTGCGCGAAGTCGGCGTTCTCCGAGAGGAAGCCGTAGCCGGGGTGGATCGCGTCGGCGCCCGACTTCTTCGCGGCGTCGAGGATCTTGTCGAAGACGAGGTAGGACTCGGCCGAGGTCTGTCCGCCGAGGGCGAAGGCCTCGTCGGCCAGGCGCACGAACTTCGCCTCGGCGTCGGGCTCCGCGTACACGGCGACGCTGGTCAGGCCGGCGTCCCGGGCGGCGCGAATGACGCGGACGGCGATCTCACCGCGGTTGGCGATGAGCACCTTCTCGATCTTCTTGTCAGCGTGGGCTGCCACTCAAGTCTCCTCGTTCCCTGGGCGAGCGCGGGCGCGTCGCCGTCGTTGTCCCGTCGGGGGCTCAAACTCCTGACGAGTGTATGCCTACTCACTTGTTGCGAAGCCGACAGTCCCCGGTCGGTTTCGGTTACCCGCGAGTAACTCCCGCGTCGCCGATCTCGGTCAGCATCGAACGTAGCGCCCCGAGGTACAGCGTGACACTCCGGCGCGCTGTCTCGAAGCCCGGGAACCGCGCAGCCACGTGAAGTCCGGACGGTGTGCGCAGCATCCAGAGGTAGACGTCCTCGATGGAGTAGTCGCGCGAGCGCAGGGCCGCGGCGCCGCCCGCGTCGTTGACATCGGAGCCGGGGGCGGAGCGGGTGTCCATGAAGGAGACGACGAACCGCGGCGGCGGCGCCTGCGAGTGATCGGGCAGGTCCGCGAGCGCCTCGGCGATGCGCAGGTAGGGCAGGGTGCTGCCCGCCTTGGACCGCTTCCATTCGCCCTGTGCGCGTTGCGCCAGCTCGCCGAAGGTGCGTGCGCCGGTGGTGTCCAGCCGGAACGGCGCGATGCCGACGAACCAGCCGAGCGCGGCGATCCACTGCTCGGCGTCGCGGGTGTGCCGGGTGACGGCGCACCGGAACACCGGCCCGAATCCGAGGTCGGTGTTGATCTTGGCCATGCCCGCGAGAACACCGGTGACCAGCGATGCGCCGGACTCGGAGCACACGCGGGCGAAGTTGTTGGCCCGCTCGTCGTCGAGCAGGTGGAAGTTCAGCGCACCCTGAGGCAGCCGGGGTACGCCGTCGGGGTCGCGACTCAGCGCCGCGCGGGTCTCGTCCGCGAGGATCTTGGCGCTGATCGGCAGCAGGGGCATGGGGAAGGGATCGGGCCGGAACCCGGTCTCACTGAGGTACTCGTTCCACATCCGCGACGCCGGGTGGCTCGCGTCGGCCCGGTCCGCGACCTGCCGGTCGGTGTCCGAGTAGTTCACGTAACTGCCGGTCGGCAGGAGGCGCGCGGCGTCCTCGCTGATCGCCTCGCGGTAGAGCTCGCGGAGCTCGTGGGGGCTCAGGATCAGGGAGTAGCCGTCCAGCAGTGAGTGGTCCGCCGCGAAGAACAGCGTGAACGAGTCGTCCCGCGACACCGTGGAGAACATGTACGCGGGCCAGGTCAGCGGGGCCGTGGACCGGTCGAACTCACCCAGCAGCTGCTCGACGAGCGGTCCGGTGGACCGGTAGGTGCCGATCGTCCTGATCCGCAGGTCGACGGTGGCCGTCTGCGCGCTCCGGCGGAACGGCGCACCGTCGTCGTCGAGGAAGACGTGGGTGCGCAGGACCTCGTGCCGGTCGATCCACGCCCGCAGCGCGGTGCGCAGCCCGGGGATGGACAGGGGCTCCTCGAATTCGATGCCGACGCCGAGCCAGGACTCGCGGCCCCCGTCGATGTGCCGGCGCCGCAGGATCGCCTGCGCGCCGCGCAGATGCGCCTCGTGCACGTGCGAGGTGCCGCGCGGGTCATCGCGCCAGCGCGCCGCGGGACCCGTCGTCGGGGTCCAGTTGCGGAGTTCCCCCGGGCGCAGCGGGTACGCGTCCAGCTCGGTGAATTGCATGGGGGACTTCCGGCAGGGCTAGGCGGCGAGGCGTCGT
Source organism: Tsukamurella pseudospumae (assembly GCF_001575195.1). Taxonomy (NCBI): domain Bacteria; kingdom Bacillati; phylum Actinomycetota; class Actinomycetes; order Mycobacteriales; family Tsukamurellaceae; genus Tsukamurella; species Tsukamurella pseudospumae. Next base: position 24,578 of record NZ_LSRF01000011.1, read on the forward strand.
TTGATGCGCGCCAGCATCGCCGACATCCCGCGCAGGCGCAAGGGGCTGACCACGGAATCGAGGCCGAGCGCGTGGTGGAAGTCGTCGGGGACGGCGGCGATCGCCGCGGCGGACTGGCCGTCGAGACCCTGCGCGAGGATCGACGCGAAGCCGCGCGTGGTCGGCGCCTCGGGCGGCGCGCTGAAATACAGCCGGACGGCCTCCCGGTCGGAGGCGTCGACGTCGAGGAACAGCGGCGACTGGCACTCCGGCACCGGCTCCATCGCCGCTGCCGTCAGGTGCTCGGGGAGCGCCGGCAGCTCGCGCGAGAACTCGAGCAGCAGCTCGAGCCGGTCCTGCTCGCCGACGCCGGCGAAGTCGTCGACGATCTCCGCCAGGGGCTGCGGGAGACCGCTCATGATCCGGCGGTCGGGGCCGCGCCAGGCTCCTCGCCGCGGACGATGGGCGCCCGCACCGTGTTGCCCCACTCGGTCCAGGAACCGTCGTAGTTGCGGACGTCGTCGAACCCGAGGAGGTGCGTGAGCACGAACCACGTGTGGCTCGAGCGCTCACCGATCCGGCAGTACGCCGTGACGGGCGCCGTCGAATCCAGGCCGCCGTACACCTCGAGGAGGTCGGCGTGGGGCAGGAACCGGCCGTCCTGCCGGGCCGCCTTCGCCCACGGGATCGACACCGCGGTGGGAATGTGCCCGCCGCGCAGGGCGCCCTCCTCCGGGTAGTCGGGCATGTGGGTGCGCTCGCCGGTGTACTCCTGCGGGGAGCGCACGTCGACGAGGGCGCGGCGGCCGAGATCGGCGCGGACCTCGTCGGCGAAGGCGCGGATCACCGAGTCGTCGCGCTCCACGACGGGGTAGTCGCTGTGCGGGTACTCCGGCTGCTCCAGCGAGACGTCGCGCGCATCGCTGATCCACAGGTCCCGGCCACCGTCGAGCAGGCGGACGTCCGGATGGCCGAACAGCGTGAACACCCACAGCGCGTAAGCGGCCCACCAGTTCGACTTGTCGCCGTAGATCACCACGGTGTCGTCGCGACTGATGCCCTTGCTGCGCATCAGTTCCGCGAACTGCTCGCCGGTGATGTAGTCGCGCGTCACCGGGTCGTTGAGGTGCAGATGCCAGTCGACCTTCTGCGCCGTCGGGATGTGCCCGATGTCGTAGAGGAGCACGTCCTCGTCGGACTCGATCACCTTGAGGCCGGGGACCCCCAGGTGTCCGCTCAGCCAGTCCGCGGTGACGAGGCGCTCGGGGTGTGCGTAGTCCTGCAGTTCCGCGCTCGGATCGGTCTCGATAGCCACGCCCGTCAGCCTAGCCCCCGTGCGCGACCGCCCGCGCGACGACGCCGCGCAGGTCGACGGCGGCGGCGAGGTTGGTCGCGGCGAACACGGTGGTCTCCTCGTCGGTGCCGGTCCACCCGACGTACAGGTGGGCGGGACGGTCCGCGGCGGTCCGGCCCGGCAGCGCGGACCACGCCAGCCGGAACCAGGTGCGGTCCGCGGCGCTGCCGTCGGGCGCGCGGACCGGCGCGGGCAGGGCGCCGACGCCGGCACAGGTGGTCACGGGACGCGCCGGGTCGGGCGGCGCGTCGACCAGCGCGGCCAGGGTGCGGCGGGGCAGGAGCGTGAGCAGCGGGCCGAACGCGTCGTAGCGCCCGGCGTCCGGGAGCGCGCCGAGCACTCCCTTGACGTCGGCGCGGAGGACGACGACGCCGCCGGCGCCGGCGGCGGGGTCGACGACGACCTCCGCGTCGACGATGGCGTTACCGCGCAGGTCGCCCTCCTCGCGCCGGTTCACGGACAGCCCGAGTACGGCCTGCCCGTCGGGACGGACCCAGCCGAGCTCGGCGGCGATCTCAGCGGCGGCCCGGAACAGGAGGGTGGACTCGGTGCCGCCGAGCGCGGCCGCGCGGGCGGCGAGGTCGGCGCGGTCGAGGTGCGCGACGGTCCAGCGGTCGGGTCCGACGGGGTGGTCGCGCGCGGGACCGTCGTGCTCGAGGCGCCCCCGGGCCAGCCGGGTCGCCGCCGCTGCGGCCCGCGCGGCGGCGGGCAGCTCGCGGGCCGCCAGGGCGGCGTCCCGTCGGGCGGCGGCGAGCGGGGCGGCGGCCGCACGCGGGTAGGGCAGGTCCCGGGCCGTGCCCAGCGCGGCCTCCGCGACCGCGGTCGCGGTGCCGACCCCGTCGGCGAGGACGTGCGAGACCACCAGCGTGACCGCGGAGCCGCCGTCCGTGAGCGGCAGCACCCCGAGGTGCCAGCCCGGCCCGGACCACGGATCGATCGGGGCCGCGGCGCGCTCGTCGAGCCAACCGTCGATCGCCTCCCGCGGGCGTGGAGCCGCCTCCACCGCGATCCGCGGGGCCGCGGCGGTGGCCACCCAGCGGTCGCGGCCGAAGGGCAGCGGCGAGTGGGCGATCCGCCGGCCCAGCAGACCCTCCGTGAGCGCGCTCCGGAATCGCTCCAGACCGGGCAGGTCGATCCCGCGGTCGTAGGTCCACACCACCTGGATGAGCGAATTGCGCCCCGTCGCGCGGGTGGCCGAGGCCGCGCCCTGGTCGACGAACGCGAGCAGGTCGGCCGTCATGCGGCGGCCCCGGCGCCGACCAGGCCGGCCGCGATCCGGTCCCGGATCCGCCGGACGACCCCTGGGGCGAGCGTGCCCGGGGCGTGCCGCAGCTCGATCGACAGCCGTCCGTCGAAGGTCAGCGCGTGGTGGTGCAGCCCGACGAGTGGGGCCAGTGCCTCGGGCGGCGCGCCGTGCACGAGGGCGCGGACTCGCTCGATGTCGACCTCCGAGCTGGTGTGGAAGTCCAGCGCGACGACGCCGTCCGGGGTCGACGGTGCCGGAACCGCGCCGATGTTGCTCAGTCGCACGGGAGCCCCGCCCGTCACCGTCACCGGCGCGGAGCCCGCGAGGGCGGCCGCGACGGTGCCGTCCGCGAGGTCGGCGCGGAGCCGCTCGAGGACGGCGCGGCCGATCTCCTCGGGAGCCGTGTCACCCCGTACCGCGATGGGCACCGTCGACGATCCCGCGAAGTTGGTGACCGCCGCTGCGGGGACCGCGGGCTCGGCGCGGGCCCGCAGGTCGACGGGGCTGAACACGGCCAGCGGGACCGCCTCGTCGGCGGGCCGGTCGAGCTCGGCGCGCTCCGCTGCGACGATGATCCCGGCGAGGAGGCCGTGGACGCTCAGGCCCGCCTCCTTCGCCCGGCGCCGCAGCGCACCGGTCGCCGCGGCGTCGAGGCGGATCCGGTCGAAGGCGAAGTCCCCGGCGTCGACATCGGCGGGTGCGGGCACGGTCGCGGTGGGGAGCACCTCGATGACGGACCCTGCCGGCGGCGCGCCCGCCGCGAGGCGATCCGCCAGGTCCGTCGGGGCTGCGGGCAGCCCGGCCGGGTCCGCGGGCTCGGCACCCGAGTACAGCTCCCACAGCCGCAGGTTCAGGTACAGCGCGTGCGCGCCGTCGGCGACGGCGTGGCTTACGCCCAGCGTGACCCGGTGCAGGTCGCCGTCCGAGACCAGCTGCACCGCGGCGATCTCCTGCGCGGCGTCGACTCCGAGGCGGACATCGCCGGGTGCGAAGGGGCGCAGCTCGACCTGGATCGGTGCGGCCGTCTCGTCCGGTGCCGCGTCCGGCGCGATCAGGTCGAAACCGAAGGCGTGCGCCGCGATCCGACCCGCGAGCACGGGGTGTTCGCGGCGGAGGGCGGCGTACGCGCGGGCGAGGCGGCCCGCGTCGATCGGTCCCCGGACGGTGAAGCTGCCGCTCGAGACGGTCCCGGTGAGGACGTAGGGGATCTCGAGCGGGGTCAATGGGCGGCTGGGCATCTCAGACCTCCAGTCCGGCGAGGGAGGCGACCGTGGCGGCGTCGAAGTCGACGGTGTCGGGCGCCGACAGCGCCGGCGCGCAGCGCACGTCCACCCCGTCGTCCTCGGCGATCGACTCGATGATCGTCGCGGCGCGCCGGGCGGGGATGTCGCCCAGGTCGATGAGCGACGAGATCCGCTGCGCCCGACGGCGGACGGCGGGATCGAGCAGGACGTCGAAGGCGGCGTGCAGCCGCTCCGGGGTCACGCCGCGCATCGGCAGGCACGCGCCGACGCCGAGGTCGGCGACCCGGGCGCCCCAGAAGGGCTGATCGGCGAGCACCGGGCAGATCAGCGTGGGCAGACCCGCACGCAGCGACGCCGCGGTGGTGCCCGCGCCGCCGTGGTGGACGGCGGCCGCGCAGAGCGGCAGCACCTCGGCGTGGACCACCTCGTCGACGACGCGGACGTGATCGCCGAGGTCGGCGCCCACGAGGTCGCTCCAGCCCGCCACGACGAGGCCCCGTCGACCGCGCTCGGCGCAGACCCGCGCGAAGGTCCGCGCCATCCCGTCGGGATCCGCGATCCGCATGCTGCCGAAGCCCCAGTAGATCGGGGCGGCGCCGTCGCGCAACCACTGCATCAGATCGGCGTCCGTGCGCTTGCGTTCACCCTGGCGCAGCCACGCGTCGGCGGGGACCTCCGGGAAGCCCAGCATCGGCCGGGTGCGGCTGAACTCGGGCACCAGGGCAGGGGTCAGGGCGGCGTCGTAGAGCTGCAGGTCGACGATCTCGTGCGCGTCGCGGTTCTTCGCGCGCCGCGAGCGGTAGGGGGCCTCGCCCACCGACATCCGGTGGTAGTTCACCGCCGCCCGCACGTGGGTCCACGTGAAGGAGTCGCCGAGCGTCCACGTCGCGCGTTTGACCATGCGCGGCGAGCGCGACAGCACGTCACTGGTCAGACCGGCCGGGGTGTACTGCGTCATGGGGTAGACGCTGTTGACGGTGCCCGGGAAGAACCGGTAACTGATGATGCTCGCGCCGCTGCGCCGGGTGATCGGGAGCGCGAAATCGACGGCGTCCGAATGGGTCAGGACCACATCGGCGTCCAGGCACACGGCCTCCGTCTCCCGGGAGATGGTGGCGATGTTGCGCACCAACCACCGGCCGTAGGCCCGCATCCGCTCGACGGGGCGGTGGATCACCTCGCGGTAGTCGTCGTCGTAGTCGGGCACGATGTCGTTGAGCCGGTGGGCGTCCAGACCCGCCGACCGGATCAGCGCGACCAGCGGGTCGCCCATGGCGGCGATCGTCACGTCGTGCCCGCGGGCACGGAGCGCGAGACCGATCGCGATCGTCGGTTGGACGTCGCCACGGCTGCCCATGGCGAGGATGCAGACCTTCATGTCGGAGAAGTCCTTTCGGCGGTCGGGCGGAGCTCGGTTCGGGGGACGACGGCGTCGTCGTCGACGGCGGCCAGCGATGCGCGCACCGGGCGCAGGAGCAGCAGCGTCAGCGGCAGGACCGGCACGGCGACCAGCAGCGGGATCAGCTGACACGCGACCACCGCGTAGTCGATCGGCATGCTCAGGGCGGCGGTGATCGACGCCGCGGTGCTGAGGACGACCGCGACCAGCCACAGCGGATCGACGGCACCGATGGCTCGGACGCATCGGCGTTCGGTCCGGACGCGGCGGTTCCACCGCTGGGCCCGTGCGGCGTCCCCGCGCACGGCCAGTCGCATCATCAGCGTCGCGACCGCCGGCCGTCGCAGTACGAGGCCCGCGCAGATCGCGGCGGCCATGAGCCCGCCGATCCCCGTCTCCACGAGGAGGATCACCCGGGGACTGCCCGAGATCGCGGCGGCCGTGATGGACGAGGCGAGGAGCACGAGGGTGAACAGCTCCAGCGGATCGGCCGCGCGCCGCACCGACGAGCGGACCAGGATCCGGACCGCCACGAGCGTCGTGCCGGTGACGAGGGCGATCAGTTGCCCCACGCCGAACAGGTAGCGCAACGCCAGGTACACGCCCACCTGCAGGCCGACGTCGACGAGCAGCGCCACCGGCGGGGCCGGTGGCGACTCGGTGTCGGCGAGGGGGACGGTCATGCGGCGGTGCCGATCTCGAGCAGCGCGTGCGCACCGTCCGCGATCCGTTCGAGGAGACGGAGACGGACGGCACCGTCGAGCGTGCCGGGCAGCGCGCGCGACTCGATCGACAGCCGGCCGCCGAAGGTCGAGACCAGGTACGAGGTGCCGATCGGCACGGCGGGAGCACTCTCGCCGACGTGGCCGGCGGCGTACTCGCGGATGCCGGCGGCGCTCCGGACGATCTGCGCGTGGAAGTCGCGGACCTCGAGCCCGGCGGGCGTGAGGGGATCGGGCACCGCGCCGAGGTTGCTGATGAGAACGGGCGGGCCGTGGCGACGGGTCCGCGGGTCGGGCATCGGGCTCACGGCGGTCCGCAGGACGGTGCCGTCGCGCACGTCCGCACGGATCCGGTCCGACACGGTCCGGGCGATGTCCGCGGTGGGGGCGTCGGTGACCGCCACGTACGAGAAGCCGCACAGCGCGGTCACCGACCGCAGCGGGATGGGCGGATCGACGCGGCTGCGGAAGTCGACCGGGGTGAGCAACGCCACCGCCGCGTCCTCCGCGCATTCGGCGAGCTCGGCGCGGGCGATGATGCCGCTGACCAGCGCGTGCGTGGAGACGCCGTGGGCGCGGGCGGCGGTGTCGAGCGCGGCGGTCTCGGCAGTGCCGAAGCGGATCCGCAGCACGTCGTCGACGTCGGAGCCCGGCTCGTCCGGGAAGTCCTTCGGCACCGCACCGTGCCAGACGGTGCCCGCGAGCCGCTCCTCGTAGTCCACCTCCCCGGGCAGGTGCCCGCGCTCGGCCATCACCCGGTGCGGCTCGGCGGGGAAGTCCCCGGCGCGCCGCACGATCGGCGTCGCGCCGCTCGCCAGCGCGGTGTACAGCGCGAATAGCCGGGCGGCGATCGCGACGATGCCGGAGCCGTCGGTCGCGGCGTGGCTGGCCCAGAGGGTCAGCCGGTAGTCGTCCCCGATCCCGGTCAGCGTCAGCGCCGCCAGTTGGTCGGCGCCGACGAACCAGGGCGGTGTCTGGGCGTAGCCGGTCCAGGGCGCCGCGCTGTCGCGGAAACCGATGGCCGCGGCCACCGTCGGGTCGCCCGGGGCGAAGTGCGGGCGGCCCTTGACGTCCACGATCCGTGCCGCCAGCACGGGGTACTCCTCTAGCAGCGCCGCGAACGCCGACCGCAGCGCCGTGACGTCGACGACGCCCCGCAGCGCGTACGACGTGCCGATCACCTCGCGCGAGGCGGGCCGGACGAAGGACGCCTCGGAGAAGGTGAGTGCGCGGTGGGTCTGCATGAGCGGCTCCTGTTCTGAACGGTGAGGCGGCGTACGTGCGACGGGTCAGGCGGCGGGGGACCGGCGGGTCGCGGTCTGGACGAGTGTGTCGATGCGGTCGGCGACCGCGGTCCGTGCCGCGGGAGAAGCGGTGCCGCCCAGGGTGATCGCGTCGATCCCGAGCCGCCCGCGGAAGGTCGAGATCTGGTGGATGGTGGCCGACGGGGACGGCCGTCGCGACCCGGCGGGGACGCGCAGGCCCGCGGCGTCCATCGAGACGATCGGCCGCAGGTCCTCCGCGACGAGCCCGTCGGGCAGCTCGACGTCGAGCACGCCGAGATTGCTCACCACGACCGGCGGCTCGGCGGCGGTGGCCGTGGCGGTGGCCGTGGCGGTGGCCAGCGCCGCGAGCGCGCGGCCGGAGGTGATGTCGTTGCGCGCCGCGGTCGCGACGGCCGTGCCCAGTGCGGCGGGGTCTGTGCTGCCGGTGATCTCGGGCGCGGCGTAGGAGGCGCCGACGAAGTTGGTGACCTCGGTCGGGGCGAGGAAGGGGCGCACCCGGTGGCGCAGGTCGACGAGCGTCATCGCGCCGATCCGGATCGGCGCGGCGGGGTCCTCGTCGAGGAATCCCGCGCGTTCGGCGCAGAGCAGGACGCCGGAGAGCAGCGCGCTCACGCCGACGCCCTGCGCCGCCTCGCGGAACCGCGCGGTGGTCGCGGGGGAGAACCGGAGCGAGACCGTGTCGGGGAGGTGCTCGTCCGCGTGGTCCGCCGTGCCGAGGACGGGCGCCGCGCCGTACCACCGCGCACCGTCGAGCCGGGCGCGGCCGGTGCTGACCTTGGGGACGTCGAGCTCGGCGAGGACGGCCTGTGCGGAGCGCGGGAACGGATGCGGTTCGGCGGTCGTCGTCGCACCGGTGCGCACCAGTGCCGTGTAGTGCGTCCAGAGCCGGGCGAAGAGGGCGAACAGGTGGGTGCCGTCGGCGAGGGCGTGGCTGACGGCCAGGGCGACCCGATGCCGGTCGCCGAGCGTCGCGATGTGCAGGCGGGCGAGCGCCGAGGTGGGGTCGACCAGGAGGTCGCCGGGTTCGTCGGAGATTCCGGCGCCGGCGACAGGGGCGACGAACGCGAAGCCGTCGCCGCTGGGGGCGACGGCGGCGTCGAGCTCGGGGTGCTCGGCGCGCAGCGCGGCGAGCGCAGCGGTCAGCGCATCGATGTCCAGCGGGCCGCGCACGGTCAGCTCGAAGGCGCACGTCGTGGGATGCGGGCCCACGAAGCCGATCTCGGAGGAGGCGAGGGGGCGGAGCGTCGTGGTCATGAGAAGACGCTAAGACGGGGTTCATTCCTTTCGCGAGACGAACGAGTAGTGTCGCTCGTCACGCGATCTGACCCTTGACCAGGGTTGTGGTAGATCCTCGCCGAGGGACGCCCGGGTGTTCCCGCAGTTCGGACGCTGTACGTGATCGAAGCCTCAACCGTGCGGCGGAACTGCGGAAACGTGGTGATCTCGCGGTGTTAACGGGATGCTTACGTACTGTCGATCGATGAACCTGTGAGGTCCGACACGTCCGTGATGGTGAAGATCAGGCTTGGGGCGCCCGGGGATGGGGCTGAGGCCATCTGAAGGTTGCGGCCGCCTCTATCCGATCCACACGATGCTGAAGATGATCAGCATCTCGGCCTCGTCGTCGACGAGGAAGGACAGTAGGCCGTGACTACCGAACTGCGGTCGCGGTACTCCGGATGCGCGTCGGGGCGCGTCGGCCAGGAATCCCACGGTGCGGCCACTAGTTCTGCGACGCGGGTGAGGAATGCATCGTGTGCGACCTCGTTGGTGCTCAGGAGATCGTGGTACTGCGCCGGCGCAGGTTTGATCATCCTGGGCTGATAGGTCATTGCCGGGCTTCCCACCCCGGAATGGGGTGCAGGTCCTTCGCCTCCGTCTCCCGTGCAGCTGCAGCAGCAGTCTCGAAACCGGGTGCCGAGTAAGCAACGGCGCGGAGCCGCCATCGATGGAGCACCGCGCGCAACTCGGACCACTGGCCGAGGTCATTGCGTGCCGTGTCGAGTGCGGCTCGGTACTCGACCAGGAACTGGCCGTGCCAGGGGCCCGGCAGGATCGACAGGAGCTGCGAGGGATCGTCGGGTTCGGGCTCGACCCAGGGTTCTGCAGTCATCCGCGCTCCTCCAGTTGCGGGAACTCGCTACAGCGGAGTTTACGGGGTTGCGCTACCAGAGGTCGGTGACGCTGACGCCCAGCTCACTCAGCAGCCCGCGTGTCAGCGGGAGGGAGATGCCGATGACGGAACTGGGGTCACCGTCGATGCCCTCGACGAACCATCCGCCCAGACCGTCCAGAGTGAAGGCCCCCGCCACCTGCAGGGGTTCTCCGGTCGCGACATAGGCGTCGATCTCGGAGTCCGACGGTGCGCCGAACCGCAGGGCCGTGGACCGGGTGCCGGTGGCCTCGCCGGCGACGGCACCGTCGGACAGGAGGACCGCGCAGTGCCCCGTGAGGAGGTGGCCCGCGCGGCCGCGCATCGCGCGCCAGCGCGCAGCGGCGATGTCCGGGGTGTGGGGCTTGCCGACCAGCTCGCCGTCGATCGAGAGCATGGAGTCGCAGCCGATCACCACGGCGCGGCCCGGCACGGGCTCCTCGGAGAGGACCCGGGCCACCACGTCGCGCGCCTTGGCGCGGGCCAGGGCGAGCACGGTGTCCTCGTGCGTGGTCCCGGCGGGCAGTGCCGCCTGGACGGCGTCCTCGTCGACCCGGGAGACCGAGACCAGCGGCGTGGTGCCGGCGCCGCGGAGCACCGACAACCGGGCCGGCGAGGCCGACGCGAGGACGAGACGAACGGGAGGGGTCAAGAGCCCTTCGTCCAGAACACGGGGGTCTGGCTGGTGAAGGCGTTGGGGCCGTTGAAGTACTGCGGCCTCATCCGCTCGCGGTTGCTGCCCCACAGCGACTTCGGGCCCTCGGGGCCGGTCTGCGGTGCGGAGCCCGTCGCGGCGGCGAGCACCGCGACCACGGCCGCCACGTCCGCGGCCGAGGGGTTGCCCTTCTCGAACCGGATGGCGGCGCTGAGCTTCTCGACGTCCGCCGTGCTCGGCTCCACCGGCTTGTCGTTCGCGGTCACAGCGGGATGTTCCCGTGCTTCTTGGGCAGGGTGGCGACCACCTTGCGCTCGAGCATGTTCAGGGCCGTCACGATCTGGCCGCGGGTGTGCGAGGGCGGGATCACCGCGTCGACGTAGCCGCGCTCGGCCGCCACGTACGGGTTGACCAGAGTGTCCTCGTACTCCTGCTGCAGCGTCAGGCGCAGCGCGTCGACGTCCTCGCCCTTGTTCGCGGCTTCGGCCAGCTCCTTGCGGTAGACGAAGCCGACGGCCCCGCCCGCGCCCATGACGGCGAACTGGGCGGTGGGCCACGCGAGGTTGATGTCGGCGCCCATGTCCTTGCTGCCCATCACGCAGTACGCGCCGCCGTAGGCCTTGCGGGTGACGACGGTGATCTTCGGGACGGTCGCCTCGCCGTAGGCGTAGAGCAGCTTCGCGCCGCGGCGGATGATGCCGTCGTACTCCTGGCCGGTGCCGGGCAGGAAGCCGGGCACGTCCACCAGGGTGACGATCGGGATGTTGAAGGCGTCGCAGAAGCGCACGAAGCGGGCGGCCTTCTCCGAGGCGTCGATGTCGAGGCAGCCGGCCAGCTGGGTGGGCTGGTTCGCGACGATGCCGACGCTGCGGCCGTCGATGCGGCCGAAGCCGTTGATGATGTTCATCGCGCGCTGCGGCTGGATCTCGAGGAACTCGTCGTCGTCGAGCAGGCGGCGGATGACCTCGTGCATGTCGTAGGGCTGGTTCGGCGAGTCCGGGATCAGCGTGTCGAGCTCGCGGTCCTCGTCGTTGATCGAGTCCTCGATGGAGCCGGTCAGCGGGTCCGTGGGCACGAAGCGGGGGGCCTCGGCGCGGTTGTTCGACGGCAGGTAGGTGAGCAGCTCGCGGACGTAGTCCAGGGCGTCCTGCTCGCCGGACGCCACGTAGTGCGCCGTGCCCGACTTGGTCATGTGGGTCTGGGCGCCGCCCAGCTCCTCCTTGGTGACCTCCTCGCCGGTGACGGACTTGATGACGTCCGGGCCGGTGATGAACATCTGGCTCTCGTGGTCGACCATCACCACGAAGTCCGTCAGCGCGGGGGAGTAGACGTGGCCGCCGGCCGCCGCGCCCATCACGACGGAGATCTGCGGGATGACGCCCGAGGCCTGCGTGTTGCGGAAGAAGATCTGCGAGTACAGGGCGAGCGAGACGACGCCCTCCTGGATGCGGGCACCGGCACCGTCGATGATGCCGACCAGCGGCCGGCCCGTCTTGGTGGCCAGGTCCATGACCTTGACGATCTTCTCGCCGTAGACCTCGCCGAGCGAGCCGCCGAAGACGGTCGAGTCCTGGCTGAAGACGCAGACCTCGCGGCCGTCGATGGTGCCGTAGCCGGCCACCACGCCGTCGCCGACAGGGCGGCGGGCGGCCATCCCGAAGTTCGTCGAGCGGTGCTGAGCCAACTTGTCGAGCTCGACGAACGAGCCCTCGTCGAGCAGCGCCAGCACTCGCTCGCGGGCCGTGAGCCGGCCCTTCTCGTGCACCTTGTCGATGGCGCCCTGACCCATGGGGGCCAGCGCCTCGGCGTCCTTCTTGCGGAAGGCGGCCAGCTTGCCGGCCGTGGTGTGGATGCTGGGCTCGCCGCCCTGGGCGTCGGCCGCGCCGTCGGTGGTGGAGGCACTCGTCATGGCACTGACTGTAACCAATAGAGTCGGGGAATAAGCGCACTGCCCGTCGGTGTGGGAGGGATGGAGGACACGGATGACCGAGACCGCAGGTCTCCCCGATCGAGCGGCGATCGCCGCGGCCGTACGGGGCACGCGCTGGCACGACGTGTCGGTGGTGCCCACAACGGGATCCACCAACGCCGACCTCGCCGACGGCGTGCGCGCGGGCGACGAGGCCGGTCGCGTCCTCATCGCCGATGTCCAGACCGCCGGCCGGGGCCGCCACCAGCGCCCCTGGTCCGCGCCGTCCGGCACGCAGCTGTCCATCTCGGTGACGGTGGCCGTGCCCGCCGCCGCAGCGCCCCGCGCCGGCTGGCTGTCGCTCGTCACCGGCGTCGCGGCCGTGCAGGCGGTGCGCGAGGTGACCGGCCTGACCGCGGGGCTGAAGTGGCCCAACGACGTCCTGCTCGAGGCCGAGGAGGGCAAGCGGGGCGGCAAGACGGCCGGCATCCTGTCCGAGCTGGCCACCGCGCCCGACGGCCGGCTGGTCGCCGTGATCGGGACCGGCCTCAACACCGAGCTCGGCGCCACGGACGTGCCGGTCCCGACGGCCACGTCGCTCCGGCTGGCCGGCGCCGAGGACCCCGACCGGACCGCGCTCGCCGTCGCCTATCTCCGGCACCTCGACGCCGGGGTGACCGCGTGGATCGACGACCCCGCCGCGGCGCGCGCCGCCTACCTGGACGCGTGCGTCACCGTCGGGCAGCGGGTCCGCGTAGAGCTCCCGGCCGACGAGGTCCTGCTCGGCAGCGCGGTCGACGTGGACCCCGAGGGCCGCATCGTCGTGGCCGACGACGCGGGCACCCGGCACGTACTGTCCGCGGGCGACGTGACGCACCTGCGGCCGGAGTGACGATGGCGTTCCCCGAGAAGGCGCTCATCGACGACGAGCGGGTGCTGCTGCACGTGCGACCCCACGCCAAGCGGATGATCGTGCCCGTCCTCGTCCTGTTCGCGGCGTGCGCCGCGGCCGGGGTGGCGCTGGGCCTGATCGGCCGGGCCCATCTCGACGGTGCCTGGCCGGACTGGCTGCTCGTGGCGGTCGTCGTGGCGTGGCTCGGCGTCGTCGGGTGGTGGACGGTGCGGCCGTGGGCGTCCTGGCGCGCGACCCACCTCGTGGTCACCGACCTCCGGATCATGTTCCGCTCCGGCATCGTGCGCCGGCGCGGGATCGACATCCCGCTGCGCCGCATCAACTCGGTCCAGTACCACCAGCGGCTCGTCGACCGGATGCTGCGCTGCGGGGTGCTCACCGTCGAGTCCGCGGGCGAGGATCCGCTCGACTTCCCCGACGTGCCCCGCATCGCCACCACGCACGCGCTCATCGTGGACGCGCTCGACGACGCGGACGACTACCGGGGCCGCGACGACGGCTCGGCGGAGTACTCTCGGCGGTCATGACCACGCGGGTGCTCCTGGCCGAGGACGACGAGGCGATCGCATCGCCGCTGGCCCGCGCGCTCTCGCGCGAGGGCTACGAGGTGACCGTCGCCGCCACAGGCACCGATGCGCTGCAGCGCGCGCTCGACGAGGACTACGCCCTGCTGATCCTCGACCTGGGCCTGCCCGAGCTCGACGGCCTCGAGGTGTGCCGCGAGGTGCGCGCCGCCCGGCCCGAGATCGCGGTGCTCATGCTCACCGCCCGCACCGACGAGATGGATTTCGTCGTCGGCCTCGACGCCGGCGCCGACGACTACGTGGGCAAGCCCTTCCGCATGTTCGAGCTGATGGCCCGTACCCGCGCGCTGCTGCGGCGCAGCGCGCCCGCGCAGGACGCCCTCGAGGTGGTCGAGGCGGGCGGCATCCGGCTCGACGCGACCGCGCGGCGGGTCACCGTCGACGGTGCCGATGTGGCCCTGGCCAACAAGGAGTTCGAGCTGCTGCGCTTCCTGATGGAGCACGCCGGGCGGCTGCTCTCCCGGGAGGAGATCCTCACCGATGTGTGGGGCGATTCCGACCTGCGCGGATCGAAGACGCTCGACATGCACATCTCCTGGCTGCGCCGGAAGATCGGCGACGACACCGGGCCGCACCGCCGGATCGTCACGGTCCGCGGCGTGGGTTTCCGGTTCGACGCGGAGTAGCGCGCCTCGAGTGCTCGGGGCCGAGCGGTCCTCGGGTGTCACAACAATGGCGATGCGCCACGGAGCCGTGCCGGTGTTCGGTGTTCCGTCGCGCGTCCGGCTCATGTGCGTTCGTCGGTGAACTGTTATGGCGGCCTGCACGAACAATTCACGGGAGCCGTATTCGCACAATGGATTGTGTTCATGACTCCGGTGCGCTGTCGGGCCTTCTGTAGCGGCCCGCATCAAAAGGCGTTCCTGGTCGGTGTCGAGCCCCTCTTCGCCGTTCCGGTCCGCATTCTTCATCGATTCGCGGTCGTGGCGAACATCGGGCGGCTACAGTTGCAATAGGTATGAGAATCAACGTACCTTCTCCAAGTCTTGAAGCTGACGCGGGCTGAGGCTCGTCACTCAGCAGAACTCACCTAGAGGGGTATCCGTGACCGCAACCGTTCGACCGCTGTCGTACGACCGAAACATCCCGCGGGACATCGTTCATCGAGAGTCGATTGCGGAGGTGTTCCTCACCGATGCAGTGGCGAGCCCGAACGGCGCCGTCTTCGCGGCGCAGCTGCCGCGGAACCACTCGTACTTCAGCGATCATCGTGGGACGGCCGCGACGTACGACCCGCTTCTCCTGATCGAGGTGTTCCGGCAGGTGGCCATCTACTACGCGCACACGTTCATCGGTGTGGAGCGGGCGCAGAAGTTCGTCTTCGGATCCGCCGATTTCGAGATCGTCGACCGGGACACGTTCCGGATCGGCACGTGTCCGGGGCACTGCACCGTCGCCGCCGAGGTGGTCGCCGAGAAGCGGCGCGACGGCACGATCGTCGGGCTCACGCTGGAGATGACCGCGCGCATCGAAGGGGCCGTCGCCGCACGGGAGACGATGAGCTACCTGTGGCTGCCCGCGGAGGTATGGGCGCGGATCCGGCGCCGCGGGAGGCAGGGCCTCGGACTGCCGGATGCGCATGCGGTCCCCGACGCGGCCCCGGTGGCACGGATGCGACCTGCGGCCGTGGGACGGCACAACCCGCGCAACGCCATCCTGGCGAATCCGACGCTCGACGAGAACGGCGAGATCAGCGCACTCACCGTGATCGACACGAACCATCCGTCGCTCTTCGATCACGCTCTCGATCACGTTCCGGGCATGCTGCAGTTCGAGGCGGCACGTCAGATCGCGATGGCTGCCGCGAATTCGTCGTTGGGGCTCGATACGAACAGGATGGTGATGCACCGGCTGGAGATCGCTTTCGAGAAGTTCGGCGAGTTCGAGCTGGACACGATTGCGCGCGCCGTCGCGGAACCCGATCCGGACGAGGACGGCTCCGTCATCGCCACCATCCGGATCACGCAGGGCGACGACGCGATCGCATCCGGCCGCGTTCACCTTCAGGTGACGCCGGTCGACGTGTGGACGATGGTCCAGTGAACGTACGCGAGCCGTTCGTCTGGTTCGATTTCGGTGGCGTTCTCTCGCCCTCTCTTCCCGTTCTCTTTCGCAGCTATGCGGACCGCACGGGCATCTCGCCCGACGTTCTCCGTGCGGCCATGGCCGTCGTGGGAAATGAATATTCGATGCCCGCGCTCGCGCCCATTGAACTCGGCATCATCGACGAGCGGTCCTGGGTGGGTGAGGTGCACGCCGCGATTTCTCGAGCGCACCCCGATATCGACCTGTCCCGCAGTGAACTCGACTTCGGGCGGCAATGGTTCGACGGGCACGGCGTCAACGAGCCGGTCCGCCGATTCGCGCTCGAACTCATCGCGGACGGAATCGATGTAGGGGTGCTCACCAACAACGTCATCGAGTGGGAACCGTACTGGCGATCGATGATCGGCATCGATGACGTCGTCACCGATCTGATCGACTCGTGCAGGGTCGGAATGCGGAAGCCCGATCCCGCGATCTTCGAGCTCGCGGCGCGGCGCAATGAGGTCGATCCCGAGGATTGCATTCTCGTCGACGATCTCGAGGAGAACTGCGACTCCGCTCGCCGATCGGGGTGGACCGCGGTGCGGTTCGTCGACGCCGACCAGGCGGTCGGCGACGTCGAGGCGGCGCTGCAGGGCTTCCCTCGCCGGTGACGGTGACAGTGACGGTGAACACAACATCGACGAAGGAGTGCCATCGGTGACCGCTACATCGGCCGCCCGCGCGACGTCGCGCGGACCGGCGCCCAGCAGGTTGACGCTCCCCGTCGTTCTCCTGGCGCAGTTCGTCACGCCGATGGCCATCGCCGGCACCGCGATCGGGTTACCGAGGATATCCGGCGATCTCGGTACCCAGCCGACCGCGCTGCAGTGGGTCGTCAACGGATTCAATGTCGCGTTCGCCCTCGGTGTTCTCGTCTGGGGCGTCCTCAGTGATCGCGTCGGTCACCGCGTGACCTTCGCTCTCGGGGCGATGCTGTTCTCCGCAGGCAGCGCGGTGAGCGCGGTCGCCCCGTCGCTCGCCGTCCTCGACGTCGCCCGCATCGTGTCCGGCGCCGGTGCGGCGGCCGTTCTGACGGGGGCGAGTGCCATGCTGTCGCACGCTTTCGACGGGCCCGCGCGGACGAAGGCGTTCGCGCTCTTCGGAACGATCAACGGCCTCGGTCTCGCGCTGGGCCCCACGGTGGCCGGGCTACTGGTGACGGTCGTCGGGTGGCGGGGCGTCTTCCTCGTCCAGGCCGCTGCCCTCGCTCTCGCGGCCGCCACCACTCGACTTCTGCCCGGTTCCGTGCCGACGCCCGCGACGCCGTCGGATTCGGAGCGCGCCCCGATCCTCGACCTCACGCTGCTGCGGGACCGGGAGTTCCTCGCCATGTGTCTGGTGCCGGTCGCGGGCTCGATCGGCTTCGTCACGCTGTTGACCTACCTCCCGTCGGCGTTCAGTGGCATCAGGTCGATGAGCCCCGGTTCCGCCGGTCTGGTCATGGTGGCCATGACGATTCCGGTGCTCGTCGCGCCCACCGCCGTGGCCGAGCTGGTGACCGCTGTCAGGTGGGTCACCGTCGGATCGGTCGTGTACGTCGGTCTCGCGGCCCTGCTCCTCGGCACCATCGGCATCCAGTTGCTCTCCGAGGCCCGCTCGATCGGGTGGGTGATCGTGCCCATGATCCTGCTCGGCCTCGGCTTCGGGCTGCCGATCGGCCTCGTCGACGGCCATGCGCTCGCCGTCGTCCCCGCGGAACGCGCCGGAACCGCTGCGGGACTGCTCAACTTCTTCCGGATCGGCAGCGAGGCCGTCTTCGTGGCCGGCTACGCACTCGTGCTGTCCACTGTCGTCGGCCGGCGGCTCACCGGCGCCGCCGCCGAGGCCACCGCCGCCGGGCGGCCCGGTCACCCCGAGGTCTACCGCAACGCGTTCCACACCACCGTGACCGGGATGCTCTGCCTGCTCGTCGTTCTGACCGCGGCGATCCTGCTCGTCCGGCGCGGGAGCGCCCGAGCCGAGGAGTCCTGATGCCCGCCTCGACCCGAGCACCGCGGATCCGCTTCGACATCCGGGACATCGCGAACATCGTCCCGGACGGGATGATCGCCGAACACCGTGAGGCCTCGCCCGGTGGACTCCCGCAGGTCGTGCTCCCCAGCGGGCACGTCGCGGTGCACCTGACCGGCTACGACGACGTGCGGCGGGTCCTCGCCGATACCTCGTTCCTCCGCGGGCCGACGAATGTCGCCGGCGGACCGGGCTTCCTGCCCACGATCACCCCCGACGACATGCTGCTCAATCTCGATCACCCGGAGCACCGCCGGCTCAAGGGCTTCGTCGCGGCGGCGTACGGCGTGAACGCCATGAGTTCGCTCGCTCCGGTGGTCCGTGGTCTCGTGGAGTCGGCGGTCGACGACCTGGTGGGGCCGCTCGACGCATCCGTCGATGTGGATCTCATGGCCGAACTGCTCGACCCGCTGACGATCACTGTCAACGCCGGATACCTGGGAATTCCTGCGTGCGACATCCCGGTCTTCCGGCATCTGTCCCGGCGGATGCAGCTCGCGCACGACACCGACGTCCCGGGGCTGCTCGCTGACTTCGGCGAGCTCTACCGCTACATCGAGGACCTCACCGCCGGTCGGCGCGCCCTCGACGACGGGCTGGTGACGGGGCTCCTGGCCGCGCGTGACACCGTCGCGCCGCCGGTCACCGACGCCGAGTACGCGGCGATCCTGCTCGGCTCCCTCGTCGGCGGAGACCAGAACGTGCTGTCGGTGCTGTCCAAGATCGTGTACGCGGCTCTGGCCGAACCGGGGCTGTGGCGGCTGATGGCGCACTGTCCGGCGGTGATCCCCGATGTGGTCGAGGAACTCCTCCGACTCCTGCCGCTCGGGCGGATCTCGACCTTCCCGCGCATCGCCTCCGCGCCGCTCGCCCTGACCGGCGGCCTCCTGCACGCCGGCGAGATCGTCTACGCCGACGCGCGTGCGGCCAATCGCGACCCCGCGGTGTTCCCCGACCCCTGGTCGGTCGACACGGCACGTGCGGGCGGGCGGCGGCACGTGCAGTTCGGCTACGGGATGCATCACTGCATGGGTGCCGCGTTGGCCAGGACGGTGATCGTCGAGACGGTCACCGTGCTCACGGCGCGACTGCCGGGTATGCGACTCGCCGCGCCGCCCGAGGCGATCGCGTGGGACACCGGCGTGCTCGTTCACCGTCCGCTCGGGCTGCCGGTGCGCGTCACGGACTAGTCCTATGAGTGAGTAACGAACTGGAACTCCGGTAGGTAGCATGAGTGAAGGAGGTTCCAACCCACTCCGCGAAAGGACTCAGGTCGCCATGCCGGATCACGACGGACATCCGGATCTCGACGAGTACGACTTGTCGAAGATCCTCCACGCCCTGTCCGATGCGAACCGGCGCAGCGTCATCGTCCAACTCGCGGAGCAGCCGGACGGGACCGAACAGTTCTGCAGCGTCTTCGGCATGCCGTGGGCGCTGTCCACCCGCACCCACCACTTCAAGGTGCTCCGCACCGCCGGCCTCGTCCGGCAGCGTGATGTGGGGAACGGCCGGATGACGCGGCTGCGCCGCGACGACCTGGAGACGGTCTTCCCCGGCCTGCTCGAGCAGATCGTCGCCGCGGATCGACGGGGCCGCGCCGCGGGGGAGTAGGCGCGGCCGTCAGCGGGGTTCGGGTTCCCGCGCGGCGGACGGCTCGGGGTTCTCGGGCGGATCGTCGGGCGCGGAGGCCGGGAGGAAGATCGCGAACGTGGTCGGCCTTCGGCTCTGCAGCTGGAGGCGGCCACCGTCGCCCTCGATGAACGCGCGGGCGAGGGCGAGGCCGACCCCGGTCCCGTTCCCGGCGGAGTAGCCCCGCCGGAAGATGCGCTGGGCGTCACCGTCGGAGATGCCGGAGCCCTCGTCGGAGACGGTGATGAGCACGGTGTGTGCGCCCACGGAGCCGAGCGTCACCCGGACCTCGCCGCGCCCGTGGACCAGCGCGTTGTCGACGAGCACCGCGGCGGCCTCCCGAACGCGGGTCGCGGTGGCCCGGGCCGGTAGGGGCGCTCCCCGCCCGGGCACGACGGTGAGCCGCCGGCCCGCCTTCGCGAACGACGGCGCGAGGTCCGCCAGCAGCGGCGCGAGCTCGGCGCGGATGTCGACCGCGCCGTGCGGTGTGCGCTCGGTGCGGGCCATCTGCACCATGTCGCTGACCGACGAGGTCAGCCGGTCGACCTGGTCGAGGGCGGCGCGGGCCTCGGTGACGACCTCGGGGTCGGGGTGCAGGGTGAGCTCGTCGAGGCGGATGTGGATGGCGGTGAGGCGGCTGCGGAGCTGATGCGAGACGTCGCCCACGATCTGCCGCTCCCGCTGCAGCCGGTCGGCGATCTCCACGGTGGCCGCGTCGAGGACGTCGAGGACGCGGTCGAGTTCCTCGATGCCGTGCCGGGTCGGATCGGGCCGGAAGTCGCCGTCGGCGAGGCGCTGGGCGCGGTCCGCGACGTCCTGCACCGGGTCGGCGACGCGGCTGGCGGTGACCGCCGCGACCACGACGCCCGCGGTCACGGACAGCGCCATCACGATGAGCTCGATCGTCAGGGCCCGGTACTGCTCGCTGCGCACGCTGGAGTAGTCCTGCTCGAGGCGCAGCACGCCGGCCTCGCCGAGCGAGGTCCCCTCGACCATGGGCTTCTCGAGCGGGCCGTCGGCGCCGACGGTGAGCTCGCGGGGCGCGCCGCGATCGTCGGTGTAGGTGAGCACGAGGCGCCCACCGGACGGGACCAACAGCCGCAGCGCGTCGACGGGGGGCTCGCCGCGGTCGCCGGTGCGCTGGTCCTGGCCCAGGATCTCCGACGATGCCCGCGTCAGGCGGTGCTGCAGGTCGGTGCGGGCGGCGTCGTCGAGCCAGCGCCAGGTGTAGAACATCAGCGGCAGGCCGAGGAAGAGGCCGGTGACCGCGACGACCGCGATGGTCGAGCGGAGGATGCGGCTCCGCACGCTGCGGTTGCTAGCGCTCAGCGGCGGGGGTGGACTCACCGGCGGACGAGATGGACTCCTGCTCGGGGGCGTCGCGCAGGTCCTCCGGGAAGGCCCAACGGCGCAGCGCCCAGAACCGGAAAGCCATCTGCAGCAGGTTGCCGACGATGTAGTTGAGCACGAAGTCGACGATGATCAGCGTGGTCGTCGAGTCGACATTGCGCAGGTGGAAGAAGTTGTTGGCGATGAAGATGGGCGCGGCCATGATGAGCACGCCGATGCCCGAGATGGCGAAGAACAGCAGCGCCTCGTGGTGCTTCTCCCGGCCGCCGCGGTGCTTGAAGCTCCACTCGCTGTTGAGGATGTACGAGAGGATCACGGCGCAGACGCCGGAGAACACCTTCGCGACGGTGGGCTTCTCGCTCATCACCGTGAGCACCAGGCCGTAGAAGATGGCGAGGTCGAAGACGGCCGTCGTGCTGCCCACGATCGCGAACTTGATCAGCTCGTGGTGCTGCATGACGAGCCCGCGAAGCGGTGCCGGGGTGCGATCCAGAATCGCCTCGATGAAAGCCACGTGCGCCACTGTAATGGAACCGTGAATAGTACCGCGGGGAGTGTGACGTGGTCGGCACGGGGGCGGTGCGGCGTGCCGGGCGCTCCGGCGGTGTCGCGGACCTGCGATTATGGACGGGTGAGTGATGTTCAATCCCGCGGTTCGCGACCCGTCGTGGCCATGGTCGGCGGAGGTCAGCTGGCCCGTATGACCCATCAGGCGGCGATCGCGCTGGGGCAGGGTCTGCGAGTGCTCGCCGCTTCGTCCGACGAGCCCGCGCCGCAGGTCTGCCCCGATGTCGTCCTCGGCGACCACGACCGACTCGACGACCTGCGCCGCGTTGCGACCGGCGCCCACGCGCTGACCTTCGACCACGAGGGCGTGCCCACCGAGCACCTGCTGCAGCTGCAGGCCGAGGGCGTCACCGTCAACCCTCCGCCGCAGGCGCTGCTCTACGCGCAGGACAAGCTCGCGATGCGGCACCGCCTGGCCGAGCTCGGCGCGCCCGTGCCGGGCTTCGCCGAGATCGCCTCACCGGACGACGTCCTCGCCTTCTGGGCCCGGTTCGACGGTGCCGTGGTTCTCAAGGCCGTCCGGGGCGGCTACGACGGCCGCGGCGTGTGGCTGCCCGACACGCTCGACGAGGCCGTGGCCGTTGCGGAGGAGCAGCTCGCCGCGGGCGTCCAGGTGCTCGCGGAGCAGCGGGTCGAGCTCGCTCGGGAGTTGTCGGCGATGGTCGCGCGGTCGCAGTACGGGCAGGGCGCGGCATGGCCGGTCGTCGAGACGGTGCAGCGGCACGGGCAGTGCGCCGTCGTGCTCGCGCCCGCGCCGGGCCTGTCCGACGAGGACGCGTCGTTCGCCGAGTCGCTCGCGCTGAGCCTGGCGAACGAGCTGGGCGTGGTGGGTGTGATGGCCGTGGAGCTGTTCCAGACCCCGTCCGGCGAGATGCTCGTCAACGAGCTCGCGATGCGCCCGCACAACTCGGGCCACTGGTCGATGAACGGGTGCGTGACCAGCCAGTTCGAGCAGCACGTGCGCGCGGTGCTCGACTATCCGCTCGGTGACACCGCCGCCACCGCGCCGCTCACCGTCATGGCGAACGTGCTGGGGGCGTCGTCGGAGCCCGAGATGAGCGTCGACGAGCGGCTGCACCACCTCATGGCGCGGATGCCGGAGGCGCACGTGCACATGTACGGCAAGGAGGGACGGCCCGACCGCAAGATCGGGCACGTGAACCTCGTCGGGTCGCTCGAGGGTGACCTCGGCGATCCGGCGTACGTGGCCGAGCTGCGGGAGCGGGCGGAACGCGCGGCGCACTGGATGGCGACCGCGGAGTGGACCGATGGATGGAGTGTGCATGGCTGAGAACACGGGACCGCGCGTCGGACTGATCATGGGCAGCGACTCGGACTGGCCCACGATGGAGGCCGCCGCCGAGGCGCTCGCCGAGTTCGGGATCCGGTTCGAGGTCGGCGTCGTTTCCGCGCACCGCACCCCGCAGCGGATGCTGGACTACGCCTCCGGGGCCGCCGACCGGGGTGTCGAGGTGATCATCGCCGGCGCCGGCGGCGCCGCGCACCTGCCGGGCATGGTCGCCTCCGCGACGCCGCTGCCGGTGATCGGCGTGCCGGTGCCGCTCAAGCACCTCGACGGCATGGACTCGCTGCTCTCGATCGTCCAGATGCCGGCCGGGATCCCGGTGGCGACGGTGTCGGTGGGCGGCGCCCGCAACGCGGGGCTCTTGGCCGTGCGGATCCTGGGTGCCGCCGACCCTGCGCTGCGCTCCCGCATGGCGGCGTTCCAGGCGGACCTGGAGCTGATGGTGCTGCGCAAGGACGAGGCCCTGCGGCGCAAGCTGCTGGAGGGATAGCCTGGTCCGCATGAGCGGTCAGGTGCGGGTGCACAACTTCGCGATCTCGCTGGACGGCTTCGGCACGGGCGCCGACCAGTCGGTGGACGCACCCTTCGGCCACGCCGGCGGGTCGCTGATGTCGTGGTTCTTCGGGACCCGACGGGGTGCCGCGATCCACGGGCTGACCAGTGCGGCCCGGGGCGTCGACGATGCCTTCTCCGAGGCCTGGGACGAGGGCATCGGCGTGGAGATCATGGGGCGCGGCAAGTTCGCGCCCACGCCGGAGGTCCTCGCCGACGAGTCCTGGCGCGGCTGGTGGGGCGAGCAGACGCCGTTCACCACCCCGATCATCGTGCTCACGAGCCGACCCCGGCCAGCGTTCACCACCGGCGATGGGGTGGAGTTCCGGTTCCTCGACGCCTCACCCGCCGAGGCGCTGGCCGCGGCGCGGGGGATTGCCGGTGATGGTGACGTCCGGATCGGCGGGGGAGTGTCGACGGTGCGCGAGTTCCTCGCCGCCGACCTGATCGACCACCTGCACCTCGTGGAGGTACCGATCGTGCTGGGCCGCGGCGAGCGGCTGTGGGACGGGCTCGAGGGCGTGCAGGAGCGGTTCGCGGTCGAGTCGACGGTGAGTCCCAGCGGCGTCGTGCACCGCGTCTTCACCCGCCTGCCCCGATAGTCGCCGTGCTGTGAATCCACGGCTCAGCTGAACACGCGCCAGAATCCGGCCGCCTGTGCGTTTCAGCCGTGGACTCACAGTGCTCGACGCGAAGCCGCACGTGTGCGGCTCTGCCGCGGGTGTTCTTCGCAGAGCATGGGGTTGCAACCCGATGATGGGTGAGAGACTCCCGCGGGAAGCCCGCCAATCGCGACAGGTGGGGCCCGGGGCGGGCGCGGTTGTTCCCGGGAACAAGCGGATCGTCGAATATTGGTTACGTGCGACTAACTGACCGACGGCGGGGCATGGATAGAATCAGCCCGGACCCAAACACGTAGACGCTGATGGAGGCCCCTATGGCTGGCAACCCCGACTTCGACCTGTTCCAGCTCCCCGAGGAGCACGAGGAACTGCGCGCCGCCATCCGGGCGCTCGCCGAGCGCGACATCGCGCCGCACGCCAAGGACGTCGACGAGAAGGAACGGTTCCCCCAGGAGGCCCTGGACGCGCTGGTCGCGAGCGGTTTCAACGCCATCCACGTGCCGGAGGAGTACGGCGGCCAGGGCGCGGACTCCGTCGCCACCTGCATCGTCATCGAGGAGGTGGCTCGCGTCTGCGGCAGCTCCTCGCTGATCCCCGCGGTGAACAAGCTCGGCACCATGGGCCTGATCCTCAACGGCTCCGAGGAGCTCAAGCAGCACGTGCTGCCGTCGCTCGCCGAGGGCGAGGCCATGGCCTCCTACGCGCTGTCCGAGCGCGAGGCCGGCTCCGATGCGGCGTCGATGCGCACCCGCGCCCGCCGCGAGGGCGACGAGTGGGTCCTCAACGGCTCCAAGTGCTGGATCACCAACGGCGGCAAGTCGACCTGGTACACCGTCATGGCCGTCACCGACCCGGAGAAGGGCGCCAACGGCATCAGCTCCTTCATCGTGCACAAGGACGACCCGGGCTTCTCGGTCACCGGCTACGAGCACAAGCTGGGCATCAAGGGCAGCCCGACCGCCGAGCTGGCCTTCGAGGAGTGCCGCATCCCCGCGATGCGCATGATCGGCGACGAGGGCACGGGCTTCAAGACCGCGCTGCAGACCCTCGACCACACGCGCCCGACCATCGGCGCGCAGGCCGTCGGCATCGCGCAGGGCGCGCTCGACGTGGCGATCGACTACATCAAGGACCGCAAGCAGTTCGGCAAGTCCATCTCCGAGTTCCAGGGCGTGCAGTTCATGGTCGCCGACATGGCGATGCGCCTCGAGGCCGCCCGCCTCATGGTCTACACCGCCGCCGCCCGCGCCGAGCGCGGCGAGAAGAACCTGGGCTTCATCAGCTCCGCGTCGAAGTGCTTCGCCTCCGATGTCGCGATGGACGTCACCACCGACGCCGTGCAGCTGCTCGGCGGGGCCGGCTACACCCGCGACTTCCCGGTCGAGCGGATGATGCGCGACGCCAAGATCACCCAGATCTACGAGGGCACCAACCAGGTCCAGCGCATGGTCATGTCGCGCCAGCTGCTGCGCTGATTCCAGATCGCACACGATTCGGTAACGGTGCGCCCCCGTCGTCCGGTCCGGCCCTAGCCTGGACCGCATGACGGGGGCGCACGCGTATCGCGGGACGGTCCGGGCAGCGGCAGCGGCAGCGGTGGCGACGGTGACGGTGCTCGCGCTCGGCGCGGCCCTCGCCGCGTGCGGCGACGACGGACGCGAGGCACCGTCGGGCAGTGCGACGGTGAGCGCCACGACCCCGGCGGGCACGGCGGCGTCGGGCGGTTCGACGGTGAGCCCGCGCCCCACCTCCCCGAAGCCCACGCCCGGCACGTCGGCGCTGACGACGCCCAGCACGCCCGCGGGGCTGACGGAGCTCGCCGACCTGCGGATCGGGCGCAACGAGGGGCACGACCGGGTCGTGCTGCAGTTCACCGGGACGGCACCGGGGTACACGGTCGAGGCGGCACAGGGGCCGATCGCCGACTGCGCGTCGGGCGCGATCGTGGCGGGCGCGGGCGACTACCTCGTGATCCGGATCGACGGTGTTCAGCTGTTCGGCGAGAACGGCGAGTCCGTCTACAAGGGGTCCAAGAAGGTCACGGGCAGCGGGCCTTTCGTCGGCGACGCCACCATCTCCTGTGCCTTCGAGGGGCAGCTGCAGGTGGCCGTCCGGCTGCTGGGCGGCGCGGAGCGGCACGTGAACTCGACGCTGCGCGACCCGGGGCGGATCGTGCTGGACGTGTGGAAGGACGAGGGGCCGTAGTTCCCCGCTCCGCGGCGCGGGTCAGGCGACGCGGGCGGTGGCCTTCTCCGTGGCGAACTTGTCCATGAGCTTCCCGGCGTCGGGGTTCGACACGTGGATCACGGAGGCCGGGGCCGCGAACGGGGCCAACAGTCCGTCGTACAGATCGTCGACGGTGCGCCAGTCCCGCGTCGAGAGCACGCGGTCGCCGGGCGCGTAGCCGGCGGAGGCGGACAGGGCCGTGGACCGCGCCGTGACGATCTCGGGGGAGTCGCCGGCGAGCGCGGTGCCCGCGTCGCCTGGCGTGAACGCATCGGGGTGCACGCGCACCTCGGTGGTGTAGTCGTCGATGCCCGGCGGAAGGTCGGGAACGGCCATGCCGAAGGCGTCGAGGCCCACGGCGAGGATCTCGTCAGCCCCCAGATCCGAGGCCTCGCCCAGCCGGTCCGGAGCGCAGAAGGTGACCGACCCGGACTCGCCGAAGCGGACCTCGCACCCGGCCCACCACGCGCCGAACAGGATCCCGGCCGTCTGCCAGTGCGCCGGCAGCAGCACCCCGACGGCGTCGCCCGGACCCAAGCCGTACTGATCGCGGAGCAGGTTGCCGCACTTGGCCGCCCAGTTCCCGAGCGTCACGGCGGACAGGCCCATCCGGGCGCCGGAGGCATCGTCGTACCAGGTGAACCGGGGCGCGGCACCGTCGGCCTGGACGATGGGGACGAGCAGGCGGTCGGTGACGGTCAGTCCACGCACGGGACGCCTCCGTTCTGCTGGGCGGTGAAACCGGGCTTGTTGAGGAGCGAGCTGATGCGCGCCGCCTCGCTGGGGTCGAGCGCCTCGGTCATGCCCGGCGCGAGCGACGTGGTGGTCGCCGCGGAGTCCGATCCCGAGTCGCTCGAGGAGCCCGGACCCGAGTACCCGTCCTGGATCAGGACCTTGACGTGGCCCGACGACACCGAGGTGCTCGCGACCACGGGCAGGCCACCGAGCAGTGCGGCGACGGCCTTGGCGCCCTGGTCGTTCGACGAGCTCGCGAGCACCGCGCTCCGCGAGCTCAGGCCCGACTCGGAGGTCGACGCGTTGCCGGTCTTGCCCTGCCCGAAGCCCTTGTCGCCGAGGAAGCTCGACACGCCGCTCGCGAGGCCCGTGGTGGAGCCGCCGTTGACGACGTCCACCGTGTACGACGAGCGGTTCACCGATGGGACGGCCGGCGCGCTCGACGTGGCGGTCTTGGTTTTCGTCTTCGGTGCTTCGCCCCCGAGGAGGCCGGACACGTACGCCTGGACCTGCTTCGGGTCGACGACGACCACGGACTGCTGCCCGTCGTCGCTCCAGCCGTCGTCGCGGACGACGGGGACCGTCGAGAACTTGATGTTGCCCGCCGAGAGGTTCGCGAGCTCCTTCGCGAAGCCCATGACGTCCCAGTCCTGATCCAGCGTGACGGAGCTGGTCAGCGCGTTCTGGAGCTGGCTGAGCTTGCCGGGGCTGGTGAGCGTGCCGGTGGAGAGGATCTTGCTGGCCAGTGAGGCCATGAACACCTGCTGCCGGGTGACGCGGTCGAGGTCGCCGCGCGGCAGGCCGTGCCGCTGGCGGACGAAGCTCAGCGCCTGCGGGCCCTTGAGGGTCTGCTTGCCGGCCCGGAACCGGGCACCCGAGAAGGAATCGTTGACAGGCTTCTTGAGGCACACCTCGACGCCGCCCACGGCATCGGTGAGGCGGGAGAAGCCGACCAGGCCGATCTCGGCGTAGCGGTCGACCGAGACGCCCGTGAGATCCGCAACGGTCTCGATGAGCGCCTTGCGACCCTCCTCGTTGCCCTTCTGCACGGCCGTCTTCTCGTCGTCGCCGTTGGCCATCGCCTTGTCCCGCGTGACATTCGCGGCGCCCGCGAACGCGGAGTTGATCTTGCCCTTGCCCTGATCGGGGATCGCGACGTAGGCGTCGCGGGGGATCGAGATCGCGGTGGCCGACTTCCCGTCGTTGGGGATGCGGATGAGGATGATCGTGTCGGTGTTGAGGGTGCCGTCGTCGACGCCCGCGTTCAGCCGCGCCAGCTCCTGCTTGGAGAGCGGGTTGCCCTTCGCGTCGGTGCGCGAGTCGGTGCCCACCAACAGGATGTCGGTCGCGCCGTCGGGTTTGGCGCTGAGCGAGGGGCCGCGCTCGATGTCGCCCGCGAACCGGGACCACCAGAACCAGGCCACACCGGTCACCACCAGCACGATCGCCGTGATCAGCGCGATCAGGGCCTTGCCGCTGCGTTGGAGGCGCTCGTGGGTGTCGGCGGACAGGTCGGCGGCGCGGGGCACCTGCCGCGGGCTCTGCGCGCCGGCGGTGCCGCCCTCGTTCTCCGCGCGGACGCTGCGACGCTTCGCATCGGCACCGCGGGAATGGCGTGCGCCGCGTGGACTCGGGCTGTCGGACACCCACCACTCCTTGTCGCCGGGATCGGGCCTCCTGCTTCGGCCCGCTTGATCACATCCCCATAACGGTACCGACTGGACCTGGGAACTTTCGCATGCGCGGCCGTCACGTACGGTTTGCAGTGTGAACCTGGTGATCACCGGCGCGTCCGGCCAGTTGGGATCGGCGCTGGTCGGGGCGGCCGCGGACCGTGGGGTCGCGGTGCGCGCGCTCGGCCGGGACGCCCTCGATGTGACCTCGCCACAGTCGGTCGAGGGCCTCGATCTCGCGCCCGGCACGGTCCTCATCAACTGCGCGGCGCACACGGCCGTCGACGCCGCGGAGTCCGAACCCGACGCCGCCGAGGCGCTCAACGCGCTCGCGCCCGGTCTGCTGGCCCGACGGTGCGCCGCCGCCGGCGCCCGGCTCGTCCACCTCTCGACCGACTACGTCTTCGGGCCCGCACCCGTGCCGCCCCGGGCCTGGGAGCCGGGGGATCCGACGGCACCGTCGAGCGTGTACGGGCGCACCAAGCTCGCCGGGGAGGAAGCGGCCCGGGCGGCGTACCCGCGCACCGTCGTGGTCCGGACCGCGTGGGTGTACACCGGACGTGCTGCCGACGGTGCCTGGGCTCCGGACTTCGTCGGGACCATGGGGCGGCTGGCCGACGGCGGCGTGGATCCGAAGGTCGTCGACGACCAGACGGGCTCGCCCACGTACGCCCCCGACCTCGCCGTGGGCCTGCTGGACCTCGCCGCTCTGCTGTCCGCCGAGCGCGGCCGGGGCGGCGGCGTGCTGCACGCAGCGGGCGGCGGCGCGGCGACCTGGTTCGACCTGGCCCGGGGCGTGTTCGAGCGGGTCGGCGCGAACCCGGCGCGCGTCACGCCCTGCACGTCGTCGGAGTTTCCCCGCCCCGCGCCCCGCCCGGCGTACTCGGTGCTCTCGCCCGCGGCGTGGGCGGCGTGGGGACTGGCGCCCCTCCCGGACTGGCAGGACGCGCTGGACCGGGCGCTGGGCGCCACTTCTGCGACCGACCGGTAACCTGTGCGCGTGCCCGGAACCGCCGACGAGATCGCCCCACCCCCTGTGACGCTCGGGGTGGTCACCGTCACCTATTCCCCGGGCGAGCACCTCGAGAACTTCCTGACCAGCATCGACGGTGCCTTCTCCGGCGCCGCGCCGCGCGTGCTCATGGCCGACAACGGGTCGGTCGACGGTTCCCCCGAGGCCGCCGACGCCGCACACGCCACGGCGGAACTCCTGCGCACCGGCGCGAACCTGGGCTACGGCGGGGCCATCAACTTCGCGGTGGCCCGGCTGCGCGCCGACGCGGCGGCCGGCACCGCGCCGTTCCCGGACTTCCTCCTCATCAGCAACCCGGACGTCGTGTTCGGTCCCGGCTCGATCGACGAGCTGATCGCGGCCGCGGCGCGGCACCCCGAGGCGGGCGCGCTCGGTCCGCTCATCCGCGACCCCGACGGCACCGTCTACCCGTCGGCGCGCAACGTCCCGAGCATGCGGTACGGGATCGGGCACGCGCTGCTCGGCACGGTGTGGAAGTCGAACCCGTGGACCCGCGCGTACAAGCAGTCCGAGGCGGACCTGTCGGAGCGGGAGGCGGGCTGGCTCAGCGGCTCCTGCCTGCTCGTGCGCCCCGAGGCCTTCGCCGCGATCGGCGGCTTCGACGACCGCTACTTCATGTACATGGAGGACGTGGACTTCGGCGATCGCCTCGCGCGGGCCGGGTGGCGCAATGTCTACGTCCCGAGCGCGGAGATCGTGCACGCCAAGGGACACGCCGCGGGGAAGGTGCCGGAGCTCATGCTGCCCGCGCACCACGCCTCGGCGTACCGGTTCTTCGCCGACCGGCATCCCGGTCCGGCGGCCGCGCCCCTGCGCGCGGCGATGAAGGTGGGGCTGGCCGCGCGCTCGCGGATCAGTGTTCTCGCGGCGACGCGGAGACGAAAAGGGGAATGATGAGTTCGGTGGAACAGGACGCCGGGGTGGACCTCAGTGATGTCGAGGCTGTGATCCTGGTGGGCGGCAAGGGCACTCGCCTGCGGCCGCTCACTCTGTCGGCGCCCAAGCCGATGCTGCCCACGGCGGGCAAGCCCTTCCTGACCCACCTGCTCTCGCGGATCCGCGACGCCGGTATCCGCCGCGTGGTGCTGGGGACCTCGTTCAAGGCGGAGGTCTTCGAGGAGTACTTCGGCGACGGATCCGAACTGGGACTGGAGCTCTCGTACGTCGTCGAGACGGAGCCGCTGGGCACCGGCGGCGGCATCCGCAACGTGCTACCCGCCCTGAAGGCGGAGAACGTGCTGGTGTTCAACGGGGACGTGTTGGGCGGCAGCGACATCCGCGCCGTCGTGAACACGCACCGCGAGAAGAACGCCGACGTCACCATGCACCTCGTGCGCGTCGCCGACCCCCGCGCGTTCGGGTGCGTGCCCACCGACGCCTCGGGCCGCGTCACCGCGTTCCTGGAGAAGACTCAAGATCCGCCGACGGACCAGATCAACGCCGGCTGCTACGTGTTCAAGCGTTCGGTGATCGAGGAGATCCCCGCCGGGCGGCCGGTCTCCGTGGAGCGCGAGGTGTTCCCCGCGCTGCTCAACGGTGATCGCAAGCTGTACGGCCACGTCGACTACGGCTACTGGCGCGACATGGGCACCCCCGAGGACTTCGTGGCCGGCAGCTCGGACCTGGTGCGGGGCATCGCACCGTCGGCCGCTCTGGACGGCGTCCGCGGCGAATGTCTGATCCACCCCGGTGCCTCGGTGGCGCCGGGTGCGCTGGTGATCGGCGGGTCCGTCATCGGTCGCGGAGCGGAGATCGGTGCGGGCGCAAGGCTCGACGGTGCCGTCGTCTTCGACGGTGTGCGGATCGAGGCCGGCGCGATCGTGGAGCGGTCGATCATCGGATTCGGCGCGCACATCGGGCCGCGGGCGCGGATCCGCGAGGCCGTCATCGGCGACGGTGCCTCCGTCGGCGCCCGCTGCGAGCTGTTGCACGGCGCGCGGGTCTGGCCGGGGGTCGAGCTGCCCGACGGTGGCGTGCGGTTCTCGACGGACGTATAGGGGCTCCGGCGGTGGCTGACTTCCTGCGGTACGTGGCGATCGGGGACTCCTTCACCGAGGGGGTGGGCGATCCCGATCCGACGGGCACGCACGAGTACCGCGGCTGGTCCGACCGTGTCGCCGAGGTACTGGCCTCGCACTCACCGGATTTCGGCTACGCGAACCTGGCGATCCGCGGCAAGAAGATGGACCAGATCGTTGCCGAGCAGCTCGATCCGTGCCTGGAACTGGCTCCGGACCTGGTGACCGTGTACGCGGGTGCGAACGACTTGATCCGGCCGTCGGTGGACGTGGACGCGGTCGTCTCCGCCTACGACGACCTCCTTGCGCGGCTGGCGTCGTCGGGCGCCACGGTGGTCGTGTGGACGGCGGCCGATACGCACGGCAGCGGGATCTTCGGCGCTCTCCGCGGCCGGTTCGCCGTCTACAACGAGCTGGTGCGCGAGATCGCTTCCGACCGTGGGCTTCTGCTGCTCGACTACTGGCGGATGAAGGAGTACCGCGACCTGCGGATGTGGGAGTTCGACCGCATCCACATGTCGTCGCCGGGGCACGTCCGGATGGCTGCCGGCGTGCTGGACCTGCTGGGTGTGCCGCACGCGCTGGAGATCCCGGACCTGGGTCCCGCGCCGGTGATCTCGCCCGCCGAGGATCGCGAGATCAAGCGGAAGTGGCGCCGCGAGTTCGCGTACCCGTGGATCTCCCGCCGCGTGCGCGGCATCTCCACCGGCGACGGCCTGCCGCCGAAGTACCCGACGCTCATGCGCCCCGTCGGGGTCCCGGCGGACCGATAGCCTTTCCTGGAACCCATGCGTGCGGCGCATGGGTGGAAAATTTGCAGGTCAGTGGCTGTTTTCCGGAACTTGCCATGCGTCCTTCGCATGGCTCGGTGGGTCTCGGCGCCGCTGTGCGATCCCTCCCGGCCGCTCGTCGCGTCCTCATAGCGCCGTTCACTCGTCATAACGTTGCAACGCTATGAAGGAGCAGGACCGACCTGTGGACCGCGGTCCGGTTAGGGGTGAATTCGTCCGAACAGAGTGTCGCGAGCGACTTCGACTCGACCTGCCGGGGCACGACGACTTCCGTGGGATCGACCACCTCGTGTGCAGGCTCGGGGACGATTTCGTGGCAGGTCTCGTGTTGTACACGGGAACCGAGACGCTCGCGTTCGGCGAGAAGAAGCGCGCCGTGCCGGTGAGTGCGCTGTGGGAGCTCGGGCACTGAGCAGCCGGGTAGGCGGACATCGCCGACGGCGTCGCCCTGTGTGGTGTCGGACCAATGTCATCCGATCAGACGATTGTCCACTTTGAGTAGATCTGGAACGCTCGCGAAGTGCCGATGACATGGTTCTCGATGAGTGACGGAAATGTAACGCGGGGACGGGCGCGGAGGCTCGTCCGCGCGGTGGCGATCGTCTGCGCGATCGTAGGAGCGGCGACCGCGTGTCACGGTGACCGAGGCGGCTCGTCCGCTGACGGCACGGAGTCTTCGACCCGATCCAGCTCCAGGTCGTTCGACATTCCTTCAGGGTTTCGCCTGAGCATCGCAGTGCCGGATGGTTGGAACGCCTTCGACGGGGAGCTCAGTGCAGACAAGCGTCAGTACGGCCGCATGATCTATTTGACCTCTCCGGGCGGACCTACATCTGAGGCGGCTCTCAATGCTGCGGCGGGGGCGCCAAAGCCCGGCCAGGCAGCCGTCCACCAGGTAGGGGTCATCGCGTACACCCCGTGCCCGGATGCGAGTCTCGCCGCGGGGCGCTGGACGGAGGAAACCACGATGCCGTCGTCGGAGTCAGGTCCGTACGGCCGCCGTGACTTCCGGGCGAGCCGCGCATTCGCAGGTTCGGGCTGCGTGACCGTCGTCGCGACCGATTTTGCTGGGAAGGGCGAGACGCCCGCATCAACTGCAACGGACATGGCACGCGGGATGACGGCGGACGGTGGCGTTGAACTGACGCGGTCCTAGTGGGTGCACGAACAGACAATTGCGTCGGATCAGTGAGGAGGACGGGGACGTGGGGGACCTTCCACACGGCGACGGACGTCGACGAGGCGGCGGAGCGAGTGATTCGACCGCGGCGCCGCCGCGGATCATGATGCGGTTCGACAGGAGGCTCGGCGCGTATGTTCCGGAAACCTCGGAGCGCGGTGTCCCGGGTGCCGGCACTCCCGGGGCGAGTGCGCTACGGCCGGCGCATCCTGCTCAGAGCCCTGCACGACCGAGACAGCTGAACCGAACGACCGCGGCGCCGAACGGTTCGCCGTTGCCGCGGACGTCACCCTCGGACCGGATGCCTGTGCGTGCGCGTCGCCCGTCGCCGACCGACCCCACTGTGGTGAGGAGGCCTCAGCCGGTCGGGCAGAACATGCCGACACCGCCCCCGCGAGGTGTCGTTCCGGCGCCGGTTGGCAGGCGTCGTATTTCCCGGCGCGTCGTGATCGCTGGTGGGTTCGTTGGAGTCCTGGTACTCGGAGCTGCGATCGGCGGGACGGTTGCGCTCCGGTCGGGTGGTGGAGGCCCTGCCGTCGTCGCGGACGGCCAGACCGAGGGCCCCGGAGCCCCACTCACTCCGGGCACTCGTCCTGCAGGGTCGCCCTGCGATGGCATCACCAGTGCGACGCTGGCTGCGGCAGACCTGGACGTGTCGTCGCAACGCGTTTCCGAGCGCGCCAACGATGTGGAATGCGGGTGGGAGACGTCACGATACAGCTGGCGGCCGTCATTGATTCTCAGCGCGATGAGCCCGGCTTTCAGGGACCATCAGTCGTACATCAACACAGCGCGCAGTGCTTACCGGGTCACTGACGAGAATGTCGCCGGGCGTGATGCGGTGTTTCTGCACGACAGCGCCGATGCAGGGTGCAGCATCGTCGTGTCTTCCAGCTACTGGACGTATCAGATCGAACTGACACAGACGACCGGTCGGCCCGTTCCGACGTGCGCAGATGTCACGCCGTTCGCGGAAGCGCTCGTTCCTCGATTGCCTGCGTGACGCTCTCGGCGCAGGCAGGCCTGTTCGGCACCTGCGCACGGCGGACCGTCGGACATGCGCACCGTGACGCGACTACTCGTCCGGGACGAAGGCCTTCGCGGCGGCGACGAGGCCGCCGCCGAGCGGGAGGATGACGGGGAGCAGGTTCTCGTCCGCGGCGATGATGCGGGTCGCCTCGCGGGCGGCGAAGGCCTCGTCGTCGTGGGCGTCGGGATCGGGGACGCGGTAGCCGGCGTCGCCGAGGTTGACGACCACGACGCCACCCGGACGGAGCAGGCGCACGGCGTCGATGACGTAGCGCGGGTGATCGACGGGGTCCCCGTCGATGAAGATGAGGTCGTAGGCGGCGTCGGCGAGGCGGGGGAGCACGTCCAGGGCGTGGCCGTTGATGAGGCGGGTGCGGTTCGCGGCCACGCCGGCCTGCTGGAAGCCGATCTTCGCGGCGGCCTGGAACTCCTGCTCGGAGTCAATCGTGGTCAGCACGGAATCGGGCCGCATGCCCGACAGCAGCCACAGTCCACTGATCCCGGCGCCGGTCCCGACCTCGACGACGGACTTGGCGCCGCCCGCGGCCGCGAACACCGAGAGCAGAGCGCCGACGGACGGCGAGACCGCGTCGACGCCCAGGTCGGCAGCGCGTTCGCGGGCCGACGACATCGCGTCGTCCTCGACGATGGCGTTCTCGGCGTAGGTGACGAGGGCGGATGCAGCTGAATCAGACACGTCCGAATCGTAGCCGGTCGCGAACCGGTTACCCGGCCGTGACGCGATCGTTAGCTAAGGCGATGCATGCACAGCCAACACTCAGGGAGGAATCAGCACCCCCACAAGGCGGCAGGGAAAGGTATCGGTCAGTGAAGAACTCTCACCGCGAGATTGCCGATCGTGGGAACAAAACGGTCGCCTCGGGAGTTCTGTCAGGTGAATAGCCCCGCTGTTCGGCGGCGGCACGAGGAGGAGCGCATGGCCCTGGCCCGCAAGGCCGGACCCCGGCAGGAGTCGCAGCCCGAGGCTGCGTACGCCACGTTCGACGATGAGCGTGCTGCTGAACCCGCAGGTACCGCCGCGTTCGACGCGTCCGGTGATCGCTCCGACATGCCCTCCTGGGACGAGCTCGTCCGCGAACACGCAGACCGCGTGTACCGCCTCGCCTACCGCCTCTCCGGCAACGCGCAGGACGCCGAGGATCTCACGCAGGAGACCTTCATCCGCGTGTTCCGCAGCCTGCAGAGCTACGAGCCCGGCACCTTCGAGGGCTGGTTGCACCGCATCACCACCAACCTCTTCCTCGACATGGTCCGCCGCCGCAACCGCATCCGCATGGAGGCGCTGCCGGAGGATTACGAGCGCGTACCGTCGTCCGACCCGGACCCCGGGCAGATCTACGCGGACGCCAACCTCGGTCCGCAGCTGCAGAACGCGCTGGACGCGTTGGCGCCGGAGTTCCGCGCCGCCGTCGTCCTCGCCGACATCGAGGGCCTGAGCTACGAAGAGGTCGCGACCACCCTGGGCGTGAAGCTCGGCACGGTGCGCTCGCGCATCCACCGCGGCCGCAAGTCCATCCGCGAGGCATTGGCCCATCAGGGCCTGACCAGCAGCGCGGCGCTCGCGTACTGAGCGCCGGCACGGCACCGTCGGGAACTCCCAACGCGACTCGATCCGTTGAACCCGTGAGTGCAGGTACTGTGGCGGTAGGCCGGTTGACCGGAGTAGAGGAGGGGAGCGGCGTGGAGCACCTCAGTGGTAGTTTCAAGCGCGCGTTCGCCCGTCGCCCCGGTGAGTTCTCGTCCACGGAGCACCTGGCGTACGAGGCGGTCGTCGCCTATGTCGACGGTGAGCTCCGCATGAACGCGCACCTGCGGGCCGGCACGCACATCGCGGAATGCGCAGTCTGCGCCTCGGAGGTGGACGCGCAGCGGCAGGTCCGCACCGCGCTCCGCGAGTCCGGCGAGATCACCGTCCCGCACCGGCTCCTCGGCCAGCTCGCGCAGATCCCCACCGAGTGCCACGGCGCCCCGTTCGAGGGCTTCCCCACCTTCCAGCCCGAGTCCTCGCGACGCGACGCGCGCAACAAGCGCGGCCGCCGGCGGAACGCTCGGTAGATTCGACTCGTGACGTCCGATTCCGACGCCCAGCGTCCCCGGCTGGAGCCGCGCCCCACGCACCGTCCCTCGGTCTCGGAAGGCGAGCAGGTGGTCTTCGGCCGGCCCGACGGGGTCGACGGTGCCTTCGCGCCCGACGCGGTACGCCGCGCCGTCGACGGCCGCCCGCAGCCGCAGTCCGCGGCCCCCGACCCCGTGCTCACCGAGGCGTTCTCCCGCCCCGCCGGCAGCACCGACGCCCTGCAGCGCGACCCCTACGCCGGCCCGCTCGACGCGGAGCCAGAACCCGAACCCGCCGACCCGTGGCGCGACACCGAGTCGCTCGCCGCGCTGGGCGAGCCCGGCGTCAAGGCCCCGCCCCGGGATGTCCCGCAGCCCGACCCCGAGCAGTTGGGCGTGCGCGACGTGCTCTTCGGCCGTCGCGTGTCCGTCCGCGCGCTCGTCGTGCTGGGCGTGATCGCCCTGGTCATCGGCCTGCTGGGCGGCGCGATCGGCCGGATCACCGGCACCACGATCCAGAAGCTGACCGATTCCCGGGTCACGCTCCCCGTCGACGATACGAAGGTCACCGACCAGGGCGCCATCGCCGAGATGGTGTCGAAGGTCGGCCCCAGCGTCGTCACCATCGAGGTGCGCACCCGCACCACCGGCGAGACCGGGTCCGGTTCGGTGATCAACGCCGAGCGCGGCTTCATCATGACCAACAACCACGTCATCGAGACGGCGGCCACGAACAAGGACGCCAAGATCGAGGTCGTGTTCTGGAACGGCACCCGAACGCCCGCGCAGCTCGTGGGCACCGACCCGAACACCGACGTCGCGGTGATCAAGGTCGCCGTCAACGGTCTGCAGCAGATCTCCCGCGGCGACTCCGGAGAGCTGCTGCCCGGCCAGCAGGTCGTGGCGATCGGCTCCCCGCTGGGGCTGCGGCGCACCGTCACCTCCGGCGTCGTGTCCGCGACGCATCGTCCGGTCCAGGGGCCCGCGGACGGTCCCAACCCGCCCGCGGCCTTCGACTCCGTGCAGACCGACGCGTCGATCAACCCCGGCAACTCCGGCGGCCCGCTGCTCGACCTGAAGGGCCGCGTGATCGGCGTCAACACGCTGGGGCTCGCGCCCGGCGGCGGGTCGATCGGCCTCAACTTCGCCATCGCCTCCAACGTGGCGTTCCCGATCGCCGAGGCGATCATCCGCGGTGACAAGGTGGTCCACGCCGACCTCGGCGTCAACGGCCGTGAGGTCAGCAACGACACCGCGACCGGCGTCCGCGTCGAGAACGTCAAGAAGGGCGGCGCCGCCGACAAGGCGGGCATCCGCGAGGGCGATGTCATCACCAAGGTCGGCGACACGGAGGTCGCCGAGTCCGCGGACCTCATCGTCGCGATCCGCGCCGTCGGCGTGGGCAAGGAGACGACGGTGACGGTGGCCCGGGACGGCCGGCAGGTCCCGATCAAGGTGACGCCCGAACCGCTCAGCTGAGGCGGCCGCCCCGTGCGCGCGGTCCTGAGCTTCCCGTAGCATGGCGGGGTGTTCTCGAATCTCGGTATGGGGGAGATCCTCATGCTGGTCGTCGTGGGTCTGGTGATCCTGGGGCCGGAGCGGCTTCCCGGGGCGGTCAACTGGTTCTTCACGGCCATGCGGCAGGTGCGCGACTACGCCACCGGCGCGACGCAGCAGCTCAAGGACGAGATGGGCGGCGACTTCGACGCGATCCGTGAGCCCCTGCAGCAGATCCAGAACCTGCGCGGGATGACGCCCACCGCGATCGTCACCAAGCACCTCTTGAACGGCGACGACACCGTGATCCGCGAGATGTCCGACCAGGTCCGGTCCACCGCCGACTCGCTCAACCTGCGCAAGGTGGTCGACGGTGCCGGCGCACCCGCTGCGGCGTCCTCGGCTCCGCTCGAGGTACCCGCCGGCCCGGTCCCGACGATGCCGCGGATGCACAAGCCGCTGCCTCCGGACGAGCGGCCGCCGTTCGACCCCGACGCCACGTAGCCGCCTACCTGCTACCGGCGCGGACGCAGTGCCTGGGGAGGCCGAGCAGGTACGCCGGCGGGGCCGGCAACACAGGACGATGGACTCTCCGGTGACACTCGGATTCCGTCCATCTCGGACACGCTGACCGACTCGGACAGAATCCGAGTGTCGAGCGGAAGTCCTACCCGGCGCCTGCCCGCGCAGAGGCCCGATCTCACGATCCCCCTCAACCGGGCGGGCCGTCGGGCGAGCGGACTGTCGGGCTACAGGTGGCGGGTGGTATCGATCCCCAGCGACATGCCGGCGAGGCCGCGCTTGCGGACGGCCAGTTTGTCGGCGATGCCACGCAGGGCGGATCCCGTCGGCGAATCCGGTGCGGAGAGCACCACGGGCGTTCCGGCGTCGCCGGCCTCGCGCAGCTGCGGATCCAGCGGGATCTGGCCGAGCAGCGGCACATCCGCGCCCACCGCACGGGTCAGTCGTGCCGCGACCTGCTCGCCGCCGCCGGAGCCGAAGACGTCGAGGACCGAACCGTCGGGCAGCGTGAGCCCGGACATGTTCTCGATGACCCCGGCCACGCGTTGGCGGGTCTGCAGTGCGATGGCGCCGGCCCGCTCTGCGACCTCGGCGGCCGCGGTCTGCGGGGTCGTGACCACGAGGATCTCCGCGCCGGGGATGAGCTGCGCGATCGAGATCGCGACGTCACCGGTGCCGGGCGGCAGGTCGAGCAGCAGCACGTCGAGGTCACCCCAGAACACATCGGCGAGGAACTGCTGCAGCGCGCGGTGCAGCATCGGGCCACGCCACACGACGGGCGTGTTGCCGGTGGTGAACATGGCCACCGAGATCACCTTCACGCCGTGCGCCTGCGGCGGCATGATCATCGAGTCGACCTGGGTGGGCCGCGCGTCGGTGCCCATCATGCGCGGCACGGAGTGGCCGTAGATGTCGGCGTCGAGCACGCCCACGGAC
The DNA here is from genome assembly GCF_001575195.1 of Tsukamurella pseudospumae. Taxonomy (NCBI): domain Bacteria; kingdom Bacillati; phylum Actinomycetota; class Actinomycetes; order Mycobacteriales; family Tsukamurellaceae; genus Tsukamurella; species Tsukamurella pseudospumae. The sequence continues at coordinate 63,865 of NZ_LSRF01000011.1, forward strand.
AGCCCGCGGGCGGCCAGCGACGCCGCGAGGTTCACGGTCACGGAGCTCTTGCCCACGCCGCCCTTGCCCGACGCCACCGCGTACACGCGGGTCAGCGAGCCCGGCTGGGCGAACGGGATCACGGGCTCGGCCTTGTCGCCGCGCACCGTCTTGCGCAGCTCGGCGCGCTGTTCGTCGTTCATCACGTCCAGCTCGACGCGCACCTCGCCGGTGCCGGGCACGTCCGCGACGGCCGTCCGCACCCGGTCCACGATCTGCGTGCGCATGGGGCACGCGGAGGTGGTCAGGTACACCTCGACGTCCACCGACGAATCGGCCTGCACCGCGACCGACTTCACCATCCCCAGATCGGTGATCGGCTTGCCGATCTCGGGGTCGTTCACGGTGGCCAGGGCCGACCGGATCGCGTCTTCGGTAACCGCACTCATAACGTCCTCCATCGTATCCGCAGGCCCGGGCCGCGGAAATCCGCCTCAGCGCGGGGGACGGGGCACCGTCGGCGAGGACGACGGTGCGGCCGGCCGGGACGAGGGCGCGGGGCGCGCGGACGGCGGCGCCGGACGGGCGGAGGACGGAGCCGGGGCCGGGCTCGTTGCGCCGGTCGACGGTCCGCTCGGCGCGATCGCCAGCGCCCCACCGGGGCCGATCGGGGCGGGAGCCGCAGGCCGGGCCGGGCCCGGCGACGGGGCGCCGGGCGGGCTCGGGCAGTCGACGACGGTGGGGAGCGGCCTACCGTCGGGCCCGCGGGCCGCGGATGACGGTGCCGCCGGCCCCGAGGGCTTGACCGAGCGCGCGACCGAGGGCGGGGCGGACGCCGAGGGTGTGGGCTTGGCGGACGGGGCGGAAGGGCGGGCGTCCGAGGGGCGCGCGGCACCGTCGGGGGTGCCGCACCCGACGATCACCACCTGGCCGGGCGGCAGCGGCTTGGGCAGCTCCTTCGGCGGGGCGACGGGGGCGGTCATGTCGGGGATGCCGCCCACCGGGATCGCGCGGTCCTTGTACGCCTTCGCCCAGGCCACGACGTTGTCGACGTAGGAGTTCGACTGGTTGTAGGCGAACACCGCGATCCGCTGCTGCGCCTCGGACTGCAGGCCGGACGCGCTGGAGCACAGGTAGCGCGCGGCGCCGTACGCGGCGTCGCGGACGTTGTTGACGTCGGCCCTGCCGTCGCCGGAGTTGTCGCCGCCGAACAGTGCCCAGGTGGTGGAGAGGAACTGCATGGGGCCGAGCGCGCGGGCGTACCCTGCACCGTCGCGGATCACCGCGTTGCCCGCGAGCGTGCCGTCGAGGACCGGCCCCTCGATGGGGGTGAGAGTGACACCGGTGGCGTCGACGTTGCCGCCGTCCGCGTGCCCCGACTCGATCCGGCCGATCGCCGCGACGAGATTCCATTCGATGCCGCAGCCGGGCGCCTCGAGGGCCATCCGGTCGGCCGCGCCCTGGTATGCGGCGTACGCGGCGCCGGGGATGCCGAGCGGACCGGGCGCGACCTTGACGGCCTCGGGACGCGGGGGAATGGGGACGTGCCGCGGCGCGGGCGCGGGCGGCGCGTCCGACGGTGCGGGCGGGCGCAGGTCCGCGATGCCGATCGCGGCCTGGGCGACGAGCTCGGGCCCGGTGGTGCGCGCGGGCGCCGGAGCGTGGATCGATGCCGCATCCGCGCCGGCGACGCCCAGCAACAGCGCTGCGGCGCCCGCAGCGGCGCCGGCCCCGAGGATCCGCACGGTTGTCCCTTCCGGTTACTGACGAGTCAGTTTCGTGTCGCACGGTACTGCGCCGTAGTACCGGTGCGGGTGGGACTTGCGTGAATAACAGACCTGTTCTTCAGGAAAGCGCTGCGATCGCGTCGGCCAGTGTTTCCGGGGCGTCGTGCGCGCCGTGGATCCGCCAGGGCGAGACCCACGCGGACTCGGCGAGGCCGGTGTAGACGGCGCCGGTGCGCGTCTGCAGGCCCGCGTCCGTCTCGTAGGCGTCCCGCGCGCGGGAGGCGTCGTCCGCCTCGCGGCGCTGCGCCCGCTCGGCGGCGAGGGCCACCGGCACGTCCAGGTACACCTGCAGGTCCGGGACGGGCAGGCCGAACCGGCCGAACTCGGTCTCGCGCACCCAGTCGGCCACGGCACCGTCGGCGCCCTGGTGCAGGCGGGCCGCGCTGTAGGCGGCCGAGGACGCGGCGTACCGGTCGAGCAGCACCACGTCGTGCTGCTCGAGCGCGGCGCGGATGTCCGGCGCGGCGGCCTGCCGGTCGAAGGCGAACAGGAGCCCCATGCCGTACACCGACTCGGCGACGTCGCCGTTGCCGCCGCGCAGCGCCTCCGCCGCGAGGTCGGCGAACTGCGTGCCGTAGCGGGGGAAGGCGAGCGCGGTCACCGTCCGGCCCGCGGCCTCGAGCCGCGCTGTGACCGCGCGGGTCAGCGTGTTCTTCCCGGCACCGTCGAGGCCCTCGATCGCAACGAGTCGTCCCATGGCCGCCGATCGTATTCACCGGTGGCCGGTGTCGCAGAACCGGACACGCCGCGCGAGGTGACAGTATGGATCCATGAAACCCCGCATCCTGGTGATCGACGACGATCCCGCGCTGGCGGAGATGCTCACCATCGTCCTGCGCAACGAGGGCTTCGACTCGACCGTGGTGGGCGACGGCACGCAGGCGCTCAGCGCGGCGCGCGAGTTCCGGCCCGACCTGGTCCTGCTCGACCTCATGCTGCCCGGCATGAACGGCATCGACGTGTGCCGCGTGCTGCGTGCCGACTCCTCGGTCCCGATCGTGATGCTCACGGCGAAGGCGGACACCGTCGACGTGGTGCTCGGCCTGGAGTCGGGCGCGGACGATTACGTGATCAAGCCCTTCAAGCCGAAGGAACTCGTCGCGCGGGTGCGGGCGCGCCTGCGCCGTACCGACGACGAACCGAGCGAGCTGCTCTCGATCGGCAACGTGATCATCGACGTCCCGGCCCACAAGGTCACCCGTGACGGCGAGGTGATCCAGCTGACGCCGACGGAGTTCGACCTGCTGGTCACGATGGCCCGCAAGCCGCGCCAGGTGTTCACCCGCGACGTGCTGCTCGAGCAGGTGTGGGGTTATCGCCACCCCGCGGACACGCGCCTGGTGAACGTCCACATCCAGCGGCTGCGCGCCAAGATCGAGAAGGACCCGGAGAACCCGGAGATCGTGCTCACGCTGCGCGGGGTCGGCTACAAGGCGGGGCCGGCGTGACGGAACCCCACCGATCGTGAGCACGCGGGCCGGAGCGGCCCGGTTGGCGGACTGGGCGCGGGACGCGGTGCGCGCGGTCCGTTCGGACCCCGCCGTCGTGCTGCGCGACGGTGCGCGGTACGCGGGCATGGGGCTGTCCTACGCCGGGCGCGTGTGGCGCCGTTCGCTGCAGCTGCGCGTGGTGACGCAGACGCTGGTGCTCAGCCTGACCGTGCTGCTGCTGTTGGGTTTCGTGCTCACCTCGCAGATCGCCAAGCAGCTCATCGACGCCAAGCTGACCGCGGGCAAGGAGGAGACCGCCCGGGTCAAGCAGAGCCTGGAGATCGCGCTCGGGCGCAGTGAGCCGCGCACCGAGGGTGTCGAGTCCGTGCTGCGCAGCGTCCGGTCGAGCCTGGTCAGCCAGGGCCTGGACGTGGGGCCCACGGCCGCGCGGTCCGGCAACTACGACCCGGTGCTGATCGTGCCGCACGGTGCGGGCCGGCCGCCCACGGTGTCGGGGAACGAGACCGAGGTCCCGCAGACCCTGCAGACCTTCGTGCGCAGCGGGCAGACCGCGTACCAGCACGCGACGGTGACCGACACGACGGGCCGATACGGGAAGGTGCTGGTGATCGGCACGCCGGTGCAGTCCTCGATCCAGGGGCTCGAGCTGTACCTGGTGTTCCCCCTGACGCAGGAGGAGAACACCCTCACGCTGATGCAGGGCACGCTGTACACCGGCGGCGGCGTGCTGCTGGTGCTGCTCGCCGCGGTGAGCCTGCTGGTCGCGCGGCAGGTGGTGCTGCCCGTTCGGTCGGCCGCGCGGATCGCGGTGCGGTTCGCGGAGGGACGGCTCAAGGAACGCATGCCGGTGCGCGGTGAGGACGACATCGCCCGGCTCGCGATGAGCTTCAACGACATGGCCGAGTCGCTGTCCAAGCAGATCAACCAGCTCGAGGAGTTCGGCAACCTCCAACGCCAGTTCACCTCCGATGTCTCGCACGAGCTGCGGACGCCGCTGACCACGGTGCGCATGGCCGCCGACATGATCGCCGACTCCGCCGACGATCTGGACCCGGGCCTGCGCCGCACCACCGAGCTGATGCAGAAGGAACTGGACCGCTTCGAGACGCTGCTCGCCGAGCTGCTCGAGATCTCGCGGCACGACGCCGGTGTCGCCGAGCTGCACTCCGAGCAGATCGACATCGAGGTGCCGATCGCCTCGGCCATGGCCACCGTTCGGCACCTCGCGGAGCAGTCGGACACCGAGCTCATCCTCGACATGCCGGACGATCCGGTCATCGTCGAAGCCGATACGCGGCGCGTCGAGCGGGTGCTGCGCAACCTGCTGGCCAATGCCATCGACCACAGCGAGGGCAAGCCCGTGATCCTCACGATGCGTGCCGACGACGATGCCGTGGCCGTCACCGTCCGCGACTACGGCGTGGGCCTGCGGCCCGGGGAGGAGAAGCTCGTGTTCAACCGGTTCTGGCGCTCGGACCCGTCGCGGGTGCGCCGCTCCGGCGGTACCGGCCTGGGCTTGGCGATCAGCATCGAGGACGCGCGCCTGCACAGTGGGCGGCTCGAGGCGTGGGGAGAACCCGGCAGCGGGTCCTGCTTCCGGCTGACCCTTCCCCGCGCGCGCGGCGGCAAGGTGACGGTGAGCCCGCTGCCGCTCAAGTCGACGATGCGGCGCGCCGGTGGCGTGGAGGGGAACTCCGATGACGCGTAGGCTCCTCGCGCTCGCGCTCGCGGGGCTGCTGTTGCTCACCGGGTGCAGCAACATCCCGGACTCGACGAACCCCCGGGTGATCGGCGACCTGGGCGGCGGGACCACCGCCCCCGACCGCGACATCGGGCCGCGGCGCGACGCCCAGCCCGAGACGATCGTGCGCGATTTCCTGAAGGCCAACGCGGTGGCCGACGGTAACTACGCCGCGTCGCGGAAGTTCCTGGTGCAGAACGGCGCGGGCAACTGGCAGGTGCCCAAACAGGCCGTCGTGGTCAAGGACATCGACGTGCTGCCGGGCGAGCGCTCCGCCAACCTCATCAAGGCGACGATCCGCGCCCAGGCCACCGGCTTCTTCGGCGCCGACGGCACCCTCGAGCCGACCACGCAGTCCATCACGCAGAACGTCCAGCTGGTCCAGGTCGACGGGCAGTGGCGGATCCAGGGCCTCAGCTCGGTCGGCGACACCCCGATGCTGGTCATCGACACGACGCAGTTCCGCTCGGTGTACCGGCGCCACCTGCTGTACTTCCCCGATCCGACGGGCCGGACCCTGGTGCCCGATGCGCGGTGGTTGGCCAGCCCGCGGCCCAAGCTCGCCGCGGACCTGCTCATGCTCCTGGTCCGCGGTCCCCGCGCGAGTCTCAAGGACGCGGTGCTGAACCCGTTCGGCAGCTCCGCGGCGGTGCGCGGCGCCGTCACCGACGCGAACGGCGACCAGCGCGACCCCGGCGTCGGCTTCGCCGGCGTCCACGTGGACTTCACGGGCCTGCCGCGCGTGGAGCCGGACGTCGCGAAACTGGTCGCCGGGCAGGTCGTGTGGTCGCTCTCCGGGGCCGAGGTGCAGGGGCCGTACGTGATCACCGTCGACGGCTCCCCCCTCGACGAGAGGCATCAGGCCGGCTGGAACCCCAACGACGTCGCGTCGCTCAGCCCGAACGCGTCCTCGGACCTCGCCGTCGGCCTGCACGGCGTGCTCGACGGGCGATTCGTCAAGGTCTCGGGCTCGCAGGTGACGCCGGTCGCGGGGCCGCTGGGTGCGAGCACCTCGATCCGCTCGGTCGGGCTGTCGAGTTCGGGACGGCAGGTGGCCGCGGTGCTCGACGCGGGAGCACGCGGTGGGCCCGGAACCTCCCTGACGCTGGGGCCCTACGGGGGCGTGCCGACGCAGGTCCTCACCGCCGCGGTATCCATGACGCGTCCCTCGTGGACGCCGGACGACACCGGCGTCTGGACGGTGATCGACGGTGCGCGGGTGGTCAAGCTCCGGGTGGACCAGACGACGGGCGAGGTGTCGAGTTCCGACGTGGACTCCGGCGAGGTGGCGGCCGCCGCGCCGGGGCCGATCACGGAGCTGCGGCTCTCGCGCGACGGCGTCCGGGTGGCGCTCGTGGTCGGCGGTCGCGCGCTGGTCGGCGTCGTGCAGACCGCGTCGACCGGGCAGACGCGGATCACGCACTTGCAGTCGGTGATCACCGACCGGGAGCCGGCGGCGTCGTCGATCGACTGGCAGTCCGGCGACCAGTTCGTGGTCGGCCGCAACACCTCGGATTCGCCGGTGCTGATGGTGCGCTACGACGCCGGCGACACGACGCCGTTGGCGAGCCGCAACCTGTCGCCGCCGGTCACGAGCGTCGCGGCGTCGAGCTCGACGGTGTACGCCACCGACTCGTCGGGCGTCTGGGAGATCGGCGTCGCGCCCGACAACGACGCGCAATACTGGAGCCAGGTGGACCGTCTGGCGGGGGGCCGGGCGAACCCGGTGCTGCCGGGGTAGTCGCGCCGGGAGCGGGGGAGCGATGCGCGTCGAGCGTGCGGTGCGCGGTGTCCTCGGCGGCGTGGACGACCTGGTCGAGCTGGCGGTGCCCCGCACCTGCGGCGGGTGCGGGGCGCCCCGCGTGCGCTGGTGCGGCCGCTGCGAGGCGGCCCTGCACGACGTCCCGGCCCTGATCCGCACGACGGTGCCCGCCGGGGTGCCCGTCTGGACGCTGGGCCGGTACGACGGTGCGCGGCGCCGCGCGGTCCTGCAGCTCAAGGAGCGCGGCCGGGGCGATCTCGCGGCGCCGCTGGGCCGGGGGCTCGCGCACGCGCTGCTCCGTCTGGGGGCGTGGGGCGAGTTCGACGGTGCGCCGCTGGTCCTGGTCCCGGCGCCGACGACGGCGTGGGCGGCGCGGCGCCGCGGCGGTGATGTGGTGACAGCGGTGTGCCGGGCCGCGGCTCGCACGGCCGCCCCGGTCCGGCCGATGACGGTCTCGCCCGTCCTCCGGTCCGTCGGTGCGGCCGAGTCCGTCGGGCTGGGCGCCGCGGCGCGGGCGCGCAACGTGCGCGGCACCGTCCGGGTGCGCGCCCTGCCGGACCCCGGCACCGTCGTTCTGGTCGACGATGTCGTGACCACCGGGGCCACCCTGGCCGAGTCCGTCGCCGTCCTGGCCCGACGGGGCGTCACCGTCGCCGCGGCGATCACCCTCGCCGCGGCGTGAATCAGTACGGCGGCGAGAGGCCCGGGAACATCGGGAAGTGCTTGACGTTGCGGGTCCAGAGTTCGGCGCCCGATGCGGTGGTGGTCGCCGCGATCACGTAGTCGGCGATATCGATGCCGGAATGCGACGCACGGTACTCGCGGGCCAGCGCACCGGCGGCGTCCGCGATCTCCTGCGAGACCTCGATCCATTCGAAGACCGACAGGAGGGCGCGGGTGGACGATTTCTCCGACGCGCGCATGCCGCCGAGTACCTCGGTGCGCGTCAGGACCGAGGCGAGCAGGTGGCGACCCTCGCGGCGGGACGCCGACAGCCTCTCGTGGGCCTCGGGCCTCCCGCGGAGGTGGTCGATGAGGATCGAGGTGTCGAGGAGGATCGGCGGGGCGGCTACCACCGTGTGAACCTGTCCTTCCTGGCCGGGCGGATCGACTCGACGTATTCCGCGCCGTCGGGTGTCTCGGCTCCCCAGGACCCGAAGCTCCGGTCGAGGGCCGCGTCGAATTCGTCGGCATCGGGGGCGCCGTAGGTCCTGTCGACTGCGCGGCGGACCAGTTCGGCGAGCCCGAGCCCCGACGCGCGCGACTCCGCGAGGAGACGCTCGTACTGCGCGTCCTCGAGGGTGATCTGCGTCCGATGGCTCATGATGTAAGCCTACATCGCCTGCGCGGTGCTCGCCTTGTCGTGAGAGGGGCATGAGCCGGCCGCTTCGTTGCGATAGCAGATTTCGTACCGCAGGTGACGCGCCAGTGAACTCACAGCGACCAAATCCTGGCGGGAAGAGAGAACGCGGGCTATCTTCGGGGGTACCTTTCCGGTTCGAGATCGAGGGGGTGATGTCGCACTTCCGAGGCGCCCGGCAGTCCGCCCGGCGTTCGAATCTGAGCCTGCAGTCACGCATCTGACCACGCGCCGGAGTAGTGATCCGGCCGAGCGTAGAGGCTGTGGGCCCGCATGAAAGGTTCCACATGACCCTTCTGTCCTCGCGCGACACGAATCGCGCCCACGCGACCCCCAACGTCGAGGTCGACCCCTTCCGCGAACCCGGCCACGTTGCCGACGAGCGCGACAAGGATTTCCTCACGCCCAACGCCCCCGTGGCCATCGACGGCCGCAACGTGGAGGTGCCCGAGCACTTCCGCGTCTACCTGGAAGACAAGCTGGCCCGCCTGGAGAAGTTCCGCTCCACGATCACGATGTTCGAGGTGAACCTGTTCCACGAGCCGAATCCGCGGCAGTCCAAGGCCTGCCAGCGGCTCGAGCTCACCGTCCGGGGCAAGGGCGGCGTCGCCCGGGCCGAAGCGGCGGCCGAGAACTTCTACGGCGCGTTCGAGACGGCGCTGACCCGGCTGCAGAGCAGGCTGCGCAAGGCGTCGGATCGCAAGAAGGTGCATTACGGCAACCGGACCCCGGTGTCGGTCTCGGAGGCCACGGCACCGTCGGCCCTGCCCGACGCGCCGGTCGACGAGTCCGACGGTGATCCGTACGCCCATCTCGTCGAGGACCACCTGCCCGGTCAGGTGGTCCGCATCAAGGACCATCCGGGCACCCCGATGACGGTCGATGACGCGCTGTCGCAGATGGAACTGGTCGGTCACGACTTCTTCCTGTTCTTCGACAAGGAGACCGAGAGGCCGTCCGTGGTGTACCGCCGGAAGGCTTTCGACTACGGCCTCCTCCGCCTGACCTGACGTTTCGCCTACCATGGATCCCGGTCGCCCGACAGGTGGCCGGGATCCGTGCTGTCGTGCCGTTCGCGCGACGCGTTGGCAAAGATCGTTTTCATCACGGGATTGAGGTTGCTCAGTGGTTCTCTCCAAGGTGCTGCGGTTCGGCGAAGGCCGGATGGTCAAGCGGCTCGACGGCCTGGCCTCCTACGTGGAGAGCCTGAACGACGAGTACGAGGCGCTCTCCGACGAGAAGCTCCAGGCCAAGACCGAGCTGTTCAAGAAGCGCCTCGAGAAGGGCGAGACCCTCGACGACATCCTCCCCGAGGCCTTCGCGACGGCCCGCGAGGCCGCGTGGCGCGTGCTCGGGCAGAAGCCCTACCACGTGCAGATCATGGGCGCGGGCGCGCTGCACCAGGGCGACATCGCCGAGATGAAGACCGGCGAGGGCAAGACCCTGACCTCGGTCATGGCGGCCTACGCCAATGCGCTCGCCGGCGACGGCGTGCACCTGGTGACGACGAACGACTACCTCGCCAAGCGCGACGCGGACTGGATGGGCCGTGTGCACCGCTTCCTCGGGCTCGAGGTGGACTGCATCCTCGCCGGGCAGGACCCGGACCGCCGCCGCGTGGCGTACGCCGCAGACATCACCTACGGCACCAACAACGAGTTCGGCTTCGACTACCTGCGCGACAACATGGCGCACAGCGAGGAGGAGCTGGTCCAGCGCGGCCACAACTACGCCATCGTCGACGAGGTGGACTCGATCCTCATCGACGAGGCCCGCACGCCGCTCATCATCTCGGGCCCGGCCGACGGCTCGAGCAAGTGGTACACGGAGTTCTCCCGGATCGTGCCGCTGATGGAGAAGGACGTCCACTACGAGGTGGACATCCGCAAGAAGACGATCGGCGTGAACGAGGCCGGCGTCGAGCTGGTCGAGGATCAGCTGGGCATCGAGAACCTGTACGACTCGGCGAACTCGCTGCTGGTCAGCTACCTCAACAACGCGATCAAGGCCAAGGAGCTCTACGAGCGCGACAAGGACTACATCGTCCGGTCGGGCGAGGTTCTCATCGTCGACGAGTTCACCGGCCGCGTGCTCGCGGGCCGCCGCTTCAACGAGGGCATGCACCAGGCCCTCGAGGCGAAGGAGAACGTCGAGATCCAGGCCGAGAACCAGACGCTGGCGACGATCACGCTGCAGAACTACTTCCGCCTCTACGAGAAGCTCTCGGGCATGACGGGTACCGCCGAGACCGAGGCCGCCGAGCTGCACCAGATCTACAAGCTGGGCGTCATCCCGATCCCCACGAACAAGCCGATGATCCGCAAGGACCAGACGGACCTCATCTACAAGACGGAGGAGGCGAAGTTCTCGGCCATCGTCGAGGACATCGCCGAGCGTCACGAGGCCGGCCAGCCCGTGCTGATCGGCACCACGTCGGTCGAGCGGTCCGAGTACCTCTCGCGCCAGCTCGAGCGCCAGAAGATCCCGCACACGGTGCTCAACGCCAAGTTCCACGAGCAGGAGGCGGCGATCATCGCCAAGGCCGGCACGCCCGGCGCGGTGACGGTGGCCACCAACATGGCCGGCCGCGGCACCGACGTCGTGCTCGGCGGTAACCCGGACATCCTCGCCGACCTCGCGCTGCGCGAGCGCGGCCTGGACCCCGTCGAGACGGCCGAGGAGTACGAGGCCGCCTGGGACGAGACGATCGAGAAGATCAAGAAGGAGTCCAAAGAGGCGGCCGACGACGTGCGCGACGCGGGCGGCCTCTACGTGCTCGGCACCGAGCGGCACGAATCGCGGCGCATCGACAACCAGCTGCGCGGTCGCTCCGGCCGTCAGGGCGACCCGGGCGAGTCCCGGTTCTACCTGTCGCTGGGCGACGAACTGATGCGGCGGTTCAACGGCGCACAGATCGAGGCGTGGATGAACCGCGTCAACCTGCCCGACGACGTGCCGATCGACAACAAGTTCGTCTCCCGCGCGATCCGCAGCGCGCAGACGCAGGTCGAGCAGCAGAACTTCGAGATCCGCAAGAACGTGCTCAAGTACGACGACGTGCAGAACGAGCAGCGCAAGGTCATCTACGACGAGCGCCGCAAGATCCTCCGCGGCGAGGACCTGTTCGACCAGGTCAACCACATGACCGACGACGTGGTCTCCGCGTACGTCGACGGTGCCACCGCCACCGGCTACGTCGAGGACTGGGACCTCGAGGAACTGTGGACGGCGATGCGCACGCTGTACCCGATCGGCCTGGACTGGAAGCAGGTCGTCGGCGAGGACGAGAACGGCGACCGCGACGAGATCACCGGCTCCGAGCTCAAGGACATCCTCCTCAAGGACATCCACGGCGCCTACGACACGCACCAGGAGGGCATTGAGAAGGCCGCCGGCGAGGGCACCATGCGCCAGGTCGAGCGGTCCGTGCTGCTGACGGTGCTGGACCAGAAGTGGCGCGAGCACCTCTACGAGATGGACTACCTCAAGGAGGGCATCGGCCTGCGCCAGATCGCCCAGCGCGACCCGGTGGTCGAGTACCAGCGCGAGGGCTTCGACATGTTCAACGGCATGCTCGAAGGACTCAAGGAGGAGTCGGTCTCGACCCTGTTCAAGGTGCAGGTCCAGCAGCCCGAGGAGGGCGCGGCGGCCCCGTCCGAGGACGACGATGCCCCGCTCACGCTGAGCAAGGCCCTCGCCGAGCCGGATCCGGAGAAGATCACGCTCTCGGGCCCCTCCGAGTCGGGCGACCTCACGGAGATCTCCCAGAACGTCGATGAGCCGCAGGGCACGCGCTCCGAGCGCCGCGCCGCCAAGCGCGAGGCCGACAGGGCCGCGCAGAAGGCATCGAGCGCACGGGCGAAGCACCGCCGGTAACGTTCACGCCCGGATCGGCCCCGCATCCCGCCCGGGATGCGGGGCCGACCCTTGTCTGCGGGGGCTAGGTCAGCGGGTGCGTAACCGCGGCGTCAACAAAGCTTCTAATCCGACTCGCTGGCGTTGGATTCCCACGCCACGCCAACTGAACATGAGTCGCCGGCGCGCCGAGTAGCGGCAAGTACCGCACGTGCGGATGTAGCACCCTGCGTGCGCAAATCTCTGGCACCGGTCCGACTCCCTCACCAGACGCGACCAGCTCAAGCCATTCGTCGAAATTCTGGCACTCAACGATTTGCGTATCGTCCGGGCCGCCTGGCAATGACTCCGCAGTCGTCGAACCCGACACCGTGTTGACGACGACGGGACGTCGTGCGACGTCGTCCCAACGGACTGGCTCATTCGTCGGGAAGGCCGGGTCGTACTCACTGACGGCGAGAACTCGATGCTCGGTGCCGATAGTCGCGACTCGAATACCAGCAGGCGGACGCGGCAGCGGCTCCCGGTGGATCGAGACATCTGCTGTACCAGCAACAAGCGCTGCCATCGGATCGTCAACGCGCGAGATGGCTGTGCTGTTACCAGCGCTGACCGCTGAGCGTCGCACCGCCCGATACCACGCTTCGGGAAGCAGCCAGGCGAAGGCGAGTCGGATGACTCCTCTTCCCTCGAGGTCCTGGCCGAGTGCCTCAACTTCGGCGAGCACGCGGCGTGCCCGTTCGACGACCTCGACGCCGGCATCAGTCAGTTCGATTCCTCCCCGCTGTACGAGCGGTGTACCTGCGATCGCCTCCATCTGCTGGACAGTTCGCGTCACGGTTGGCTGTGACACGCCAAGCACTCGGGCTGCTGCGGTGTGACTACCGGAATCGGTGAGCGCAACCAGGACTCGCAGATGCCGAAGCTCTAGCTCCATACGGCGAGTGTATAGCTCATACGGCAGCAGTCCTTTACGGCTGCGAACGATCGCCATACCGTCGAACGTATGGCCAATCGCATCGAAATGCCTCCGGGCGGCACACGAGACCGAACCGACGTGGCAGGTACGGCTGTTGCCGCGGCGGCTGCTTCCGGGCTCGCCGCTGCGATGGGCGTCGGACGGTTCGCCTATACGCCGCTGCTTCCGGTCATGATTCGTGAGACTGGGATGTCATCGAACGCTGGTGCAGTGGTAGCGACGGCGAACTATGCAGGTTACCTGCTAGGCGCTGTTGCCCTGACCATCCGGCCGAGGTGGGGCAGTCAGCCGCGATTCATCGTCGCGACGGCCCTCTCGCTGTTCATCAGTGAGATCGCGATGGTGCTGCTGGACTCGCCCGTGTGGTGGTCAGTGTGGCGGCTAATTGCGGGGGCGGCGAGCGCGGGGCTCTTCGTGTGCTGCGTCCAGCAGCTCGCACGCATCAACGCCGACAAAAGGCGGCTGGCACTCCTGACCGGAATCGGGTTCTCTGGGGTCGGGATCGGCATCGCCCTGACCGGATTCGTTGTGCTAGCGATGGCAGAATTTGCGGACTGGAAGCAGATGTGGCTCGTCCTCGCGGTCGTCACTGCCTGCCTACTGATCCCGATCGTCCGGCTGGCGCCCCGCGAACGTATCCCCGGACCGCAAGGCGAGCTCCTCGATCAGCACGAGAATCTGCCCGGCTGGCGATCCGTCCTGGCTCTCTACTTCCTTGAGGGCGTCGGCTACATCGTCGTTGGCACGTTTCTCGTAGCCTCAGTGGTGAGTACCGCTGGAGACCGATTCGGGCCCATTTCGTGGATCATCGCCGGTGTTGCAGCCGCACCAGGCACGATCATCTGGACCGCCCTTGGCCAAAAGATCGGGATCCGACCAGCGCTCGCCGCCGCCCTGGCGCTCCAGGCGATTGGCGCCGCCATACCCGCGCTCAGCGGCGGGGCGCCCGCCGCCCTCGTGGCCGCAGCGTTGTTTGGCGGAACCTTCATGGGAGTGACTGCGCTCGCAATCCAAATCGGCGTCGAGCTGCGCGGTGCCAACGCAGGTGGCCCGCTCACTGCTGTCTATGGCCTGGGCCAGATGCTCGGTCCCGTTGTGGTCGCACCTGTCCTCGGATCTGCCTTCACTGCAGCCTTTGGCATCGCCGCAGCGATCGTGTCCGCCGCCGTCATCGTCACCATCCTCGTGCACATCCGGCACGAACGCCATATCAAAAAGCAGGTGCAGCAGTATGTTTGACTTCAGAGATCTTCACACTCGAGTCGTCGCCGCCCCGATGGCCGGCGGTCCCTCGACGCCCTCTCTGGTTGTCGCTGCCGAACGGGCAGGCGGTATCGGCCAGCTCGCCGCCGGATACCGAACTCCCGAACAGCTCAGCGCGGATATTCAGGCCGTCCGGCGTGAGGCGGATCTGTTCGGCGTCAACCTGTTCGTCCCCGAGGAACGGCCGATCGACGGCGCGGCGCTTTCTGACTATCGGCGGGCACTCATCCCGTACGCCGAGCAGCATGGTGTCGAGCTCCCGGAGCTCGATGACATTGGTGCCGACGATGACTACTACAACGAGAAGCTCGCGTTGGTCTGTGCCCACGAAGTTCCTGTCGTGTCGTTCACGTTCGGCTGTCCGACGCCGCGAACAATCGATCGCCTCCACAAGGCCGGTGCCAGCGTCGGAGTCACCGTCACGACCGCCGACGACGCGCTGACAGCAGCAGACGCGGGCGCGGACTGGATCTGCGTGCAAGGCCCCGAAGCGGGAGGGCACCGCGCCACCTACACGCGCGACATCGCACCTCCAATCCAGCCGCTTCATGACCTCATCCGCGACGTCCGTCAGACGGTCAGCCTCCCGCTCGTTGCGTCGGGCGGTATCGCCACGGCGGAGCAAGCAGATGCGGCGCGGGGACTTGGGCCGGTGGCAGTTCAGGTGGGCACCGTCCTCCTGCGGACCACCGAGGCCGGAACCAAGCCAGCCCACGCTGCGGCGCTCGCCGATCCGACGCGAACCGAGACTGTGGTTACCCGTGCCTTTAGCGGGCGCGCCGCCAGAGGCCTCCGAAACACCTTCATTGATCAGTTTAATGAACGCGCGGTTCCTGAGTATCCCGCCGTCAATACTCTCACGACAGGGTTCCGGCGCACCCTGTCCGGCAATCCAGACGCGATCAACCTGTGGGCGGGAACCGGCTACCAACACGCCCAGGTCGAGTCCGCAGTTGATGCCGTCAAACGCCTCGGCTAACCTCGGCCTTTCGCGGGTGAGGTCGTGTCGGACATGAAGAAAGGTGCTCTGAGCTGGAAGAATAGGGGTTACCACACCAACCTATTTCCAGTCTCGAAGGAGCACCTTTCTGGTGAGTCAGTCTACGTCCTGCTACCCGAAGGTGTCGGTCGACGCGGCCGGAACGAACCTCGTCTCGCATGCCGGGACAGTGCTGTTGCTTCGTACCGCCGAGACGGTCGGTCTGACCGCGGCTCTGACCAGTGCGTTGATGCCGTGGCGCAAGCCGAACGCGATCCACGATCCGGGGAAGACGGTGCTTGATCTGGCGGTGTCGATCGCGGCGGGCGGGGACTGCCTGGCCGACCTCGATCAGCTCCGCACCCAACCACAGGTGATGGGCCAGGTCGCCTCCGATCCGACGGTGTCGCGGCTGATCA
>NZ_LSRF01000012.1:0-162600 GCF_001575195.1 Tsukamurella pseudospumae
GCACCGYCTTCCCCGGATCGTGGATCGCGTTCGGCTTGCGCCACGGCATCAACGCACTGGTCAGAGCCGCGGTCAGACCGACCGTCTCGGCGGTACGAAGCAACAGCACTGTCCCGGCATGCGAGACGAGGTTCGTTCCGGCCGCGTCGACCGACACCTTCGGGTAGCAGGACGTAGACTGACTCACCAGAAAGGTGCTCCTTCGAGACTGGAAATAGGTTGGTGTGGTAACCCCTATTCTTCCAGCTCAGAGCACCTTTCTTCATGTCCGACACGACCTCACCCGCGAAAGGCCGAGGCTAGACTGAGTGCCGTCTTCTGATCTGCTTTTCCTGCTGTTCCGGCGAGGACTGCGTTCAGTGCCCGTATGTATCCGGCTTTGGCCTCTACATACAGCGCGCGGGAGCCGGAGTATCCGAAGCCGTCGATCTTGATCAGCCCGCCTTTGCGGTCAAGCGAGGGGACCATGTACGAGTGGCGGGGATTGATCCGGGTAGCCAGAGCCTGGAAGGTCGCCCAGTACGATCCGAGTCCGCCTTCCCTGGAGGGGCCCCACTGGCCTACGCCTCCAGTTGTCGTTGGCGGGTTGAGGTAGATGGTGTCGTCCTCGTTGACCACGGACCCTGGAATGATGCCTTGCCGGTCATCGCCGCCGGCGGAGGATGCGAAGAGCGACCCGATGCTGCTTGACCGCCGCGTCGTCGAACTCTCGGTAGAGGAGCCCGCACTCCGATTCTTTGTTTCCCGGCGGCCCACCACCGGTGACATCGAATCCCGCGCCGTGGTGGGACGGTTTCCAGCGCCTGGCGTTGCGCTGCCGGGCCGGCGGCGGCCGGTCATCAGTGCGGTGACTTCTGCAACGAGGTAGGACCAAGAGGGCGCGCCCTCTTCGTCTTCGCCGCTGCCGCTGTTGTCGGGGCCGCCGCTGTTGCCGCCCTCGCTACCGGGTGCGCCGGGGCCGCCACCACCATTACTGCCGGGTGCTCCGGCGCCGGGGACCGCGCACTGGGACTCGGTCTTGGTCACCGTGACGGTGGGGCTGCTGGACTGCCCGGAGTTGGGCTGCTGATCGTCGGTCGGCTGCTGGTTCTGGGCGGGGCGTCCGGGTGCGGTCGTGCGCACGGGGTTCTGCTGGCCGGTCTGCTGTTGGCCCTGCGCCGGTTGCTGTCCGGCCTGGCTGTTGCCTTGGCCGGGTTGTTCGTTGCCGGGGATGTTCGGGGCCTGCTGTCCGGGGGTGCCGAACTCGGGTGTTTGGGCTTGGATGCCGGGTCCGTTGTCACCGCCGCTCCCGGCGGGGGAGGTGGCGATGCCCTGCTGGTCTTGCCCGCCTTGCTGGCCGCCTTGTTGGCCGCCGGGGGTGCCGGTCTGGGCGGGGGGTGGGGTGAAGGTCAGCTCGGGTGCGGTCGGGCCGCAGGTGGCGGGTCCACCACCCGGGCACGGCGCCGCCGACGCCACACCACTGCCGGCGCTGGTCGCGGCGAAGCCCATCATCCCGACCGAGACGACGATCGCGGCGACCGCAGCAGCTGCGCGAACCTGGGAGGGCGCGGGAGCGGCGCTGATGCCGGCTTCGCGGAGCTTGCCCAGACCGGCGAAGAGGATCTTCCCGACGATGACCATGACGAGCCAGAAGGTCAGGAACACCACCGGGACGGGGGTGAACCGGGGTGCCTCGATGGAGAACAGGACACCTCCGAACACTCCGGCCAGGCCGATGATCGTCAGGAACGCCCCTTGGAGGCGCTGCTGCAGCAGGCTCGGCGCATCTGCCGGCGAGTAGGCCGGCGGGGCTGGTGGCCGTTGGATGGGGAACTGGGCGGTGTCCCCGGCTGCGGGTGCGGTGCGGGCGTGCCGCGGCGCGCCTTCAGGGAGCGGGTCAGGCGTCGGGGCGGGGCGGGGCGGACGGCCCGCGGGACCATCGTTGCCGCCGGCGGCCGGGCTGCTGGGACTGCTGTCAGACACGAACAAGCTCCTCGAACGGGGATGCAAGGGGGTGAAGATCCGGCGGATACGCCGCGTGATGCCCGGCAATCAACCACACCACAGGAGTTTGTCAACCCCCAAAACAGAACAGAACCGCATCGACGCAGGTAGATCGGTATAAAACTGCCGATTTACAGACCCCGGTCTGTAAATTACAGGGCTTTCCGAAGGGTCTGTAACTCCGGCATTTCAGACATCTAGTGTCGTCGGTGGGTGTGGCGGCGGGCGGTGTGTACGGTTCATCGTGTTCAGTGTTTAACAAGACGTGGTTCACTAGTGGGGAAGTCGTACCTAGGGCTTTTCCGACAGTTGACGGTGGGGGTTTCGCGCAGTGTCTGACGAAGTATCGGCGGGTTCGAATCCGCCGGGCGGTGGTGGTTCGGCTGCCGCCGATGAGGCCGCGGCGGCGCAGCGCGAGGTGGCGATGAAGTTGGTCGGGCTGCTCTTCGGTGGGCTCCTGCTCGTCGGCTGCGCGTTCACCGTCTCCCATCTCACCTCGTGGGGTGAGAAGATCGGGATGCCGTGGGTGTTCCTCGCCTTCGTGCTCGCGATGATGATCGCCAGCCACTTCACCGTCTCCGGAGTCACCGCGTTGTGGCAGGCCCTGCGACGCTGATGCCGACCCCCGCCCAAGAACCACCAGCTCAGCCACCGCCGCCTGCCGCTGACGGTGACGGTGTGACAGGCAGTGGCACGGCGGACCTGCGGGTACAGGGCGGCTCGGCGGAGGATTTCGGGCAGGCGCTACGCGCCCTGTTCGCCGCGGCGGGCAACCCGACGTTGACGGCGACCGCCGCCGCGGTGAGCGTGAGCGGCGGCGATCGGGTCAGTGTGCAGAAGCTGTCGAACTGGTGCTCCGGCCGGCACCTACCCGACCGGTTCGACACCATCGCCCCCGTCCTGGTGTGGCTGATCGTCCGAGCTCGCGACCAGGCCCTTGCCGCCTCATCTGGGCAAGCACGGGCTGCGGAGGCGCCGGCGGGGCCAGGGTCGATACGCCACTGGTACCGGCTTTTCACCACCGCGAAAGCCCCGACCACCTCCGGCGACCACACCGCCGCGATCGGGGCCGCCGAGCTCCTCCTCGCGCACCCCGACCCCGGCGTTGATGCGCACCTGGCCGAAGAACAGATCGCGGCAGCGATCGTGCAGCTCACCGGCATCGACCCGACCACCGGCGAACCGGTCGCCACCGACGTTCCTGCCACCGCACTGCCGGCGGACGCCGCAGACCTCCTCTCCGCAGCCGGCCTCACCATCACGGCACCGGCTTCCACCCACACCGCAGAGCTGGTGCGGTGGGCCGATGCATCAATCCCCCTCCTCTGGGACAGAGCGGCACCGCTGATCGAGCGGCACCACCTCGCCCTAGCAGCACGGACCGGACTTCTCGCCGACGCTGCCCGCTGGCACGCCCAACCCGACCCGCACACCCTCTACACCTGGCAACAACTAACCACCTGCGGCCGCCACCTGCACACCCTGCCACCGGCAATCGTCACCACCACCGAAGGAACAACCGCACTCGCCGCCCAGCCCCCGACACGGGCATACCGGTTCGGCGACGGAGCCACCGCCGAACACATCCCCAGCCCCGCACTACCGTTCTGGGACGCCTCCCACACCGCCGCCGAACGACAACTCACCGTGCACCGCCTCATCATGGCCACCGTCATCGCAGTGATCGCACTCGCAGTGATCACCGCCGCCATAGCAGGCGCGCTCACCAGCTAAAACGCTCCACCCGACGCATCTGAGACAGATAGACCACTACCCCGCCGGGTTGCCAAACCATGTTACGTATGTTGCTATTGGGGCCAGTGTTAATGATGTGACATCGTTGATTGACTTCACACAGGGGGAGACGTTTCCGACATGCCCACCCATACCCGCATGCCTCGGGCATCGAAGGTGCTCATCGCACTCTGCGCCGCCGCGACCGCCACCACCGTGGCAGCCGGCCCCATCTCGGCTACCCCCACGCCGGCACCCAAGCCGGCCCCCGCAGCGGCTGCCGCGAAGCCCGCCACCCCGGCTGCTGTCACCCCGCCGCCCGCACCCCGCATGCGCGTCCCCATCCCCGGGCAGATCCGCGAGGGCGAGTTCGCCGACACCAGCCGCGAGCTAGTCACCCGCGACGGCTGGAAAGTCACCGTCAGCAAGTTCGGGGAGAAGCTCGACTCCGTCCCGCCGCTGAACCGATCGCCCCAAAGTTTCGAAGGCTTCAGCTCCGTCGGCGGTGAGGCGAAGATCGAGGCCGCCTATCCGAACGACCCAAAGCGCAAGCCCAGCAGCAAGATCAAGTCCGCGACACTGACCACCGGTACACAAATTGGCTGCGCCGTGACCGCCGACAGCCTGACCCTTGGCGGGTCGCTGTCGAACGCGACCACCGCCTCGATCACCCCCACCGTCACCGCATCCGGCACCGCCACCGGGCAAGGACAGGGCGGCTCCAACGGCGGCTCCGGCGGAGGCAGCGTCTCCGGCACCGGAACCGGCAGCCTCTCCGGCACCCTCTCGGACACCGTCACCGAGACCGGAAGCATCTCCGGAGTTCTCAAGCCCGGCACCACCAAAGACATCCCCTACGCCAAGAAGGCCGTCGTCGGCCCCAACGCCCAGGTCATGTCCCGCGACATCCGCATCGCCGTCGACAACTGCATCGGCGGCGTCCAAGTCCGCACCTACGCCACCGTCGCCATCAGCACCGACGCCACCGACGACACCCTCACCACCTTCGGCAAACCCATCTTCCTCACCCGCCCAGAACAGAACCGATAGCTAGGGTCACCAGATGGATATCGGGTGAATGATGATGACCGCGACGAACTTGACGGGGACCGTCACCTGACGTTCGACAAACCAAAGTCGACAGCCACTGTTGCCTAATGAACGACGCCCACACCGCGAACGCCGCGAACAACGCGGCGGCGGCACCGGCGTCCTTGTTCACGGACTTGCCCACGACGAGGAGCGCCACGATGGCGACGAGGCCGCTCAGCGCGATCACCGCGACGGCGAGCTCGGCGACACGCGGCCGGAAGTTCTCCCGCTGCACCGTCGCCCGCGTCGCCTCGGCGCCGAGGGGCCAGAGCATCGCCCACCCCGTGACCACGAACACCGCTGCGGCCGCACCGATCCCGACCAGGACGCCGAGAGTGCCGTCGAGCAGCGCGCCCACGATCACCGCGGCGATCGCACCGACGACCAGCGCGATCCCCGCGCGCGCGGAGACGGACAGCAATGGCCCCGGGGCCCGACGAGTCATGGTCTCGATTGTGCGCGACTACTGCGCGAAGCGGGCCAGCAGCCCCGCGAGCGCGCCGGGCACCCGCGCGACGATCCGCGTACCGTCGGCCTCGTGATCCGCACTGACCACCGTGCCCTCGGCGTGGATCCGGGCGACCAGGTCGCCCCGCTCGTACGGCAGTAGCGCGGCCACCTCGACATCCCCCGCGGTGATCAGCCCCGTCAGCGCGTCGAGCAGCTCCGCGATGCCCTCACGGGTGTGCGCGGAGACGAACACCGCCCCCGGCAACGCGACGCGCAGCTGCGCGAGCACCATCGGGTCGGCGGCATCGATCTTGTTGACCACCAGGAGTTCCCGCGGCAGCGTCGCCTCCCGCTCGCCCGCGACCTCGCGGAGCACGTGCCGCACCGCGTCGATCTGGCGCTGCGGCATGGGGTCGCTGCCGTCCACCACGTGCAGGAGCAGGTCGGCGTCGACCACCTCCTCCAGCGTGGAGCGGAAGGCCTCGACGAGCTGGGTGGGCAGGTGCCGCACGAACCCGACGGTGTCGGTGAAGACCACGTCGCGACCGTCGGCCAGCGTGCTCTGCCGGGTGGTCGGGTCGAGAGTCGCGAACAGCGCGTTCTGGACCAGCACGCCGGCGTCGGTGAGCGCGTTGAGCAGGCTCGACTTGCCCGCGTTGGTGTACCCGGCGATGGCCACCGACGGCACGCCGGAGCGGCGGCGCTGCCCGCGCTTGGTGTCGCGGGCCTGCTTCATGCCCTTGATCTCCCGGCGCAGCTTGGCCATCCGCTCGCGGATCCGGCGACGGTCGGTCTCGATCTTCGTCTCGCCCGGGCCGCGCAGGCCCACGCCGCCGTTGCTGCCGGCGCGGCCGCCGGCCTGCCGGGACAGCGCCTCACCCCAGCCGCGCAGCCGCGGCAGCATGTACTCCATCTGCGCGAGGCTGACCTGTGCCTTGCCCTCGCGGGAGGTGGCGTGCTGGGCGAAGATGTCGAGGATCAGAGCCGTGCGGTCGATGACCTTGACCTTCACCACCTTCTCCAGTGCGTTGAGCTGCGCGGGCGTGAGCTCGCCGTCGCAGATCACCGTGTCGGCGCCCGTGGCGAGGACGACCTCGCGCAGCTCGTGCGCCTTGCCCGAGCCGATGTAGGTGGCCGGGTCGGGACGGTCGCGACGCTGGACCACGCCGTCGAGGACGACGGAGCCCGCGGTCTCGGCGAGGGCCTTCAGCTCGGCGAGCGACGAGTCCGCCTCCGCGGCGGACCCCTCGGTCCACACGCCGACGAGCACGACCTGCTCGAGGCGCAACTGCCGGTACTCGACCTCGGTGACATCGTCGAGCTCGGTGGAGAGGCCGACGACGCGGCGGAGCGAGGACCGCTCCTGGAGTTGGAGTTCACCGACGGTCGGCTGCTGCGCGTCGGTCGGTTCCCAGGTGTCTGTCTGTGTCATATGGGACCCATTCTCGCACGTCGGGGCGACGCGGGTCACGCGAGTTTTCGCAAGGCGAAACCGCTCAGAGCGCGGAGAGGCGCGCCGTCCCGGAGGCGACGATGCGGCTGGGCCCGCGGAGCACGGCACCGTCGGCCTCGACGGTGACGGTCACGACCCCGCCGGGCACGTGCACGTCCACCTCCCCGGTCTCGGCGCCCGCGGCGCGCAGTGCGGCGACCGCGGCGGCGACGGTGCCCGTCCCGCAGGACCGGGTCTCCCCGGAGCCGCGCTCGTGCACCCGCATGTGGACGGCACCGTCGTGCAGCGGCGTCAGGACCTCCACGTTCGTCCCCTGCGGGAACAGGCCGTGGTCGAAGGTGGGCGGGCGGGCCACATCCAGGGCCGCGAGGTCCTCGGCGGTGAGGCCGGGGACGACACAGGCGATGTGGGGGTTACCGACGTCGACGGCGATGCCCGCCAGGTCCCGACCGTCGACCCCGGCCGAGGACGTGCCGAAGACACGCGGCGCACCCATCGAAACGGAGACCTCCGCCGCCTCGGGATCCGCGTGGTGCACCCGCACGGGCTTGGCACCCGCCCGCGAGCCGACGACGAACTCGTCACCGGCGACCAGCGCCGACGCTGCGAGGAAGTGCGCGAATACGCGAACGCCGTTGCCGCACATCTCGGCGATGGAGCCGTCGGCATTGCGGTAGTCCATGAACCAGTCCTCGCGGGACACTCCGTCGGGCAGCGCGTCGAGGACGCCCGCGTCGAGCAGATCACCGGCGCGGGCGACGCGCAGCACGCCGTCGGCGCCGATCCCGGCCCGGCGGTCGCACAGCGCCGCCACCAGCTCCGGCACGAGGTCGATGTCGACGCCCGGATCCGGCAGGATCACGAAGTCGTTCTCCGTGCCGTGCCCCTTGAGGAAGTCGACCGCACCCGTCACGCCCATGCCGCCAGTCTACGGGCGCCACGGCGGGGCGGCGTGCGCGGCCAGGGCCCCGTCGAGCAGGTCGGGGGCGGCGCCGTCGAGCCAGGTCACGCGCGGGTCGCGCCGGAACCAGGACCGTTGCCGCCGGACGTAGCGGCGCGTGCCGATGAAGGTCAGCTCACGGGCGTGGTCGAGGTCGTACTCGCCGTCGAGGGCGGCGAGGACCTGCGCGTACCCGATCGCCCGGGACGCGGTCACGCCGTCGCGGAGTCCCCGGGCCTCGAGGGCGCGGACCTCGTCGACGAGACCGCCCTCGAACATCAGGCGGGTGCGCAGGTCGATGCGAGCGTCGAGCTGCTCGGTGTCGCGGTCCAGCGCGACGATCGTGGTGTCCCAGCGGGCGGGCCCGATCTGCGGCGCCGACGCCGCGAAGGGCTCGCCGGTGATCGTCACGACCTCGAGTGCCCGGACGATCCGGCGGCCGTCGGTGGTGAGGATCTTCGCGCCGGCCGCGGGATCGAGGGCCGCGAGCTCGCGGTGCAGAACGAGCGGTCCGACCTCGGCCAGCCGGCTCTCGAACCGGGCGCGCACGTCCGGGTCGGTCGCGGGGAAACTCCACTCGTCGAGGAGGGCCTGGACGTACATCATCGAGCCGCCGACGATCACCGGGGTCCGGCCGGCCACGAGCAGCGCCTCGACGTCCGCCCGGGCCCGCTCCTGGTAGGCGGCGACGGTGGCGGTCTCGGTCACCTCCAGCACGTCGAGCTGGTGGTGTTCGATGCCCCGGCGCTCGGCGACCGGCAGCTTCGCCGTGCCGATGTCCATGCCGCGGTACATCTGCATGGCGTCGATGTTGATGATCTCGCCGTCGAGGCGCTGCGCGAGGTCGAGCGCGAGGTCGGACTTGCCGGTGGCGGTGGGTCCGACGACGGCGACGGGTCTCGCGGCGCTCACTCGGCTCCGCCGCCGGTCGCGACCAGGTAGCCGACGCCGAAGGGCGCACCCCGGTAGAGCACGTCGGCGCGGCCGTCCACGGCCTCCGCGAGGGTGCGCCAGGCACCGTCGAGCCCGTCCGACGGTGCGCCGCCCGTCACGGCCGCGACCTGGGCGTCGAAGACGGCCTCGTCCTCGGGACGGTGGCCGCCGGGCGCGCGGGCGGTCAGCGTGTTCGGACCGTCGAGCACGAACAGCAGGCCCTCTGCCTCGTCGTCCGCGGCGACGATCCGCGCCGACGGTGCCGCACTCCCCCGCAGCCATGCGGCGATGAGCAGCGGGAGCGGCAGGTCGGGGCTCGGCGGCAGGTCGTTCGACGGTGCGCCGGGCGCAGTCGTCACGAGCACGTCCGCACCGAATCCGACGAAGGTCCCGGAAGCGGGCACGTCGGCACCGTCGACCCTGGTCAGCGGCTCGGCACCGACGACACGCCAGGTGCGTGCGCGCTCGCCGAGCCAGTACCCGGCCGCGAGGACGCGCTCCCGCAGACGGTCCGCATCGGGGTCGCCGGGTAGCCCGACCAGCTCGGGAACGAGCAGCGGGGCGCCGGGGATCACGACGACGGGCCGGTGACGCTGGGACGAGTGCACGAGAAGAACGCTAATCGATCGCGCCGACGGGCCCGCGGAGTGCTTCAATGGATCGAAGGGTCCGCGTACGGCGCGGGTCCATGACGACGGCAGCCGTGACGCGCGGCGCAGACGAAGGGGAACCCCGTGGCCGAGAACGACCCGATCGCCGAGACCACTCCGATCGAGAACGCCGCTCCGAAGCCCACCCCGGGCGCCCGGCCCGGCCCCAAGCCGCATCCGGGGCCCCACCCCGGCCCGCGGCCCGGTGGTCCGCGCCCGCACGCCCCCGCGGCGGCGCAGGCACCGCGCGTGCACCCCGCCTCGGACCCGAGCAAGCACGGCCGGGTCGACGCGGACGGCACCGTCTACGTGATCACCTCCGCGGGCGAGCGCGCCGTCGGATCGTGGCAGGCCGGCGAGGGCGCCGAGGGGCTCGCGCACTACGGCCGCAAGTACGACGAACTCGCGACCGAGGTCGAGGTGCTCGAGGAGCGCCTGGCCAGCGGCACGAGCGACCCGAAGAAGGTCCGCGCGGCGGCGCAGCAGGTGGCGGACACGCTGCCGACCGCGGCCGTGGTCGGCGATCTCGACGGTCTGGCCGCCCGCGTCGGCGCGCTTCTGACCGGCGCCGACACCGCGATCGTGACCGCGCAGGCCGACCGCGAGAAGAGCCGATCCGAGGGCATCGCCCGCAAGGAGGCGCTCGCCGCCGAGGCCGAGACGATCGCCGCCGACGCCACCCAGTGGAAGACCGCGGGCGACCGGATGCGGGCGCTGCTCGACGAGTGGAAGACGATCAAGGGCGTCGACCGCAAGACCGACGACGCGCTGTGGAAGCGCTACTCGAAGGCGCGCGACGCCTTCAACAAGCGGCGTGGCGCGCACTTCGCCGAGCTCGACCGGGAGCGCGCCGGCGCGAAGGCGCGCAAGGAGGAGCTGATCGCCGAGGCCGAGAAGCTCAAGAACGACACCGCGTGGGGCGAGACCTCCGCGAAGTTCCGCGACCTGCTCGCCAAGTGGAAGGCCGCCGGCCGCGCGCCGCGCGACACCGATGACGCGCTGTGGGCACGGTTCAAGGGCATCCAGGACGAGTTCTTCTCGGCGCGCAACGCCGCCGCCGACGAGCGGGACGCGGAGTTCACCGAGAACGGCAAGGCGAAGCAGGCCCTGCTCGACGAGTACACCCCGCGGATCGAGTCCGCGGCGAACCTCGCCGCGCAGAAGTCCGCCCTGCGCGAACTGCAGGACAAGTGGGAGGCGATCGGCAAGGTCCCGCGCGACCAGATGGGCTCGCTCGAGGCGGGCATCCGCGCGCTGGAGAAGAAGATCAAGGCCGCCGACGACACCCAGTGGCGGCGCACCGACCCCGAGGCGACGGCTCGCGCGGCGCAGTTCCGCGACCGCGTCGCGCAGTTCGAGGACCAGGCGGAGAAGGCCGAGAAGGCCGGCAAGACCAAGGACGCGGTGCGGCTGCGCGAGCAGGCCAGCCAGTGGCGCGAGTGGGCGGACGCGGCGGAGGGCGCGGTCGAGAACCGCTGACCCACCGCGGTCGCGGGAAGGAGAGCCGGACGCGGCGGAGGGCGCGGTCGAGAACCGCTGATCCCGGCCCGACACGACGAAACGCAGAACCGCCCGGCGATCCGCCGGGCGGTTCTGCGTCTACGGGTCGCTACGCCTCGTCGGTGGGGCGCTGCGCTCGCGGCGCGCGATTGCCGATGCGGTTGGACCGTGCGAAGTCCTCCCACTCCTGCGCGGCGTCCCGTCGGTCCTGCTCGGCCGCGAGCTGGAACGGCGAGCGGGCCCAGATCGTCTTGATCCAGACGACGGCGAGCACGACCATCGCCAGCCAGCCCAGGTAGAGGCCGATGCCCGCGCCGCTCGGCGGCTCGCCGTGCAGACCGTTGGTCTGCCGGGACCACACCGACAGCAGGCCGAAGACCACGGCGACGCCGCTGCCCGCGCCCGCGATCACCGCGAGCACCCAGCGGCGGGTGAGGAGCGCAGCGCCGGAGGCGAAGACGCCGAACAGCACCTCGAGCCAGACGAAGATCTTCGAGACGATCACCAGCGAGCTGCCCTGGATGTGCGGGTCACCGGTGATGATCTCGATGCCCGTGACCGATCCGGTGTGCGGGAGCGCGAGGGAGCCGATCACCACGACCACCGCGATCGCGGCGACTAGGATGCGCGGACCGACCTGGAACTCGCCGGCGAGCTTGCGTTCGACCGACTCGACCTGCGTGCGCAGGCCGTCCAGCTCGTCGGCGCTCCGGGGGTTCTCGCTGTCCGCGTTCATGGGGTCCATTGTCCACCCCGTGCCCGGACTTGTCTCCTACAGGTCGTCGTAGCGCACCGTCGGACAGCGGGTCAGCAGGTCGAGCAGCCCGACTGGGCCGGCGCGGACGCGGCCTCGGGGCGGCCCACGGGCGGCAGTCCGAGGCCGACCCCGACGGGGGCCGTCACGGGGGTGATCTCCGCCTCGACGTTGTCGCCCGCGCGGGTCCGGCGATGGGTGAGCACGCCGGCGTCGGCGACCAGGTGGTGCGGGGCCGCGCCGGTGATCTCGACCTCGACGACGTCGCCGGGGCGGATGCCCTCCCGCCCGGTGAAGTGCACGAGCCGGCCGTCGCGGGCGCGTCCGGACATGCGCTTGGTCTCCGCGTCCTTGCGGCCCTCCCCGAGCGCCACGAGCAGTTCGACGGTGCGCCCCACCTGCTTCTGATTCTCCTCCAGGGTGATCCGTTCCTGGAGCTCGATCAGCCGCATGTACCGCTCCTGTACGACCGCCTTCGGCAGCTGATCGGGCAGGTCCGCGGCGGGGGTGCCGGGGCGGATCGAGTACTGGAAGGTGAAGGCGCTGGAGAAGCGGGCCTTCTCGACCACGTCGAGGGTCGCCTGGAAGTCCTCCTCGGTCTCCCCCGGGAAGCCGACGATGATGTCGGTGGTGATGGCGGCGTGCGGGATCTTCTCGCGGACGCGATCGAGGATGCCGAGGAACTTCGTGCTGCGGTAGCTGCGCCGCATCTCCTTGAGCACGCGATCGGATCCCGACTGCAGCGGCATGTGCAGCTGCGGGCAGATGTTCGGGGTCTCGGCCATCGCGTCGATCACGTCGTCGGTGAACTCGGCCGGGTGCGGGCTGGTGAACCGCACGCGCTCGAGTCCCTCGATGCGGCCGCAGGCGCGGAGCAGGTCGGCGAAGGCGCCCCTGTCGCGGCCGAGCTCGGGGTCGGCGAAGTTGACGCCGTAGGCATTGACGTTCTGGCCGAGCAGGGTGACCTCGGAGACGCCCTGGTCGACGAGGGCCTGCACCTCGGCGAGGATGTCACCCGGGCGGCGGTCGACCTCCTTGCCGCGCAGGCTCGGCACGATGCAGAAGGTGCAGGTGTTGTTGCAGCCGACCGAGATGGAGACCCATCCGGCATACGCGCTCTCGCGGCGGGCGGGCAGCGTCGACGGGAAGGCGTCGAGCGCCTCCTTGATCTCGACCTCGGCCTTCTCGTTGTGTCGCGCGCGCTCGAGCAGCGTCGGGAGCGAGCCGATGTTGTGGGTGCCGAACACCACGTCGACCCACGGCGCCTTCTTCACGACGGTGCCGCGGTCCTTCTGGGCCAGGCAGCCGCCGACGGCGATCTGCATCCCCGGGCGCTCCTTCTTGACCGGCGCCAGGTGACTGAGGTTGCCGTAGAGCTTGTTGTCGGCGTTCTCACGGACCGCGCAGGTGTTGAACACCACCAGATCGGCCTGCTCGCCGCCGTCCGCGCGCACGTAGCCGGCGTCCTCGAGCAGGCCCGAGAGGCGCTCGGAATCGTGCACGTTCATCTGACACCCGTAGGTGCGGACCTCGTACGTTCGGCTGGCGGGAGCTGCGTCGATCACCCCTCCAGGGTATCGGCGACCGCAAATCCGGCCCCGAAGGTAGATTTCCGATACCAATACTGCGGACTTTACGCGGACGAAACCTGACCGAACATAGGGTCGTCCCCATGACTACTCCCGCAGCGACCGGGCCCACCGGCGCGGTCCCGATGATCGAGATCGAGTCCGTCGACAAACACTTCGGCGCCCTGCACGTGCTCAAGGACATCAACCTCACCGTCCCGAAGGGTCAGGTCGTGGTCATGCTGGGCCCGTCGGGGTCCGGCAAATCCACACTGTGCCGGACCATCAACCGGCTCGAGCCCATCGACTCCGGCACCATCAAGATCGACGGTGCGCTACTCCCCTCCGAGGGGCGGGGCCTGGCGAACCTCCGCGCCGAGGTCGGCATGGTGTTCCAGTCGTTCAACCTCTTCGCCCACAAGACGATCCTCGACAACGTGACGCTGGGCCCGCTCAAGGTCCGCAAGATGAACAAGGCCGACGCGGAGAAGCGGGCGCTCGAGCTCCTCGACCGCGTGGGCATCGTCGCGCAGAAGGACAAGTACCCCGCCCAGCTGTCCGGCGGTCAGCAGCAGCGCGTGGCGATCGCCCGCGCGCTCGCGATGGGGCCGAAGGTCATGCTGTTCGACGAGCCGACCTCGGCGCTCGACCCCGAGATGGTCAACGAGGTCCTCGACGTCATGGTCGGCCTCGCCAAGGACGGCATGACGATGGTCTGTGTGACCCACGAGATGGGCTTCGCCCGTAAGGCCGCGGACCGGATCCTGTTCCTCGCGGACGGCCAGATCGTCGAGGACACCGACCCCGAGTCCTTCTTCACCGCACCGAAGTCCGACCGGGCGAAGGACTTCCTCGGCAAGATCCTGGGGCACTGATGACATCACCGCAGAACACACGACCCCGGCGGTGGCGGGGTGCGATCGCCGCCGCAGCGGCGGTCGCCGTCACGCTCCCCCTCGTCTCCGCGTGCGGCACGGACACCCCGCGCAGCCTGCTCGACTCGATCAAGAGCGGCAACGTGGTGCTCGGCACGAAATTCGACCAGCCGGGTCTCGCGATCCAGAATCCGAACAAGTCCCAGACCGGCTCCGATGTGCAGGTCTCCGAGTTCGTCGTCAACCAGATCGCCAAGAACAACGGGTGGGCGGCTCCGAAGATCACCTGGAAGGAGACCCCGTCCCCGCTACGGGAGCGGATGATCGAGAACGGCGAGGTCGACATGATCGCCGCCACCTACTCGATCAGTAAGGCGCGCAAGGCGAAGGCCGACTTCGCGGGCCCGTACCTGATCACCTACCAGGCACTCCTGGTGAGCAAGAAGTCCACGAACCCGATCAAGACGCTCACGGACCTCAACTCGGGCCGCAAGCTGTGCTCGGTGTCGGGGTCGACATCCGCGCTCAACGTGCAGAGCGCGCTCCCGAACGTCCAGCTGCAGCAGTACGACGGATACGCCTCGTGCGTCGAGGGCGTGCGTCGCGGTGTGCTCGATGCACTGACCACCGACGCGACGATCCTCGCCGGCTTCCAGGCGAAGTACCCCGGCGAGTTCGACATCGTCCCGATGACCTACCCGCAGGACACGACGCTCAAGGACGGGACCAAGAAGAAGAAGGGCGATCAGTTCTCGACCGAGCGGTACGGCATCGGCATCCGCAAGGGCGACGGCGCCGCGATGACGCAGATCAACAGGGCGCTCGAGCAGATGACGCTCGGCGACGAGGCCGCGGCGCGCTTCGCCGCCACGGCGATCCCGTCGAAGCCGACCTGCCAGGTGTCGAAGGACACCACGACCGCCTACACCGAGGCCGCCTACGCGGACCCGAACAACAGGCTGTTCCAGATCCTGCGGGAGAACCTCGGCGACTACGCCACCACGATGATCGACCAGGGCCGGATCGACCCGGCGACGGGCAAGCCCGCGTCGGCGCTCATTCCCACTCCCGGCGACCAGACCTGGTTGCTCACCACCGCCACGCCGACCCCGGCTCCGACCACGCCGGTGACGCTGGCCCCCGTCTGCGCGAAGGAGGGCAGCTAGATGTCCACCATGTGGGCCGACCTCGGCCCGAAGCTGTGGCCCGCTTTCTGGGTCACCATCAAACTGACCATCTTCTCCGGCATCGGCGCCATGATCTGGGGCACGGTCCTCGCAGGAATGCGCGTCTCGCCGGTACCCGCGATGCGGGTGTTCGGCACCTGGTACGTCAACATCGTCCGCAACACGCCGCTGACG
Source organism: Tsukamurella pseudospumae (assembly GCF_001575195.1). Taxonomy (NCBI): domain Bacteria; kingdom Bacillati; phylum Actinomycetota; class Actinomycetes; order Mycobacteriales; family Tsukamurellaceae; genus Tsukamurella; species Tsukamurella pseudospumae. The sequence goes on from NZ_LSRF01000012.1 coordinate 15,294, forward strand.
CTGATCATCCTGTTCCTGTCGCTGGGTCTGTACCAGAACATGGGGTTCGCGCTCGCCCCCGATAACGCGAACTTCATCGACAACAACAACTTCTGGCTCGCGACGGTCGGTCTGGTCGTCTACACGGCGACCTTCGTCTGTGAGACGCTGCGGTCGGGCTTCAACACCGTTCCGCTCGGCCAGGCCGAGGCGGCGCGCTCGCTGGGGCTGAACTTCATGCAGGTGTTCACGCTCGTCGTACTGCCCCAGGCGGCGCGGGCGGTCATCGCTCCCATGGGCAGCGTCCTCATCGCCCTCACGAAGAACACGACGCTGGCCTCCATCATCGGCGTGGGCGAAGCTGCCCTGCTGATGAAGGGCCAGCTGGAGAAGTACGGCGATCAGCTGATCGTGATCTTCGTCATCTTCGCCGTCGGCTTCATGATCATCACTCTGTTGGAGGGCGCCGTGTTCGGCTACTTCGCTCAGCGACTGGCGGTGAAGCGATGAGTGCCAAGTCGACCTCGACGGTCCTCTACGACGCGCCGGGCCCCAAGGCGCGGGTCCGCAACAACATCATCGCGGTGGTCTTCATCGTGGTGCTCGCCGCGCTCCTGGCGTGGGTCGTGGCCGTGCTGGCCAACAACGGCCAGTTCGATCACGACAAGCTCGCCCCGTTCACCGACAGGGACTACTGGGTCAACTACATCCTGTTGGGCCTGTGGGGAACGCTCAAGGCGGCGTTCGCCTCGATCGTGCTCGCGATGGTCATGGGCGCGCTGCTCGGCATCGGCCGCCTCTCGGACCACCGCTCGGTCCGCTGGGCGACCGGCGCGATCGTGGAGTTCTTCCGCGCCATCCCGGTGCTGATCCTGATCTACTTCCTGTACATCGTGTTCGGCGTCTACAAGGTGTTCACGACCGACTACATCGCGTTCTTCGCCGTGGTCTTCGGCCTCACCCTGTACAACGGCTCGGTGATCGCCGAGATCCTCCGGTCGGGCATCAACTCACTGCCGAAGGGCCAGTTCGAGGCCGCGAAGGCGCTGGGGCTGCGCAAGACCCAGACCATGCGACTGATCCTGCTCCCACAGGCCGTGGCCGCGATGCTCCCCGCGCTGATCTCGCAGATGGTGATCGCGCTCAAGGACAGCGCGCTCGGCTACCAGATCGGCTATGTCGAGGTGGTGAAGAAGGGCATCCAGGCCGGCACCTATTGGGGCAACGTGATCCCGTCCCTGATCATGGTGGCGATCATCATGATCCTCATCAACTTCGGTCTGTCGGCGCTCGCGTCGAACATCGAACGGAACCTTCGCGAGGGCCGCAAGAAGAAGCTGATCATCGATGCGCCGCATCCGCTTCCGGAACCCGGGCTGATGTCCAAGGAGGTCCTGGAGACCACGCATCCCGACCCGAAGCACAAGGATCTGCGGCAGGACTTCGGCGACTGAACGCCGTGCTTCCGAGATCCTCCGCGCGTCGGAGCGCGGCCACGGCACTGGTGACGGTGCTCGTGGCCGCGCTCTGCGCGTGTTCGGGGCCGTCGCCGCGGAACCTGCTGTCCTCGATCGACGACGGTGCCGTCCTCGTCGGGGTGAAGGTCGACCAGCCCGGGCTCGGGCTCCGCGGCTCCGACGGTGCGCTGTCCGGCTTCGACATCGACGTGGCACGGTACGTGATCCGGACGGTCGCGGCGGCGCGCGGGAAAGCCGAACCGAGGATCACCTGGCGGGAGACGCCGTCGTCGCAGCGCGAGCAACTCATCGAGAACGGTGAGGTGGACGCCGTCGTCGCCTCGTACTCGATCGACGGTGCCCGCGGCGGCACGGTCGGTTTCGCCGGTCCGTACCTCGTGACCCGGCAGGGACTGCTCGTGCGGCGCGACGAGTCGGCGATCAGCACGGTCTCGGACCTGGGCCGCGACCGGTCCCTGTGTTCGGTCACCGGGTCGACGTCGGCCCGTGCGGTGAAGGCCCTGCTTCCCGGCGTGCGGCTCGTCGAGTTCGACACCTATTCGGCGTGCGTGGACGCGTTGGCACGCAAGAACGTCGACGCTGTGACGACCGACGAGGTGATCCTGGCCGGCTTCGCCGCGCAGCGGCCCGCGGTCTTCCGGCTCATCGACATGAGTGTGCCCAAGGACAGCTGCATCGACGGGCGACTACGGGCCGCCGGCGCGCCGTTCGCGGTCGAGCGCTACGGCATCGGGCTCGGCCGCGACGATTCCGCGGCCCGCGACGCCGTCAACGCCGCCCTGCGGTCGATGCTCGAGAGCGGCGAGTGGGAGCGGTCGCTACGGCGTGCCGTCGGGGATGAGGAAGCAGCGCGCACCCTTGGGCGAGACGGCGGCGCCGCAGAGTCCCTCGCGCGGATCGGCGACCTTTCGTTCCTGTCCGCGACGAACTCCCCCTGCGCTGCTCGCTGAGCTCAGAGGTACGGACTCGTGAGCAACTCGATGCCGTGGCCCGCGGGGTCGCGGACGTAGACCCCGCGGCCGCCGTGGCCGTGATTGATGCGGCCCGGCTCCTTCCAGAACGGATCCGCGGCGTGGTCCACGCCGCGCTCGGTGATGAGCGCGTACGCCCGATCGAAGTGCTCGTCGTCGAGGAGGAAGGCGTAGTGCTGCGGCTGGACGTCGATCGGCGGCGCCGCGATCTGCAGCAGGACGCCGTCTTCGATCTCGAGGTTGGTGAACGGGCCCCAGGACTCGACGGGCTTCGCCTCGAGGTAGTCGCGGTAGAACGCCGCCGATTCCTCGCTGTTCGTCGCGAAAACGATGGTGTGGTTGAAACGTGCTGACATGGAATCTCCTTAGGCTGGGTTCGGTGAGGTGCTCGTCCGTACCCGCCCGGCGGAGACCGCGCCGTCAACCGTTCGCCGGATCACCCGTCCGTGCGTGGCCCGAGGCCGTTCCGGCAGTCATGGGAGCGACCGTACCCGTTGCCGATCCCGAGGTCGAGCCTCGGTCACGGCGCCTTGCTGATCGCGAGGGATGCGAACGCGACGGCGCGATCGCACTCAAGCACGTTGCCCGGTGAGGGATTGGTCGACGTGGCTATCGTCGTCACGATCGATTGCTCTGAGGAGAACGACGCCGAGCAGCCGTTGTTCTCAGCAGCGACGGCGATGGGCCGACCGCTTGCCATACGGTCGGTCTGCCACACCTTGGTACTCAAGTAGCGCTTGTACTGATCGAGCGTCATCTCACGGCCGACGATCTGCGAGTACTGTCCGCCACCGCGGGCGGCCGTGTAGTTCTGTGCCCGCCACCTGCAACCGCGATAGTTGGCAGAATCGACCTGCGCCGCATCGGTGATCGTTTCGGGGTTGATGTTCAAGGCAATGAGCTCCGCGTCGGTGTACGCGTTGCAAGGCTCGAACGTGGTGCCGTCGGTCCGATCGTTCGTGCGATCGTTGATCGTTGGGGTGAACGGCAATGGTCTCAACGAGGAGGGTGATTCTCCGGCCGCGACGGGGTCTCCAGACACCGCGACGGTGCAACCGCCCCCGATGAGAACCACAGCCAGCGCCAGAACCAGCGCACCAGCCCTCACGAGTGACCTATGACTCGGCTGATCTGCTCCTCGCTGGCCCCCTCGGTTCGTAGGATCCAGCGGCCGATCTCACGATAGGTTGCGGCCAGCGATCGCGCCTCGGCGGCTTGGGCGAGAATCGTCTTGTACAACGAGCGTTCGTGTTCGACAGCTCCCAGGCGAATGTTGAATGTAGCGGCCTCACCTTCCACTGTCGGGCCGAGGTTGTTCTGGTCGCCGACCTCGTAGAGTCCCAGGGCACCTTGTTCCAGCCGATCAGCGTGTCGCTCAAGGGCGCGGGCCAACTCCTCCTGTGGATTGCCGTCGGACACCATCGAGGGACGGTCTGCGATCTCCTCTCGCGCCGCCTCGATGATCTGGGTCAGTTCCCCATCGGCCATGGCACCCCTCACTGTCGCGCCGCTCTGACGGACGTCCCTATGAATTGGACGCACCAGCCTCCAGATCGGTTCCCACAGATCAGACAGCGAAGCCCCCCCTGGTCTATTCACGCGGCCTCAGCCGCGGCCTGCGTCGGCCTTCTCGCGGACGGCGTCCAGCACCACCGACATGGCGAGCGACGGGTGGTAGCCACGGCGGCCCAGCATGCCGACCAGCCGCTGCGTCAGCTTGTCCCGCTCCGCTCGGTCCTCAGGGATCTCCACGCGGGCGAGCTTGCGCTCCACCAGCTCCGCGGCCCGTTCCCGCTCATCCTCGCGGCTGACGGTGTCGAGGGCCGCCGTTGCCTCCTCCGCGCCGACGCCCTTACTGCGCAACTCCTGCGCCAACGCGCGCCGCCCGCGGCCGGAGAACTGGTGCCGCGACTGCACCCAGCGCTCCGCGAAGGCCGCATCGTCGATGAGGCCGGCGGCGACGAACTTGTCGAGCATGCGCTCGGTGAGCTCCTCGTCGAACCCCTTCTTGGCGAGCTTCGCCCGCAGCTCAGCCCGGGAATGGTCCCGCATGCCGAGGGCACGGTAGATCAGGTCGCGGGCGAGCGCCTCGCGCTTCGCCGGATCCTGCTCGACCTCCTGCCGCCACCGAGGTTCCCCGTCACCGTCGTCCCGGGGTCGGTGAGATCGCCGACGGCCCCGGGACACGACCTCGTCGTCCGAGTAGTCGGACATCGCGGCCTAGAAGTCGACGGGCGCCGGCGCGATCTCGTCGGCATCGACGGTGATATCCGCGCCCACGCCGAGCTTCTCCTTGATCCGCTTCTCGATCTCGTCGCGGACGTCGGGGTTCTCGAGCAGGAACTTGCGGGCGTTCTCCTTGCCCTGGCCCAGCTGGTCACCGTCGTAGGTGTACCAGGAACCCGACTTGCGGATGAAGCCCTCATTGACGCCCATGTCGATGATCGAGCCCTCGCGGCTGATGCCCTGGCCGTAGATGATGTCGAACTCGGCCTGCTTGAACGGCGGTGAGACCTTGTTCTTGACGACTTTGACGCGAGTACGGTTACCGACCGCGTCGGTCCCGTCCTTGAGGGTCTCGATGCGGCGCACGTCCAGACGCACCGACGAGTAGAACTTGAGCGCCTTACCACCCGTGGTGGTCTCGGGCGAGCCGAACATGACGCCGATCTTCTCGCGCAACTGGTTGATGAAGATGGCGGTGGTGCCCGAGTTGTTCAGCGCGCCCGTCATCTTGCGGAGTGCCTGGCTCATGAGGCGGGCCTGCAGGCCGACGTGGCTATCGCCCATCTCACCCTCGATCTCAGCCTTGGGCACCAGGGCCGCCACCGAGTCGATGACGATGATGTCGAGCGCGCCGGAGCGGATCAGCATGTCCGCGATCTCGAGCGCCTGCTCACCCGTATCCGGCTGTGAGACCAGCAGGGCATCGGTATCGACGCCCAGCTTCGCGGCGTAGTCGGGATCGAGCGCGTGCTCCGCATCGATGAACGCCGCGATGCCGCCGTTGGCCTGCGCCTCCGCGACCGCATGCAGCGCCACCGTGGTCTTACCCGAGGACTCCGGGCCGTAGATCTCGATGACGCGGCCGCGCGGCAGGCCGCCGATGCCCAGCGCCACGTCCAGCGCGATGGAGCCGGTGGGGATCACCGCGATGGGCTGACGCACCTCGTCTCCGAGGCGCATGACGGAGCCCTTGCCGTAGTTCTTGTCGATCTGTGCGAGGGCCAGCTCGAGGGCCTTGTCGCGATCCGGTGCCGCAGGTGCCATGGGACTCTCCGTCCTTGAAGGCCGGAGCGGGGAAGACGCTGCCGGCGCTGGGTTCTTCAGTTGCCACGGACGTTAGAGGGACCCACTGACAAGTTTTCGCATCCGCATCGGATGCGCGCCCTGCCGGCTCGCTCTCGCGTCGAACACCACCGACTATAGGCGAACGACCGTTCGAAGCAAGTATCGAACGCGCGACACGCCGCGCAGCGGTCCGGCCGCGTCCGGGCACCTCGCGGAGATCACATCCGAGCTGCGGTTTCGCCGCTCCGCGCGAAGCGGCCGGGCGTGGTCCCGACCATCGACTTGAAGTGACGGTTGAGGTGCGACTGGTCGTGGAAGCCCACCTCCACGGAGACGTCCGCCGGAGCTCCGCCGGCCAGCAGCATCCTGCGGGCGAGCTCGACCCGCCGGCCGATGAGGTACCGGTGCGGCGGGAGCCCGAACTCCTGGGAGAACTCCCTGACCAGGTGCGTCGGGTCCACGTGGAGCACACGGCCGGCCTCCTCGAGGGTCATGCCCTCGCGGACGCAGCCGTCGAGCAGGTCGCGGAGGGCGTGCGCGAGCGGCCGGTTCCGCGGCGCTCGCGACGGCTCGGGGTTGCCGTCCAGGTGCCATTGCAGCCGTTCGACGATCAGGGCCAGCCGGCTCGCCGCTTCGAACTCCTCACCCGGCACGGCGAGCGCCCGATTGAGCCGGTCGACGCGCCGCCGGAGCGGGCCGTCGAGCAGCGTGGGCCTGCCCACCGCACGACCGACGCCGGTGAGCACCCGCGATTCCAGGTAGATCACGCGCTTGTCGAACCCGCCCGCCGTGAGGCTGTGCCCGTCGTGCGCGACGTGCGGAGGCAGGAGCGTCACGGAGCGGGTCGACGAATCACACCGCTCACCGCCCAGCTCGTACCCGATGCGTCCGCGGTCGACGGTGAGCAGTGTCCAGACCTCGTGCGTGTGCATCGGGTAGGCGTGCGCCTCGAAGTGCGCCCGGAACACCTCGGCGATCCCCTCGACGCGAGGCCGCCACGCGACGCTCGACTCCGCGGACATCCATCAAGTATGTACAAGACCCCGGCGTGCGCGACGGCGACGCTGGAGGCATGACCGAGACGATTCGATTCGACACCAAGATCGCGGTGCTGCTCCGCGACGACCTCGCCGGGTGGCAGCGGCTCAACACCACGGCGTTCCTCGTGAGCGGGATCGCGGCCACGGTCCCCGAGGTCGTCGGTGAGCCCTACGCCGATGCCGACGGCGTCGCGTACCTGCCGATGTTCCGCCAACCCGTCCTCGTCTTCGAGGGCGACGCCGAGACCCTCCGCACCGCGCACGAGAGGGCGCTGGGCCGGGGCCTGACCGTCTCCGTCTTCACGAGCGAGCTCTTCTCGACCGGGAACGACAGGGACAACCGCGCCGCGGTGCGAGCGATCGGGACCGCCGAGCTGGACCTCGTCGGCATCGGCGTCCATGGGCCGAAGAACGCCGTCGACCGGATCCTCAAGGGCGCACGCATGCACCCGTGACGGGGGCGTCGAGACGACAGTGACCGCCCCTCCGAGCGGAGGGACGGTCACCGTCGAACCAGAAGAACCGGGGCTTACCAGCCCAGCTTCTCCAACTGCGCCTGGACCGCGGCGCGGTACTTCTCGACATTGTCGGTCTTGACCGACTCGTAGCCGCGGACCATGTCCGGCAGCTCGGCCAGGGCGACGACCTGCGCACGCTGGTCCTCGGCGACCCGGCCGCCCTCGGCGGCGGCGATCATCAGGCCCACCAGCGCGCGGTACTCGGCGACGAGCGTGCGCTCCATCTTCCGCATCTCGGTCATGCCGAAGAAGTCGAGCTTGGTGCCGCGCAGGCGCTTCATCTTCGCCAGCGTCTTCATGCCCGGGTTCACCCACTCGCCCAGCGCGAGCTTGTTCTTCAGACCCATCTCGCGCAGCGTCGGCGGATGCAGGCGGATGGCCTTCTTCGCGTCGGCACCGAACTCGTCGGCCACCGTCGCCGCGAAACCGGCGTCCTGCGACAAGCGGGCGACCTCGTACTCGTCCTTGTAGGCCATCAGCTTGTGCAGGTTGTGTGCGACCGCGGCAGTGAGATCCTCCGAGCCCCAGGACTTCTCGGCACGGAACACGCGCGCGACATCGTCCATGTAGCGCTCGGCGTAGGCCTTGTCCTGGTACGCGACCAGCTCGTCGACGCGCAGCGCCACCTGGCGCAGCACCTCGGGCGAGGCACCGTCGAGCTTGGCGGCCTGCGCCGACGCGTACGCGCTCGCCGCGATCGGAGCGGGAAGCGGATGCAGCGCATCGATCGCGGCCCGGACGCCGGCCGGGTCGGAGACCGACTGACGTCCGCGACGGAAGGCCTGCAGGTTCTTCTCCACGGCCACGCCGTTGAGCTCGATGGCCCGCTCCAGCGACGCCGAGCTGATCGGCAGCGCGCCCGTCTGGAACGCGGCGCCCACCATGAACAGGTTGGCGTACTGCTCGTCGCCGAACAGCTGCAGCGTCAGATCGCCCGGATCGAGGTAGACGGTGCGCAGCGACGCCCGGTCGATCGCCTGGTGGATGCTCCGCGCGTCCGGGTACCCCACGGACGTGTCGATCACCATCTGGCCCGTGGGCACCTCTGTGGTCGAGACGATCGAGGTGGTGCGCTCCGGCGAGGCGACCTTGAGGTTCGCCGGGTCGACACCGACGAGGCTGTCGCAGGACAGGTACACGTCGCAGTCACCCGAGGCCACCTTCGCCGCCTGGTCGACGTACGTGGCGGAGACCTTGATGTCGGAGACGACGGCGCCGCCCTTCTGCGCCATGCCGGTCATGTCGACGGTGCGCGCCGAGTGACCGTCGAGCACCGTGGCGGTGGCCATGATCTGCGAGACCGTGACCACGCCCGTGCCGCCGATGCCGGTGACGCGGATGGCCATGCCGTCCGCCTCCCGCCGGGCCTTCTTCGGCTGCGGGATCGACTCGGCCGAGATGTCGGGCACCGACTTGCGGATCTTGCCCTGCACGCCCGGGGTGACCGTCACGAACGACGGGCAATCGCCCTTGAGGCACGAGAAGTCGAGGTTGCAGGAGCTCTGGTCGATCCGCGTCTTGCGGCCGAACTCGGTCTCGACGGGGTGCACGGACAGGCAGTTGCTCTTCTGACCGCAGTCGCCGCAGCCCTCGCAGAGGCGCTCGTTGATCACGACACGCCGGTTCGGCGTGGGGTACTTGTCGCGCTTGCGCTTGCGCCGCTTCTCGGCGGCGCAGTACTGGTCGTGCACGAGGACCGTGACGCCCGGCACCTCGGCCAGTTCGCGCTGCACGTCGAGCATGTCGGCGCGATCCCGCACCTCGATGCCCTTCGGCAGGCCCACCGCGGTCTGCTTGGGGTTGTCCGAGGTGACGATGATCTTGGCGACCCGCTCGGCCTGCAGCAGCGCGCAGATCTGCGGCAGGGACATCTGGCCGACCGGGTCCTGGCCGCCCGTCATGGCGACGGTGCCGTTGAACAGCAGCTTGTAGGTGATCCGCTCCCCCGAGGCCACCGACTGGCGCAGCGCCAGCGAGCCCGAGTGCATGAACGTGCCGTCGCCGATGTTCTGCACGAAGTGCTTCTCATCGACGAAGGGGGCCATGCCGACCCACTGCGCGCCCTCGCCGCCCATCTGGCTGACACCGGTCACCTCACCCACCTGCTGCGGGTCCATGAGCAGCACCATCGCGTGGCAGCCGATGCCGGCGCCGACGAGCGTGTCGTCGGTGACCTTGGTGGAGGTGTTGTGCGGGCAGCCGGAGCAGAAGTACGGGCTGCGCGCGGCCAGCGGCAGCTCGATCCGGGTGCGCACCTGCGCCTTGCGATCGAGCCAGTCCTTCGCGGCGGCCACGCCGTGGACGCGCGCGAGCCGCGCGGCCAGACCGCGGGAGACCGAGTCCACGTCCAGCTCGCCGAAGCGGGAGAACAGGGTGGAGCCGTCCTCGTGGGTCTTGCCCACGATGTTCGGCGCGCCCGGGTGACGGAAGAGGATGTCGCGCATCATCGTCTCGAGGAAGTCGCGCTTCTCCTCGACGACGATGACCTCGTCGAGGCCGTCGATGAACTCGTGCATGATCTGCCGCTCGAACGGGTAGACCATGCCCATCTTGAGGATGCGGATGCCGAGGCCGTTCAGCTCGTCGTCCTCGATGCCGATGAGCCGCAGCGACTCCCGCACGTCCAGGTAGGTCTTGCCGGCGCAGACGATACCGATCCGGTCGTCGCTCGAACGCACCGTGATCCGGTTGAGACGGTTGATCCGGGCGTACTCCGTGGCACGCGGCATGCGGACCGTGAGCTGATTCTGCTCGAGCTCCATGAGCTTCGCGCCGAGCAGCTGACCCGACGGGACGTGCGGGCTGGTGCCCAAGTCGCCGTAGACGGGCAGGATGCGGTCGGGGTGCACGTCGGCGGTCGACGAGCCGTCCGCGACGTGTGCGGAGATCTTGAGCGAGGTCCACAGCCCCGAGACGCGGGACATGATCGCGGCGTGCACGCCGAGATCGAGGATGTCCTGTGAGTCCGCCGGGTACAGGATCGGCATGTAGAGATCGGCCAGGGCCATCTCGGAGGCACAGGGCACCGTCGAGCTCTTGGCGCCCGGATCGTCGCCGACGAGGGCGACGGCGCCGCCCGTGGGGTGGGTGCCGATCATGTTGGCGTGCCGCAGCGCGTCGGTCGCACGGTCGAGGCCGGGCGCCTTGCCGTACCAGTAACCGGTGACGCCGTCGAGGCCGCGGGCGAGATGCCCCACCTGCGCGGCGATCTGGGAGCCCATGACGGAGGTCGCGGCGAGCTCCTCGTTGAGCCCGGGGCGATGCACCGTGTCGAAGTCCTGGAGGTACTTGCCGCGCTTGGCGATCTCGAGGTCGTAACCGGCCAGCGGCGAGCCCTCGTAGCCCGAGATGAACGAACCCGTCTTCAGGTTCTGCCGGCGGTCCAGGCGAGCCCGGTCACGCACCGTGCGGACGAGGGCCTGAATGCCCGTGAGGTAGATCGTGCCCTCTTCGCGCGTGTACCGATCATCCAGCGAGAAGGACTGCACGGCGGCCGACTGCCCGCCCCGAGGGTCCGCGTCGTGCTGACCTTCGGCGGCCTCACCGGCGGTGCCGGGAAGCTTGTCGATCGGCGAATTGGCGTCAAGGGTCACTGAAACCACCGTGCTTTCGTTCATTGCGCCTGTTCCAGGGGTGTCGGAACGCAGCGCGGGCTGTGTCGGTAGTCACAGCCTAACGTCTGATGCGGCAGATTTCACAGCCGTCTCCCCAGACTCGCCGTGGGCGCACCGATCGCGGGGCACGGGCCGATACCCTCAGTGATCGTGAACCTCCGAACCGCCCGGATCGCCGCCGTCGTGACCGGCCTGCTCGGCCTCGTGCTGGCGATCGCCACGCCGCTGCTGCCGATCAAGCAGACCGCCGTGACGATCGACTGGCCGCAGTCCGGCTCGCTCGCGCCGGTCACGGCACCGCTGACGATGTACAAGCCGCTCGAGGTCGACCTGACCGTGCCGTGCGCGGTCGCGGCGGCGGCACCGTCGGGCAAGGAGACGGTGCTCGCGGCCACGACGCCCCCGCCCGCCGGGGACCGCGCGCGCACCGTCGGCCTGTTCGTGACGGTCGACGGCGAGGCTCTGACGGTCCGCTCGGCCGGCGCACTGGTGCGCTCGATCCCCCGGGCGGACCTGGCGGCCTGCGACACGCTGTCGATCAGGATCGACGAGAAGCACGCGACCGCCGCGACCACCGCCGGATCGGGCCGCGCGGAGTCGGCGGGCGGCGCGGACGTGCCCGGTGACCTGCGACCGCAGGTGGTCGGAGTGTTCTCGGACCTCCCCGCGGACCTGCGGGGCGCCAAGCCCTCGATGCACATCGCGGTGGACTCGCGCTACACCTCGTCGCCGTCGACGCTCAAGGGCGTCGCGATCCTGGTCGGCGTGCTGTGCGTGCTGATCTCGCTGTTCGCACTCGCGCTGCTCGACCGCGCGGACGGGCGCCGTGGCAGGCACCTGATCCCCCGACGGTGGCTGCACGTGCGGCTCGCGGACGCGGCGGTGGTCGGCAGCCTGCTGGTCTGGCACATCATCGGGGCTCCCACCTCCGACGACGGCTACATCCTGGGGATGATCAAGGCCGCGCCGAACTCCGGGTACATGCCCGAGGTGTTCCGGTACTACGACGCCCCCTACGCGCCGTTCGGCATGCCCTTCTACGTGGTCTCGTGGATGGCCGAGTTGAGCGTGTCCAGCCCGTGGCTGCGCCTGCCCGCGCTGCTGTCCGGCATCCTGGCCTGGTTCCTGCTCTCGCGGGAGGTCCTGCCCCGACTGGGGCTCAGCAAGCGCCGCGCGCCGACGGACTACTCCCGCGCGCTGTGGGCGGCCGCCGCGGTCTTCACGCTGTTCTGGCTGACCTACAACCCCGGCCTGCGCCCGGAGCCGATCGTCGCGCTGGGCACCGTCGTCACCTGGTGCCTGGTGGAACGCACCGTCGCGACCCGCAGGCTCGCGCCCGCGGGCATCGGCCTGGTCGTCGCGGGGCTCACCTTGTCCGCGGCACCGACGGGCAGCTTCGCCTTCGTGGTCTTCCTCGTGGCAGCGGCGCCGCTGTGGAAGGCCGTCCGGTCCCATGTCTCGATCAACGGGTGGGCCGCGTCGCTGCTGCCGCTGGCCGCGGCCGGGGCGTCCGTGCTGTACCTGATCTTCGCCGACCACGGCCTCGTCGAGATGCTGCAGTCCACGAAGCTGCTCGGCGACGTCGGCCCCAGCGAGCAGTGGCACCGCGAGATCATCCGGTACGAGGCCCTCTTCCAGCAGAACCCCAACGGTTCGGTGGCCCGACGGTTCGCCATGCTCGCCATGTTCCTGTCCGCGGCGCTCACGGCGACGCTGCTGCTGTGGCGCCGCCGGATCCCCGGCATCGCGTCCGGTCCCGCGCGGCGGGTGGTCGCCGCGATCGGCGTCTCGCTGCTGGTGATGGCGTTCAACCCGACCAAGTGGACGCACCATTTCGGGGCGTTCGCGACGCTCGGCGCCATGGTCGCGGCGATCGCGGTGGTCGCCGTGCGGCCGCGCGCCATCCGGCGCCCGCAGTTCAGCCTGCTCGTCCTCGCGGCGACGGCCGGCTGCGCGACGCTTGCCTTCGAGTCGACCAACGGCTGGTTCTACCCCGGCAACTTCGGCATCCCGTGGGGCGGCACCGAACCCGTGGTGGCCGGGATCAAGCTGGCGAACGTCTTCGGCGCGATCACGGTGGTCCTGCTGCTCGCCGCTCTCGTGATGCACGTGACGGGATGGACGCCGCGCCTGCCCGACATCGGCGGGCGCCTGCCCGGGTTCGCCACACCGATCACGCTGGTCGCGGTCCTCATCCTGGCGATGATCGGCGCCACCAATGCCGCGTCGATCATGATCCAGCGGCCCGCGTACTCGTACGGGCAGCAGAACCTGCGCTCGCTCGCCGGAAACCCGTGCGGCATGGCCGACGCGGTGCTCGTGGAACGCGACGCCACCGCCGGCGTCCTCACGCCGCTCGGGAACGCCCGCGACCCGCTGGTCGGCGAGCAGAACGCGAACTTCACGCCGAACGGCATCGCGGGAAGCTTCTCGTCGAGCTCGCGCGGCGCGGCCGACCTGGTGCGTACCGGCGATGCCGACAACACCCCGTCGAACACCGGCGGCACCGGCGGCGGAACGCTCGACAAGCCCGGCGTCAACGGCTCGACGGCGGCCCTGCCCTTCGGCCTGGACCCGGCGCGGGTCCCGATGGTCGGCAGCCGGCAGACCGGCGTCCAGCGCTCCGCGAACGCGACCTCGAGCTGGTACGCCCTACCCGCGGGCGGGGTCGACCGGCTGCTGACGATCAGCGTCGCCGGCAGGTTCGGCCCCGCGGACCTGCAGCTCGAGTTCGGCACGGGCACCGGCACGATCACGCCCGCCGGGATGGTCATCCCGATCGACATCGGCCCCGCCCCCGCGTGGCGCAACCTGCGCGTACCGTCGGATCGCATCCCGCGGGCCGCCACCGCGGTCCGGGTGGTCGCGAACATCAGCGCACCGTCCGAGAACACCTGGGTCGCCTACACGCCGCCGCGCGCGCCGAAGCTCGAGACGCTGCAGCAACTGCTCGGCGACGACCCGACCCTCGTCGACTGGGGTGCCGGCATCGGCTTCCCCTGCCAGCGGCAGTGGCAGGAGAACGGCGGCGTCGCGGAGCTGCCGAAGTGGCGGATCCTGCCCGAGCGCGACCTCGCCGCCGCGGCGACCACGACGTGGGAGGGCGGCGACGCCGGCGGCCCGTTGGGCTGGGCGCTCCTGCTCGCCACCGCGCAGACGGTGCCGACCTACCTGAACAACGACTGGGGCCGGGAGTGGGGCGCGCTGGAGCGGTACGTGCCGTACGTCGACGCGCCGGCCGCGCAGCTGAGCCGCACGGACGTCATCCGGTCCGGCCTGTGGTCGCCGGGGAAGACGCCGCAGCAGAAGTAGCTACCAGCGGGCCTTGGGAACGTCGGGGTCGGAACAGAGGGCACGCGCCGGGCCGGCGGCCCGGTTACCAGCGGGACCGGGGAACGTCGAACTCGGAACACAGAGCGCGCCACACGTCCCGCGGGTCCGCGCCGGATTCGATGGCCTGGTCGCCGGTGGCACCGAAGGCCGCGAGGCGGTGGTCGCTCATGAGGGTGTCGCCGCGGAGGGTGCCGAACTCGGCGTAGAGCAGTTCGCGGAAGTCGGTGAGACGCACCGGACCAGGCTACCGATGCACAACCGTCTCGCACACCACCACCGGGTCGGCCACGCGGTGCGCACTGCGCGCGGCAGCGCGGGCGGCGCGCGCGAACGACGGATCGTCCAGGACGCGCCGCACACCGTCGCGGATCGCCTCCGGCGTCGCGGGCCGGACCAGCACGCCGCTCCCCTGCCGCACGACGCGGTTCGCGAGCTCCCATTGGTCGCCGCCACCAGGGACGACCACGACGGGCCTCCCGGCGGTGAGCGCCTTGGTCAGCATGCCGTGCCCGCCGCCGCAGACCACGGCGTCGGCCTGCGCGACGAGCCGGTCCTGCCGGCCGAATCCACTGGCGACCCACGGCTCACCGTCGAAGACGGGCGGGTGCAGGCCGCTGACCGCGACCCGCACGCCGGCCCCCCGGAGCCCGTCGACGGCGACCTCCGCCAGGTTCTGCTCCCCCGTCGCCGCGGTCGACGGTGCCACCATCACGACCGGCCCGGAGCCCTTGGGGACGGGGCACTGCGCGTCGGTCGGCTCCAGGGTGAGCGGCCCGACGAGGTGCGTGTGCGCCGGCCAGTCGGGGCGCGGCAGCTCGAGGGCGGGGATGGTGGCGACGAGCCGGCCGTCGGGTCCGGGATCGGGCGGGGGCAGGCCGATCCCGGCGCGGGCGGCCTCCCGTTGGCACCGGCCGTTGCGCAGGTCGCGGGCGGTGAACGCGCGGAGCACGGCGTCGCGCAGGTGTTCGCGGGGCGTCCGCGCGGGGGCGAGACCGGATCCGATCGGTGGCAGGCCCTTCGAGGACAGGTACAGCGGGTGGGGGCTGAGTTCGAGCCACGGCAGGCCAAGCAGCTCGGCGGCCATGCCGCCGCCCGGGGTGAGGATGTCGGCCACCACCAGATCGGCGCGGAACTCCTGGATACCCGGCAGCACGCACGTCCCGATGTACGCGGCGCGGGCGTGGATCTTCGAGCCCGCGTCCTCGTCGTCGTCGCCGGGGCGCGCGGCCAGGCCCGGCAGCTCGCGGGTGTCGACGCCGTACCGGGCTCCCACCTCCGACCACTGCCGGCCCGTGAACACGACCGGCACGTGGCCGGCGCCGATCAGGCGGAGGGCGAGGGCGAGGCCGGGCAGTGCATGCCCGGCCTCGGATCCCGCGACGATCGCTACGCGCACCCGTGCTCCTCCCGCGACGGCGGGCTGCCGGGTACGCCGCACGTTAGAACGTGCTGGTGGTCTTCTTCCCGGATCCCAGCCACTTGACCACAGTGACGATACCGATGACGACGAGCGCGATGATCGCCAGCGGGAACAGGGACTTGATGATCGCCGAGGCCACCATCAGGGCGAGCCAGATGACGACGATGGCGCCGAGGATCTTCCAGAACATTGCGAGCACCTTTCGAGGATTTCCGTGGAGGTCTTTCTTCTTCCACCATGCCCCCGTCGGTGCCGAAAGTCACCCTCTGAACAGGGGTTTCAGGGAGATTTGGGGGAATACCCTGACGGCACGGGCGGCAGCGCGGCGATGCCGTACGCCCAGGCCCGCAGCCGTTCCGCGGTCTCCTGCAGGCGCGGCGTGGCCATGCTGAGCTCATCGAATCGGGCGGGCGAGCCGAGCGACCTGCGTGCGGCGGCCACCGTCGTCGCCGCGGACCGGACCATCTCGCGGTACGCATCGACGCCCTCGTCCAGGCTGGCGCGCCCCTCGTCGAAGGTCTCACGCAGGTACGCGGCCGACCCGCCGCCGCCGGCGACGACCCGCTCGAGATCAGCCAGTTGTTCCGCGTAGGACGCGATGGCGTCGGCCGAGGCCTCCGCGTCGTCGTCGAGCTCACTGAGCGCATCGGGCGGCAGTGCGCCGGACCGCGACAGCACGGCCATCAGCGCGAGGAACTCCTGCTCCGACTCGGCGAGGGCGCGCACCGGCTTGTACAGCGCCGACGAGCCGGCCGGCAGGGTGCGCCGCGCATAGGTGCGCGGCGGGGCCGGGGTGCGGCGCAGGCGCCGCAGCTTCCGGACGGCGTAGGCCGCGGGGACGGCGATGACCGCCGTGACCGCGGTCGCGGTGCCGCCCACGACGGGGGCCGCGGTGGCGAAGCCGCCCACGGCGACCACCGCCGACGTGGAAGTGGTCGCGGCCCACCCGTTCACGGTGTGCCGGGCCTTCGTGATCGACCGCTGGTGGGCGGCCTTGGGATCCTTCCGGCGGGCCGCCCTGTCGCGCGCCTCGTCGGCCGCGCGGGCGGCGGTCTCCATCGCCGCGGACGCCGCCGTGATCGCCGAGGCGGCCATCCGACCAGCAGAGGCCGCCACCGCCGAGAAGTCGGTGCGGTAGCGGCCTCGCTGGTCAGTCATGGTTCCTCGTCGGTTCAGGGCTTCTGCAGGTTCGGGTTCGGCACCTGCTGCGGGGCCTGCGGCGCAGGCGCCGCCTGCGGGGCCGCGGGAGCGCCGGCGATCTGACCGCTGGCCTGCATGGACGCGCGGATCTGCTCGAGACGCGAGTGGCCCGCCATCTGGACCGTGGCCTGCTGGACCTCTGCCATGCGGCCCTGGACCGAGTTCTGCGCGAGCTCGGTGGAGCCGAGGGCGTTGGCGTAGCGCCGCTCGATCTTCTCGCGGACCTCGTCGAGATTCGGCGTGTTGCCCGGCGCGGCGAGCTGGCCCATCTGGTTCAGCGACGCGGAGACCTGCTCCTGCATCTTGGCCTGCTCCAGCTGGCTGAGCAGCTTGGTGCGCTCGGCGAGCTTCTGCTGCAGCTGCATCGCGTTCTGCTCGACGGCGCGCTTGGCCTGGCCGGCGGCCTGGAGTGACTGGTCGTGCAGGCCCTTGAGGTCCTCGACGCTCTGTTCGGCGGTCACGAGCTGCGCGGCGAAGGCCTCGGCGGCGTTGGTGTACTCGGTGGCCTTGGCGGCGTCACCCGCAGCGGTCGCCTGGTCCGCCAGCTGCACCGCCTGGCGCGTGTTGGCGGACAGCTTCTCGACCTCCGCCAGCTGGCGGTTCAGCTTCATCTCCAGCTGGCGCTGGTTGCCGATGACCGCCGCCGCCTGCTGCGACAGTGCCTGGTGCTGCCGCTGCGCGTCCTCGATCGCCTGCTGGATCTGGACCTTGGGATCGGCGTTCTCGTCGATCTTCGCGTTGAACAGCGCCATCAGGTAGCGCCACCCCTTGACGAACGGGTTAGCCATCGTCAGTTCTCCTCCGCCTCGATGCGTTCATCGCCGAATCATCGTCCGGCCGTCCGGCGACGCCGGACTCGTGCTTACCAATCTATCGGGTATTCGGTCCGGCGCGCCGCCCTGATCCGCGGGTCCGGGGAAATCCCCGAATCCGCGGATCGCCCGTCTCAGGGTCAGGCAGCGGCAAGAGCGGGCGCCGGGATCACCATCGTGGGGATCGGGCGCATCGACACACTCGCCTGAGCCACCACGTCGGCCACCTCGACGGCCAGCGCGCCGCAGATCGCGGCCAGCAGTTCGCTGGACGCCTCCTTCTGGCCGCGCTCGACCTCCGACAGGTAGCCGAGACTGACCTGTGCCGACGACGACACGTCACGCAGCGTGCGACTCTGGCGGACCCGCGTCTTCCGCAGGTTCTCCCCGATCGCCTCGCGAAGCAGTAGAGCCATGCTCACCTCCGTCTTGATCTTGTCCAGTCAACGCCGGAGGGGCCCGGATGGTTCCCGGTTCGCGCAAACCCGTTCCGTCAGCTCCCGCACGGCCGCGTCGACCGCCCCGCGCCGGACCGCGGCGCGGTCACCGTCGAGCGCGAGCGTGGTGACGGTCGTGCCGGACGGCCCGGAAATCCCCAGGTGGACGGTGCCGACGGGCACGCCGTCCTGCTCGGTCGGTCCGGCCACGCCGGTCAGCCCGACGCCCCAGTCCGCGCCGCAGCGCGACCGCGCACCGTCGGCCAGGGCACGTGCGGTGTCCGGATGGACGGGCCCGTTGCGCTCCAGATCGCCCGACGGTACGCCCGCGAGGCTCGCCTTGAGGTCGGTCGCGTACACGATGAGGCCGCCGCGGAGCACTGCGCTGGCGCCGGGGACGTCGGCGATCGTGGCGGCGAACAGTCCGGCGGTGAGGGACTCGGCGGAGGCGACGGTCTGGCCGCGCTCGGCGAGCGCGGCGACCAGGCGGTCGGCGCTATGCGCGGCCACGCCACCAGCTGATCAGATAGTCGACGCCCGTCGCGACGGTGACGAAGAGCGCCGCGCCCATCGCGACCTGGCTGGGCACGTCCATCCAGCCCGGCAGGGGCATGAGGTACAGGCCGATCGCGATGGTCTGCAGCAGGGTCTTGAGCTTGCCGCCTCGGCTCGCCGGGATGACTCCGTCGCGGATGACGGCGAACCGGAAGGCGGTGATGCCGAACTCCCGGGCCAGGATCACCAGCGTGACCCACCAGGGGAGTTCGCCGAGGACGGACAGTCCGACGAAGGCGGCGCCGGTGAGCGCCTTGTCCGCGATCGGATCCATGAGCTTGCCGAAGTCGGTGATCAAGCCGTAGCGGCGTGCGATCTGACCGTCGATGCGGTCGGTGATCATCGCGACCGCGAACACGGCGAAGGCGATCCAGCGCCACAGCGTCGTATGGCCGCCGTCGACGAACAGGGCCGCCAGGAACACCGGCACGAGTACGATCCGGAGCACCGTCAACCCGTTCGCGACGTTGACGTTCGAAACAGGTGTGCTCGCGGGATGCTGCACGCCGTCCGTTGCACTCACGATGATCACCCTATCGGTACGCCGAATCCGCGGCCGTGCGCGCTACAGTTTCGTCCGTGACCACCGACCACGACGACGTGCTGCGCCGCGCCCGGACCTCCGACGTCCCCGGGATCAAGCGCCTCATCGACGTGTACGCGGGCAAGATCCTGCTCGAGAAGAACCTGGTGACCCTGTACGAGTCCCTGCAGGAGTTCTGGGTGTACGAGGTGGACGGCGAGATCGTCGGCTGCGGCGCACTCCACGTGCTGTGGTCGGATCTGGGCGAGATCCGGACGCTCGCGGTGAACCCCACCGTGAAGGGGCACGGGATCGGCCACAAGATGGTCGCGCGGCTGCTCGACGAGGCCCGGTCGCTGGAACTGCACCGGGTGTTCGTGCTGACCTTCGAGACCGAGTTCTTCGGCCGGCACGGCTTCCAGGAGATCGACGGGACGCCCGTGAGCGCCGAGGTCTACAACGAGCTGTGCCGCAGCTACGACGAGGGCGTCGCCGAGTTCCTGGACCTGTCGTACGTCAAGCCCAACACCCTCGGCAACACCCGCATGCTCGTGACGCTCTAACCCTGCCGGGGCGGATGACTCGGCGGCTGCTGCGGCGCCTGCGGGCGCTGCACCTGCTGCGGCCCGGGGTGCCACTGCCAGTGGCCCTGTTGGGGCTGCGGAGGCATCTGGGCGGCGGGGCGGGGCGCCTGGGGTGCCCCGGGTCCGGGCCGGGTGTTCGACGATGCCGTGCGCGTGAGCAGCTCGAGGCCCCAGCCGATGAGAATCGGAATCGCCGTCGTGATCAGGAGCCACGGCACGACATTGAACATCCACTGGTCCACGCTGTCGGTGCGCGGGCCCATGGGGTCGCTCAACAGATCCACGATCACGTAGCGGTACAACGCCCACGTGACAAGGCTGATCGGAATCGACACCGACCACAGCCAACCACTTCGTCGCGCGATCCCCCATGCGGCCACGGCAGTGACCACGGACAGCGCGTCGAGCACGTCGTAGACGCCGGATGGCACCGCACCGTTCGAGTCGATCGACAGGGACAGGACAACGGTTCCCACCACTACGAGGAAGGAGAACGCCTGTAGCCCACCGCCGACGAGCTTTCCCATCGTCCCCCGCCCGACGACGAACAGATACACGACGAAGATGAAGTCGACGGACACCAGGCTGAGGAAGAACGCCCAGTGGTTGAAGGCACCCACTTCGCGCCACACGATCCGCACGAGAAGATTGGCGACGAGCACGGCACCGAACACGGCTGCCGATGCGATGGCGACCCCGGTCCCCGTCGGACCGGGCTTCGGAGGTTTCGGCCCGGCCGGAGAACCCACGGGAACGTAGGGCGGCATGCTCGGGCCCTGTTGCTGTCCGTACACGACTCCCCCGTTTCCGCCGGTCGTCACCGGCGCCGACGGCAGAATAGACCCGGATCGCGGTCGGCGCAGCGGCACGGGCGTGGATGTCATCCGTTCGGACGACGCCGCCGGCCGGTCAACGCTGCGGCGTGATCACGACGACCGTGTCGCCGTAGGGCTGGTCCCGACCCTTGAACTTCGCGCCGATCGTGTTGAAGAACTTGGACATCGGCACCTGGAAGCCGTACTTGGCCTTCACCGCGGCCTGCACGGCATCGAACTCCGGGCCCGAGGTCACCAACTCGGCGGTGCCCGCGGTGGTCACCGCGCCGGCTGAGACGGCCCCGCGCTGGTTGCACGGGGTGATCTCGACCGCGGGGTTGTTCTTCAGGCGCTTGGCCTTTCCCGAGGTCGACGAGGTCCAGAAGCCGAAACGGTCGCCGTCGACGGGCACGACCCACACCGGGGTCGCCACCTTCTCGCCCGAGCGGCGGAAGGTCGCGACGGAAATGGTCTTCTCACTGGCGAGCGACATGCGAGGAGCGTAGCGCCTCCGCGACCACGACGAGCATTCTGAACTGGGCAAACACCGCGAACCGGCGCGATCCGGTCGTCCCGAGTGCGGAGGGTGCGGGAGCGGCGCACCGTCGAGATTCATCCACTCGGACGACGAACCGCACTGGTGTGAACCAGCCCGTACCCGGATCGCGGGAGTGTGGTGAATCACGCATAACCGTGATTGACTTCCCCGGTGGATGTCATCGGCGAACTGCGAGCGGCGGGGTGCGTGTTCGCCGAACGGGAGGCGGCGCTGCTGACCGAGGCCGCGTCGGGCGACGACCTCGAGGCCCTGGTCCGTCGACGGTGCGCCGGCGAGCCGCTCGAGCACCTCCTGGGCTGGGTGGAATTCCGGGGGCGACGGCTCCGGATCGGCCCCGGAGTGTTCGTCCCCCGCCTCCGGACGGAACTGCTGTCCGAGCTCGCGGACGGCACGGGGATCCTGGTCGACCTGTGCTGCGGCGTGGGCCCCGTCGTCTCGACCACCGCCTCGGCCAAGGCGTACGGCGTGGACATCGACCGCACCGCCGCCGAGTACGCGGCACGCAACGCGCCGACGGCGACGATCCTCGTCGGCGATCTGTACGCGCCCCTGCCGGGCGCGCTGCGCGGCACCGTCGACGTGATCGCGGCGAATGCGCCGTACGTGCCGACCGCCGCGATCGCGACGATGCCGGCGGAGGCTCGCGACAGAGAGCCCCATCGCGCGCTGGACGGCGGCCCGGACGGTCTCGCGCTGCACCGTCGGATCGTGCGGGACGCGCCGCGGTGGCTGCGACGGGGCGGGCGCGTCGTCATCGAGACCGGTCGTCAGCAGGCCACGTACACGGTTGCGGCGATGCGGGCCGTGGGCCTGCGGACCCACATCGAGATCGACGACGAGCGGCAGGCGACGGTGGCCGTCGGCGTCATGCCCTGATCCGCACCGTCAGGACGCCGCGCCCCGGCGCTCGCGGAGCACGGCGACCACGGCCTCGACGGTCCCTACGGGATCGTTGACGACGTCGTGCCAGGTGAAGGCGAGGACGGTGAGGCCGCGACGGGCGAAGTCGTTGCGCTTGTCGTGGTCGCGCTGGAAGCGGACGGCGTCCTTGTGGAAGGCCCACCCGTCCACCTCGACGACCAGGTTCTCCTCCGGCCACGTGAAGTCGGCGCGGTACCGCCCGATCGGCAGCTGTGTCTCCCAGCCGCTGATCCCCTCGGCGCGCATGAGGTCGGCGAACTCGCGTTCCGCCTCCGACTCGGTGTCGGACTCGACGACCTCCACGACGCGCCGAGCCTCCGCCATGCCGCGCCGACCGGCGTTTCGATCCAAAGCACCGGTCAGACTCGAGACAGTGACCTCGGCGGTCTGCAGCGAGCGATCCATGAGCGTCGTGGCGTCCGAGCGCACGCCGACACAGTCGAGCAGGGTGAGAGGTCGGCGCGTCACCGACAGCCCGCGAACCACCTCGATGTCGTCCGCGAGCAGGTCGCGCCGGTGGATCTCGAGTGGCGCGAGGTATCGCGGTGACCGATGCCGTTTCGTAGGCGCGGAGACGGTGGTGGGCAGAGGCGGATCCTCGACCATGCCGTGCCACCACAGCGCGGTCTGGGCGTCGGCGACTCCACCGGTCAGCGCCACCGCCCCGCGGATGCGGGCCGCGTCGGTGAAGTGGTGGGCCGCGACCAGGTACACCCCTCGCCCTAGGGCGATCCACTCACCTCGCGCGAGCCGGCCCCCGATCGCGCGGGGTGTCAGTCCGCATTCCCTGGCCTGGGTGGCGGTGATCACGCCATCGTTGTCAGCCAGGATCGTCCAGAGACGAGTCGATTCCCCCATGTCAATTGGACGCACCGGTGACGAGCGCGGTTCCGCCACCGGCGCTGTGCTCCGAACATCACCTGCCAGGTGGTGTTCGGAGCACAGCGATCTCGGTTAGTTCTCCCGGGTGCTGGTGCCGCTGCCGGAGTCCGAACCCGAGTCGCCGTCCGCCAGCGCCCTCCGGCTGTCCCGCTTGGATTTGATCAGCGACGCGACGGTCGTGATCACCAGCACGCCGAGGATCACGGCCAGCGACAGGCCGGTCGAGATCTCCGGCACCGCGACGTGCTGTCCACCGTTGAGGAAGGGCAGCGTGTTCTCGTGCAGGGCGTGCAGCACCAGCTTGACGCCGATGAACCCGAGGACGATCGACAGGCCGTACGAGAGGTACACCAGGCGGTCGAGCAGGCCGCCGATGAGGAAGTACAGCTGGCGCAGCCCCATGAGCGCGAAGGCGTTCGCCATGAACACCAGGTAGGGCTCCTGGGTGAGGCCGTAGATCGCGGGGATCGAGTCGAGGGCGAAGAGGACGTCCGTGAAGCCGATGACGACCAGTGCCAGGAGCAGCGGCGTCGCGACCTTCTTGCCGTCGATGCGGGTCACGAGGCGATCGCCGTCGTACTGCTCGGTGGTCGGGACGATCTTCTTGAACAGGGCGGCGACGCGGCCCTCGCGCTCCTTCTCGTCCTCGACCGGCCCCTCCTCGGACGAGGCCTCGCGGACCAGTTTGATCGCCGTGTACAGCAGGAACGCGCCGAAGATGTAGAACACCCAGGAGTACGCGGAGATCGCGGCGGCGCCGACGGCGATGAACCCAGCGCGCATGACGAGAGCCATCACGATGCCGATCAGCAGGACCTTCTGCTGGTAGATCCGGGGCACCGCGAACTTCGCCATGATGATGACGAAGACGAACAGGTTGTCCACCGAGAGCGCCTTCTCGGTGACGAACCCCGCGAAGAACTCCCCGCCGTACGTCGACCCGGACACCGCCCACACCCCGAGGCCGAACAGCGCAGCCAGCCCGATGTACACCGCCGACCAGAAGCCGGATTCCTTGAGCGAGGGCTCGTGCGGCGTTCGGACGTGACTGTAGAAGTCGAAGACGAACAACCCGAGAACGACCAGGATCGAGACGATCCAGACGAGCGCAGAAACGTGCATTGCATACACCTCCGGTACAGATCCGGAGGTCTCTCCCGACCCGACCAGCGGGTCCGGCGTGCCCGGGTGGATGTGGATCCACCGTGTTGACGTTCACGCCGCGAGCGGGATACTCCCCTCACGCATGCAAGCAGAACTGTATCAGAAGTCCGGTTCGTCCGCTTCCTGAGCGACCTCGCCGCCGCCTCGCAGCACCATCATCAACCCGGGCAGCTCGTCGGGCGTGACCAGCACGTCGCGCGCCTTCGAGCCCTCGGACGGCCCGACGATGTCCCGGCTCTCCATGAGGTCCATGAGCCGCCCGGCCTTCGCGAACCCGACGCGCAGCTTGCGCTGCAACATCGAGGTCGACCCGAACTGCGAGGACACCACCAGCTCGACGGCCTGCAGGAAGACGTCCAGATCGTCGCCGATGTCGGGGTCGACGTCCTTCTTCTCGACCTTCGTCTCGGTGACCCCGTTGGCGTAGTCGGGCTCCGCCTGCGTGCGCACGAAGTCGACGACGGAGGTGATCTCCTCGTCCGTGATGAACGCGCCCTGCATGCGGGTCGACTTGCCGCCCATGGGCAGGAACAGCGCGTCGCCCATACCGATGAGCTTCTCGGCGCCGGGCTGATCGAGGATGACCCGCGAGTCCGTCAGCGACGAGGTCGCGAACGCCAGACGGGAGGGCACGTTGGTCTTGATCAAGCCGGTCACGACGTCGACCGACGGTCGCTGCGTCGCGAGCACCAGGTGGATGCCGGCGGCGCGAGCCTTCTGCGTGATCCGGACGATCGCCTCCTCGACATCGCGCGGGGCGGTCATCATCAGGTCGGCGAGCTCGTCGACGATGGCGACGATGTACGGGTACGGCCGGTAGACCCGCTCCGACCCCAGCGGCGTGGTGATCTCGCCCGACTTGACCTTGCGGTTGAAGTCGTCGATGTGCCGCACGCGCGAGGCCTGCATGTCCTTGTACCGCTGCTCCATCTCCTCGACCAGCCAGGACAGCGCCGCGGCGGCCTTCTTGGGATCGGTGATGATGGGCGTGATCAGGTGCGGGATGCCCTCGTAGGGCGTCAGCTCGACCATCTTCGGGTCGATGAGGATCATCCGCACCTCGTCCGGGGTGGCGCGGGCGAGCAGCGAGACCAGCATCGAGTTCACGAAGCTCGACTTGCCCGAGCCCGTTGAACCGGCCACCAACAGGTGGGGCATCTTGGCGAGGTTGGCGTTGACCATCTCGCCCTCGATGTCCTTGCCCAGGCCGATGACGAGCGGATGGGTGTCCTTGCGCGTGTTGTCCGCGGCGAGCACGTCCGCGAGGCGGACCATCTCGCGGTCGGTGTTCGGCACCTCGATGCCCACGGCGGACTTGCCGGGGATCGGCGCAAGTAGCCGCACGTTGTCGGTCGCGACGGCGTAGGAGATGTTGCGGTGCAGCTGGGTGACCTTCTCCACCTTCACACCGGGGCCGAGCTCGAGCTCGTACCGCGTCACCGTCGGGCCGCGGGTGTAGCCCGTGACGGCCGCGTCGATCTTGAACTGCTCCATGACGCCGGTGATCGCGTCGATCATGGCGTCGTTGGCACTGGTCCCGGCCTTGGCGGGCTCGCCCTCGATGAGCAGGTCCGCCGGGGGCAGGATGTAGTCCTCGCTGTCGATCGTCCGCGCGACCGTGAACTCGCTCGCCTTCGGCGCGGGCGGGGGCGTGTGGTCCTTGACCACCGGCGCGGCGCGGCGCGCGCGGACGGGCGGGGCCGCCGGCTCGACCTCCACCGTGGGCTCGTCAGAGGGCTCGGGCTCCGGCGTGATCGGTGCGGTCACCTGGTCCGACGGTGCCTCCTCGACCTGCTCCGCAGCCTTCCGGCGACGCGCGGGACGCTTGGGCGGCTCGGGGTCGGCCGGGTAGTTGTCGTACGGATCGCCGTAGGGCGAGAGTGCGCGGGTGGCGTTGTCGTTGCCCGTGTCGAAGTCGAAGGGCACGTCGAGGTCGCCGTCGAGCGGCTCCTCGTCGCCGTACTGCTCACGCATGTCGACGCCGAAGTAGAACTTGAGCCGGTCGACGATCTCGCGCACCGTCATCCCGCTGACCAGCAGCAGCCCGAACGCGGCGACCAGCACGAGCAGCGGGACGGAGATCCACGCCGTGAAGCCGTCGGTGAGCGGGCCGCCCACGACGTAGCCGAGGTAGCCGCCGGCGGCGCAGCGGCCGTCGAAGGTCGACGGTCCGCCCGAGCCGATGTGCAGCAGTCCGAGGAAGGGCAGCACGATGAGCGCTCCGCCGACGCGGTGCCGGACGTGCGCGGACGGATTGTCGGGGCGGCGCATCATGATCACGCCGAGCGCGATCGCGAGCGGCGGAACGAGAACGGCGAACCACCCGACCACGGCGCGGACACCGGTGGAGAAGAAGGAGCCCACGGGCCCACCGGCGTCGAAGTACACCGCCGCGCCGAGGATGATCGCGATCGCGAACAGGGCCAGCGCCAGTCCGTCGCGCGAATGGGTGGGGCGAGGAATCTCCCCGGTCACGGCGGGAGCGGCGGCAGCTGCGGGTTCACCGGGGCCGCTTCCGGTACGGACGGCCCCGCCGACGCCCTTGGCCAGCAGTTTCCAGCCGGCGCCGAGGCCGCGGCCCACTCCCCTACCGGCCGCCGAGGCGACCCCCGAGCTCTTCGCCGCGCCCGCGCCGCCCTGCTTGGCACGGGTCCGCGGAGCCGCCTGCCGGCTGCGAGTCGGGCTCGCCGCGCGGCTGCCGCCGCGGGCGGAACCGCGGGAGGTGGCGGCGCGATTGCTCGACTGCGCGCGACTGGTGGTCTTCGATGCCATGGGGGCAGTCTATCGACATTAACCCCACCCGTATCAAGTGCCACACATGTAACAGCAGCGAGAGCGGCGGGTCGCTACATGGACCTGACGACGGAACCGAGCAGATCGATGTCGGCATCGGCGCCCTCGAACGTGATGAGCGCCTCGTCGCGCCCGAAGGCCCACATGGCGACCTCGCCGATCGCGCCGATCACGGCGACCTCGGGTCCGCGTCCGACGGTCGCGACCGTGCCGGTCTCCGTCGTGAGGCTGATCCGCAGCGGCGCGCCGCGCAGCGTCATCCGCGCCATCCGCGCGACGACCGAGGTCAGACCGCGTTGGACGCGCTCGTCGAGGGCACGCGGCGTCCAGCCGGGCGTCGCACGGCGGATGTCCTCGGCGTGCACGAAGTACTCGCCGAGGTTCGCCTGCTCGTCGACGAGCCGGAACGGCGAGAACCGGGGAGGTCCGCCTGCGACCGAGGCGAGGAGCTCGTCGAACGGACGGGCGGCGATGCCCGCCTGGACCCGCTCCGTGTAGCCCGCGAGCGGCGGGACCATGATCCCCGCGACGGCGTCGAGCCGCCCCTCGCGCAGGACGAGGTGGGCGAGAAGTTCGCGCACCGTCCAGTCCCCGCAGAGCGTCGGGGCGTCGGGGCCGGCGGCGCGGGCCGCGTCGACGAGTGCAGCGCGCTGTATGCGAGCAGGTTTCACGTCGCCACCCTATCGCCTCGCGACGGGGCCCGACCGCGTCCGAAAGACACGGGGTTCTGTAGTGAAATTCAGATGCACTGTCGTATACTTCGCGCATGATTGCGAAGACCACGCAGACGTCCATCCGTACGCGGTTCGCCTCGGCGACCGCGATCGTCGCCACTGTCGCCGCGGGCGCGACACTCGCCGCACCGGCGGCCTCCGCCGCACCGGTCAACAGCGCCCTGGTGCTCACGCAGGCGCAGTTCCCGGCCGGCTCCACCGACTACCGCGCCGGGCGACTCCGCGGCGGCGCCATCAACATCAGGGCGGGCGCTCCGCAGCCGTGCGTCGACGCCGCGAACCGGCTCAACGCCGCGACCACGACCGCACAGAACGCCGGCGCCGCCGCCCGCAACGGCTACTCCTCGATGGTCAGCATCGTCATCTCCCCGATGCAGGGCGGCCTGTGGCGCTCGATGGCGCAGGCCTGCTCCGGCCGGGTCTCCGAACTCGCCGTCCCCGGCGACCTCGCGCGCTACAACCCCGCGGTGATCACCTACGGCGGCAAGACCGACTCCACCATCGAGGGCGCGGCCGATGTCAACGGCCACACCGTCAACGTCCTCGTCCGCGGCCTGTCCGACACCCCCGCCAACGCCGCCAAGTTCTGGCAGGTGTTCCGCGCGCAGATCCAGAAGGTGCAGGCGGCCCGGTGATGCGCGCCCGTCACGTTCTGGTGGGTTCGACGGTGACCCTCCTCGCCTTCGCGGGCCTCCCCGCGATCGCGCAGGCGGCGCCGGTGGTTCCGGCACGCGCCGTTCTGGCCGCACACGAGTTCCCGGCGGGAACGACCGGCTACTCCGTCCGGTCCGAGGTCGGCGAGCCGGCCGGAGAGCTGATCTCCGACACCGCGTGCGGGGCTGCGGAACACCGCGTCGACAAGGCCCTCGCAGGTGCCCACAGCACCGACGCCAAGGCCCGCCGCGGTGCACTCGACCTGGAGACGAGTGTCATCGAGCGTCCGATGGCCACCGTGATGCGTGATGTGATCACGACGTGTTCGGCGAAGCTGCGCTACGGCACCCGCGCGATCGTGAAGCCACTTCCGGCCGACCTGAGCCGCCACCAGGGCTTCACGGTCAGCACCGGCGACAACCAGACTCTGATCGCCGTCGTCGAGGTCCGCGGCGCGTCCGTCGGCGTCCAGGTCGAAGGCACATCGACAGCACCCGCCGACGCGGCCGTGTTCTGGCAGCTCGTCCGTGCTCAGGTCGCCAAGGTGGAGCGGCAGCCGTGATCGCCCGACGGTTCGCCGCCGCAGGCGCACTCGCTCTGGGCGCCGCCACGGTGCTCCCGGGCGTCGCGAACGCCGCTCCCGTACAACCGCGAGCCGCGATCGTGTCCGCCGGTGAACTACCGGCGGGCAGTTCGGGCTACACACTGTCGACGAAAGTCGCACAGCCGCCGACGAAGCCCGCTCGCGATACCCCGTGTGATCGCATGGCGCACCGGATCGAGACCGCACTCGCCGGGAGCACGACCGTCGAGGTGTCGGCGACACGAGGCACCGATGAGATCCACGTGGGTATCTCCGAAGGGTCGGGCGTCAGCACCGCCCGCGACGTGATCACCGCATGCAACACCGATCCCGGCGTCGTGCCCCAGGCGACCGTCGGAGCCCCTTCCGACCTCGCCCGCCTCGCACCGTTCATCACTCGCACTCGAGACGGCAAACTGCTGCAGGCGACGATCGCCCTCCGCGGCGTGAGCGTCACCGTCTATGTCGTGAACATGGATCGCTCGGTCGACTCCTCGATCTTCTGGCAGGTCTTGCGGGCTCAGGTCGCCAAGGTGGAGCGGCAGCCGTGATCGCCCGACGGTTCGCCGCCGCAGGCGCGCTCGCACTACTGATGGCCAGTGCCGTCCCCGCACTGAGTGCCGCGGCCCCGGTCGATCCGGCCCGAGCGATCCTGTCCGCGGCCGAGTTCCCCATCGGCAACGACGCGTCGTACCGGGTCACGCACACCGTCAATCGTGCGCCGACCAAGGCATCGGGCATCACCAGCGACGGCTGCGAACTCGCCGGCGTGCGGATGATGAGCGCCGCCGCGGGATCGCGATCCACGGAGGCAATGTCGTTCCAGGGCAAGACCTACGCATCGGTGGAACTGACGGACCGTGCTCTGGTGACTCCCATCCGCGCGGTGATGGACGCGTGCCGGACGACACCGGACGCCGACGTGCCGGTGCTCATCGGCACACCCGCGGAGTTCACCCGATACCGACTGATCGCCGGCGCCGCGTCACACGGCAAGGAGCTGAACGGCTGGGCCGAGGTCCGTGGGGTCACCGTCCAGGTGGTGGTGGACGCGAGCCCGAATCCCCCTGACTACGACACCTTCTGGCGACTGTTCCGCACCCAGATCGCCAAGATCGAGAGGCAGCGATGACCGCTCGTCGAGCCCTGGCAACCGTAGTGATCGGCGCGGCGATCGCTTCGATCTTCCCGGCGACCGCGTACGCCGCGCCCGTCGTCCCGGCGCGCGCCGTACTCACCGCGGCGGAGCTCCCCTCCGGGAGCAAGGACTACATGGTCTTCCCGATCGCAGCATTGCCCGCCCCGACGGGGCCCGCTCCCAACACGTCCTCGCAGTGCGAGACGGCGTCCCATGCGCTGCAGACGTCACTTGCCGGTGTGCCCGCGGTGGAGGCGGAGGCGTGGCACGGGGACACGCACTTCTACGCGAGCGTGGTCGGCCGCGCCGCGACAGCGAAGTTCACCGCTCAGGACTCGGCGTGCGGTGAGACGGCCAACGCCACGAGGCTTCCGGTCCCGGCCGACCTGGTACGACTCGACCCGGTTCTCCTGCGGGTGAACACCCACCGAATCACCGGCATGGCCGATGTCCGCGGTGCGACAGTGGGGGTGATCGCCTCGTCGCCGGATGACAGGCCACTGAGCCTCGATACGTTCTGGCAGGTGTTCCGCGCTCAGGTCGCCAAGGTGGAGAGACAACCGTGACCTGCCGGCGGTTCGCTTCCGCAGCGGTGATCACGATCGTCGTGCTGGCCGCTGCCGGCTGCGATCGGCCCTCCGGGCCGCCACCGCACCCGCTCCACGGACTCGCGCTCGTCGAATCCGACCTACCGACCGGGATCACCGCGTTCAGATCGAACGAGAGTCAGTACGGCACCACCGTGACGGGCGGAACCGAGGAGCCCTGCCATACCGCTTCACGCAACCGCGAGCGTTCGCGCGACGGTGCGGCGGTCGCATCATCGTCCGCCATGAAGCAGCACATCTGGATCCGCGCCGAGGTCGTCAACGTCCGGCTCGCGATGCAGAACACGAACGTCGAGCTGGCGTGCGACGAGAAGGCTCGGCTGGCGCCGACGCCCGAAGACATGCTCGCGAATCCGCCATCGGTACTCGAATACCGCACCGGGAACGGCCGACTCGCCGCGATGCACGGATTCGTCGACATCGACGGTCGATCGGTCGACGTGTTCTTGATGAA
The DNA here is from genome assembly GCF_001575195.1 of Tsukamurella pseudospumae. Lineage (NCBI taxonomy): Bacteria > Bacillati > Actinomycetota > Actinomycetes > Mycobacteriales > Tsukamurellaceae > Tsukamurella > Tsukamurella pseudospumae. Next base: position 46,354 of record NZ_LSRF01000012.1, read on the forward strand.
TCGCGCACTGTGGGCCGACGAAGCGGACGCCCCGGCCGACACCGTCGACCCCGGCGACTTCTGGAAGGTGTTCCGCGCTCAGATCGCGAAGGTCGAAGCGGCGGCGTAAGGAACATCATTCGAAGCGTTCTGCGAGATCTCCCGGAAGAAACCTCGCAGAACGCTTGAAGAAGATGTTCGCTACTCCCCCACCACCATCACGGTCGGCACGATCATCGGCCGGCGACGGTAGGCCTTGTCGACCCAGCGACCCACGGCCCGTCGAACGCCCTGGGCGATGCGGTGGGCCTCCTTGACGCCCTCGGCGGCCAGGTCGGCGAGCACGTCCTCGACGAGCTGCTCCGCCTCCTTGAGCGCGGTCGGATCGTCGGAGAAGCCGCGGCCCGACACCTCGGGCTTGCTGACGGCGTTGCCCTCCTTGTCGATGGCGACGCTGATCGAGATGAAGCCGCCCTCGCCGAGAACCAGCCGGTCGGACAGGGTGGACTCGCCCACGTCGCCCACCGAGTTGCCGTCCACGTACACATGGCCGACGGGCACCTGCCCGACGATCTTGGCGACGCCGTTCACGAGGTCCACCACGACGCCGTCCTCGGCGAGCATGATGCGGTCCTTCGGCACACCCGTGGCCTCGGCCAGGGCGGCGTTGGCGCGCAGATGCCTCCACTCGCCGTGCACCGGCATGGCGTTGCGCGGGCGCACCGCGTTGTACAGGTACAGCAGCTCACCGGCGCTGGCGTGGCCGGACACGTGGACCTTGGCGTTCTGCTGGGTGATCACCTTGGCACCCAGCTTCGACAGCCCGTTGACCACGGCGAACACGGAGTTCTCGTTGCCCGGGATGAGCGAGCTGGCCAGCACGATCAGGTCGTTCGGCGAGATGGTGATGTTGCGGTGCTCGCTGCGGGCCATCCGCGACAGCGCGGCCAGCGGCTCGCCCTGCGAGCCGGTGGAGATCAGCACGACGCGGTCGTCGGGCAGCGAGGCGGCGGTGTCGAGGTCCACCTCGACGCCCTCCGGCAGGTGCATGTAGCCGAGCTCCTGCGCGAGCGCCATGTTCCGGACCATCGAGCGGCCGACGAACGCGATCCGCCGGTTGTGCGCGACGGCGACCTCGGCGATCTGCTGGATGCGGTGCACGTGCGAGGCGAAGGACGCCACGATCACGCGGCCCTTGGCGCGACCGATCACGTTGTCGAGAACGGGGCCGATCTCCCGCTCGGGGGTCACGAAGCCCGGCACCTCGGCGTTGGTCGAGTCGACGAGGAACAGGTCCACGCCGGCGTCGCCGAGCCGCGAGAAGCCCGCGAGATCGGTGAGGCGGCCGTCGAGCGGCAGCTGGTCGAGCTTGATGTCGCCGGTGTGCAGCGCCACCTGACCGCCGGCGTGGATCGCGACGGCGATCGCGTCGGGGATCGAGTGGTTGACCGCAAAGTACTCGCACTCGAAGGGGCCGTGGCTCGTCGACTCGCCCTCGCGGACCTCGACGAGCTTCGGCCGCAGGCGGTGCTCGTCGCACTTGGCCTTGACCAGCGCCAGCGTGAACTTCGCGCCCACCACGGGGATGTCGGGCCGCAGACGCAGCAGGAACGGGACGGCGCCGATGTGGTCCTCGTGGCCGTGCGTGAGGACGATCGCCTCGACGTCCTTGATCCGGTCCTCGATGTACCGGAAATCCGGGAGGATCAGGTCGACGCCGGGCTGCTGGTCCTCGGGGAAGAGCACGCCGCAGTCGACGATGAGCAGCTTGCCGTCGTACTCGAAGACGGTCATGTTGCGACCGATCTCCTTGATGCCGCCGAGCGCGACGATCCGCATGCCGCCCTTGGGCAGCTTGGGCGGGGCGCCCAACCGTTCGACGGGCGCCGACGGTGCCTTCTGCCGGTCGTTGCCGCGCCGCCCGCCACCGCGGCGACCACCGCCGTCCTTCGCCGCAGCCTTCTGCGGCTGCTGCGCGGGGGCTTTCGCCGCCGTCGCCTCGGAGGCCTGAGCCACCGGGGCCTTCGCTGCCGGGGCCTTGTCCTCGACGACGACACGCGCCGCCGAGGTGGCGATCACCGGCTTGGGCTCGGCAGGCGGACCCGCCTGTCGGGTGGCCTTACGGCCCCGTCGGGCTCCACCTGCTGCACCGTCGGTCATTGTTTAGAGCACCCCCGCTTGGGTCAGTAGCGCTGCGAGCCGGTCGCGCTGTTCACCGGTGGGCGGCACCTGCGGCAGGCGCGGTACCCCCATATCAAGGCCCTGCAGGGCCAGTGCCGCCTTCGAGAAGGTCACGCCGCCGAGGCCGGCCATGGCCTCGTAGACGGGCCCGAGGGAGGCGTTGATGTCTCTGGCGCGGGCGTTATCGCCCGCGTAATAGGCGTCGCGCATCGCGCGCAGCTGCGGCGCGACGACGTGCCCGATGACGGAGACGAAGCCCAGCGCGCCCACCGACAGCCAGGGCAGGTTCAGCGGGTCGTCGCCGGAGAGGAACTGGAGGTCGGTCTCGGCGATGAGCCGCGCGCCGGCGCCGAGGTCGCCCTTCGCGTCCTTCACGCCGATGATGTTCTTGTGCTCCGACAGCTTCCGCAGCGTGTCGGTCTCGATCTGCACGACGGAGCGCGGCGGAATGTCGTAGAGCAGCACGGGCAGGTCGGTCGCGTCGGCCACCGTCGTGAAGTGCGCGAGCAGGCCGGCCTGCGGCGGACGGGAGTAGTACGGGGTGACCACGAGGAGTCCGTGCGCGCCGGCCTCGGCGGCGTCGCGCGCGAAAACGGCGGACTCGTCGGTGTCGTACGTGCCGACGCCCGCGGTGATCTTCACCCGGTCGCCGACGGCCTCGATGACCGCCTTGAGGAACTGGATCTTCTCCCACGGCTGCGTGGTGGGCGACTCGCCGGTGGTGCCCGCGACGATCAGTCCGTCGCAGCCCTGATCGGCCAGGTGCGACGCCAGCTTCTGCCCTGCTTCGAGGTCGAGCGTGCCGTCGGCCTTGAACGGGGTCACCATCGCCACGGAGATCGTGCCGAACGGGGTGGTGGGCGGTGTCGCACTCATAAGTGTCAAGGCTACCCACCCGACTGCGGAAAGCTGCTATTGGCTAGTGGTTGCGCCGGTAGGTCAGGTGCCGGTAGCGCAGTCCCGACGATGACTCGCTCCACCCCGGCTCGTCGTCGAGCGCGAATCCCTCCGGGACCGACGGTGCCGTCGTGTCACCCTCGATCGCGGCGTCGACCTCGGTGACGGCCAGGACATCAGCGAGAGGCAGTGCGGCGGTGTAGATCTCGCCGCCGCCGATGACCCACACGTCGCCGTCCGGGAGGGTGAGATCGTGCTGGACCTCCGCACCGTCGGCCTGCCAGGACCGGTCCCGAGTGACGACGATGTTGGTGCGGCCCGGGAGGGGCCGGAACCGCGGCGGGAGCGAGTCCCACGTGCGGCGCCCCATGAGGACCGTGGCGCCCGCGGTGGTCTCGCGGAAGAACTTCATGTCCTCCGGGATGTGCCACGGGATCCCGCCGTCCGCGCCGATCACTCCCCCGCGTGCCTGCGCCCAGATGAGGCCGATCATCTACACGGCCACCGGGGCTTTGATGGCGGGGTGGTGCACGTAGTCGCGGACGGTGATGTCGCTGTACTCGTAGTCGAAGATGCTGGGCCGCTCGGCGAGTTCGAGCCGCGGGTACGGGTACGGGTCGCGGCTCAGCTGCTCGGTGACCTGCTCGACGTGGTTGTCGTAGATGTGGCAGTCACCACCGGTCCAGACGAAGTCACCCGGCTCGAGGCCGACCTGCGCGGCGACCATGTGGGTGAGCAGCGCGTAGCTGGCGATGTTGAAGGGCACGCCGAGGAACAGGTCGGCGCTGCGCTGGTAGAGCTGGCAGCTGAGCTTCCCGTCGGCCGCGTAGAACTGGAAGAAGGCGTGGCACGGTGGCAGCGCCATGTTCTCGATCTCCGCGACGTTCCACGCGGAGACGATGTTGCGCCGGCTGGACGGGTTGGTACGGAGCGTCTCGATCGCGGTGCTGATCTGGTCGATGTGACGGCCGTCCGGCGTGGGCCAGCTGCGCCACTGCACGCCGTAGACGGGGCCGAGTTCACCCTCCGGCGAGGCCCACTCGTCCCAGATCGTGACGCCGTTGTCCTGGAGCCATTTCACATTCGAGTCACCGCGCAGGAACCACAGCAGCTCGTACGCGATGGACTTCATGTGCACCCGCTTGGTGGTGATGAGCGGGAAACCCTGCGACAGGTCGTACCGGAGCTGGCGACCGAACACGCTGCGCGTCCCGGTACCGGTGCGGTCCGGGCGGTGCGTGCCGTTCTCCATCACGTCGCGGAGCAGGTCTTCATAGGGCGTCGCGATCACAACGTCAGTCTAGAGGCGACCCCTGACACGTTCGTTCACGGCGCGGCGAGCCGCCCGATCACCCACCCCGCGACCTGGGGACTCGACCGCAGCGACCCATGGTCGACGGCGGGCGCGGCGGGGAACGCATCCTCGTAGAACACGTTCGTCACACCGGGTTCTTCGATGAACGAACACGTGCCCGCCGGGGTCGCGACCACATCGCGCTTCGTCGCCATCACCGAGTACCGCACACCGGGCTGAGCGAGCGCACCGTCGAAGATCGCGTCGAAAACGGGTGATCCCGGAGCGAGCTGCAGCGGTCCCGCCGCGGACGGCATCAGACGGGCGAGCAACGCCGGCACTGCGGGCACCGCCCGGAACAGGGGGAACGGCGACGTCGGCAGTCCCATGGATTCCGCGAAACCCCGCCCGTCACAGTGTGAGGTCTCGGGTGCGAGGAACACTGCGTCGGCGACCTTCGGCGCACCGTGCTCCACCTTGAGGAAGTGATTCGCCACAACACTGCCCGCCGAATGCGCGACGATCGCCACCTGCTGGGCGCCGGTACGGACGAGCACCAGGTCGACGAACGCGTTCAGGTCCCGGCCGGCAGTCGGCACATCCGCCGCCCAACGATTTCCGTCCGAGCCGCGAACCTGGAACACCAGCGTGCAATACCCAGCACCTCGCAGCGCATCCGTCGTGGTGCGCCACTGCGCGTCGGTCTGGTCGACGGTGCCGTCGCCTCCCGGCAGCACGACGACGGGGTGCGGACGTTCCGGCGTCGCACGACAGTCGATCGGCGGCACAACGGCGTCGCCCGCCTTCGCAACGGGCGGGCCGAGGAACCACACGACGCCCAGCGCACCGACCACGATGACAACTATCACCAGTACACCGATACCGAGCACCTTCAGGAGTCGGCGAAGCAACCGCACCGCGACGTTCACGCCACGCTGACGCGGGCTGCACGGATAAGCCGCAGCTGCCCGATCTCGGCGATGTTCTTCATCAACTCGGCGTTGACCCAGGCGATCTGGTCGCCGACGGTCAGCCCCGCGTCGCCCGGCCACGGATAGGCGGACGGCTCGTCGAGCCACGCATCGGTCAAGCCGTCGAGCACCGTCAGCCACTCGTCGCGGAGGCCGTTCAACCAGGCGACGGCATCGTCGGGTCCCGGCCACCGGACGTCCTCGCGGGTCCGAATGGGCCGGCCGAGCACGTGATCCCCGGTGGTGCTCCACCACCAACCGATGTGCCAACTCAGCCACGCCATGGTCGGCACCAGGATCGGGTCGGGCTCGGTATCCACCCAGTCCGCGACCCACTCGCCGCCGCCGGCGCACCGCATCGTCCAGCACACCGGCGCGGGCTCCCACAGGAAGTCGTCCGGCGTCAGTTCGGCGAGGTGCACCTCCCCCAGCGCCCAGGTCAGGTCGAACTGCCGGCGCAGGAGGTCGAGACGCGAGTCAGCCACGGCTGAAGCCTATCGGCGTCGACTCCCCAGCGTCCTCACTCCGGAAGAGCTATGCCGCCTGGTTCGGGGCGGTGGATCGGTGGACATGCCCTGTCGGGGTTCGGGTTTCGACGGTGTGCCGCCCTGACGGGTCGTCAACGGTTGCGCTGCGCCAGCCGGGGGCTTCCTTGGCGTAGTTGCACGCCGCGCACAGGCCCTGCCCGTTCTCCAAACTCGTCGCTCCGCCTTTCGCGTGCGGGGTGACGTGGTCGGTGTGCGCGATCGGTGCGTCGCAGTACGGGGTGCGGCAGTACCGATCCCGCACCCGGATGACCTCCGCCAACCCGTCAGGGAAGAGCCGCTGCCGCGAGTCCATCGCCACCACCGCCCCGGTCTCCGGCGCTATGAACAAGCGGCGCACCCAGGCGACGCCCTTCGCGGTGGCCTTCCCGATGAGGTTGCGGGCGATCTCCACGGGCATGATCCCGCCACCGTCGAGATGCGCGGTGCCGGGCTGATCGCCCAGCAGCACCTCCGCCGAGACAGTGAGGTTGACGGCGACCGGCTGGCCGTCTGCGGCGTCGCGGCCAGTGAGGCGGGCGAACGCGGTGTCGGCCATGAGCTGCGGCCGGGTCCGTAGTTCCTGATCGTGACCCACATGAGTGTCGGCGTGCTTGCGCAGCGCGGCGTAGGCGCCGACGGCCTGCGCCATCGGCAGCAACAGCGATAGCCGGGCCATGCCCTCCGGCTGCGGCCGCAGAGTGACCTTTCGGTCCTTCTCCGCCGCCGCATTCCGGTCCACCGTGGCCTGCGCATCCAAGCGGTAAGCGACCTGCTCAACCTTCGCCGCCAGCTGCTTCAATCCCAACCCGGCCAGCACCGCTGGATCCGCGCACAGCTCGACATCGGCCTGCTGTCGCTCGGAGATGTCCAAATGCGACAGTCCGGCCAGCAGCGCCGGTATCGCTTCCGGGGACAGGTCCCCGTCGTAGAGGCGGGCGCGGGTGTGCGGCATGTAGTTCTCCAACTCCACCGCCCGCGCCAGCACCCGGCTGGCGGTGTTCGGAGAGATGTGCAAGGCGAGCGCGACCTCCCCGGCGACGCCCTGCTGCCACCGATCCTGCGGCACGCCCGCCGCGACCCGCTCGCAGACCCGTTGCCGGAGCAGGTCCGCGGCGAGCGCGTACTGTTCGACCGCCAACCGGCACCGCTGGATTTCACTCGAACGCAACCGGTCCACCACTTCCGCACCCACGGCACCATCAGGAGGCGGATCTTCCTCTACCGCAATGTTTTCATCCATACCAGGACGCTACCCGGACCCACTGACAAGTTTTCGAGGTGAAATCCCGCATCGAATGTACGGGCCACCGAGTTGTCACACTGACATGAGCTGCGCGGCGACGGTGGCACCGAGATTCCAACACGCCTCGAGGTCCGCCTTCGTGGGCTTCCCCGACACCACGACGTGCGGCGTCACCTTCTCCCACCCGAGCCCGGCGGTGATGGAGTCGACGGCGCGCACGGCACCCTCGCCACCCTCGTTCGCATGCAGGTACAGCCCGAACGGCCGGCCGCGGGTGGCGTCGAGGCACGGGTAGTAGATCGTGTCGAAGGCGTGCTTGAGCGCGCCCGAGATGTATCCGAGGTTCGCGGGTGTGCCGAGGACGAACCCGTCGGCGGCGAGCACGTCCGACGCGGTCACCGACAGCGCGGCTCGCCGCACCACCTCCACGCCCTCGATCTCGGGATCGGTGGACCCGGCGATCACCGCCTCGAACATCTCCTGGCAGTGCGGAGACGGCGTGTGATGCACGATCAGGAGCCGGCGCTGCGTATCCATCAGGACCGTCCCGCGAACGCGAGCAGGCGATCGGCAGGCGCATCGGAAGCAGCCACACCCGCCGCAGCGAACATGCCGTGTGCCCGCAGGTCCTCGATGACGGTCGCGCCCTCCTCGAGGAGGTACTCGGTGACGGTGGCGGACGGTGCCCACGGCAGCGACAGCCCCACGCAGAGGTCCCGGGTGTGGAGGGCCAGCTCCATGATCCGCATCGTCAGGAGGTCCCGGCCCGGTCGGGGCCCGGCCCGGTGATCGACCGTCGCGTCGAGATCGGCCGCATCGAGACCCGCGCGGAACAGCCTTTCGTAGCGCCAGAACTCGCCGATCGGGTCGGTTCCGACGTAGTCGTTCTCGCGCGTGGTCGCGGTGTCCGCAGCGCTCGCACCATCGAGCAGCATCGCGTACCGGTGCCCACCGCCCACCACGTGATCGATCAGCTCACGGTTGTCCCACCCGTCGCAACCGCTCGGTTGATCCAGCGATTCGCCCGCAGCGGCCACCGTGCCCGCCCAGTACGCCTCGGCGTCGGTCAGCACGTCCACCGCGGCCATCAGCGCGACTTCTTCTCCAGCGAGACGGCCTTGGTCATCCAGTCCCGCGCCCGGGACCGGTCGCCGGCGTAGTCGTAGGCGCGGGCCAGCCGGTAGGTGTTCACCCAGGAGTCGGGATCGGCCTCGTACTCCGCCTTGACCTCGGCGAACAGCGCGTCCGCGGCGTCCCGTTGAACCCGGCCGGACGGCATCTTCGGCAGGTCCGAGACGTCCAGGTCGCGCCCCAAAGCCTTCGCCGACGCCGCCAGCCTCTGGTGCGCGTAGCCGTTGCGCAGCACGGACCACAGAATCCACAGGCCCATCACGCCGACGAGCACCATGCCGATCGCGAGACCGATGTTCACCGCGCCGCCGCGGCCGGCGATCATCGACGCCCACACGCCGATCAGCCCGATGTACAGGAGCATCGCGACCGCGAGGAACCCGATGACCAGGAGCTGCCCCAGGTTGCCGCGCTCGCGCTGTGTCATGCCACTCACAGATCCATGAACGGCTCGATGCCCACCGTGAGGCCGGGCCGCGTCGAGATGCCGCGCACCCCCAGCAGCACACCGGGAACGAACGAGCTGCGGTCGAGCGAGTCGTGCCGGATGGTCAGGGTCTCGCCCTGGGTGCCCAGCAGGACCTCCTGGTGGGCGACGAGGCCCGCGACGCGCACGGAGTGCACCCGGACACCGTCGACCCGGGCGCCGCGCGCGCGGTCGAACTCGGCCGAGGTGGCGTCGGGCATCTTGCCGCGACCGGCCTCCTCGCGGGCCTCGGCGATCAGCTCGGCGGTGCGGCTGGCGGTGCCGGACGGCGCGTCGGCCTTGTGCGGGTGGTGCAGCTCGATGATCTCGACGGAGTCGAAGTACTTCGCGGCCTGCGCGGCGAAGCGCATGCACAGGACGGCGCCGATGGCGAAGTTCGGGGCGATCAGCACGCCCACCTCGGGCTTCTCGGCGAGCCATTCGCGCACGGTGTCGAGGCGGTCGTCCGTGAAACCGGTGGTGCCGACCACGGCGTGGATCCCGTTGTCGATGAGGAACTTCAGGTTGTCCATCACCGCATCGGGGTGGGTGAAGTCGATCACGACCTGCGTGTTCGAGTCGAGGAGGCCGGTGAGCATGTCACCCGCGTCCACCGCCGCACTCAGCGATAGATCGTCGGCCGCCTCCACCGCGTCGACCATCGCGCGGCCGACCTTGCCACCGGACCCCAACACACCCACGTTCAGCATGCGCCCGACGATACCCTGGGCCGGTGACCGCCCGACCAGACGTTCCCGACGCGTGGATCGACCGCCTCGCCGGCATCCTCGAGGCCTTCCCCGAGTGCGTCGCCGACCGTGCCTGGGTGGGCACGCGCTGGCGCGTCCGCGGTTCGACGGTGGCCCACGTCTTCGGCGGGGAGGACCAGCTGTTCCGCCTGATCTTCCGCGCGGAACCGGGCGAGGTCCCGGCGTTCGAGAACCTCGGGGACCCGTACTTCCGGGTGAACTGGGGCGAGAGCACCGTCGGGATCCTCGTCGACGAGGCCACCGACTGGGACGAGGTCGCCGAGCTCCTCACCGACTCCTACTGCGTGCAGGCTCCCGCGGCCCTGGCGGAACTCGTCGAGCGCCCGCCCGTGGCCGGGTCCTAGGGTTGCGCGCATGGACGTGACCATCCGCACGTGGAACGAGGGTGCCACCGGTGAGCCCTGCTTCGATCGCTCCGACCACGCGGAGGTCGTCACCGCGGAGGACGCGCTGACGCGGAAGTCCGGCCTGACCTGGGTGGACGTGCTGGACCCGACGGAGGCGCAGTTCGCGCCGCTGGCCTCGGCGCTGCACCTGGACAAGCTGGCGGTGGAGGACGCGCTCACCGTGCACGAGCGCCCGAAGTCGCTGCGCTACGGCGAGATCCTGTTCGTCACCGCCTACACGGTCACGGAGGACGGCTCGACGAGCCGCATCTCGATGTTCCTGTTCGCGCACGGCGTGCTCACCGTCCGGCTGGGCCCCGGCTTCGACGTCGAGGGCGTCGCCGATGCCATTGCCGAGAACGCCGACCTGCTCCGCTTCGGCCCGCACGCCCTGGAGCTCATGTTGCTCGACGCCGTGGTCGACGGGTACACCGCGCGCATCACCGCGGTCGACGAGAAACTCGACGACGTGGAGTCGATCCTGTTCGACAACCGCTCCAGCGACCGCGTCTCGCAGGTCGCCTTCGAGTTGCACAAGAACGTGGGTGAGCTTCGCAGGATCGTGCTGCCGATGCGCGACGTGGTGGGCTCGCTGCTGCGCCGCGTGTCCGCGGCGACGGAGAAGCACGACCTGCTCCCCTACGCCGAGGACGTCTACGACCACACGATGCGCGCCGCGGACTGGACCGAGGGCCTGCGCGACGCGGTGGAATCGGTGCGCTCGACCAATCTCGCGCTCGTCGACAACCAGCTCAACACGGTGATGAAGAAGCTCACCAGTTGGGCGGCGATCATCGCCGTCCCCACGGCGATCACCGGCTACTTCGGCCAGAACGTCCCGTACCCCGGGTTCGGCAAGGAGTGGGGCTTCTGGCTCAGCCTGCTCGTGATGGCGGCGATCGCCGGCGGCCTCTACGTGGCGTTCAAGAAGCGCCGCTGGCTCTGAGCGCCGCCCGCTCGCCGAGCGGGACGGCGATGACGCGCCTACTCTCGGAGGATGACCGGATCGTCCGATTCGCGCTCGCGGTGGCACCCGCTCGCGCTGGTGATCTCGCTCGCCGCGGTCGCGGTGGTCGCGCTGCTGGGCGGCCTGGCTTCCGCGGACGCAGCCGACGAGTACGCCCGTCTGGCCCAGCCGCCGTGGGCCCCGCCCAGCGGGCTCTTCGGCCCCGCGTGGGGTCTGTTGTACCTGCTGATGGCGATCGCCGTGTGGCTGGTCTGGCGACGGAACCCGTCCTGGAACAGCCGGGCGATCCAGCTCTACGCCGTGCAGCTGCTGGTGAACCTCGTGTGGACGCCGCTGTTCTTCGCACTGGAGCTGCGCGCCGTCGCGCTCGGGGTGATCGTCCTGCTCGACGTGCTGGTGATCGCGACCATCGCCGCGTTCAGCGCGGTCCGGCGCATCGCCGCGCTGCTACTGGTCCCCTACCTGGGCTGGATCCTGTTCGCCACGGCGCTCAACTACTCGATCGTCATGCTCAACTCCTGACCCGCCGCGGGGCCACCAGTTCGCCGTGCCCGCGATCCGCATGAAGGCCGGCAGCAGCACCAGCCGCACGAGCGTGGCGTCCAGTAGCACCGCGATCGCGAGCCCCACCCCGAGCATCCGCATGAACGAGACCTCCGACAGGCCGATCGCCGCGAACACCACGGCCATGAGCAGCGCCGCCGCGGTCACCACCCGGGCCGTGCTCGCGATGCCGCGGGCCACGGCCTCGTCGTTCGCCTCGCGGTCCCTGCCGGGCGCCGCCCGCCACTCCTCCCGGATCCGCGAGAGCAGGAAGACCTCGTAGTCCATCGACAGCCCGAAGGCGATGCAGAACATCAGCACCGGCATGTCCGCGATGAGGTGCCCGGTCACCGTCGTCCCGAGCCCGCCCAGGTGCCCCTCCTGGAAGATCCACACCATCGCGCCGAAGGTCGCCGACAGCGACAACACGTTGAGCACCAGCGCCTTCAGCGGCAGCAGTACGCTTCCGGTGAGCAGGAACAGCAGGATGAGGGTCGTGACCGCGATCGCCCCCAGCACCCGCGGCGCCGCTCCGAGGATCGAGTCCACGGCGTCCCGGTCGGCCTGCGCCGCACCGGCGAACAGCGTCGCCCCCGGCGCGGGCACGGCGCGCAGCGCGTCGAGTTCCGCGCTCCCCTCCCCCGACCGCGGGTCGTGCTCGCCGGCCACCGTCATCAGCACCCGACCGCCGGACCGGGAGGTCGGGTCGCCGTCGGCGATGCGTTCGCCGCGCAGCCACGTCCCGTCCGGCCCGACGACGGGGCCGGTGATCCGGGACAGCTCCCGGGCGTAGTCCTCCAATCCCGACGGTGCGCCCTCCACCAGGACGAGCACGTCGGCGGTCGGGTTGGGGCGGAAGGCCGTTCGCAGCTCGTCGCCCACCCGGTGCGACGATGCCGCGGTCGGCAGCGCGCGGTCGTCCGGGTAGCCGAGCTTCGCGCCGAGGAAGGGCGCGCCGAGCGCGAGCAGCGCCACCACGACGGCGATCGCGAGCGGGACGGCGCGGCGTTGCACGGCGCGAACCATGCCGTACCACCGGGATTCGTCGGTGGGCCGCGGCCCGCCACCGACCCGGAGGCGGTCGATCCGATCCCCCAGCAGAGTCAGGATCGCCGGTGTCACCAGCAGCGTGGCGCCGGCGGTGAACGCGACGACGACGATGCCCGCATAGGCGAAGGACCGCAGGAAGTACATGGGGAAGAGCACCATCGCGGCGAGGCTCAGCCCGACCGTCACGGCGGAGAAGACGACGGTGCGCCCCGCCGTCGCCATCGCGACGACGAGCGCCTCCTCGCGGCCCCGCTCTGGCACCTCCTCGCGGTAGCGGCTCACCACGAGCAGCGTGTAGTCGATGGCCAGCGCGAGGCTCATCGCGGTGATGAGGTTGAGCGCGAACACGGAGACGTCGGTGGCCTCGGCCACGAGTCGCAGCAGCCCGGAGGTGGCGATGATCGCCGCGACGCCGACCACCACCGGCACCGCCGCGGCGACCAGGCCGCCGAAGGCCCAGACCAGCACGAGGAAGGTGAGCGGGAGCGCGATGAGCTCGGCGCGCACCAGATCCCGCCCCGACTGCTCGTTGATCTGCACGTAGGTCATCGCCTCGCCGCCGGCCACGACGCGCACCCCGTCGGGTGGGCGCGGCAGGGAGTCGACGATCTCCCGCGCGTGGTTCGGCGCCTCGCCGGTGCCGCCGGCGATGCTCGCCACCACCAGGCCGGTGCGCCGGTCGCCGGAGGTCAATCGCGCCGCCGCGGCGGGGTCGGACCACGCGGACACGGCGGACTGGACCGCGGGCGTGGCCCGCAGCCGTTCGGTCAGGGCGCGGCCGTACTCGGCGGCCGCGGCATCGGAGGCCTCCGCGTCGCTGCGCACGGAGAGGACCAGCGAGGACCCGCCGCGGCGGAAGTCGTCCGCCAGGATCTGCTGGGCGCGGGCGGATTCGGCGCGCGGGTCGGTACTGCCACCGCTCTTGAGCGCCCCGCCGACGCCGGCCCCGAGAGCACCCAGGACGACGAGCAGGAGCACCGCCGCGCCGAGCACGGTGCGGGGCCGCGCAGCGACCCACCGGCTCAGGCGCGCGATCACAGCGCCGCGAGGAACGAGCGGACCTCGTCGAGGCACCCCGCCCGCCGCATCCGTTCGTCCTCGAAGATCACGAGGAAGTCGGCCATCTCGAAGTCCGGATCGTACGAGGGCATCCCGCACACGACGCCGCCGTAGCGGACGGCGATCCGGATGGTGGGCGGCACCAGGTCCTCGTCGGTGCCCTCGGGCCGCGGCAGCTCGGCGAGCGGCACCCCGCCGACGGCGACCGGCCGGATCGGAGTGGCACGGACGTCGCCGTCGGCGAGCGCGTGGTTGTCGGCGAGGAAGCCGAGCGCGGCGCGGACCAGCGCGGCGCGGGGGTGCACCCCGTCCTCCATCCGGACGGACATGCAGCCCATGGCGAACCGGAACCCGGCGCGCTCGTAGAACGCCAGCAGCGCGATCCGCAGGAGCACCGAGACCACGCCGCCGCGATGATCCGCGGCGATGGTCGCTCGGCCCCACTCGGCCACGTCGTCGGCCATCGCCGCGAACGCGGGGCTCAGCTCGAACATGCTGGTCGTGAACACCTCCCGCTCGCCGCGCGGCGCGGGCAGGATGATCCGGTAGCAGCCGACGATCTCGTCCGTGGGGTCGTGCCGCACGAGCAGATGCGCGCTGTAGTCGTCGAACCGGTCCACATCGATCAGTCTGCCCAGGCGCTCGCTGAACACGGCGCCCGGCAAAGGCGCGCCCAGCTCGGTGGAGAACGCGTCGTACCGCAGGGCCTGCGCGCGTTCGACATCGCGCGGGTCCTGCGCCACGAACACGGTGAAGGGGGTGCGATCGGTGGCGCGGAACAACACGGTGCCCGCGACCGAGGTCTCCCGAGACGTCATGGCGCTTCCTCCCGATCCAGCGCGCGGGCGATTTCGCCCGCGCGGACGGCGACATTCGACAGCAGTGTGGTCCCCAGACCATGGCCCGGGAGGTCGGCGCCCTGCACGTAGAGCCCGGGGACCTCGCGGCCGTCGATCACCGCGCGGTGCGAGCGCGCCACCCGGACCTCGGCACCGGGCGGCGCGATCCCGCTCAACCCACTGAGGCCGCCGGGCTCGAAACCGGTGGCGCACACCACGGCGTCGAACACGCTGGTGCTGGTCTCCCCGGTGGTGACGCGCCGCAGGGTGACCTCGACGCCTCCCGGGCCGGTCCGCGCGGCGCGCACCTCGGTGGTCCGGTGCACGCGCAGGCGCCGGGGCCCGGTGACCGCCTCGCGGTACCAGCGGTCGTACAGCTCGTGCGTCAGCGCGTGCTCGACCGCCGCGTAGTTGGTGTTGCCGTGCCGGCGCAGCAGCTCGGTGCGGACCTCGTCCGGCGCGGCGTCGAACTCATCGACCACGCCGGGGTCGAAGACCTGGTTCACGAACGGGCTCTCGTCCACCGCGGCCAGCCCGAAGCCGTGGAAGGCGAGGTCGACCGCCGCGCCGGCGTCGTGCAGGTGGATCGTGACCTCGGCCGCGGACTGTCCCCCGCCGACCACGAGGATCCGCGCGGCGGGCAGCCCGCCGGGGAGTTCGCGGGCGAGGTCGTCGAGCCGCGGCAGCAGATCGATGTTGTGCAGGATCCGGTCCGTATCCGTCTGCGCCCGGGCCCATTCGGGCAGTACCGGGCGCAGGCCGCGCGCGACGACCACCGACCGGGCCCGAGTGGTGCGCTCCACGCCGTCGGGGCCGCGGTGCCGGACGGCGAATCGCGCGCCGTCGGCGCTCTCGGACAGGTCGGTCACCTCCTGCCCGTAGGCCACCAGCCCGGTGAACGACGATGCCGCCCAGGCGAGGTAGTCGGCGAACTCGGCCCGCTCGGGGGTCAGGACGGCACGGTTGACGAAGTCCACGAGCCGGCCGCGCGCGCCGAGGTAGGCGACGAAGGAGAACGGGCTCGTCTGGTTCCGCAGTGTCACGAGGTCCTTGAGGAACGCGATCTGCATCGAAGTCCCGGGCAGCAGCATGCCCGGGTGCCACGCGAACTCGGGCCGGCGTTCGAGGAACCGGACCGTGCGCCCGGGGACCGCGGTCTCGCCGAGCGCTATCGCCAGGGCGAGATTCGCCGGGCCGAACCCGACGCCGAGCACGTCGACGCGACCCCCATCGACATCCGCCCCTGGTCTGGAACGCATCGTGAACTCTCGTCGCCGGTGCGGACGCGCCTGTCGCCGACCGCCTGGACGGATAGTACTCCCGGAAAGATCACGTACACCGTTTTAAACAGCCATGGTTACAACGGGTGTTGCCGATTTACGCGGGCGGCTCCAGCGGCAGGCGCGGGTTGTGCAAGTGCGCGACGAGGCCGGTCCACCCGGTCTGATGGGTCGCGCCCAGTCCCTCGCCGGTGTCACCGTCGAAGTACTCGTAGAAGGTCGGGTGCTCCGACCACAGCGGGTTGTCGCTGCCCTCGATCCGCGCGGCGTCGGCCGGGCGGCGCGCGCCGGCACCGTCGGGCCGCGAGACCGGGCGGAACAGCCCGACGAGGCCCTCGTCGATGACGTCCGCGGCCTCCTCCAGTGTGCACAGGTTGTCGGAGCCCGTGGGGATGGCGATGGTGAAGTCGTCGCCGAAGTGCCGGCCGTAGGTACGGAGCTTGTCGGCGAGCAGCACGTTCACCGGGAACCACACGGGGCCACGCCAATTGGAGTTGCCGCCGAACATGCCCGTCGTGGACTCGCCGGGCTCGTACTGGATAGAGACGGTGTTGCCCTCGACGTCCTCCGTCACCTGCTGCTCCGCCTTCGACAGCGACCGGATGCCGTAGGGCGCCAGGAACTCCGCGGGGTCGAACATCCGCTCCAGGACGCGGCGCAGCCGCTCGGGACCGACCAGCGAGAGCAGCATGCGGCCCCCTCCGTCGGCGTCGCTGCCGGAGAGCACGGGCTCGACCAGCTCGGGGCGGCGCGAGCGCAGCCAGTTCAGTCGGGCGGTCACATCGGGGCACTTCTCGGCGACCCAGGCGGGCACGTCCGTGGCGCCGAGCAGGGGCAGCAGGCCCACCATCGACCGCACGCGCATCGGCTGGGCGCTGCCGTCGGGCCGCACCAGGACGTCGTAGAAGAAGCCGTCCTCGTCGTCCCACAGTGACAGGCTGTGCGAGCCGAAGTTGTAGGTGGCCTTGGAGATCTGAAGGAAGTGCTCGAGGAACTTGGTCGCGCAGTCCTGCCACACCGGGTCGTGCCGGCTCAACTCGATGGCGATCTTGAACATCTGCTGGCAGTAGAAGGCCATCCAGCTCGTGGCGTCGGACTGCTCGAGCCGGTAGCCGGGCGGCAGCGGCGCCGAGCGGTTGAAGAAGCCGATGTTGTCCATCCCGAGGAATCCGCCCTCGAAGACCCCGGCATCGTCGGAACCCTTGCGGTTGACCCACCACGAGAAGTTGAGCAGCAGCTTGGTGAACACGCGGATCAGGAAGTCCTGGTCGCGCCAGCCGTCCAGCCGGTAGACGTGCCACGCCGCCCACGCGTGCACCGGCGGGTTGACGTCGCCGAACTCCCATTCGTAGGCGGGGAGCTGCCCGTTCGGATGCATCGCCCACTCGCGGCACATGAGCACGAGCTGCTCCTTGGCGAACTCCGGGTCCACCCGGGCCAAGGGGATGCAGTGGAAGGCCAGGTCCCACGCCGCGAACCACGGGTACTCCCACTCGTCGGGCATGGAGATCACGTCGGCCAGGGAGAAGTGCTTCCAGGTGGTGTTCCGGCGGCCCGGATCCGCGCGCTCGCGGGGAGCGGGGTCCACGTCGGGGTCGCCCTCGAGCCAGGACTCCACGTCGTAGCGGTAGAGCTGCTTGTTCCACAGCATCCCCGCGTAGGCGCGCCGCGCCACCGTCCGGTCCGCGTCCGGCACGTCCTCGTGGATGACGGTGCCGTAGAACTCGTCCGCCTCCTCGCGGCGGTCGCGGAACACCGCGTCGAAGCCCGGTCCGAAGGTGTCGAGCGACGGGGCGGGATGCGAGAGCCGCAGCCGGACGGTGACGCTCTCCCCCGCCGGCACCGACGCGAACCGGAACCAGAACGCGGCCTTGGTGCCGCGCCCCTCGGGGTTCACCGCCGATTCGTCGCCGTTCACGACCCGTCGGCCGATCCCGTCCTTCGGGTAGGGCGAGGCGTTCGCGGCGCTGCCGAACAGCGCGACCGCATCGGTCTCGTTGTCGCAGAACAGGACCTCCGGAGATCCCTCCGCGGACAGGTGGTACTCGCCGAGCCACTCGTGACACACCCGCACGGCCTGCAGGCCGCCCGCGCCGAGCTCGGGGCCGTCGAGCCGAGTAATCGCGCCGCGACGACCGTCGTGGCCCCACGTCCACGTGTTCCGGAGCCACACCTGCGGCAGCAGGTCCAGCGGCGCGGGCGAGGGCCCGTTGTTCACCGCCTCGATCTCCACGCAGACATCGTCCGGCGCGGCCTTGGCGTAGCGCACGTGCACGTCGAAGAACCGGTTGTCGGCGAGCACGCCGGTATCGGCGAGCTCGTACTCGCGCCCTGTGCGGTCGCGGGCGGCGTTCGCGTCACGCAGCTGCTGGTAGGGGTACTCCGCCTGCGGGTACCGGTACATCCAGTGCATCCAGCTGTGGGTCGGCGTCCCGTCCACGGGCCACCAGTACTCCTTGACGTCCTCGCCGTGATTGCCCTGCTCGTTGGTCAGACCGAACAGGCGCTCCTTGAGGATCGGGTCGTTGTGGTTCCACAGCGCCACCGAGAGATTGAGGAACCCGTAACGGTCGCAGATGCCCCCGAGTCCGTCCTCGCCCCAGCGGTAGGCCCGACGGTGCGCCTGCTCGAACCCGAAGCTCCCCCAGGCGTCCCCGTTGCCGCTGTAGTCCTCGCGGACCGTGCCCCACTGCCGGCCGGACAGGTACGGGCCCCACAGGCGCCACGCACCGTCGGGGCCGGGGCTCTCGGCGAGGCGGCGGTGTTCGGCGGTCGTCTCGGTGTGCTCCACCCGAGAATCTTCCTACACGCGGCGCGGTCGGGGGGCGGGCACCCGGTTTCGACGGTCCGCGGCATTCCCGCAGCGCAGCAGTGGTACACCCGCGACTACCGGAGCGCGGAGACCGCCTGCGCCCGCATCGCCCAGTAGAGGATCTCCGTGGCGTCCTCCTCGGCGCGCACCTGCAGTTCCCCGGACCCGACGGTGCGCAGCGCGTCGCCCTCGGCGAGCCGGTCACCGTCGACAGCGCTCGGGCCCGCGACGACGATCGCGCCGGTGACGACGAACAGGTGGCCGTAGGGCGCCGCCGGGAGGGTCACGGCTTCGCCCGCGCCGAGGCGCGCGGCGTAGAGGGCCGCGGCGTCGTTGCGGATCGCCACCGCCGGCTCGTCGCCGGGAACGCCGGAGGCCACGAGCACGGCACCGCGGCCGTCGAGGGGCACGTCGGCGGTGCGGTACTCGGGCTCGCCGCCGAGCTCGTCCGGCGGGAGCCACATCTGGATCACCCGCGCGACGGTGCGCGTGGCGCGCGGGTTCTGCTCCCGGTGGTTCACGCCGGTGCCGGCGCTCATGGCCTGCACCTGGCCCGCGCGCACCAGGCCCGTCGACCCCGACGAGTCGTCGTGGTGCACCTCGCCCGCGATCACCCAGGTCACGATCTCGGCGTCGCGGTGGAAGTGCCGGTCGACGCCCGACCCGGGGTCGATGAGGTCGTCGTTGTGCACCAGCAGCTGGCCGTGGGCGTTCTCGCCCAGGTCGAAGTTCCCGGTGAAGGGCATCGACTGCCGCGTGTACAGCCCCTCGCCCTCCCAATGGGTCCGATCCGCGGCCCGGACGATCCTGCTCTCGCTCACGGGATCAGCGTAGGCCGGGGCGCACCGTCAGACTCCTGTGGGCAGGCCCGCTCCGGACGGCGAGACGAGGATCTTCACCGCGGTCTCGTTGTGGTGCAGGAGCGTGTCGTAGCCGACCGAGACGAGCTGGTCCAGGCCGATCCTCCCGGTGATGAACGGCGCCAGGTCGACGGTGCCGCTCTCGACCAGGGCGATCGTCTCGGCGTGGTTGTTGACGTACGCGATGGTGCCGCGCATGTCGATCTCCTTGAGCACCAGCTTCTGCATGTCGACGGTGCCCGGATGCCCCCAGATCGAGACGACGACCAGCACGGCCTGCGGGCGCAGTGCGTCGAACAAAGTGTCCAGCGCGGGCTGCACCGAGGTGCACTCGAAGCCGACGTCGGCGCCGCGACCGCCGGTCAGCCCTCGCACGGAGGCGACGACGTCGACGCGCGTCGGGTCGAAGACGTGGTCCGCCACGCCGGTCTCGGCGGCCCGCTCGCGACGCAGGGAACTGGGCTCGCTGATCGCGACCGTGAGGCCGCGGGCCTTGCACACGGCGGCGGTGAGGAGGCCGATGGGACCCGCGCCGGTGATGAGCGCGAAGGCCCCCGCGCCGGCACCGGAGCGCTGCAGCGCGTGGTAGCCGACGGCGAGCGGCTCGATGAGCGCCGCCTGGTCGAGCGGAACGTCGTTGGAGATCCGGTGCACCCAGCGCCGCTGCACCACGATCTTCTCCGAGAGCCCTCCACCGCGGCCGCCGAGGCCGATGAAGTTCATGTTCGGCGAGAGGTGGTAGTCGCGGCTCTCCGGGCCGGTGTCGACGCCGTCGGCGATGATGTACGGCTCGACCACGACGTGATCGCCCACGGCCAGGTCGTCGACGCCCGCACCCACAGCGGCGACGACGCCGGACATCTCGTGGCCGATGGTCAGCGGCGCCGCCTCGCCGCTCACCGGGTTCGGATGGCCGTGCGGCGGCACGAAGATCGGCCCGTCGACGTACTCGTGCAGGTCCGTCCCGCAGATGCCGCACCAGGCGACGTCGATCGCGACGGTGCCGGGCGCGAGTTCGGGTTCGGGCACGTCCTCGATCCGAACGTCGTTGCGGTCGTAGTAGCGCGCTGCACGCATGGGGACACCTCCGGGTCGGGACCTGTGATCCGTCCCACAGTCGCCCGCACGGGTTCGCCCCGTCGATCGTTGCAGCGGGTTGCACCGCTCCGACGATGCAGGACCCCGGCTAGAGCGGAGCCGAGCCGCGGACGTGCTCGAACACGAGCGAGGTGTTGGTGCCCGCGACCTCCTCGCGGGCGCTGAGATACTCGACGAGGTGCCGCAGGTCCTCGGTGTCGATCGCCGCGATGTGCAGCAGGTAGTCATCCCCACCGGCCAGGAAGTACGCGTCGATCACGGGTGGCAGGTCGATCACCGACTCCACGAACTGGCGGATCCGGTGCCGCGCGGTGGACCGCAGCGTGACCGCGATCATCGCGCGCAGGGGCCGGCCGACCGCTGCGGGATCCACGTCGGCGAAGAACCCGCGGATCACGCCGGCGTCCGTCAGGCGCCGCACGCGGGTGTGCACTGTCGACGGGGCGAGCCCCACCTCCTCCGCCAACGCGGCGTTCGAGACGCGGCCGTCGCGCTGCAGCACCAGGAGGATGCGCCGGTCGGCGTCGTCGAGCAACGGGCGATGATCATTCGTCGGCGCGGGTCGATACGCCGACTTCGCAGAACCTCCGGCAGTCATATCGGGATTCTACAGAATCTTCTTCCGAGTGCTTGATCGAATATCGACGTTTCTTCACACTATGTGACACAAGCCACCGCCGAACAGGAGCACACGATGCGCGTCGGAATCCCCACCGAGATCAAGAACAACGAGTACCGCGTCGCGATGACGCCCGGCGGCGTCGCCGAGCTCACCCGCCGTGGCCACGACGTCCTCATCGAGGACGGTGCCGGTGTCGGTTCCGCGATCAGCAACGACGACTTCGTCGCCGCCGGCGCCCGCATCGTCCCCACCGCCGACGAGGTGTGGGCCGAGGCCGACCTGCTGCTCAAGGTGAAGGAGCCGATCGAGGCCGAGTACGGCCGCATGCGCGCCGACCAGACGATCTTCACCTACCTCCACCTCGCCGCCTCGCGGCCGTGCACCGACGCCCTGCTCGCGTCGAAGACCACGTCGATCGCCTACGAGACGGTCCAGCTCGAGGACGGCTCGCTCCCCCTTCTCGCCCCGATGTCCGAGGTCGCGGGCCGCCTCGCCCCGCAGGTCGGCAGCTACCACCTCATGCGTTCCAAGGGCGGCCGCGGCGTGCTCATGGGCGGCGTCCCCGGAACCGCGCCCGCGAAGGTGACGGTGATCGGCGGCGGCGTGTCCGGCATCAACGCCGCGCAGATCGCCGCGGGCATGGGCGCGGACGTCACGGTCTTCGACCTCGACGTGCGCAAGATGCGCGCCGTGAACGCGCAGTTCGGCGGCCGCGTGCACACCAGCTACTCGACCTCCCTCGCCCTCGAGGAGGCGATCGTCGAGTCCGACCTGGTGATCGGCGCCGTCCTCATCCCCGGCGCCGCCGCGCCGAAGCTCGTCTCGACCGAGCTCGTGCACCGCATGCGCCCCGGCGCCGTGCTGGTCGACATCGCCATCGACCAGGGCGGCTGCTTCGCCGACTCGCGCCCCACCACGCACGACGATCCGACCTTCACCGTGGGCGAGACCGTCTTCTACTGCGTCGCGAACATGCCCGGCGCCGTGCCGCGCACGTCGACCTTCGCGCTCACCGGTGCGACACTGCCGTACGTCCTGCGCATCGCCGACCAGGGCTGGCAGGGTGCCTGCGCCGCCGACCCCGCGCTCGCCGCCGGCCTGTCCACCCACGACGGCGTGCTGCTCAACGCCAGCGTCGGTGCCGCCCTGGACATCCCGTCGAAGACGCCGGAGTCCGTCCTGGTCTGATCGTCACCACTCGCCCGCGTCGAGGTACTGGGCGAGGTTGGCCATGCGCCGCTGCACCGCGGCCACCTCGCGCACGCACTGCTCGAGGAGGCCGCGGTCCAGCGACGACAGCCTCCGGATCGACACGACATCGCTCGGGGGGCGGTCCGCCGCCATCTGCCCGACCTGGTGCTCCATCCGGATCCGCTCCAGGACGGAGAAGGCCTCCCGCAGCACCTCGGCCGAATCGTCCGGCAGGACCGGCGAATCCGCGCCGGCGGCGAGCCGGTTGCGGGTCTGCAGCTTCGTCGACCCCCGGCTCAGCGCCGCCCACCGGGCGATGTTGACGACCGGGACCAGCGCGTGCGCCTTGATGTCGAAGGTGCCGCCCCGCAGGGAGATCACATCACGCACCGAGCGCAGTCGCGCCTTCGCCGTGAGCGCCTCCCGCAGCATCAGGATGAAGGCCCGAGGATGCTCCGAAAGATGCTGGTACACACCGGCCACCGGCTGCAGCGTCAGGTCGCCCCAGACGGGTCGGCCGTCGACCAGCAGCGACGCCATCATCATGGCGTTGTTCGACAGCGGGGCGTCGATCCACTCGCTCGCGGCGTACAGCCACTCGGACTCCGTCCGGCAGAACCGCGGCTTGGCGGCCGTCGCACCATTGGTGTCCGACGGTATGCCGCACTCCTCCAGGCGCGCATGGACCGCGGCCGCGAGGGCGAGCGCGGCGGACCGTCGGACCTCGATCTCCTCCGCCGAGGCGCCGGGCACGTCCTTGAGGATGATCGCACTGTCGACGTCCGAGCTGGGCACCACCTCGCGGCGCGACACACTCCCCAGCGACAGCCACGTGAAATCCCCCTCCTTCAGCTCGGGATGGACGGGCAGCTCGAGTTCGATGCAGCGGCGCACCATGCCCTCGATCGCGACGGCGGCGACGCCCGAGATGTGCCGCACCGGCGCCTGCTGCCCCCACAGCACGGGGAAGATCGAGCGGATCGTCGCGCCGATCTCCGGCAGCTCGGACGCCGCCGCACGCTCGATCCGGCGCTGCAGCGCGAAGGTGGACGTGGTGGGCACGGTGAGGAAATCGACGTCCTGTACCACGCCCATGACGGCGGCCTGCTCGTCGAGCACGGCCATGTAGTGCATCTTGCGGTCGAGCATCTCGATGAGCACGTCGGACGACAACGCGGCCTCGGGCACGGCCGCCAGCGGAGCGGTCATCACCGCGGAGACGGGATCGGTCACCGGCCGCCCCATCGAGATCACCCGGGCCCGCAGATCGTGGTCGGTGAGGATGCCCAGCGGCTCGCGCGCGGCGTTCTCCACCACGATGTAGCCGGACCTCGCCTCCGTCATCGTGGTGGCGGCCTCCTGGATCGTGACCGTGGGCGGACACGTGATCGGCGCGCGGCGCACGATCTGCCCCGCGGTGCGCTCGCGGACCTCGTCGGCCGCGAGCGGCGTGACCGGTCGCGCCAGTTCCGTCGCGAGGAAGGCGGCGCCCGCGGGGGTCGAGAACATGTCGGCCACGGCCCACGCCGGAAGGCGCAGCAGCGTCACGTCGGTCAGCGCCACCGCGCGGGGACCGCCCTTCGCGCCGACCAGGATCACCACGTACCCGAACACGCCTCCGGGACCGACCACCTCGTCGACGTCGCCGGGTTCGGTGGCCGCCTTGGCCGGGAAGTTCCACACACCGACCCGGCCGGCCAGGACGACGAAGGCGTGCTCGGGAGACGCGGACAGACCGTCGAGGATCGTGGTGCCCTCGCCGAACTCCCGAACCGACGATTCCGCAGCCAGACGGGCGCGGACATCGTCGGGCAGGCCGTCGAAGGGCGGGTGGCCGGACAGGAAGGTGAACAGCTCCCCCAGGTCCGAGAAGTCGGTCATGGACCTATGTTTACACGCCCGCACCGATCGACATCCGCAAGTCATCTCTCAGTAACGCGTCCACGGAAGCGTTGCGAGGTCTACATTCCCATCCAGCGCACAACCCACACGCGCCCCAGCACGTTGAGGAGAACGATTCACCCATGACTCAACCCGCCAGTAAGTTCGCGGCCGAGCAGGAGGGCTACAAGCAGACCCTCGGCAGGCGACACGTGCAGATGATCGCCATCGGTGGCGCCATCGGCACGGGCCTGTTCCTCGGCTCGGCCAGCCGGCTGCACAGCACCGGCCCCGCCCTGCTGTTCAGCTACGCCTTCGTCGGCGTCATCGCCTTCTTCCTCATGCGCGCCCTGGGCGAACTGGTGCTCTATCGCCAGAGCTCGGGCGCCTTCGTCTCCTACGCCCGCGAGTTCTTCGGCGAGGCCGCCGCATTCGCCGCCGGATGGCTGTACTGGGTGTTCTGGGCGCTCACCGGCGTCGCCGAGCTCTCGGCCGTCGCGCTGTACGTGCGCAAGTGGTGGGACCTGCCGCAGGGCGTGTCCGTGATCATCGCGCTCGCCGTGGTCCTGGTGATCAACCTGCTCTCGGCGCGCGCCTTCGGCGAGTTCGAGTTCTGGGCCTCGGTGCTCAAGGTCGGCGCCATCGTGATCTTCCTCGTCGTCGGCGTCGTCATGGTGGTCGGCCAGATCAAGATCGGCGACGAGGGCCACCGCGCGGGCATCTCCAACCTGTGGAAGAACCCCGGTGGATTCTGGCCGACCGACGGCACCTTCGGTTGGCTCGGACCGATCGTCGTGATGTCCGGCGTCGTCTTCGCGTACGCCGCCATCGAAATGGTCGGCATCGCCGCCGGCGAGATGCAGAACCCGCAGCGCGAGGTCCCCAAGGCGGTCAACTCCGTCATCCTGCGTATCGGCGTGTTCTACTGCGGCTCGATCTTCCTGCTCGTGTGCATGCTCCCGACCTCCGAGTTCGATGCCGCCGGCCACACCTCGCCGTTCGTGACCGTCTTCGAGAAGATGGGCATCGGCTGGATGGCCACCCTGATCAACGCGGTCCTCATCGTGGCCGCCATGAGCTCGCTCAACGCAGGCCTCTACACCACCGGCCGCATGCTGCGCAGTCTCTCCGCCAGCCGCGAGGCGCCGAAGATGTTCATGCAGATGAGCAAGTCCGGCGTGCCCGCCAACGGCATCCTCGTGACGTCGATCTTCTACGTCTTCGGCGCCGTCCTCAACGTGCTCGTGCCCGGCAAGGCCTTCGACATCGCCCTGGAGGCCTCCGCCATCGCCGTGGTGGGCGTGTGGTCGCTGATCTTCCTGTGCCACATCCGCTACCGGCGCCTCTCCGACGCGGGCATCGTCACCAAGAGCCCCTTCCGCGCCCCGCTCGCCCCGTTCATGAGCTACGTCGGCCTCGCCTTCCTGCTGCTCGTCCTGGTCGGCATGGCGTACTCGGGCTGGAAGGGCGCGCCCGAGTTCTGGGACAAGACCAACTTCATCGTGGTCGTCGTCGGCATCCCGGTCTTCGTCGTCGTCCTCGTGGTCGGCTGGTTCGCGGTCAAGCCCGCGGTCATCGAGCACACGGGTGGCGACCTCGCCGCGGCGTGGTCGCTCGACGACGCGCCCAACGTGGACATCGACAAGAAGTAACCGCCCGAAACCCGCAGACGCCCGCCGGTCCCCCGGCGGGCGTCTCGCATTCACCGGGGGTTCACGGGCCGCCGTTAGGGTGCCGCCATGACCATCGGCTCCCGTCTCCTCCCCCGGCTCTGCGCGCTCGCGGCGGCCACCGTCGTCGCCCTCGGCGGGGGCGTACTGACCGCGCCCGCCCAGGCGGCACCGTCGAACTCCTTCGACCTGCAGGCGCACCGCGGCGGCCGTGGCGAGCACACCGAGGAGTCGCTGTACGGCTTCGCCCGCGCGCTGGAACTCGGCGTCACCACTCTCGAACTCGACATCGTGCTCACGAAGGATCAGGTGCCGCTGATCTGGCACGACCCGACGATCCAGGCAGACAAGTGCGCCGACACCGCACCGGCGACGCCCGGCGACACGCAGTTCCCGTACGTGGGCAAGACGATCCACGACCTGAGCTACGCGCAGGTACAGACGCTCGTGTGCGCGAAGAAGCTGGCGGGCTTCCCCGACGCGAAGGTCGTCGACGGCAACCGGATCGCGACGCTGCCTCAGCTCTTCGACCTGGCCGCGCAGTACAAGGGCAACGCCGTGCGATTCAACATCGAGACCAAGATCGAGGCCGAGGCGCGGTCGAAATCCGCCGAGCCCGCCGCGTTCGTCACGCAGATCCTCGGCGCCGCGCGCCGCGCCGGCGTGCTCGACCGCATCGAGATCCAGAGCTTCGACTGGCGCTCCCTGCCGCTGGTCCGGGCACAGGCACCGTCGGTCCCGCTGGTAGCGCTCTACGACGCCACGACGTGGAAGCCCCGCTCGGCCTGGCTGGGCCCGGTCACCTTCGAGCAGTTCGACGGTGACGTGGTCCGGGCCGCGAAGTCGGCCGGGTTCGACGTCCTCTCGCCCGATGCCGACCTGTCCGATGCGAAGACGGTGACCGCCGCCCACGCCGCGGGCCTGAAGGTGATCCCCTGGACGGTCAACGAGCCGGCCGCGATGCGGACGCAGCTCGCGCTCGGCGTGGACGGCATCATCACCGACTACCCGACGCGCCTGCGGGGCGTCCTGGCCGCGGAGGGCGAGCCACTGCCCCGCGCGTACGCGCGGTAGTCACGACGACGAACGGCGGCCCACCGGTGATCCGGTGGGCCGCCGTTCGCGTGGGATCCGTCAGGCGACGTACGTCGCGACCGCGGTGCCGACGATGCCGGTGATCGCGACGTTGACGCTGCCCTTGCCGGGCTTGACGATGAAGGTGCCGTCGTACTCCGAGCGGGCGGTGCCGGTGGCGCCGGTGGTGGCGTTCTCCCACACGAGGAGGCGGTCCGACAGGTCGATGCCCTTGATCGACTCGCACCGCTCCTTGGGCAGCGGCGACGGCGGGATGCCGATCACCCCGAGCTCGTGGCGCGCGATGACGCAGTTGGTGCGGATCACCAGGTTGCCGGCGTCGTCGTAGTCGCCGACCCACGTGACCGTGGCGTTCGGGGCGTCGGTCCGGATGGACGTGCCACCGGTGACGGTGCCGCGGAAGACGACGGAACCGGAGGCGTTGGCCGCCGCCGGGACGAAGGTGATCGCGGCGCCGGCAACGGCGGCAGCGGCGATCGCGCGACGGGCGAACGAGTTCATGGGCAGTCCTCTGGTCGTGACGAGTCGATTTTGACTTCGCAAAGTCTATAACGATGTCAAAACGAGGCAAAACCGCGTCCGCGTCCGCGCGTCCGGCTCAGCCCAGCCAGGTCCGCACCGAGGCCGGGACGCCGCGCTTGCCGCGGTGCGGGCCGAGGACCGCGCCGCCGAAGGGCTGCGAGAGCAGGTCCCGCGCGACCCGGTTCACGTCCGCCGCCGAGACCCTGTCGATCGCCGCGAGCGTGCGCGTGATCGTCCGCTGGTTCTGGTAGTTGACCTCGCTCCGCCCGATCCGGTGCATGCGCGACTGCGCGTCCTCGAGCCCGAGCACCAGCCCACCCCGGAGGGAGCCCTTCGCCCGCGCCAGCTCCTCGACGGTGAGGCCGTCGTCGCGGACGTCCTCGAGCACCTTCCGCGCGACGGTCGCCACCTCGCCCAGCCGCTCCGGCGAGCACCCGGCGTAGACGGAGAACAGCCCCGTATCGGCGTAGGTGTCCACCGCCGAGTACACGGTGTACGCCAGGCCGCGCTGCTCCCGGATCTCCTGGAACAGGCGCGAACTCAGGCCGCCACCGATCGCGGTGTTGAGCACCGACAGCGCCCAGCGGTCCGGGTGGAACCGCCCGTAGGCCCGGGTGCCCGCGACGAGGTGCGACTGCTCGCCATCGCGGTTCACGACCTCGAGCGACGGTGCACCCGGCGTGCGCCGGATCCCCGTCCGGATCGGAGCCGACTCGGCGGCACCGTCGAGCCTGCCGGCGAAAGCCCTGCGCGCCAGCTTGACCACCTGCGCGTGCGTGACGTTCCCGGCGACCGCGAGCACCATCCGCTCCGGCGTGTACCGCCGGCGATGGAAGCCCCGCAGGCGCGCCGCCGTCATCGCGGAGACGGACTCCTCCGTGCCGAGCACGGGCCGCGCCAGCGGATGATCACCGAGCAGGGCCGTGGTGGCCGCCTCGTTGACCAGGTCCTCCGGATCGTCGTCGCGCATGGCGAGCTCCTCGAGCACCACCTCGCGCTCGACGTCCACGTCCGCGGGACGGCACAGGCCGCCCAGGACCACGTCCGTCACCACGTCGACGGCGAGCTCGAGGTCGACGTCGAGGACGTGCGCGTAGTAGCACGTGTGTTCCTTCGAGGTGAACGCGTTGATCTCACCGCCCACGGCGTCCACCTCGGCGGCCAGGGAGGCCGCGTCGCGGTGGGGCGTCGCCTTGAACAACAGGTGCTCGAGGAAGTGCGCGGACCCCGCCGAGGCGGGGTGCTCGTCGCGCGAGCCGACGGCGACCCAGAGGCCCACCGCCGCGGAACGGGAACCGGGCACCGTCTCCGTGACGACCCGCAGGCCGCCGGGGAGCACGCTACGACGAACGGGGGCACCCGATCCGGATGCCCCCGTCCGCGCAGCCCGGGATGTCAGGCTGCTCAGTTCCTACTCCTCGCCAGCGGGAGCGGCGGCGGAAGTCGCCTCCTCCGCCTTGTCTTCCACCACGGGGATCAGGCTGATCTTGCCGCGCTCGTCGATGTCGGCGATCTCCACCTGCAGCTTGCTGCCGACGTTGACCACGTCCTCGACCTTGTTCACGCGCTTGCCGTTGCCCAGCTTGCTGATGTGGACCAGGCCGTCGCGGCCGGGCACCAGCGAGACGAAGGCGCCGAACGCCGTGGTCTTGACCACGGTGCCCAGGAAGCGCTCGCCCACCTTGGGCAGCTGCGGGTTCGCGATCGCGTTGATGCGATCGATCGCCGCCTGCGCCGACGGGCCGTCGGCGGCACCGACGAACACCGTGCCGTCATCCTCGATCGAGATGTTGGCGCCGGTCTCCTCGGTGATGGAGTTGATCGTCTTGCCCTTGGGTCCGATGACCTCGCCGATCTTGTCCACGGGCACCTTGATGGTGGTGATCCGCGGGGCGTACGGGCTCATCTCGTCGGGAGCGTCGATCGCCTCGGCCATGACCTCGAGGATCGTGGTGCGGGCGTCCTTCGCCTGGCCCAGCGCGCCGGCCAGGACCTGCGACGGGATGCCGTCGAGCTTGGTGTCCAGCTGCAGGGCGGTGACGAAGTCGGACGTACCGGCGACCTTGAAGTCCATGTCGCCGAAGGCGTCCTCGGCACCGAGGATGTCGGTCAGGGCCACGTAGCGGGCCTGGCCGTCGACCTCGTCGGACACGAGGCCCATGGCAATACCCGCGACGGGCGCCTTGAGCGGCACGCCGGCGTTGAGCAGCGACATCGTCGAGGCGCAGACCGAGCCCATCGACGTGGAGCCGTTCGAGCTCAGCGCCTCCGAGACCTGTCGGATGGCGTAGGGGAACTCCTCCACCGAGGGCAGCACCGGGACGAGGGCGCGCTCGGCGAGCGCGCCGTGGCCGATCTCGCGGCGCTTCGGCGAACCGACGCGGCCGGTCTCACCGGTCGAGTACGGCGGGAAGTTGTAGTGGTGCATGTAGCGCTTCGACTTCTCGGGACCGAGCGAGTCGATCTGCTGCGCCATCTTGACCATGTCCAGCGTGGTGACGCCGAGGATCTGGGTCTCGCCGCGCTCGAACAGTGCGCTGCCGTGGGCGCGCGGGATCACGGCGATCTCGGCGCTGAGCGAGCGGATGTCGGTGATGCCACGGCCGTCGATGCGGAAGTGGTCGGTGAGGATGCGCTGACGCACGAGCTTCTTGGTCAGCGAGCGGAAGGCCGCGCCGATCTCGCCCTCGCGGCCCTCGAACTGCGGGCCCACGGCCTCGAGCACCTGCGCCTTGACGGCGTCGGTGGCATTGTCGCGCTCCTGCTTGCCGGCGATCGACAGCGCCTCGTTGAGGCCCGCGGCGCCCGCGGCCTCGACGGCGGCGAAGACGTCGTCCTGGTAGGGCAGGAACAGCGGGAACTCGCCGGTCGGCTTGGCGGCGCCGGCGGCCAGCTGCTTCTGCGCCTCGCAGAGCACGGCGATGAAGGGCTTGGCGGCCTCGAGGCCCTCGGCCACGACGGTCTCGGTGGGCGCGGTGGCGCCGCCGGCGATGAGCTCGATGACGTTCTCGGTGGCCTCGGCCTCGACCATCATGATCGCGACATCGGCGTCCTTGCCGGAGCCCGAGACGATGCGGCCCGCGACGACCATGTCGAAGACGGCGCGCTCGAGCTGCTCGACGGTCGGGAAGGCGACCCACTGGCCGTCGATCAGCGCGACGCGCACGCCGCCGACCGGGCCGGAGAAGGGCAGGCCCGCGATCTGCGTCGACGCCGAGGCGGCGTTGATCGCCACCACGTCGTACAGGTCGTTCGGGTCGAGCGACATGACCGTCACGACGACCTGGATCTCGTTGCGGAGACCGTCGACGAAGGACGGGCGCAGCGGCCGGTCGATGAGGCGGCAGGTGAGGATCGCGTCGGTCGACGGGCGACCCTCGCGACGGAAGAACGAGCCGGGGATGCGGCCCGCGGCGTACATGCGCTCCTCGACGTCCACGGTCAGCGGGAAGAAGTCGAAGTGCTCCTTCGGATGCTTGCTGTGCGACGTGGCGGAGAGCAGCATCGTCTCGTCGTCGAGGTAGGCGGCGACGGAGCCCGCGGCCTGCTGCGCGAAGCGGCCGGTCTCGAACCGGATGGTGCGCGTACCGAAGGAACCGTTGTCGATGACGGCGACGGCTTCGGTGATGTCGTCGTCGAACTCGACCTGGTTGTTATCAGTCATGAAGTGTGAAGTGACCTTCTCTGTCGTGCGGCTCGTCCTCGCCGGGCGGCGCGCATGCTGCGCGTGGCCCCGTCGTTCGACGTTGGCGGCGGGCGCTCTGGCGCGGTCATCGATCGAAGCCGCCGGACTCGCGCCTGCGTCATGCAGGCCGTTCCGGCGACCACTACCGAGGACCACCCCGCGGGGAGTGACACCGAGAAGGCGCACCGCAGATGTCGGCGACCGGATCTTCCGGCGCCGACGTCGGACGGACCGCCATCAAGGCTATCATCGGGAGTCTTTTCCAGGTGATTCGCACACGCCGTACACGAGCGGAGAGGAACGGGATGTCACAGACCGCTCGGGAGCGGACGCAGGAGTACACCGCCGTGTGGATCGCGCGGATGATGCTGGTGGCCGCGTTCGTGTCGCTGCTCATGGCCGTGATCCGCGGCGATCGCGTGCTGCCGCTGGTCTCCGACGCGCTCGGCATCCTCGGCATCCCCTCGCATCCCAGCCTGCTACTGGTCGCGGCCCTGACGGTGCTCAGCGGCGCCCTGCGCCGCCGGCTGCGCGCCGCCCACACCGTAGCGGTGATCGTGATGTCGCTGCAGGTGCTGGTGAACGCCGCCACGCTGGTGATCATCGCGACCGACCAACTCGATCCCGACGAGGCGCGGCACCTCCCGTCGTTCCTCGAGGCGTACGTCTCGATCCGCTACTCGTTGCCCGGCGCGGCACTGGCGACCGCCATCAGCCTCGTGGTGCTCGGGCTCGTCGTGATCGCCCGTCCGCGGTTCCCGGCACGACTCGCCCACGGCTCGCGACGGGCGGCGATCGGTGTCCTCGTCGGCGGTTTCCTCGCCGTGTACGTGATCGTGGTGGGCCTCGCGTCGACCTTCCCGGGGCGGGGCGCCTCGCGGCTGAACGGCACCGTCGAGATCCTGCTGTGGTCGCTGCGCTCGACCTTCGGCGTCGCGGTTCCGCGCCAGATCGACGTGGCGCTCGGCGGCCATTCCGGCCCGCTGTGGATCTACTCGCTCGCAGGCGTAATGTCGGCGTCGGTGCTGATCCTCGCCCTCATGGCGTTCTGGCGGGCGGGCCGTGGTGACGAGCTGATGACCGAACCGGAGGAGCTCGAGGTCCGGCGCCTGCTGCTCGAGTACGGCGAGGACGACTCGCTCGGCTACTTCGCCACCCGCCGCGACAAGGCGGTGATCTCCGCGCCCGACCGCAAGGCGGTGGTGACCTGCCGCGCCGTCGGCCCGGTGTCGATGGCCAGCGCCGATCCCATCGGTCACCGCGATTCCTGGCCCGCGGCCGTCGGCGCGTGGATCGAGGACTGCCGCCGGCACAGCCTCTACCCCGCCGTGCTGGCAGCGAGCGCCGACGGTGCGCAGGTCTACGAGGCGGCGGGCCTGCGCACGCTGACGATCGGCGACGAGGCGATCATCCACG
This sequence comes from Tsukamurella pseudospumae, assembly GCF_001575195.1. Lineage (NCBI taxonomy): Bacteria > Bacillati > Actinomycetota > Actinomycetes > Mycobacteriales > Tsukamurellaceae > Tsukamurella > Tsukamurella pseudospumae. The sequence continues at coordinate 78,789 of NZ_LSRF01000012.1, forward strand.
TCGACCGGTTCACCCTCAAGGGCCGCGACATGCGCGCGGTCCGACAGGCGGTCACCCGGGTGAGCGCCGCCGGCTACACCCTGCGCGTGCGGCGCCACGGCGATCTCAGCGCCGACGAGCTGAAGCAGGTCGAGGAGCTCGCCGAGACGTGGCGCGGGGAGGAGACCGAACGCGGCTTCTCCATGGCGCTCAACCGCGTCGGCGATCCCGTGGACGGCCGCTGTGTGCTCGTCTCGGCGCACGACGCGGAGGGCGCGGTGCGGGGACTGCTCAGCTTCGTGCCGTGGGGCACCCGCGGCCTCTCGCTCGACCTCATGCGCCGCGACCGCGACGCCGAGAACGGCCTCAACGAGTTCATGGTCGCCAAGCTCATCGAGCAGTGCGGCGAGGTCGGCATCCGGCGGATCTCGTTGAACTTCGCGGTCTTCCGTTCGGTCTTCTCCGAGGCCGACCGCGTGGGCGCCGGCCCGATCACCCGGCTCGTCGACTCCGTGCTCAGCTTCGCGTCGAAGTTCTACCAGCTCGAGACGCTGTACCGGTCCAACGACAAGTACCGCCCCGAGTGGGTGCCCCGGATCCTCTGCTACGACCCCGTGCTCACCGCGGTGCGGGCCGGCATCGCGGTCGGTACCGCCGAGGGCTTCCTGCCGCAGATCGGGCCGAAGTTCCTGGCGGGACCGTCGATCCCCGAACAGACGCCCCGCGACCCCGAGTTCGTCGACCGCCTCCTGGCCGACGAGGAACGGCTGCTGCGCCGTGAGGCTCCGCCCGTGCGCCTGTCGGAGCAACAGCGCGTCCGCCGCCGCAAGCTCGAGGCCCTCGAGGCCGCAGGCATGCCCGGCTACCCCCCGTCGGTGCCGCGCACCTCCTCCCTGGCCTCCGCCCGGGAGCAGTGCTCCGTCCTCCCGCCCGACGGTGCCTCGGGCACCGTCGTCTCCGTGACCGGCCGGGTGCGCGCGATGCGCGACTACGGCGGCGTCACGTTCGTCGAACTCCACGAGGACGGGACCACCCTGCAGGTGGTCGCGGAGCGCTCGCGCACGCCCGACGACGCCCGGGCCCTGTGGCGCACCTCGATCGACATGGGCGATCTGGTGTCGGTCACGGGCGAGCCGATCCGGTCGCGCACGGGCGAGCCCTCGGTGCTCCTCGCGTCCTGGGCGATGGCCGGCAAGTGCCTGTCCCCCGTGCCGAAACCCGGGGTGCGCCTCGGCGACGAGACGCGGGCCCGCAATCGCGTCCTGGAGCTCATCACCGACGACGGTGCCGTCGACCTGCTGTACCGCCGCTCCCGGGCGGTCGCGGCGATGCGCGAGGCGTTCGTGGGCCGCGGATACACCGAGGTCGAGACACCGATGCTGCAGTCGGTGCACGGCGGTGCCGCGGCGCGGCCCTTCACGACGCACATCAACGCCTACGACATGGGCCTCTACCTGCGCATCGCGCCCGAGCTGTACCTCAAGCGGCTGGCCGTGGGCGGCATGGGACGCGTCTTCGAAATCAACCGGAACTTCCGCAACGAGGGCGCCGATGCCACGCACAACCCCGAGTTCACCGCGCTCGAGGCGTACGAGGCCTACGGCGACTACAGCACCATGCGAACCCTCACGCGCGAGGTGATCCTCGCCGCCGCGGTCGCCGTGAACGGCCGGCCGGTGGCCGTGCGGCCCGACGGTGCCGGCGGCACTCGGGAGGTCGACCTCACGGCCGAGTGGCCGATGGTCACCGTGCATTCCGCGGTGTCCCGCGCGGCGGGGACGACGCTGACCTCGGCGTCGACGCTCGAGGAGGTCGCGGCCGTGTGCGAACGCCGGCACGTCGCGATCCCGCGCGGCGCGACGGCCGGCAAGCTGGTGATGGAGCTGTACGAGGCGCTGGTCGAGAAGCAGACCGAGTTCCCCACGTTCTACTGCGATTTCCCGGTCGAGGTCTCGCCGCTGGCGCGCCGACATCGGTCGGATCCGCGGCTGACGGAGCAGTGGGACCTGGTCGGCTTCGGCGCCGAACTGGGGACCGCGTACACCGAGCTGACCGACCCGATCGATCAGCGCGAGCGGCTCACGAAGCAGTCGATGGCCGCGGCCGCGGGCGATCCGGAGGCGATGGAGCTCGACGAGTCCTTCCTCGACGCGCTGTCCTACGCCATGCCGCCCACCGGCGGCCTGGGCATCGGCGTGGACCGGATCATCATGCTGCTCGCCGGCGTGAACATCCGCGCCACCCTCGCCTTCCCCTTCGTGAAGCCCCAGGACCGCTGACGCCTCTCGGAGAGTGGTGTCGGTCGCGCAGGCCATGCGCGGCACGCATTGCTGAATACCTGCAGGTCAAATGGGAAATTTTCCCGACGGGGCTATACGCGCGCCGCATACCCCCGGCCTCGGCAGGGCGACGGTGTCCTGCGCCCGCGCCCACAGTGATCTGTGAATCCACGGCTGACCGCGTCTGACGTGATGGCTGGACCGCGGTCCGCTGGATGAGGGACGGCTCGCCCCGTCTACCGAACCGCCAGGGTATCCGCGCGCCGCATAACCCGCGCCGCATCGTCGCAGGTCAGAGCGGTATGCGCCGCGCGCATCGCTCGCGGAAGCGACACACCCCGCACCCGGGTCCGCACCCCCACCGGACGGGCGGCGCACCGTCGAACCCGACAAACGCGAGCGGCCCGCCCCCGGAAATCCGGAAGCGGGCCGCTGGCGAAAGCTCTTAGCGACGCAGGCCGAGGCGCTCGATGAGCGTGCGGTAGCGGTTGATGTCGACCGAGGCGACGTACTTCAGCAGACGGCGACGACGGCCGACCAGCAGCAGCAGGCCGCGGCGGCTGTGGTGATCGTGCTTGTGCTGCTTGAGGTGCTCGGTGAGGTCGGTGATGCGCTTGGTGAGCATCGCGACCTGCGCCTCGGGCGAACCGGTGTCGGTCTCGTGGAGGCCGTACTCGGCGAGGATGGACTTCTTCTGCTCGGTGGTGAGCGACATGGATGAGCTCCTTCTCAGTATCGCGTCGTCATGGATCCGTGCCGCCACCGCGAACCGCAGCAGGCACGAGAGGCCACGCTACCAGGAGTCAGGCGATTCCCAGAATCGCGCGGGTCTTGTCCACGTCGCCGCCCATCGCCTTGAGCAGGTCCTCGATCGAGTCGAACCGCTCCATCCCGCGCACCCGGTCCACGAAGTCCACGGCCACGTGTTGGCCGTACAGATCGGCGGACGTGTCGAGCACGAAGGCCTCGACGGTGCGCGTGCGCCCCGAGAAGGTCGGGTTGCTGCCGACCGAGACCGCGGCCGGATACCGCTCCCCCGGCGTCACCTGCCCGACGACCGGACCGGGCCCCAGGACGGTGAACCACGCGGCGTACACGCCGTCGGCGGGGATCGCGGCGAACATCGGCGGCGCGACGTTCGCCGTCGGGAAGCCCAGTTCGCGACCGCGACCGTCGCCGCGGACGACGACGCCCTCGACCCGGTGGGGCCGGCCGAGCGCCTCGGCGGCGGCGGCCACATCGCCCGCGTCGACGCACGAGCGGATGTACGTCGAGGAGTAGGTGACCGAGTGCTCCGTGAGCAGCGGGACCGCGTCGACGGAGAAGCCGAACTTCTGGCCGAGCTGGCCGAGCATCTCGACGTTGCCGAGCGCGCGGTAGCCGAAGGTGAAGTTGTCGCCGACGACGACGGCCGCGGCGTGCAGCCGCTCGACCAGAATCGAGTGGACGAAGTCCTCGGCCGGCTGCGCCATGACGGTCGCGGTGAAGGGCATCACGCAGAAGACGTCGATGCCCAGTTCCTCGGCCAGCTCGGCGCGCCGGGTCAGCGTCGTGAGCTGCGGAGGATGCGAACCGGGGCGCACCACCTCGGCGGGATGCGGATCGAACGTCATCAGGACCGCCGGGAGCCCACGTTCATGGGCCTCCGCGGTCGCGCGTGCGATCAATTGGGCGTGTCCACGGTGTACACCGTCGAACACGCCGATCGTCACCACACAGCGTCCCCAGTCCGCGGGAACGTCATCGAGCCCTCGCCAGCGAAGCACGCACTCACCCTATCGGACGGCCTATGGTGGGTGCGTGAGTAAGCCTCCCCTGCCCGATTCGCCGCGCCCCGTGAGCGAGCTGTCCGCGGTCACGCAGGACTACCTCAAGCAGATCTGGACCGCGCAGGAGTGGTCCGACGTGAAGGTCACCACGAAGTCGCTCGCCGATGCGCTCGGCGTCTCCGCGTCCACCGCCTCCGAGGCCATCCGCAAGCTGGCCGACCAGGGGCTGGTCGACCACGAGAAGTACGGTGCGGTCACGCTCACCGACGACGGCCGCTCCGCCGCCACCGCGATGGTGCGCCGCCACCGGCTCCTCGAGACGTTCCTCGTCTCCGAGCTCGGCTACGGCTGGGACGAGGTGCACGACGAGGCGGAGGTCCTCGAGCACGCGGTCTCCGAGCGCTTCCTGGCGCGCCTCGACGAGCGGCTCGGCTTCCCCTCTCGCGACCCGCACGGCGACCCGATCCCGCAGCCCGACGGCACCGTGCCCACCCCCGACGCGTGCCTGCTGTCCGAACTCGAGGCCGGGCAGTCCGGCACCGTCGCCCGGATCTCCGATTCCGACCCCGAGATGCTGCGCTACTTCCAGGAGGTCGGCATCGCGCCCGACGCCCGGATCGAGGTCGTGGAGCTGCGCAAGTTCCTCGGGACCGTCGCCGTCACGGTGGACGACGGTGCCCCCCTCGACCTGGGCGACATCGCCGCGCAGGCGATCTGGGTCAGGAGCTGACGGGCCAGGCGCCCGCGGCGACCGCGGCCACGGCCTCCAACTCCTGTACCGGCACGCCCTCGCGGGCGGCCTCGGCGAGCCCGTTCAGGGTCGCGAAGGTGAAGCGCGCCAACGCGAGCGGATCGACGGTGCCGGGCAACACCCCGGACTCCACGTCGCGGCCGATGCGGTCGGCCAGGCGCGCGACGTTCGCGGAGCGCATCGCGATCATGTAGCCGATGACCTCGGCGTCCGTGGTGCCGGCGTCGCCGCTCACCACCAGGCAGCCGCGCGGCAGTCCCGCGCGGGTGTACCGCGCGGGCCCCTCCGCGAGCAGCCGCAGCGCGATCGTGCGCGCCGTGGACTCCTCCGCGAACGCGTCGTCGATGAATCCGCCGTAGGTGCGGTCGTACTCGCCGACGGCCTCCTCGAAGAGCCGCCGCTTGTCGCCGAACGCGCGGTACAGACTGGGCGCCTCGATGCCGAGCCGGTCTGTGAGATCACGGATCGAGGTCGCCTCGAATCCCTTCTCCCAGAACAGGCGCGCGGCGGCGTCCAGCGCCGCGTCGCGGTCGAAGGAGCGCGGCCTGCCGCGGGTACCGATCGCCATGACCTCATTGTATAGCGATCACTACGGATCAGTGTTACCGTTTTTCTGTAGCGATCACTACGTAATTCAGGAGGAACACGGTGCACGACGATCTGGCAGGCAAGTACGCACTGGTCACGGGAGCGAGCCGCGGCATCGGCAGGGCGATCGCCGACGGCCTCGCGGACCGCGGGGCGACGGTGGCGATCCACGGCGCGGACCGCGACGCCGCGGAGCGGACGGTCCGCGCCATCGAGGAGCGCGACGGACGGGCGTTCCCCCTTGCCGCCGACCTCGCGGCCGAGGACGCGCCCGCGCGCTTGTGGGAGGAGTACGACCGGAACGCGCCGCACGCCGACATCATCGTCAACAACGCCGGAATCCTGGGCGGCCGAACGCCGTTCACCGAGGTCGACGCCGCGACCTTCGACCGCGTGCTCGCGGTCAACACCCGCGCACCGTTCTTCGTGCTGCAGCACGGGCTCCCGCGGCTGACCGACGGCGGCCGGGTGGTGAACATCTCGACCCGGTTCACCCACGGCTCCTACAACCCCGCGCTGCTCCCCTACTCGATGTCCAAGGCCGCGATCGACGCGCTCACCTTCGCCCTGGCCAAGGAGCTCGCGCCCCGCGCCATCACCGTCAACGCGGTCGGGCCGGGCGGCACGGCGACGGACATGAACGCGGCCCGGCTGGCCACCGAGGAGGGGCGCGCCGCGATGGCCGCGGACTCGCCGCTCGGGCGGATCGGGCAGCCCGCGGACGTGGCGGGCGTGGTCGGCTTCCTCGTCTCCGACGCGGCCGGCCGGGTGACGGGCCAGTGGATCGACGCGAGCGGCGGGTCGCTGCTGTGATGCCGCTCGCCGTGTTCGTCCTCGGCTTCGGGATCTTCGCGCAGGGCACCTCGGAGCTCATGCTCGCGGGGCTGATTCCGGAGGTGTCGGCGGACCTGCACGTCTCCGTGCCGCAGGCCGGCCTGCTCATCTCCGGCTTCGCGCTGGGGATGATGGTCGGTGCACCCGTGCTGGCGCTCGCGACACTGCGCTGGCCGAAACGCCGTGCGCTGCTGGTCTTCACCGGAGTGTTCGCCGTCACGCATCTCGTGGCCGCGACCACCGACTCGTTCGCGGTCCTCCTCGCGACCCGGTTCGTCGGGGCCTTCGTCTACGCCGGCTTCTGGTCGGTGGCCGCGACGACGGCGATCGCGCTCGTCCCGGAGGACCGCCGCGGCCGGGCGATGAGTGTCGTCGCCGGTGGCCTGACCCTCGCGACGGTCATCGGTCTCCCTCTCGGGACCCTGCTCGGCCAGCACGCGGGCTGGCGCGCGACCTTCGTCGCGGTGGCGATCGCGACGGTGGTGGCTGGCGCCGCGATCGCGACGACGGTGCCCGCACACGTCACGACGGGGGCCGTCACCCGTCCGCGCGAGGAGGTGCGCGCGCTGCGGACCGGCCGGTTGTGGGTGTCGTACGCGATCACGGCGTTCTCCATCGCCGCGCTGCTCATCTCGTTCGGCTACCTCGGCGCGATGCTCCTGGAGACCTCGCACGCCGCCCCGTCGACGGTGCCGATCGTGCTCGCCCTCTACGGCGCGGGCGCGGTGGCGGGGATCGCCGTCGGCGGCCGTCTCGCCGACACGAGACCCGCATCGGTGCTGGTGGGCGGTACCGCGACCCTGGCCGTGGCATCGACCGCGCTCGCGGTGGCGCTACCGCATCCCAGCGCCGCCGGCGCCGCCGCGGCACTCCTCGGCGCGGCCGGCTTCGTCACGAACCCGGCACTGAACTCGCGGGTCTTCATGCTCGCCCCCGGCGCACCGACGCTCGCCCCCGCGTTCACCGTGGCGGCGTTCAACGCGGGGATCGCCATCGGCCCCTGGCTCGGTGGGACGCTCCTCGACCTCGGCGCCTCCTACCGTGCGCTCCCCCTCGCCGGGGCCGCGCTGGCCGTCGTCGCCATTGCGCTCGCGGTGCGGGACAGCGCTGCCGCCCGCGCCGCGCGTCGCACCGCTGCGGATCACCCGGAGGACTGCCTCACAGGTGCTTGAGGGCCTCGCGCCGCGAGAGCCCGCTGAGCCGGTCCTCGTGCGCCGTGACATAGGCGCGCACCCAGTCCGGATCGGTCTTCGCGTGCTCCCGGAGGGCCCAGCCGATCGCCTTGCGCAGGAAGAACTCCGACGATGCCAGGGCCGGCTCGATCACGTCCGTCAGGAGGTCCGTGTCGAGCCGGTCCTTCCGGCCGAGCTGGGAGATGATCGCCAGGCGGCGGAGCCAGAGGTCCTCGCCCCGGCTCCACGCCCGCACCACCGCCGCGGTGTCCTCGGGGTGCGCATCGTGGAGATCGGCGATGTGGCGGGCGGTCTCGTCGACGTGGTCCCACCAGGCGCCGGTCACGGCGATGTGCTCGTGCAGGGGTAGGAGAGCCGGATCGCCCTTGCCGAGCCGGTAGCGCAGCAGGTTCTGCGCGGCGTAGCGCTCCTCGCGGTACGCCGCGTGGTCCCACAGCTCCAGCACCGCCGCCCGCAGCTCGTCGAGGTCAGCGGGCGGGTGCTCGCGCCGGACGGCTGCGGTGATCGTGCGCACGGCCGGTGAGGGCACGCCGAGGAAGGGCATCGCGGATTTCATGTACGCCTGCATCTTCGGCGCCCGCTCGGGGTCCGCCGCGGCCCGCAACTCGGCACGGATCGCCGCGGCGAGATCCGTCATCGCTTCATCACGGGCGCGATGCTACTCGCGAGTGCGTCCACCACCGTCGGGATGCTCAGCACGGTTCCCCAGGTCCACGCCCCGGACACCAGTGGATCGTCGACGAAGACCGAGCGGCCCGCCTGCACCGCGGGCACCGTCCGGTAGATCGGCAGGGCCTCGATCTCGGCCCGCCGCGAGGGCTTGCTCCCCACGTTCCACACCAGCGCGTCCTGGTCGAGTTCGGCCATCCGCTCGTCCGCGAGGTCCACGCCGTCGTTGCCGCTGCCCGCGCTGCCCTCGACCTCCGGCACCGTGAAGCCGAGCGCGGCGAGCAGGCGCGACCGCGGGTCGCCGGGCGAGCGCACGAAGCTCGATCCCTGCTTGAACCGCTCCACCACGAGGGCCGTGCGCCCGGCGAACTCCGGATGCGCGGCGCGGGCCTGCGCGATCTTCTCGTTCACCGCGGCGATCGCCCGGTCGGCGACGTCGCGCCGCCCCAGCGCGTCGCCGGTGAGCCGGGTCGCCACGTCCCAGGGCGCCGTGAACTCCTTGTGCCCGGCGGGGCGGTCCCACCGTCGGCGCGATCCGCGAGAGTTGCTCGTACTGGTCCGGGCTCATCTTCGTGTACAACCCGAGGATCAGGTCGGGCTTCAACGCCGCGATCTCCTCGTACTTGTAATCGGGTGTGCCGGTGAACTTCCCCTTGTTCAGCACGGCGGGCTTCTGATCGCCCAGCGCCTTCTGCGCCCACGGCCACGTCGCGTACTCGTAGTCCCCGTACCAGTCCGTGACACCGACGAGCCGCCCGCCGAGCGCGAGTACGGGGTCCTGGTCGCTGAAGCCGACGGTGACGATCCGCCGCGGGTCGTCGGGGACGGCCGTGCTCCCCCGCACGTGTTCGACGGTGCGCCGCCCCGACTCGGTGGCGCCGCCGTCGGTCCCGCACGCAGCGGCGAGCACTGCGGCGCCGAGCAGGCCGGACCCGCGGAACAGGTCGCGACGGGTGGTACGGCGGACCGTCGGAAGGACGATGGACATGCGACAGCTCCTAAGGTTCGGCTAACCTAGTGAACCACAGCCCTCACCGCACGCCGCCACTGTTCGCGCCGCGCCAGCGCAGCGGCGCCTCCTCGTACTCCTCGGCGATGTGCGCCGCCATCCCGACGGTGCGCCCGTACTGGAACAGCACCTCCGTCGAGCGGGCCGGCAGGCCGAGTTCGTGCGCGACCGCGGCGCCGGCGAGGTCGATGTTCACCGCACGCCCGACCCGATCCGCGAGCTCCGCGACCGCCTGCAGGGCGGGCGCGTCCGGCCGGTCGGCGCGCAGGAGGTCGAGAACGACGGTGGCCCGCGGGTCCTCACCCGTGTACACGATGTGCCCGAAGCCGGCGAGGTGGCCGCCCCACGACGCGTCCGCGATCGCCGCGTCCACATCCCCGCCCTCGAGCATCCGCCCGAGCATGGCGTACGCAGCGGCGGGAGCCCCGCCGTGCAGCACGCCGGCCATCGCGCCGTACCCGGCGAGCAGCGTGTCGTAGAGCCCCGCCCGGGCCGAGGCCGCGACCCGCGCGGCCGTGGTCGACGCCGCGAGCCCGTTGTCGATGAGGCACGTCGCCTGGGCCTGCACCCACGGATGCTCCAGGCGCACCTCGGGCACGAGATCGGCGAGGACCGGCAGGAGGCCCAGCGTGCGTTCAGCGACCGCGGACCGGTCCGCGCGCAACGGATCCCACGCCGCGAGCAGCGCTACCGCCAGCGGGATCCGGCGCTCGAGCGCCACGCCCCGCGCCGGGCCGAGGTCGACCCGCGGCGGGGGCACGGCACCGTCGACCTCGAGGGTGAAGCGCGCCGCCGCAGCGAAGTCCATCTCCGCGCACACCTGCGCGATCGGGCGGCCGCGCAGGCGTAGCGAATCCCCGCGGAGCGCCGAGACCCGGGTGGTCACGGCCCGGAACCGCAGGAGGCGGTCGGCCTCGCGCCGGCCGTCGTGCTTGCCGGCGGCCAGCGAGTCCACCTGGGTGCGGTCGAACAGCGACTCGGCCTGCCCCGGCATGCGCCGCGAATGCAGCACTCCCCGACTGACGTACGCGTACAGCGTCCCGCGCTTGACGCCCAGCCGTTCCGCCGCCTCGGAGGTCGTGATCCATCTGTCCACGACCTTGATTCAATCAACATTGCGGATGTTGATCAACATCGCCCACACTCGGCTCATGACCACACCGCTCATCGCCCCGGCGGGGCTCAAGAACGTCATCGTGACCGACACCGAACTCGGCGATGTCCGAGGCGAGGAGGGCTGCTTCCACTACCGCGGCCACGACGCCGCGCGCCTCGCGGCGACCGTCGGCTTCGAGGACGCGTGGCACCTCATGCTGTTCGGCTCGCTCCCCGGGCCTGCAGCGGCGGCGACCTTCCGCCGGCAGGTGGGCGCGCTCCGGGCGCTCGACGGCGGCACCGTCGACCTGCTGCGGGCGACCGTCCGGCCCGGGACCGAGCCCATGCACGCGCTGCGCGTGGCCCTCGCCGCCCAGGGCCTCGGCGACCGCCCCCTCATGGACCTGCCGGAGGACGAACGGACCGCAGCGGCGCTGCGATCCGCCGCGGTGACGCCGACGATCCTGGCGGCGGCACACCGTCTGACCCGGGGCGAGGAACCCGTCGAGGCCGATCCGGACGCCGGCCACGCCGCCGACTACCTCCGCATGGCCACGGGGAACACCGATGGCGACGACGCCGCGGCGCTGCAGACCTACCTCGTGGCCGCCATCGACCACGGCTTCAACGCCTCGACCTTCGCGGGCAGGGTGATCGCGTCCACCGGGTCGGACATGGCGTCGTGCCTGCTCGGCGCCCTGGGCGCCTTCCTCGGGCCGCTGCACGGTGGCGCTCCCAGCCGGGCACTGGCCGCCCTCGACGAGATCGGCGACCCGGCGAACACCCGGGAATGGGTGCGCGGCAAGATCTCCCGCGACGAGAAGATCATGGGCTTCGGGCACGCCGTGTACCGCACGCACGACCCGCGGTCCGAACTGCTCAAGGGCGTCGCACGGCGGTACGACTCGCCGCTGGTCCGGCAGGCGCTCGCGGTGGAATCGGAGATCGAGGCGGCGATCAACGAGCTCAAGCCGGGCCGGCGGCTCTACGCCAACGTCGAGTACTACGCGGGCGTGGTGATGAGTGAGGCGGGACTGCCGCCGTCCATGTTCACACCCACCTTCGGCGTCGCCCGCGTCGTGGGCTGGACGGCGAACATCCTCGAGCAGGTCCACCAGGGCAAGATCATCCGGCCGTCGGCCCGCTACGTCGGGGAAATTTTGCAGTAGCATCGTGCAGTGACCACCCAGTCGAACGTCGGCCGCTACCGCATCGGGGAGCACGTCGTCGAGTTCCGCGCACCACGGCTCTCCGACGCGGAATCGTGGCGTCGCACCAACCTCGAGCACGAGAAGCGCCTGCGGCCGGCGTTCGGCAGCCCCGACACGGACTGGGACGAGGAGCATTCCGCGGCCGCATGGGCGGAGACCTGGTGGGCGGCGACCCACGACCCGAACGTGCGCATCGCGCGCGTGCTCACGGTCGAGGACGGCGCCGAGGACCGGGTGGTCGGCTACCAGGTGTGGGCGGGTCGCGATCCCCGCACCGGGCACGCCGAGGCGTCGACGTGGGTCGCCGGGCTGCCGCACTCGTACGAGGTCACCGCCTTCCTCACGGCCGCGTGCGTCCTCGACGTGTTCACCGCGCACCCCGACCTCCCCGTCGTCGTCGCGCCGATGGCCGTGCACAACCGACCGCCGATCGCCCTCGCCGAATCGGTCGGCTTCACGTACCTGCAGACGCTCCGCGGGCTCCGCGAGTACGACGGCCGGCCGACCGATCACTCGATCCACGTCCGGCACAACACCGATGCGGCGCGTGCCGAACTGGCCGCGGTCCTCGCCTCGATCGGCGCCGAGCCGCTGCCGCCTCGGCCCGCGGACCGGCCGTCACTCGGCGCGGCCCTCGGGCTGGCCCGGCACGGGGTCCGCCGGCTGCGCGCCCGGGCGCGCGCCGCCCGCGCCACCCCGGCTGCGGACACGACGTTCGGCGCCGCCCGCGCCGTCGGAGGCCATGACATCGGCTTCCTCCCCACCCGTGCCGGCGAGCACACCGTCACCGTCGACGGTCGGCCCATCGGCGCGATCAACGTTCACGTCGACGGCGGCAGCTCGACGACCGAGATCATCGATCGCCTGGACCGCGATGTGGACGTCGACGGCGCGACCGCGGCCGTCGTCGCCGTCTGCCGGGCCGTCGCGGAGGGTCAGCGGACCCGGCGGCTCACGATCGCGCTGGCGGACCGCCATGCGGGCGCCGCCGCGGACCTGGCCGCGCTGGGCTTCGCGTCCGAGGGCGCGACCCTGCCGACCCGCGGTGACGAATCCACGCCCCGGGAGAGCTGGACCCTCGTCCTGGAGCGGTGAGCGCCGCTCAGGCCGACGGCCGCACCACGAAGACCGAGCTCGCGCGCTTGCCGTTCTCCTGCAGGAGGGCGAACGCGCGCCCGTCCGGCGTGACGGCCGCGTAGACGCCGTCCATCCCGATCGGGTCGAGCCACTTGCCCAGGGACAGATCCACGGCCTGCGCCTGGGTGATCTCCCGGGTCGCGAATCCCGTGGCGATCGCCTCGTCGATGCCGTACGACAGGCGCGGAGCCTCGAAGAGGTCGTCGAGCGTGATCGCGTGGTCGAGTCCGTACGGCCCGACCCGCGTGCGGCGCAGGCCCGTCAGGTGCCCGCCCACGCCGAGCGCCGCGCCGAGATCCCGGGCGAGCGCCCGGACGTACGTGCCCGACGAGCACTCCACGGTCACGTCGAGGTCGAGGTACTCGCCCTCGCGCCGGAAGGCGTGCGCCGCGAACTCGTCGACGGTGACCGGGCGCGCCTTGAGCTGGACCTCGGCGCCCTCGCGGACCAGCTGGTGGGCGCGCTTACCGTCGACCTTGATGGCGCTCACCGTCGACGGGACCTGTTCGATCGCACCCGTCAGGGGGAGCATGGCGGCGCGGACGGCGTCGTCGGAAAGCCCTGCGGCGGAGGCGCCGCCGGTGATCTCGCCCTCGGCGTCGTCGGTCGTCGTGGAGGCGCCGAGCCGGACGGTGGCCGAGTACGCCTTCGTGGTCAGAGCGAGGTGGCCCAGCAGCTTCGTGGCCCGCTCGATCCCGATGACGAGCACGCCGGTGGCCATCGGGTCGAGGGTGCCCGCGTGACCGACTTTGCGGGTGCTCATGGCTCGGCGGCAGCGGGCGACCACGTCGTGGCTGGTCAGTCCGGCGGGCTTGTCGACGATGATCAGCCCGGCACCGTCGGGCTCGAGGAAGCCCCGGTGGGGAACGGTCATCTCACACCTCCGCGATCGAGGTCACGATGAGGCCGTCGGTGATCCGCCACCGGCCGTCGAAGGACGCGACCGGTGGGCCGCCGTCGGTGGTCCTGCCGTCGATGAGGATGCGGGAGCGGAACGTGCCCTCGGCGGAATCGTCCGTGCGCGACTCGAGGCCGAAGGTGATCTCCGCGTCCTCGAAGCCGAGCCAGCGGCCCGTGATCGGATTCCACGCCTTGTAGGTGGCCTCCTTCGCGCAGAACAGGAGCCGGTCCCAGTGCAGGCCGTCCGCGTCGCGGGCGGCGAGCACCTCCCGCTCGGACTCCACCGAGACGGTGGGCAGCACCTTGTCCGGCAGGGGAAGGTGCGGCTCGGCATCGATGCCGACGGTGCGCACCCCCATCCGGTAGCCGACCACCGCGCCGCGGTAGCCGTCACAGTGCGTGAGCGCGCCCACCACGTTGCGCGGCCAGTCCACCCCGCCGCCCTCGCCCTTGACGAGCACGGCGTCGTCGATGCCCAACTCCCCCAGCGCCTCCCGAGCGAGGTGGCGCACCGTCGCGTACTCCGCCTGCCGCTTGGGCACGGCCCGCGCGATCTGCGCCGCCTCGCGCGGGTGCAGCTGCGCGTCGACATCGCCGTGCGCCTCCCGCGCGACGAGTCCGCGCGGGAGCATGGACTGCAGGATCACTTCTCCGACTCCTTCTCGCGAGCGGCGCGGCCGGAATCCCCGGGGCCGCCGCCCCGTCCGGGTCCGGCACCGGATTCCCGCGCCGCTCGACGCTCGGCGATCCGCTCCCGCGCCGCCACGCGGCGGTCGCTCAGCCGCTCCTGCGCGGCAGCGCGTTCCGCGGCGAACCGCTCCGGATCGTCCCGGTACTTCGGGTCCACCTCGAAGTGGACGCCGTAGTGTCCCAACGACTCCTCCGTGTACGCCGGCGCCGGGAGGATCCGCCGCAGCAGCGGCTCGGGCAGGCCGCGCTCCTGCCACTCCCGCGGGTAGCCCACCGAGACCTCCTCGAACCGGACGCCGTCGTACCAGGTGGTACGGGGAATGTGCAGGTGCCCGTACACGGCCGCCTCGGCGTTGTAGGTCCGGTGCCAGTCCGCCGTTTCGACGGTGCCGCACCACAGCGCGAAGTCCGGGTAGAACAGCACCTCGGTGGGCTCGCGGCGCAGCGGCCAGTGGTTCACCAGCACCGTCCGGGTGCCGGCCGGCAGCGCGGCGAGCCGACGGCGCGTGTACTCCAGTCGCGCCCGACACCACGCGTCACGGGTCGCATAGGGCTCGGGTGAGAGCAGGAACTCGTCGGTGGCGACGACGCTCTTCTCCTTCGCACGGGCCAGCGCCTGCAGCGTGGTGAGGCCCTCGTCGCGGAAGGTGTAGTCGTAGAGCAGGAACATGGGAACGATCGCGACCGGCGCTGTCTCGGGGTCGTCCGGGTCGTCGAACACCGGGAACGGGTCCTCGGGCGTGAGCACGCCGTGATGCCGGCAGATCTCCACCAGGTGGTCGTAGCGAGCCTCGCCGAAGACCTGCATCGGGTCCTTGGACGTGGTGTACAGCTCGTGGTTGCCCGGGACCCAGATGACCTTCTCGAACCGCGGCGCCAGGGCCGTGAGCACCTCATCGAGCTGGTCGGTGCGCTCACAGACGTCGCCGGCCAGGATCAGCCAGTCGTCCGGGGACGTGGGCCACACCTTGTCGACGACGCCCTCGTTCCCCCGGTGCCCCACGTGCAGGTCACTGATCGCCCAGAGGTTCGCCACCCCTCCACGCTACCGGTCGGTCACGGTCGCCGATCTCGCCCGTCGCGAACACGACGAACCTTAGGACAGGTAACCCTAACCTAACCTGCTAGCGTCTACCGCCATGACCATCGCACCGCCCCCGAACCGCCGCCGCTTCCTCGCCGCCACCCTCGCCGTGGCCACCGCCGCCACGCTCGCGGCCTGCGGGTCGGGCGACACCGACAGCTCGGCCGCGGACACCCGGGTCGTCCGGCACGCCATGGGCGAGACGACGGTGCCCGCGAACCCGCAGCGCATCGTCGTCATCGACTCTCCGCACACGGACGCCCTGGTCGCGCTCGGCATCAAGCCGGTCGGTGCGGCGGTCGCCGCCGCGAACGAGGGCTTCCCCGGTTACCTGCGCGACAAGCTCGACGGCACCGCGAACGTGGGCCTGATCGCCAGCCCCGACATCGAGGAGATCGCGAAGCTCAAGCCCGATCTCATCATCGGATCGAAGGTCCGGCACGCCAAGCTCTACCAGCAGCTCTCCGCCATCGCCCCGACGGTGTACTCGGTGGACACGGGCACCAACTGGAAGGAGCAGGCGAACATCACCGCACTGTCGGTGAACCGCTCCGCGCAGATGACCGAGCAGCTCGCGCAGCTGGACGCCAGGGCCGCCGAGGTGGGCCGGAAGGTCGGGGCCGCCGGCACGTCGGTCTCGATCGTGCGGTGGCGCGCCAACGGCACCTTCCGGATCTACGGGCCCGGCACGTTCTCGGGCAGCGTGATCACCGCGATGGGCTTCACCATCCCGTCGAAGCCGTGGAGCGAGTACTCGATGATCGAGCCCTCCCTGGAGCACTTCGGCGAGATCAACGGCGACTACGTCTTCCACACGCCCGGCGCCAACTCGACCGCCACGCAGCAGACCGTGACCGACCGCTGGGGCGCGCTGCCCGCCGTCGCCGCCGGGCGCGCCTTCGCCGTGGACGACGAGACCTGGATGGTCGGCATCGGCGTGATCGGCGCGGGGCGGATCATCGACGACGTTCAGCGCCTGGTGAAGCCGAAGGGCTGAATCCGGGGCGATGCGGCCGCGGCTCAGTAGTCTCAAGGACGATGACTGAGCCCACTGCCCCCGCGGCCACCACCGGCCGCCGCCGTCCCGTCGACTGGATGGACTGGGCGATGATCGCCCTGGCGATCGTCTCGCTCGTCCTGATCACGGTGATGACCTTCGTGCACCTGCCGCGCGGGCTCTACATCACCGCGCTGTGGATCGACGCCGGGATCTGCCTGATCTTCTTCCTGGAGTTCCTGGCCCGCTGGCGCGCGGCGCACTGGTCACGCAGGTTCCTGCTGCTCAACTGGTACGAGCTGCTCGGCATGGTGCCCGCGTTCGTGGTCACGATGGCGCTGCCGTCCGCCTTCAAGTTCCTCCGCCTCGTCCTGGTGATCGCGCGGCTCGCCACCGCGATCGACCGCGCCTACGGCGACCGGATCACCGCGGTCGTCGTGGGACGCGCGACCGACGCCGTGGTGGACGCGGTGAAACGGCCGATCACCGTCGCCGTGCTCGACGAGGTGACCGAGGTTCTCAGGACCGGCCACTACACCAAGAACATCGCCCTGGCACTCGAGGAGAACCGGCCCGAGATGAGCGGGATGATCCAGGAGATGGTCAAGAACGATCCGCAGACCAAGGCGGTCAAATACATCCCCTTCCACGACGAGATCATCCAGCTCATCGTGGACACCTCGTTCCGCATGGTGTTGCAGGTGCTCGCCGACGAGCGCACCGACGAGCTGGTCTCCGACATGCTGCGCGAGAACATCGACCAGATCCGGGATTCCGTCAAGCGCAAGGAGGACGCGGCGGCACGGACGAAGGCGGGCAACACGGCCGTCACACCGCACCCGGTCCCGTAACCGACCCGTTACGGCTCGGACACCGCCGCCCAACGCCTCCCCAGCACGATTCCTTCCAACCCCGCGCCGCACGGCCGGGCCGGAAGGGATCTTTCGTGACCGCACTGCAACCCCCGGAGGCGACGACCGCACCGTCGACCCCGCTCCGCGACAGCGCCTCCCGCGAGACGCTCGAGGACTACACCCTGCGGTTCGCGCCCCGCAGCTACCGCAAGTGGGGCCCCGCAGTGGTCGCCACCTCGGCGCTCGGCGGCATCGCCTACCTCGCCGACTTCGCGATCGGCGCGAACATCGGCATCGCGAACGGCACCGGCAACGCGCTCTGGGGCATCGGCTTCTTCGCGCTGGTCATCGTGCTGACCGGATATCCGCTCGCCTACTACGCCGCGCGGTACAACATCGACCTCGACCTCATCACGCGCGGCAGCGGCTTCGGCTACTACGGCTCGGTCCTGACGAACGTGATCTTCGCGTCCTTCACGTTCATCTTCTTCGCGCTCGAGGGATCGATCATGGCGCAGGGGCTCCAGCTCGGCCTGGGCATCCCGCTGTGGCTGGGCTACCTGCTCTCGTCCGTGCTGATCATCCCGCTGGTCGTCTACGGCATGAACACACTCGCCAAGCTGCAGGTGTGGACCACCCCGCTGTGGCTCGTGATGATGGTGCTGCCCTTCGGCTACCTGCTGCTGAAGCACCCCGAGGCGATCGGCGACTTCTTCGCCTTCGGCGGCATCGACACCGCCACCGGGGAGCCCCTGCACAAGGGCGTCAGCTTCGCCGGCACCATGCTCGCCGCAGGCGTGTGCCTGTCGCTCATCGCCCAGATCGCCGAGCAGATCGACTACCTGCGGTTCATGCCGCCCAAGACGCCCGAGAACTCGCGCCGCTGGTGGACCGCCGTGATCACCGCGGGCCCCGGCTGGGTCTTCTTCGGCGCCGTCAAGCAGATCGTCGGCCTCTTCCTGGCCGTCTACCTGATCGGGATCACGATCGACAACGCCGGCATCGCCAACCAGCCCGTGCACCAGTTCGTGGAGATCTACCAGGACTTCCTGCCGCACTGGCTCGCGCTCACGCTCGCCGTGATCCTCGTGGTGATCAGCCAGATCAAGATCAACGTGACCAACGCCTATTCGGGCTCGCTGGCGTGGACCAACAGCTTCACCCGCGTCACGAAGACCTACCCGGGCCGCCTGGTGTTCCTCGTGTTCAACGTCGTCATCGCGATCGTCCTGATGGAGGCCGACATGTTCAGCTTCCTCAACAACCTGCTGAACTTCTACGCCAACTGCGGCATCGCGTGGATCGTGGCGGTGGCCAGTGACATCGCGATCAACAAGTACTTCCTGAAGATCTCGCCGAAGGTCCCGGAGTTCCGCCGCGGCATGCTCTACGACGTCAACCCCGTCGGTTTCGTCTCGGTGATCGTCGCGGCGGGCCTGTCCATCGCCGCGTTCTTCGGGCTCCTCGGCTCGGGCCTGCAGCCCTACTCGCCGCTGGTCGCCCTGGTCCTCGCGCTGGTGCTGCCGCCGGTGCTCGCTCTCGCCACCCGCGGCAGGTACTACCTGCGCCGCTCCGACGACGGCATCGACCTGCCGATGTTCGACGAGTACGGCAACCCGTCGGGCGAGAAGCTCCTGTGCTGCGTGACCGGCGTCGAGTTCGAGCGGCCCGACATGGTGGCCTCCGCGGTGCCCGGCCCCGAGGGCGAGAATCAGTACATCAGTTCGCTGGCACTCTCGACGGACAGGTCCGGCGCGCACGTCCTGCCCGCGGACCCGCCGGTGCGCTAGGCGCACCCCTCACCCCACCGGATCCGACGGTGCGCCGCCCTCCGGGGCCGGCGCACCGTCGTCCGCGTTCCGCTCCCGCAGGTGCATCAGGATCTCGGCGTGCCCCTGCAGGAAGGCCCGTTCGTCGAGCTTCTTGCGGCGCATCCACCCCGTGACCTCGGAGTTGCACTTGCTGGCGTTGCAGGAGCGGCACGCCGGCACCACGTTGGTCTGCGTGTAACGGCCGCCCCGCGAGATCGGCAGGACGCAGTCCTTCTGGAACGGGCCCGCCCCGCCGCAGTACGCGCACGCGCCCCACAGGGCGACCAGTTCGTCCCACTCGGGCACGGTGAGGTCGTTGTCGGCGGCGGCCACCCGACGCGCGCGGCGGCGGGCGACCCGGGCCTTGCGGGTCTGCGCGCGCGGCGCAGTCGACTTCGGGGGCACGGGCACACGTTACCCACCGAAAACGATACCGATTCGGTAGTTTCCGCCCGGGAACCGGACGAAAGGAATACGGTCCAGTCATGCCCACCTACGAATTCCGCTGCAGCAGTTGCGGACCCTTCGACGCCGTCTTCAGCATGCGCGACGTCCCCGAGGCGACGCCGTGTCGCTGCGGGTCCCCGGCGCGTCGCGGGATCACCGCGCCCCGGTTGGGCAGCGGCGCGTCCGGGGCGATGAAGCTGCTCGACGCCACCAAGGCCACCGCCGAGAAGCCGGCCGTCGTCTCCGCCCCGACCGGGCGGACGCGCGGAGGCGGGGGCGGCGCACCGTCGAACCCCCGGCACGCGGGTCTCCCCCGCCCCTGAATCCCCCGATCGTTCACCGTAGAAGAAAGGCCAGTTCCATGCCCGAAGTCGTCTTTCCGCTCGACTCCAGCAAGAAGTTCACCGATCAGGAGAAGATCGGCCACAACCGGTGGCACTACGCCATCCCGCCGGCCGTCACCGTCAAGCCGGGCGACACCTTCCGGGTGCACTGCCGGGAGTGGTTCGACGGTGCGATCCACAACGACGATTCGGCGGAGGACATCCTCAACGCGCCGCTGACCTCCGTGCACACGCTGTCGGGGCCGATCGCTGTCGAGGGCGCGAAGCCGGGTGACCTGCTCATCGTCGACATCGTGGACGTGGGCCCGATCCCGCAGGAGGACAGCGGCCCGCTGGCCGGCCAGGGCTGGGGCTACACGGGCATCTTCGCCAAGGAGAACGGCGGCGGCTTCCTCACCGACCAGTTCCCCGACGCCTACAAGGCGATCTGGGACTTCACCGGCCACACCGCCACCTCGCGCCACGTGCCGCACGTGAGCTTCACCGGCATCATCCACCCGGGCCTGATGGGCACGGCACCGTCGAAGGACCTGCTCGCCCGGTGGAACGCCCGCGAGGCGGCGCTCATCGCTACCGATCCCGACCGCGTGCCGCCGCTGGCGCTGCCGCCCGAGCCGAACGACGCCATCCTCGGCACCCTCACGGGCGCCGCCTTCACCGCGGCCGCCGCCGAGGCCGCGCGCACCGCCCCGCCGCGCGAGAACGGCGGCAACCAGGACATCAAGAACCTCACCCGCGGCACCCGCGTCTTCTACCCGGTGTTCGTGGACGGCGCGAACCTGTCGGTCGGCGACCTGCACTTCAGCCAGGGCGACGGCGAGATCACCTTCTGCGGCGCCATCGAGATGGGCGGGTTCATCGACCTGCACGTCGACATCATCTCGGGCGGCATGGAGACCTACGGCGTCAGCGAGAACGCGATCTTCCTGCCCGGCGGCGACGTGGGCCCGCGGTACGAGCAGTTCCTCGCTTTCTCGGGCACGTCGGTGACCCTCGACGACGAACAGCGGTACCTGGACAGCCATCTCGCGTACCAGCGGGCCTGCCTGCACGCGATCGACTACCTCACCAAGTTCGGCTACAGCCCGGAGCAGGCCTACCTGCTGCTCGGTGCCGCGCCGATCGAGGGCCGCCTCTCGGGCGTCGTCGACATCCCGAACTCGTGTGCCACCGTGTACATCCCGACGTCGATCTTCGACTTCGACGTGACGCCCGGCAAGGACGGGCCGGTGCAGATCGATCCCGGTCAGGGTGCGCCGCGCGCGTCACGCTGACCGGCCCCGACCGACATCTCGGCCCCGGGACGCGGCGACGGATCTCCGTCGCCGGGTCCCGGGGCCGGGTCGTGCAGAGGGCTCGGTCAGCGCGGGAAGGGCAGGTTCGGCGGGATGGTGATGGTGCGCGGCACGCCCGGCGGCACGTCGATGCCCGGCGGGATCACGACGGTGGTCGGGTAGGGCTGCGTCGTCTGCGGGGCGGTGGTGTCCGCCGTCGTGCCGTACGCGGGGTTCGTGGTGGTGGTGGTGGTCTCCGGCGTGTACGGGGCGACGTAGGGCTGCTCCGGCGTGCCCGCCTGGCCGGGCGCGGTCGTGGTGGTCGCGGCGGCCGACGACGAGGCGCTCGCGGACGGCGCGGACGAGGGTGCCGACGACGGGCCCGAGCCCGCGCTCGGGTTCACGGTGAACGAGGGCACCGAACCCGAATCGGACGGTGCACATGCCACCATCGCCCCGAGCCCGGCGACGACGGCGGTGCCGGCCAGGATCCGGCGGAACGCGGACGTGCGCGTAATCACAGTGAATGCCATATGCAACATCCGATCGTATTCGGCCGCGCAATGCAAGCCGTCACGCCGGAGCGGTCCCAACCCGCTCCCACCGGCTCCCGGCGAACCGCAGCGCGACCGCGGCGCAGCGCAGCACCATGAACGCCGCCAGGCCCGACCAGATACCCGTGAGCCCCCAGTCGAAGGCGTAGGAGAGCCAGATCAGCGGCAGGAACCCGACCAGCGCCGAGAACATGGTCGCGGTACGCAGGTACGCCGCGTCGGAGGCGCCGAGCAGCACACCGTCGAGCGCGAACACGACCCCGGCGATCGGCACCATCCCCACCAGGAACCACCACGGCACCGTCAGCGCGTCGAGGACCTGCGGGTCGGAGGTGAAGGCGTGCGGCAGGATGCCGGCCAGGCCCGCCAGCGCCGCGGCGATGGCGATCGCGAAGGCCGTCGACCAGGCCGTCACCCGGTGGCCCAGCGTCCGCGCCGCGGCGGTGTTCCCCGCGCCCAGCGCAGCGCCCACCAGCGTCTGCGCGGCGATCGCGAGCGAGTCGAGGACGAGGGCCACGAAGTTCCACAGCTGCATCGCGATCTGGTGCGCCCCCACGAACTGCGCGCCCGCGCGGGCCGCCACCGCACCGGCGGAGATGAAGCAGATCTGGAAGGACAGGCTGCGCACGATCAGGTCGCGGCCCAGCACGAGCTGCGCCCGCACCAGGGCGGGCCGGAGCCGGAGTCCGCCCGCCGGTGCCGCACGGATCACCGCACCCAGGAAGAGCAGGCCGCTGACGACCTGCCCGGCGAGGTTCGCCCACGCCGAGCCGACCAGGCCGAGTTCCGGCGCGCCGAGCCAGCCGTGCACGAGCACGGGGCACAGCACCGTCGACAGGCCCAGGCCCGCCAGCACGAACACGAGCGGGGCCCGGGGCCGCTGCACGCCGCGCAACCAGCCGTTGCCGGCCATCGTGACCAGGATGAGCGGGATGCCGAAGGAGGCCACCCGCACCCACGACTCCGCGGCGACGGCGATCTCGTCGCGACCGGCGAGGGCCCGCGTCACCGGCCCCGCGAAGATCTGCACCAGGGACAGGAGGACACCGCCGACCGCGAGCGCGAGCCAGGTTGCCTGCACGCCCTCTGTGACGGCACCGTCGGCATCCCCCGCGCCGAAGCGGCGCGCCGAGCGCGAGGTGGTGCCGTACGAGAGGAAGGTCAGCTGCGTCGAGACCGTCGCCAGGATGAGCCCGCCCACGGCGAGGCCGGCCAGCGGGAGCGCGCCCAGCCGACCGATGATCGCCGTGTCCCACAACAGATACAGGGGTTCGGCGGCGAGGACGCCGAGGGCGGGCAGCGCCTGTCCGACGATCCGCCTACCGAGACCGGACGGTACGGCGGCGACGGCCTCCGTCATGTGCGGGCGAGGAAGGCGGCCACCACGTCCTCGGCGGTGCCGATGGCCGAGTAGCCCGCCGCGAGCCGATGCCCGCCGCCGCCGAAGCCGCGCGCGAGCGCCGAGACGTCCACGTCCGTACGGGCCCGCAGCGACGCCGACCACTCGCCGCCGTCGCTCTCCTTGAACAGCGCGGCGACCTCGCAGTCGTCCGCCGTGCGGAGCAGGTCGATGAGCGACTCCGCGGCGTCCCAGCCGAGCGGCCCGCGATCGACGGCGCGGCACACGGCGTAGACCGCGCCGCGGCCGCCGAAGGCCTCCGGCACGGCCGTCGCGGAACCGAGTACCGCGGCGACCATGGGGAACCAGGCGCGGGGATGGCTGTCGAGCAGCTCCCGCGTGAGCTCACGGCCGTGCGCGCCCGCGTCGAGCAGCCGGGCCGCCATCCGGTGCCCCGCGGGCGAGGCCCAGCGGAACGAGCCGGTGTCGGTGACCAGACCGGCGTACAGGCAGTCCGCGGTCTCCGCGTCGAGCTCGGCGCCCAGCGCGTCGATCACCGCCAGCACCAGTTCCGTGGTGCTGTTGGCCGCCGCGTCGATCAGGTCGACGGTGCCGAACCCGCCGTTCGTGGCGTGGTGGTCGATCACCACCCGTACCGGGTGCGCCCGGAACGAGTCCTCCAGTCCGGCGAGCCGCTCGGCACTGGCGCAGTCGACGGCGACCGCGACCTCGGCATCGATCGGGGCCGAGAAACCGTCGGCGCCCGCCAGACCGTCGATGCCGGACGGCAGGTCCGGGCCGGGATGGCTCACCGACACCTCGGCGCCGCGGGCACGGAGCACCCGAGCCAGTGCCAGGCCGGAGCCGAGCGTGTCGGCGTCGGGCCGCACGTGGCAGTACACCGCCACGCGGGGCGCACCGTCGAGCGCGGCCGCGACGGCCGCGAGGGCGTCGGTCACCGCGGGTCCTCGCCCGGTTCGTCGTCCGGGTCCTCGTCGTGCTTGTACGGATCGGCGTCGCCCGCCGGCTGCGCGGTGGCCGCCACGGCGGCGACCCGCTCGTCCTGCTCGCGGGCCTTCGCCAGCAGCGCCTCCATGTTCGCGACCGCGGCGGGCACCCCGTCGAGCTCGAACCGGAGCGTGGGCGTGAACCGCACACCCGTGCCCGCGCCGACCTTGCTGCGGAGCTGGCCCCGGGCCTTCTCCAGGCCCGCTGCGGCGGCCTCGTAGTCCGGCTCGACGTCGAGCGTCGGCCCCATCACGGTGTAGAACACCGTCGCGTCGTGCAGGTCGTTCGTCACCCGCGTATCGGTGACGGTCACGTGGTCCAGACGCGGATCCTTGATGTCGTGCTCGATCGCCGTCGCGACGATCGTGCCGATCCGCTTGGCGAGCCGAGCTGCCCGTGCCGGGTCGGCCATGGCCTCTTCCCTCCCTTGAAAAACCTCTGACGATCGATCGGCGACACCTCGCGCGCCGCGAACGATCGGTGGACAGCGAGCATATCCCGGTCGGCGGCGAAGGACATGTGTCCTGCGCCGACCTCGCTCAAGTCCCGCTAGTCCTCCGGGCCGAACAGCCTGCGGCGCACCGAGAGCAGTTGGGTCTCGGGATGCGCGGCGACGGTGCGCTCGCACCGGTCGAGGACCTCGACGACGTGCGCGTGATCGGGTCCGACCACGCCGACGCCGAGCGTCGCCCGGCGGTGCAGGTCCTGTTCGCCCACCTCGGCCGCGCTGACGGAGAACCTCCGCAGCTCGGCGAGGACGGGCCTGATGACGGATCGCTTCTGCTTGAGCGAATGGACGTCACCCAGCAGGAGATCGAACTCCAGAGCTCCTATGAACATCGTGCGGGCCACCCGGCCCAGGGGCTTGGGGAGCCACCGCCCGGGCGCATCGGCACCCGGGCGGTGACCCCTGACTAATCGCGGGCCTTCTCGACCAGCTCGTAGGTCTCGATCACGTCGCCGATCTTGATGTCGGAGTACGAGAGCGTGAGACCGCATTCGTAGCCCTCGCGGACCTCGGTCGCGTCGTCCTTCTCGCGCTTGAGCGAGGTGACCGTGATGTTCTCGGCCACGACCGTCGAGTCGCGCAGCAGCCGCGCCTTGGCGTTGCGACGCATGATGCCGGACTGGACCATGCAACCCGCGATGTTGCCCACCTTGGACGACTTGAAGATCGCGCGGATCTCGGCCTGGCCGAGCTCCTTCTCCTCGTAGACCGGCTTGAGCATGCCCTTGAGCGCGGCCTCGACCTCGTCGATGGCCTGGTAGATCACCGAGTAGTACCGGATCTCCACGCCCTCGCGGTTGGCGAGCTCCGTGGCCTTGCCCTCGGCCCGCACGTTGAAGGCGATGATGATCGCGTTCGACGCGGACGCCAGGTTGACGTTGGTCTCGGTGACGCCACCGACACCGCGGTCGATGACGCGCAGCTGCACCTCGTCGTCGATCTCGATGCCCAGCAGGGCCTCCTCGAGGGCCTCGACGGTGCCCGAGTTGTCGCCCTTGAGGATGAGGTTGAGCTGGCTCGTCTCCTTGAGCGCGGCGTCCAGATCCTCCAGAGAGACGCGCTTGCGCGACCGTGCCGCCAGGGCGTTGCGCTTGCGCGCCGCGCGCCGGTCGGCGATCTGCCGGGCGATGCGGTCCTCGTCGACCACGAGCAGGTTGTCACCTGCGCCGGGCACCGACGTGAAGCCGATGACCTGCACCGGACGCGACGGGAACGCCTCGGTGATGTCGTCACCGTTCTCGTCCACCATGCGGCGGACGCGACCGTACGCATCGCCGGCCACGATCGAGTCGCCGACCCGCAGGGTGCCGCGCTGGATGAGCACGGTGGCCACGGGGCCGCGACCGCGGTCGAGGTGCGCCTCGATGGCCACGCCCTGCGCGTCCATGTCGGGGTTCGCCCGCAGGTCCAGCGAGGCGTCGGCCGTCAGCAGCACCGCTTCGAGCAGCGTGTCGACGTTCGTGCCCTGCTTCGCGGAGATGTCGACGAACATCGTGTCGCCGCCGTACTCCTCGGGGACCAGGCCGTACTCGGTGAGCTGGCCGCGGATCTTCTCCGGCTGCGCGCCCTCCTTGTCGATCTTGTTCACCGCCACGACGATCGGCACGTCGGCCGCCTGCGCGTGGTTGATGGCCTCCACCGTCTGCGGCATGACGCCGTCGTCGGCCGCGACCACGAGGATCGCGAGGTCGGTGGCCTTGGCACCGCGGGCACGCATGGCGGTGAACGCCTCGTGACCCGGGGTGTCGATGAACGTGATCAGGCGCTCGTTGCCCTCGAGCTCGGTGAGCACCTGGTAGGCACCGATGTGCTGCGTGATGCCGCCGGCCTCGCCCTCGCGGACGTTGGCCTTGCGGATCGTGTCGAGCAGTCGGGTCTTACCGTGATCGACGTGGCCCATGACGGTGACCACCGGCGGACGCTGCTCGAGATCGTCCTCGTCGCCCTCGTCCTCTCCGTAGGTGAGGTCGAAGCTGTCGAGCAGCTCGCGGTCCTCGTCCTCGGGGCTGACGACCTGGACGACGTAGTTCATCTCCTCGCCCAGCAGGACGAGGGTCTCCTCGTTCACCGACTGGGTCGCGGTGACCATCTCGCCCAGGTTGAACAGCGCCTGGACCAGCGACGCCGGGTTGGCGTCGATCTTCTCGGCGAAATCGCTCAGGGACGCGCCCCGGGCGAGACGGATCGTCTCGCCCTGGCCGCGGGGCAACCGCACGCCACCGGCGATCGGCGCCTGCATGCTCTCGTACTCGGCGCGTTTCGCGCGCTTCGACTTACGGCCACGACGCGGAGCGCCACCGGGACGACCGAAGGCACCCGCGGTGCCACCCGGACGGCCACGACCGCCGCCGCCGGGACGACCGCGGAAACCACCCGCTGCGGGTGCACCGGTGCCACCACCGGCACCGCCGCCGGGCCCACCGCGGTAGCCGCCGCCACCGCCACCGGGACGACCGCCGGGCCCGCCACGACCACCGGGGCCGGGACGGCCCTGTGCGGCCGGACGCGCGGCGCGCGCGGGCATCGCACCCGGGTTCGGGCGCGGGGGCATGCTGCCCGGGGTGGGACGGGGACCGCCGGGACCGGCGGCCGGACGGCCGCCCTGCGGACGGGGACCGCCCTGGCCGGGAGCCGGACGGGCGCCGCCCTGCGGACGCGGGCCACCCTGGCCGGGAGCCGGACGACCGCCCTGCGGGCGCGGGCCACCGGGACCCGGCTGCGGGCGGGGCGCACGCTCGACGGGAGCCTGCGAGGAGAACGGGTTGTTGCCGACCTTCGGGGTGCGCGGGCCGGGCTTCGGACCGGCCGGACGCGGGCCCGGGCGGGCCGACGGTGCCGACGGCGCTGCAGCCTCGGGGGCCGACGGTGCCGCGCTCGCCGCGGGGGCGGCAGGAGCGGCCGGCGCAGCGGGAGCCGGGGTGGGCTCGGGCGCCGCCGGGGCGGCCGGGCGGGGGCCCGGACGTGCGCCGGAAGCGGCCGGACGGGCCGCGGGCTCCGACGCTGCGGGGGTGCTCGCCGCGGGGGTCGCGGGAGCGGCCGGTGCGGCCGGCTTGCGCGCCGGACCGGGCTTCGCGCCGCTCTCGGACTTCGCGCCGCCGTCGGACTTGGGTCCGTACGACTCGCGCAGGCGTCGCGCGACGGGTGCTTCCACCGTCGACGACGCGGACTTCACGAACTCGCCCTGGTCACTGAGACGTGCGAGAACTTCCTTGCTGGTGACACCGAGTTCCTTAGCCAACTCGTGCACGCGGGCCTTGCCTGCCACTCTTCTCCTCAAATGTGAGGTCGAGGGCATTGCTCATCCCGCCGACCTCGGTTAGTTACTCCGATTGCCGTTCATCGCTGGTGCTTCACGGTGTGCTCATGTCTTCAGCTCGATTCCTTCATCTCCGAGTGGGTGGGCCTTGGGAAAGACCAACCGTCTTCAGACCGCTCATAATAGTAGCGCGTCGGGCAAGTCGTTTCACCCCAGGGACTCCTCCAGTGCGCCCGAAACCCGCAGCGCCCGGCGGAACGCGTTCTTCTTCCGCGCCAGCTCGCGGCACCGCGGGTCGTCGTGGAGCCAGGCGCCCCGCCCCGGGAGACGGTGCCGGTCGTCCACGACGACGTGCGGCGCACCGTCGGCCCGGGGAACCGCGACGACCCTGATCAGCTCCCCCGCGGGGGCCCGGCCCCGGCACCCGATGCAGGTGCGGACCGGTTCGCTCACTGCGGCTCGCTGCTCTCCGCGTCGGAGCGGATGTCGATGCGCCAGCCGGTCAGGCGGGCCGCGAGGCGGGCGTTCTGCCCCTCCTTGCCGATCGCGAGGCTCAGCTTGAAGTCGGGGACCACCACGCGGGCGGCCTTCTCCTTGGCGTCGACCACTGTGACCGAAACCACGGACGACGGCGAGAGCGCATTGCCCACGAACACCGCCGGATCGTCGTCGTAGGAGATGATGTCGATCTTCTCGCCCTCGAGATCGCTCATCACGTTGCGCACACGCTGGCCCATCGGGCCGATGCACGCGCCCTTCGCGTTGAGACCCTGCACGGAGGTGCGCACGGCGATCTTGGACCGGTGGCCGGCCTCCCGCGCGACCGAGGTGATCTCGACGCTGCCGTCGGCGATCTCCGGGACCTCGAGCGCGAACAGCTTCTTGACCAGGTTCGGGTGCGTCCGCGACAGGGTGATCTGCGTGCCGCGCTGGCCGCGGCTGACGCCGACGACGTAGAACTTCATCCGGTCGCCGTGGTTGTAGCTCTCCCCCGGCACCTGCTCGGCCGGCGGCAGCAGACCCTCGTGGCCCTCGCGCTCACTGCCGATCCGGACCACGACGAAGCCGCGGGCCGCGGCGCGGGCGTCCGCCTGCACGACGCCCGAGACGACCTCACCCTCGTAGACCGCGAACTCGCCGAACGTGCGGTCGTTCTCCGCGTCCCGCAGGCGCTGCATGATCAGCTGGCGCGCCGAGTCCGCGGCGATGCGGCCGAAGCCCTCGGGGGTGTCGTCCCACTCGGTGATGATGTTGCCGTCGGCGTCGAGCTCCTGCGCCAGCACCTTCACCTGGCCGGTGCGCCGGTCGACGTCGATCCGGGCGTGCGGCTCGTGTCCCTCGCTGTGCTTGTACGCGGTGAGGAGCGCGACCTGGATGGCCTCGATCACGGTGTCGACGGAGATGTCCTTCTCCGCCTCGATCGCCCGCAGGGTCGCCATGTCGATGTTCATCTACGTCCTCATTCCTCGTCGGCGTCGTCGCCGGTCAGATCCTCGGGCTCGGCGCCCGACTCCACGCGCCCGGGCGTGATGCCCGAGAGCTCCATCTCTTGCGGGTTGGGCCTGCGGAACTCGACCCGGACGGTGGCCGCGGCCACGTCCCCGAGGTCGAGGTCCCGGGTCGTCGGGGCGGCGCCCTTCGCCCCGGGCAGGACGACGGTGACCGTGGTCCCGTCGTCCGCGAGCGGTCCGACGCGCGCCAGCAGGGTCGTGCCGTCGCGCAGTTCGATCGCGGCCTGGCGGCCGCGGGCGCGGCGCCAGTGGCGGGGCTCGGCGAGCGGGCGCTCCGCGCCCGGCGTGGTGACCTCGAGGGTGAACGCCTGGCCGCCGAAGACCTCGTCCGCCTCGTCGACCGCCGCGGACAGCGCCCGGGCGACCTCGGCCAGGCCGTCGAGCGTGGGGCCGGCGTCGCTGTCGACCACCACCGCGATGGACGACTTCGGGCCGGCGTTGTTGATCTTCACCTGCTCGAGATCGAGGCCCGCCGCTTCCAGGTGAGGCGTGATGACGGCTCTCACCGCCGCTTCGTCGTATGCCATACGCGCCTCCCTGTGAAATTGTCCCGGGGCACCTCGCCCACGGTGTCGAACGCTGCGACCAGTGTACTCATGGCGCGCGGGCCGACCGCCGCGCCTTCGGTCGGAAGCCGGACCCCATAGACTCGTGCCCGTGATCGACCAACCCCACCGCGCGCGCCGCGGCATCGACCGGCGCACCGCCCTGACATCCGCGCTGGTCACCGGTGGCGCCCTGGTGGGCGGTGCCGCCCTGGCCGGGTGCACCACGCCGGAGGACCGCGCCGACGATCCGCAGGCCGTGCGCCTGCAGGCGGCGGCCGCCCGGGCCCAGGCCGACGCCGACCTCGCACGCGGACTCGCCGTGCTCGACGGTGCCGCCGGCCCCCAGCTGAGCCTCATCGCCGACCAGCGGGGCCAGCACGCCAACGCCCTCGCCGACGAGCTCTCCCGCTACGTGGAGCGCCCCACCTCGGTGACCGCGGCACCGTCGTCCACCGCGGCCGCACCCGCCCCGGTGACCCGGCAGTCGCTGCGCGCGCAGCTGACCCGGTCGGCCCGGGAGGCGGGCGATGCCGCCGTCGCCGCGTCCGGCTATCAGGCCGCGCTGCTCGGCTCCGTCGCCGCGGCCACCCGCGTGCATGCCGAGGTGGTGCTCGGATGACGCCCGCACAGGAGGCGGTCGCCGCGGCGCTGACCTCGGAACACGCGGCGGTGTACCTGTACGGCGTGGTCGAGGCCTTCGCCGCGCCCACCCGCCGCGCCGAGATCGCCACGTACGCGGCGGAGCACCGCGCCCAGCGCGACGCCCTGGCCCGCGTGCTCAGCGCCGCCGGCGTCGAGGTGCCCGTCGCCGCGGCCGCGTACAACCCGCCGGAACCCGTGACCGACCCGGTGAGCGCCGCGAAGGTGGCGGCCGCCGCCGAGGACGACAGCGCGGCCGCCCACCGCGGCGTGCTCACCCACGGCGACGGCGACGGGGTGCGTCACCTCGGCGTCACCGGTCTCGGCGGCGCCGCCGTGCGCGGCGCACGATGGCGCGCCGCGCTCGGCGTCGCGCCGGTGACCGCCCCGTTCCCGGGGATCCGCACGTAGCGTTCCGTTCGACGGTGCGCTCGGCCGCGGCACCGCGGATTGCGAGACCTTTACACTCGCAGCATGACGTCCAACGATCCGCAGCAGCCCGGCGACGGGACCTACGATCCGACGGTGATCCGTCCCGCTGAGCCGGCTTCCTCCAGCCCGGACCTCACCAAGCGCGACACCGCGTCGGACGTCGGCGGCGATCCCGACGCGGCGACCACGGTGCACCCGACGGCGCAGCCGGACCCGTACGCGGCACCGTCGAACCCGTACGCGCCGCCCGCCGATCCCTACGCGGTCCCGAACCCCTACGGCGCGCCGGCCGATCCCTACGCCGCACCGTCGAACCCCTACGCCGCGCCGAGCGCGGACCCGTACGCCGCCCCGCCGGTGTACCCCGGCGACCCGCAGTTCGGGCAGAACGCCTACGGCCAGCAGCAGTTCGGGCAGCAGCCCGGGTTCCCCGCGTACCCGGGCCAGAACCTGCCCGGCTACCCCGCGCCCGGTTACGGCCAGCCGACCGCCGGGACCAACGGCCTCGCGATCGCGGCCATGGTCTGCGGCATCGTCTCGATCGCCATGTTCTGCGCCTGGGGCATCGGCATCGTTCCCGGCATCGCCGCCGTGGTCATGGGTGTCATCGCGATGAACAAGATCAAGGTGACCGGCCAACAGGGGCACGGCATGGCGTTGGCCGGCATCATCACGGGTGGCATCGGCATCCTCGTCTGCCTCGCCATCCTGATTCTGATCATCATCGGGATCAGCGCCGACACCTCGTCCACCGGTTACGTGCTCGGCCTGCTCGGCTGAGCGGCGCGCAACGGCGAAGGCCCGCACCGACTTCCGGTGCGGGCCTTCGCTGTTGGTGACGATCTAGCGCGCGGCGGCGGTGATCTCCGCGGCGGCGTCGGCGACGGGGATCTCCCGGGCCTCGCCGCTGAGGCGGTCGCGGAGCTCGACGACCCCGTCGGCCCAGCCGCGACCGACCACGACCACCGTCGGGACACCCAGCAGCTCCGAGTCCTTGAACTTGATGCCGGGCGAGGCCTTGCGGTCGTCGAGCAGCACCTGCAGGCCCGCGGCGTCGAGCGCGCCCGCCAGCTCCTCCGCGCCGGACCAGGCGCCCTCGTCCTTGTTCGCGATCACGACGTGCACGTCGAACGGGGCGATGCCCTTGGGCCAGCGCAGGCCCTTGTCGTCGTGCCGCTGCTCGGCGATGACGGCGACCAGCCGCGAGACGCCGACGCCGTACGAACCCTGGGTCAGCCGCACCGGCTTGCCGTTCTCGCCGAGGACGTCGACCTCGAAGGCGTCGGTGTACTTGCGGCCCAGCTGGAAGATGTGGCCGATCTCGATGCCGCGTGCGGACTTCAGCACGCCCTTGCCGTCGGGCGAGGCGTCGCCGTCGCGGACCTCGGCGGCCTCGATGGTGCCGTCGGCGACGAAGTCACGACCCGCGGTGAGGTTCACCACGTGCTGCCCCTGCGCGTCGGCGCCGGTGATCCAGGCGGTGCCGTCGACGACACGCGGGTCGACGAGGTAGCGGACCTCGTTCGCGAGCAGCGCCTTCGGGCCGATGTAACCCTTGACGAGGAAGGGGTACTTCGCGAAGTCCTCGGCCTCGAGCAGCGCCACCTCGGTGGGCTCCAGCGAGGCCTCGAGGCGCTTGACGTCGACCTCGCGGTCGCCGGGGACGCCGACACCGAGGAGCTCCCAGTCGCCGCCCGGGGCGCGGGTCTTGACCATGACGTTCTTGAGCGTGTCCCCCGCGACTACCTCGCGGCCGAGGACGGAGGCACCGTCGGCGCCCTCGTTGGCCCAGGCCACGAGCGAGTCGATCGTGGGTGCGTCCGGGGTGTCGTAGACCTGCGCGGCGGGCAGGCCGTCGAGCGGGATCGCGGGCGGCGCGGGCGTCACGACGGCCTCGACGTTCGCGGCGTAGCCCGACTCGGTCGAGTGCACGTAGGTGTCCTCACCGACGGGGCTCACCGCGAGGAACTCCTCCGACGCGCTGCCGCCCATGGCACCCGATGTCGCGGAGACGATGACGTGCTCGACCATCAGCCGGTCGAAGATCCGCTGGTACGCCGCGCGGTGCTTCGCATACGCCTCCGACAGCCCCTCGTCGGTGGTGTCGAAGCTGTAGCTGTCCTTCATCACGAACTCGCGGCCGCGGAGGATGCCGGCGCGGGGCCGCTCCTCGTCGCGGTACTTGGTCTGGATCTGGTACAGGATGACGGGCAGGTCCTTGTACGAGTTGTACTCGCCCTTCACGGTGAGGGCGAAGATCTCCTCGTGGGTCGGACCGAGCATCATGTCGGCGCCCTTGCGGTCCTGCAGTCGGAACAGGCTGTCGCCGTACTCGGTCCACCGGTTGGTGGTCTCGTAGGGCTCACGCGGCAACAGCGCGGGCAGCAGGATCTCCTGGCCGCCGATCGCGTTCATCTCCTCGCGCACGACCTGCTCGACGTTGCGCAGCACCCGCAGGCCCAGCGGCAGCCACGAGTAGACGCCGGGGGCGATGCGGCGCACGTAGCCGGCGCGGACGAGCAGCTTGTGGCTGGGGACCTCGGCGTCAGCCGGGTCGTCGCGGAGCGTGCGCAGGAACAGCTGGGAGAATCGGGTGATCACGACGCCACAGCTTAGTGTGTCCGGTGTGCTGATCCTGCTTCCCCCGTCCGAAACCAAGGCCGGTGGCGGTTCCGGTGCGCCCCTCGACCTCGAGACGCTCACCTTCCCGTCGCTGACACCGACCCGCGGGCGCCTTCTCGACGCCCTCGTCGCGCTCTCGCAGGACGACGGTGCCGCCCGCGCCGCGCTGGGCCTGTCGGAGGGCCAGACCGACGAGCTGGAGCGCAACCGCGCCCTGCGCACCGCGCCGACGCGCCCGGCGATCGAGCAGTACACGGGCGTGCTCTACGACGCACTGGACGTGCGCGGACTGACGAAGGCCCAGCGCGCGAAGGCGGACGCCCGCCTGGCGGTGGGCTCGGCGCTGTTCGGGGCGGTGGGCGCGGAGGACCCGATCCCCGCCTACCGGCTCTCCTCGGGCTCGAAGCTGCCCGGCCTGGGCACGCTGGCGGCCGCCTGGAGACCCGCGCTGGCCGAGGCGCTCGCCGCCGCGGACCGCGGCCTCGTCGTGGACCTGCGCTCGGGCGGCTACGCGGCGCTGGGGAAGGTGCCCGGCGCGGTGACGGCCACCGTCGTCACCGAGAAGCCCGACGGCTCCCGCGCCGTGGTCTCGCACTTCAACAAGCACCACAAGGGCCTGCTGGCCCGGGCACTGGTCGTGAGCCGGGCCGAACCCGGCGACGCCCGCGCCGTCGTGAAGGTGGCAGAGAAGGCCGGCCTGCGCGCCGAACTGTCCTCCCCCACCGAGGTCACGATCGTCACGACCGCCTGACCCCGGGTATCGGGGTCGCCTCTCAGTCGTCGAGCCGGTGGCGGCGGGCGCGAACCCGGTCGGCCTGCGGCGACTCCGAGTGGTGCATGCCGTCCGGCTCCGGCAGCGCGTGCCGACCGCCGGTCTGCGGCGCGAACTCGCGCTGCGGCGCGGGCGGCGGGACGGGCTGCGGGCCCGTGGGCCGCGGCATCGGACGCGCGGCGTGCGGGATCGGGCGGCTCGGCGGGTAGTGCGGGTCCGCGGCGGGCCGGCGCGGCGGCTGCGGCGCGGGCCGGCGGTGCGTCGGCTCTCGCGGCGGTACGGGCGGACGCTCCAGGTCGGCGCTCTCGCGCTGGATCGGGCCCGACGGGCGGGCCAGGCCGGCGAGGTCGGCGCCGGGCTGCGAGACCGGACGGCGCAGCGGGTCGCTCGGGTGCGAATAGGCCTGCTGCGGCGCCGACGGTGCCGGGCGCGGCTGCGACACGGGGCGCGGCGGGGCGGGAACCCGAGCGGGGCCCTGGGCCGCCGGGCGCTGCGGACGCGCCGCGGGGAAGTTCTGGGTGGCCGGCTGCGGATCCTGCGGCGCGGCGGCACCGTCGACCTGCCCGCGCTTGATCGCCCGGAAGCGGTCCGTGAAGTACACGGGCTCCGGGTCGCCGGGCCGCTCGTTGTAGGCGCGGTCGAAGTCCTCGCGGCGGATCGCGGCGAACGAGCCGGACGTGACATCGCCCTCGATGGGCTCCCAGTCGTCGTCGACGTCGTCGTCCTCCTCGAAGGCCTGCGCCGGGAAGGACGTGGACGGGATCGCGCCGCCGGACTTGCTGGACTCCTGAGCCGCCTGCCCCTCGGCGACCTCCTCGGGCGTGAACCGCATGAAGGGGACGACCACGAGCCCGGCGACGATGAGGATCACCGCGCACGCGATGAACGCAAGGCCGTAGCCGGAGGCGAGAGCCTTGAGCTGCTCCGCGTGCACCGCCGGATCGGCACTGAGCTCGCCGCTGGTCGGTCCGCCGCCCGCCATGATCCGCGAGGTCACGGCGACCTGGACCGACGCCAGACCGATGATGCCGCCCAGGTTCTGGCACACCTCGACGAGCGCCGACATGGGGCCGATCTCGGTGGGACGCACACCCGCGAGCGCACACAGCGGCAGCGGAATGATCGCGAAGCCCACCCCGATGCCGATGAGGAACACCGGCACGCCGATGTACGGGAAGTAGGTGACCGTCGACGGGTCGCGGGTCATCAGGGTGGGGACGTAGAGGCACGGCAGGAAGACGATGACGCCGCCCAGCAGCACGAGCCAGCGCGCCTGGTACTTGAGCACGAGCTTCGAGGCGACCAGCGTCGAGATGCCCATGCCCACCGCGAACGGGACGAGCGCGAGGCCGGACTGCAGCGGCGTGTACCCGAGCACCTGCTGGAAGGTCAGGGCGACGTAGAAGCCGAGCGTCGGGATGAGGGCGCCGCACACGAGGATCGCGATCATCGCGGCCACGCGGTTGCGGTTGTGGAACAGCGAGAACGGCAGGATCGGGTTCTTGGCGGTCCGCTCGACGTAGAGGAAGGCCACCAGGCACACGGCGCTGAAGGCCGCCGCGGCGTAGACCGCAGGGCTCTGCCAGTGCGATTCCGGTCCCGCGGTGAGCGCGAACACGCCCGTGACGCAGCCCGCGACCGCGAGGATCGCGCCCTTGACGTCCAGCGCGTGCCGGCGGTCGGACATCGACTCCTCGAGCGCGTACCACCCGCCGATCACGCAGGCGATGCCGACCGGGACGTTGATCCAGAAGACGAGGCGCCAGTCCCACGTGGCGAGGAGGCCGCCGGCGATGAGACCCGCGACGGAGCCGAGCCCGCCCATCGCGGCGAAGATCGCGAATGCCTGGTTGCGCGCCTTGCCCGGCGCGAAGGTGGTCGCGATGAGCGCCAGCGCCGTGGGGCAGGCGATCGCGGCGAAGAATCCCTGCCCGGCGCGGGCCGCGAGCAGCCAGACCTCGTTCGTCGCGAAGCCGGTGAGCAGCGACGCGAAGGTGAAGCCGCCCACGCCGAGCATGAACATCCGTTTGCGGCCGAAGGTGTCGCCGAGCCGGCCGCCGAGCAGCATGAAGCCGCCGAACGTGACCGCGTAGGCGCCGAACACCCACACCTTCGCGGCGTCGGACAGGTGCATGGCCTCCTGGATGCGCGGCATGGCCACGAACACCACGGTGCCGTCGAGCACGGCGAGGAACATCATCCCGGACAGCACGACGATGGCGATGCCGAGAGCGCTGCCCTTGACGCGATAGGTCTGCGCCGGGCCGCCAGGGGCCATCGTCGTGGAAGTCATGAGGTCCGAGGCTACCGGCTGATAGAAGGTGCCCGGAAATCGTTCATGCCGGTTTTTGTCACCCGAGTTACTGGAGTGACGAAATATCCGTGCGGTCGGAACCCATCTCCGATGGCTGTTTCCGCAGACCACGGCGTCGATCCGGGGATCGAGTACCAGCCGGGTCACCGGAAGGTCACAATTCGGACGACACGCCCCGCGCCCGGGCACTCAGCCGGGTGCGGCCGCGATCTCGACCCGAGCTTCAGTCCTCCCGACGGTGCCGGCGGGCCCGGCTCACGCGGTCCGCCTGCTCCGACGAGTCCGGATGATGCATGCCGTCCGCCTCCGGGGCGGCGTGCCGACCGCCGTCGTTCGGCGCCTGCACCGCCCGCTGCGGCGCCGGCCGCTGCCCCTGCGGCTGCTGGTCCGATCCGCGGTACTGCGGGGGCTGGTACTGCGCGGGTCGCGACACCGAGCCGCTCGGGCGCTCCACCGGCGCGGCCGGCCGGTTCAGGTGGCCGCTCGGGCGGTTCAGTTGGCCGCTCGGGCGCTGGATCGGCTGACTGGGGCGGTCCACCGGGCCGCCTGGCCGCCCGATCGGCGCGCTCGGCCGCTGGACGGGCCCGCCGGCCCGGTGCGACTGCTGCGGTCCCTGCTGTCGGCCCGGCTGCTGCGGGGGCGCGGGTGGGCGCGGCATGTCAGCGCTCTCGCGCTGGATCGGCCCCGACGGGCGGGCCACGCCGGCCAGGTCGTCGCCGGGGGCACCGGTTCGGCGCGGCAGCGGGTCGCTCGGGTGCGAGTAGGCGCGGTGGGGCTCCGACGGAGCCGTGCGCGACGGTGCCGGACGCTGCGGCCGCGCCGTCGGGATCGCCTGCGTCGGCGGCTGCGGGGCCTGCGCGGGCGGTCGCTGCGGGTCCTGCGGGCGCTGCGCGCCGGGCGTCTCGACGGCGGAGCGCTTGATCGCGCGGAACCGGTCGGTGAAGTACACCGGCTCCGGATCGCCCGGCTTCTCGTTGTAGGCGCGTTCGAGGTCCTCGCGGCGGACCACCGGGATCGGGCCCGAGGTCACGTCGCCCTCGATCGGCTCCCAGTCGTCGGCGACATCGTCGTCGTCCTCTTCGAAGGCCTGCGCGGGGAAGGAGGTCGACGGGATCGCGCCGCCGGACTCGCTGGACTCCTTGGCAGCCTGGCCCTCGGCGATCTCGTCCGGGGTGAACCGCATGAACGGGACGACCACGAGCCCGGCGATGATCAGGATCGCCGCGCACGCCAGGAACGCGAGGCCGTAGCCGGACGCGAGCGCGTGGATCTGGTCGCCCGTGAGCTCTTTGTGCTTGAGGTGCCCGGTGGTGGGCCCCTGCTCCGCCATGATGCGGGAGGTCACCACGACCTGCACGGACGCCAGGCCCACGATGCCGCCGAGGTTCTGGGCGACCTCGATGAGCGCGGTCAGCGGGCCGATCTCCGACGGTCGCACCCCGGCGACCGCGCCCAGGGGCAGCGGAACGACCGCCAGGCCGACGCCGATGCCGATGAAGAACACGGGCAGCGCGATCTGCGGGAAGTAGCCGATGGTCGCGGGCGCCTTGCTCATCAGGGTCGGCACGTAGACGCAGGGCAGGAAGACGATGACCCCGCCCGCGGCGACCAGCCAGCGCGCCTGGAACCGCCGCACGAGCGACGCGCTGACGGCGACCGAGATGCCGAAGCCGACCGCGAAGGGCAGCAGCGCCAGCCCCGACTGGAACGGCGTGTACCCGAGCACCAGCTGGAAGGTCAGTGCCACGTAGAAGCCGAGCGTCGGGATGAGGGCGCCGCACACCAGGATCGCGACCATGGCCGCGACCCGGTTGCGGTTGTTGAACAGAGAGAAGGGCAGGATCGGGTTCTTCGCCGATCGCTCGACCCAGAGGAACAGTGCGAGGCACACGATGCTGACGGCCGCGGCGCCGTAGACGGTGGCGCTCTTCCAGTGCGCCTCGGGGCCCGCGGTCAGGGCGTAGACGCCGGTGACGCAGCCCGCGACAGCGAGCGCGGCGCCCTTGACGTCGAGAGCGTGCCGCCGCTCGGACATCGCCTCGTCCAGGGTGAACCAGCCGCCGATCGCGCAGGCGATGCCGACCGGGACGTTGATCCAGAAGATGAGGCGCCACTCGATGGTGGCGAGCAGGCCGCCGGCGACGAGGCCGGCGATGGAGCCGAGCCCGGCCATCGCGCCGAACACCGCGAACGCCTGATTACGGGCCTTGCCCGGCGCGAAGGTGGTCGCGATCAGTGCGAGCGCGGTCGGTCCGGCGATGGCGGCGAAGAAGCCCTGGCCGACCCGGGCGGAGAGCAGCCACGCCTCATTGGTCGCGAATCCCGCGAGCAACGAGGCGATCGTGAACCCGACGACGCCGAGCAGGAACATCTTCTTGCGGCCGAAGGTGTCGCCGAGGCGGCCGCCGAGCAGGAGGAACCCGCCGAAGGTCAACGCGTACGCGCCGAACACCCAGACCTTCGAGGCGTCCGAGAGCCCCAGGGCGTCCTGGATCTCGGGCATCGCGACGAAGACGACGGTGCCGTCGAGCACCGAGAGGAAGATCATCCCGCACAGCACGAGGATCGGGATGCCGACGGCGCTGCCCTTGACACGATAGGTCTGCGCCGGGCTGCTGGGCGCCATCGTAGAGGTCATGATGCCCTGAGGCTACCGAGTGATCGGCGGGAACCGGAAGTCGATCCGGGTAACGAGTGGGGCACAAGTTGCTGAAGTGATAAAAGTCATGACGGATCGGCGGCGGTGAATCCGGCCGTCGCCCCGACCACGAGCACCGCGGGCGGCTTCACCTCGGCGGACGCCGCGTCGGCCGCGATGGTGGCGAGCGTGCCGCGGACCGTGCGCTGTCCCCCGGTCGTGGCGTTCTCGACCACGGCCGCCGGCGTGTCGGCGCGGCGGCCGCCGGCGATCAGGGCGTCCGCGATCGCGGCGAGCCGCTCCACGGCCATGAGCACGACGACGGTGCCGCGCAGCCGCCCGAGAGCGTCCCAGTCGACCAGGCTGTCGGGATGGCCGGGAGCGACGTGCCCGGACACGACGACGAACTCGTGGGTGACACCGCGGTGCGTCACCGGGATCCCCGCCGCGGACGGCGCCGCGATCGACGACGTGATGCCCGGGACCACCGTCACCGGGATGCCCTCCGCGGCGAGCGCCTCGAGTTCCTCGAACCCCCGGCCGAAGACGTACGGGTCGCCGCCCTTGAGCCGGACCACGAACTTCCCCTCGCGGGCCCGGTCGATGAGCACCTGATTGATCGCCTGCTGCGCCATCGCACGGCCGTACGGCACCTTCGCCGCGTCGATCACCTCGACGTGCGGCGCGAGCTCGGCGAGCAGCCGCGGCGGCGCGAGCCGGTCTGCGACGACCACGTCGGCGAGGGCGAGCAGGGACCGGCCGCGCACCGTGATCAGGTCCGGGTCGCCCGGACCGCCGCCGACGAGCGCGACGCTCCCCGCCAGTCCCGCTTTCCGCCCCTCGTTCGACGGCGCACCGTCGGACTCCCCCGTGAGGACCGCGCGCAGGCCGTCCCGGACGGCGGCGGACCGGCGGTGATCCCCCGACGCGAGCACGCCCACCTGCAGCCCGTCGGCGGCGACGGTGGCGGGCGTGACCGCGGTGCCCTCGCGGGCCAGATCGGCCCGGACGCAGAAGGTGCGCTGCGCCTCGGCCTCCGCGACGACGGCCGCGTTCACGGCGGGGTCGTTCGTGGCGGCCAGGACGTACCAAGCGCCCAGGAGATCGCCGGACGTGTACTCCCGGCGGTGCCAGACGATGCCGGGCGTCGATTCGACGGCGGGCGTGGCCTCGGGGGCGATGACGTGCACGTCGGCACCCGCGGCGAGGAGCACGGGCAGGCGGCGCTGGACGACCGTGCCTGCCCCCACGACGACGACACGGCGCC
Organism: Tsukamurella pseudospumae; assembly: GCF_001575195.1. NCBI lineage: Bacteria > Bacillati > Actinomycetota > Actinomycetes > Mycobacteriales > Tsukamurellaceae > Tsukamurella > Tsukamurella pseudospumae. Next base: position 119,112 of record NZ_LSRF01000012.1, read on the forward strand.
CTCGCAGATCCAGACCGACGAGGTAGGGATCGTGCGGGGCGCCGTGGCTGTTCATTCCGCTCAGCTTAGTGAGCGGCCGTGTCGACTACGCGCGCGGCTCGGCGTGCTTGGTCGCGGTGTGCACGATGTCGTAGTACACGGCCTTGTTCGATGCCTCGGGGTACACCCGGTAGGTGAACTCCTTCTCGGTCAGCGTGACGATCTCGACGGTGCGCTTGTACTGCACGCTGCCGTCGGCGTTGAGCGCGGTGATGTCGCGGGTCTTGCCGTCGGCCGAGACGGTCCACAGGCCCTTCCCCTTGGCGCTGTCGTCCAGGTTGTACAGGGTGAAGGTGCCGTCCTTCTTGAAGTACGCCCAGCCCACGTAGTTCTTGACGTTCTTGTCGGTCAGCGCGACCTTGGCGCCCTTGGCGTCCTTGGCCGCGGTGGTCTCCCACGCGGTCGAGGCCAGGACCGCGCTCGGGGTGCCCGCCTTGACCGGAACGGCCTTCGGGGCGACGGCCTTGGCCGACGACGGGGCGGCCTTGGCGGACGAGGGGGCGGCATGGCTGGGCTTCGCCGAGGCGCTGGGCTTGGCGGAACCGGAGGGCGAGCCGGGGGCGGCGTAGGAACCGGCGGCGCAGGCGGAGGTGGCGACCACGGCGGCGGCGGCGAAGGTGACGGAGACGAGCTTGATCGACTTGTGCATAGAGCTTTTGTACAGGAACCTCTCAGCCCGCGCGAGGGTCGCGTTCAGGGTGAGACGAATTCCTCAGTCGACCGCCCTGACCAGCTGTTCTGCGACCTCGGGGTATCCAGCAGGGTGCACGTGGAGATACGAGGAGTGCACAGCGGACGACACGTGACCGTCGGTCGTCGCGGCCCCGTCGCCGTCGCGCCACCCCCACGCCGGCGAGCCCCCCGGGGCACCGCCGCCGACGAACGCCGTGCGGTGGAACTCGTGCCCCGTGACCCGCTGCCCCGCCTCGAACAACGGGCTCGGCGCGAGCGCCACCGCGTCCCGATAGCCGAGCCGCAGGCGCCGGGTGAAGGTCGCCGCGCCCGGCACCACCCCGCACATCGGGACACCGTCGAGCGATTCCGCGAGGTAGAGCAGGCCCGCGCACTCCGCGTGCACCACTCCCCCTCCTCCGACGAGGTCCCGGACCTGCGCGCGCAGCGCCTCGTTCGCGGACAGCTTCTCCGCGTAGACCTCGGGGAATCCGCCGGGGAACACCGCGGCGGCGGCGCCCTCGGGCAGCTCGTCCGCGAGCGGGTCGAAGCGGCGCACCTGCGCACCGGCGGCCGCGAGCAGTTCCTCGTGCTCGGCGTAGCCGAAGCTGAACGCGGGACCGCCGGCCAGGGCCACCGTCGGCGAGCCGACCTGCGCCACCTGATCCGACGGTGACCACACCGGTCCGTCGGCGACGGGGCGCGCGAGCTCGCGGATCCGCTCGACGTCCACGTGCCTCGCCACCAGCTCCGTCATCGCGGCGACGGCGTCGACCGCGTCGGCGCCGCGCTCGGCGGCGGGGATCAGCCCGAGGTGCCGCGCGGGCACCTCCAGCGCGGCGTCACCGGGCACCGCGCCGACCGCCTCCAGGCCGGCGTGCGCGCAGGCGTCCCGGAGCACGCGCTCATGCCGCGCGCTGGACACGCGGTTGAGGACGACGCCCGCGAGCGCCACGCCGGGCCGGTACGTCGTGAATCCGGCGAGCAGCGCCGCGAGGGACTGCGAGTGCCCGCGTGCGTCCACGACGAGCAGGACGGGGGCGCCGAGGATCTCCGCCACGTCGGCCGTGGAGCCGATGCCCTCGACGGCGGCGCCGCCCGGGCCGTCCACGATCCGGCCGTCGAACAGCCCCATCACGCCCTCGACCACCGCGATGTCCGCGCCCAGCGCGCCGTGCCGGTACAGGGGCGCGATCCGGTGCTCCCCGCACAGCACGGGGTCCAGGTTGCGGCCCGGCCGTCCGGTGGCGAGCGCGTGGTAACCGGGGTCGATGTAATCGGGGCCCACCTTGAAGGGCGCGACGACGCCCGTCCGCGCCAGGGCACCCATCAGCCCGGTCGCGATCGTCGTCTTACCGCTCCCCGACGACGGTGCCGCGATGACGACCACGGGAGCTACCACTCGATGCCCCTCTCTCCACGACCACCGCGCCTCCCGGGGCCTCCGCAGCCGTGGCTCACCACTCGATCCCCCTCTGCCCCTTCCTCCCGCTATCCATCGGATGCTTCACCTTGGTCATCTCCGTGACCAGGTCGGCGGCATCCATGAGGGCCTGCGGGGCGTCCCGGCCGGTGATGATCACGTGCTGGTTCCCGGGGCGGTTCACCAGTGTCTCGACCACCTCGTCGACGTCGATCCAGCCCCACTTGAGCGGGTAGGTGAACTCGTCGAGGACGTAGAAGCGGTGCTGCTCGACACTGAGCCGGCGCGCGATCTCGCGCCACCCGTCGCGGGCGGCCTCGGCGTGGTCCTGTTCGGCGTCGTCGGAGCGGCGCAGCCACGACCAGCCCTGCCCCATCTTGTGCCACTCCACGGGCCCGCCGGCGCCGGTGCGTTCGTGCACCTCGTTCAGGGCGAGCATCGTCTGCTCCTCGCCGACCTTCCACTTCGCGCTCTTGACGAACTGGAAGACGCCGACGGGGAAGCCCTGGTTCCAGGCGCGCATGGCCATGCCGAACGCGGCCGTCGACTTCCCCTTGCCCGGACCGGTGTGCACGGCGAGTACCGGCTGGTTGCGGCGCTGCCGGGTGGTCAGCCCGTCCTGCGGGACCGTTTCGACCTTGCCCTGCGGCATGGCTTCTCCTTCGTCAGGCCGCGCGGGCCAGGTCGGTGGGGCTCAATCCGTCGAGCGGCAGCATCGTGGCTCCGAGGGCCGCCGCCACCTTCGCTGCCAGCCCCAGCCGGACCATCGAGGTCTCGCAGTCCACGACCACGGCGGCTCGCGCATCGGCGTGCAGGCCCGCCGCGGCGGCGAGCGCGCGGGGCAGCGGGTCGTGGCCGGCGGTCGCGCGGCCGTCGGTGAGCAGCACGACGAGCGGCCGCCGGGCATCGGGCCGCAGATCCTCACGGCGCAACAGCTTCCGCGCCTCGATCAGCCCTTCGGCGAGTGGGGTGCGGCCGCCCGTGCGGGCGCGGGACAACCGTGCGACGGCCACGTCGACCGACCGGGTCGGCGGAACCAACAGCGTCGCCTCGGCGCCGCGGAAGCCGATCACGGCCACCTTGTCGCGCCGCTGGTAGGCGTCGCGGAGCAGCGACACCGCGGCCTCACCGACCAGTGCGAGCCGCTCCCGTGCCGCCATCGACCCGGACAGGTCCACGACGAACACGACGAGGTTCCCCTCGGTCGCCTCGCGCACCGGGGACCGCAGGTCGGACGGGGCGAGGCGCAGCGGCCCTGCGGCCCGGCCCCGGGCGGCCTGTTCGGGCGCGGCCGCCCGCAGCGTCGCGGCCAGGTGCAGGCCGGAACCGGTGCCCGCCGGCGCGGCCCGGACGACGCTGCCGCGGTCGGAGCGGGTCTTGGAGCGGCGGCCCGTCGCCCCGCCGGTCCCGGTGCCGGGCACCGTCAGCTTGGCGACGGTGCGGTGCCGCGCCGTCGGGAGCGGGGTGCCGCCGGCCGGATCCGGTTGCTGCTCCTGCGATCCCGCGGAGTCGGGCCCGGACGGCGGCGGTTCCGGGGCGTCGCCGCCTCCCGGGCCGTCGGGATCGGGATCCGGTTCGGGGTCCGGCTCGTCGTCGGCGCGGGCGTCGTCGAAGGCGCGGTCGAGTTCGGTGTCGTCGAGGCCCGGCTCGTCGAAGGGGTCGCGGCGCTTGCGGTGCGGCAGGGCCAGTTCCGCGGCGACGCGGACGTCGTCCTCGGTGACCTCGGCCGCACCCCGCCACGCGGCGTGGGCCAGCGCGGCGCGGGCGATGACCAGGTCGGCGCGCATGCCGTCGACGTCGAAGGCGGCGCACACCGCGGCGATGCGGCGCAGCTCGGCGTCGGGGAGCGCGACCCCCGGAAGCCGGTCGCGGGCATCGGCAATGCGGCGGGCCAGGTCTGCGTCGACGTCGGCGTACTCGGCGGCGAACGCCGCGGGGTCGGACTCGAAGGCCAGGCGTCGGCGCATCACCTCGACGCGCACGTCCACCTCGCGGCTCGCGTGCACGTCCACGGCGAGCCCGAAGCGATCGAGCAGCTGCGGGCGCAGCTCGCCCTCCTCCGGATTCATGGTACCCACCAGAACGAACCGGGCGGGGTAGGCGCGGGAGATCCCGTCGCGCTCGACGGTGACGCGTCCCATCGCGGCGGCGTCGAGCAGGACGTCGACCAGATGGTCGGAGAGCAGGTTGACCTCGTCGACGTAGAGGATGCCGCCGTCGGCGTCCGCGAGCAGGCCGGGCGTGAAATCGACCGCGCCCTCACCGAGCGCGCGGTGCAGGTCGAGCGAGCCGACCACGCGGTCCTCCGTGGCGCCGATGGGCAGTTCCACGAGGCGGGCGGGGGCACCGTCGGGCCGCGTGGGCAGCAGCGGGGCGAGCGCACGCGCGGCGGTGGACTTGGCGGTGCCCTTCTCGCCGCGCACGAGGACGCCGCCCACGGCGGGCGCGATGGCGCACAGCGTCAATGCGAGCCGCAGCTCGTCGTGGCCCACGACCGCACTGAACGGGTAGCGGTCAATCACGTGCCGGCCTCCTCATCGGGACGTGCGGGATCCCGTCCTCGACGAACTCGTCTCCCTCACGGGCGAATCCGTACTTCGCGTACATCGGTTCCAGGTGGGACTGCGCCTCCAGCAGGCACGCCCGTTCGCCGAGCTCGTCGAGCGCGGCCGCCATCAGCAGGCCGATCAGCCCCTGCCCGCGGGCCGACGGTGCCGCGCACACCCGACCGATCCGGGCCAGGCCAGGTCCCTCGGCGGTGAGCCGCACCGTCGCCACGACGTCACGACCCGGGCCGGACCCGGGCGCACCGTCGGGCAGCCAGAAGTGGATCGTCGACGGATCGAGGTCGCGCCCGTCGATGTCCAGCCAGGGGCTCTGCTGTTCGGCGATGAACACCTCCGCGCGCAGCTTCAGCAGCGCGTGGAGGGTGCTCGCGTCGAGGGTGTCGCCGGTGGCGCGGCGCACGGGCTCAGCCCTGCGCGTCGGCCCCGACGCCCGGGGCCAGCTGCAGCGTGCGGTCGGTCCAGTCCCAGACCTGGGTGAACAGCTGCTTGTTGTCGTTGAGCGTCGTGCCGTACGACGGAATCATCTCCTGCAGCAGCGGCTTCCACGCCTGCATATGCTTGGGGAAGCACTTGCTGAGCACGTCGAGCATCGCCGGAACGGCGGTCGAGGCGCCCGGCGAGGCGCCGAGCAGGCCGGCGATCGACTCGTCGTCGGCGGCGATGACCGCGGTACCGAACTCGAGGTTGCCGCCACCCGGGCCCTTACGGATGACCTGGACACGCTGACCGGCGGTGATGAGCTCCCAGTCCTGGCCCTCGGCGCGGGGCACGAACTCGGAGAGGGTCTTGACGCGGTCCGCCGGCGACTGCATGAGCTCGCCGATGAGGTACTTGGTCAGGCCCATCTCCTTGAGGCCCACGGCCATCATCGGGAGGAGGTTGTTGGGCTTCACCGACAGGGGCAGGTCGGTGTACTGGCCGGCCTTGAGGAACTTCGGCGAGAACCCGGCGTACGGGCCGAACAGCAGCCCCTTGTTGCCCTCGATGACGCGGGTGTCCAAGTGCGGCACCGACATCGGGGGCGCGCCCACGGCCGCCTTGCCGTACACCTTCGCGGCGTGATGGTCGATGAGCTCGGGGTTGCTGCAGCGGAAGAACTGGCCCGAGACGGGGAAGCCGCCGAAACCCTTGGCCTCCTTGATGCCCGACTTCTGCAGCAGCGGCAGCGCACCGCCGCCGGCACCGACGAAGACGAAGCGCGCGTCGACGTAGGACACCTCGTGGGTGCGCAGGTTCTTGATCGTCAGGCGCCAGCCGTCCGTGGTGCGCTTGAGGTTCGTGACCTTGGTCCCGAAGTGGACCGCGCCGCCCTTGCCGACGTAGTTGATCAGCTTCTTGGTCAGCGAGCCGAAATCGACGTCGGTGCCGCCCTCGTACCAGTTCACGGCGACCGGGTCGCCGAAGTTGCGGCCCGCGGCCATGATCGGCAGGCGCTCGCTGAAGGTGGCCGGGTCGGTGAAGAACTCCATGCCCTCGAACAGCGTCTGCCCGGAGAGCGCGTCGTAGCGCTTGCGGAGGTACTCGACGTTGTCGGCGCCGTGCACGAAGCTGGCGTGCGGGATGGGGTTGATGAAGTCCGACGGATCGTCGAGGACGCCGGCGTCGACCGCGTACGACCAGAACTGGCGCGAGACCTGGAACTGCTCGTTGATCGTGATGGCCTTGGAGATGTCGACGGAGCCGTCGGCGGCCTGCGGGGTGTAGTTCAGCTCGCAGAGCGCGGAATGTCCGGTACCCGCGTTGTTCCACGGATCGGACGACTCGGCGGCGGCGGCATCGAGCGCCTCGAACACGGTCACCGACCAGCTGGGCTCCAGCTTGCGGATCAGGGTGCCGAGCGTGGCGCTCATGATTCCCGCTCCGACGAGCGCGACGTCCGTGCTGATCACGTTACGGGCCATCTGGTTGTTCACTCCTCGACGTGGGGCGGGGCCCGCAGCGCGGGTCCCCCTTCTGGGCGAGAACCTTACTCCGGGGCACTGCGACGGCGCGCGGCACACCGTGCAGTCCCACCGGTCGCTGCGACTCACGTCTCCCGCTGACCCGGATCCGGCCGCGCTCACTACAGTGAACCCGTGGCGACCACTGAGCTGACCTACTCCCCCGACATCCTCGGCGACGACTTTCGCGCCCACACCTTCGAGCTGGGCCCGGACCCGGACGGCGAACCGGGCGGCGATGTCGTGGCGACGCTGGTCAAGCACGTCTCGGGCCCGAAGGACCCGCAGCACGCGGTGCTCTGGGTCCACGGGTTCTCGGACTACTTCTTCCAGACCGGGGTCGCGGAGTACTTCGCCGACCGCGGTTACGCGTTCTACGCACTCGACCTGCGCAAGTGCGGACGCTCGCTGCGAGAGGGCCAGTCGGCGCACTACGCGACCGACTTCACGGTCTACGACCGCGAGCTCGACCTCGCGGTCGCGGCCATCGAGCAGGAGCACCCCGGCCTCGGCGTCGTCGTGGCGGCGCACTCCACCGGCGGCCTGATCACCCCCCTGTGGCTGGATCGGCGCCGCAAGGCCGGCCGGACCGCCCCGATCGTGGGCCTCGTCCTCGACAGCCCCTGGTTCGACCTGCAGGGCTCGGTGGTGCTGCGCGAGGTCGCGACGCCGGTGGTCAAGCTCATCGGCAAGGCCGTGGGCACGCGCGTCGTCCCCGTCGAGGCGGTCGGCGTCTACGGCCAGACCGTTCACATCAGCGAGCACGGGGAGTTCGACTTCGACACCCGGATCAAGCCGATCGAGGGATTCCCGGTCCGCTTCGGCTGGCTGCGCGCGGTCCGCGTGGCGCACAGCCTGCTGCACCGCGGGCTGGACATCGGCGTCCCGTCGTTGGTGCTGCGCTCGACGAAGAGCTTCGCCCCGAAGGAGTGGAGCGAGGAGGCCGGCCGGGCCGATGTCGTGCTCGACACCCGGCAGATCGCCAAGTGGTCCGGCGCGCTCGGCGGCCGCCTCTCCGTGGTCCCCGTCGAGGACGCCAAGCACGACGTCTTCCTCTCCGTGCAGCCGGCGCGCGATCGCGCCTACGCCGAGCTCGGCGCCTGGCTCGCCCGGGAGATCGAGGCCTGACATGGACGAGCAGGTGTTCGACCTCGTCATCATCGGGTCGGGAGCCGGAAACACCATCCCCGATCACCGCTTCGACGACCGGACCGTCGCGATCGTCGACAAGGGGACGGCCTACAACGGTGCGTTCGGCGGCACCTGCCTGAACGTGGGCTGCATCCCCACGAAGATGTTCGTGTACCCCGCGGACGTCGCCGAGGAGGCGCGCGAGGCCGGAGCACTGGGCGTCGACGCCGAGGTCACCGGGACCCGCTGGGCGGACATCCGGGACCGCGTCTTCGGGCGGATCGACCGGTACGCGGCCGGGGGCCTGCGGTACCGGGTCGAGAAGTGCCCCAACATCACCGTCTTCCAGCAGGAGGCTCGGTTCCTGCCCTCCTCGCCCGACGGCCTGCACCGTCTGGAACTGGCCGACGGCACCGTGGTGACCGGGCGCGAGGTCGTCATCGCCGCGGGGTCACGGGCGGTCGTCCCGCCCGTGTTCACCGCGGGCACCGCGCCGTTCCACACCAGCGACTCGATCATGCGGCTCGACGCTCTGCCCGGGCACGTCATCATCGTGGGCAGCGGGTACATCGCCGCCGAGTTCGCGCACGTCTTCGCCGGTCTCGGGGCACGGGTCACCGTCGTCGCGCGGGGCCCGCGCCTGCTGCGCTCGCAGGACGAGACGATCTCCGAGCTGTTCACCGAGCTCGTCTCCGAGAAGTGGGACGTGCGGCTGAGCACCGAGGTGACGGCGACGCGCGCCGTCGGGGACGGCGTCGAGGTCGACCTCACGGACGGCTCGACGGTGGCCGGCGACGTCCTGCTCGTCGCGACGGGCCGCACGCCCAACGGCGACACGCTCTCGACCTCGGCCATCGGGATCGAACTCGACGATGCCGGGCGCATCCCCGTCGACGAGCACCAGCGCACGTCCGTGCGCGGCGTGTGGGCGCTCGGCGACGTGAGCACGCGGTTCCCGCTCCGGCACGTCGCCAACCACGAAGCCCGGGTCACCGCGGAGAACCTGCTGTCCGGCTGGGACGCCCCGGCCGCGACCTCGGACCACCGGTTCGTTCCGGGCGCGGTGTTCTCGCACCCGCAGGTCGCGTCGGTCGGACTGAACGAGGCGGTCGCCCGCGCCGAGGGCATCGACGTGGCCGTGGCCGTGCAGAAGTACGCCGACGTCGCCTACGGGTGGGCGATGGGCGACGTCGCGGGCGTCTGCAAGCTCGTCGCGGACCGCTCGACGGGGCTGCTCGTGGGCGCGCACATCGTGGGGCCGCAGGCGTCGACGCTGATCCAGTCGGCGATCACCGCGATGTCCTTCTCGATCCCCGCACTCGAGTTCGCGCGGGGGCAGTACTGGATCCACCCCGCCCTGCCGGAGCTCGTGGAGAACGCGCTGCTGGGGTTGTCGAAGGACGACTAGCCGGATCAGTTCCGGAGCGTGCGCAGCGCGATCTCCGAGGCCAGCGCCGCGGGGGCGCGCAGCGGGAGCCAATGGTCACCGTCGGGCACCTCGGACAGGCGGTAGTCGGCGCGGAGGTAGTGGGCGGTGCCCTTGGCCTGCGCGGCACCGGCGATCGCGTCGCGGTTGCCCCACACCAGCGTCGTCGGGACCTCGATGACCGGGCAGTCCAGCCCCTCCCCGCCGGGCACGAGGTTCGCCCGGTACCAGTTCAGGGCGGCCGTCAGTGCCTGCTCGTCGGCGAGCGCCTCGATGCCGCCGCCCGGCGCGGTGGCCAGCAGGGTGCGCGCGTTGTTGTCGAGCAGCGCCTTCTCCGCGGCGCCGGCCTGCAGGAACAGCTCGAGGTAGCGGGAGCGCTGCCGCTGATCCTGATCGGTGGCCATCGCCGCGCCGAACGCCGACGGATGACCGAAGGAGACGGCGGTCAGGCTCATCGCGCGCAGCGGGTAGGCGGCGGCGAAGTGCCAGGCGACGGTGGCGCCCAGCCCGTGCCCGACGACGTGCGCGTACGGCACCTCGAGCGCGTCGAGGATGCGGGCGGCGTCCTCCGCGAGGTGCTTCATCGTGTACTGATCGGCGCCCAGCGGCCGCGCACCGGGACTGTAGCCGCGCTGGCGCGGCGCGATGGTCCGCAGCCCCGCCTCGTGCAGGCGTTCGCGGACCTGGTCGAAGCACTCCTCGGTCTGCGGGAAGCCGTGCAGCAGCAGAACGGGTACGCCGTGCTCAGACCCCCCGACCGACACGTCGAAGGTCCACGAGCCCGCAGGCACCTGCACCGTCTGCGCTGAATCGATCCCCATGATCGCTAACGCTAGTCACTGATGATCCGAATGGACGGCAGGATCGCCGAAAACGCGCCCTCGGAACGCAGTGGACGCAGGACCGCATCGACATCGCAGTGCTCCTCGATCGCGTCGGCGATCACGTCGAGCTGGGCGAGCCGGGCACCGTCGTAATTCACGGTCGGGCCGAGGTCCCGGTTCCCGAACACGTGGCGCAGGTACTCCCGGCGGAAGCCGTCCGACCCGAAGAGCCCGTGCCAGTGGGTACCCAGCACAGCGCCGTTCAGCGCGCCCTCGGCACCGTCGGGCCCCTGCAGCGCAGGGCTTTCCGCGGTCCGGACGACGGTGCCGTGATGGATCTCGTAGCCCGCCGCGGGCACACCCAGGCCGATCCCCGCGACGTTCCGAACGGTCTTCTCGGACGCGAACTCGACGTCGAGGTCGAGGATGCCGAGCCCCTCGACCCGGGTGCCCGACGGTGCCTCGACCCCGGCGGGGTCGGCGATCGTGCGGCCGAGCATCTGGTAGCCGCCGCAGATACCGACGACCGGCCCGCCGGCGGCGGCCCGGCGGATCAGGGCGTCCGCGAGGCCGGTGTCCCTGAGCCAGGCCAGGTCGCCGACGGTGCTCTTCGTGCCGGGGATGACGACGAGGTCGGCGGCGAGGACGTCGGCGGGGCGGGTGGTCCAGCGGGCCGTCAGGTCCGGCTCGACGGCCAGCGCCTCGACGTCGGTGGTGTTGGAGACGCGGGGCAGGGCGATCGCGGCGACGGTGATCGGGTCCGGGGCGGTCGATCCGCGGCCGACGAGGTCCGTGCCGAGCGCGGCGAGGGAGTCCTCGGCGTCGAGCCGGAGATCGGTGAGGTACGGGAGCACGCCGAGGGTCGGGCGCCTCGTGATCGCCTCGAGCTGCTCGAGGCCGGGCTCGAGGAGAGAGACATCGCCGCGAAACCGGTTGATGAGGAAGCCGTACACGAGGCGCTGGTCCTCCGGCGGCATCACGGCGACGGTGCCCGCGAGGTGCGCGAGCACTCCCCCGCGGTCGATGTCGCCGACGATCAGCGTCGGCAGGTCCGCGGCGCGGGCGAGGCCCATGTTCGCGATGTCGGTGGCGCGCAGGTTGATCTCGGCGGGGCTGCCGGCGCCCTCGCAGAGCACCACGTCGAACTCCTCGCGCAGTGTGTTCAGTGTGGTCGTCACCTCGTCGAGCAGCCACTGCCGGCGGGTGATGTAGTCGCGGGCGCCCACGTCGCCGACGGCGCGGCCGTGCAGGACCAGCTGGCTGCGGCGGTCACTGCCCGGCTTGAGCAGGACGGGGTTGAACCGGGTCGACGGTGCCAGGCCGCACGCGAGGGCCTGGGTCGCCTGGGCCCGGCCGATCTCGCCGCTCGTGCCGTCGGCCTCGACGGTGGCGACGGAGTTGTTGGACATGTTCTGCGCCTTGAACGGCGCGACCCGCACACCCCGCCGGGCGAGCAGACGGCACAGTCCGGCCGTGACGGTGGACTTCCCGGCGTCGGAGGTGGCGCCGGCGATGAGGAGGGCGCCGTGCAGCTCCATCGCGCTAGGCGGCGGAATCGCTCGGCAGGGTGAGGATCTCGGCGCCGTCCTCGGTGACGACCAGGGTGTGCTCGAACTGGGCCGTCCACTTCTTGTCGGTGGTGGCCACGGTCCAGCCGTCGGACCAGACCTCGTAGTCGAGGCCGCCGAGGTTGATCATGGGCTCGATGGTGAAGACCATGCCGGGCTCGAGCACCGTCTCGACGTTCGGCGCGTCGTAGTGCAGCACGACCAGTCCGTTGTGGAAGGTCTCGCCGATGCCGTGGCCGGTGAAGTCGCGGACCACGCTGTAGCCGAAGCGGTTCGCGTAGGACTCGATGACGCGCCCCACCACGTTCAGCTCCCGACCGGGCTTGACGGCCTTGATCGCCCGCATCGTCGCGGTGTGCGTCCGCTCGACCAGCAGGCGATGCTCCTCGGAGACTTCCCCGGCGAGGAAGGTCGCATTGGTGTCGCCGTGCACGCCGTCGATGTACGCGGTGACGTCGATGTTGACGATGTCGCCGTCCTCGATCACGGTCGAGTCCGGGATGCCGTGGCAGATCACCTCGTTGAGGCTGGTGCAGCAGCTCTTGGGGAAGCCGCGGTAGCCCAGCGTCGAGGGGTAGGCGCCGTGGTCGAGCATGTACTCGTGCGCCACCCGGTCCAGGTGATCGGTCGTGACGCCGGGCCGTACCTCAGCACCCGCGGCCTGCAGCGCGTCGGCCGCGATCCGCGAGGCCAGGCGCATCTTCTCGATGGTCTCGGGCGTCTGCACCCACGGCTCGTTCCCCTCGTTCGCCGAGGGCTTGTCGACGTACTCGGGCCGCACGATCTTCGCGGGGACGGCCAGACGGGGCGAGACGGTGCCGGGAACCAGTGCAGCGCGGGTCATCGCACCAGCGTATCGGGCGCCCGACGGTGCGCGGGCACGGGCGGGCGCGGGCAGGTGCGAGGGTTCGCGGCGGCGGCAGGTGTCCACCCTCGCCGCGAAGCTGACCACACCGCCGGCGAGCGACTATGCAACCGTGACCGCCAGTGACAAAGCGGACATCCATGGTGCCCGGCGGAAGTTCCCGCGGGAGCTACTGCCAGATCATCGGGCTGCAACCCGATATCGAGTGAAAACCTCCCGCGGGAGGAAGGTATCGACGTCCTGGGCCGGGAATCGCGGCGCCCTACTGAGCCGTCAGGCCTGCCTCGAGTCCGACGGGCTCGACATGCCGTCCGTTCCGTCACTGGCGGTCAGGATTTCATAGCCGGAAATCCGGAGCGCATACGTCCCGCAGCACCCGCCCCGCGAACCCTCTCCACGGCGCTCAGTTCGGGACGGCGGAGACCGGTGCGTCGAACCGGTCGAAGAACTGCTTCGTCACCGCGACGGCGTTGTCGGAGCTGCCGCCGAGGACGACGAGGGTGGCGAAGGCCAGGTCGCCGCGGTAGCCGACGAACCAGGCGTGAGAACCACCGTCGACCTCCGCCTCACCGGTCTTGCCGAGGACGTCGCCGGCGCCGCGGATGAGCTCGGCGGTGCCCGAGGCGACCACCTCGCGCATCATGGCCCGCACCCCGTCGACGGCCTTCGGATCCAGCGGGGGCCGCTCCCCGTCGACCTTCGTGGGCTTGCCGAGCATCAGCTGCGGGGTCACCGCCCCGCCGTGCGCGACGGAGGCCACCGCGAGGGCCATCGAGAACGGGCTCACCAGGACCTCGCCCTGGCCGAAGCTGTCCTCCACCTGGTTCACCATCGCCTTCGGCAGCGGGTACTGACCGGACGAGACCGGGAGCGCGGCGATCGTGTACTCGGGCCCGATCCCCAACTCGGCGGCGGCGGTATGCAGAGCATCCGGCTTCATCTTCGCGCCGAGGAACGCGAAACTGGTGTTGCACGAGCGGGCGAAGGCGCGCTGCATCGTGACGTCACCGAGGGAGAACTCGTTGTAGTTCGGCACGGATCGCTCGCCGATCGTGATGGTGCCGGGGCACGGGACGATCGTGTCCGGCGTCGCGAGGCCCGTGGAGATCGCCGCGGTGGCCGTGACGATCTTGCCGGTGGAACCCGGCGGGTACTGGCCGGTGGTGGCGAGCGAACCGAACTTGTCGGCCTCGGGGTTCTGCGCGACGGCGAGCACGTTGCCCGTGGACGGCTGGATCACGACCATCATCGCCTGCCTGTCGCGCCGGGTGTCGACCGCGGCCTGCGCCGCCGCCTGGGCGAGCGGCGAGATGCTCACGGTGGCCGCGGACGCCGTCTGCGGCGCCGTCGAGGAGAGGGTCGTCACGCGCGCCCCGGTGTCGGCCTGCGCGATCACCTCCCAGCCGTCCTTGCCCGCGAGGTCGCCCGTGACGTTCTTCTTGATCGACGACATCAGCGCGGGCGCGAAGGTGCGGTCGGTGGGCACCAGGTCGGCCTGCTCGACCAGCGTGACGCCGGGCAGCGCCGTGACGTCCCCGGCGAGCTTGCGCAGGTCGGCCTGGTTCACCGAGGCCACCACGTAGGGCGCGCGCAACGAGGTCGCCTGCTCGGTGATCTGCACCGGGTCCAGACCCGGAACGATCGGCTGCAACGCGCGCACCAACTGCCCCGCGACGTCGAGCACCGTGGTCGGCGCAGGGACCTTCGACGCCTCGAGCCGGATGCGATTGATCACGCCCGGCACGAGCACGGCCCCGCCGGACGCGGAGTTCACCGGCGCCTTGGTCGCGGCGAGCGAGCGCAGCACCATGGTCTGGTTGGCGCCGAGCCGCGGGTGCAGGACGGACGGCGCCCACCGCACCTTCCACTGCCCGTTCTCCTGGATGCTCGTGAGCGATCCGCGGTAGTCCCAGGTGCGGCCGGACCGCCCCGCGTCGGCGGGCAGGTCCCACACGTACTCGTACTCGACCTCGCTGGTGGCGCCGGTGGTGCGCACCTGACCGACCTTGATCTGCACACCCCGGGCCTGCAGGCCGTCGAACGCCGCGCGCAGCGCCGCCTCAGCGGCGTCCGGGGAGGTCGTCAGCGCCGCGGCCCCGTCGAAGTCCTTGTCCGCGAGCGCGGCCCCGAACCGGACCGCGACGGGGCCCGGGCCGTTCGTGTTCGCGGGCGCGCACGCCGAAGGCGCGATCATCGCCACGACGACCACGACGATCACCACCAGACGGGCGCGCAGCTTCTCCACGCCGCAAGGCTACGACGGGGCACCGACACTTCCCGGGTGCCGCGCTGGGCTGTGAAGACTGAGGCGGAAGTGATGGTGTGTGCCCCGCCACACTGCGAACTGACTCATGAGTAAGATCGCCGCATGACCACTCCGTCCAGCCGCCGCGCCGTGATCGTCTCCGGCGCCCGCACTCCGTTCGTCCGCGCCTTCGGCGAGTTCGTCCACCTCGACACCATCGCCCTCGCCGGCGCGGCCGTGCGGGGCCTTCTCGACGCGGTCCCGCAGGCGCGGACCCGGATCGAGGCGATGGTGTGGGGCGGCGTCATCCTCCCCGCCGGCGCCCCGAACATCGCTCGCGAGGTCGCCCTCGATCTGGGACTCGGACACGGCGTCGAAGGCCACACCGTGACCCGCGCCTGCGCGTCGGGCCTGCAGGCGATCACGACGGCTGCCGCGGCGATCGAGCGCGGCGAGTACGACATCATGATCGCGGGCGGCTCCGACTCCGTGTCCAACGCCGCGGTGAACCTGCCCAGCAAGCTCGTCCAAGCCGCGGCGCCACTGGCCCTCGGCAAGCCCTCTCCGCGCGACTACCTCTCCGCCGCCGTCGGTCTGGCGCCGTTCACCGGCCTCCTGCCCAGCCGCCCCAGGATCGAGGAGCGCACCACCGGCGAGGTCATGGGCGAGTCCGCCGACAAGATGGCGAGGATCCACGGGATCACGCGCGCGGCCCAGGACGAGTTCGCCCTCCGCTCGCACCGGCGCGCCGCCGCCGCGATCGCCTCCGGCCGGTTCGACCGCGAGGTCGTCCCGGTAACCACCCCCGACGGCACCGTCGTCCAGCGCGACGGCCTGGTCCGCGCGAACACGAGCCTGGACAAGCTCGCGGCGCTCAAGCCCGCCTTCGACCGCGACGGCACCGTCACGGCGGGCAACGCCAGTCCGCTGACCGACGGTGCCTCCGCCGTGCTGATCATGAGCGAGGACAAGGCCCGCGAGCTCGGGCTGACGCCGCTCGCGGCGGTCCGGTCGTGGAGCTATGTCAGCGTCGACCCGGCAGACGAGGTGCTCATCGGACCCGCGATCTCCATGCCGCGCGCGCTCGACAAGGCGGGCCTGAAGCTCGGCGACGTCGACCTCGTCGACATCCACGAGGCCTTCGCCGCGCAGACCCTGTCCGTGCTCGACGCGCTCGCGAGCCCCACCTGGGCCGCGGAGCGGTTGGACCGCGACGAGCCGGTCGGCGAGATCGACCTCGACCGCCTGAACGTGCACGGCGGGTCCGTCTCCATCGGGCACCCGTTCGGCGCCACCGGCGCCCGCATGGTGACCACGATGGCGAACGAGCTGGCGCTCACCGGCAAGGACACCGCGCTGCTCGGGATCTGCGCGGCCGGCGGCCACGGCGCCAGCGTCGTGCTCGAGCGCGTGTAGCCGGCGCTCAGGTCACCGACAGGCCACCGTCGACGCAGAGGTTCTGGCCGGTCACCCACGCCGAGCCCGGGCCCGCCAGGAACACCGCCGCGGCCGCGAAGTCCGACGGTGCGCCGAGCGTCCCGGTGTGCGCGCGGCGCCGGAAGTACTCGGAACGTTCGGAATCGGCGAGCACGGCGGTGGTCATGGGCGTCGCGACGAGGCCCGGCGTGATCGAGTTCGCCGTCACCCCGCGCGGCGCCCACGCCTCGGACTGCGAGCGGGTGAGGCCCGCGATGCCGGCCTTGGCGACGCCGTAGACGCCGCTGTTGCCGAAGGCGCGGTGCGCCTGCGTCGAGGCCACGTTGATGATCCGCCCCCAGCCGCGCTCCGCCATTCGCGGCCCGTAGTGCTGGCCGAGTTGGAAGGGCGCATCGAGGTTCACGGCGAGGATCTCACGGTAGAGCGCGTCGTCGATATCGGCGAGGGGTGGGCGCGGGTTGCTGCCCGCGCAGTTGACGAGCACGTCGACGGTGCCGCCCTCCCCCAGCCGCGCGTCGACCTGCTCGATGAGTTCCGTTGCGCCACGGGTGAGATCCGCGCTGATCCCGTCCGGGCCGAGCCGAGCCCGGTCGCGTCCGGCGCGCAGGACGCGGGCGCCGGCACCGTCGAGCGCCTCCGCGATCGCCGCCCCGATCCCCGAACTCGCACCGGTGACCAGCGCAGTGCGTCCGGTGAGGTCGAACAATGCCGCCGCGTCGAAGGTCATGGCGACACCCTACGGAACCGAACGGCCGCCCCGCGCGTCCAATAGGTAAGGGGAACAGATCGATCGGGGGAACCATGATCAACGAGGCATCATTCGAGGGCGAGTTCGCGGTGGACCCGCCCCTCACGCTTGAGGAACGCACGGCGATCGCCGCGCAGAACCAACCGGTGCCGGAGCGGGCGAAGGTTCCGCGCGGCGGATGTCACTGGGTGTCCAACCCGGACGGCACGGCGATCGTCTGGGATCGAGATCCCGACTTCGACCGCTCGGCGGAGTGGCTGCGATTCCTCGTTCGCCACTACCTCAAGCCGATGGGTCACGTCCTCAAGGGCAGGGTCGTGGCGCAGGGGCACGACGGATCGCGGTCGGAGATCCGCGCGACGAAGGCCAGCGTCACGACGCAGTTCCTCAACGGGCCGATCGCGGAGGAGTACGCGTTCGTGATCGGGCCGCGCGGGAGGCGCACCGGATACGGGTACGACTCGTACGAGCGCAGCTACGAATCCCAGTACGAGTGTCACGACTGCGGGAGCCGTGATCCGCTGGGCTACAACTACCACAACGGTTTCAGCCGTTCCGACGACCGCGACTACGGCCGCGAGTACGACGCCGCCTTCGATCGCGACCCGGACACCGAATCCAGGTTCAACGGCCGCGGGGACTCGGACCGCGACGAGCAACTCCTGGCCGTCCGGGAGTTCTGCGCGGGCTACGCGGGTGACGTGCACCTCGTCCAGAACATGGAACTGCGCTGGGGGCGGTTGGATACGGAGATCTTCGCCGACGCCGACAGCGGCGTCGTGCTGGAGGTACGCAGAGGCGGGATCATGGTGATCTCCATGCCCATCGCGCCGAACGCACACCGCATCACCGATGCCTTCGACGAGGTACTGGCGTTCGCCAACGCGCTCGCCACCGAACTGCACTGGGTGGTCTGGGATCCTGCGCAGCACCTCGCCGCGCGTCCGGGAACACGGTTCCGTGACCGAGCCATAGCCTTCCTCGAGCATGGTCGGCGGCCCGAGTACCCGTTCCGGTCCCGTCGCTCGGCGTAGGTCGTCGTGTCGGCAGTGGTAGCGCGATCCACGATCCGCAGTCCGATCCGGATTGTGCCGCCCGGCTCAGCTGATCACGGCCGCGAGCCAGATCCCGATCGCACACAGCGCACCGGCCAGTTCGATGAGGATGAGCAGGCCTGCGGCTTTGGTGGCGGCCAGGGCCGCCTTCCACCCTTCACGGGCGTCCCGCAGCCGCACGGCCTCGGCCGCGAACGTGCCGCCGATGAACCCGATCACCAGCCCCACCACCGGGATCACGAAGAACAGCACGATGCCGGCGACACCGCCGACGACCAGGGACCACTTCCCGACGCCCGCCTTGGCCATCGTCCGGCCGCCCACGAGGTACTTCACGCCCCACGCGAGCACCATCACCGCGAGCGCGCCGGCGAAGACCCACCACGCGGACCCGCCGCTGAAGATCGCCCAGATCAGGATTCCGAGCGCGACCAGCGTCGAGCCCGGCAGCACCGGGATCAGGATTCCCAACAGTCCGATCGCCATCAGCACGGCGACGACCACGTACCCCCATGTGTTCACGAGGTACTAGGTAAGCAGAACGGTGGCGAAGGTCGCCACTTGGCGGAAGCCGACGCGCTCGTACGCACGCCGCGCAGCGATGTTGAAGCTGTTGACGTACAGGCTCGGGATCCGTCCGGAACGTCGCACCGATTCCGCGACCGCGGCGGTCCCGGCGCCGCCGAGGCCCTGCCCACGCAGGTCGGGTCGCACCCACACGCCCTGGATCTGCCCGACGGTGCGCGAGACGGCCCCGACCTCGGCCTTGAAGGCGACCTCGGCACCGTCGAACAGGACGTACGCTCGCCCGCCGAGAATGGTGTTGGCGACGCGGCGCCGATAGGCGCGGCCCCCGTCGGCGCCGCGCGGATCGATGCCGACCTCGGCGGTGAACATGGCGATGGACGCGTCGAGGTAGCGATCGATCTCCGCCATCCGCGCCGGCCGCACCCCGGGGTGCGGCGATCGCGCGGGCTCCGTCATCGTCATCAGTGGTTGCTCCGGACGGACCTCCCTGGCGGGACCCCAGGCCGGCTCGAGCTCCTCCCACAGCGGCATCGCGTACTCCGCGCGACCCACGATCGACGCAGCGGTCCGCGCGTTGCGAGCGGCCCGGGCCGCGAAGTACCGCATGTCGTCGAGGTCTCCCCGCAGCGGCATGAGGTTCGCGCCCGAGAAGCACAGCGAGGTGCCCGCGTCGCGGTGCGTCCAGAGCTCCCCGCCGAGACTGCCGGGATCGGTGCCGCACTCCTGGACGCGGCCCGCGACCATGCACGAGGCGACGGGATCGGCGTCGAGGACGGCCGACACCTTCGGCAGATCCCGCGCGGGGACCGGCCGTTCGTGCAGCATCCTCAGCACCGGCAGCTCCTCACACCTCTGGCGCGTCCATTCGTTCGGCTGCGCGCACTCTCACGGCGCCGGGCGGGACGGCCCTACGTCACCGTCACGACCGGCGCACCGGTCTCACTATCCCCCGACTCCTCCGCGATGCGCAGGGCTTCCTCGATGAGCGTCTCGACGATCTTCGACTCGGGGACGGTCTTGATGACCTCGCCCTTGACGAAGATCTGTCCCTTGCCGTTGCCCGACGCGACGCCGAGGTCGGCCTCGCGGGCCTCGCCGGGACCGTTCACGACGCAGCCCATGACGGCGACGCGCAGCGGCACCTCCATGCCCTCGAGGCCGGCGGTGACCTCGTTGGCGAGCTTGTAGACGTCCACCTGGGCGCGCCCGCACGACGGGCAGGAAACGATCTCCAGCTTGCGGGGCCGCAGGTTCAGCGACTGCAGAATCGCGTCGCCCACCTTGATCTCCTCGGCCGGCGGGGCCGACAGGGACACGCGGATGGTGTCACCGATGCCGTCGGACAGCAGCGACCCGAAGGCGACGGCGCTCTTGATCGTGCCCTGGAACGACGGGCCCGCCTCGGTCACGCCGAGGTGCAACGGGTAGTCGCACTGCGCGGCGAGCTGCCGGTACGCCTCGACCATGATCACCGGGTCGTTGTGCTTGACGGAGATCTTGATGTCGCCGAAGCCGTGCTCCTCGAACAGGCTCGCCTCCCACAGCGCGGACTCGACCAGGGCCTCCGGGGTGGCCTTGCCGTACTTCTCCATCAGCCGCTTGTCGAGCGAGCCGGCATTGACGCCGATGCGGATCGGGATGCCCGCGGCGCCGGCCGCCTTCGCGACCTCGCCCACGCGGCCGTCGAACTCCTTGATGTTGCCGGGGTTCACGCGCACCGCGGCGCAGCCCGCATCGATCGCGGCGAAGATGTACTTCGGCTGGAAGTGGATGTCGGCGATGACCGGGATGTTCGCCTTCTTGGCGATGATCGGCAGCGCGTCGGCGTCCTCCTGCCGCGGGCAGGCGACGCGCACCATGTCGCAGCCCGACGCCGTGAGCTCGGCGATCTGCTGCAGCGTGGCGTTCACGTCGTGCGTCTTGGTGGTGCACATGGACTGCACCGAGATGGGGCTGTCGCTACCGACGCCGACTCCGCCCACGTTCAGCTGGCGGGTCTTGCGGCGCGGGGCCAGAACGGGGACCGGGGCTGCCGGCATTCCCAAACCTACGGACATGTGCTGCTTCTCCGGTTTCAGTTGAAGAGCTTGATCGGATTGACGATGTCGGCTGTCAGGACGAGCAGCATGTACCCGCCTGCCAGGGCCAGGACGATGTAGGTCAGCGGCGCGAGCTTCATGTAGTCGACGGGGCCGCCCTTGCGCCCGGTGACCAGGTCGCGGAGCTTCTCGAAGAGGATCACGGCCATGTGGCCCCCGTCGAACGGCGGGACCGGCAGCAGGTTGATCAGGCCGAGCATGAGGTTCAGCCCCGCAAGCAGCAGGAAGAACACGCTCCACATGTCGCGCTCGGCCACCTCGCCGCCGATCATCGAGGCGCCGAGGAGCGACTGCGGGGTGTCGAGGCTGCGCTCCTCGCCCTTGATCGCGTCGATGAGGGCCGGGATCCGCTGCGGCAGTTGCCCGATCGCGACGACGGTCTTCTTCCCGAGGTCCACGGTGAACGCCGCGGTGCCGCCGATCGCGGTGATCGGGTTGTAGTGGTTGACCACGCCGAGCGTGCCGACGCTGATGCCGATCGTGGGCCCGGAGACCTCGGTGAGGTCCTTGCCGTCCGGCGTCGCGCGCCACTTCTTGCTGATCAGGGGGTCGACGGTGACCGTGCGCTCCTGCCCGTCCCGCTCGATCCCGAGCGCGATCGGGCCCGATGCATTCTGGAGCGCGTCGAACACCGAGTCTGCGTCGACGGCCTTGCCGTTCACGGACGTGATGACGTCACCGCGCTGCAACCCCGCCTGCGCCGCGGGGCTCGGGCGGCACTCGCCCACGGGCTTGCTCGGCTGCTCCTTGCTGGGCTTGGTCGTGGCGTCGGCGACGCACCCGGTGGCCGCGACCGCCGCCCGCGGGGTCGTGTTCATCGCCGGCAGGCCGGCGGTGACGGCCACGCCGTAGATGAGCAGCGCGCCCAGGATGAAGTTCATCCCCGGCCCGGCGAACATCACGAACAGGCGCTTCCACGCGGCCTGCTTGTACATCGCCTTCTCCTGCTCGACGGGCGTCTTCAGCTCGTCGAGCAGGGTCATGCCGGCGATGTCGCAGAAGCCGCCCAGCGGCAGGGCCTTGACGCCGTACTCGATGCCGTCGGGCGTGTTCGGCCGGCGCGTCGACCAGAGCGTGGGGCCGAAACCCACGAAGTAGCGCCGAACCTTCATGCCCGTGGCCTGCGCCGCCCACATGTGCCCGCACTCGTGCCACGCGATCGACGCGAGGATGCACAGCGCGAACGCCGCGATACCCAGTGCGTACATCATGACCCCCAGAATACCGGTCGGATCAGACCAGCCCGACCAGCTCGGACGCCCGCCGGCGGGCCCACTCCTCGGCGGCCAACACATCTGCGATGTCGCGCGGCTCGGCCTGCCACTGGGCACCGTCGGACACGACCTGCGCGACCGTGTCGACGATGGCGAGGAAGGACGTGCGGCCGTCGAGGAAGGCCTGCGCGACGACCTCGTTCGCGGCGTTGAACACCGCGGTGAGGCTGCCGCCGCGGGTGCCGGCGTCGCGGGCGACGGAGATCGCGGGGAAGGTCTCGTCGTCGACCGGGGCGAAGGTCCAGGTGTGGGCCTGCGTGAAGTCGCAGGCGGCGGACGCGCCCGGGACCCGGTCCGGCCACCCGAGCGCGAGGGCGATCGGCAGCTTCATCGACGGCGGCGAGGCCTTGGCGATGGTCGCGCCGTCGACGAAGGTGACCATCGAGTGCACCACCGACTGGCGGTGCACCGTGACATCGATCCGGTCGTAGGGCACGCCGAACAACAGATGCGCCTCGATCACTTCGAGCGCCTTGTTGACCAGCGTCGCGGAGTTGAGCGTGATCATCCGCCCCATAGACCACGTGGGGTGCTGCGCGGCCTGTTCCGGCGTCACCTCGGCCAGCTCGGCGCGGGTGCGCCCGAAGAAGGGCCCACCGGAAGCGGTCACGATCAGCCTGTCCACCTCGGCCGCGCTGCCGCCGCGCAGGCACTGCGCGATCGCCGAGTGCTCGGAGTCGACGGGCACGATCTGCCCCTCGGCGGCACGGGCCAGCACCAGCGAGCCGCCCGCGACCAGGGACTCCTTGTTGGCGAGCGCGAGCCGTGCGCCGCTGTCGAGCGCCGCGAGGGTCGGGCCGAGCCCGAGACTCCCGACGACACCGTTGAGCACCACGTCGGCCTCGACCGTCTCGACCAGCCGGGTCATCGCCTCGGGGCCGGCGAGGGCACCGTCGAAGCCCGCGGCGCGGGACGGATCGGCGATGCCGATCCGGGCACCGTCGAGGCCGGTGGCGCGCGCCTGCTGCGCGAGCAGGTCGACGTTGCCGCCGCCCGCGCCGAGCCCGACGACCTCGAACCGGTCCGGGTTCTCCGCGATCACCTCCAACGCCTGAGTGCCGATGGAGCCGGTGCTGCCGAGGATGAGGACGCGGGTGGTCACCACTTCAGACTAGGAGGCGTCAATCGACGAGCGACGCGGGATCCAGCTCGACGGGGAACGGAGCGGCGACGCGCAGTCGCTCGCCGGGTCGCACGACCTGCGTGCGCATGTAATCGAGGCCATCGGGATCGGTGTGGATCGTCACGGTCCCGTCCGCGTCGACGCGCCAGTACGACGGGATCCCCGCCTCGGCGTACTTCGCGGCCTTGAGTGTGCGATCCGTGACACGGGTGGACCGAGACGCAATCTCCACCACGAGCGCGACGTCCTCCGCCTCGCTCCATTCCACGTCCCTCGCGACTCCCGGACGTAGGACTGTGATGTCGGGGATGAGACTGCCGCCCGGCACTCGCACGCCGATGCTGTGCAGGGGCCGGAACGACAACGAGGCCGAGGTGCGCAACACCATCAGCACGTTGGCGCTGACGAGCTGATGCACGTCCGACTGAAGCGGGGTCGCCAGCAGACTCCCGTCCACGATCTCGTAGCGGTGCCCGTCGTCCGGCAACACGTCCAGATCGGACTCACTCCACGAGGTGTCGGGGAACGCGACCACCTGGAGGGCGTTCTCCCCGACCACCGCCGACACCGGAATCGGGCCGTAGACGTGCGGGAACAGCTCCTCCACGCCGGGCGCCGGCGGCTCGTACCGCACGTCGAGCCCCGTCGGGTCGACGGACAGCAGGACGAGGTCCGCGACCGGCACGTCGGCGTAGAACCGCTCCCGCACGCCGCGCCACTGCTCCGCGGTCGAGCAGTGCACGAAACCGACGTCCGCGAGCGACGCTCCACGGGTGGACACGGTGTACTCGCCGACCGCACGGGCGGCGTTCCAGTCGGCGACGAACGCGAGGTGGAAGATCACACCGCCACGCTACCCAGGCGTTTGCGCGCCCCTCGTACGACGCACGGTCGTAGCGGGATAGGATTCTCCCGTATCCCGGGCCCGCGCCCGGTGTGCATCGCGGGTCGCCCCGATGCACAGCTGACGGAAGCGACGAAGGAGAACGCAGTGGCAACCACCGACCTGGAGCGTCAGAGCACTTCGAAGGTCGACGTCGCCGACGTCCCGTCGCGCGATTGGGGCTGGAGCGGCAACGCACCCACCTCCGCGCGGATCGCCGGCGTGCTGTTCGCCGCGCTCCTGCTGTTCATGATGCACGGCAACCACCAGGGCAAGACCGAGGACATCTTCCTCGTCGGCTTCGCCGTGGCGATCCTCGGCACGATCCTCGTCCAGTGGCTGGTCACCCGCCGCCGCAAGTGGAAGTACTGAGCTACTTCTCCTCGGCGGCCAGCTGACCGCAGGCCGCCGCGATCTCCTGTCCGCGGGTATCGCGCACGGTGCACGAGACACCCTGCGCGATCACCCTGCGCACGAACTCGTCCTGACGGTCCTTCGGCGACGCGTCCCACTCGCTGCCCGGCGTCGGATTCAGCGGGATCAGGTTGACGTGCGCGAACTGGCCGAGCTTCTTACGCAGCTTCTCGCCCAGCATGTCCGCGCGCCAGGGCTGGTCGTTCACATCGCGGATCAGCGCGTACTCGATCGACACGCGCCGACCCGTCCGGTCGGCGTAGTAGCGCGCCGCGTCCAGCACCTCGGCGACGCTCCACCGGTTGTTGACGGGCACCAGCGTGTCGCGCAGTTCGTCGTCGGGCGTGTGCAGCGAGACCGCCAGGGTGACGGACAGCCCCTCGTCGGCCAGCTTCCGGATGGCGGGCGCGAGTCCCACGGTGCTGACGGTGACGTGCCGCTGCGAGATGCCCATCCCCTCCGGGGCGGGTGAGGTGATGCGGCGCACGGCCTGGACCACCCGCTTGTAGTTGGCGAGCGGCTCGCCCATGCCCATGAACACGACGTTCGACAGGCGTCCCGGGCCGCCGGCCACGTCACCGTCGGCCATGGCCCGGGCGGCGCTGCGCACCTGGTCCACGATCTCCGCGGTCGACAGGTTGCGGTCGAGCCCGCCCTGCCCGGTGGCGCAGAACGGGCATGCCATGCCGCAGCCGGCCTGGCTCGAGATGCACAGCGTGGCGCGGTCGGTGTACCGCATCAGAACCGACTCGAGCAGCGTCCCGTCGTGCAGGCGCCACAGCGTCTTGCGGGTGGTGCCGCTGTCGGTGGCGATGTGCCGGACGGGAGTCATCAGCTCGGGCAACAGTGCCTGCCCGACCGTGTCCCGCGCGCCGGCCGGCAGGTCGGTCATCGTCGACGCGTCGGCCTCGAGCCGGCCGTAGTAGTGCCGCGCGAGCTGGTTCGCGCGGAACGCGGGCAGACCGAGGTCCTTGACCGCGGTCTTGAGCTCGTCATCGGTGAGATCGGCGAGGTGGCGCGGCGGCTTGCCGCGCTTGGGGGCGTCGAATACCAGCGGCAGAGAGGTGCTCATAACCAGTCCATCCTCCCACGTCAGCGACGAACGGACGACCACGACGACCGGCGGGTGATCCGCGCCACCGCGCGCCCCCGTGCCGGGTCCCCGCGGAGGTGGCAGGATAGCCGCCATGGCGAAAGACGAAGACCGCGTTCGAGACGGCGAAGAGTCGCTCGGAGCACCGGTCCCCGACGACGCGGCGGACGCCGCGAACCTTCCCGCAGTGCGGGAGGACCTCGACGAGGCACCGTCGACCGGCCCGACGGCAACGACCTCCGCAAGCAAGCGCGGCGTCGACACCCGCAACGCCTACCAGCAGGTCAAGCACACGCGGTCGGCCGCGCTCTGGTCCGGGCTGCTCGGCGGCGCCGTCATCCTCCTGCTCCTGCTGGTCTTCATCGTGCAGAACCAGAACAACACCGAGATCAACCTGATCTTCTGGAAGACCACACTGCCGCTGGGCGTCTCGCTGCTCATCGCCGCGATCGGCGGAGCGCTGCTCGTGGGCCTCGCCGGGGCGCTGCGGATCATCCAGCTGCGGCGCGCGGCGAAGAAGCTGCAGGACTGAGGGGCGCGGTCCGCGAGCCGGGTCGGCGCGCCCCCGGCGTCGACTCACCCGCTCCGGACACTCCGGAGGGCCGGTGGAACGATGGATCCATGCGCGCATGGATCGTCTGGTCGGTGGCGACTCTCGCCTACGTGATCGGCGTCCTGCAGCGGACCTCCTTCGGCGTCTCCGGCACCGACGCCGCCGCGCGGTACGGTGCGGCGCCCGCGACGCTCTCGGCGTTCGTCGTCCTGCAGCTCGTGGTGTACGCGGGCATGCAGATTCCCGCAGGTCTCATGCTGGACCGGTTCGGGTCGCGGCGCCTCGTGTTCACCGGCGCGATGATCATGGCCGCGGGCCAGATGACCCTCGCGCTCACCGAGTCGTTGCCGCTGGCGATCGCCGGCCGCGTGGCCGTGGGCATCGGTGACTCGCTCACCTTCGTGTCGGTCCTGCGCCTGGTCCCGGCGTGGTTCCCGGTACGCCGGATTCCGCTGGTCACGCAACTGACCGGCATGACGGGCCAGCTCGGACAGATCCTGTCCGCTGTCCCCTTCCTCGCGCTGCTGCACGCCGACGGCTGGACCCCCGCCTATCTCGGCGCCGCGAGCCTCGGTCTGATCGCCGCGATCGCCGTGCTGGCGTTCGTGCGCGACGCTCCGCCCGAGAAGGTCGCGCCGAAGGTCACCGTCCGCGCGCAGGACATCCCCGGGATCCTCCGCTCCACGTGGATGCACCCGGGTACCCGGCTCGGGTTCTTCACCCACATGGGCGCGATGTTCTCGGTGACGGCGTTCATGCTCATGTGGGGCGTCCCGTACCTGACCACCGCGCAGGGCCTGTCGTCCGGCGAGGCGGGGGCGATCGTGACCTTCGGCGTGGTCGCGACGCTCGCGTCGGGCCCCGTCATCGGCTACCTCACGGGACGGTTCCCGACCCGCCGCTCGTGGATGGTGATCGCCATCATCATCGGCAGCGCCGCGGTGTGGACGGCGGTCCTGGTCCGCGACGAGCCCTCACCGGTGTGGTTGCTCACGGTGCTCGTCCTGGTGATCTCCGTCGGCGGTCCCAGCAGCGCGATCGGCTTCGACTACGCCCGATCCTTCAACACCTCACGGGTGCTCGGCACCGCACAGGGCATGGTGAACATCGGCGGCTTCCTCGCCAGCCTCGTCCTGATCCAGGCGATGGGCTCGATCATGGGCGCCGGCGCGGGCCTGACCTTCGACGGCTTCCGTGCGGCCTGGCTCGCGCAGTACCCGCTGTGGGCGATCGCGCTGATCGGCGTCGTCATCACGCGCCGCAAGGCCCGGCGCCGCGAGGGCGTCGTGCCGCGGCCCCTGCGCGAGGCCCTCCGCCGGACACGCTGACCCGGGCCGCGCACCGTCGGGCCGCGCACCGTCGGGCCGCGCACCGTCGGGCCGCGCACCGTGCGGAACCGCGGACCGTCAGCTGCCCATGAGGGCGGTCAGTGCCGCCCAGACCACGACCGCGCTGGGCAGCAGCGAGTCCAGGCGGTCCATCAGACCGCCGTGACCGGGCAGCAGGGTGCCCATGTCCTTGATGCCCAGGTCGCGCTTGACCTGCGACTCGAGCAGGTCGCCGAGGGTCCCCGTGATCACCACCACCGGCCCGAGGATGAGACCCCACAGCGGGTTCACGTCGAGCAGGAACTTGAGCACCAGCACCGCGCCGACTGCGCCCGCGACCATCGATCCGGCGAAGCCCTCCCAGGACTTCTTCGGACTGATCGCCGGCACCATCGGGTGCTTGCCGAAGAGCACGCCCGCGGCGTAGCCACCCACGTCCGAGCAGACCACGAGCAGCACCAGGGCGACCACGCGCTGCGGCCCGCGGTCCTCCGGCAGCACCAGCATGGTGCCGAACGCCGCGAACAGCGGGATCCAGGCGAGCACGAACACCGTCGTGGAGATGTCGCGGGTGAAGGAGTTCGGTGCCGCCGTGCTCTGATGCCCCAACAGCCGCCAGATCATCGCGACGAGCACCGTGGCCACGAACGCCGCCAGCACCCCCTCCGGGCCGAGCGGCCAACTGAGCCAGATGATCGCCTGGCCGCCGATCAGCATCGGCCACAGCTCGAGATTCGTGCCCGCCGCGCGGAACCGCTTGACGACCTCCCAGGTGGCCAGTGCCACCGCTGCCGCGACGAGCGGCACCCACAGGTGCGGGGCGAAGACCAGGATCGCCACGATCATCGCGCCCAGGCTCACGCCCACGCCGATCGCCGCCGGGAGGTTGCGCCCGGCGCTGATCTTGCGCTTCCCGGGTTCCGACGGTGCGTCGGGCGAGCCCGGGGCGGAGCTGTCGGCGCCGACCGAGTCGGGGGTTTCCGGCACGGCTAGACCTCCATCAGATCGGCTTCCTTGCGCGCCACGAGGTCCTCGATCTGGGCGACGTACTTCGCCGTCGTCTTGTCGAGTTCCTTCTCGGCGCGGGCCACCTCGTCCTCGCCGGCGTCGCCGTCCTTGACGATCTTGGCCAGCTGGTCGTTGGCCTTGCGCCGGACGTTGCGGATGGACACCTTGGCGTCCTCGCCCTTGCCCTTGACCTGCTTGACCAGATCCTTGCGGCGCTCCTCGGTGAGCTGCGGGATGCTCACGCGGAGCAGCTGGCCGTCGTTGGTGGGGTTCACGCCCAGGTCCGAGTTGCGGATCGCCGTCTCGATGTTGCCGAGCTGGTTCGCCTCATAGGGCTTGATCACCACGAGCCGCGCCTCGGGCGTGGTGATCGAACTGATCTGGGTGATGGGAGTGGGCGAGCCGTAGTAGTCCACGACCACCTTCGAGAACATCCCGGGGTTGGCGCGGCCGGTGCGGATCGACTGGAAGTCCTCCCGGGCCACCGAGACGGCCTTCTCCATCTTCTCCTCGGCGTCGAAGAGCGTTTCGTCGATCACTTGCGTCACACGTCCTTTTGTCTGTCCAGTGGTGGTCTTCGGTCCGGCGTCAGGGCCGGACGAGGGTGCCGATCTTCTCCCCCGCGACGGCACGGGCGATGTTGCCCTCCTCCAGGAGATTGAACACCAGCATCGGCATCTTGTTGTCCATGCAGAGGCTGAACGCGGTCGCGTCGGCCACCTTGAGGCCCTTCTCCAGCGCCGCACGGTGGGTGATCTCGGCGAACAGCTTCGCGTCGGGGTTGGTGCGGGGGTCGCTGTCGTACACGCCGTCCACCGCCTTGGCCATGAGCACGACCTCGGCGCCGATCTCCAGCGCACGCTGGGCCGCGGTGGTGTCGGTGGAGAAGTACGGCATGCCCATGCCGGCGCCGAAGATCACGACGCGCCCCTTCTCGAGGTGCCGCTTGGCGCGCAACGGCAGGTAGGGCTCGGCGACCTGGCCCATGGTGATGGCCGTCTGCACGCGCGTGTCCACGCCCTCCTTCTGCAGGAAGTCCTGCAGCGCGAGGCAGTTCATCACGGTGCCGAGCATGCCCATGTAGTCCGACCGGGCTCGGTCCATGCCGCGGTTCTGCAGCTCGGCGCCGCGGAAGAAGTTTCCACCGCCGATGACCACCGCGATCTCGTGGCCGCTGCGGGCGACCTCGGCGATCTGCTGCGCCACCGTGGTCACCACATCGGGGTCGAGGCCCACCTCGCCGCCGCCGAACATCTCCCCGCCCAGCTTGAGCAGCACCCGCTTGTAGCCGTGCCGTGCCTGATCCTGCGTCGCGTCCTGATCCGTCTGAAGTCCCTGGGCCGTGTCCGTCACGCCGACCATCCTATGCGGGCGGCGCGATTCCTCGGAGCCGGTCCTCGATCAGGTTGCCCAATGCACGCTGTCCGGCGGCCGTCGGGTGCAATCCGTTGGCCTCGGGCTCCTGCGCCTTGAGCTTCGGGCCGCTCAGTCGCGCGTACGGATCCGGGTCGCAGGCCGTGTGGTCGAGCGGAGGCTGCACGTACATCACCCCGCGGTCCGCGGCCACCTCACGGATCAGCCGGTCGACGCTGCGGTACCAGGTGCGCCAGTGCCCGACGTTCTGCTCCGGGATGCCGGCCCGGTCGAGGCAGGCGCGGTCCGGCGGACCGTCGAGCGGGAACAGCGGGACGTAACCGACCAGGACGATGCGCACGTCGGGCGCCGCCGCCTTCTTGATCGCGTCGACGGTGGCCGCGTACTGCGCGCGGACGAAGTTCCATCCCTGTGAGCCCGGGAGGTCCTGCGTGGCGGAGGCGCCGCAGCGATCGTCGGGGTCGCCGAAGCAGTGCACGACGATGTTGCCGAAGCCCAGCGAATTCGCCCCGATGACGATCGTGACGAGTCGGGTGAACGGCCCCACCCCGTAGATCTGCGGTGAGGTGTCGGGCTTCGGCGAGGGCTGCGTGAGGTCGTCGAGCGTGGCGCCGGAGCAGGCGCGGTCGGTGAACGAGTAGGGCTGCAATCGCTGTGCCAGGACGTGGCCGAGATCGTCGCCGTTGCGCGCGCAGAGCTCCATCGGCTGCACCTTGGCGTGTGTGCCCGACGCGGCGTAGCTGTCTCCCATCGAGACGTACTGGGCGCCTCCCGGGAGGTCGGGAATGTAACTCACGGCGTTGCTCTGGTAGTGCGTGTAGCCGCTGCCGCCCCCGATCGCGGTGGACCCGGCGACGGCCAGCACGAGGCAGGCCACGAGGGCCATTGCGATCGCACGCCGGATCCAGGACACCTCGGCGAGACTACACAGGCGTGAACTCGGTCCGTCGACGCGCGAGGTAGGCCGACGGTGACAGGCCCAGGAAGGAGCGCACCTCGCGACTGAGGTGCGCCTGGTCCGCGTAACCGCGGCGCACCGCGACGTCCGCCGCGGAGACACCCGCCTCGAGCTCGCGCCGCGCGGCGTCGAAGCGCATCAGCCGTGCCGCCTGCTTGATCCCCATGCCGAACTCGGCGGTGAACTTCATCGCCAGGTAGCGCGCCGACCAGCCGGACCGCTCGACCAGCTCGGCGACGGTGACCGCGCCGCCGCGGGCCGCGAGGTAGGTCCACGCCGCGGCGGCGTCCGGCTGCACCTCGTGGTCGGAGACCGCGTGCCGGGCGAGCACCGCCGCCGCGACGGCCTCGCGGTGCGCCTCGGGCGCCGCCGCGACACGGCCGTACAGCTCCGCTGCGAGCCCCGGGCGGAGGTCGTCGAGCTCGACGGCCTCTCCCCCGAGTTCGGCCGCTGGGGCGCCGGTGAGGGCGCGCACGAGGCTGGGCCGCACGTCCACCTGGACGCCGCGCTGCAGGCCGTCGTGGTGGACCAGGTAGGGCGTCGGGTGCATGCCCGAGAGGCACAGGCGGAACGTCGTGAGCCCGGGCAGGCCCGGACCGGTGAGGTCCAGGCCGTGCCCGAGGTCGATGATCATCGTGAGCGTCGGCGAGGGCACGGCGAGGTGCGTCCCGGGGAGGACGCCGGTGATGTCGTAGGCCGCGGCACGGGCGATCCCGGGCGCGCTCACCCCGCGTAGGTACCGAAACTCCACGTGTTGCCCTCCGGGTCGGCGATGGAGAAGCCTCGCGACCCATAGTCCTCCTCGGCCATGTCCCGCACCAGGCGGGCGCCGAGCTCCTGCGCGCGGGCGTACACGGCGTCGGGGTCGGCGACCACCACGTACAGGCTGCCGCTGCCCGTCGGAGCGGAGAAGGTCTTGTCCTGCTTGCAGGCGGAGTGGACCATGACCCGGCCGCCGTCGGGCCACAGCATCTCGGAGTGGACGACCTCACCGTCGGCGTCGCCCTCGACGAGGATCCCCTCCTCGAAGCCGAGGCGGCGCAACCACTCCCGCGCCGCGAGCGCATCGTCGTAGGTCAGTCCGGGCCAGATGTTCGTGTCTTGACGTGTGCTGTTCATGCCCTCAAGACTGGCAGCCGAGGGCACCGTCGGGCTTGAAGAAATCCGCACGCCCGGCAGCCCCTTCCCCCCGATTCGTCGCAGCCCCACCGAAACACGCGGCGTTCCGGTGGGGACCGGACGGATCGGCGGGAGGCAGCGACGTTCCGGGTGGGGCGGAACGGATCGGGGGCGGGGTGGAGAGACGACGAGGCCCGCACCGACGGATCGGTGCGGGCCTCGTGCGCAGGGACGGAGGAGTTACTCCTGGCCGACCTCGAACCGGGTGAAGGCGAGAACCTTCGCACCGGCCTCGTCCAGCACCTGCTGGACGGTCTTCTTGCTGTCGGTCACCGAAGCCTGGTCGGGCAGAACGGTGTCCTTGTAGTACGCCACGGTCTTGCCGTCGACGATCTTCGACAGCGCCTGCTCCGGCTTGCCCTCGGCACGCGCGGTCTCCTCGGCGATGCGACGCTCGTTCGCGATCACGTCGGCGGGAACCTCGTCCCGGCTGGCGTACTTCGCCTTGAGCGCGGCGACCTGCATGCCGGCGCCGCGAGCGGCCTCGGCAGCGGTGTCACCCTCGCCCGCGAACGAGACCAGCACGCCCACGGCGGGCGGCAGGTCCGAGCTGCGCTTGTGCAGGTAGACGGCGGTGGGGCCGTCGTAGCGCGCGATGCGACGCAGCACGAGCTTCTCGCCCAGCTTGGCCGACGCGGCCTCGATGCGCGACGCGACGGTCTCGCCCTCGAGCGGCAGCTCGAGAACGGCCTCGACGGTGGCGGCGTCCGACGCGGCGGCAGCCGCGACGATCGCATCGGCCAGCTCCTGGAACTCCGCGTTCTTCGCGACGAAGTCGGTCTCGGAGTTGACCTCGATGAGCACGCCGTCCTTGGCGGCCACAAGGCCCTCGGCGGTGGAACGACCGGCACGCTTGCCGACGTCCTTCGCGCCCTTGATGCGCAGCACCTCGACGGCCTTGTCGAAATCGCCGTCAGTCTCGGTGAGCGCGTTCTTGCAGTCCATCATCCCCGACCCGGTGAGGTCGCGGAGACGCTTGACGTCAGCGGCGGTGTAGTTCGCCATTAATGCGGCTCCTTATGCGTTGTAGGGAAGAGCGACCGGACGCAGTTACTCGGCGGCCGGGGTCTCGGTGGCGGTCGCCTCGGCCGGAGCCTCGGTCGCCGCAGCCTCGGCAGCGGGGGCCTCGGCGGCGACGGTGGCCGACTCGAGCAGCTCCTGCTCCCACTCGGCGAGCGGCTCGCCGGCGCCGGCCTCGGGCTTGGCATCGCCGGTGGCGACGCCCGCACGGGCCTGCACGCCCTCGGCCACGGCCGAGGCCACGACCTTGGTCAGCAGCGCGGCGGAGCGGATCGCGTCGTCGTTACCCGGGATCGGGTAGTCGACGAGGTCGGGATCGCAGTTGGTGTCGAGGATCGCGATGACCGGGATGCCCAGCTTGCGGGCCTCGCCCACGGCGATGTGCTCCTTGTTGGTGTCCACGACCCAGATCGCCGAGGGGACCTTGGCCATGTCGCGGATACCGCCGAGGGTGCGCTCGAGCTTGTTCTTCTCACGCGTGAGCATGAGGATTTCCTTCTTGGTGCGACCCTCGAAGCCACCGGTCTGCTCCATGGTCTCCAGCTCCTTCATGCGCTGAAGACGCTTGTGGACCGTCTGGAAGTTGGTGAGCATGCCGCCCAGCCAGCGCTGGTTCACGTAGGGCATGCCGACGCGGGTGGCCTCTTCGGCGATCGACTCCTGGGCCTGCTTCTTGGTACCGACGAAGAGGACGGTGCCACCGTGGGCGACCGTCTCCTTGACGAACTCGTAGGCCTTGTCGATGTAGGTCAGCGTCTGCTGCAGATCGATGATGTAGATGCCGTTGCGGTCGGTGAAGATGAAGCGCTTCATCTTCGGGTTCCACCGACGGGTCTGATGACCGAAGTGCGCGCCGCTGTCCAGCAGCTGCTTCATGGTTACGACAGCCATGATGCCTCTTTCGTAGTTGCAGTTGTACACGCCGCGACGACCGGTTCCCGCAGTTCAACGGGCCGGACGGTGCGCGGTGTCCTGGTGTTCCGCCGCGCTGCACTCCTTCTTCGAAGGAGACCGCGCTGCACGGCACGCCGCGAGCGGCGCCGGGGGAACACGCGTAGTCACTCCGCCATCTGGACGGAGTGCGAACGCCAGTGTACGCCCGCGGCATCGACCTGCGAAATCGTCACGGACCCGCAGGTCGACGGTGCCGTCCGGCCCCGTCCGGGAGCCGACCCGTCAGGTCGTGAACAGGTCCTCGAGGTGCCGATCGATCGCGGCGAGGGCGTCGTCGGGCTCGATGACTCGCAGCTCCAGCAGGGGCGTCAGGCCGGTCAGCGCCAGCAGCCGGTCCGTCTCCGTCGACGGTGCGCGGTCCGCCGCGATCCGGCCGTCGGCGATCGCGGCGCGGACGAGCCCCTCGACCTGCTCGCGCCCCCGCGACAACCCGTCGCGGGTCCGTTCGCGGATCGCCTCGTCGTGCAGGGCCTCGAGCACGTAGGCGGCGTTCATGCGGCTGGTCGCCCGCGAATCCGGGTGCAGCGGCAGCATCTCGACGAGCACCAGGCGCAGCACGTAGCGCGGGTGCGGGTCCGCGCCGAGGCGCGCCATCCCGTCCGCCACGCGCGCCGCGCTCCGCTCCGCGGCGAAGTCCATCGCGAAGGTGAGCAGTTCCTGCCGCGAGGCGAAGTAGTGCTGCAGCTGGCCGTGCGACATCCCGGCCTCCTTCGCCACCTCACGCAGGCTCAGGCGCTGCACGCCGGCGATGTCCACGACGCGCCACAGCGCGCGAGCGATCTCCTCGCGACGCTCCCGGTGATCGACCTGTTTCGGCACCTCACACCCCCTTGACCGTTCCCATACACTCGAAATAATACAACCGGCTGAAAACGGCGGCCGGGCGACGCGCCACACGAGAGGCGACCGAGATGCGCGAACATCCCCGAGTCCGCACCACGGAGGGCATCGTCGAGGGCCGGTACCGCACCGGCGCCGCGGCCTTCCGCGGCATCCCGTACGCGCAGCCGCCGGTCCACGCGTTGCGCTTCGCCGCCCCGGAGCCCGTTCCACACTGGGACGGCGTGCGGCCGGCGATCGACTTCGGTCCCCCGCCACCACAATCCGGGCCGGGTCCGCAGGCGGAGTCTTCGGACGACGCGAACTGGCTCACCGTCAACGTGTGCACCCCCGACCCCGCGCGGTCCGGGCTGCCGGTCCTGGTGTGGATCTGCTGCGGCGGATACATGGCGGGGACGGCGGCGGATCCCATGTTCGATCCGTCGGCGCTCGCGGCCGAGGGCCTCGTCGTCGTGAGCGTCCAGTGCCGGATGGGCGCCGAGGGCTTCGCTCTGCTCGACGGCGCACCGTCGAACCGGGGACTGCTGGACCAGATCGCCGCACTCGAGTGGATCCGGCGCAACATCGCCGCGTTCGGCGGCGATCCCGACACGGTCACGATCGCCGGTACCTCGGGAGGCGCGGGTTCGGTCGCGGCGCTACTCGCCATCCCCCGGGCCCGGCCACTGTTCCGCAGGGCCATCACGCATTCGGTTCCCGGCCTGCACATCACGCCGGAGTTGGCGCAGGAGGTCACCTCCGCGCTCGCGGGGCGCCTCGGCGTCGCACCGACCGCGGCCGGGTTCGCCGAGGTCGCGCCGCAGCGCCTGGCCGACGCGGTGACGGCCCTCTGCCTCGATGCGCCGGCCCACCGCGAACGGTGGGGCCGCCTCTCGCAGTTGGGAATCGTCGTCTGCCCGGTCATCGACGGGGACCTGCTGCCGCAGACCCCGTGGGAGTCCTTGGCCGACGGGAACGCCGCGGGCATCGACCTGCTCGCCGGGCACATGCGCGACGAGTTCCGCCTGTTCAGCGTCATGATGGGCGTGCGCGGCACGTTCACCGAGGCCGATGCGGCCAGGGCGCTGGCGGCCTTCGCGCCCGGCGACCCCGCCGACTACCGCGCCGCGTACCCGGACGCGACGGCGGAGCAGATGATGGAGATCGTCTCCTCCGATGCCACCTTCCGCATGCCGTCGGTACTGCTCGCGGAGGCGAACGCCGCGGCCCGCGGCACCACGTTCCTGTTCGAAATACGGTGGGAGACCGAAACGTACGGCGCCTGCCACAGCATCGACGTCCCGCTCGCCTTCGGGACGCCGGACTGCCCGACGGGCCGCATGTTCTTCGGCGATCATCCCGCGCCCGCGGTCCGCGAGCTGTCGAACGAACTGCTCGGCGCGTGGGCGCGGTTCTGCGCCACCGGCGATCCGGGCTGGCCGCGCTTCGACGCCGACACCCGCAGCACCCGCCTCCTCGACGACCCGTCGACGACGGCGCCGTATCCCGAGGAGCCGTCGCGCAGGCTGTGGCACGGTCGTCCGCCCGCCCCCTTCGCGCCGATCCCGTCGCGCTGACCGACCCGAGGAGACGCCGCATGCGCGAGCCCGTCCATGTCACCGTGTGGTCGCCCGCCGATCCCCGCCGCCGGGACGCCGCGCCCGCGATCTTCGTGCACGGCGTCTTCACCTGGGGCGACGACGCGGCCTACGGTTTCGCCGGGCAGCGCCCCTTGGCCGACGAACGGCCCCTGCTCCTGATGGACCGGCGCGGCTACGGACTCTCGCCCGACACGGAGCGGAGCGACATCGACATCGACGCAGACGATCTCGTCGCGCTCCTCGACGCGCGGACCACCGGCGCGCACCTCGTCGGCCACTCCAACGGCGGCCTCGCCGCCATGCTGGCCGCGGCCCTGCGGCCGGACGCCGTCCGCTCGCTCGCGCTGATCCAACCGTCGGCACTGCGGGCCGCCGCGGGCCATCCCGCGGTGCGCGCCCTACTGGCCCGAGTCGGCGCGGCCGCCGACCCGCCGCACCCGGAGATCGACCCCACCGAGTTCCTCCGCCTGTCGACGGCGGGGATGGGGATGACGATGCCGACGCCCACGCCGGAGCGGCTCCGGGCGGTCCGGACGTCGATGCGCGAGCGGCCGGTGTGGGAGTCGGACCCACCGTTGGCACCCCTGGCCGCTGCGCCGTGGCCCTCGCTCGTCATCACCGGCACCTGGAACGACGCACCCGAGCAGTACCGGAGGTACGCGGGAGAACCGCTGCTGGCCTGCGCGGACGCGGTGGCGGCGCGGATCGGCGCCCGGCGACTGCGCGTCCCCGGGTACTACCCGCACACGCAGCACCCGGGCGCGGTGAACGTCGCGCTGCGTGCGCTGTGGGCCTCAGCCGGGTAGCCGCGCGGCGAGGCCGTCGAGGAGGAATCGGACGGCGTCCTCGAACCGCTCGTCGGGCGGACCCCACGCCGTCGGGCCCGCCTGCGCCGCGAGCGGGTAGTCCTCCGCGCCGATGGCATCGGCCCGGGCGTCCGGGTCGTAGCCCGGCAGGGGCGCACCGTCGGGGCCGAAGACCTCCTGCTCCTCGATGACGAAACCGACGACGAGGTCGCGCAGCGTGGACATCGCGAGCGCGGCGTCGCGCACCGCGAATCCGGCGTCGACCAGCAGCCGCAGCGGCCGCTCGCCGGCACGGACGACCGCGACGTCGGTGAACTTCGACCCGCTGAACACCCGGGCGCCGTCGGTGTGGGCGCGCAGGACGGACCGCAGCCGCCGGGCACCGTCGAGGAGTTCGACGCGCCAGTCGGCGCCGGGCGGGCCGACGGGCAAGGCGCGCCGCATGAGCTCGGTGGCCATCTCGTCGACGAGGTCGCCCTTGGACGAGACGTGCCAGTAGAGGGCGGGTGCCTTGACCTCGAGCCGGTCGGCGATCCGGCGCAGCGTGAGGCCCTCGACGCCCACCTCGTCGAGGACGGCCAGCGCCGCCGTGACCACGTCCGCCCGGTTCAATCCCACACGCCCACCTTAACGGTGTTAAGCTCGATCCGAATTTAACGCCGTTAAGGAGACCGTCATGCACGCCGCCCTCGCCACCTACGCCGACACCCCGATCTGGGCGGACACTCCCGAGCCGGCCGGCGGCCCCGGCCTCGTCACCGTCGCCATGCGCGCCGTCCCGTTGCACAACCTGGCGCGGGGCGTCGCCGACGGCCGGCATTACACCTCGCCCGCGAGCCCGGGTTTCGTCATCGGGGTCGACGGGGTGGGGGTCACCGAGGACGGCCGACGCGTCTACGTCTCGGCGCCCGGCACCGCGGCGCAGACGGTTGCGGTCCCGGAGGAGTCGCTCGTCGAGGTCCCGGACGCGCTCGACGATCTGCAGGCCGCCGCCGCGATGAACGCGGTCATGTCGTCCTGGATGGCGATGACGGTCCGCGCCACCGTCCGCCGGGGGCAGACGGTGCTGATCCTCGGCGCGACGGGCGGCTCCGGGCGGCCCGCGGTCGCCGTCGCCCGCCACCTGGGCGCGCGCGTGATCGCGGCGGGCCGCAACACCGAGGTGCTGGCGGTCGTGGGCGCCGACGCGGTGATCGACCTCGGCGCACCGGAGGCGGAGATCGCGGAGGCGCTGCGCGCGGAGAAGATCGATGTGGTGGTCGACTACCTGTGGGGCCGCCCGGCGGAGCTGACGCTGGCGGCGCTGGAGAAGCGCGGGCCGGCCGAGTTCGTGCAGATCGGCACGATGGCGGGCGCGGAGATCGCACTGCCCGGGGCGCTCCTCCGCTCGACCGACATCCGGCTGCTGGGCAGCGGTTTCGGCTCGTTCACGGCCGCCGAGGTGATCGCGGAGCGGCCGAGGATCCTCGAGGCGGTGGTCGAGCTGGGGATCGAGATCGACGTCACCGCCGTGCCCGCAGCGTCCGTCGCCGAGATCTGGCGACAGGACACCGCGGGCCGGCGGACCGTGCTCACGCTGTAGCGGGAACCCGCTCCGCCGCATCGGATTCGGCGGACTCTTCAGCGGACTCGTCCGCGTAGACGTCCGTGCGCGGCGCGTTGTACGCGTCGAGATCGAGGATGCCCTCCTGCTTCGCGACGATGGTCGGGATCAGCGCCTGGCCGGTCACGTTGAGCGCGGTGCGGCCCATGTCGACGATCGGCTCGACGGCCAGCAGCAGGCCCACGCCGGCGAGCGGCAGCCCGAGCGTCGACAGGGTCAACGTCAGCATGACCGTCGCGCCGGTGGTGCCAGCGGTGGCTGCGGAGCCGATCACCGAGACGATGATGATCAGCAGGTAGTCGGTGAACCCCAGCGGCACGTGGAAGAACTGCGCGACGAAGATCGCCGCGATCGCGGGGTAGATCGCCGCGCATCCGTCCATCTTCGTGGTGGCGCCGAGCGGCACCGCGAAGGACGCGTACTCGCGCGGGACGCCCAGGTTCCGCTCCGTGACCCGCTCCGTGACGGGCAGGGTGCCGATCGAGCTGCGCGAGACGAAGCCCAACTGCGCTGCCGGCCAGACGCCGCTGAAGAACTGCTTCACGGAGAGCCCGTGCGCCTTGATGATCAGCGGGTACACGACGAAGCCGACGATGAACAGCCCCAGGTAGATCGCCCCGGTGAACACGCCGAGCGAGCCGATCGCGTCCCAGCCGTAGGTCGCGACCGCGGTGCCGATGAGCGCCGCGGTGCCGATCGGCGCGAGCCGGATGATCCACCACAGCACCTTCTGGACGATCGCCAGCAGCGAGGCGTTGAAGGTGATGAAGGGCGCGGCCTTGTCGCCCACCTTGAGCGCTGCGATGCCGATCGCAGCGGCGACCACGAGCACCTGCAGCACGTTGAAGCTCAGCGAGACGGAACCGTCGGACGCCTTGGCCTGCAGGCCGAGGAAGTTGGACGGGACCAGGCCGGTCAGGAAGGCCCACCAGGAACCGGTGCTCGACGGTGCCTTGCCCGCGCCGGTCACGGTGGTGTGCGCGCCGGGCTGCAGCACCAGGCCGAGGATGATGCCGATGATCACCGAGATGAAGGCGGTGATGGCGAACCACAGCAGCGTCTTGCCCGCGAGCCGCGCCGCGTTGGTGACGTTGCGCAGGTTCGCGATCGACGCGATCACGGCGGTCACCACCAGCGGCACGACCGCCACCGTGAGCAGCTTGACGTAGCTGGAACCGATGGTCTTGAGGGTGCCGATCAGCCAGTTGACGTTGCCGTCGGCGGCGGGCGCCATGCCGCGGGCGAGCAGGCCCAGCAGCACGCCGGCGATCAGGCCGACGACGATCTGGAAGCCGAAGTTCTTCAGCAGAGCGGGGACCCGCGAGGGTGCCGCGGAGGTGGAGGAGGACATGAACAGCGGCAACGCCGCGCGACGGCGCGGTGTTCCCCTGGAATCATCGTGAGCGCAATACTCGCACCACGACCCGGGCGGGGCGTACGGAGCGGCCGGGCACGCCGAGCCCGGGCGCGATGACCTCGGCGACGGTGCGGTCCTCGTCCGGCTCCGCGGTGTCCACCGTGTCCGACGCCTCCATCGTCGCGGCGTCGAAGGCCTCCCCCGTCCGTGGCTGGACGACAGTGCCGCCCCTCCCGACGAGCAACCGCTCGACGCGGCCGGCGACGGCCTCGAAGGCCTCGCGTTCGCGGTCCGACTCGGCGGTCCGCGCGCACGCCGTCACGTCACCGAGGAGCGCGAACAGGTCGACCACGAGCGGCAGGTCCGCGCCGAGCCGGTCCCGGGTCGCGCGGGCCTGCTCGGCGTCCGCGAGCCGTTCGACGGTGCCCGCCTGCCGGGCCAGGACCCGGGCCAGGTCCTCGATGCGCTCGGCGAGCCGGTCGTCCGCGGCTCCGGCGGCGGTCTCGGCCCCGTCGGCAGGCCCGTCGACGGCCTCGTCAGTGCTCATGCTCGCCCACCCTACGCGCCCTCTGCGCTGCTAATATGCCGCCATGGGGGTCTACGGAATCGACCTGGGCACGACCAATTCTGCGATCGCGCGCATCGGCGTCGACGGTCGCCCGGAGATCATGAGGGGGCTCGGGGGCGAGACGACGGTGCCGTCGGTGGTGCTGTTCGCGTCCGCCTACGACCACCTCGTCGGCGAGGGCGCGCGGCGGCAGGCCCGACTGGACCCGGAGCACGTGTGCAGCCTGGTCAAGCGCCGGATGGGCGACTCGCAGTGGCGGTTCCGCGCCCATGGTGACACCTGGTCGGCCCCGGCGGTCTCGGCGCTGATCCTCAAGAGTCTCGCGGGCGATGTCGAGTTCAGCGGCGGCGAGCCCGTGCGCCGCGTCGTCATCACCGTGCCGGCGTACTTCGGCGACGAGGAGCGGCGCGCCACCATGCAGGCGGGCGCGTACGCGGGCTTCGACGTGGCGGGGGTCCTCTCCGAGCCCATCGCCGCGGCGCTGTCGTACGGCTTCGGTCGCCTCGACGGGGGCCTCGACCTCGGCAAGGGTGCGCCGCGGGAGACGGTGCTCGTCTACGACCTGGGCGGCGGCACCTTCGACGCCACCGTCATCGAGCTCGCGGACCGCCGGATCTCCGTGCTGGCCGTGGAGGGCGATCACCAACTCGGCGGCGCCGACTGGGACGAGCGGATCGCGCTGCACCTGTCGCAGCGCTTCTGCGAGGCGAACCCCGACGCGGAGGACCCGCTCGACGACTCGGCGGGCTCGCAGTCGCTGCTGCTGGCGGCGGAGCAGGCCAAGCACGAGCTGACGCTCGCCGATCGCACGGAGGTCGTGGTCTCGCACGACGGTGCGCGCGCCGTCGTCCCGCTCACCCGCGCCGAGCTGGAGGAGATGACGGCGCCCCTGCTGCGGCGCACCGTCGGCCT
This sequence comes from Tsukamurella pseudospumae, assembly GCF_001575195.1. Classification (NCBI taxonomy): domain Bacteria; kingdom Bacillati; phylum Actinomycetota; class Actinomycetes; order Mycobacteriales; family Tsukamurellaceae; genus Tsukamurella; species Tsukamurella pseudospumae. The sequence goes on from NZ_LSRF01000012.1 coordinate 160,506, forward strand.
GGCCCGCGACTGCCTCGCGGTGGCGCAGAAGCGCGGCGTGCAGAAGGTGGACCGTCTGCTGTTGGTGGGCGGATCCTCGCGGATGCCCGCGGTGGCCCGCGCGCTGCGGGACGAGCTCGGCCTCGACGGCGCGCTGCACGACCCCGACCTCGCGGTAGCCCGCGGCGCCGCGCTGTACGGCGAGAAGCTCGAGATGGAGCGGCTGGTCGCGGCCGACCTGGTGACCCGCGGGCTGCTGCCCGACGGTGCTCCCCCGCTGCACGCCTCGGCGATCGAGCTGGAGAACTCGATCGCGCGCGTCGCGACGTCCTTCGCGCAGCCCGTCTCGCTGGTGCGCCGGATGCTCGAGATCCAGGTGGACACCGTCGTCTCCCGCGGCTTCGGCGTGCTGGCGGTGCGCGACGGCGGTGATCTGGGCGTCACGTGGCTCGTGGAGCGCAACCAGATGCTGCCGGTGCGGGTGCGGCGCTCCTTCGGCACGATGCGCGAGGACCAGCGGCAGATCGAGGTGACCGTCGTCGAGCAGCAGGGCCAGGTCGCCTCCCCGCGCCTGTCCGATGCGAAACTGTTGGTGGAGGGCACGATCCGCGACATCCCGCCCGGGTACCCGGCGGGGAGCGAGGTGCGGATCACCTTCGAGATGGGCTTCGACGGGGTGCTGCACGTGACGGCGCACCACGTGGACGCGGACATGCCGCTCACACTGTCCGCGCAGACCGGCGCGATGCTCTCCCAGGCCGACGTGGAGCGCGAACTCGGCCAGGTCCAGCGGTCGCGCCGCCGCGACTGACGGGAGCAGCCACGATGTCGTCGATGCAGCCCTTCGACCCCAACGGCTACCGCAAGCGCGTGCTGGCCGAGGTCGCGAAGCGGGGCGGTCCCGACCGTTCGGACGCCTTCGAGCTCTACGACCTCCCGCTCGACGGTGCCGCCGACCTGCCCGACGCCGCGGTCGCAGGCCGGCTCGACGAGGTGTGGGGCTTCTGGCAGCGCCAGCGCGACCACCCCAAGTACCGCACCCTCGTCGCGCAGCTGGTGGACGAGCACGACCGGCGCAGCGCACCGCTGCGGAGCGCGGCGGACCGTCGGGCCGAGGCCGAGCGGGTCCGCGCGGCGCGGGAGCAGCGCGACGCCGGCCGGTACGAGATCCTCGACGCCGCGATCTCCCGGCTCGTCGAGCGGTACGGCGGCGTCCCCGCTGAGAAGGTGCCCGGGCTGGAGGAGATCGGCGCGCTGGGCGGGCTGAGCGCGGGCGAGGTCGCGGCGCGGCTGCGGCGGCACCGCGTGCTCCCCGACCCCGCGACGCCGGCCCCGGCACCACCGGTGCCATCCGGCCTGACCGTGCAGCGCCGCGCGCAGATCACCGCGCTGCTCGCGGAGTGGAGCGGCCTGCGCGACGAGTTCGTCCCCACCCTGTTCGCCCTCCTCGGCCTCGGTCCCGCCGACGCGCACGACGTGGTGGAGATCCGGGAACGCGCCGACGTCCTGCACGGGCGGGCGCGGGAACTGCCCGCGGGCCGCCTGCGGGCCGTACTCGACGAGCTGGTGGTGCACGTGCGCGACGTGCTCGTGGCAGGCGGGCCCCTCGCCGATGCCTATGCGCGCGCCGTGGTCGAGGACGTCGCCGACGCACTGCGCCCCAAGGTGCGCGCCGCGATCCTCATCGAGGACAGGCTGCTCGGCCCCGACTACGAGTTCCTCGCCGACGAGGGCGTGCGCCTGGGTCTCGACCGCGCGGCCTCCGAGAAGGTGCTCGCCGACCTGGCCGCCGAGTACGGCGGCGGGGTCGGGCACGCGCCGCCGCGCCCCGCGCCCACCCCGCCGCGGCCCGCGCCGGAACCGCCGGCACCGTCGGCACCGTCGAATCCGGTTCCGGCGGGAGGGAATCGGGCGTGGGACGCGCCGCTGCGGGCGGCCCGCGCCGCACTGCGCCGGGGCCGGCCCGCCGAGGCGGCCCGGCTCGCCGCGCAGGCCCGGGACCTCGACGACGGGACCGTGGCCACGCAGGTCCGCACGGTCGCCGACGAGGCGCAGCGGCTGCTCGATGAGGCCGCGGCCCTCTGGCGCGAGGTCGCCGCGGCGCGGGCGGACCGAC
>NZ_LSRF01000013.1:0-16470 GCF_001575195.1 Tsukamurella pseudospumae
GCATCTCGACGAGTTCGTCGAACAGGGTCTGCGCCCACAGATGCGGGTCCTCGAGCAAGCGGCTGGTGACGTACTCGGCGAACGGCTCGAACGGGTCCTCGTCCCGGTGGCGGACACCCGGCTCGGTGACCCCGTTGAGATAGTTGCGGACGGTCTTACGGTCCCGTCCCAGATGACGGGCGATCGCTGAGATCGTCCACCCCTGCTTGCGCAGAGCATGTGCTTCCACGGTCTCTCCTTGTGTGAGCATGAACGAGCGGGGCCTCCCTCGAAGGGCTGGTGCGTGGTCAGAGACCACCAGCATCACGGGGAGGCCCCGCCCATTACTTGGCGGGTGCACACAAGTGGGGAGATTCAGTTAGCAGAACTGGGGAGAATCAACGAGCGCAGTCAGCGGCAGGTGGAGCTCGCCGTCGACGGCTTCAACCGCGAAGCCGCACGGATCGAGACCGAGTACGGCATCGCGATCCATCCAGAACGGGTGGGCAACACGCACACCGATCTGGCACACTACATCGAGGTCGCGATCGGCATCGTCGCACGCAAGCTGCCGGTCGCCGTGTACGGGGCGGACAGCCGGCGCTGGACAGGCCCCCAGTCCCCGCGACAGGTGTTCGCCCTGTACGAGGCGGCCGGCGACAACACCGCCGACTATCTGACGCAGATGGCTCTCAACGCCGAGCGGATCAAGGCAAAGAAGGACGACCTCGACCGCAGCCTCAAGCAGAAGTGCCTGCGGCCGAAGACGAACGGGAAACCGTGCCAGATGCGGCCGCTGTACCAGGCCGGAGTCGGCCACCAAGAAGGTTTCGGGTGCTGGCGTCACGCCACCGACGACGAGAAGCTCGAGCTCGAGAAGTCGCGAATCGCCATCGAGGTCAAGACCGGTTGTCCCGGATGCAAGGCCGGCCCCGGCGAGGTGTGCCTGATCCCCACCGAGGACGGCCTCACCCCCGCCCAGGTCGGCCTGACGATGGTCGACGGCGAGTGGCCCCGGGTGCGGGTCCTCGGTGGCGCCGACATCCACGTCCCGCGGATCGAACTGATCCATCCTCGCGTCCTCGAGCCCGCCGAGTAGATCCGCCCAAGACGGCACGCGAAACCCCCGGCCCAATCATGGGCACGCCCGGTAGGGGCACCAGATGAACACCATCTAGCGTTCGGGACAGCGAGCCCGCCCCCGAATACGAGGAGTCCCCATGACGGATGAGCCGGATGTCCGGCAGCCCCCTGACGTCAACGATCCACCGTCCGAGAACGTGGATGAGCTCGCGGGCGGTATGCGCGGCAAGTGGGTGGTCGCGTCCCAGGGATCTACGCACTTGTGGGATCTTGACGCCCTGACCTACATGCGCCGTCCCGGCCCCGCCAGCCCCTCGGGGGCCTTTGACTACGACGGCATCGCGCACCGGATCACGGGGGTGACCCGGTGGCCGCGTGTCGGTGATCAGTCACTGGTCTGGTTCGACGATCCCGCGAGTCCCTTCGACACTGAGCAGTTCAGCCGTCGTCTGCTGATCAGTTTTCACCCGCCGTTGACACCATCACCCGTGCTCCCGAGAGTCTGGACAACGAGTCGGTGGCCGGTACCGAACTCGGGGACGCTGAGTGACGCTGGCGTCAGTCCTGCGGTCTGCTCTCTGCGGCGACAGCAGGGCTCCACGGTCTCGAGTTCGCAGAACGTCACATCGCCGTCGTTGATCGGGCCGCATTCCGCAGTGCGACTCTGGGTAGGGCGACCGACGCGGTGGCAACGATGACCATCACGACGGAGATCGTGAGAAAGGCGCGGGTGTACGCCTCGGCGAGGGAGCGTTGACACCCGGTTCCGTGGGTGTTGGGCGTGGACGACTTTGTCTTCCGTCGCGGGCACCGTTATGGGACGACTCCGGACCGCCATGCAGACCGACCGTCCGATCGAGGTATTGGAAGACGGGACCGCCACACTCCTACGGCCTGGTTGCGGGTCCATCCGGGCGTTGAGATCTTCTATCGTGACCGCATCGGCGCTTACGCAGAAGGCGCGGCGGCGGAGCACCGGACGCGCTGCAAGTCGCCGCTCGGTAGCACATCTGGCACATCGCGGCGGGGCGGTCGATGGCGCCGTGGCACGCCACCGGGCGGCCCTGCCCGCCGCGATCATCGCTCCCGAACCACAGGACCGGCCTGATGCCGCTGTGGTTGCCGCCGAAACCCACTCGGGAGCCGGGTCACGCCCAGTGCTGGCCGAGGGGACTAACATCCTTGCGATCAGCCGCGAGCTGGGTCTGTCTCGCGGTACCACACGCCGCTTTGCCCGCGCGAGGCGCCTGATGAACTGCCGGTCAACAATTGCCTCGGGTACCGAGTCCGTATTCTCGAGGCATACAAACCCGAGCTGCATCGGCGGTGGAATGTGGCGTGTACCCAACACAATGTGGCCGTTCGAGGAGATCACGGCCCACAGCTACCAAGGCAGCGAGATGTTGGTGCGCGACTACCTGCAGCCTTTCCTCGCTCTCACCCACCTCCCGGTCGCGCCGCCCAGCCACCGATCGTCCGCGAAGTCATCAGCTGGATCATGACCAACCCCAACACCCCTCGCTGCCGGACACCGGCCGCGCCTGGATTCGATCCTGGCATTCAGTCCGCGACCGGCCGCGCTGGCCGGGCACGTCCGCGCGTTCGCCGAGATCATGGGCGAGCGGCGCGGTCGGGATCTCGAACGGTGGATGGCCACAGTCGACGTCGACGACCAGCTGGCGCTGCACTCGTTCGTGCGAGGCCTCCGCCGCAGGCCACGTCCCCCGCACCAAGATGCTCAAACGCCGAATGCCCGGCCGCGAGAAGAGCGACCCACTGCGCAAACGAATCCTTCTGAGCGAGTGACCAATTCACCCTACCGAATCACCAACTTCGTGACAGATCCCCCAAACCGGACCATCTGACGGCTGTGGGTTCGAGGGTGGCCATCCTTCACGTGCTGCCGACAGAAGTTTGGGCCAGATCCAACACGGAGCCGGGAGTTGCCTCCCAGATCTCCGGCAGGAGAAGATTCCTAGATTTCAATGACGGCAAGCTCTCCGTCAGCATACAGGGAGCGCAGGCGCTTCTTGTCGAACTTGCCGACCGAGGTCTTGGGCACCTCGTCGACAAAGCACCAACGCTCAGGCAACCACCATTTGGCGACCTTGCCAACGAGGAAGTCACGCAGATGAGCAGGTGTGGGCGCACGACCGTCACGTACGACGATCACCGCGAGAGGCCGTTCCTGCCACTTCTCGTCCGGCACCCCGATCACAGATGCCTCGAGCACATAGGGGTGTCCGGCGAGCAGCAGCTCGAGCTCGACCGAGGAGATCCACTCCCCACCAGACTTGATCACGTCCTTGGTGCGGTCGGTCAGCGTCACGAAGCTCCGTTCATCGATCCGACCGACGTCGCCGGTGCGCAACCAACCGTCCTGAAACTTCTCCCCGTCATCCTCTCCGCCGATGTACGAGCCGGTGATCCAAGGTCCGCGCACCTGCAGCTCACCGACGGCTTCTCCGTCGTGCGGGAGCGCATTGCCCGCGTCGCCGACAATCCGCAACTCCACACCAGGAACCGGACGGCCCTGGGTAGCTCGCAGGCGCCACCGCTCCTGCGCGTCGAGCGATGCCGGCGGACGCGCGACGGCGGCCAGCGGCGAGGTCTCGGTCATTCCCCACGCCTGGACGACCTGCACGCCGTACTTCTCCTCGAAGACCTCCATCAGGTGAACGGGCACGGCGGAGCCACCGCAGGCAACCAGGCCGAGAGAGGAAATGTCGTAATCGGGGTTGGCCTCCACGAAGTTCAGCACGTCGTTCCAGATTGTCGGGACCGCGCCTGCGACGGTTGGCTTCTGGGCATCGATGAGCCGTACCAGCGGCTCGGCCTGCAGGAACCGGTCAGGCATGAGCAGGTCGGCACCGGCCATGAGGGCGGCATAGACCAGTCCCCAGGCGTTGGCATGGAACATCGGCACAATGGCGAGGATCCGGTCGTCACAGCCGACTCGCAGTCCGTCGGCGGCGCAGGCCGCCATCGAGTGCAGGTAGGTCGACCGGTGGCTATAGGCGACACCTTTGGGGGTTCCGGTGGTACCAGAGGTGTAGCACATGGCGGCTGCTGACTGCTCATCGAGGTCGGGCCAGTCGAACGTCTCGGGTTGGGCGGAGATGAACTCCTCGTAACCCACGACTGTGAGCCCGTCACGGTGCAGCGGGGTGAGGTCTACCCCGCCGGTCACGACGACGGTGTGCACGCTGGTGATCTGCGGCAGCACGGGGGCCAGCAGCGGGACCAGGCTTCCATCGAGAATCACGACCCGGTCCTCGGCGTGGTTGCCTACGTAGACGAGTTGATCTGAGGCGAGGCGTAGATTGAGAGTGTGCAATACCGCGCCCATCGAGGGCACCGCACAATAGACCTCCACATGTTCCTGGTTGTTCCACATAAAGGTCGCGACACGCTCATCGCCTGTGATCCCACAACCGCGCAACGCGTTGGCCAACTGGGCGGACCGCCGTCCGATCTCGGCGAACGAGGCGACCTTTATGCTCCCGTCGGGCTGTAAGGTCCGCACGGTCGACGAGCCATGCACACTCGAGCCGTGGCGCAGAATCGCCGCAGTTGTCAACGGGACGGTCATCATCGTGCTCTGCATAACATTCCTTATTGAGAGAGTTGCCGTCGAACCGACACGATCCGGGATCGAGCGTCCAGGGAGAGTGGGCTGTCAGCGATCTGCAGCCGAAAGCGAGCTTGAAGCAGACTCCAAGGACTCGACCAGGTCCAACTCGAGTTCTGGCAGTCGGCTGGCCGCCAAGGCCATCCCGCCCGCGCGGGCTCGCACATCAACGTCGCACTGGATCCCGGCGCGTGCAATGTCGGTCCATGCCTGTGCGCAACGGCTGGCGACGACGGCGAGGTCTGCGGTGGCAAGGTCACCGGTCAGACGTGCGACATCCGCGCAGCCATCGGCGAGCAATCGACGAAACAGCCCGCCACCGGTGCCTGCCTTCTCAATGAAAGCGCTCAGGCTGAACAAGAGGATCTCGAGGTCGTCTGCCGGAAGGTCGACCCAGGTCTGGACGTCGGCTGCCAGCTGCGCGACCGCGGCTAAGCCCTCAGCCCCGGGCACCGCTGTCGTGAGATCGACAATCCCCGGCCGCGACGGGCGCCGCATGCTGGCCGCGGACTGGCGAAATGCCTCTGCCGCCACTCCCGCCACATCCGGCAGCGCGCCCGGCCAGGTGATGCGATACGTGCAGTGGCGCGTCGGTTGCGGGAACGACGTCGAGGACCGCGCCCGAGCCAGGGCTTCGAGCGGGACCTCCTGCACCTCGGCGCGGTCATTGTCTACGACAACGGCAATCCCCTTGGCCTCATCATAGCCAATCACCACGATGTCGTGGCGACTCATCCGTAGCTGGACCCGCAGGTACGGCAGCTCGCCGATGTCGCCCCACACCAGGCTGGGTCTGCCTGCGTCAATCTCGTCGAGAACCCACAGCCACCCCTCGCGGGGATCATCGGTGGTGAGAACGTGGACCTGTCCGCCGAGCCGACGAGGTAGGTCGACTTCGAAGTCGGCGCCTCGTCCCACCAGGTACAGCGGCGGAACGAGGTCGCTCGACCGGAGGTAGGTCAGCCCTAGCGCGCCACCGAGCGCGAACACGAGGCCTTCATCGGGCGGTCCATCCCACCCCAAACCATGCCAGTGCAGAAGATCCCGCATCGCACCAGAACCGCAATGCCCCCCCATCCGATGCGGGTAGTCCTCGATCAGGGTCCTGCGGGGCATGTGAGTTCCTCTTCGGTGGATGGGCGCACGACGGGGTTCGAAGACATGATCAGTTGTTCCGGATTCTGTCCAGGTAGGCCTGGCGGGTCCTCATGTCGACGTCGTCCAGGAACACCGAGTCCGAGCCCAGGGCCGAGCCGAGCCAGGTGGCCAGCCAACCGGGGACGAACTTCATCGCGGCGACCATGCCGCCGGCGAGGCGGGTGACGCGCACGAAGGGACGCGGGTTCTCGATCAAATCGGCTGTCGCTCGGGCGATCTCCTCGGGCTCGGCGTTGCGCATTCCCTTGGCCCCAGCCGTCCCAGCGACAAGTTCGGTGTTGGTGAACGTGGGCCGGACCGTGGACAGTTGGACCCCGGACTTGCGGTATTCTTGTCGTGCTGCCTCGGTGAATCCGATGACCGCGAACTTGGTGCCGCAATAGGTCGCCAGACCGGGTACGGCGAGCTCACCGGCCAGTGATGCGGTGTTGATGATGTGCCCAGCACGCCGCGGCAGCATCCGTTGAAGGGCGAGCTTGGTGCCGAAGACAACTCCCAGGACGTTGATCTCGACCTGCCGCCGGGTTACCGCGTCGTCTTCCTCGTGGGCGTGCCCGGTGGGCATGATGCCCGCGTTGTTGATCAGTACGTCGAGCGGGCCGAGGTCCCCCTCGACCAGGTCGAGAAAATCGCGGAACGAGTCAGGGTCGGTGACATCCAAGTGGGCGACGACCTTCACCCCGAGATCAACGGCGGCCTCCTTTGCACGGGCCTCGTCGACGTCGCCAATAGCGACGCGGTGGCCTCGTCGGATCAACTCCTTCGCGGTCTGGTATCCGATACCGCGGGCTCCGCCCGTGATTGCCACGGTCTTGGCGGCATTGCGGGGGTTGTGCGTCGTCACTTGCTGTTCTCCTTGTTCAGGCCGAGGCGTTGCCACAGGCCGCGGCCGGCTGCCGCGCGCAATACTCTTTCGGCGATGGCCGCACGCCGAGAGGTGTACGGGTACCACGTGAGTTCCCGTGTCAGGACAGGGATCCGCGGCTCCGTCACCGCCTGGACCCGGCAGTACTTGTGCAGCCCATAGGCGCCGCCGAGCCGCGCACCGATACCTGATGCCTTCCATCCACTGTGCGGCAGTGTGGTGGCGAAGAGGTTACTGAAGACGTCGTTGATGTTGACAGCGCCCGCGTCCAGGCGTTTCGCGATGCGCTGCGCACGAGCGTGATCGCGGGTCCACACCGTCGCGGACAGGCCGTACACCGAGTCGTTGGCCAAGCGGACGGCCTCGTCTTCATCCGCGACCAGCATCACCGGGATCGTGGGTCCGAAGGTCTCCTCGGTCATGCAAGTCATCGTGTGGTCGACGCCGACCAGGACGGTAGGAGCGTAGTAGTTCCCGGCCGCGCTCCGGGTTCCGCCGACCAAGACCCGTGCACCCGCCGCCACCGCCTCGTTGACGTGGCGATCGGCGATCTCGACCTGCCTCGCAGTGACCATCGCACCCACGTCGTCACCTGCCGCTGCACCGTGGGCGAGGGACCGCACCCTTTGCGTCAGCCGAGCCACGAACTCGTCGTAGATCTCAGCTACCACATACACCCGCTCAACGGAGATGCAGACCTGCCCTGCGTTGAACAGACCGCCCCACGCGATCCCCTCGACCGCGCGAGCAAGGTCGGCGTCCTCCAGCACTATCGCCGGATCCTTACCGCCCAGCTCCAGGCTCACCGGCTTCAGGTGCTCGGCACAGCGGATCGCGACCGCGCGCCCGGTGGCTGTCGAGCCGGTGAACTGCACGAAGTCAGCTGCGTCCACCACCGACGCACCCGCTTCGCCGGCACCCACAACATGGGCCAGGACCGGGGGGGCGCCGATCTCGTGCCAGCCTTCGACGACCCGCGCACACGTCAGTGGCGTCGCTTCCGAGGACTTCGCCAGGACCGCGCACCCGGCAGCCAACGCGGGTGCTGCATCCATGAGGAAGAGGGTGATCGGGAAGTTCCAGGGCGTGATGAGCCCGACAACAGGGTACGGGTGGTAGGTCTTGGACAGCCGCTTCGGCAGACTCAACAGACTCGAGGGCCTGACCTGCTCGCCAGCGAGAAACCTCTCGGCATTGTCGGCGTAGTAGGTGATGAATTCGCACGACGCGGTCGTCTCCACGAGAGCGTCTGGGCGCACTTTGCCCGTTTCGGCTTGCAACAGGTCGGTGAGCTCGTCGGTGTGAGCCAGGATCCAGTCCCGCCAGCGATGCAACCATCTTGCGCGTTGCCGCGGGCCTGCTTCGGCCCACCCTGCCTGGGCGCGGCGGAGGTCAGCCGCGATGCGGTTCACGGTCTCACGATCATCCACGGGGACGGTTGCGATCCGCCGGCCGTCGGCTGGGCTACACACGGCCAAGGCGTCCGCTGTGGTCGCCGTGCTCATCGGTCCTCCAGGAGTGAGTCGAACCCGCGGGAGAGCCCGTTGGGTGGGGTGCGTCTGGTGGGTGTGTCGGTGAAAGCGTCAGCGATCACGTCAGCGCGTTTGAACATCACCGGTCCATAGGTATGCCGAAGCTCGGTCAGGATCGCGTTCAAAGGCAGGTCGTCGAAGATGCCGCGCTCGCGGACGTACTCCATATGCTGGGCTCCGTCGGCGGTGAAGGCGTGCAGGAGGGCGTCGCGATCGCCGTCGAATTCCACCGGCGGCACACTGAAACGCGCACACAACTCGGTGTTGAACGCAGGTGTCGCCTTCAACCACCGGCCGTCGATGTAGAGAAGGCTGTAACCGTGATAGACGAACAGGTCTGTGCCGCCCATGAGCGCTCGCAGCGCTTCGGTCTGCAGGTGATTGCGGACATCAGCGAAGCCCAGCAGCGCCGGAATCCCTGCCGCACGGCACACCGCGGTCAAGAGCACCGCCTTCGGGACGCAATAGGCACGCCCGGCCTCGAGGACGAAGCTGGCTCGATAGTGGGCGGGATCGTCCGACACTGTGTAGGGGTCGTACCAGATCTGGTCACGGACGGTGGTGAAGAGGCGATTGGCCTTGTCCCGGTCGGTGCTCGCATCCCCAATCGCGGCGGCGGTGAATGCCCGGACGGACGCGTGTTCGATGTCGAGGAAGTCGGTCGCCACCAACGACGCCACCGGTGCCTGATTCATCTGCGCTCCAGGGTGATCGGCAACCCGTCGACAGGGATGGGGAGCGAAGTGTTGTCCCATCTCACTTCATACTGGTCCGGGACCGACCAGGTGTACGTGCGCAGCATGTAGTGCAGGATCGCCTTGACCTCGAGAGTGCCGAAGTGCAGACCAATGCACTTGTGCACCCCTCCTCCGAAGGGGATCCACCCGAAACGGTGATTCTGGTCCTCCCGGCGCGGCTCGCTGAAACGGTCGGGGTCGAAGGTATCGGGGCCGGTCCAGCACGACTCGTCGAAGTGGTTCACCGCAGGAGCCACGGCCACCAGGGTGTCCGCCGGGATGTGGCGTCCGGCAATCTCCACGTTCTCGATCGTTTTGCGCATCACGATCGGCACGGGCGCTACGAGGCGCAGCGTCTCCTTGATCACCAGGTCGAGAGTCGCCAGCGAGTCCAGGTCGTCGATGTCGGGGCGGCGTTCACCGAGTCGGTCGGACTCGGCCCGAGCCCGTTCCTGCCAGGCTGGGTGCTTGGCGAGGAAGTAGGCGGCAGCTGTGGTGGTAATGGTCGAGGTGTCGTGGGCCGCCATCATCAAGAAGATCATGTGGTTGACGACGTCCTCATCGTTGAACGCCTCACCGTCGGCCGTGCGCGCATGGCACAACCCCGTGAAGAGGTCGTCTCCCTGGCCACTTCGAGCCGTCGGCAGATGCCGGGTGAAGTAGTTCTCCAGGAGCGTGCGCCCACGGACTCCGGCGCGCCACCGAGTACCGGGCAGCGGGAAATGGATGATCGAGCTGGCTGCGCGCACGGTGGCCACGAAGGCGTCGTTGATGGCGTCGATGTCCTCGCTCCTGCCCCGACCTGCCATGAAGACCCCCGTTGCGACGTCGAGAGTCAAGGCCTTCAGCAGTGGGTAGATGCGCGTGGACCGGCCCGCTGTCCACCCGGGGATGCTGGTCTCCAGCGTCGGGCCGAGCTGGTCGACATAGCCGGCGAGCCGGTCGCGGGTGAACGCTTCCTGCATGATCCGCCGATGCATCCTGTGCTCGTCGAAGCTCATCAGCATCAGGCCCCGGTGAAAGAAGGCATCGATGAGATAGGTCCACCCGTCCTGGGAGAACGACTTCGCCTTGGTCGTCAGCGCCTCCTGGGTGGCATCCGCGCCGGCCACCATCACGATTCTCGTACCGAAGGCGCCCATCCACCAGACCGGTCCGAAGCGTTGGTACCTGGCCCGGGTGAAGTTGGAGCCGAACCTGATGTAGTCCAGGGTGTGACCGAGCAAAGGCAGGCCCGCGGTCCCCCGGACCGGCTCGAGGCCCGACCCCGCCGGGGGCGGGGTGAGCTCACGCACAGGCCAATGGTCGCTGACCCCAAGCAGGGTCGCGTCGACTCGACTCGGCAGCGGCGCCAGGAGTACCGATGAGAGCCGCTCACGACCCTTCGCCAGCGGGAGCTGGATGATATTCGTCACTGACGTTCCTTTCTGAAAATGTGGGGCCGCACTCGATGTCTTCCTACCGCCGTCGACCCCAGGGACCAGTCAGTTCAGGTCGAGCCGGCGAGCACCAGTTCGGCCCGGCCGACGGGGAGTCGTTGCGCGATGACCCGCTTGCTGAACACGAAGTCCCGGGGCCGGTTGACGCAGTCGGCAGCAATGAGCTCGCCGGCACGGAGGTAGAAGCAGGCGAAGGCGCGGTCCCGGATCGGGTCGCCGCTGCAGACGACTTCGTCGTACTCGGTGTTGAGACCGGCGATCTGGAGCTTGAGATCGTATTGATCCGACCAGAACCACGGAAGCGCCGCGATCATCTTGGGCTTGCCGCAGAAGGTCGCGGCGGCCACCTTGGCCTGCTCACCCGCACTCGGCACGGACTCCAGGCGTATGCGACGGCCGTAACGGGCCATGTCGTGGCTGGCGCAGTCCCCGGCGGCCACGATGTCGGGGTCACTGGTCCGGGCCTGGTCGTCGATCACGACGCCGTTGTCGACGACCAGACCCGCGGCGGCGGCGAGCTCGGTGTTCGGCTCAACGCCGATGCCGACAATGACGAGGTCGGCGGGAATTGATTCGCCACCTGACAGGAATACCTCGCGGACCCTGCCGTCACCGGACAGAGCCTCGACCAGCGCGCCCGTCCTGATGTTCACGCCCTCCTCCCGGTGGATCCGTTCGAAGAACGCCGATACCTCGGGAGCGGTGACCCGTTCGAGGACGCGCTCGGCCGCCTCAAGCACTGTGACCTCCAGACCCAGCGCACGCAACGAAGCGGCCGTCTCCAGTCCGATGTAGCCGCCGCCGACGATCACGGCCCGGCACCCGGGGCTGGTGACCTCTCGGATCATCTCGACGTCCGCAGCGGTGCGTAGGTAGTAGACGCCGACCAGGTCGGCACCCGGGATGGAAAGCCGTCGAGGGCTGGCCCCAGTGCACAGCGCGAGCTTGTCGTAGGGCAGCGTGTCGCCGGCGCTCAGTGCAAGGTGACCGGCCGAGCGGTCGATCGCCTCCACGGTCGCGTCCAGGAGTTGGATTCCCTGCTTGCTGTAGAATTCGGCGCTGCGGATCGCAAGTTCGTCGAGCGTGCTCTTCCCCGCCAGGTAAGCCTTCGACAGCGGCGGGCGTTGATAGGGCAGCGCCGACTCCTCGCCGATGAGGACGATCTCACCGGTCCACCCTTCCTGGCGGAGACTGGCCGCGAGCTGGACCCCGGCATGGCCGGCCCCAACGATGAGGGCCCGCTGCGAAGTCATGCGCTGGACTTCGGGGTGAGGCGGACCATCATTTTACTGATCCCCCTGACGAAATTGGACTGCACGTACTCTGGCTCCCCGACGACCTCGATGTTGTCGAAACGGGTAAGCAACTCCTCCCACAGGATCCGCAGCTGGAGCTCGGCCAGCCGGTTGCCCATGCAGCGGTGGACGCCGAAGCCGAACGAGATGTGGTTGCGGGCGTTGGCCCGGTCGATGATGAACTCATCCGGCCGTTCGAACACGCGCTCGTCACGGTTGCCCGAGGCGTACCACATCACTACCTTGTCGCCCTTGCGGATGAATTGCCCGTTCAGAATGGTATCGGCCTTGGCGACCCGGCGCATATACGCCAGCGGGGTTTGCCACCGGATGATCTCCGAGCCCATGTTGGGAATCAAGTCGGGGTTCGCCTTCAGCTTCTCGAACTGATCGGGGAAGCGGTTCAGCGCAAGAACACCGCCGCTCATCGAGTTCCGGGTCGTGTCGTTGCCTCCGACGATCAGCAACACAAGGTTGCCCAAGAATTCCATCGGGCGGTCGATCAGGTCCTTGGTGCTCTCGTTGCTCTGCAACATGGTGATCAGATCGAAGCCAGGTTCCTCCCCGGCCGCTGTCCGGGCTGCCTTGTCGTGCCAGAGAGCGCTGAGACCTCGCGCCATGTCGCGCATGCCGGGGAACACCTCGTCGTTGTCCGAGGGCCCGCCGTTAGCCTGCTCCAGCGAGGTCGCAAGGTCTGACCAGTAGACGAGCTTGCGACGCTGCTCGTACGGAAAGTCCAGGAGAGTCGCGAGCATCCGAGCGGTCAACTCGATCGAGACGTTCTGCACCCAGTCGAACGGCTGATCCACAGGCAGGTCGTCCAGCACCTCCTGCACACGCGATCGAATCAGCCCCTCCATCTCACGCAGGTTCTTCGGCGCGACCACGCCTTGGACAGCGGCCCGCTGCGCGTCATGCCGTGGCGGATCCATCGCGATGAACATCGCGATATCGAGGAAGCGAGGCGGGGCCCCGATGACAATGAACGGCTCGGCGGAGAAGAGCTCGTGGTTCTTGTCCACGGCCACGATGTCGGCATGCCGCGTGACAGACCAGAACGGACCGAACGAACTGTTGGGCTGATAGTGGACTGGCGCCTCGTTGCGCAAGCGCTCGAAGTAGGACTGCCAGCGCCCCTGGCGATAGAGAAAAGGGTTGCTGAGGTCGATGTCGGCGAGCTCGACGTCCTCGACCGGCGGGACAGGACTCTCGACGAAGAGCTTCTCTCCGTTCGTCCCGGTCACCCATCGCCGGGTCTTGTCATACAGATGCGCGCCCCGGATCTGCAGATCCATCGGGATGGTCGACTGAACTCTGGTGGTAATCACTTCAGGAATCTTCATCAGGTCTTACTCTGTCTCTCGTCGTCACATCTGGAATTCGGGTAGTTGGACGATCAAGCCGTCCCACTCCGCGCAGGCCACCATCTGGCAGGACAGCCGAGAGGTCGGCTGGCGCTCTGGGTTCATCGCGAGCATCTCCTCCTCATCGGATCCGGAGAGGCCGACCTGCTCGGACCATTGCGAATCGACGATCACATGACAGGTGCCACAGGCGGCTTCGCCTCCACAGTCGCCGTTGATTCCGGGGACCGCGTTGTTGGTCGCGACCTGCATCAGCGACTGCCCTTCCTCGAAGGGCGCTTCGTGCTTCTCGCCGTCGTGGGAGACAAAGGTGACAAATGCCATAGCCAACTCCTGATACGTTGTCCTCAGCGGGAACTTGGTCAAAGTGTTGTCGAGGATGGGCGCTGCGACCATGTTCGACGGAGTCAGAAACTTGTGAATTCAGCTCAAAGGGACTATGGTGAACCTCAATGACGAGGGCGTGCCTCCGCTCATGTTCGTGCAACTGCTCGAGAGCCAAGCACTCGACTCAGACGCTGCAGCGCGGCTTCGCAACATCATGGCTCGCGAAGGAACCAACGAGGCGATGCTGATCCAGCATGACGTCCAGGCCCCGATCCGGTGGTTTCGGGAGGTCTACCCCGAACTCGACGTCGACCAGGCAACCCTGCTCGGCTTCACATTCGCTGAACAGGCCCAATTGACGTCCTTCGGCCCGTTGAGTTTTCCGCTGGTCAGCGCAGGCTCGGTAGCCGAGATCGTAGAGCTGCTCACCTACTTGCCGTTGATCTCGACAGCACTCAGCCCACAGTTCCATCCGAGTGACCACGGCCTCACTGTCGGGCTCACCGCGCATACAAGCGACCTGGCCCTGGACTGCCTGGTCGTTGCCTACAGCGGGTCAGTGCTCCTGCGGCTGCTTGCCATGCTCGCCGGCGACATGCCGACGGTCACACTCCACCTGAGCTGGCCAGCGCCGACCTCTCTGACCCACCATAAGGACGTGCTGGCCGGGCGCCTGTGCTTTGACGCTCCAACGTCCTTTCTCTATATCCCCGCAGACACGCTCAACGAGGTCTGCCGGTTCTCCGATCCCCTCGCTTATCGACTCGCCATCGTCGATCTGCAACGAACTCTCGACCAGCGGAGCAGAACAACGTCGTTCTCAGAGAAGGTGAGACGACTGTTGGAGCAGCATTCCGGACAGCGAGGTAGCCATTGGGTCGCACATGAGCTGTCGATATCCGCCAGCACGCTCAAGCGCCGCCTCGCCGAAGAGGGGACCACCTTTCGCGAGTTGCACCAGTCATTCCTGCGCGAGCGCGCGATGCTGCAGCTACTCGACCAATCAATGTCGGTGAGCGAGATCGCCACAGATCTCGGATACAGCGACCTCACCAACTTCTCACACGCTTTCAAGCGATGGACCGGCCGCTCTCCGAGCGAGTTCCGGCACACGTAACGCTGAGCCATCCCGGGCCGTCCGCGGTGAATGGGAGTGTCAGATTTTCGGTGTAAGTGGCGTTGTTAGCACCGGTGGATCCAAGGGTGTAGCGCAACACTAGGTGAAGTGTTCGGGGTTCCGTTCCGACCTCTATCGGAGAGGATCGAAGCCATGCCACGTCAATATCCGCAGGAGTTCCGTGATCGGGGTGTCCGGATGGTCGCCGAGGCGCGGGAGGACAACCCGCAGGTGACCGAGTACGGGGCGATCCAGAAGGTCGCCGCCCAGCGCGGCTGCAGTCAGCAGGGATTGACCCGCTGGGTGCGCAAACGTCAGATCGACACCGGTCAGCGCACGGGCGTGACCTCCGCCGGGGATGAGGAGATCCGCCGGCTCAAACGCGAGAACGCCGAGCTGCGCAGGGCGAATGAGATCTTGAAGACGGCGTCGGCGTTTTTCGCCGCGGAGCTCGACCGTCCCGCCCAGCGATGATCCGATACATCGACCGGTATCGGCATCGGTTCGGGGTCGAGCTCATCTGCCGCACCCTGCGTGCGACGGATGCGGGGTTTCTCACCTCCCGCGGCTACCGCGCCGCCAGGACCCGGCCGCCATCCGATCGCGCTCTGATGGACCGGGAACTGATCGACGAATTGCGGCGGATCCATCGGGACAACTTCTCCGTCTACGGGGTACGCAAGATGCACGCCGCGATGCGCCGAACCGGATGGGACATCGGCCGCGACAGAACCGCGAGATTGATGAAAGCTGCTGGTTTGCAAGGCGTTCAGCGAGGACGGAAGGTGTTCACCACCCACCCCGACCCCACTCAACAACGCCCCGCCGATCTCGTTGAACGCCACTTCCACGCGAGCGCCCCGAACCGGTTGTGGGTCGTCGACATCACTTACACCCGGACCTGGCAATCGATGGCCTACACCGCGTTCGTCACCGACGTCTGCACCCGCAAGATCGTCGGATGGGCCGTCACACCGACCATGCGGACCGCCGATCTTCCCCTCGAAGCGTTCAACTACGCGATCTGGCAGACCGATGGCGCAGACCTGCGTGACCTCATCCACCACAGCGACCGCGGCAGCCAATACCTCAGCGTGATCTACACCGATCGGCTCGCCGAACTCGGCATCACCGCCTCGGTCGGATCCCGCGGCGACAGCTACGACAATGCCCTCGCCGAAGCCGTCAACGCCGCCTACAAAGCCGAACTGATCCGCCGCGGCCCCTGGAAAACCGTCGAGCAACTCGAGCTCGCAACAATGGAATGGGTGCACTGGTTCAACCACGAACGCCTGCCCGAAGCCCTCGGGTATCGCACCCCCGTCGAAACAGGCTCTTCGAGCTTGAGCGGGCAGTGCCTGGTCAGGGCTTCGGCGGCTTCGGCGTGTCGGTGACGTGAGGAGCCCCTGGTCTCCGGAAATCTGGATGTTGCGACACATTCCGATTTCGGTGAGGAGTACCAGGGGCATGAGCGAGCCTACTTCGTTGTTGCTGGGCCTGGAAGGTCTGCAGGTCACGAGCGTTTCGGCATTGCCGGATAGGACGCGGCTGGTGGAGGTGATCACCTGCGATCCGGATGCTGCTGCGTGCCCGTCATGTGGTGTCGTCTCGACCTTCGTCAAGGATCATTCGGTCACGTATCCACGTGATGTGCGATACGGAGATGATCCAATTAGGTTGCGCTGGTGGAAGACGCGATACCGATGCCGGAACGATGAGTGTGATCGGGCGACGTTCACTGACCGGATACGTGAGGTCCCGGCGCGGCGTCGGACCACCACCCGGTTACGCACCCAGATCGGGCGGGACATCGGAGAGAACGCTCGGTCGGTGGCCGAGGTCGCAGCCGCAGCGGGAGTGTCGTGGCCGACCGCGCATGCCGCGTTCGTCGAGCACGCCGAACAGGTGCTGACCGCACCGACACCCGTGCGAGTGCTGGGGAT
>NZ_LSRF01000014.1:0-27435 GCF_001575195.1 Tsukamurella pseudospumae
CGACACGTCACCGTGACGGGGATCCCGTCCGCGGCAAGCTCCTTCACGAGCGGGTAGAACCTTTTCCCGGCAAATTCGCCTGCGACAAATACGCAGCAGCCCGCCGCAGGACTTCATTCTCCTGCTCCAACAACCGGATTCGCTTGTTGGCCTCCCGCAACTCCGCGGACTGCCCACTCGTCATGCCGGGCTTGCTGCCGTCGTCGATGTTGGCGCGGCGCAGCCACTTCGTCAGCGTCATCTCGTGGATCCCGAAGTCCTTCGCGACCTGCGCGAGCGTCACCCCCGGTTCACGGTCACGGGCAACCCGGACCACGTCGTCACGGAACTCCTGCGGATACGGCTTAGGCACGATGGCCATCCTTCCAGGCCCACCCTCCCGGGCAAGCCAGATCAGATGTCACCTATCAGTGCGGCAGTCCCAACCAACGCAGTCCGGACAGCCCTCCCAGTCGACGGTGACCGTCACGCAAACGCAGTCGCAGTGCACCGCTCCCGGCGCCGCCGGAAACGGAGGTGCTCCTGGCAGCAACGGCGGTCCCGGCACACCCGGCACCGAGGGCGGCAACGGTCCCGACAACGGCGGCGGCGACGGCAAGGACGGCGCACCGTCATGGTCCTACCTCGTCGCCGAAGCCACCGGTGTCATGGCCGGCCGCAAGCGAGGCGGCACGGGTAGCGCAGGGTCTCCGGTAGCGGGTCCGGCGGCATCGTCACCAGCTGCTTCGGCTCTGGAGCCATCGCAGCCGCTGTCGGGGCTGGTCTCACAGCGACCTGACGGATACCAGGAGTGGACAACTGCTGACGGTCGGCAGACGCTGATCCTGGAGGACGGAGCTGGGTCGCCGTCCCAGTACCGGTTCCAGCTACCGGTTCCGCAGGGCGGCCGGGCAGCGGTGAACCCCGACGGCAGTGTTTCGATCACCGACAGTGCAGGCCGCGTGGTCAACACAGTCAATAGGCCGTGGGCCTACGACATGGCCGGCCGCGAAGTGCCGACATACTTCACTCTCGACGGCAATGAACTCGTCCAGCACATCGATCGCCCGGTCGGTGACGACCTTCCCATCCTGGCTGATCCGAGCTTCGCCAACCCGCCAGACCCTGCCGGTGGAGTAGGAACGTGGATCCCTGCTGGTGAGGGAATCTACGAGCCGGATGGGACATTGCGAGGATGGGCCAATTTCCAGGGATGGGCCACGAAGATCGACCCCCGGTACGGCTACGGTGTCCCGGTCTCCCCAAAGCTCCGTAGCGGAGGTGTGCTGAAGCTCGACGGCCACGGCTACAGCCCCAGCCAGGGCACGGAAATCTACAGCGACGCCAAGCTCGGCTACGCGAACGCACTGCGGGCAGCGCTGGATCGTATGCGCGCCAACGGCGGCAACTACCCGATCGATCCGAAGTCGAAGTCCGGTGGCTCGATCAACAAGCTCATCAACAGCATCCTCGACCAGCAGAAAGCGCTCGCCCAAAACGACGTCGCCACCACTCAAGACGGCCCCATCCAGCACATCATCATCACCAGCGAAGAAGACGTCCCGGACCTGATCCGCCAGTTCTTCAAAGACCACAACTACCTCGATGAGGAGCAGCTTGATCCGGTGCGGTTGATGCATGCTCCGGACTTCAACGAGGAGTTCCCCGACTACACACCGAACCCGCCCACTGAGACGGTCGAGGGCGCGGTCAGCGAGGGGACACAAGCTGCGACCCAGGCATCGACGCAGGCGGCCTCTCAGGCGGGCGAGACCGGCGCTCAAGCAGCGAGCACCGCCGCAAGCACTGCGGCCGATACCGTCGCGAGTGGGACCGGATCAGCGGCCTCCACCGGCACGCAAGCGGCAACCGAGGCAGCGCAGAGCGCAACCCAGGCAGGTACGCAAACCGCGAGTACCGGGGCCAGCGAGGCTGCGGAGGCCCCCGCCGCTGCATCGCAGGCGACGGAGGCTGCGGCGGCCAGTGCGGACCCGAACACTCTCGAAGGTGTCAACGCGATCCGCGCTGCCAACGGCATGCCTGCACTGACGGCTGAGGAGTTCACTCCACCGAGCCAGCTCGGGATCAATGGCACCGGGCTGAGCGCTCAAGGCATCCCAATGAGTGAGATGCCGAGCGCTCCTACCGCCGCTGACGGCACACCCGACTGGGGTAAAGCGGACTGGTCGAAGGTCCCTCCATCGCAACGGCCCCTCGACCCCGAGAACCCACTCAAGTACATGCCCCCGAACGAGGCAGCCGACGTCCTCGCCGCGGCGAACCGAGGACGAGCCAACCTCATGCGCCTGGGTATAGCTGAGGCCGGTGCCGAAGCAGAAGGCGAAGGCGAGGAGGCAGAATGACCACCAACACCCACCACCACACCGCCGCCGGCCACGATGGGAGCCTCGCAATGACCGCACCACAGCCATCAAATACCCCCCTGCAGGATCCCAACCGGCATAGCTATCCGAGCCTGCACTTCCGGTTCGCGGACGATGCCGACACGCTGGAGCAGGGGGCGGCGATCATCTCTGCGCTGCTCACCGGATTCTCGAAGATTCCCAGCTGGGGCACCGGAACATGGACCCTGAGCGACGACCAAGTACCCCTGGCTAGCCTTGACCCCGCGGGGGTGGAAGCCGCCCTCGACCACTTCAATTACCACGACGAGCGCACCGGCTGGACCTTCCACAGCACCGCGAAGATCGAGGTCACGTTCCGATTCGGTATCCCCGCCCGAGGACGACGCGACGACGGCCAGCGATTCGTAATCGCCAACGATTGGAGCTGCGGTGTCCGCCTGGGGGAACCCAACGTCCCCAATGCAATACCGCCGGAAATGTACACCGGGGATGCGCTCCTCGCGGCCACTGCCGCATTCGGCGACGCTATCACCGAGCCCAAAAGTATGATCGCCGGCTACTACTCAGCCTCCCAATACGATTCAACAAAGTCCGATCGTATCCACGCGCTGGAACAGGCAAAGAAGATCGAAAAGGTGGACTGGTCCAAACGGCGCCGTCTGTCGTGGCTGACGGGCCTTCCCGCCTCGACACCAATTGACCGGTCTGTGCTTCCCATCACCGCAACCACCTGGGAGCACGGCGGACTCGACTACGTCCGGCTGTGCGAGGACCCTACCCAGGTCACCGCCGAGCAGATCGGAGACCTCTCGGAGGCGATCGGCCTTCCTCGCATCGAACGTATCGTCGACCTCACGGGACTCAGCAAGGAGCAAGCCCGTACCTATTCTGGACCGATCTTTCTTGATCGCCCCGACGCACCACGTTCGAGCTAGTAGGCGGGGCTGGGCCGCATCCATGTCGAAGGACCGCGACAGACCAGGGGAGACTTCCGACATCAATCGATCTGACACGGCATACAATGGGGCGCCGGTACAAGATCAGAAAGCTTCCCGGAAGTCACGCAACGTCGCTCTTTCATGACGCCTATCTGGGCGGTTCATACCTCCGTGGGCGCGCTGCGGTGGTGGGGTGACGTAGACAACAGTAGCGACGCTGTGGTCGGCCACTCATCTACCGAGCGGACACAACGAGATCAACGCGAGGCGCTGGGATCGCTCAGACGACCGACGCGGCGGCCAGGGCGGCGTACCCGCCCGCGAGGTCTGCGGCGCGGTGGAGCCCGATGTCGCGCAGGGCGGCTGCGGCGAGCGAGCTGGAGTAGCCCTCCTGGCACATCACGAGCCACCGCACGTCCCAGCCGGTGGCCTCGGGGATGCGGGCGTCGGACGTCGGGTCGAGGCGCCACTCGAGCACGTTCCGCTCGATCACCAGCGCGCCTTCGACCTCGCCCTCGGCGGCGCGCTGCGCCGCGGGGCGGGTGTCGACGAGGATCGCGCCCGCGTCCAGTTCCGCGCGCAGGTCCGCCGCCTCGACGCGGTCGATGCGGTCCCGCGCGTTCGCGAGGAGGACATCGATGCCGCGCCCGCCGGTGGGACCCTCGGGTTCGTCGGTCAGTTCGCTGCGCACCCTGCGAAGCCTACCGCCGGGGGTGACCTCGTAGTACGACATCGCGGTCAGCGGAGGCGAATAGGCGTGCACCGACAGGGTCGGCGCGGCCGCCTCACCAGACGCGGCGTCGTGTGCCTCGGGATGCCGGGTCACGTCGTGCACCCAGCCGCGGTCGAACGAGGCCTGTTCGCCCGGCCCGATCCGCCTCTCCCGCAGTGCCGCACCGTCCCAGCTCCACTCGGAGAGCGCACCGTCGACGACGGTGAGCGCGCCGAGCGACCCGGCGTGGTCGTGCAGCTCCGTGGAGCGTTCGGGCACCCAACTGATCAGCCAGACATCAACCTCGTCGTCGCCCCGCAGGCGCGTGGCCCACCGCTCGCCCACGGGCCACTGCGCCGGGATCACCCTGTCGTAGTAGCCCGCACGTACCTTGGCGGCCTCGACCGCGGTGAGCGCCAACAGGTCCGGTGCGTTCTCGGTCATGCGCCTCAGTGTCGGACGCCACGTCCTCCGGGAGAACCCTTCCGCTCAGCGCGACCGGAAAGACCGCTCAGCGAACGAGGCCCACCTTCCGCAGCCAGGTCACCGCCACGTCGGAGGGATCCTTACCCTCGATGTCGATCTGGCCGTTGAGCTCCTGCATGGTCTCGTTCGTCAACAGGCGGCTCACCTTGCCGAGGACCTCAGCGATCGCGGGATACTTCGCCAGTGCGTCCGACCGGACCTCCGGCACCCCATCGTAGGGCGGGAGAGACTTCCGATCGTCGTCGAGCAGTTGTAGACCGAGCTTGCGAATCCGGCCGTCGGTCGCGTACACATCGCCCGCGAGGCAGGTGTTCCCCGACACCGCCGAGTAGATCACACCGGCGTCCATGGTGGTCACCGTGTTCGGCGGGGTCCCGGACCCCAGCGGCACCTCGTACTTCTCCAGGAGCTTGCCGAGGCCGTCGGGGCGCGACTGGAACTCGGGATCGACGCACAGGCTGCGCTGCGCGGGCGGCAGTCGAAACAGATCGCTCAGGGTGCGCAAGTTCCGCTGCTGCTTCTGCGCGGACGTGACTGCGAAGGCGTAGGTGTTGTTGAACGGTGCGGGCGCGAGCACCTCGATGCCGTTGGCCCGCTCCGCGTCCCGGACCTTAGTCCAGAGCGTCTTCGAGTCGGTGATCGTCTCAGTCTTCTGGAGGTAGCTCACCCAGATCGTGCCCGTGTACTCCCACGAGACATCCGCGGCACCGCTGACCATCGCCTGGCGCGAGGACATCGAGCCCGGCGCGTTCGTGAGGTCGGTGATGTCCGCGCCGGCGGCCTGCAGGATCGTCGCGCTGATCTTCCCGAGCAGCACCCCCTCACTGAAGGACTTCGAGGTCACGGAGATCGTCGCGCCGGCCAGGGGACGCTGCCCGTCCGCGGACTCCGCGTGCACGAAGTGCCCGGACGAGCTCTCGAGTCCACATCCGCTGAGCACCAGGGCGGCGGTGGCCACCAGCGGGATCATCGCGCGGCGCAGCCGCCCCGCCCGCGCGGCGATGCGCCCGGCCCGCGCGGTCATGCGCTCACCCCGCGCAGGCCCCGCGGCGCCAGCAGGTACTCGGCGAGCCGGGCCAGCCAGTCGATCGCGAGGGCCAGCAACGCCACGAGCAGCGCACCGGTGAACAGCAGCGGCGGCAGGTACAGCGTGACGCCCGTCGTGATGAGCACGCCGAGGCCGCCCGCCCCGATGAAGGTTCCCAGGGTGGCGGTACCGACGAGGATGACCAGCGCCGTCCGGACGCCGTGCAGGATCACCGGCACGGAGAGCGGCAGTTCCACCCGCAACAACGTCGCGAACGCGGAGAAGCCCTGCCCGCGTGCGGCTTCGATGATCCGCTCGTCCACCTGACGCAGCCCCGTGACGGTGTTCTGCAGGATCGGTAGAACCGCGTAGACCACCAGCGCCGCGACGGCGGTGCGGAATCCGGTGCCGAACCACATCGCGAACAGCACGACCATTCCCAGCACGGGCGCCGCCTGCCCCACGTTCGCCAGCCCGACGATGACCGGCGAGACCCGGGCGAACCGCTTGCGGGTCACCAGGATCCCCAGCGGGATCGCAATCAGCACCACCAGCACGGCGGAGACGACGGTGAGCCGGACGTGCTCCCACACGGACGTCCCGAGCGCGGACCACTGCAGTTGCACGGCCTCCGTCTCCGTGAAGTCCTGTGCGGCGTGCCAGATCAGGTACCCCACGACGCCGACGACCACGAGCAGCGGCTCGAGGATCAGGTCGATGGGCACGCCTCCGGCGAACCGCGGCGTGGGCCCCACGCGCGCGGGCCGCGGGCTCTTCGGGGGCTTCGCGGGTTTCGACAGATCGGGCCGCCCGGCCGCGGCGGTCATGACGGCGCCGCCCGGTAGGTATCGGCGGCCTGCTCCGGGTTGGCGATCGCCTGACGCTCCCGGATGCGCTGCGCGACCTGCTCGATGGTCAGCGCGCCGATCACCTTGCCGCGCTGGGTCACCAGGACTCCGCCCTGACTCGCGGCCAGCATGACGTCGAGCGCGTCCGCGAGCGTCGCGGTGCGCTCCGCGACGGGCAGCCGCTGATCGACGTAGGTCGAGACCTCCGGCTTGCTGAGCACCTCGGACACGGAGGGCCATGCGCGCGGCCGGTCGTCGGCGTCGACCACCACCACCCAGCTCAGGCCGGCCTCGCGAGCCCGGGCGGCGACCTCCTCGGACCGGTCGCCGGGGCGGGCGAGCACCACCGGGGCGCTGGGGATCTCGCTGACCGAGGTCAGCGAGAGGTGCTTGAGCGTGGCTCCCGAGCCGACGAACTCCCGCACGAAATCGTTCGCGGGCGCCGTGAGGATCTCCTCGGGCGTGCCGAACTGCTCCACCTGGCCGCCCTCCGAGAGGATCAGCACCCGATCGCCCAGCTTGATCGCCTCGTCGACGTCGTGGGTCACGATCACGACCGTCTTGTGCAACTCCTCCTGGATCGCCAGCAGCTGGTCCTGCAGGCGCACGCGGGTGATGGGGTCCACGGCGCCGAAGGGCTCGTCCATGAGCAGGACCGGCGGATCGGCCGCCAGCGCGCGAGCCACGCCGACGCGCTGCTGCTGCCCGCCGGACATCTCCTTGGGGAACCGTCCGCGGAACTCCCCCGGATCGAGACCGACGAGCTCGAGCAGCTCGGTCACGCGGGCCCGGGTGCGGGCCTTGTCCCAGCCCAGCAGGCCGGGCACCGCGGCCACGTTCTTCTCCACCGTCCAGTGCGGGAACAACCCGCCGGCCTGGACGACGTAGCCGATGCCCTGGCGCAGCCCGTCGGCGTCGGCCTGGGTGACGTCCGTGCCGCCGATGAGCACCCGCCCCGAGGAGGGCTCGATCAGCCGGTTGATCATCTTGAGCGTGGTGGTCTTCCCGCAGCCCGAGGGCCCGACGATGGCCACCGTCTCCCCTGCCCCGATGGCGATGGACAGCTCCTTGACCGCCGGCTTGTCCTGCCCGCGGTAGCGCTTGATCACCTTCTCCAGCTCGATCGATACGCCCGTCGTCTGACTCATCGCAGTCCCTTCGAGACGGTGAAGCGGCCCAGCAGGACCAGCAGGCCGTCGAGTACGAGCGCGACGGCCACCACGAGAACGGTGCCCACCAGCGCGGATTCGAGGGCACCCGCGCCGCCGAGGCGGGCGAGGCCGGAGAAGATCAGGGAGCCGAGGCCCGGCCCCAGGACGTAAGCGACCACGGTCGCGACGCCCACGACGAGCTGCGTACTCACCCGGATCCCCGTGAGGATGACCGGCCACGCGTTCGGCAGTTCGACGGTGGCCAGCACCCGCCAGCGCGACATCCCCAGTCCGCGTGCCGCTTCCACGAGCGCCGCCGGAACCGCCTGCAGTCCGACGATGGCGCTGGTCAGGATGGGGAGCGTGGCGTAGAACACGAGCATCGTCACGGACGGCGTGACGCCCAGCCCGAACACGATGAGCAGCAGGGCGAGGAGGGCCAGCGAGGGCACCGTCATCCCGACGGAGGCGATGGCGGTCGCGAACGCCGCCCCCGCCCGCGACCGGTACACCAGGGCCGCGACCACCAGCGCGATGACGACGCCCACCAGCACGCACTGGATCACCAGCGAGGCGTGTTGGTACGTGAGGAAGGCCAGCTGACCCCCACGTCCGTCGAGGAATCTTCGGAGGTCCACGGATCGAACCTACAGTCGTTGCCGGGTTTGCGCGCGATTCGCGTCAGAGTGCGTGGAAGGCGGAGGCCGACGTGGAGCCGGCCGGGCACCCACGAGGCGCCCGAATCTCTTTCCCTCTTCAACTTATAACGCACCCCGGGGCTTGCCGCAAGGCCCCGGTGCGGGCGCATACTCGCTGGCCGGATCCGATTCTTCAGTGAGGTGGGTGCATGTCCGAGTACGAGAACGAGCTGACATCGGAGCGCGAGTACGTGGCGGGGTTGTACGCGCGGTTGGACGCCGAGCGGGACCGGGCGCGTCGACGGTACGCCGACGCATTGCGCGATCACGAGGGCCGGGCGGTGGACCGGGAGGGCGACGTGATGACCTCGGCGCGTGAGGTGCGGCGCCTGGGCGTCGCCGAGGAGGGACTCGCCTTCGGGCGGCTCGACGGGGACCCGCGGACCGACGGCACCGTCGAGAAGCGGTACGTGGGCCGGCTCGGCCTGTCCGACCCCGACGACGACGAGCGGGAACTGCTGCTCGACTGGCGGGCCCCGGCGTCCCGGGCCTTCTACACCGCCACCGGCGCCCACCCCGAGGGGGTGCACCGGCGGCGGCAGTTCCTCAGCCACGGGCGGGACGTGGTGGAGTTCACCGACGAGATGCTGGGACGGCCGGGCGCCGACGCGCGCGGCGACGCGGCGCTCCTGGCCGCCGTGAACGCGCCGCGCGGAGAAGGGATGCGCGACATCGTCGCGACCATCCAGGCCGATCAGGACCGGATCATCCGGTCCGACGACCCGGGCGTGACGGTGATCGAGGGCGGCCCGGGCACGGGCAAGACGGTGGTCGCGCTGCACCGCGTCGCCTACCTGCTGTACACGCAGCGGGCGCGCTTCGAACGGCACGGCGTGCTGGTAGTGGGGCCGAACACGTCCTTCCTGCAGCACATCGGCCGGGTGCTGCCCTCTCTCGGCGAGTCCGATGTCGTCTTCGCGACGCCGGGCACGCTGTACCCGGGCGTCACCGCCCGCCGCGAGGACATTCCCGCCGTCGCGCGGATCAAGGGCGCGGCGGCCATGGCCGACGTGCTCGCCGCGGCGGTGGCGGACCGTCGGACCCTGCCGGAGGTGCCCGTGTCCATCGGGCTCGGCGACGCGACCGTACGGATCGAGGCCGACGTGGTCGGCTGGGCCCGGGACGAGGCCCGGGACAGCGGGCAGCCGCACAACCAGGCGCGCATCGTCTTCCTCGACGTCCTGACCTGGGCGATCACCGAACGGGCGCTGGGTCGGATCGGGCAGCAGTGGCTGCGCCGCGAGGACACGCGGGCCTGGGAGGAGATGCGCGGCAGCATGCTCGCCGACCTGGCGGTGGACGGGGCCTTCCGGCGCACCGTCGAGCAGCTGTGGCCCGTGCTCTCCCCCGAGGCCCTGCTCGCGGACCTGCTGACCTCGCCGGAGCGGCTGGTCACGGCGGGCGCGGACCCGTCGTTGCTCCGGACCGACGGGTCCGCCTGGACCGTCTCCGACGTGCCCCTGCTGGACGAGCTCGCCGAGCTGCTCGGCCCGCACGAGGCGACGGGCGACGCGGCGGCGGACGAGCGACGCAGGGAGCAGGCGGAGTTCGCGGAGGGTGTGCTGGATTCGCTGGTCTCCCGGTCGGATTCGATGGACGACGAGGACCATCTCTTCGCCACCGACCTGCTGTACGCGGACGATCTGGCGGACCGGTTCGAGGAGCGGGACACGCGTGACCTGGTGGAACGCGCCGCGGCGGACCGCACCTGGGTGTACCGGCACGTGGTGGTCGACGAGGCGCAGGAGCTCTCGGCGATGGACTGGCGGGCACTGATGCGCCGCTGCCCGTCCCACTCGTTCACCGTGGTCGGCGATCTCACGCAGCGCAGCGCGCCGGCGGGGGCGCGGTCGTGGGGCGAGATGCTCGACCCGTTCGTCGCCGAACGCTGGGCGTACACCGCGCTCACCGTGAACTACCGCACCCCGGCGGAGATCATGGCGGTGGCGGCGGGCGTTCTCGCCGAGTTCGCGCCCGGTGTCGTGCCGCCGGAATCGGTGCGCGCGTCGGGAGTTCGACCGTGGTCCCGGCACGTGGACGAGGCGGACCTGTCCGGCGCGATCGCGGCGTTCGTCCAGGAGGAGACCGGCCGCGAGGGCACGGCAGTCGTCATCGGGCCCGACGGTACGCCGGGCGCGGTGCCGCCTTCGGAGACGAAGGGGCTCGAGTTCGACGCGGTGCTGGTGGTCGATCCCGAGCGGATCCTCGCCGACGGTGAGCGCGGCGCGGCCGAGCTGTACGTGGCGCTGACCCGGGCGACGCAGCGGCTCGGCGTGCTGCACCGCGCGCCGCTGCCCGCGTGCCTGGCCGGGCTGGTTCCGCTCGAGGTGCCCAAGGCCACCGCGTGATCCGTGCGCGGCGTGCTCAGCCGCCCTTGATCCAGTCCAGCGCGATCGCGACGACGGCCGCGTTGAAGAAGAAGCTGAGCACGCTGTGCGCGATCACGAGCCGGCGCGTGGATCGCTTGGTGACCGTGACATCGGAGACCGCGAAGGAGGTTCCGATGGTGATCGAGAAGTACACGAACTCGGTGATCTGCGGGTGCTCGCAGTCGGGGAACACCAGGCCGGGGTCGCCCGCGAAGTAGTCGCGGGCGTAGATCTGCGCGAACGCGGTGTGCAGCAACATCCACGACAGGAGGACGGTGGCGGCCGCGACCGGCTGCAGCAGGGAGTCGGGGTCCTCGCCGCGGGTGGCGATCATCAACAGGCCACCGACGAGGCCCGAGCCGCTGACCACCAGCGCGAACAGGGTGGTCTGCCAGCGCGGCGCGAGGAGCTCGGAGGGCACGGTCTCGTCGTCGGGGATGCGGCGGCGCAACAGCAGCGATCCGGCCACGATGTACACGACCGCCGCCGCGTCCCAGACCAGGAGCAGCCACACCGCGGACCGGCCGAAGAACAGCACCACGACCAACCACACCAGCCCCAAGAGGGTGAGCACCACCTCGAGCAGCGGAACCAGGACCGAACGTCGCATGGTGCTCAGCATTTCACGCGCCGGCCGCGCACGGCCCGTGCCGCGCGGGCGGACGCGCGCGACCCGCGGCGTACCGTCGGCGATGCGTGCGCGCGAGGGTTACGCGGCGGGGGTGGGACGTGTGGAGTCGGTACGGTGCACGGGGCAGCCGGGGGCGAAGGTTCCCATCGTCTCGGTCCGGAAACCGCTGGGGTAGCTGCGGATCCGATGATTGTCGCGGACGAGGGCCGGCTTCCGCCGCGAGGGCAGGACGGCGAGCACGCGGCCGCGGGCCTTCATCGCACCGACGGACAGCCGCCGGACCAGCGGGCTCGGGACGCGGTACTGGAAGGCTCGGAGCAGGGGTTCGTCCATGAGGCCGCGGCTGAACACGTCGACGGCGCGACGTGCGGGCTTCGGATAGAAGGTGGTCATCAGCTCGAGGGTGGAGTCCGCGACACGACGCGCCCCGGGGTCGAACGCGAAGTGCTCGGCCTCGTACGTGTCGAGAAGATCGGCGAACTCGTCGTACGTCGCGGGGATGTCCGGGATCGCCATGTGCTTGCCGAGGGTCTGGTAATAGCGGACCGTCGCCCGGATCTCGTCGGGCGTGAGATCCCGCCAGCCGTAGTCCGCGATCCATCGCACCGGGACCACGACGAACGTGGCCAGGACGTACCTCATGTCGTCGTCGGTGATGTCGTACATCTTGTGCATCTGGTTGATCCGGCGGATCGCGGATCTGCCCTCGGCGCTGCCGAATCCGTGCATGAGCGGCTCGTCGAGGAGGAGCGCAGTGTCGTCGTACCGCTTCTGGACGCGCTGGGTGAACTCGCCGGTGCGGTCCAGGAGGTTGCCGATGCTGGGCACGGCGTAGGTGCGGAACAGTGCGAAGCTCAGCGCCTGGGTGATGTCCCAGGGGAAGTCGTAGGTCGCGAGGTTCCGGGAGATCAGCTCGAAGTCGGTCTCGGGATCCAGTCCGCGATTGCGGTCGATCTTCCAGCGCCGGGAGCGCAGCGAGCGGGCTGATGGTGACGGCATGTCGGTCTCCTCCGTGGGCTGGCTTCACTATAAGTCGACTTCTAGTAGTGTGCAAGAGGTCACACGACGATGTCCCGGCTGCCGACGTCCGGCACTACCATCGCCTGCATGAAGCCCGCCCGCTCGACGCCGTCCCGGTACGCCCAGCTGCGGTTCCTGGATGCGGGGATGACGGTGCTCGCCGACCGCGGGCACGCCGCACTCAAGCTCGCCGCCGTGTGCGAGGCGGCCGGCGCCTCGACCGGGAGCTTCTACCACGCCTTCCCCAGCTGGCCCGAGTTCACCTCGGAGCTGATCCGGTATTGGCGCGACGTGAAGAGCAACCGGATCATCGAAGCCGCCCGCCAGGTCCCGGACGCCGCAGATCGGCTGGTGTCGCTCATCGAGACCGGCATGACACTGCCCCACGCAACGGAGGCCGCGATCCGCGTCTGGGCCGCGCACGACCCCGAGGTCGCCCGACACCAGCGCGAGGTGGACGCCGAGCGCCGCGACGTGATCGCCGAGACCTACGTCGAGCTGCTCGGCGACGAGGAGCTCGCGCGGCAGTACGCGACGACCGCGATGTACCTGCTCGTGGGCTACGAGAGCGGAACGCTGCAGTCCCTCGACACGCTCGCCTTCAGCTTCCGCGCGTTCGTCGAGCAGGCCCTCGGCGTCAGCGGGGACGACGCCCCACGCTGATCCCCCGACGGGGTGTTGGAGTGGGCGGGGCTCCGCCGTTCCGGGCGTGTGGGCGATCAGGAAACCCATGCGTCCGACGCATGGCCGCATCGTTCGAGGTCAAACGCCATATCTAGGGCGTGAGCCATGCGTTTCGCGCATGGCTCGCGGGAATCTCGTCGATGGGACCGCGGCAGAGACCGCCGAGCACCGGGTGAGCGGAGCCGGCGTGGCGCGGGGGACGACGGCGTGGCACGGGGGACGACGCGCATGGTGTCCAGCGGTCGTCGGTGGTGATATCGCCGAGGGGGATCGTGGTCGATCAGGGCGACGGGCGGACCACGAGCGCGTCGAGCAGGGCGAAGACCTGCGCGGTGAGGTCGGCACCGGCCGCCTCGTCGCCGCGAACCCGGCGACGGACCGCACGCTCGAAGGGGCCGTCGAGCGCGGCGTAGGTGCCGGCCGAATCCAGTAGCGGCGCACCGTCGGACAGCTCTGCGTACCGTCGAACGACCCGCCAGATCATGGCCTCGAGATCGCCGTCGATCTCGCGCACGTCGTCGACGAGGGCCGACTCGAACATCGCCTGCGACCGCAGGTCGTACCAGAGCTTGTGAGTGGGCAGGTCGTGCTCCATCGTGGCGGCCAGCCGCTCGGCGAATCGGGCCCGAAGCGCGGGCGCATCGTCGTCGGGACGGAGCACGTCGTCGTAGGAGGCGATGCACTCGCTCTTGTAGAGGTGCACGCAGTGCGCGATGAGCTCGAGCCGATCCGCGAAGTAGTAGTGCAGCACGCCGTGGCTGTACTCGGAGTTCGCCGCGATCTCGCGCAGGCTCGTCCGGGCGTAGCCGAGTTCCGAGAGCGTCTTGAGGGCCGCGCGGGCCAACTCGTCCCGTTTGGCCGCGACCTTGGTGGCGTGCTTGCTGGCACCCACCGCAGCGGGGGCGCTCGCGGGCGTGGCAGCACTCGGGGCGCCGAGGACGCTCGGGTTCGCGATCAGATCGGTCACCTCGCCCCCTTTCGCCGCCGACCCTGTGCCGACATCACCCCAGGATAACCCCCGTGCCGCGGATCACAGCACGACCCCCGAATCATTCTCTTGACGATTGTCCAACATTTTTCTTGACAGTCGTCTAGATTCTGATCTGTGACGGGCGCCACAGAGCGTCCCGCACTCCGTTCCACCTCGAGCAAAGGAGTAGTCGTGAGCGCATTCGATCTGACCGGACGGCGGGTCCTGGTCACCGGCGGGGCCCAGGGGCTCGGCGAGGGCATGGCGCGGGCACTGGCCGCGGCCGGGGCATCGGTGGTGATCGGTGACCTGCAGACGGAGCGAGCTGCCTCCGTCGCTGCCGAACTCGGGGCCGGCCACGGCTCGGTCCACCTCGACGTCACGTCGGAGGACAGCTGGTCCGCCGCCGTCGACGCGACCGTCACGCAGCTCGGCGGCCTCGACGTGCTGGTCAACAACGCCGGCGTCGAGATCACGGGCCTGCTCACGGAGATCTCGGTCGACGACGTGCGTCGCCAGCTCGACGTGAACGTGCTCGGCACGGCGCTCGGCCTCAAGCACGGACTGCGGGCGATGCGCCCGGGCGGCGCCACGGGTGCCGGCGGCGCCATCGTCAACGTCGCATCCGTCGCCGCGACCATCGCCTTCCCCGGCATCGCCATCTACTCGGCCACCAAGTCCGCGATCGACCGCATGACGCGGGTGGCCGCGATGGAGTCCGGGAAGCTCGGCTACGGGGTGCGCGTCAATTGCATCTACCCCGGCCTCGTCCCCACCGAGATGGGCACCGGGCTGGCCGTCGACATGGCGAAGATCGGGCTGTTCGAATCGCCGGAGCAGGCCGTCGAGGCCGTCGTCGGCCTCACCCCCAGCGGCCGCCTCGGCGAGGTCCGGGACATGGCCGACGGCGTGGTCTTCCTCGCCTCCGACGCGGCCCGATTCGTCAACGGCGCGGGCCTCCCCGTCGACGGCGGCATGGGCATGTGACCCTTCCCATCCTTCGAAACCGAACCTGACTAGGAGAATCATGAGCAACAAGCCGGTAGTGGTGTACGGGGCCTCGGGCTACACGGGCCGCCTCATCTGCGAGTACCTGCGCGAGTACAACGTGCCCTTCACCGCGGCGGGCCGCGACGAGGGCAGGCTGGCCGAGTCGATGGACAAGAACGTCGCCGGTATCGAGACCGCCGACTACGAGGTGGTCCAGGTCGAGCACGACGTCGACTCGCTGACCGAACTCTTCCGCGGCAGCAAGGTCGTTCTCAACACCGTGGGACCGTTCATCAAGTTCGGCGACGCGGTGGTCGAGGCGTGCCTGAACGCCGGCGCGCACTACAGCGACACCAACGGCGAACAGGACTGGATGATCCACCTGGACGAGGCCTTCCACGAGCGCTTCGCCGAGGCCGGACTCCTGCTGGCGCCGGGCATCGCCCAGATGTACACCACCGGCGAGATCGCCGCCCAGATCGCCTTGGAGACACCCGGTCTCGACACTCTCGACATCGCCGTCTTCTGGGGCGGCAGCCCGACGATCGCCTCCACCCGCACGATCCTGGTCAACGCAGCCGGTGGCGACGCCTTCTTCCTCGAGCAGAACCAGTACGTTCCGTTCGATCCGGCGCAGGGCCTCGTCCCCCTCGTCGTGCCCGGGCAGCACGAGCTGGCGCAGTCGCTCCCGTGGGGCGGCACCTCGCATCCCGTGTGGTTCAAGCGCGATCCGCGCGTGGCCAACTGCAAGGCGCAGGGCGGTGTGTTCAACGCAGCGCTGATGAACAACGTGCCGGTGATCGTGGCCCAGGCCCTGGAGGCCACCAAGGACATGTCGCCGGAGGAGCGTGCAGATGCGCTCGACGCCGTCGCCGCGCAGGTCATGAATTCGATGCCACCGCGCGAGAATCCCCGCGTGAACAAGTCGCTCGACTCGGTGCACGCCTCCGGGCCGCTCGGGCGCTCGCACGTGGTGATCCACGGCAACAGCAACTACAAGCAGACGGGCCTACTGCAGGCCTACGCCGCGTACTCGCTGCTGCAGCAACCCCCGCGCCGCGTCGGCCTCGCGTCCGGCTGCCAGGCGTTCGGGCACCGCGAGCTGGAGGGGGTCCTGCGCACCTTCGGGCTGATCTCCGAGCCCATCGTCACGGTGCACCGATGACGGTGCGCGATCTCCCCGATGTGCCCGGGCTCCCGGAGATCCGGGCGGCTCGGGCACCGTCGGACCCGGCGCTCGCCGATGACCGCCTCGACCTGTCCAACAGCGAGTTCGCGGCCGCCGTCCGGACGGCGGCCACCCGGCTCGAGGAGTACGGCGTCGAGGCCGGTGACGTTGTCGGCCTCCTGCTCCCGAACCGGGTCGAGCTCGTCGTCGCCGTGTTCGCCGCGTGGCGGCTCGGCGCGGCCGTCACGCCGATCAACCCGGCGCTCGCGCCGCCCGAGATCGCCTATCAGGCAGCGGATGCCGGGGCGCGGGTGCTCGTCGCCGAGGCAGGGGTCGAGACTCCCGACGGCGTCGCCGCACTCCTCTGCGACGAACTGCTGGCCGAGTCCGACGGCGAGGACGCTTTGCCGATCGCAGTCGAGCGGGAGGGGCTGGCGCTGCTCATCTACACCGCCGGCACCACGGGAAAGCCGAAGGGGGTCATGATCACCCACGGCAACATCGCGGCGATGACGGCCTCGTTCATCGAGCACTTCTCGTTCACCGAGCGCGATCACAGCCTGCTGGTGCTGCCACTGTTCCACGCCAACGGCGTGGTCCTCGGCACGCTCACCCCGCTGCGGGCGGGCGGGCGCACCACGATCGTCGGCCGCTTCCGCCCGGACGAGTTCTTCCCCGCGGTGGAGCGGCACCGTCCCACCTACTTCTCCGCGGTCCCGGCGATCTACGCGATGCTCACGGCTCTGCCCTCGGACGTCGCGCCGGACTCCTCCTCACTGCGGTTCGGGATCTGCGGTGCCGCACCGATGCCCGTCGACCTCATCGAGCGGTTCGAGTCCCGGTTCGGGGTGCCGATCGTCGAGGGGTACGGACTGTCGGAGACCACCACCGCTTCCGCCATCAACCCGCTCGACGGTCCGCGCAAGCCCGGCACCGTCGGGCCCGCGCTGCCGGGCCAGCGGATCCGCATCGTCGACGGTGCCCTCCGCGACGTCCCGCCCGGCGAGACCGGGGAGGTGCTCATCGCGGGCGACGTGGTGATGGCCGGCTACCTGAATCGTCCCGACGCGACGGCGGAGACGATCGTGGACGGATGGCTGCGCACCGGCGACGTGGGCCTGCTCGACGAGGACGGCTACCTGCGGCTCGTGGATCGCGTGAAGGACATGGTGATCCGCGGCGGGGAGAACATCTACCCCAAGGAGATCGAGGCGCAGCTGTACCGGAACCCACAGGTCTTCGAGGCGGCCGTGATCGGCCGGCCGCACGAGGTCCTGGGCGAGGTGCCCGTGGCGTACGTGTCGCTGCGTGCGGGTGCCACGGTGACCGGCCAGGAACTGCTCGACGGCCTGCGCGGCGAACTCGCGAAGGTCAAGGTCCCCGTCGACCTGATCCTGCTCGACGAGATCCCCAAGAACCCCGTCGGGAAGATCGACAAACCGACACTGCGGAGGCGCGACCGGTCGGGCTGACCGGGACCGAGGGCAGGCAGCGATGTAGGGTCCCGACCTACCTGGCGACTGTCAGCCTTCTCACCTGCACTGCATCACGCAGTCCCACGGAGTTGGCATCTCGCCAGTCCCAGCAACATGGCATTTCCACCACAGCATTCAGGCCGTCGCCGGACTCCCACTCCAGCAGCAGTACCGTTCCCACAGCCTTCGACAGGTCGTAACTAGAACTGGGTCTACGAATTGATCAGCCGGACCACGTAGGGCATCGCGCCGTCGGTGCGCAGCGGCGATACTTTGACCGTCGATCCGGACTCGGGTGCCTCAAGCATCTGGTTGTCACCCAGATAGAGCGCTTCGTGCTGGCTCGCATTCGGGCCGAAGAAGATCAGGTCACCCCGCTTGATCTCAGCGAGCGGAACCTTCTTGCCGATGTTGTACTGGTAGCCGCTGTAGTGCGGGAGCTTGATGCCGACGGCAGCAAATGCGAACAGCGTCAGGCCCGAGCAATCAAATCCCGGGTTCGCGAAGTCACGGAAGGTATCGGCAACGCCGCCGTCGCGGACCCCGACGGTGGGGCCGTTGATATCACCACCCCCCCAGGAATATCTGGTGCCGACCACCGACAGGCCCCGGGCAATGACCGTGTCAATCATTTGCTTGCCCGACATCGACGCGACTGACACAGGCGCTACTGGTGCCTGGATTGCAGGCACCTGGGCTGCCGCTTGAGCCGGGACCTGGGATGCGGTCTGCGGTTGCGGCGTGAACCCGAACAGGTTGCTCAGTTGCCCGAGCAACGACGACGCTGCGGTCGCGGCCGACGGTGGCCCCCCGGGCGCCGACACTGCCGGTGCCGCAGAAGGAGCCGCTACGGGTGTGCTTGCGTTCGGGGGTGCCGCCGGTGCAGGAGCCGGCTGCGAGGAAGGCACCGTCACTGTCTGCTGTTCGCTGACGACGTATTGGTCATAGATCCGCTGCTGACCTGCGGCATCCCCGGACTTCGCCTTCGCCTCGGCGAGCGCCCTTGCGGCCGTCTGCCGACGCAAATCCAACCGTCGGCGTTGATCGGTCGCCGAACGCAGCGCCTCCAGGGTCTGGGCCACCGACCCCTGCGCTCGGGTGCGGCGGTCGGCAGCCGCGCCAGCCGCTGCATCCGCGGAGATCTTCGCGATCCGCGCAGCATCGCGGCTCGATCGCGCCCGCCGCCGGGCGTCATTGAGGCCGGTGACAGTACCTGCCTGGGCGGCAGCAACGCGCCGAAGAACCGCAGTGCGGTCTACCGCCGTCTGCCCATCCGGGGCGGTCAGAGCATCCGCGACCCCGCCCGAGGTGTTCCCCTGCATGTAGGCGGCGCGGAGCATCTCATCGAGCCTGCGCTGAGCAGCATCCACTGCCTGGTCGGAAGCCACGGCCTCCCGATCCGCAACTACTACTGCATTCGTCGCGGCCCGCGCAGCGTCGGCGGCCAACGCCACGTCGATCACCGCCTTGTTCACCGACTGCCGCCGAATGTCAACGTCGTTCTGCAAAGCCGCGATCTGCTGATCAAAGTCCGCAAGGCGCACGATCAACGAAGGAACCACCGCGACCGAGTGACCTGCTCGAGGGTCGTCTCCCACGTGCCGCGCCCACGCAGGATCCGCTCCGCCGACCACGATCGCAGCCACGATCGTCACCGCCGCCGCCCGCTGCATTCCAGACGCCCATCGATGCTGATTCACCACGGAACATCTCCTTCAACGAGCCGACCGCCCCCCGCGGGGAGGTTGCGCCCACGCGAGGGGATCAGAAGCGGAATATTGTTGGTGCGCAATCTTTTTACGCAAAGTTTGACGCGCCGCACCGGCACCCCTTGAGTACCATCCGAACCGTACGTCACAGACGCCACAGAGGGAAGCGGTGATCGAGCAGATGCAGAGCCTTAACTGCCACCTACAATGGGGTTGGCCTGCGGTATTCAAGATTCAATCAAGATCCTGCTACTATCCACGATAGTACTAAGGAGGAGTGCGACCCTTGCCTGGTGAGTTGGAATCCGCGGTCATGCAAGTGCTCTGGGACAGTGAGCACGCCTTGAAGGTGCAGGAGGTGGTCGATGCCCTCGACACCGGGCGGGCACTGGCCTACACCACGGTGATGACGGTTCTAGACAACCTGCACCGCAAGCAGTGGGTCCAACGCGAGAAGGTCGGCAAGGCCTACTTCTACGAGCCGACACTCAGCCGCGCGGAGGCTGCGACCCAGGCGCTGCGTGACGTGCTGGATGCATCCGGCGATCCTGAGGCAGTGCTGCTGCACTTCACCGAGTCCGCGTCGGACGAGGAATCAAAGGTCATCCGGCGGGCACTACGCCGTCGGTCACGGCAGCAATAGACTAAGCCCGGTGCGCGAGATCCGAATCCGGACCCGGATGGAGGGAATGAGTACACGATGACGGTGTTCGCGGCATTGGTCGTCGCGGCGGCTGCGATCGCGGCTGCCGGACCTGTGCTGCTCACCCGCGCGGGGCGTACGCGGCTCGATCCAGTTGCCCTGCTCATCGGCTGGGTGGGAGCGCTGGCAATGCTTGGACTGCTGACGGCGTTAGCGATCGTGGCACTGTTGCTGCCGCTGCACGCAGACTACTCGGTAACCACTGCGTTCGGAGACTGCTGGTCCCTGGCGGTCCATGGCACCGTGCCGCAGGGACGCCGGGCGACCGGCGCCGCACTAGCCGCGCTCATTGCGGGCTCCGTCGTGATCTCCGGCGTGCGCTGCGTCTTCGTCCTCGCGCGCCGGCGGGCGGTCGCGACGTTGCATTGCGACCGAATAAGGCTGGTGGCCAGTCCAGCCGCCGGGGACGGCCGAGTGTGGTGCCTCGAGCACGACGCCCCCTTGGCATTCGCCATCGCCGCACCCAGGGGCGGGATGGTGGTGATCTCCCGCGGCCTACAGACCTTGTTGGCACCCTCCGAGCTGGCGGCAGTGCTGGCACACGAGCACGCACACCTCCGCGGTCGCCACCACCTGATCGTTGCCATCACTGAGGTCATCGGGCAGGTCCTGCGCCCGATCCCGCTGTGCCGGAACGCCCCGAGCGCCGTGCGGGAATTGGTCGAGGCGATCGCTGACGGAGCAGCAGCACGCCGTTGCGGGGCGGCCACGGTACACCGGGCCCTGCTGCAGATGGCCTCCGCACAATCGGTGCGGCAGCGATCAGGGACAGCCGGGCGGGGCCCTACTCTGGCGATGGCGACCACCGCGACCTCGGCGCGGGCCCGCCGCCTACAGCTCCCCGCAGCGAGCCGCAGTGCTCGCGTGCGCCACTGCGGCGCGGTCGCCGCGGCCACCGCCCTGGGATCAGCCGCTACGGTGGCGCTTGCAGCCCTCGTCGTGTCCGCTATTTCCTGCCCAGCGCTCTAGCCCGCTGCGCCCGTGGCGCAGCGTGACAGAGAGATTTGCCTGTTCCCCGGGGGGCCAACTGCGCAGCAACATCCGCTGCGACGCTTCATCGTGACTAGCGAGTGCGACCCACGAGTCGCATTTCAGCGACCGTACACCGAGTCCCGAGCGCCTACGTCCTTGAGCCACTACGCTCCGGTGCCGCTATTCGACGAGTCACGAATGCCGATGCCCGGCGGTCGTGTCCACAGCCACAGGCATCTTCGCCGAGGGGTCGCACACCCCGGCGGGGCATTCGCTCACCTGTAGCGGATGCTCAGGCTCGCCGCCCCGCCACGACCACCGTATCCCCCAGCGGGTGGCGACCGCGGCACCCATGGCGAGGGCCGAGACGACAGCAACCAGGGGCTGCAGCGGCGCCCACAGCGTCAACGCTCCCGACGCGCCCAACATCGCGACGACGACCTTGTTACACAACGGGCACCCCACCGCGAGCGTCGACAGGACCACACCGGAAGTGCCTCGCACAGCACCACGATTCCACCCGGCCACCACCGGAGCTGCCAGCCAGGCGGCCGCGAGAACGGTCACCACCACGAGGACGAGGTAGTCCCACCAGCGCACCGGCGTCATCCGGGTGAAGACAGGATTGGGAAGCACTCGGGAGGGGATCGCGATCACCAGTGCGATCAGCGCACCGCCAGCCGCTGCGTGCCACCACCGCACCCGTCCAATGACCGCCCTGCGGTTCATACCACTCACAGTGCACCCTCCTCACCTCGCGCTTGTCTTTCCTCGAACTCAGCATAACTACTAGATCACATAGTAGTTCTTGGTGGCGGGCCTGCCCGCCCCTCATCTACTATTCAACATAGTAGTTACCTACTAAGCGTGTTAGTAGCTCAATCTCGGGAGAGGCCTGATCGATGAAACATCTCTCTAGCGTGCCGGATCCAGACGTGGGCCTTCCAACGGTGACCGAATCCGTCGGCGCGCCGGTGCGGCATGACGCGGTGCAGGCGTCGGAGAGGATCTCGACGATCACCGGTCCGGTGGGCGGTTGCGACCCAGTGAACGAAGCGGAGCCACAAGGACTGTCCGCTACGTACGTGCTAGACGCG
The DNA here is from genome assembly GCF_001575195.1 of Tsukamurella pseudospumae. NCBI lineage: Bacteria > Bacillati > Actinomycetota > Actinomycetes > Mycobacteriales > Tsukamurellaceae > Tsukamurella > Tsukamurella pseudospumae. Next base: position 21,994 of record NZ_LSRF01000014.1, read on the forward strand.
GTCAGCGCTCCCGGTGCGCTCCGGATGCAGTACGAGGGCCTACGGATCGGCGCCGAGGCCGACGATACGCAAGGGCGATTCACCTGCCAGCGCGATGTCAGTCTCGCGGCGGCCCGCGGGCGGCCGGTCGCTGTGACCGAGCGGCTATCGGGGATCCCGGCAGGCGAGTGGGATATTCGGGTGCGAGCAGCGTGGACACCGGCTGCGACGCAGGCGGGCGAGCTGGCGGGCGAGATGAAGCTTCCGGACCAGCAGATGCGGGTCCGGACGGTGTTCGCGCCTCTGGCACACGGGCCCGCGGTGGCAGCGTGGTGTTGGCCGCTGCTGGTGGGGCTCGGCGCTGTCGTCGCGGTCGCGCTCATGGCAGTGAACGTCTCCCTCGCTGGCGGCTCTGCATTCGCGGCGGTGGGGATCAGCGGTGTGGCCTGTGCTGTGGGGTTTCTCGGCGCGCGGTTGTGGTTCTTGGCAATCCATCGGATGCCGCTACGGAAGCTGCTGTCCTCCGGAGCCTGCATTCAGGGGTTCAACGCCGCTGCCGCGGTGGTCTTGGTGATGGGGGCGCCGGCGATCGGACTGTCATGGGGCGCGGTGCTCGATTCTGCTGCCCCGGCACTGCTCGCAGGGATGGCCGTCGGGAGGCCGGGGTGTTGGCTGACCGGCTGTTGCGCTGGAAAGGTCACCGTGTCGCGGTGGTCACTGTGGTCATCGGATCGGAGGGTGGCCGCTTCACGCTATCCGGTGCAGCTGTTTGAAGCTGCGGCGTGCGGGACGCTGGCGATAGGGGCCGAATTCCTGTTCCTGGGCGTCCGGCACTCGGGAGCGATCTTCGTGATCGGACTCGCTGCCTACGCGCTGATCCGGCAGGTGCTGTTTCCGCTGCGCTCCGACCCGCACACTCGGTGGGGGCGTACCGCAGTCGCAGCAGGTGCTACGGCCGCGATCGCGGTGGCGATATGGGTGATGACGTTGTGACGAGTCGGCGGGGCTACCGGGATGTGCTCAGACAGATCCGGACTGCCTCGCCCATTCTCCGTCCTGGTCAGCGGCCTTCCGACGACGCCAGGGCGCTGGCTTTGGTCCACTGCTGCCAGGGCACACTCCAGTCACCGTTCTGCCATTGCTCGAGAGGTGCGCCGCCAGTGTTGCGGATTTCGACGATGTCGCCGGGGACCGAGAAGTCGAAGAACCATCGAGCGTTGTCACCGTTGAGGTTGAGGCACCCGTGGGAAGTGTTCGTGTTGCCCTGCGCCCACACAGAACTGTCGAGTTGGTGCAGGTAGATACCGTCTGTGCTGATCCGTGTCGCGTAGTTGATCGTCTGTTTGTACCCCAAGCGCGAGTTGATCGGTAGCCCGTAGGTGGACGAGTCCATCACCACCGGGTTCGCCTTGTCCATCACGGTGTAGATGCCCCGTTGGGTCCAGAAGCTGATGGTGTTGCCGTTGATGATCTCGCTGCCGCCCATGCCCATGGAGGTGGGCATCGTACGGACGAGATTACCGCCGTCGTAGACGGTGACCGTCTTGGTCGCGTCGTCGGCGATCGAGACATGCGAGGCGCCGATGGTCGCACTGGCACGCACGTCCTCGGCGCCGTAGAGGCGCTCGCCCAGGCGGACACCGTATAGCGCGGCGTCCACGGTGATCTGAGTGCCCGGCGTGTGGTATTTCTCAGGTCGCCAATGCGCTTCGGTATTCGAGACCCAGCACCACGCTCCCTCGACCGCGGGTGTACAGGTGACTTTCATACGACGTTCTGCCTCGGCGCGGTCTGCGATGTCGGTGTCGAACTTCGCCACTAGCACCAGCCCCACACCGTAGGTCCGCCCTTCGCCGACCGGGATGCCCGCCGTCGTTGCCAGCTCCATCGTCACCTGCGCCTGTGGTGCGAGCGTGGTGAACGTGCTCTGCCGTTCGGTCCGGCGTCCTGCCTCATCGACCGCGACCGCTCGCAAGCGGTAGGTGCGGCCGAATCCAAGGGGCTCACCGGCCGACCAGAATTTGCGCGGTGCGTCCAACGTGCCGGCAACGGCACGCCCCGCCTCGTTGGTGAGCGTGACTTCGGCGAGGGCGCCAGTGCCCACGACATGGACAGTGACCGGTGTTCGTGGCGTGACTTCCGCGGCGCCGTCGGCCGGCGCCAACTCGATCCGTAGACCGGCGCCGGACGATTCCGGTGAGGACGAGGGGCCGCTCAGCGGCACCGCGCCCCACTCAACACCGCAGGCGGACGTGATCGCGACGGCTCCGATTCCGGTTGCCGTCCGCGCCAGCAGAGTTCGCCGTTGCAGAACCATTCAACCTCCCTCGATCCGCCTCATCGCGCAACTACTAATTTGCATAGTACTTTATGGTGAGTGGTCGAGCCCATCAGGCCCGCACGCGAGGTACTCTCACCCGCTGCGCCGGTACCGGCACCAGGCGCGGCGAGTCGTCGAGTAGGTACAGGGTGGGTGTTGTGACCCGTTCCATCGACTAAAGCGCTCACTTGCCCGGCAGCGAGGGTTGCGCCCTCGCAACAGCGTCCTCGATGTCCTGTACTGATCGGAAGACCAGCGGGTCCACGATCCGCTGCACGGAGCCGTCGGGGCGGACGAGAAAGGACAGCGGCAGCAAAGGCGGGATCTGCAGTGCCCTCGCCACCGCGCCGTCTGCGTCGATGATGCTCGGGTACGCGAGAGCGAGATCGGTGGCGAAGGTGCGGGCGTAACTCTCGACGTCGCGGACGTTGATCCCGAGTACCTGGACTGCCTCGGGGCGTTGGGCGTAGCGCGAGAGGATCGGCATTTCTTCGCGACATGTCCCGCACCAGGACGCCCAGAAGTTGAGCAAGGTGGTTCTTCCTACGGTGAGTTGTCCGAGGTTTATCACATCGGGGGTACTGAGGCAGGGCTCAGACAGATCAGCCAGGGGCCCAGCGGGTCGGGCTGATGCCGATTTCGTTCCGCCGCACTGCGGTTTAGGTTCACCACGGGCTAAGCTGGTCTGGAGTGGAGCCTCGGTTCCAGTGCGAGTGCCGGTGGAGGCCGTATCGTGGTCTCCTGGTTTTTCTGTGAGCGAGTGCGCGGTCGAGATGGCGATGAGCAGCAGCGCGGCAGCGATCGCGATCAGGGCCAATGCGTACCGGTGCCGGCGATGCCACGGCGGGGTTGAGGCGCTCTCGTCGGGTACGGGGGGGGGAGGGCGACGCTCATGGGCTCTTCTGCTCGTCGATGGGCACGGGCGTCGTATCGGCGGGGACCGACCGTTTGAGACCGGAGGTGCGACGTGCGCGCCGTTTGAACACCGTTGCGGCGATCAGAGCCGCAGCGGCCAGGGCGGACGTGATCGCTTCGGGCAACGCGCCCCAGCGGGTGGCGAGTGTGAGCCGGTCGTCGAGGGGAACTGTCGCGATCAGAGTATCCGCACTGAACAGTGCGGACTGGTCGGTGACCGTCCCGTCCGGGGTAACGACTGCGCTGACGCCACTCGTCGCGGCGATCAGGACGGTGCGGCGGTGCTCAATGGCCCGCAGTCGGGACATCGCCAGTTGTTGGAATGACATGGCCGTGCGGCCGAACGTCGCGTTGTTGGTGGGCACGGTGATCAGCTGAGCTCCACCACGTACAGATTCACGGATGAGGTCGTCGAAGGCCACTTCGTAGCAGATGGCAGCCGCGGTCGGTATGCCAGCGAGGGTGACAATGCCGTCACCATCGCCAGGCACGAACCGGCCGGCCTTGTCGGCGTATGCGGACAGGCGGGTTGCGACCGGCCGCATCGGTAGGTACTCCCCGAAGGGCACCAGTCGCCGCTTGATGTGTTGCTGCCCTGGACCGGAGCCGGGGTTCCAGACGATGGAGACGTTGCGTGATGTGCCGTCGTCGGCGGAGAGTACTGCACCGACGAGGACAGGTACGCCGAGCCTGTTGACCGTCTCATCGATCCGCGCGCGCACCTGCCGATCGCGCAGCGGGTCGATATCCGAGGCGTTCTCGGGCCAGACGATCATGGCGGGCCGGGGCATCTGGCCAGATTCGATGGCACTGGCGAGGTCCTCGGTGCGTCGTAGGTGATTCTCGAGCACTGCGGCACGCTGAGCATTGAAGTCCAGTCCTAGGCGGGGAACGTTGCCTTGGATCACCGCAACGGTCACGCTCGCTCGCGGTTCGTACGCTGGTAGCGCGATTAGGAGTGCTGCGCCGGCGAACGGGAGGATGCCACCAAGCGACGCACGGACAGCAGCGCGCGGTGACCTCCGCAGTGCCGCGCGGACCACGGCGAAACCGGAGCACCCGATGAGGGCGACCGCGAACGAGACAGCCGGTGCGCCGCCGACCGCGGCCAACTGTACGAGAGGCCCATCGGTCTGCCCGAACGCCAACTTTCCCCAAGGGAACCCGCCGAATGGCAGGCGGCTGCGCAGTGCCTCCGTCGCTGTCCACGCGCAGGCGCACCACAGCGGGTAGCCGGGGAGAACCACCATCCGGCTGACCAAGGCGCCGAACACCGCTACCGCGACGGCTTCGACCGCGGCGAGCGCGATCCACGGCCCAGCCCCAACGTAGATGCCTACCCACGGAAGCAAGGGCAGGAAGAACGCCAGCCCCGCGGCGTAACCGTACAGCAGGGCTTGGCCGATTCCGCAGCCCCACACGGCGGCGACCACGAGCGCGACACCGACCGGCGCCGCTCCCCACAGCGCGGTGGGTGGGAACGAGATGAACATCGCTCCGCCGCCGGCGGCAGCCAGAAGTAGCCTGACCGCTGTGTGCGTCCACGGCCAATGAGTCGGCCCCCACCGAGTGGATGTCGCGGATGGGAGCCTTCGTGCTGTCTGCGTGGTCACGAGTGAGATCTCCTCAATTCTGGACCGTGGTGGTGCTGCTCGTCGCGAGTCGTCTGGGCGATCGCGGGCGTTGATCAGGCTCATCGAAAGTCCCCAGTGATGCTCATTGAAATTCCTCACCTGGGTGCGGTCGGATTATAGCGGTCGGCGGCTGGGTGCGATTGCTGTGCGGTGGGTTTCGTTGCGGGCGTGGTGGTCTCGTAGTCGGTAGCTGTCGCCGTCGAGTTTGAGGACGACGGAGCGGTGTAGGAGCCTGTCGAGCATGGCCGCGGCGACGGTGGTGTCGCCGAGGACTTCGCCCCATTCGGAGACCGATCGGTTGGTGGTGATGACGATCGATGTTTTCAGATACCGTTGCGCGACAACCTGAAACAACGCTGATGCGGCTTCGGCGGGCAAGGGGAGGTAGCCGAGTTCGTCGATGACGAGCAGCGTCGGGCCAGCGAAGAACCGCATGGTCGTCGACCAGCGGCCTTCGATCGCCGCTTTGTGGCAGCGGGCGGCCAGGTCGGCGGCGGTGGTGACGTAGGTGCGGTATCCGGCGTGCACTGCGGCATGCGCGAGCCCGACCGCGAGGTGGGTTTTCCCGGTGCCGGGTGGTCCGACGAGCATCAC
>NZ_LSRF01000015.1:0-83957 GCF_001575195.1 Tsukamurella pseudospumae
ACGCCGCAGCGATCGCCGCCAACGCCGCGTCGACATCGCCTGCTAAGGCGGTGATCAGCCGCGACACCGTCGGATCGGAGGCGACCTGGCCCATCACCTGTGGTTGGGTGCGGAGCTGATCGAGGTCGGCCAGGCAGTCCCCGCCCGCCGCGATCGACACCGCCAGATCAAGCACCGTCTTCCCCGGATCGTGGATCGCGTTCGGCTTGCGCCACGGCATCAACGCACTGGTCAGAGCCGCGGTCAGACCGACCGTCTCGGCGGTACGAAGCAACAGCACTGTCCCGGCATGCGAGACGAGGTTCGTTCCGGCCGCGTCGACCGACACCTTCGGGTAGCAGGACGTAGACTGACTCACCAGAAAGGTGCTCCTTCGAGACTGGAAATAGGTTGGTGTGGTAACCCCTATTCTTCCAGCTCAGAGCACCTTTCTTCATGTCCGACACGACCTCACCCGCGAAAGGCCGAGGCTAGACGTCTCCTTGGCCGTCGGTCGTGTGGCGAGATGATGCGTCCGGCGCATCACCTCGCTATGAAGACCCTCCTCACCTGCGAAAATGTATCGATGCGTCATGTGCATCGCCTCGCGGAACCTCTCCCACCTGGACGCTTGACGGCGCTCCGATCGCGGATCTACGCTGAGACTCGTATCGAACAGAAGTTCTAGTCACACCTTCCCTGTGACTCTGCTTCCGAACGTGGATCAGAACGTAGGGGAGGGGTGTGACAGGTGTCCGCACGTGTTCAAGCGATGGGCGGCAACCGCGAGGAGAAGCTCGCGGAGCTGCGCAAAAGGCTCGCGGCGCTGCCGGAGAAGCATCGTCCGGGGAAGGCTCAGGCGCCGCAGGGGCCGCCGCTGCAGGAGGAATCCGCGCAGCTCGGTGCCGTTCCCGCCGCAGGTGTGCTCCCGGTGCACGAGGAACTCGCCGCGCTGCTCCCGGGCGGCGGCCTGCCCCGCGGGAGCATCGCCACACTCGAGGGTGCGGGCTCGCTCGCGGTCTCGCTGGTGGCCACGGTCTCGCGGGCCGGCGCCCGCGTCGCGCTGTGCGGGGCGCAGGGCTTCGGCATGGCCGCGGCACTCGAACAGGGGGCCGATCCGGAGCGGATCGCGCTCATCGAGGGGCCACTGGGGGATCCGGTGGCCGTCGCGTCGATCCTGCTCGACGGTGCCGATGTGGTGCTGTGCGAGCTCGGTGGCATCGCGGTGCCGCCCAGCCGTGGCCGGGCGATCGCCGCCCGCGCCCGTTCTCGGGGCTCGGTGCTGCTGGTCACCGGTGGCACGTGGGAGGGCGCCTCGCTGCACCTCGGCGCACGCGTCCAGGGCTACACCGGCCTCGGCGCCCGCCCCGGTCGCGGGCGGATCCGCGGGATCGACCTGGTCTTCTCCGCGCGCGGCCGCGGCTGCCGCAACCCCTACCGGGGCGCGGCGGGCACGGCACCGTCGGACACCGGGCTGGCGGTGGCCCGATGACCGCCCCGCAGCAGGCGCTGCAGACCCTGCCGCAGCCGAGGGCTCAGCGCATCCTCGCCCTGTGGTGCCCCGACTGGCCGGCGGCCGCGGCGGCGGCCGATGCCGATCTCGCGCCCGATCGCCCCGTGGCGGTGCTACACGGGAACCGGGTGGTGGCGTGCAACGCCGCGGCCCGTGCGGACGGGGTGCGGCGCGGCATGAAGCGCCGCGAATCGCAGGCCCGCTGCCCGGACCTGCACGTCGCGCAGGCCGATGAGGGCCGGGACGCGCGGATCTTCGAGCCCGTCGCGGGTGCCGTGGCCGCGCTGATCCCGCTCATCGAGGTCCTGCGCCCGGGGCTCGTGGTGATCCCCGCGCGCGGCGCAGCCCGGTTCTTCGGCGGCGAGGAACAGGCGGCGGAACGCCTCGTGGACGCCGCCTCGTCCGTGGGCGCGGAGTCGCTCGCCGGCATCGCCGACGAGGTGTTCACCGCGGCCCTGGCCGCCCGCCGCGGCGTCGTTGTGCCGCCGGGGGAATCGGCGGCCTTCCTGGCCCCGCTGGCCATCGCCGAACTGGGGGCCGAGCCGGCGCTCGCCACGGAGGACCGCGCCGACCTCATCGACCTGCTGCGCAGGCTGGGGCTGCGCACCCTCGGCGTCTTCGCGGCGCTCTCCGCGACTGACGTGGCCACCCGCTTCGGAGTCGACGCGATCGCCGCGCACCGTCAGGCCCGGGCGGTGGCGGACAGGCCCCCGTCCACCGCGGTGCTGCCGCCCGGGCTGGAGGCGGAACTGCGGCCGGACCCGCCGATCGGCCGCGTCGACGCCGCTGCCTTCGCCGGCCGCGCCCTGGCCTCGGAGCTGCACGAGAAGTTGTCCGCGGCGGGGATGGCGTGCCTGCGGTTGGAGGTGTCCGCGATCGCGGAGAACGGCGAGCGGCACACCCGCATCTGGCGCTGCGCCGAGCCGCTCACCCCCGACGGCACCGCGGACCGGGTGCGCTGGCAGATCGACGGCTGGCTCACCGGAGGCCGAGGTAGGCAGGGCGGCCCGGGCGCCCCGATCGTCCTGCTGCGGCTCGAACCCGTCGAGGTGGTGGACGCCGGGGCGCTGCAGGCCGGCATGTGGGGCGACGAGGGCGACGGTGCCGCCCGCTTCCGTCGCGCCCTGGTCCGGGTACAGGGCCTCCTCGGCGGCGAATCGGTACGGATGGGGGTGCGCAGCGGCGGCCGCGGCCCCGCTGAGCGGGTCACCTGGGTGCCGCTGGGCGACGAGACGGTCCCGGCTCGCGACCCGGACGCGCCGTGGCCGGGCCGGATGCCGGAACCTGCGCCGGCGGTGCTGATCACGGGCGCGGCGGTCACCATGACCGACGCCGCGGGCGACGCCGTCCGGGTCACCGAACGCGGCGGCTTCACCGGCGAACCCACGCATCTCACCTGGGGATCGCGGGATTGGGTGCTCAGCTGGTGGGCGGGACCGTGGCTGGTCGACGAACGCTGGTGGGCACCCGACGCCGCCGCCGAACCCCGCGCCCGTGCGCAGGTGCTGCTCGAGCCCGCACCCGGCCGCGACGACGGCCGGGCCCTGCTGCTGCAGTACGCCGGCGGATGGGAGGTGGAGGGCGTGTACGAGTAGCGCGCCTAGCCCGCGCTGCCCGAGAAGGCCACCGAGAGATACGGATTGGTGTCGTCGGAGGGCGCGGGCCGGAAGCGGTTCCGACGGTGCTTGGCCGGCTTCCCCGGCAACGCTGCGGTGTCCTCGGCCGACGGTGCCGTGCCCGACTGTGCCGCAGGCGCATGCGCGTCGCCCTCCGGCGCGGTTCCAACGATGTCGGTCCCGGCGTCGTCGTCCTCGGCCGGTGGCAGTACACGGTGGTGCCCGGTGGCGAGGGCTTCGTCGGTGTCCACCGGCTCGGGCGCTGTCGGCGCCACAGCCGCTGCGACCGCAGGGGCCTGCGCCGTTGCCGCCTCCCGGCGGCGCAGCCGGTGCGCGACGCCGAGCGCGACGAGATAGGTGACGGTGCCTGCCGCACCGCCCGCGACGAGCGCCCAGGCAAGGGGACGGGCGATGCCGGGGTCGGGCGCCGGTGCGGGTGCGCTGGTCACCGAGCGCAGGCGGGTCTGGGTGAGGGCGAGCTGGCCGTCGATGGCGCCCAGCGCCGTCTTCAGTTGTCCCACACCGGTGGTCAGGTTGGTGATGGAGGTGTTCACGTCCTTGCGGGCGGAGGCCAGCTTGGTCAGGCCGTCCCGCAGCTGCCGGGCCGCGCTGCGTGCGGAGGTCAGCGAGGCATCGGCGTTGGCGGAGGCGCTGCTCAGGCTGCTCGTCATGCCTGCGAGCGTGCTGCGCAGTCCGGCGACGTCATCGAGGGCGCCCACGCCCTTCGAGCCCGACAGCGCGCGGTCGAGCTGCGCGACCGCCTCGGCGGAACCGGGAGACGGGTGCTCGACGAGCCGTCCGCGCAGCGCGACGAGCGCCGCACGGGTGCCCGCCGCCACCTGCTGCAGGCCCTGCGTCCGCTCGAGCGCGCCGCCGAGGGTGGCGGTGGCGCGGTTCACCTGCGCCAGTGCGGCGGACAGTGACGACGCCTCGTCCAGTCCCGAGACCAATTGCTGGGAACCGGTTTTCGCAGTGTCGATGCTGTCGAAGATCTGCGGTACCGAGCCCGCCGAGGTGTTCAGGCCGTTGCCGGCGGAGACCACGGCGCTCGACAGCAGGCCGAACAGGGTGCGCGATTCGTCGGCGGCCTTGAGGGCGACGCGCGTGTTCTCGGCGTTCTCCCGTTCCTGCGCCGGAGCCGGCGGAGTGGTCCCGGCGGCCACGAGGAAGACGGCGCCGCCCGCGACGAGCGCGACCATGACGGCGAGCAGCGCGGTGCCCGTGAGGGCCCATGCCGAACGGGCCGCCGCGCGGAGCGGGCGGGGGAGCTTCGAGGTCATGCCTCAACCTTAACGTGAAGTCGAGACTTTGGTTGAAACCGCAACCGGCATCACGGTTTTGACATCGCAAGTCGTACGCGTACGGTGGGCGTCGACCAGGAAGCGGGAGTCAGGAGCCCGGTCGGTCGACGGTGCCCATGATCAACGGGAGTCCGGTCGCGGTGTCCACCACCGCGTACGCGAAGGCGCGGTCCACCGCGAACGGGGCGGGCCCGGGGTCGGTTTCCGGTGCGGTCGCGGTCGCGGTGTCCGACGCGGTGCCCTTCTCGCCCACGGTGAACACGGCGGCGGCACGAGCGTCGGCCACCGTCGGTGATCCGGGCGCGATGCCGTCGAGGCCGGGCCCGGCGAACAGCCCCGTCAGGCCCGCGTCGCGGAGCGGGTCGACGAGCGGGGTCCAGGACGTCGAACGCCACTTCGGAAGGCTCACCTCGTGCGGGACCGACGGTGCCGCCGCGAGCGCGATCCGAGCGGCCGTGAACCGGCCCTCGCTCGCGGCATCGGCGACCGGCGTGCCGGGCGCGGGTAGCACGATCTGCAGCGCCAGCGTGGTGCCGTAGTCGAGCTGCAGCGCGGAGAAGCCCTCGCCGGCGGCCACCCGCGCGGGCACCGTGCCGCGCAGGGTCGGCGGATCGACCACGGCACCGTCGGCGGCTGTGAACGGCGACGGTCGCGTCCGGGCGGCATCGAACGGGAAGCGCCACGCCGCAGCGAGATACGCGGTGGACACGGCGGCCAGCCGGGTGTCGGAGCCGGTCTTCAGCGGCGCTGAAGTGAGCGTGCTGCCGGTGTTCACCGCGACCCATTCCCCGAGCGGCTCGCCCACGTCCTGGCGGAAGTCCACTGGGTAGACGCCGGTGCCGTAGGAGGCGGACAGCGCGTCCAGGTACGCCGGCCGCACCCGGCGGTCCTCGGGCTCCTTCGCCGTCAGCAGCGCCACCTGCGACTGGAACAGCGGCGACGCCGGCGGCGAGGTGGCGGGCACCGTGCCGGGATCGCCCGCCCACTGCGCGGTCTGGCCCGTCAGGGCCGCCATCGCCCGCGGGAGGTCCTTCGCGGCACCGAGCCCGGCACCGTCGAGCTGCGCGGCGGTCTCGCCCTCCGCGCCGGCCCGCAGCATGCCCAGGAGGCTCAGCACGGACCACGGGGAGACGGCGGTGCTCGCGGCGCGGGTGTCGCGGGCCGCCAGCTGCGCGCCGAGGCGGGTCGCGGTCGCGACGAGCGCCGTCACGTCATCGCGGGTCTCGTCGATCCCGACCTGCTCGAACTCCGTCTTCGAGCGGTCGAGCGACAGCGCCTTCGGCGACGACGGAGCGCCGCCGCACGCCGCGAGGGTCCCCGCGACGATCAGCGCCAGCGCGGCCCGTCGGATCTGCATGAGGGCCATCGTAACGACCGCTGCATCGACAGCCGTTCAGTCGCCCGCGCGCTCCAGCAGGGCGCGGCCGTTGTGCCACAGCACCTTGCGCATCCAGTCGTCGCCGAGGCCCAGGCGTGCCAGCCCGAAGAGCTGGTGCGCGTAGGGGTACGGGATGTTCGGGAAGTCGCTGCCGAGCACCACCTTGTCGGCGAGGGCTCCGAGTCGCTCGACGTAGCCCGGAGGCATGGGGGCGGTTCGCAGGGTGAAATCGGTGGCGGCCATGGTGGTGTCGAGGTACACGTGGGGGAACTGCTCGGCGAGATCGGCGAACCGCTCGTACTCGGGCATGCCGAGGTGGGCGATCACCAGCGTGAGGTCGGGGTGGCGCCGCAGCACCTCCGCGACCCGGTCGGGCCCGGTGTAGGGGCCCTCCACCGGACCGGACCCGGCGTGGATGACGACGGGGATCCGCGCGGCGGACAGGACCTGCCACGCGGGATCGAGCAGCGGATCGTCCGGCGCGAAGACGCCCACCTGGACGTGCATCTTGAACAACCGCGCACCGTCGGCGATCGCGGCCGCGACGTACTCCCCGACCCCGGGCTCGGGGTAGAGGGTGGCGCAGGGGATCGCGTCGGGCACGCGCCGTGCGAACTCGGCGCACCAGTCGTTGAGCCAGACCGCCATGCCCGGCTTGTGCGGGTACGTGAGCGCGGGGATCGCGCGGACGCCCATGCCGCGGATGAGCTCCAGGCGGGTGGCCTCGTCGAAGCGGTAGGCGATGGGCCACTCGCGCCCGTACTCGGCGCTCGCGCGGTCGAAGAAGTCCCACACCTTGACCAGCATGGGCTCGGGCAGGAAGTGCACGTGGATGTCCGAGAGGCCGGGGAGGCCGAGCGCCTCGAGATAGGCGGGGATGTCCGCGTCCGAGGAGGGGCCCGGCGTCGTGCTCGGTCGGCTCATGCGAACCGACTCTACCGACTCGGTGATGGACCGTTCACTGGAATCGGCAGCCGCTAAACTGCAGCGACGATGTGATGTTTCGGGGGTGCGACATGAAGGCGGACGCGGGGAGTACCCGGTGGTTGTCCGATGAGGAGATGAGGGCGTGGCTGCCGCTCATCAACGTCGCCATGCGGCTGCCCGCGAAGCTGGACACACAGCTCCGCGTCGACGCGGGCATCACCCACTACGAGTTCATGGTGCTGGCCCAGCTGTCGCAGGCGCCGGACCGCACACTGGGGCTCTCTGCGCTCGCGGAGGCCGCCAACTCGTCGCCCTCGCGCCTGTCGCACGTACTGCGCAAGCTGGGCGAGCGCGGCTGGCTGGTGCGGCGCGCCGAGGGGCGTTCAGCGTACGCCGAGCTCACCGACGCGGGCTTCGCCGCGCTCGACGGTGCCGCCCGCGGCCACGTCGAGGAGGTGCGCCGGCTGGTCTTCGACCACCTGACGGACCGGGACGTCGCCGCGGTGCGGGTCGCCCTCGCCAAGCTCACCCCCGGCCTCGCCGACGGGGCCTGAACGCGTTCTACTTCGAACGTAGTATCGGGTACAGTTCTCGCCCATGGGCAGGCGCGACGAGGTGTTGAACGGGGCGATCGAGGTGCTCGGCACGCTCGGTCTCCGGGGACTGACGCACCGCGCGGTCGACAGCGCCGCGGGCGTGCCCGCCGGGACGGCGTCCAACTACTTCCGCTCGCGCGCCGCGCTGGTGCGCGGGATCGTCGATCACATGGTCGAGGAGGATCTCACCTTCTGGGCGGCCTTCGAGGGCGTCGAGAAGTCCACGCTCGAGGAGGTCGCCGAACGGCTGGCGGAGTTCGTCCGCTGGTCGATCGACGGAGGCCGGACGCGGGGTGTCGCCCGGCTCAACCTGTTCGCCGCCGCGTCGGTCGAGCCGGACCTGCGGGAACCGCTACGGCGCGGGCGTCGCGCGGTGGAGGAGGTCGGCGAGAAGATCGGCGCCTCCATCGGCCTCGGCATCACCGAATCCGCGCTGGTGATGGATGCCACCGACGCCCTGGTCACCCGGCAGCTCGCCATGCCGATCGAGGGTTATGACCCACTTCCGGCGCTGAAGGTGCTCCTCACGCGTCTGCGGTGACTCCTTCGTGTTCGAGCATATTGAACACATCGAACACGTGAGCGTATTGTTGAGGTGTGGGTTGGGGTAGCGGGCCGCGGAGCTGGTCGGAGATGGAGCGGGTGCTCTCCGGTCGGGCTCCGGTGCGTCGCGCGGAGGAACCCCCGGGCGACGGTGGCGATGCGCCGGCGTGGTCCCGTAAGCGCGAGGCCTACGTCCCGGCCGGCGGTGCCCCAGGGTTCTCCCGCGTGCCGTACGCCGAGCTGCACGCGCATACCGCGTTCAGCTTCCTCGACGGGGCGGCGCAGCCCGAGGAGATGGTGGAGCAGGCCCACGCGCTGGGCCTGAAGGCGCTCGCCGTCACCGATCACAACGGCTTCTACGGCGTGATCCGGTTCGCCGAGGCGGCACGAGAACTCGGCGTTCCCACGGTGTTCGGAGCCGAGCTGTCGCTGGAGCACGATGCCGAGCGCACCGGTTCCGAGGATCCGTCGGGCGAGCATCTGCTCGTGCTGGCCCGCGGGCAGGAGGGCTACCGCCGGCTGTCGCGGGCGATGGCCGAGGCGCACATGGAGGCGGGGGAGAAGGGGCTCCTGCGCTTCCATCCGGATCGGCTCGCCGAATGGTCGGGCGGCCACTGGCACATCCTCACGGGATGCCGCAAGGGTGCTGTTCGCAGGGGGCTGCAGGTCTCCGGGCCCGACGGTGCCGCCGCCGCCCTCGCGCGGCTCGTCGACCGGTTCGGCCAGGACCGGGTGAGCATGGAGCTCACCGTGCACGGCGTCCCCGAGGACGACGAGCGCAACCACCTCCTGGCCGGGGTCGCCGCCCGGATGGGGGTGGGCACCGTCGCCACCACGGGGGCGCACTTCGCGAGACCGGACCAGCGCCGCCTCGCGTCCGCGCTCGCGGCCATCCGGGCCCGCCGCAGCCTCGACGAACTGGACGGATGGCTGCCGGCCACGGGCGGCGCGCACCTGCGCTCGGGCGATGAGATGGCGCTGTTGCTGCCGGAGCACCCCGGTGCGATCGCCGGTGCTGCGGAGTTGGGGGCGGAATGCGCGTTCGAGATCGCGTTGATCGCGCCGAACCTCCCGCCCTTCGACGTTCCATCCGGACACACCGAGGCCACCTGGCTGCGCGAGCTGACCCGGCGCGGCGCACTGGAGCGCTACGGTCCGCCGGAGCGGAACCCGAAGGCCTACCGGCAGATCGAGCACGAACTGAACGTGATCGAGACGCTCACCTTCCCGGGGTACTTCCTCATCGTGCACAGCATCGTGCGCTTCTGCCGCGAGAAGGACATCCTGTGCCAGGGGCGGGGGAGCGCCGCCAACTCGGCGGTGTGCTTCGCGCTCGGCATCACCGCGGTCGACCCGATCGCGAACGAGCTGCTGTTCGAGAGGTTCCTGGCGCCGGAACGCGACGGTCCGCCCGACATCGACGTCGACATCGAGTCCGATCGCCGTGAGGAGGCGATCCAGTTCGTCTACACGAAGTACGGCCGCGAGTACGCCGCGCAGGTGGCCAACGTCATCACCTACCGCGGTCGGTCCGCGGTGCGCGATACCGCACGAGCGCTGGGCTATTCGCAGGGGCAGCAGGACGCGTGGAGCAAACAGATCTCCAGTTGGGGCTGGCGGAAGGATCCGGTGCCCGAGGGCATCCCGGACCGCGTGGTCGAGTTGGCGGCGCAGATCGCCGATCTGCCGCGACACCTGGGCATCCACTCCGGTGGGATGGTGATCTGCGACCGTCCCATCGCCGATGTGTGCCCCACCGAGTGGGCCCGCATGGAGGACCGCAGCGTGCTCCAGTGGGACAAGGAGGACTGCGCCAACATCAAGCTGGTGAAGTTCGATCTGCTGGGGCTCGGCATGCTCAGCGCGTTGCACTACATGCAGGGCCTCCTCGAGGAGCACAAGGGTATCGAGGTCGATTTCGCGAAGCTGGACCTGAAGGATCCGAACGTGTACGAGATGCTCTGCCGCGCGGACTCGGTCGGTGTCTTCCAGGTGGAGTCGCGGGCGCAGATGGCGACCCTGCCCCGGTTGAAGCCGCGGAACTTCTACGACCTGGTGGTCGAGGTCGCGCTGATCCGGCCCGGCCCCATCCAGGGCGGCTCGGTGCATCCGTACATCCGCCGCCGCAACGAGCAGGAGGAACCCACGGTCGAGCACCCGTCGATGTGGAAGGCGCTGAAACGCACCCTGGGGGTGCCGCTCTTCCAGGAGCAGCTCATGCAGCTCGCCGTCGACGTGGCCGGGTTCAGTCCCGCGGAGGCGGATCAGTTGCGCCGAGCGATGGGCTCCAAACGCTCCGTCGACCGGATGGAGCGATTGCGCGATCTGTTCCGCGCGGGCGCGAAGGAGCGGCACGGCATCGAGGAGGATGTGGCAGACCGGATCTTCGAGAAACTGGTGGCGTTCGCCAATTTCGGTTTCCCCGAGAGTCATTCGCAGTCATTTGCGTCACTGGTCTTCTACTCGTCGTGGTTCAAGTGCTATCACCCCGCGGCCTTCTGCGCGGCGCTGCTGCGCGCGCAGCCGATGGGCTTCTACTCGCCGCAGTCCCTCGTCGCCGATGCGCGCCGGCACGGTGTCGTGGTGCACGGGCCGGACGTGAACGCCAGCCTGGTGTGGGCGAACCTGGAGAATGCGGGGCTCGAGGTGCGGCTCGGCCTCGGTGCGATCCGCACCATCGGTGACGAGCTCGCCGAGCGCATCGTCGCCGAGCGGGACGCGTGCGGTCCGTATGCGAACCTGGTGGATCTCACATCGCGAGTGGAGCTCACTGTGGCGCAGGCCGAGGCGCTGGCCACGGCGGGGGCGCTGGACTGCTTCGGTCGCGGCCGGCGGCGAGAGCTCTGGGAGGCAGGGGCAGCGGCGAGGGAACGCCCGGATCGGCTGCCCGGCACTGCGACTGCAGGGGCTCCGCCGACGCTACCCGGCATGAGCGAGTCAGCGCTCGCCGCTGCGGACGTGTGGGCGATGTCCGTCACTCCGGGGAAGTACCCGACGGAGTTCCTCCGTCCCACGCTCGATGCGCTCGGGGTCGTCGTCGCCGACAGACTCCTGTCGCTGCCCGACGGTGACCGCGTCCTGGTGGGCGGGGCCGTCACGCACCGGCAGCGGCCGGCCACCGCGGGCGGCGTCACCTTCCTCAACCTCGAGGACGAGACGGGCATGGTCAACGTGGTGTGCAGCCCCGGGCTGTGGGCGCGGTACCGGCGCCTCGCGCAGTCGGCGCCCGCGCTGCTGGTGCGGGGGAAGCTGCAGAACGCGGAGGGGGCGGTCACCGTCGTCGCCGACAGGCTGCAGCGCATGGACCTGTCCGTGCCCTCTCGCTCCCGCGATTGGCAGTGAGGCTAGCCTCAGAGGAGTGATGGAGGAGGCGTACGAACCCGACCGCGGCACCGCCCCGCGCCTGCGGGGAGTTCTCGAGGAACTGCGCCGCCGTGAGCCCCTCTTCCACGGCCCGGCGTGGAGCACCCTCGCGGACTTCGATGATGCCGTCGCACCGGACTTCTGGGAGGTCGGCGCGTCGGGACGGCGGTACAGCCGCGAGTACGTCCGGGAGGTGATCGAGCAGCGGTTGATCTCGCCGCCGGACGAATCCGACTGGGAGACCAGCGAGTTCCAGGTCCGCGCTCTGGGCGCTTCCGTCTACCTGCTCACGTACACGCTGGCGCAGGGCGACCGGGTCACCCGCAGGCTCACCGTGTGGCGGCGCCGGGAGAACCGCTGGTCCGTCATGTTCCACCAGGGCACGCCGGTCGCCTGCGGAGATGAGTCACCGACTCGTCATGGTGCCCAGGCGGATCGGGCGCACGGATGAGACGGCCAGGTCACGCACGCGGGTGAGATCCGACCACATGGTCCGACCGCCGCGGAGCCGTGCGAGCGGCCCGACGATCGCCCGGAACCGCTCCGCCTCGTCCGGGGCGGCGCGCCGGCTGGGACCGACGGTGCTCGTCAATTGCACCCCCGGCGTGCGGTCGAAGTGCCCGCGCACCAGGGCACGACCCCATCTGATCGGTCCGGAATCGACGGCCAGAATCGTGATGCGGGGATCGGCGGTCACATTGCGGGCGAGGTGGACGTTGAAGACGTCGATGTAGAGACCGGTGTGACTGCGCGTGTCCAGCAGAACCGATCCGATCGGCGTCACGTGCGGCGAACCGTCGGGGTTGAGAGACGCGACGGCGCAGTGGAAGGACGAGAGCCGCGCGCGACGCACCGTGTCGAGCGCGAGCGCCCAGTCCGCATCGGTGATCTGCGCGTTCACGCGGCGGCGCCCCGGGGTGAGGTGGCGAAGACCGTGCCCCGCGCGATCGCGCAGAGGGCGGCCGCGCCGGACCCGCCGTTCTCGTTCCGGATCTCGACTGTGACCACGGCGTGCGACCGGGCGCGGTGCACGACGGACGCCCGCGCCCGCAGTCGTCCCGATCTCGCCGCTCGCAGGTAGCTCACGTCCATGCCGCCGGTGAGTACGTCGGCGCCCAGGACCGACCCGGCGGCGAACGTGAGGACGTTGTCGGCGAGATACGCCAGTACGCCGCCGTGTGCGACTCCGAACTGCTGGCGGTGCCGGTCCTCGATGTCGAGGACGAGTTCCGCCTCGCCCTCGCCGAATCGGGTGATGCGAGCGCCCACCAGATCGTTGAAGGGCTGGGCCGCCAGGATCGCGGCTGCCGTATCGAGGGTGATCCGAGCGGTGCCCGTCATCGGTCCTCCTGTTTTAGTGATTACTCTCTAAAACAGGTCTAGCATAGGATCTACGGCCATGGGAAGGCCGAGGATGCACGACCCGGACGAGCTGCTCGACGCCGCCGTACGGCTGTTCGCGCGGGACGGAACGCGGGGCCTGACGGTGGCCGCGGTCGCTCGGGAGGCCAAGTCCCCCAGTGGATCCGTGTACCACCTCTACCCCGGGCGCCCCGCGCTGCTCGCCGCCGTCTGGCTCCGCGCGGTCCGCCGGTTCCAGGACGCGTACACCGCAGCCTGGGGCGACATCGGGACCGCCGCGGAGGCGGCCGCGAGCGTGCACTGGGTCGTCGACCGGTGCCGCGCGGATCTCGGAGAGGCCCTCGTGCTGCAGGCGGGGCCGCAGGCCTTCGCGGTCGACGACTGGCCTCCCGCGACGGCGGAGGAGTGGGCGAGACTCAGCACCGAGCGGGCGGTCGCGACCGGCGCCATCGTGCGTCGCGTCTCCCGTGACTGCGGGTTGCCGCGCGCCGACGTGTTCTTCGCGATGTACGACGTGCCTCTCGCGGTGCTCCGCCGATACCTCCTGGCCGGCGAGCCGCCCCCCGCGAGCGCCGCCGACGTGGCGGAACGGCTCGCCGGCAGGCTGCTCGCCGGGTGACAGGCTCAGACGAGGGCTCGCAGGCCGTCGACCAGCGGTGTGGTGGGCCGGCCGATGAGCCGGGAGAGGCTGCCGTCGGTGCCGGCCAGCGCGCCGTTGCGGATGCCCGTGTCGATCGCGGCGACGAATCCCGCGGTCCCCGGGTCCAGTCCCGCGGCTTTCAGGCCCGTGACCCTGTCGTCGAGCGAGACGTCGCGGAACTCGACGGTGCGCCGCGTCACCTCGGTCATCGCAGCAGCGAGTTCGGTGTAGTCCCAGGCGGTGTCGCCGCCGAGCTCGTACACCGAGCCGAGGTGACCGTCATCGAGAAGGACCACCGCCGCCGCGTCCGCGAAATCGCGCCTGCTCGCCGAAGCCACTCGTCCGGCCCCCGTGCTCGCGGCGAGGACGCCGGTAGCGCGCGCCGCCTCCAGGTCGCTCGCGTAGTTCTCGGTGTACCAGTTGTTGCGCAGGATGACGGACGGCAGCCCCGAGGCGACTATGGCCTCCTCTGTCGCCTTGTGCTCGGGGGCGAGCACGAGGTCCGTCGTGGTGGCTCGGGGTGCGCTCGTGTAGACGAACTTCGAGACACCGGCGTTCCTCGCCGCATCGATGACACTCCGATGCTGCGCGATCCGGTGCCCCACTTCGGAGCTGGAGATCAGTAGCACGGCGTCGACGCCCTCGACGGCCGCACGCACGGTGGCCGGGTCGTCGTAGTCGAGTCGGACGACGCGGACCCCGCGATCAGTGAGATCCGCGGCCTTCGCGGTATCGCGGGCTCCGGCGATGATGTCCGTCGGCGCCGCGCCGCGGTCGAGGAGGCCGTCGACGACGAGGCGTCCGAGCGCTCCAGTGGCTCCGGTCACGAGGATGGTCATGGTGTTCCTTCCGTAGGTGGTCGTCGACTACAACCGGACCTCGCATCCCTAACATTCCACATCATGGGTACCCACTTTCATGTAAGGTACGTACCTAATGGAAAGTTATGTCGATGACCTCGCCAAAGGCTCCCGGCTCTTCGACCAGGGGTGCAGCTCTCGGGTCGTTCTGGACCATGTGATGAGCAAGTGGGGCGTGCTCGTGCTGGCGAGTCTGACGGCGGGGACACTCCGCTGGGGCGAGTTGCGCCGAGCCGTCGACGGGATCAGCGAGAAGATGCTCGCTTCCACGCTGCGGACCTTCGTGGTGGACGGCCTGGTCCACCGCGAGTCGTTCCCGACGGTGCCGCCGCACGTCGAGTACAGCCTCACGCCGCTCGGCGTGGAGTTGATGGACCGCATGCTGCCCCTGCTCGCGTGGGTCGAGGGCCACGCCGACGCGATGATCGGAAGCTCGTCGCCCGAGCGGACTACGCGCGCAGGGCGGTGAGCGCGGCGTCGCGACCGAGCTCGACGGCGCGGGAGATCAGTGGACCGTCGTTCGAGAGGCGGCCGACGGCCGGGCTGCCCTCCGGAACCCAGATCTGCAGCACCTCGGCGGTGCCCGGCACGACGGGGCCGGGCGGAGGCGCGGCGCGCCGCGCGGTGAAATAGGCGTCCAGGATCCACTTCTCGGCCCGCGAGCCGCGGCGCGCGGCCTCGGCCGCCTCCTCGACGGTGCGCAGTACCACCAGGTGCGTGGCGCCCTGCTCGATCGGTGTGGCCAGGGGGACCTTCTCCGCGAGCCCGCCGTCGAGGAACTCCCGCCCGGCCAGGCGCACCGGGGGACCGGCGAGCAGCGGCAGCGCCGTCGTCGCGCGCAGCGCGGTCCGCACGGACGCCGCGTCGACGAGGTACGGGGACAGGTCGGCGACGCGTCGCGTGTGCGCGTCGACGGCCAAGGGGTGCAGGCTGATCGGGTTGTCGAGGATCGCCGCGAAATCCATGGGCGTCACGTCGGAGTACACCCGGTCCACCAGATGGCGGGTGTCCACGACGACGCCGCCGCGCAGGGCGCGCCGCGGGTGCACCACCCGCTCCGCGAGAACCGCGTCCCAGCCCCACGAGGGCAGCCACCGCAGGCCCTCCCCGGACAGGAGCCATGCCGCGTTGAGCCCGCCGCCGGAAGTGCCGTAGACCGCGTCGAAGGCGGGGAGCAGCCCCGACTCCTCAACGGCCATCGCCATTCCCGCCGAGTACGCCGATCGCGAGCCCCCGCCCTCGATGGACAGCGCGATCCGCAGCCCGTCCGAGCGTGCTCCCGGCGTGCTCCCGGCGGCGATCCGCGCCCGCAGCGCGTCGAGCACCGTCATCGGACGGGCACCCCGTACCCGACGATGCCGAACGTGTCCGCCACTCGGTAGGTCAGTGCGCTGATCCCGCCCGCCTGGTTGCCGCCCACCGTGGTGACCGTGTCACCGTCGACGGACACGACGATGTTCGTGTGCTGCCGCAGTTGCGGGTGTTCCGGTGCGTACAGCACCACGTCGCCGGGCTGCGGGCGGTACGGCGTCGCGGGCTCCAGCTTCCCTGCCTTCTGGAAGTACTCGGTGAGCGTGTACACGCCCGGAATCCGCCAGGTGCCGGAGTTCGGGTTGCGCAGGGGCAGGCCGGAATCGCGGAGCACCGTCGAGACGAAGTCGGCGCACCACGGCTCCTCGACGCCCTCCGAGTAGTACGTGCCGGGCCGGTTCGCGTCGAACTCCCGCCGCAGATTCTCGATGATGCGAATCCTTGACGGGTCGAGCCCCGCCGTGCTGACAGTGGGGAAGGTCCGCGGCTTCAGCTCGGCGGGGAGATGCCGCGAGAGCGGTGTCTCATGGGCCGTGGACCACCACACGACACCGCCCGCCAGCACCACCAGTACGGCGAGCGCCGCCGCGACGCTCAGCCCGATCCTCCGCATCCCCATGAATCCACTGTACTCAGTGGCGAACCTGACATCATGGACCGATGAGCCCGCACACTGTGACCTGCACGATCAAGCCGGGCAGCCGCAAGGGGCCCGTCGTCGAGGTCGGTGATGACGGCACGCTCACCCTGTTCGTTCGCGAACCCGCGACCGAGGGGAGGGCGAACACGGCGGCCGTCGCTCTGCTCGCCGCCCATCTCGGGTTGCCGAAGTCCCGGGTTCGCCTGATCGCCGGGCGGACGAGCCGGCTCAAGCGGTTCACCGTCGACGACTGATCCGGACGGGAGACGGCCGAGCCCGCTCCGGGCGTGCCGACGCACGGCAAGGATGCACGAAGTGGCATGCTGGAGACGCAGCTGGTCTGCCGCCCGAGGCCTCGGACGCGGCATCGAAGCGCGCGGTGCGCCGCGACGTGAAGAGGGAACCCGGTGGGAATCCGGGACTGTCCCGCAGCGGTGAGCAGGAACGAAAGTCGCGACGACGCACTGGGCCCCGGTCTGGGAAGCAGCGACCGGTAGGAACGAGTACGAGGCCTGCGAGTCCGAATACCTGCCCGCTGTACCGGACGCGCCGCGTCCGGTGGTGTGCCGCCTCGTGGAATGGGCGTGCGACCGCAGGAGGACGGGACGTCGACAGGCGGGCTCGTCGTCGTGCGTACGTGCGCCCGGACAGGCGGTCGCCGCCCGCTACGCACGAAAGGAACGGTCCACCTGTGACCGCACCGAACTTCACCCGCACCGTTCTCGGTGTTCCCCGCATCGGCCCCCGCCGCGAGCTCAAGCGCGCCATCGAGGGCTACTGGAAGGGCTCCGTGAGCCGCGCCGATCTCGAAACCACCGCCGCGGGCCTGCGGCGCGACGAGTGGGCCCGTCTGGCCGCCGCCGGACTGGATTCCGTGCCCACCAACACCTTCAGCTACTACGACCAGATCCTCGACACCGCCGAGCTGCTCGGCGCCTTGCCGCCCCGCGTTGCGGGCATCGAGGACCGGCTCGACCGCTGTTTCGCCGCCGCGCGCGGCACCGCGGAGGTCACCCCGCTCGAGATGACGAAGTGGTTCGACACGAACTACCACTACCTCGTGCCCGAGATCGGTCCGGACACCGTCTTCTCGCTGCATTCGGAGAAGGTCCTCGACGACCTCGATGAGGCCCTCGCGCAGGGCGTTCCGGCGCGCCCTGTCGTGGTCGGCCCCATCACCTTCCTCGCGCTGTCCAAGGCCGTCGACGGTGCCGGCGACCCGCTGGCCCGCATCGACGAGTTGCTGCCGCTCTACCGCGACCTGTTCGCGCGGCTCGCCACCGCGGGCGCGCAGTGGGTCCAGCTCGATGAGCCCGTGCTGGTCAGCGAGGCGGGCCTGGCCCTCGCCGACACCGCCGCGAAGGTCTACGGCGAGCTGGCGTCCGCCGTCGAGCGGCCGTCGATCGCGGTCGCCACCTACTTCGGCTCGCCGGGGCCCTCGCTCGCCGCGCTGGCAGGTACCGGAGTCGAGGCGATCGCCGTCGACCTGGTGACCGATCCCGCCGTCGTCGAACTCGTCGCGGGGACGCCGGCACTGGCGGGCAAGCTGCTGCTCGCGGGCGTCGTCGACGGACGTAATGTCTGGCGCACGGACCTGGAGGCGGCGCTCGCCACCCTGGGAACGCTGTCCGGGTCCGCCGCGGCGTTGGCCGTGAGCACGTCGTGCTCCCTGCTCCACGTCCCCTACACCGTCGCCGCCGAGACGGCACCCGAGCCCGCGGGCGCCGAGGGGGTGCGCGCCTGGCTGTCCTTCGCCGAGGAGAAGATCGGCGAGGTCGTCGTCCTGTCCCGTGCGCTCACCGAGGGCCGTCCCGTGGTGGCTGCCGAGTTCGCGGAGAGCGCCGCCGTGCGCGCCGCACGCGAGGCCGACGCCCGCCTGAACGACGGTGCCGTCCGCGACCGGCTCGCCGCACTGCGCGCCGCGGGCACCGGCCGGGCCGCCGCCGCGGAACGCGCGGTCGCACAGCGGGACCGACTGGGTCTCCCGCTCCTGCCGACGACCACCATCGGCTCCTACCCACAGACCGGTGCGATCCGTGTCGCGCGCGCGGATCTGCGCGCCGGGCGCATCGACGAGGCGGAGTACGTGCGCCGCATGCAGGCGGAGATCGCCGACGTGGTGAAGCTGCAGGAGGATCTCGGCATCGACGTCCTCGTGCACGGCGAGCCCGAGCGCAACGACATGGTGCAGTACTTCGCCGAGCGGCTCGAGGGCTTCCTCGCCACCGACAACGGCTGGGTGCAGTCCTACGGCACCCGCTGCGTGCGGCCTCCGATCCTGTACGGTGACGTGCGCCGCGCCGAGCCGATGACGGTCTCCTGGATCGCCTACGCGCAGACGCTGACCGAGCGGCCCGTCAAGGGCATGCTCACCGGCCCGGTCACGATCCTCGCGTGGTCCTTCGTGCGCGACGACCAGCCGCTCGCCGACTCCGCCGATCAGGTGGCGTTGGCCATCCGGGACGAGACGGTCGACCTCGAGCGGGCCGGCGTGAAGATCATCCAGGTGGACGAGCCCGCGTTGCGCGAGCTGCTGCCGCTGCGCGCCGCGGACCGTCCGGCCTACCTGGACTGGGCCACGGGCTCGTTCCGGCTGTCGACCTCGGGCGTCGTGGACGACACCCAGATCCACACGCACCTGTGCTATTCGGAGTTCGGCGACGTGATCGGCGCCATCGCCGATCTCGACGCGGACGTCACCTCGATCGAGGCGGCCCGCTCGCGCATGGAGATCCTGGACGACCTCAACGAGGCGGGCTTCGCCAACCAGGTGGGCCCCGGCGTCTACGACATCCACTCGCCCCGCGTGCCCGCGCAGGACGAGGTCGAGGCCTCGCTGCGCGCGGCGCTGGAAGCCGTTCCCGCGGAGCGCCTCTGGGTGAATCCGGACTGCGGCCTCAAGACCCGCGGCACGGAGGAGACCGTGGCCTCGCTGCGGAACCTGGTCGCCGCGGCGAAGGCCGTCCGCGCGACGCTGTAGTCCGGCGCTCGACGACGAGGGCCCGGCCGCGCGAACGCGGCCGGGCCCCTTGGTCTCTCCGGTGGCTCCTAGGCGTCGATGACGGCGACGAGATCGCCACCGTCGACCTGGGTGGGCCCGGCGAGGGCGACGCGGCTGACGGTGCCCGCGACGGGGGCCGTGATCGCGGCCTCCATCTTCATCGCCTCGATCGTGGCGATCTGATCGCCCACCTCCACCGTGGAGCCCGCGTGCACCGTCGGGGTGACGACGCCCGCGAAGGGCGCGGGGATGTGCCCGGGGTTGCTCTTGTCGGCGCGCTCCGCGGCGGGTACGTCCGCCTGAACGGCTCGGTCCCGCACGGAGACGGTGCGCAGCTGCCCGTTGAGGGTGCAGACCAGCGTGCGGTTGCCGTGCTCGTCCGGTTCACCGACGCCTTCGAGCTTGATGAGCAGTTCGACGCCGGTGGCGAGCTGGACGCGGTGCTCCTCGCCCTGCCGTAGCCCGTAGAGGAACTGGTTGGTCGAGAGCTTGGAGACATCGCCGAATTCGGCGAGGTGCTCGGTGAACTCGCGCATCGGCCCGGGGAACAGGAGCCGGCTCAGGGACGCCCGGCGCTGTTCCGAGGTGCCCTCGAGTTCGGTGGCCTCGTCGGCGGGGACGTCGCTGACCGGTGCGGCTTCGGCGCGGCCCTCGAGGGCGCGGGTGCGCAGCGGTTCGGGCCAGCCTCCGGGCGGGGTGCCGAGCTCGCCGCGGAGGAAGCCGATCACCGAGTCGGGGATGTCGTACTTGCCGGGGTCGGCGGCGAACTCGTCGGCGGAGACGCCGGTACCGACGAGGGCGAGGGCGAGATCGCCCACGACCTTCGACGACGGAGTGACCTTGACCAGCCGGCCGAGCATGCGGTCGGCCGAGGCGTAGGCGTTCTCGATGTCCTCGAATCGCTCGGCCAGGCCCAGCGCTCCGGCCTGCTGCCGCAGGTTCGACAGCTGCCCGCCGGGGATCTCGTGGTGGTAGACCCGCCCGGTGGGGGCCTTGAGTCCGGACTCGAACGGCGCGTACGCGCCCCGCACCGCCTCCCAGTAGGGCTCGAGCGCGCAGACCGCGTCGAGATCGATCCCCGTGTCCCGGTCGGTGTGTGCGGTGGCGGCGACGATAGAGGACAGCGAGGGCTGGCTCGTCGTCCCCGACAGCGGGGCGGCGGCACCGTCGACGGCGTCCGCGCCGGCCTGCCAGGCGGCGAGGTAGGTGGCCAGCTGCCCGCCGGGGGTGTCGTGGGTGTGCACGTGCACGGGGAGGTCGAACTCCTTGCGCAGCGCCGTGACCAGCTTCGTGGCGGCCGCGGGCCGCAGCAGGCCGGCCATGTCCTTGATGGCCAGGACGTGCGCGCCCGCCTTGACGATCTTCTCCGCGACACCCAGGTAGTAGTCGAGGGTGTAGAGGCTCTCGCCCGGGTTCGCGAGGTCGCCGGTGTAGGAGAGGGCGCCCTCCGCGATGGCCCTGTCCGTGGCGAGCACGGCCTCGATCGCGGGTCGCATCTGCTCGACGTCGTTGAGCGCGTCGAAGATCCGGAAGATGTCCACACCCGTGGCGGCGGCCTCGGCGACGAACGAGTCCGTCACCTGTTGCGGGTACGGGGTGTAGCCCACGGTGTTACGGCCGCGCAGCAGCATCTGCAGGCAGATGTTGGGCATGGCCTCCCGCAGCGTGGCCAGCCGCTCCCACGGGTCCTCGTGCAGGAACCGCAGCGCCACATCGTAGGTGGCGCCGCCCCATGCCTCGACGGAGAGCAGCTGCGGCATCATCCGTGACTCGTACGGGGCGATCGTCGCCAGCGCCGAGGTCCGCACACGTGTCGCCAGCAGTGACTGGTGCGCATCGCGGAAGGTCGTGTCGGTGACCGCGAGCGCGGTCTGCGCGCGCAGGTCCGCGGCGAACCCGGCGGGGCCGAGCTTCGTCAGGCGCTGCTTCGAGCCGTCCGGTGCCGGGGCGGTCAGGTCGATCGCGGGGACCTTGTCGGAGGCGTACACCTTGGTCGGGCGGGTGCCGTGCGGCTTGTTGACGGTGACGTCCGCCAGGTAGCGCAGGATCTTGCTCGCCGTGTCCGAGGAGCCCCGCGCGGTGAGGAGCTCCGGGCGCTGCTCGATGAAGGAGGTGGTGACCTCGCCCGCCACGAACGCGGGATCGGCCAGGACCGCCTGCAGGTACGGGATGTTCGTCGCCACGCCCCGAATGCGGAACTCCGCCAACGCCCGCCGGGCGCGGACGATGGCCGTGGCCCGGTCCCTGCCGCGAGTGGTCAGCTTGACCAGCATCGAATCGAAGTGCGGGCTGATCTCCGCGCCGACGGAGGTGCCACCGTCGAGGCGGATGCCCGCGCCGCCCGGCGTCCGGTACGCCGACACCCGGCCGGTGTCCGGGCGGAAGCCGTCCGTCGGGTCCTCCGTCGTGATGCGGCACTGCAGCGCGGCCCCGTTGAGGCGGATCGCATCCTGCGTCAGCCCCAGCTCGGGCAACGTGGAACCCGAGGCGACCTTGAGCTGTGCGGCCACCAGGTCGACGTCGGTGACCTCCTCGGTCACGGTGTGCTCCACCTGGATCCGCGGGTTCATCTCGATGAACACGTGCCGGCCCTGCGGGTCGACGAGGAACTCGACGGTGCCCGCGCACGAGTAGCCGATCTGCGTGGCGAAGTTCACGGCGTCCGTGCACAGGCGTGTGCGCAGCTCCTCCGAGATGTTCGGCGCCGGCGCCATCTCGATGACCTTCTGGTGCCGGCGCTGCAGCGAGCAGTCCCGCTCGAACAGATGGATCACGTTGCCCGCGGTGTCGGCCAGGATCTGGACCTCGATGTGCCGCGGGTCGATCACCGCCTCCTCGAGGAACACCGTCGGATCGCCGAACGCCGATTCCGCTTCCCGCGAGGCGATCTCGATCGCGTCGCGCAGGTCCTCGATCACGGCGACGCGGCGCATGCCGCGCCCGCCGCCACCCGCGACCGCCTTGACGAAGACGGGGAAGTGCATGTCCTGCGCGGCGCGGAGCAGCTCGTCGACGTCCGAGGACGGCGCCGTCGAGGTCAGGACCGGCAGGCCCGCCTCGCGGGCCGCGGCGATCGCCCGGGCCTTGTTGCCGGTCAGTTCCAGCACCTCGGTCGGCGGACCCACGAACGTGATGCCGTTCTCCGCGCAGGCCGAGGCCAGGTCCGGGTTCTCCGACAGGAATCCGTATCCCGGGTAGACCGCGTCGGCACCGGCCTGCTTCGCGATCCGGATGATCTCGTCGACACTGAGGTACGCCCGGACGGGATGCCCCTCCGAACCGATCTGATACGCCTCGTCGGCCTTCTGCCGGTGCGGGGAGTTGCGGTCCTCGTACGGGTACACGGCGACGGTTCGCGCGCCGCTCTCCACCGCTGCGCGGAATCCGCGGATCGCGATCTCGCCTCGGTTGGCTACCAGGACTTTCTTGAACATGTTCACGCTCCACCGGTCTTCGTGGGACTTCGACGTCTTACCTCAACGCCCGGGGCGATGGCCCCGGGCGCTGTCGTACTCGATGATATGGGGCCTACGCCACCACCGGGCGCTGTTCCACCCCCACGTACTCGCTGAGCGGCCGGATGAGTGCGTTGGCCTCGGTCTGCTCGATGATGTGGGCCGTCCAGCCGGTGATCCGTGCCATCACGAAGATCGGTGTGAAGACCTCCGTGTCGAATCCCAGCAGGTGATACGCGGGCCCCGTCGGGAAGTCGAGGTTGGGCTTGATGCCCGTCGCATCGACCATCGTCTTCTCGAGGATGTCGTACATCTCGACGAAGCGAGCGCCGTCGGTCCGGTTCGCGATCTCGAGGAACGACTGCTTCATCGTGGGGACGCGCGAGTCGCCGTTCTTGTACACGCGATGCCCGAAGCCCATCACCTTCTCCTTGCGCTCGAGCTTGCCGCGCATCCAGGATTCGGCGGCGCAGGGATCGCCGATCTCCTCCATGTCGTGCATGACGGCCTCGTTCGCGCCGCCGTGCAGCGGACCCTTCAGCGCGCCGATGGCGGCGGTGACGGCGCTGTAGATGTCCGACATGGTGGACGTGACAACCCGGGCAGCGAAGGTCGAGGCGTTGAAGCTGTGCTCCGCATAGAGGATCAGCGAGACCTCGAAGGCCTTCACCAGCGCCGGCTCGGGGACCTCGCCGAAGCACATGTTCAGGAAGTTCGCCGCGAAGCCGAGCGTGTGGTCCGGCGCGATCGGCTCCAGGCCGCGTCGGCGCCGCTGATCCGCCGCGACGACCGTCGGGAGGACTGCGAGCAGGCGCAGCCCCTTGGCCTGGAGCGCGACGGGATCGCGGTTCCACTCGTCGGTGTCCTCTGCGCCGAGGTAGCTCACCGCAGTGCGGACGACGTCCATCGGATGGCAGGTCTCGGGGATCCGCGCCACCAGGCTCAGCAGCGACCGGTCGGCGCGGCGCGCCGCACGCTCCCGCTGCGTGAAGAGCGAGAGCTGCGCGTCGGTCGGGAGCTCGCCGTTCCACAGCAGGTAGGCCACCTGCTCGAAACCGCAGTGCTCGGCGAGGTCCTGCACCGCGTAGCCGCGATAGGTCAGGGAGTTGGTCTCCGGCACGACCTTCGAGACCGCCGTCGTATCGACGACGACGCCGGCGAGGCCCTTGCGGATGTCCGGCGGGCTGGAGGCCGAAGGCCGACCGGGGGAGGTTGCAGGTGTCATCACTGGTTTCCCTTCAGCTGGAAGTCGAAGATGCCGGAATCGAAGTCGTTGTAGCGCTCGTACTGCAGGAGCTCGTACAGGCGGCTGCGGTGCTGCATCCGGTAGAGGAGTTCCTTCTGGGTGCCC
Source organism: Tsukamurella pseudospumae (assembly GCF_001575195.1). Taxonomy (NCBI): domain Bacteria; kingdom Bacillati; phylum Actinomycetota; class Actinomycetes; order Mycobacteriales; family Tsukamurellaceae; genus Tsukamurella; species Tsukamurella pseudospumae. Next base: position 23,837 of record NZ_LSRF01000015.1, read on the forward strand.
TGGGCTGCGATCTCGCGCAGGCCATCTTCAGCGGCGAACATCGCCAGGCGCAATGTGGTGACCGGGTAGATCACCGCGTTGTAGCCGATGGACTCGAGGGTGCCGGCGTCGATGAGGTCGGACTTGCCGAACTCGGTCATGTTGGCCAGCAACGGGATGTCGACGGCCGCACGGAAGCGCTCGAAATCGGCTGTGGTGTAGAGGGCCTCGGTGAAGATCAGGTCCGCGCCCGCGCCCGCGTAGGCCTTCGCCCGCTCGACGGCCGCGTCGATGCCCTCGATGCCCGCGGCATCGGTGCGTGCGCAGATCACGAAGTCCTGGTCCCGGCGGGCCGCGACCGCTGCACGGATGCGGCGGACGGCCTCGTCCGTCGGAACCACGGCCTTGCCGTCGAGGTGGCCGCACCGCTTCGGATTCACCTGGTCCTCCAGGTGCAGGCCGGCGAGGCCCGCGTCCTCGAGAACGGTGACGGTGCGGGCCGCGCTCATCGGCTCGCCGAAGCCGGTGTCGGCGTCGACGAGGGTGGGCAGCTCGGTGACGCGGGCGATCTGCTGGGCCCGCATCGCGACCTCGGTGAGCGTGGTGAGGCCGATGTCGGGCAGGGCGAGGTCGGCGGCGACCACGGCGCCGGAGACGTACACGCCCTCGAATCCGATCTCCTGGATCAGCCTGGCGGTCAGCGGATTGAAGGCGCCGGGCAGCCGCGCGATGCGGTCCGACGCCAGTGCGGCGCGGAAGGCCCTGCGCTTGTCGCTCGCCGAGGCTCGGGCGGTGAGCAGGCCACCGACGCCGGTGTCGCCGCCGCTCATCAGAAGAGCCCCGGGTTCAGCTTCGGGGTGCGGGCGAGCACCTCGTCGGAGACGGTGAACGTCAGCTGGTCGAGCTCGCCGGCCCCGAGGGACGGGGTGCGCTGCGCGGAGTCGAGGAAGCGGTCCTGCTCGGCCTTCTCGATGACGCCGTCGGCGAGGATGCGGAACTTCTCGATGTACTGTTCGCGAGCGAAGGGCCGCGCGCCCAGCGGGTGCGCATCGGCCACGGCCAGCTCGTCGACGATGATCGCGCCGTTCTTCAAGGTGATCTCGGCGCGGGCGCCGAAGGCCTTCTCGTCGGGGTCGGTCGAGTGGTACCGGCGGGTCCACTCGGGATCCTCGGCGGTGGAGATCTTGTTCCACAGCTCGACGGTGTCGGGCCGCTGCGCGCGCTCGGGGGCGTAGGACCGCTCGTGGTGCCAGCCGCCGTCCTGCAGAGCGACGGCGAAGATGTACATCACCGAGTGGTCGAGCGTCTCGCGCGACGCGTGCGGGTCGAACTTCTGCGGGTCGTTCGAGCCGGTGCCGATCACGTAGTGGGTGTGATGGCTGGTGTGCAGCACGATCTTCTCGATCTGCTCGAGATCGCCCACGCGCTCACGCATCCGGCGCGCGAGGTCGATCGGCGCCTGGCTCTGGTACTCCGCGGAGTGCTCCTTGGTGTACGAGTCCAGGATGGCGCGCTTGGCCTCGCCGGCGCCGGGCAGCGGCACCTCGTAGACGGCCTCGGGGCCGCCGAGCAGCCACGCGATCACGCCGTCCTCGCCCTCCCAGATCGGCGACGGTGCGCCCTCACCGCGCATCGCACGGTCGACGGACTCGACCGCCATCTTGCCCGCGAACGACGGGGCGTAGGCCTTCCAGCTGGAGATCTCGCCCTTGCGCGACTGCCGAGTGGCGGTGGTGGTGTGCAGCGCCTGTCCGACGGCCTGGTAGACCGTGTCGGTCGGCAGTCCGAGCAGGGTGCCGATGCCGGCGGCGGCCGAGGGACCGAGGTGTGCGACGTGGTCGATCTTGTGCTCGTGCAGGCAGATCGCGCGCACCAGGTCGATCTGGATCTCGTAGCCGGTGGCCAGGCCGCGGATCAGGTCGGCGCCGGTCGAGCCCCTGTGCTGGGCGGCGGCGAGGATCGGCGGGATGTTGTCGCCGGGATGGCTGTACTCGGCCGCGAGGAAGGTGTCGTGGAAGTCGAGCTCGCGGACGGCGGTGCCGTTGGCCCACGCCGCCCACTCGGGGGAGAACCGGCCGGGGACGCCGAAGACGGTGGCACCGGGCCCGTAGGGGTGGGCGAGCGCCTGCGCCCGAGCATTGGCGACGGGGCGGCGCGTGACGGACGCGGCGGCGACCGAGGCGTTGTCGATGATCCGGTTGATCACCATCTCGGCGGTGTCGTCCGGCACGGCGACGGGGTCGGCGGCGACCTCCGCGATCTTCCAGGCGAGGTGCTCCTCGCGGGGGAAGGACTCGGCTGAGCGGCGGGTGCGCACGGTGTGCGTCTGCACGATGGGCTCCTCTGGGAAGGGAACGGGGGATCGATTCACACGCTATGCATCGACATGGCGACGCGAAACCGCTTGCAGATGTGGATCTCTGCGAAGCCGGATCCGAGACTTTGCGAAGATTGTGGAAATCGTCGGTGCTAGATTTCCTCCATGCAGAGGCTGTACGCGGGCGGGCGCATCAAGCGGCTCCGGGAGGAGCGCGGCCTCACCCAGACGGCGCTCGCCAAGACCCTGGACCTGTCGGTCAGCTACGTCAACCAGTTGGAGAACGACCAGCGGCCGCTGTCCGTGCCCGTGCTCATGCGGCTGAACACCACCTTCGATCTCGACATGTCCTTCTTCGCGCCGGAGTCCGACGCCCGGCTCGTCGCCGACCTGCAGGACGCTCTCGTCGAGAGCGGCGAGGCGGGGGAGGTGAGCGCCGCCGAACTCGACGACATCGTGGCCCGCTCGCCCTCGGTCGCGCGAGCCGTGGTGGCGATGCACCGTCAGTTGCAGGGCGCTACCGAGCAGGTCGACCGGCTCTCCAGCGGCATCGCCGGCGGTGCCGGCGGGGCGGTCTCCACACCGTACGAGGACGTCCGCGACTTCTTCTACGACCGCCGCAATCACGTGGACTCGCTCGACCGCGCGGCCGAGGAGCTGTTCGACGGTGCGGGGCTCACCATCGGCGGGCTGGATCTGCAGCTGGCCCGGCTCCTGCGTGACGAGCACGGCGTCACCGTGCGGATCTCCGGCGGCGAACCGGATCGGCCCGGTCCCCGTCGGTCCTACGATCCGGACGCGCGTGTGCTCACGCTGGCGCGGCGCCTCGACCACGGCCAACGGGCGTTCCAGATCGCCACGCAGCTCGGCTTCCTCACGCAGGCGGCGGAGATCGACCGGATCGTCGCGGGGGAGACCTCGCTGCCCACGGGGTCGCGGGATCTCGCGCGTGTGGGGCTGGCGAACTACTTCGCGGGGGCGCTCGTGCTGCCCTACGAGCGGTTCCTGCGCGCCGCGGAGGAGCTCCGGTACGACATCGACCTGCTGTGTGCGCGGTTCGAGGTCGGTTTCGAGACGGTGTGCCACCGATTGTCGACGCTGCAACGGGCGGGGCGCCGCGGCGTGCCCTTCTTCTTCGTGCGCACGGATCGTGCCGGAAACATCTCGAAGCGCCAGTCCGCCACGGCCTTCCACTTCTCCCGGGCGGGCGGCGGCTGCCCGCTGTGGGTGGTGCACGACGCCTTCGCCACGCCGGGGCGGATCCGGACACAGGTGGCGCAGATGCCCGACGGTCGCAGCTACCTGTGGATCGCCCGGACGACGTCCGAGCGCACCGCGGGCGGATACCTGGGGCAGGGCCGGGACTTCGCGATCGGACTCGGATGCGACCTCGCCCACGCGCACCGCCTGGTCTACTCGCGGGGCCTGGCACTCGACGAGCCCGATTCCTTCGTGCCGATCGGCGCCGGGTGCAAGGTGTGCGACCGGCCGCGCTGCGCGCAGCGCGCCTTCCCGCAGATGGGCCGGCCGATCGCCGTCGATACGAACCGGGCCGAGCTCATCCCGTACACGTTCGCGGGCGCCGCCGATCCCGACGGGGCATGATCAGAGGTCGCAGCGCAATCGTGAAGGGGGAGGTCCGGGTGAGCGAGTCGGTCGAAGACGTGGCGGAGGAAGCCGCCGAGCAGTCGGTGCGGGTGCTGGACCGGTTACGGGACTGGTGGTCGCACCGCTACACCTTCACCGGGACCGCGGTGGGCCTGGTGTTCCTCTGGCTCTCACTGACCCCGTCGCTCCTGCCCCGCGGTCCGCTGTTCCAGAGCCTGGTGAGCGGTGGATCGGGTGCGATCGGCTACCTCATCGGTGTCGTCGCCGTGTGGCTGGTGCGCTTCATGCGCTCGAAGGAGAGCAGCCCGCCGGTGCCGAAGCAGGGCTGGTGGGTGCTCCTGGCGATCGGTGTCATCGGCACCGTCGGGATGGTCGTGTTCTTCGACACCTGGCAGACCGACCTGCGCGACCTCATGGGTGTGGCCTACCTGACCTTCGTCGACTACCTGCAGATCGGCGTGCTGTCGGTCGTCTTCCTCTACGCCTTCGTCGAGCTCGGCAAGGGTGTGCGATGGATCGTGCGGTGGCTCATCGCCCGTCTCAACCGGGTGTGCCCGCCGCGCGTCTCCGCGGTGATCGCCGTCGCGCTGGTGGTCTTCCTGAGTATCGAGATCGTCAACGGCGTCGTGGTGCGCGGCGCGATGGACGCGATGAACACGGCGTTCTCGAAGGCCAGCCGTGAGGGCGCTGCCGATCGCCCCGTACCCACGAGCGCCTTCCGCTCGGGCGGGCCCGGATCTCTGGTCGACTGGTCCTCGCTCGGTAAGCAGGGGCGGGTGTTCGTGTCGAACGCGCAGACCGTCGCGCATCTGACTGCGTTCAACGGCGCCCCGGCGGTGGAGCCGATCCGTGCCTACGCCGGCCTGGAGTCCTCCGACTCGGGGAACCCGAACCGGTACAAGGACATCGCGGAGAAAGCGGCGGCGGAACTCGAACGCACCGGCGGCCTGCACCGCAAGGTGGTCGCGGTCGCGGCGACCACCGGCACGGGGTGGATCAACGAGGCGGAAGCCGGTGCGCTCGAGTACATGTACAACGGCGATACGGCCATCGTCAGCATGCAGTACTCGTTCCTGCCGAGCTGGCTGTCCTTCCTCGTCGACAAGCAGAACGCCCTCGACGCCGGCCAGGCCCTGTTCGAGGCGGTCGACAAGCGCGTCAAGGCGCTGCCGGAGGGGCAGCGGCCCAAGCTCGTCGTGTTCGGCGAGAGCCTCGGCTCGTTCGGGGGTGAGGCGCCCTTCCTGTCCCTCAACAACCTCGTCGCCAGGACCGACGGTGCGCTGTTCTCCGGCCCGACTTTCAACAACGAGATGTGGGTGCGATTGACGCAGCAGCGCGACGCGGGCTCGCCCGAGTGGCTGCCGGTGTACCAGCAGGGCGCCAACGTGCGGTTCGCCGCGCGTGCGGAGGATCTGGCGAACCCGGCGCAGCCGTGGTCCCATCCGCGCGCGGTGTATCTGCAGCACGCCTCCGACCCCATCGGCCGGTGGAGCCCGGATCTGCTGTTCAGTCAGCCGGACTGGCTCAAGGAGAAGCGCGGCCCCGACGTCCTGTCCTCGGTGTCGTGGATCCCGATCGTGACCTTCCTGCAGGTCTCCGCCGACCTGGCGGTCGCGGGGAGCGTGCCCGACGGGCACGGACACACGTACGTCAAGGCCGTCGTCGACGCGTGGGCGGCGATCCTGGAGCCCCCGGGCTGGACCGCCGAGAAGACCGCGCGCCTGCGTCCGATGCTCAACAGCCAGACGGGGTTCAACGAACCCGACGCGCGGCCGGCGGGTTAGCGCCGGGCGTCAGAGCGCACCGTCGAACCCGTTCTGCCGCCACGCCTCGTACGCGACGATGGCGGCGGAGTTGGCGAGGTTGAGGGAGCGTCGGCCGGCGAGCATGGGGATGCGCAGGGCCTCGGTGACATGCGGGTCGGCGAGCACCTCGGGAGGGAGCCCGGTGGGTTCGGGGCCGAAGAGCAGGACATCGCCCGGGTGGTAGCCCACCTCGTGGTGGTGGCGCGTCGCGTGCGCCGTGTAGGCGTACACCCGCTCGGGGGCGAGCGCCGCCCAAGCGGCCTCGAGGTCGGCGTGCACGCTCACGTGCGCGAGGTCGTGGTAGTCCAGACCGGCCCGACGGAGCTTGGGCTCGGAGAGGTCGAAGCCCAGCGGCTCGACCAGGTGCAGCTCGCATCCGGTGACGGCGGCGATGCGGATCGCGTTGCCCGTGTTGGGGGCGATCCGGGGTTCGAAGAAGAGAATGCGGAACACGGGTGACGATCCTGTCACCCGTGCTCCGCATGTGCGAGAGGAGGTCCGATCAGCCGGCGTACTGCGAGGGCTGCTGGGCGCCGAACCGCTTCGCGGCGCTGCGCAGCTGCAGGGCGGTGATGATCTGCGTGATGCCGATGGCGACGGCCCAGATGCCGCCGACCCACACCAGAACGCCCACCGAGAACGGGCTGGAGACGAGCACCACGCCGCCGATCAGGGTGATGACGCCGAGGATCACGACCCAGACGCGGCCGGGCAGCAGCCGGTCACTCGCGGCCGTGACGATCTGGGTGATGCCGGCGAAGATCCACGCGACGCCGATCCAGATGCCGAGGATCGCGATCGAGGTGATGAAGTCGTCGCGGAAGCAGGCCACGCCGATGACGATCGACAGCGCGCCGCTGATCACCGAGAGCACGCGGTGCTGCGCCTCACCGATCAGCCCGGCGATCACCTGGAAGGCGCCGCTGATGAGCAGGTAGATGCCGAACAGGATCGCGATGGCGAGGGTCGTCGGACCCGGCCACACCGCGATGACGATGCCCATCAGGACGGAGAGGACGCCGAGGGCGAGGACGGCCTGCCAGGTGGCCTTGATGCCCTGCTGGATCCCTTGCTGGAATCCCTGCTGGAGGGGGTTCTGATCAGTCATGGGTTCAGTATCGGATGTAACTCGAACAACCGCGACTCGAACCGGGATAAATCGGCACGCTGAATCAGGGGGATAGGATATCGGCTGTGACGGCTGAGGTGTTGGACGGCAAGGCGACCCGCGACGAGCTCTTCGAGGTGTTCCGGGAGCGGGTGAGCGCGCTGCGCGCGCGGGGCGTGGCCCCGGGGCTCGGTACGGTCCTCGTCGGCGACGACCCGGGCTCGCGGTCCTACGTCAAGGGCAAGCACGCCGACTGCGCCAAGGTCGGCATCGAGTCGATCCGCCGCGATCTGCCCGCCGACATCTCGCAGGCCGCGCTCGAGGCCGTCATCGACGAGCTCAACGCCGATCCCGCGTGCACCGGATACATCGTGCAACTACCGCTGCCGAAGCACCTGGACGAGAACGCGATCCTGGAGCGGATCGACCCCGCCAAGGATGCGGACGGCCTGCACCCTACCAACCTGGGCCGACTCGTGCTGGGCGCTCCCGGCCCGCTGCCGTGCACCCCGCACGGCATCCTGCATCTGTTGCGCCGCTACGACGTTCCGATCGCCGGGGCGCACGTCGTGGTCGTCGGTCGAGGGGTCACCGTCGGCCGGCCGATCGGCCTGCTGCTGACCAGGCGGTCCGAGAACGCCACGGTCACGCTGTGCCACACCGGAACCCGTGATCTCGCGGCCGAGGTCCGCCGCGCCGACATCGTGATCGCCGCCGCCGGCGTCCCCGGCCTGATCACCGCGGACATGGTCAAGCCCGGCGCCGCCGTGCTCGACGTGGGCGTCAGCCGGACCGACGAGGGCCTGCGCGGCGATGTCGCCGCGGGAGTCGCCGAGGTCGCCGGTCATCTCTCGCCCAACCCCGGCGGTGTCGGCCCGCTGACGCGAGCCTTCCTGCTGGGCAATGTGATCGAGGCCGCCGAGCGCGACCTCGCCCGCGCGGACGGAGCGTAGTGCCCGAGCCCGCGGTCGAGCAGTTCCGCCGTGCCCGGACGGTGCGCACGGTGATCGCGAACGCGGGGTACGTCGTGGTGGTGGCGATCCTCGCGGCGGGAATGGTGCTCGTCGGGCTCGAGTACTGGCGCCGCGGCCTCGTCGTGTTCGGGGCCGGGACGGGCTTCGCCGCCGTCCTGCGCGCCACCCTCCCCGAGCGGCGTCAGGGTCTGCTCCGCGTCCGCGGCCGGTGGTTCGACGTGTCGGTGCTGGCCGTGGCGGCGGTGGCGATCCTCGTCGTGTCGTGGGGGATCAGCCCGTTGGGCACCAAGTAACCCCAGTGATACAAACTTCAAATGTAGATTCCTGTATGTAACGTTTTGGCATCGGGTACGATGTGCTGAGGTAACGACTCGGTCAGCGACTCGAACGGAGGTGCCATGGGGATCTCGTCCTTCGGCGCGTCCGTGGGTCCCGGACCCGTGCACTGCGTCCTCCTCGATCTCGAGGACGGGCGGATCGTCGGTCGGCAGGCCCGCACGATCGATCCCGGGCCGTACCGCCTCGGGCGGCGGGGCAACCTCCTCTCCTCGGGCTTCGACCTGCTGGCAAGCCATTCCGAGCGCACCGTCGACGCGTCGGCCGTGACCGTCGAGTCGCGCCGGGACCTGATGTCCGTGCGCTGCGGCGCGCGTGGCGGCGTCCGGTCCGCGGGAATCGTTCGTGAATCCGACGCGGTCCTCCGAGCGCTCGACGAGCGCGGTCTGATCGCGCGGTATCCGAGCGTGATGATCGCGAACCTGGGAGCGGGCGGCCTGCGGATCTACACCGTGAGCGACGGAGCCGTCACCGCCGAGCGCCGAGCGCGCGGCGTCGTCGTCGACGGCCCGGACGCGGGAGTCGGCGCGGCGCACGGGGTGGCGGAGTTCCTGCACGCCACGATCGGTCGCGCCGCGGCGGCCCCGGAAGCAGTGGTTCTGGTGGGCAGCGGCGCGCAGAACGCCGGCGTCCGCGAGGCCGTCGCCGACATCGCCCGGGCCGCGGGCGCGGAGCCCCTGTCCGTCGAAGAGCCCGAGGCGATCGCCGCCACCGGCGCGGCGCTGCTCGCGGCGGACCGCCGGGCCGCGGGAACGGCACCGTCATCACTGGTGAGCAGTGGCCTCGGGGGCCTCGGCGGGCACAGCGTCCGCCTGACCGCCGCCGTGTTGCCGCTGCTGGTGCTCGCCGCACTGACCGGCGCGGTCCTCGCCACCGGCTACGCGACCGGCATCATCGGGCCGGCCGGCCAGACCACCGACCAGGTCGTTCCGACTTCGACGGAGGTGCGCTCGTCCGCCGAGACGGCGCCCAGCTCGGAGGTGGGGCCGCTGCCTACCTCCAGCGCCGCCTCGACCCTGCCGCCCGTGGACACTCTCGTGCCCACGTCGGTCCCACGGGACACCGGCCGGAACGAAGTGACGCCCACGATGACCACGTTCGCGCCGCCGCCCGTCCACCCGACCACGACACGGGCCCCCTGGCCGACTCCGACGCCGACCGTGCCCAGCACGCCGACCCGGACGCTTCCGACGACGATCCTGCCGTCCATCCCGACGGGCACGCCGTCCGGAACGCCGGTGCCGACGGAGCCGAGTGTCACGCCGCCCGCCGAGGGCTCCGGCCAGAATCCGCCGCCCGGGTCGGCAGTGCCCCCGTCCCGCGAGATCCTCCCGGGTAACGGGCTGGTCGGTCCTGGTGCGGGCGCCGGGGGAGGCGCCGCCCATCCCGACGGTGCCGCGTCCTCGGACGCATCACCCGATGCTGCCCGGCGCGTACCCGGGGCGACCGCATCCCAGACGGCGCCGGCGGCATCGTCGTCCTCCTCGGAGGCGCCGACGGTGACCACCCCGGCCCCGTAGATCCCCCCGGTGACGCCCCGTCAGCGGCGCGCGATGTCCAGGGTGCGCGACAGTAGTTCCGAGACGGCGTCCATCTCGGTGAGGAAGCCGTCGTGGCCGTCGCGCGAGTGCACCACGACCAGTCCCTCGCAGCCCGGCAGCAGCTCGGCGATCTCCTCCTGCAGGCGCAGCGGGTACAGGCGATCGGAATCGATCCCGCCGACGACCACGGGGACCGGGCAACTGCGCAGCGCCGTCTCGACGCCGCCGCGGCCGCGGCCCACGTCGTGGTGGTTGAGCACCTCGGTGAGTACCACGTAGCTGCCGGCGTCGAACCGGTTGACCAGCTTCTCGGCCTGGTGGTCGAGATAGGAGGTGACGGCGTAGCGGCCGCCCGCGCGCGGCTCCTCGTCGCCCTGCGCATCGTTGCGGAACCGGCTGTCCAGCTCGATCTCGGTGCGGTAGGTCAGGTGCGCGATCCGGCGGGCGACGCCCAGGCCGGCGGTCGGCGCACCGTCGGTGTCGTGGTAGTCGCCGCCGTGCCAGTGCGGATCCGCCGTGATCGCCGCGATCTGCGTGGTCTGGGTGCCGATCTGATCGGCCGTCGCGCGGGCGCCCACGGCGAGGATCAGTGCCGAGCGCAGGAAGTCGCCGTACATGAGGGCCCATTCGAGGGCCCGCGCGCCGCCCATGGAGCCGCCGACGACCGACGCGATGTCGTGCACGTCGAGCGCGCGCAGCAGCGCCGCCTCGGCCTCCACCTGGTCGCGCACCGTGATGACGGGGAAGCGGGAGCCGTAGGGCCGCCCGTCGGGAGCGAGCGACGCCGGCCCCGTCGAACCTGAGCACCCGCCCAGGACGTTCGCGGAGACGACGCACCACTCGTCCGTGTCCACCGCCGCTCCGGGGCCGATCAGGCCGTCCCACCAGCCCGCTGAGCGGTGATCGGCGTCGGGCGGGCCGGTGACGTGCGAATCGCCCGTCAGGGCGTGCAGGGCCAGCAGGACGTTGCTGCGGTCGGCGTTCGGTCGGCCCCAGCGCTGGAAGGCCATCGTGACGTCCTCGAGGACGACACCGGATTCGAGTACCAGGGGGCCGAGTGACAGGGACTGCATCGCACCGTCCGGCACCCGGGCCCAGTCGCCCGGGGACCTGTCGATGGATCGACCTGTGCGGATGGTGATGGTCACCGAACCTCTCCTCGCGCTTGCCGCCCGACAGGGTTCGCCGGGAAACCAGGTCATCACCCGGGGCACCCCACCGCGGCGGAGGGTTGCCGGTCAGCAAGCCGGGGCTGCGCGCTGACACTCATGACCTCGTCTTCATCATAACGGACCGAATTCCCGTGAACGAGGTCACAGGACGAGGTGGGAAGGAGGGAACAGACCGGGGCGTTACATGGTCACGTGGATTCTTCTACCCGGACCAGGCTCGCGGTCGGCGCCATGGCGCTCGGCGGTTTCGGCATCGGCACGACCGAGTTCGCGGCCATGGGACTACTGCCCGGCATCGCGCAGGACCTCGAGGTCAGTGAGCCCGTCGCCGGGCACGTGATCTCCGCCTACGCGCTGGGCGTCGTCGTCGGCGCGCCGCTCATCGCGGCCGCGTTCGCCCGCGTGCCGCGCCGGCTGCTACTGATCGGGTTGATGGTCGCGTTCACCGCGGGCAACGCCCTGTCGGTGTTCGCTCCCAGTTACGGCACGCTCATGGCAGCCCGGTTCGTCGCCGGCCTGCCGCACGGCGCGTTCTTCGGCGTGGCGGCGCTCGTCGCGGCGCATCTGGCCGGACCGGCGGGGCGGGGCCGCGCGGTCGGACAGGTGCTCATGGGCCTGTCGGTGGCCAATGTGATCGGAGTGCCGCTGGTGACGTGGCTCGGCAATGCGTTCACCTGGCGGTACGCGATGGGCGTCGTCGTGGTGATCGGCGCCGTCACGGTCGCCGCGCTGCTGGCGTTCCTGCCGTCGGTGAGCATCCCGGTGACCAACCCGCTCACCGAGCTCGGTGCGCTCGCCCGGCCGCAGGTCTGGTTCGCGCTGCTCACGGGCATCGTCGGGTTCGGCGGGATGTTCGCCGTCTACACCTACATCGCCACCACGCTCACCTCGGTGTCCGGGCTGAGCGCGACCTCGGTGCCCATCGTGCTGGCCGTCTACGGCGTGGGCATGGTGATCGGCAACGCCGTGGGCGGTCGCGCCGCGGACCGCTCGGTGATCGGGTCGATCGCCGTCGCGCTTGCCGCTCTGGTGGTGCTGCAGGCACTGTTCTCCCTGTTCGCGCCGCAGCCCTTCGCGGCCGTGGCACTGTTCTTCCTCATCGGCCTCACCGCGTCGGCGCTGGTGCCCGCCCTGCAGACCCGGCTGATGGACGTCGCGGGTGAGGCGCAGACCCTCGCCGCCACGCTTAACCACTCCGCGCTGAACATCGCGAACGCACTGGGTGCACTGCTCGGCGGCGCGGTCATCGCCGCCGGTGGCGCGTACACCGCGCCGGCACTGGTCGGCAGCGGCCTCGCGGTCGCGGGCCTGCTCGTGTTCGTGGTCGGCGTGCTGGTCGCGCGACGGGGCGCTGAACCTGTCGGTGCCCGTCGGTAGGGTCTTGGGGCATGCGAAGGATTCTCGCTCTCTGCGCGATAGCCGTACTCGCCGTTTTCGGTCTCGTCGCCTGCGGCAAGTCGTCGGCACAGCCCGGTGCCACCGCGGCACCGGTCGCGTCGTCGTCCACGGTGAAGGGGTCGACGGTGACGGCCAAGCCCGGCCCGGCGCGCTCGTCGGCCGGGGCGCCGTCGAACTCCGCGGTCCCGCAGCGAGTGCTCGCGACGCTCGCGCGGATCGACGCGGGCACCTGGCCCCCGAAGGACGGTTCGGGTACGCAGGGCGGCCGTAACTTCGGCAACTTCGAGAACCGGCTGCCGAAGACCGATTCGAAGGGCAAGGCCGCCAAGTACACCGAATGGGACATCAACATCAAGAAGTCCGGCCGCGGGCGCGATGCGGAGCGGATCATCACGGGTGCCGACGGCGGCGCCTGGTACACCCTCGACCACTACGAGACCTTCACGAGGATCCGATGAGCACCCTTCCGCAGTTCCTCCAGTCCGGCTCCGGCGCAGCCCTGACCAGTGCCGATCTGGACTCGCTCAAGCGTCGTGATCGGCCCCGCGTGCTCGTGGCCCGCGGCAGCCGGATGCGCACCAAAGCAGCGCTGCTCAACGAGGTCTCGGCCGTCCTGCAGTTCCCGCTCGACTTCGGTGGCAACTGGGACGCGCTGGCCGACAGCCTCGGTGACCTCGATTGGCTCGGCGGGCAGGCGCTCGTGGTGCTCGGCGTGGCGGAGGCCGAGCAGGTCCTCGCCGATGACGACGGCGCCTTCGGCACCTTCGTCGCCGTCCTCGCGGACCGGGGCGTGCAGGTGCTGCTCGGGGTGTCCGACGATGCCGACGGCCCGGTCGTGCGGTCCGCGTGGGCCGCGGCCGGTCTCACCGTGGAGGCGCTCGCGTGATCATCACCTCGATCAATGTCAACGGCGTTCGTGCCGCGGTGAAGCAGCGGTCCGAGGAGAACCTCGGCATGCTGCCCTGGCTGCGCGAGACGAAGGCCGATGTGGTGCTGCTGCAGGAGGTACGCGCCACCCACAAGCAGACGCTCACCGCGCTCGCGCCCGCGTTGGAGGAGGGCTGGCATCTGGCGGCTGCGGAGTCCTCGACGGCGGGCCGCAACGGTGTGGCGGTGCTGTCCCGGAGCGAGCCCGACGCCGTGCGGATCGGTTTCGGCAGCGAGGAGTTCGACCACGCGGGCCGCTACATCGAGGCGGACTTCGAGGATCTCACGGTCGCTTCGCTCTACCTCCCGTCCGGTGACGTCGGTACCGAACGACAGGACGAGAAGGATCGCTTCCGTGCGGAGTTCGGCGCGTACCTGGCGAAGCTCGGCCGTCGGCGGCGCGAGGTCGTCGTGTGCGGCGACTGGAACATCGGCCACACCGAGCTGGACATCAAGAACTGGAAGGGCAACGTCAAGAACTCGGGGTTCCTCCCCGAGGAGCGGGCCTGGATGAGCGAGTACATCGGTGAAGGGCGCGCGTTCAAGGACGTCGTGCGCGACCTGCACCCCGGCGTGCCCGGTCCGTACGCCTGGTGGTCGTGGCGCGGCAAGGCCTTCGACAACGACTCCGGCTGGCGCATCGACCTGCAGATCGCCAACAACGCGTTGGCGAAGCGGGCGTCGTCGGCCGTGGTCGAACGCGCGGATGCCTACAACCTGCGCTGGTCCGACCACGCGCCGGTCACCGTCGAATACGCCTGAGCGCTCGCCGCGCCTCGTCGTCGGCGGGCCGCTGTGAAACCCTGGCCGTCACGGTCATGAGGTGGTCGACAGGTCGGCGACGATCGCCCCGACGAGCCCCCGCCCGACCGTGGCGGCCACGATGACAGGGGCGCCGGACCGGGGTGGGCACCGTCGGGCCCGATACTGGGGCGACGGGCCGGAGCGTGGCCGATAGACTCGTTCCCCGTGACGGAAACCGCCCCCACCCCCGCGAAGCGGCAGCGCGCGCTGTCGGGTATCCAGCCGACCTCGGACTCGTTCCATCTCGGCAACTACCTGGGTGCGGTGCGGCAGTGGGTGCAGCTGCAGGACGAGTTCGACACCTTCTACTTCATCCCGAACATGCACGGCATCACCACGCCGCACGATCCGAAGGCCCTGCGCGAGCGCACCGCCTTCGCGGCCGCGCAGCTGCTGGCGCTCGGCGTGGACCCCGAGCGGTCGACGATGTTCGTGCAGTCGCAGATCCACGAGCACGCCGAGCTGACCTGGGTCCTGTCCTGCATCACGGGTTTCGGCGAGGCCAGCCGGATGACGCAGTTCAAGGACAAGTCGGCGAAGAACGGCACGGACAGCTCGTCCGTGGGCCTGTTCACCTACCCGATCCTCATGGCCGCCGACATCCTGCTCTACCGACCGCAGCTGGTACCCGTCGGCGAGGACCAGCGGCAGCATCTCGAGCTCACTCGGAACCTGGCGCAGCGCTTCAACACCCGGTTCAAGAAGACCTTCGTGGTCCCTGAGGCGCACATCGTCTCCGACACCGCCAAGATCTACGACCTGCAGAACCCGACCGCCAAGATGAGCAAGTCGGCGGAGTCCGACGCCGGCCTGATCAGCATCCTCGACGACCCGAAGATCATCGCCAAGCGCGTGAAGTCGGCGGTCACCGACACGGAGCGGGAGATCCGCTTCGATCGGGAGCACAAGCCGGGCGTGTCGAACCTGCTGACCATCGAGTCGGCCTTCACCGGCACCCCGATCCCCGAGCTCGAGCGGGCGTACGAGGGTAAGGGCTACGGCGATCTGAAGACGCAGGTCGCGGACGTCCTCGTCGACTTCGCCGCGCCGCTGCGCGACCGCGTCAAGGGGTACCTCGACGATCGCGCGGAACTGGACAAGGTGCTGGCATCGGGACGGGAGCGCGCGCAGGAGATCGCGGCGCGCACCCTCGCGGACGTCTACGACAGGGTAGGGTTCCTGGCGCCCTAGCCGATGTGACGTAGCGAACACCCGCAGGAGGATTCCCGAATGCTCCAGAAGTACCGTGACAAATGGCCGTGGTTCGACCACGTGATGGCCGCCGCCATGCGGTACCAGGACAACAAGGGCGACTACTACGGCGCCGGGATCACCTACTTCAGCGTGTTCGCGCTGTTCCCGCTCGCGATGGTCGTGTTCTCGATCGGCGGCTACGTGCTGGTCAACGACGCCGAGCTGTTGGCGGAGATCAAGCAACGGATCAGCGACCTGATGTCGAACCAGGAGATGGCGACCACGGTCAACCAGCTCCTGGACCGAGCGATCTCCTCGCGCGGCACCGTCGGACTGATCGGCCTGCTCGGTGGCCTGTGGGCCGGCCTCGGCTGGGTGGGCAACGTGCGTGCCGCGCTCACCGAGATGTGGGACAGCGAGGAGCCCGAGCAGAACTTCGTCAGCAAGAAGCTGGGCGATCTGGCGGCACTCATCGGCCTCTTCGCCGCGATCGTGGTGTGCTCGGCGCTCATCGCCGTGGGCAGCAGCCCACTGACGAAGACCTTGCTCACCGCCATCGGCTTGGATCACGTTCCCGGCCTGGCGATCCTGATCGCGTGCGTGACGCTGCTGGTCACGGTGTTCGCGACCTGGGTCCTGTGGACCTTCGTCATCGCGCGGATGCCGCGCGTCAGCTTCCCGTGGCGCAACGCCCTGCACGCCGGACTGCTGATGGCCGTCGTGTTCACCGTGTTCACGCAGTTCGCGACGCTGATCATCGGTGCCACACTGCGTAGTCCCGCCGGCGCGACCTTCGGCCCGATCCTCGGCATCATGCTGTTCATCTACTTCACCGCGCGGATGCTGTTGTTCGCCACCGCCTGGGCGGCCACCGATCCGCGCAATCAGCGCTACGTGATCCCGTCGGCACCCGATCCCGTGGTGATCGCGCCGGTCATCCGCCAGGAGTCCGATCCGGGTCGCGCTGCGATCGCCGGCGCCGCGGGTCTCGTCGCGGGCCTCGGCCTCGGCTCCCTGCTGCGCCGCAAGCGCTGACTCAGGCGTCCTCGGGCGCGCTGGCGCGCGGGAGCGTCCGGCCGCGGAAGAACGCGGGCCGCGTCACGGCGCACGCGATCATGAGCGGTACGCCGAGCACCAGCATCCCGATACCGATGACGAACACACCGCCGACCCCACCGATCACCGTCTGCCCGTAGTCGGGGGCGATCATGTCGGCGGCGCTCTGCACGAACGCCCAGATCATCGCCGCCCCGCCGAGCACGGGGCAGATCAGCCGCAGTACCAGGTTCCGCAGCGACCGCCGGACGGTCCGCCGGAAGTACCACGCGCAGGCGAACGCGGTGATCGCGTAGTAGAACGCGACCGCCAGTCCGAGCGAGCTGATCGAGTCCTCGAGGGTGTTGCGGCTCAGCAGCGCCAGCGTGAGATAGAAGGCGAGCGCGGAGGCGCCCATCACGACGGTGCCGAAGGACGGCGTCAGATACCTCGGGTGCACGCGGGCGAAGCGCTCGGGCACAGCCCGGTAGATCGCCATCGCGAGCGTCCCGCGGGCGGTGGGCAGCACCGTAGACTGCGTGGAGGCGAGCGCCGACAGCGCCACCGTGAGTACGAGCAGGCCCGCCAGTACTGCGCCGCCGACGGGACGGCCGAGCACCGTCAGGACGTCGTCGTGGTTGTCCGTGTTACCGAGCCCCAGGCCCGTCTGCCCGAAACCCGAATAGGCCTGGACGGCAACGGCCACCAGCACGTAGGTGCCCATCAGCACCACGGTCGCGAGCACCGCGGCACGGCCCGGGGTCGAGGAGGAGTCCCTGGTCTCCTCGCCGACGGCGAGGCACGCGTCCCAGCCCCAGTACAGGAAGATGCACAGGATCACGGCGGCCGCGATCTGCGAGGCGCTCAGGCCCGTCGGGTCCAGCCAGTCCCAGGTCGGTCGCACCGCCTGCGCTCCGGCCCGCCCGCTGTACACGGCCCACAGGGCGGCACCGGCCGCGACGGCGAGGACGGCGAACTGGATCGCCATCAGCACGTTCTGCATCCGCTCGGACACGACGATCCCGCGGTACGACACCCACGTCATCGCCACGATCAGCACGCAGCCGAAACCGACCACCGCGAGCCGGTCGTCGGCGAGGTCGCTCAGCCCGACGAAGCGCAGGAGATAGGTCGCAGAGATCTCCGCGACGTTCGCCAGGCAGATGATCGCCGACACCGCGAGGCCCCAGCCGCCCATCCAGCCGATCCACGGCCCGAACGCCCTACTGCCCCAGGTGAAGGTGGTCCCCGCGTCGGGGGTGTCGGCGGCGAGCTCCTTGTAGGCGAGGGCCACCAGCAGCATCGGCACGAAGGCCACCACGAACATCGCCGGCGCCTTGCCGTGCACGTGCGCGACGACGCCGCCGAGCGTCGCCGCGAGACTGTACGCGGGCGCCGTCGACGACAGCCCGATCGCCATGTTGCTGAGCAGCCCCAGGGAGTTCGGGCGAAGTCCCTTGTCGGGCACCGTCGCCGCCCCGACCGGCGCGGCGACCACGTCAGCGGCCCCGGTTCGTACGCATGGCCGCGCCGACGAGCGCCGCGATGACCGCGAGGCCGCCCAGACCGATCAGCAGCTTGGTCCCGTTCCCCATGCCCGACGGTCCGCTCTCGACCACCGCGTCGTGTCCCTCGTCGGGGCGGTGCTCCGGCGCACCGGATCCCGAGGCCGCGACGAGCGTGCCGACCGACTTGCCGCGCAGCGCGACGCCGTAGTCGAGCAGGCGGCGGTACTGGTCCCAGTAGGTGTTGCCCGTGTGGGTGAGGCCGAACATCTGGACGATCACGTAGCGATGACCGTCGCGGTCGACGGCGCCGGCGAAGGTCTTCTTCGCGTCGTCGGTGTAACCGTTCTTGCCCGCGACCGCGCCGGGGAAGTCGGTGAGCAACCGGTTCTCGTTGAGGATCGGGTACGGCGCAACGGATGTCGGCGCGGGCGGCGCGCTCGACCCCGGAGGCACGGGTGTGGGCGGTCCGGTCGTCGGCACCGGCGGGTGGCCGGGGAAGGTGATCCGCGGGGTCGCGGCGATCTCCACGAACCGCTTGTCCTGCAGGGCCGCCCGCAGGATGAGGGCGAGGTCGTACGGGCTGGTGCTCATGCCGGGGCCGTCCAGGCCCGACGGGGTCGCGGCCCGCGTGTCGTGCGCCCCGAGTGAGGACGCCAGCTCGTTCATCTTCGCGACCGCGGCGTCCACGCCGCCGAGCTGCCGCGCGAGGGCGTGCGCGGCGTCGTTGCCCGAGATCAGCAGCAGGCCCTCGAGCAGGTCCTTGACGGTGTACCGGCCGCCGGGGGAGACGCCGGCGGCGTCGCCCTCCTGCGCGGCGTCCTCCGCGGTCCCCTCGACGACGGTGTCGAGCTTCAGGTCGCGGAGCGCAACCTGTGCCAGCAGCAGCTTGATCGTGCTCGCCGGGCGGTACCGGCCGTGCGGATCCTTCGCGGCGATCACCGTCCCGTCGGTGGCGTCGGCGACGAGCCAACCCGCGGAGTCGATACCGGGCGGGGCGGGCGGCGCACCGTCGGGCACGACGAGGCCGCACCCGCCCAGTTTCGCGCCACCCACGGGCGGGTCCGGAACGGCGAGCGGCGCGGGAGCGGGCGTGCCCGGCTTGGGCACCTCGGAGGCGTCGACGGCGGGCGGCGGGACGTGCTTGTGCGGGCAGGCGTCGGTCACCAGCGTGGCCACGGCCGGCCCGGGAGTGGGCGACGGTGCGGGAGCGGGCGTCGCGCCGGCCGGGGCGACGGCGAGCGTGCCGAGAAGGCCGACGACGGTTGCGGTTCTCAGGGCGCGCGCGATCATCGCGGCTCATCGTAGTCCGCTACGGTGGCGGTATGACGGAGCGTTGTTCGAGTTTCACGGACGAGCCGCTCCCCGGCACCGCGACGACGGAGACGGGCTGGCTCTGCATCGAGAACGAATCCGGCTGGGGCCGCGATCCGTTCTCCGGCGGAACCTTCGCTCCGGACGTGGGGGCGGCCATCGAACGGTTCGCCGACCAGCGCGCCCTGCGGGTGCTGCTGATCCACCGGCCCGGGCGCGCGGGCGGGACCGGGCCGATGCGCGTGTTCGTCGCGGACTCGGTGCCCGGCCGGAGTTCGCTGCGGATGTTCACCGTCACCGACTACGCCGAGATCCCGCGCCTGCCCGTCGACGACCCGGCGGCCGGCGACCCCGCCGACCCGATCGCGCTCGTGTGCACCAACGGCAAGCGCGACGTGTGCTGCGCCGTTCTCGGCCGGCCGATCGCCGCGGAACTCGCCGCCCGCTACCCCGAGCCGGTGGTGTGGGAGTGCTCGCACACCGGCGGCCACCGGTTCGCCCCCGTGGTGATCGTCCTGCCCACCGGCTACACGTACGGCCGCATGTCGAGCGCGGAGGCCGGCGAGGCCCTCGACGCCGCGCGCGCAGGGGTGGTCTCCACGTCCGGGCTGCGCGGACGTTCGTCGATCCCGCCCGCCGAGCAGGCGGCGGAGGTCGCCGTCCGCGAGTTGCTCGGTCCCGTCGGGCCCGACGTCCTGCGCACCGCGTCCGACGGTGCGCCGCCCGCCGCGTTCCACGATGTCACCGTCGAGCACGAGGACGGGCGCGCGTGGGCGGTGACCGTGACCGCGGAGGACCTGCCGCCGCGGATGATGTCGTGCGGGAAGAAGCCGTCGGCGGCCCGGGCCTGGCGAACTTCCTCCGTCCATGCGGACGGAAACTGACACCAATACCCGCGACAGTGATGGGTATGACTGAGCAGACATCGGTACCGGGCTCCTACGACGACCCCGAGATGCCCTGGAACACGCTGACCGAGGAGACCATCGGCGACTGGAACCGGAACGTGATCGCCGAGTTCCGGGCCAACGAGGGGGTGGTCGGCGGCGCGTACGCCGGCGGCTCCCTGCTCCTGCTGACCACCACGGGTGCACGGTCCGGGCGCCCGCACACCGTGCCCGTCGGGCCGCTGTTCCGGGGAGAGCAGCTGTACCTCAGCTCGTTCATCGAGAAGACCTACCCGGCGTGGTGGCACAACGCGCGGCGGCACCCGGCGGTCACCGTCGAGATCGGGGAGCGCACCGTCGCCGCCACGGCTCGGGTGCTCGTGGGCGATGAGTACGCCGAGTTCGCGGCGTGGGCGCTCGCGGACAACCCCGATCTCGCGGCCTTCCAAGCGACGATCGACCGGCCGATCCCGCTGGTCACGCTGACCTTCGCGTGATGTGAGCGGTGTCACGGAGCGGTTCCGCCCGGTTTGGGCGATCACCCCGCACTGCAATATTCCATCTGGAGTAATCGGGGCGTAGTGTTGCCGCCGGGCGCACGGATCGGAGGTGGGGGATGGCGCGGGAACGGGCACTGACCCCGCTGGCGATCGCCGCACTGGCGCTGCTCGTCGAGCGGGACATGCATCCCTACGAGATGTTCACCACGATGGTCGACCGGCGCGAGGACCTCGTGGTCAAGCTCCGGGCGGGTTCGCTCTACCACGCGGTGAACCGGCTGGCCGAGGACGGAATGGTCGGAGCCGTCGGTACGGAGCGCGACGGCAACCGACCCGAGCGCACCACGTACGCGATCACCGCCGCGGGCCGGGAACGGTTGCACGCGACGCTCGCCGACATGCTGGCCAGGCCGGCCGAGGAGTACCCCGCCTTCCCGCTGGCGGTGGCCGAGGCGCACAACCTGGACCGGGACACCGTCGTCGACCTGCTCCGCACCCGGCTCGACCGGGTGGACAACGACGTACGGGCCATGCGGGACGGGCTGGCCCGCGCGCTGCAACGGACCGTCGAGGTCCACCTGCTCGACATCGACTACCTCATCGCGATGCGCGCCGCGGAGGCGGACTGGCTGCGGCGCACCGTCGAACGACTCGACGACGACACCCTCGAATGGAAGGCCCCCTGTCATGGCGAATGACGCCACCACGGCACCGCAGTACGACCCGGGCGCGCTGCCCGGGCTCCCCTCGGGCTACCGCCCCTGGCCCGCCCTCTGGGCGCTGGTCGTGGGCTTCTTCATGATCCTCGTCGACTCCACGATCGTCTCGGTGGCGACCGATTCCATCTGGATCGACCTCACCCAGGGCAAGGACCTCAACGGCGTCATCTGGGTGACCAGCGGTTACCTGCTGGCGTACGTGGTGCCGCTGCTCCTGGCGGGGCGCCTCGGCGACATGTTCGGCCCGAAGCGGCTCTACCTCGTGGGCCTGACGATCTTCACGCTCTCGTCGGCGTGGTGCGGCCTGTCCGGGACGATCGGCATGCTCATCGCCGCGCGCGTGGTGCAGGGCATCGGCGCCGCACTGATGACGCCGCAGACGATGGCCGTGATCACCCGCACCTTCCCGGCGGCCAAGCGCGGCACCGCCATGGCGCTGTGGGGTTCCGTCGCGGGCGTCGCGATCCTCGTCGGGCCGCTGGCCGGTGGCGTGCTCGTCGATCGGCTCGGCTGGGAGTGGGTGTTCTTCGTCAACGTGCCCGTGGGTATCGCAGCATTCATCGCCGCAGTGATCCTCGTGCCGAACCTGCCCACGCACAAGCACAGGCTCGACATCCCGGGCATCCTGCTCAGTGCGGCCGGCCTGTTCCTGGTGACCTTCGGACTGCAGGAGGGGCAGAAGGAGGACTGGTCCGCAGAGATCTGGGGGATGATCGCGGCGGGCGTGGTGCTGCTGGTGGTCTTCGTGTGGTGGCAGTCCAAGGCCGCCGAGCCGCTGATGTCGTTGTCGCTGTTCAAGGACCGCAACTTCTCGCTGTCCAACGCGGCCATCGCGTGCATGGGATTCTCGGTGACGGGCATGTCGATCCCGCTGATGCTGTTCGCGCAGAAGTCGATGGGGCTCACGCCCACCCGCTCGGCGCTGCTGCTCATCCCGCTCGCCGTGATCTCCGGGGCCCTGGCGGCACCGTCGGGCAAGCTGGCCGACAAGGTGCATCCGCGCTACCTCACCGGATTCGGCTTCGCGGCCAACGCGATCGCGCTGTTCTGGCTGGCCCTCGTCGCGCACGACACCACGCCCGTGGTCGGCATCCTCCTGCCGATCGGGCTGATGGGCGTCGGCAACGCGTTCATCTGGGGGCCGCTCGCCGCCACCGCGAACCGGAACCTGCCGCTGCAGCTGGCGGGCGCCGGATCGGGCGTCTACAACATGACCCGCCAGGTGGGTGCCGTGCTCGGCAGCGCGGCGGTCGGCGTGCTCATGCAGCACCAGATCGAGGAGAAGTTCACCGCCGCCACGGGGCACGCCGCCGCCGGCGGGGGAGGCGGGGCGATGGCCACCGGCGCCCTGCCGGAGTTCCTCCGCGGCCCGTTCGCCGACGCGATGGGATCGACGATCATCCTGCCCGCGGCGGCGCTCGTGATCGCCTTCGTGGTGGTGCAGTTCTTCGCGACGCCCACGCACCAGAAGGACTGAGCGTCGGGTCGGCTCAGCGGATCCGGCGACGGTACGCGAGCGTCGCGGCGCCGTAGGCGACGACCAGGATGCCCGCGCTCCAGCCGAGTGCGGAGGCGAGGTCGGCACCGTCGACGGGGCGCTGCGCGAGCAGGGCGGAGATCGTGTTGACGATCGAGGTGACGGGCTGGTGCTCGGCGAAGGCGCGCACCGGCCCGGGCATCGTGGCGGTCGGCACGAACGCGGAGCTGATGAAGGGCAGGAAGATGAGCGGGTACGAGAACCCGGTCGCGCCGTCCACCGACTTCGCCGTCAGACCGACCGCCACCGCGATCCAGGTGAGCGCCATCGTGAACAGTGCAAGGATCCCGGCGACGCCGAGCCAGGCGAGCGGGCCGGCCGAGGAGCGGAAGCCCATGAGCAGGCCGACGCCGAGGATGATCACGACGGTGATCGCGTTCGCGACCATCGAGGTGAGCACGTGCGCCCACAGCACCGACGACCGCGCGATCGGCATCGACTGGAAGCGCTCGAAGATCCCGCCCTGCATG
This sequence comes from Tsukamurella pseudospumae, assembly GCF_001575195.1. Lineage (NCBI taxonomy): Bacteria > Bacillati > Actinomycetota > Actinomycetes > Mycobacteriales > Tsukamurellaceae > Tsukamurella > Tsukamurella pseudospumae. The sequence continues at coordinate 46,967 of NZ_LSRF01000015.1, forward strand.
TCGTTGAACAGTCGCAGCGCCGTGTACGCGATGCCGGATGCGATGGCCATCAACAGGATTCCGGGCAACAGGTAGTTCACGTAGTTCGTGCCGCCGGTGCTGCCCTTGATCGCCCCGCCGAAGACGTAGACGAACAGCAGCATCATCGCGATCGGCGTGAGCGCCGTGGTGATGATCGTGTCGGCGCTGCGGGTGATGTGTTTGAGGGATCGGCCCAGCAGCGCACCGGTGTCCGAGACGGCGTAGGTGGTCATGATCGGTCCTCGATGTCCGTGGTGTGGGTGGTGGGTTCGGTGCGGGATCCGGTGAGCGCGAGGAAGACCTCCTCGAGTGACGGCTGCTTCTCGACGTACTCGACCTTCGCCGCCGGCAGCAGTCGCTTGAGCTCCGCGAGGGTGCCGTTCGCGACGATCCGGCCGTCGCGCAGGATGGCGATGCGATCCGCCAGTTGCTCGGCCTCCTCGAGGTACTGTGTGGTCAGCAGGACCGTCGTGCCTTGCGCCGCCAGTTCTTTCACGATCTCCCACACGTCGATGCGGGCCTCCGGATCGAGGCCGGTGGTGGGCTCGTCGAGGAAGATCACCGCGGGGTCGCCGATGAGGCTCATGGCGATGTCGAGGCGCCGCCGCATGCCGCCGGAATAGGTACCGACCCGGCGTCCGCCCGCGTTCGTCAGGCGGAACCGTTCCAGGAGGCCGTCGGCGACGGTGCCGGGGTCGCCCTGGTGGCGCAGCCGCGCGACGAGCACGAGGTTCTCCCGGCCCGTGAGGATCTCGTCGACGGCGGCGAACTGCCCGGTGAGGCTGATGGATTCGCGGACCTGCTGCGGCTCGGCGGTGACCTCGTGGCCGTGCACGGTCGCGCTGCCCGCGTCGGGGCGCAGCAGGGTCGAGAGGATGCGGACCAGGGTGGTCTTGCCTGCGCCGTTCGCGCCGAGCAGGGCGAAGACGCTGCCGGGGGCGACGTCGAAGTCGACCCCGCGGAGCACCGGTAGGTCGCCGTAGCTCTTCTCGATGCCGCGGACCTCGATGGCCGCGGTGGTGGTCATGGTCATGATGTTCTCCTGACGGGGGATGGGCGCTCAGCGAGCGCGCCGGATGTCGATGTCGCCGAACTTCGCCCGCGCCCGCACGGAGACGTGCTCGCCCGCGGGCTCCGTGGCCGGATCGCCCGCGTCCGGGAGGCCCTCCTCGAGACGATTGCGCACACGTCCCTCCTTGGAGGACAGGTCGAGCCACGCCGGAACCCCCTCCGCCACAAAGACGGTGAGCCGTCCGTAGCTGCTCTCGAGGTCGATGGCGCCGCCGGAGACCTCGGCCAGGGTGATGGCGCCGTACGCCGTCTTCGCCGCGACGGACGAGGCGGCGCGGTCGATGTCGAGGTCGCCGTAGGACAGGTTCGCCTCGACGCCGCCGGTCGTCTCCCCGATGCGGATGCTGCCGTGGGAGGCCTTGAGCACGGCGTCGCCGGCGATGGACGCGATGCGGATCTGCCCGTGGTCGGCGGTGATCTCCGCGGAACCCTCGACCGCGCCGGCCGTGGCGTTGCCGTGGCCCGCGCGCAGCCACAGGTCGCCCGTGGTCTCGAGCTCGACGGTGCCTGTGCTCGCCTTGATCCGGGTGGCCGCCAGGCGGCCCTCGGTGCGGACACCGCCGACGGCGCTCTCCGCGGTGAACCGGGAGCCGGAGGGCAGCTCGACGGTGATGTCGACGGACTCGGAGGCGCCGATGATGCTCATGAGCCCGAACTTCGGCTTGGGCCCCACGATGACGAGCCGGGCACCGTCGAACTCGACGCGGACGGCCTCGGCGCCGCGGCGGTCCGCGGCCTTGTTCGGGGAACTGGGGGAGATCGTGACGACGGTGTCGGGGCGGTCCGACGCGATGACCTCGAGGTCGCCGACCTGCAGGTTGACGGCGAGGTCGATGGGTTCGGGGGTGGGGAAGACGGGCATGACGGGCCTCTCGAGGGTGTGTTCGGCCGACCCCGCGGGGTGCGGGGTTCGGCGTCGAGCTGGTGGGGTTCGGGTGTCGGGGGAGCGGTCAGCGCGCCCAGCCGGCGAAGTCGTCGCCGGTGCGGAGCGCACGCTGCGTGGATCGTCGCTTGCGGGGAGCCAGCGCCGCCGCGACGGCGCGGACCAGCCAGGTGTTGACCGACACGCCCTCCGCGGCGGCGGCCTCGTCGACCTGAGCCTTGAGCGCGTCGGGCAGGCGCAGGGTGGTGCGGGAGGTGCTGGCGTCGTCGAAGTCGAGGCCGCCGGAGGGGGTGGCCTCGTCGTCCGGTTCCGCGCGCGGCGCGGCGACGACGAAGTCCACCTCGCGGCCGCGCAGACGCAGGTCGACGGAGCCGGGGACCAGGTCACGGGTGATCTCGGCCGCGGCCGCGGACAGTGCGTCGAGCAGGACCAGCCGGGCGGCGGCGTCCAGGCCCGAGGCGAGCCGCTCCGCGGTCGCGCCGGCGTCGTCGACGCCGTTGTCCCCGGCTTCCGCGAAGTCGCGCTCCGCCGCGGCGATGAGCTGGCGCTGGAGGTCGCTGACGAAGGGCGTGATGTCCATGGCGTCAATTATGACACCACTATGGTGTCATGTCAACGCTCATGTGGTGTCGCGGCGCCCTGAAGGGTGTTTCTGCTGGTCATCCGCGTCCCCGTTCAGTGTCGCCAAGGTGTCGAGGCGGGTCGGCGATGCTGTGAGGGATGCCAGATCGTCGAGCATGGCGTCGAGTCGGGCGGTGCCGATCCGCTGTTCCCATGCCGTGTGGACGGAGCGGAACGCCGCCGCACTCGCGTGGAGCATCGCGTGTCCGCGGAGGGTGGGCGCGACGAGTCGTCGTCGACCGTCCTCGGGGTCGTGGCCGATGGCGACGTAATCCAGGTCGACGAGGCGCGCGATGGTCTTCGCTGCGGCCTGCTTCGACACTCCGAGCGTCGTGGCTATCTCGCCGGCGGTCGAGCCGTCGCCGACGGCCTGCATTGCGAATCCGTCGCGCGGGCGGGCCTCGGGGAAGCCCTGGTCGGCCAGGATGCGGTGCGCCTCGTCGACCGCCTCGCGGAAGCCGTCGAGAAGGAGGAGCGGTAGCTCGTAGCCCGGTCTTGACACTGCGTCACCCCTTGTTTCGACAACCGGATTGACTGTATCGTGCCGGTAATCGTCAACTAGATTGTCTAAAATAGGAGTGATCATGGTGTTCACGGTGCACACGGTCGACACGGCGCCGCACGAGTCCCGCCCGGCCCTCGAGGCGATCCGGGCGAAGTTCGGCGGGGTGCCGCGCGCCGCCGCGCTGCAGGCGGAGTCGCCGGCCCTGCTCAACGGATTCCTTGCGGCGAGTGCGGCGTTCGAGGCGGTGTCGCTGCCTCCCGTGGTGCGGGAGGCCGTGATACTCGCAGTCGCGCACCGCAACGGCTGCGAGGTGTGCGTCCGGATCCACTCGGCGGAGCTGGCCCGGATGGACCGGGCGGACGTGGTGCGCGACATCGCCGCCGGGCTGCGCTCCGACGACGCGCCCGTCGCGGCGACGGTCACGCTCGTCGGGCGGCTGTTCGACGGCGCCGGTCGGGTGGAGAACGCGGAACTCCAGGAGTTCTTCGACGCGGGATTCACGCCCCGCAATGCGCTCGAGGTCGTGTTCGGCGTCGGCGTCTACACGGTGTCGACCTTCGCCAATCGGCTCGTCGGGGCCTGAACGGGCCGGGTCGTCAGGACGTGAAGGGGCCGCCCGCACCGAATGCGAGCTCGCCGAATCGGGCTCCGATCAGGGCGTGGGTGGCGGCGTCGGGATGCAGCTCGTCCGGGAGCGGCAGGCGGGCGTTGTCGTCCACGCCGTACAGGGCGCGCCCGTCGAGGAGGTGCAGGTTCGCGTCCTCCCCGGCCCGGTCGGCCGCGATGCGCTCCAGCGCATCGCGGATGACGCTCAGCGTCAGTCTTCCCGCCGGGACCTCCGCCGGGTCACCGGTGGCCTCGAACCGCAGGCCCGCGGCCGACGGGACCGGCATCACCGGCCCGGGAGTGTCCTCCTGGATCGGGCACAGGATGGGCGAGACGAGCAGCAGCGGGGTGGTCGGGTGGCCGTCGCGGACGGTGTCCAGGAAGCCGTGGACCGCGGGGACGAACGCGCGCAGGCGCATCACGTCCATGTTGGTGAGATTGATGCCGATCTTGAGGCTGATCAGATCGGCGGGGGTGTCGCGGATGGTGCGGGCGACGAACGAGTCGAGGAGGGCGCTGCCGCCGAACCCCAGGTTGATGAGGTCGACCCCGCCCGACGCGGCGGCGATCGCCGGCCAGGTCCCCGTCGGGTGCGTGGCCCCCGAGCCGTGACTGATCGAGCTGCCGTGGTGCAGCCAGACGCGTTCGCGCCGGGGCAGTGGAGCGACTGGCGCATCGGCGCGCAGCGCGATCAGCTCGGTGATCTCGTTGTGCGGGAGCCAGATCTCGACGTCCTTCTCCCCGGCGGGCAGGTCGGCGAACCGGGCGATTCCCGTCGGCCCCTCGGTGAACTCCGCCTCCTGCGTCACCATGTCGACGACGGTCTCGACGTTCCCGCCCGGCACCGTCGTCCGCGCGACGAGCCCGCCGTCCACGACGAGGTCGTAGACACCGTCGGGCAGGGGAGGGAGGCCCGCGTACGCGCGCTTGGTCGGCAGCGTCTCGAGCTCGATGACGGTGGCCGCGGTACGGAACGAGAGGCGCACTCCCGACGGCTGCGCCTCGGCGGAAGTGAGCCGCGCATCCGGGATGCGGCGGCGGGCAGCGGCGGGGAGGCGGTGCGGCAGGAGGCCGCGCGCCGTCGACTCGAGGTCGAGATGGCCGCGCAACAGGCTTCCGTCGATCGGGGTGTCGATCAGGTCCATGGACGGCCTCTCGTCGAATGAGAAACGCCCCGGACCTCGGGTGAGGTCCGGGGCGTTCCGGGCTGCAGAAATGGTTCTAGCGGCTGAACAGGAGGGCGCGCTTGACCTCCTGGATGGCCTTCGTCACCTGGATGCCGCGGGGGCACGCGTCGGTGCAGTTGAAGGTGGTGCGGCAGCGCCACACGCCGTCGACGCCGTTGAGGATCTCGAGGCGCTCGGCGGCGCCCTCGTCGCGGCTGTCGAAGATGAAGCGGTGCGCGTTGACGATGGCCGCGGGGCCGAAGTACGAGCCGTCCATCCAGTACACCGGGCAGCTGGTGGTGCAGCAGGCGCAGAGGATGCACTTGGTGGTGTCGTCGAAACGCTCGCGGTCCGTGGGGGACTGGATGCGCTCGCGGGTCGGCTCGTTGCCCGAGGTCATCAGGAAGGGCTTCACGGCGCGGAAGGCGTCGAAGAAGGGCTCCATGTCGACGACGAGGTCCTTCTCCACGGGCAGGCCGCGGATCGGCTCGACCGTGATGGTGACGTCCTTGTCGCCGTGCAGGAAGTCCTTCATCAGCATCTTGCACGCGAGGCGGTTGACGCCGTTGATGCGCATGGCGTCCGAGCCGCACACGCCGTGGGCGCAGGACCGGCGGAAGGTCAGGGTGCCGTCGAGGTAGCCCTTGATGTACAGGAGCAGGTTCAGGAAGCGGTCCGAGGGGAGCGCGGGAACCCGGTAGCTCTGCCAGCCCGCCGCGTCGGGATCCTCCGGGTTGAACCGGTAGACCTTGATCGTGACCATCGTGGAGCCGGGCGGGACCGGCGGCTGCACGGAGGCGGGGGTGTCAACTGCGGCGGTCATCAGTACTTACGCTCCATCGGCTCGTAGCGGGTCTGCACGACGGGCTTGGTGTCGAGACGGATCCCGGACTCCAGGCCCTCGCCCTCCTTGTACGCCATGGTGTGCACCATGAAGTTCACGTCGTCGCGGTTCGGGTAGTCCTCGCGGGCGTGACCGCCGCGAGTCTCCTTCCGGTTCAGGGCGCCGACGACGGTGACCTCGGCCAGCTCGAGCAGGAAGCCCAGCTCGATGGCCTCGAGCAGGTCGCTGTTGAAGCGCTTGCCCTTGTCGGTGACGGTGACGTGCTCGTACCGCTTCTTGAGGGCGCGCACGTCCTCGAGCGCCTGCGTCAGGGTCTTCTCGGTGCGGAAGACGGCGGCGTTGTTGTCCATCGTCTGCTGCAGCTCGGTGCGGATCGCCATCACGTTCTCGTTGCCGTGGTCGCTGAGCATGCCCGCGACCCAGTTCTCGACCATGTCGGCCGGGTTCTCCGGGAGCGGCACGAAGTCGTGCGTCTTCGCGTACTCCGCGGCGGCGATGCCGGAGCGGCGACCGAAGACGTTGATGTCGAGCAGCGAGTTGGTGCCCAGGCGGTTGGCGCCGTGCACGGACACGCACGCGCACTCGCCCGCGGCGTACAGGCCGGGGACGACGTGGTCGTTGTCGCGCAGCACCTCACCGTGGATGTTGGTGGGGATGCCGCCCATCACGTAGTGGCACGTGGGGTACACGGGAACCAGCTCGGTGACCGGGTCGACACCGAGGTAGGTGCGCGAGAACTCCATGATGTCCGGCAGCTTGGCCATCAGGGTCTCCTCCGGGATGTGCGTGACATCCAGGAGGACGTAGTCCTTGTTCGGGCCGGCGCCGCGGCCCTCGAGCACCTCGAGCACCATCGAGCGGGCGACGATGTCGCGCGGCGCGAGGTCCTTGATGGTGGGGGCGTAGCGCTCCATGAACCGCTCACCGTCGGCGTTGCGGAGGATGCCGCCCTCGCCGCGCACACCCTCGGTGATGAGGATGCCCAGGCCTGCGAGGCCCGTCGGATGGAACTGGTGGAACTCCATGTCCTCCAGGGGCAGGCCCTTGCGGAAGACGATGCCCATGCCGTCGCCGGTCAGGGTGTGGGCGTTCGACGTGGTCTTGTACATGCGCCCCGAGCCGCCGGTGGCGAAGATGATCGCCTTGGCGTGGAAGACGTGCAGCTCGCCGGTGGCGAGTTCGTACGCGACGGCGCCGGTCGCGACGGGGCCGTCCTCGGTCTCCGTCAGGGCGATGTCGAGCACGTAGAACTCGTTGTAGAACTCCACGTCGTGCTTGACGCAGTTCTGGTACAGGGTCTGCAGGATCATGTGACCGGTGCGGTCCGCGGCGTAGCAGGCGCGACGCACGGGCGCCTTACCGTGATCGCGCGTGTGGCCGCCGAACCGGCGCTGGTCGATCTTGCCCTCGGGCGTGCGGTTGAAGGGCAGGCCCATCTTCTCCAGGTCGAGCACCGCGTCGATGGCCTCCTTGGCCATGATCTCCGCGGCGTCCTGGTCGACGATGTAGTCGCCGCCCTTGACCGTGTCGAAGGTGTGCCACTCCCAGTTGTCCTCCTCGACGTTGGCGAGGGAGGCGCACATGCCGCCCTGCGCCGCGCCGGTGTGGGAACGGGTGGGGTAGAGCTTGGTGAGCACCGCGGTGCGGGCGCGGGGGCCGGCCTCGATGGCCGCGCGCATACCGGCGCCGCCGGCACCGATGATCACCACGTCGTAACGATGTTCCTGCATGATGCGGGTGAGTCCTCTCGCGCGCTAGTTGGTGGCCGTATTGAAGGTGAGCAGCGCGTAGGTGCCGAGGACGACCACGAGGATCATCGACAGAGCCAGCAGCGTCTTGAGCCAGAACCGGGTGCGGTCCTTGCGGGCGTAGTCGTCGATGATCACGCGCAGGCCGTTGCCGCCGTGCAGCTGTGCGAGCCACAGCATCGTGATGTCCCAGACCTGCCAGTAGGGGCTGGCCCACCGCTTCGCGACGAAGGCCGCGTCGATGCGGTGCACGCCGTTGTCGATGGCCAGCATGATGAAGACGTGTCCGAAGACGAGCACGAGCAGAGCCACGCCCGAGAAGCGCATGAAGAGCCACGCCCACTTCTCGAAGTTGTTGCCCGCGGGGCGGTGCGGCGATCGCGGCGCGTCGAGCGATGCGGGGCGGTCGTACTGCTTGAGGAGGGTCTTGGCGAGCTTGGGTTCGTTCGCTGTAGTCATCTGTCGTTGCCCCCTACGCGTGCGAGATCATGATGTAGAGCAGGCGCGCGGCCATTCCGGCGCCGGTGAGCAGGAAGACGGTCCACACCACGATGGACATCGCCTTCTGGTACTGCACGCCCTTGCTCCAGAAGTCGACGAGGATCACCCGGACGCCGTTGAGCGCGTGGAACAGGATGGCCATGACGAGACCGATCTCGAGCAGGCCGATGATCGGGGTCTTGTACGTCTCGATGACCTTGTCGTAGGCCGTGGGGTCGACGCGGATCACCGCGGTGTCGAGCACGTGGACGAACAGGAAGAAGAAGATGGTGACGCCGCTGATGCGGTGCAGCACCCAGTTCAACATGCCCGGATCGCCCTTGTAGAGGGAGACGCGGCGCGGCTCCTCGGCGGCCGCCACCTCGGTAGTACTGCTCATCGAGCCCTGCCTTCGACATCGTTGTTGGATACGACGGGAGAATCGGTCGACGGAGGGGTATCGAGCCCTCGCACCGGCGTCAGTCGCGACGTATACCTGAACCCACGCCTTGACCTTAAACCCACGGGAATGTGGAATCGAAACCACGGTCCCGATCCGTTGGGGCCGAACAGATTTAGTTAGGTTTGCCTGACCGTAATTGATGAGGAATCAACAAGGCCTCGGAAGGGAGTGGTACGCAGTGCCCGATATCGACTGGGAGCTCTTGCGGCGCAGCGCAGTCAAGGCCATGGAGAACGCCTACGCGCCCTATTCGAACTATCCCGTCGGGGCGGCCGCACTGGTCGACGACGGGCGCGTGGTGACCGGCTGCAATGTGGAGAATGTCTCATACGGCCTGACCCTCTGCGCCGAGTGCGGGCTCGTCGGCGCACTCCGGATCACGGGCGGCGGACGGCTCGTCGCCTTCTCCTGCGCCAACGCGAACGGGGACGTTCTGCTCCCGTGCGGCCGGTGCCGACAACTGCTCCACGAACACGGCGGCGGCGACCTGCTCGTCGATCACCGCTCCGGCCCGGTGCCGCTGAGCCGGCTCCTGCCCGACGCCTTCGGGCCCGACGACATGGAAGAGGTAGCACGATGACCGAGGTGTACGACGCCGTCTCCATCATCGCCGCCAAGCGCGACGGGAAGACGCTGTCCGACGGGCAGATCGACTGGGTGATCAACGGGTTCACGACGGGAGTGGTGGCCGACTACCAGATGTCCGCGCTCGCGATGGCGATCTTTCTGGGCGGGATGGATCGTCGTGAGATCGCCCGCTGGACCGCCGCGATGATCGGCACCGGCGAGCGGATGGACTTCTCGGGCCTGCGCCGCGACGGTGCGCCGTTGGCGACGACCGACAAGCACTCCACAGGCGGCGTCGGCGACAAGATCACGCTTCCGCTGACCCCGCTGGTCGCGTCCTACGGGGTGGCGGTCCCGCAGCTGTCGGGTCGCGGCCTCGGCCACACCGGCGGCACGCTGGACAAGCTCGAGGCCATCCCCGGCTGGCGTGCGGACCTGTCCAACGCGGAGATGTTCGACCAGCTGGAGAAGGTCGGCGGCGTCATCTGCGCAGCCGGGTCCGGACTCGCTCCCGCCGATAAGAAGCTCTACGCGCTCCGCGACGTCACCAGCACCGTCGAGGCGATCCCGCTCATCGCCAGCTCGATCATGAGCAAGAAGATCGCCGAGGGCACGGCCTCGCTCGTGCTCGACGTCAAGGTCGGCAAGGGCGCGTTCATGAAGACGCGCGAGCAGGCGCGCGAGCTCGCGGAGACGATGGTCGCGCTGGGCCACGACTCGGGCGTGCGGACCGTCGCGCTGCTCACCGACATGTCCACGCCGCTCGGTCGCAGTGCGGGCAATGCTCTCGAGGTCGCGGAGTCGCTCGAGGTCCTCGCGGGCGGCGGACCGTCGGACGTCGTGGAACTGACGCTGGCGCTCGCCCGCGAGATGCTCGCGCTGGCGGGCGTCGACGCCGACCCGGCCGAGCACCTCGCGAACGGTCGCGCGATGGACAGTTGGCGCGCGATGATCGCGGCGCAGGGCGGCGACCCGGACGCGGCGCTGCCCGTCGCGACGCACACACGGACCGTCGCCGCGCCGGAGTCCGGCGTGTTGACCGGCCTGGACGCGATGGGCGTCGGCATCGCGGCCTGGCGCCTCGGCGCGGGGCGCGAGCGGCAGGGCGAGCCGGTGCAGGCGGGAGCGGGCGTCACCTGGCACGCCGGGCTCGGTGACGAGGTGCGCGCGGGCGAGCCCCTGTTCACCCTGCACACCGACACCCCGGAGAAGTTCGACGGTGCGCTCGCCGCGCTCGACGGTGCCGCGACCATCGGCGGATCGGCGACGCCGCGCGGCTCCCTGGTGCTGGACCGCGTGACGGCCGAGTGATCAGGCCCCGGGCGGATTCATGACGCGGACGGGGGCGCCCGCGAGGTAGGCACGGACGTCCTCGGCCGCGTCGGTGTAGAAGGCGCGGTACTGCTGCTCGGTGACGTAGCCGACGTGCCCGGTGAGCACCGAGTTCGGCAGGTCCCGCAGCGGATCGTCGGCGGGCAGGGGCTCGGTGTCGAACACGTCGAGCGCCAGCCGGATGTCGCCGCGGCGCGCGGCGGCGGCCGCGGCCGGTGTGTCCAGCACGCCCGCGCGGGAGGTGTTGACGAGGAGTGCACCCGGCCGCATCCGGGCGATGTCGGCGGCGCCGACGATGCCGCGCGAGCGCTCGGAGAGCACGTAGTGGATCGTGACCACGTCGGAACGTTCGAACAGTTCCTCCTTGCTCACGACCGTCGCCCCCACCTCGGCCGCGCGGTCGGCGTCGATGTTGCTGGACCAGGCGATCACCTCCATACGGAAGGCGGTCGCCACGCGCGCCACGCGGCGCCCGAGCCCGCCCAGTCCGACGATGCCGATCGTGCTCTCGTGCAGTTCCTTCCCGACGGTGCTCTGCCAGCGCCCGGCCCGGATGTTCGCGTCCTCCTCGGGGATGTGCCGCAGCGCTCCGAGAATCAGCGCCCAGGTGTGCTCGGCGGCCGCGGCGGGCCGATAGCCGGTGTGGCACACCGTGATCCCCAGCTCGGATGCCGCGGCGAGGTCGATGGCGGCGTTGCGGCGCCCCGTCGACACCAGGAGCCGCAGGTCCGGGAGGGACCGCAGCACCTCCGCCTGGAAGCGGGTGCGTTCACGCATCGCCACGACCCCGTCGAACCCGGCGAGCTGCCCGGCCACGTCGGTGAGCGGCTCGGTGAACACGGTGACGTCGAGCCCGGAGAAGTCGCCGAACCGGCGGGAGACGTCCTGGTAGTCGTCGAGGATCGCGATGCGCATGAGATCACGCTAACCCCGCGCGGGGTAGTGCTGGCACCACCCCGGATCCTCCCGTCCGCGCCAGCGACTCGGGCGGGGCCGCGGCCCTAGCGTCTACGGCATGATCGACCATGTGACCTCGTCCCCGGCGCGCCGAGCGCAGCCGACCGCATCGCTCGCCGCGCCGCTGCGCGAGCCCCTTCGCTTCCTCACCACGTCCGCGCCGTGGCGTGGGCTGGCCTACTTCACGGTGTCGATGCTCGTCGGCTGGGTGGTGTTCTTCCTCTACGCCGTCATCGTGCTGCTGCCCTTCGCGCCGGCGTGGTCCTACGGGCTGGCGAAGCTGGAGCGGCTGCGCGTCACGTGGCTCGACGCGCCGGCGATCGGCGATCCGCATCCGCCCGTGACCGGGAACCTCTCGACCCGCGCGGGCGCTCGGATCGGGGAGCGGGCGACGTGGCGGGAGGTCGCGTACTCGCTGCTGTTGGCGGTGCTCACGCCGATCGTGTTCTTCGGCGCGGCGATCGGCTGGATCCTGGGGCTGGGGCTGGTGTTCGGGCCGCTGCTCGCCGACGACATCAACGTCATGGGCACCCGTGTCGAGGGCTTCATCAGCCAGACCGTCTGGGCGATCGTCGGTCTCGCGATCTGCGCCGTCGGGCTCTACGTCACCTACGCGGTCTCCGTGGCGCAGGCCGCCACCGCACGTCTGTTGCTCGGCCCCACCGAGGAGGAGCTGCAGCGCCGCGTGAACGCGCTGGAGACCTCGCGCGGCGTGCTGGTGGACTCCTTCGAGGGCGAGCGCCGCCGCATTGAGCGCAATCTGCACGACGGACCGCAGCAGGATCTGGCGAGCCTGTCGCTGCAGCTCGGCGAGTTGCAGCAGAGCCTGTCCGCGGAGTCGTCCGAGGACGTGCGCGCCCAGGTGGCCGAGGCACAGGCCCGGCTCGAACGCGCGATGGCGGGCCTGCGGGACACCGTCCGCGGGGTCCATCCGCAGGTGCTCGACGATGCCGGGGTCGAGGCCGCCTGCACCGAGCTCGGTGGGGCGATCCGGGTCGACGTGCACGCCGGCGAGGGGTGGAAGCCCGGACGCAGGCTGCCCGCCGAGATCGAGCAGGCGATGTACTACACCGCCAGCGAGGCCGTGACCAACGCGATCAAGCACGGCGGCGCGCGGCAGGTGTGGATCACCTTCGCGGCGGGTGTCCTGGGCGTCTCGATGACCGTCATGGACGACGGTGCCGGTGGCGCCGACCCGGCGCGCGGGACCGGCCTGGCGGGGCTCATCGAGCGGGCCGAGGCGATCGGCGCGACGCTGACGGTGCTCAGCCCGCCCGGAGGGCCCACCACGCTCTATTGGGCGAGGGCCGTGTCGTAATCTGCCTCGGATGCGGATAATAGGAGCTGAGGAGAGGGCACGTGGGGTCTGAGGGCGGCATGGGGACGATGCGCATCGTGTGAGTCGAGGAGAGTGCACGTGCGGACGGAAGGCGGATGGAAGTAGTGCGGATCGTGATCGCCGAAGATGCCGTCCTGCTCGCCGAGGGGCTGCAGCGGATCGTCGAACGGGCCGGCCACGAGGTGGTCGGCCTGCTCGGCGACGCCGATGCGCTCCGGGCGATCGACCCGGGCACCGTCGACCTGGTGGTGACGGACGTGCGGATGCCGCCCGGGCACGGGGACGACGGTCTGCGGGCCGCACTCGAGCTGCGGTCGTCACGGCCGGGCCTGCCGGTGCTGGTGCTCTCGCAGTACGTGGCCGCCGCGTACGCCCGACGCCTCCTCGACTCCGGTGGCGGCGTGGGCTATCTGCTCAAGGAGCGGGTGGGGCGGGTCGACGACTTCCTGCGCGCCCTCGACACCGTCGCGTCCGGGGGAGTGGTGGTCGACCCGGAGGTCGTCTCCAAGCTGTTCACCCCGACGGTGCTCGATCGGCTCACGCCCCGGGAGGGGGAGGTTCTGGCGCTGATGGCGGAGGGACGAAGCAACTCCGACATCGCTGCGGCGCTGGTAGTCTCGGACGCCGCCGTGGCCAAGCACGTGGCCAACATCTTCGCCAAGCTCGACCTGCCGCCCGAGGAGGGGAACCGCCGCGTCCGCGCGATCCTCACCTATCTCACGGAGCGCTAGCGTCGCCGGGGTGTTACGCGCGGGTAGCCGGTAGCGTTGCCCTATGGCGAATCCCGTTGGACCCACCCCCATCGACCTGGCCTCCCTGAAGCGCGCACCCAAGGTGCTACTGCACGACCACCTCGACGGAGGGCTGCGGCCCGCCACCGTCCTCGAGCTGGCCGCGGAGACCGGTTACGCGAACCTGCCCGCCACCACCGAGCCCGAGCTGGCCGCGTGGTTCCGCGACGCCGCGGACTCCGGCTCGCTCGTGAAGTACCTCGAGACCTTCGAGCACACCGTGGGCGTGATGCAGACACCTGAGGCGCTGGCCCGGGTGGCGCGCGAGTGCGCCGAGGATCTGGCCGCCGACGGCGTGGTGTACGCGGAGGTGCGGTTCGCGCCCGAGCAGCACCTGCAGCGCGGGCTCTCGCTCGACGAGGTGATGGAGGCCGTGCTGGCCGGCTTCGCCTCGGGCGAGTCCGCCGCGCGCACCGCCGGGCGTCCGATCGTCGTGCGCTGCCTGGTGACCGCCATGCGGCACGCGGCGCGCTCGCGGGAGATCGCGGAGCTGACGGTGCGCTGGCGCGACCGCGGCGCCGTCGGCTTCGACATCGCGGGCGCCGAGGCCGGCTTCCCGCCCAGCAGGCACCTGGACGCCTTCGAGTACATGCGGGATCACTCGGCGCCCTTCACGATTCATGCGGGGGAGGCCTTCGGCCTGCCGTCCATCCACGAGGCGTTGGCCTTCTGCGGCTGCGACCGGTTGGGGCACGGCGTGCGCATCGTCGACGACATCGACGGCGTGGAGCCCGGATCCACCGACTTCGCCGGTGCGCGGCTCGGTCGCGTCGCCGCGCGCGTGCGCGACGCCCGCATCCCGTTGGAGATGTGCCCGAGCTCCAACGTCCAGACCGGAGCCGTCGCGTCGCTCGAGGAGCACCCCTTCAACCTGTTGGCGCAGCTGCGTTTCCGCGTCACGGTGAACACGGACAACCGGCTGATGAGCGACACCACCATGAGCAAGGAGATGCTCAAGCTGGTGGGGACCTTCGGCTACGGCTGGACCGATCTGCAGCGCTTCACGATCAACGCCATGAAGTCGGCGTTCCTGCCCTTCGACGAGCGGCTGGCGATCATCGACGAGACGATCAAGCCCGGCTTCGCCGTGCTGATCGGCTGAGCCGCCGAGTCACTTGGAGGTGAGGCGGTCCTCGAAGTCGTGCTCGAGGGCCCGCCAGGCCTCCACCTCGTTGTCGAACGGGCCCGACGGTGCCAGCCGGCGCGGCTGCGGGTCGAGCGCGTAGGAGACGAAGAAGCCGAGCGGCGTCGTCGGGCGCAGGGCCTCCCGCACCGACGCGTCGTCGGCGAAGTCGGCGGAGTCCAGCAGCAGCTCGACCGCGAGGTCCAGCTGGTCGCGGTCGATGCGGCGAGGGCCGTCGGCGATGTCCTCGCTGATGCCGGGGAGCACGTAGACGTTGTCGTCGTACACCTCGACCTCCAGCGAACCGTCGGTGGCCGCGACCTGGACCTCCTGGTACGTGGACACGGTGGACAGGTCGGTGTCGTTGTCGTCCGCGAGGTACCGGGCCAGCGCACCTTCGGAGTCGAAGGCGAAGATCTTGCCCTTGCGGCCCAAGAAGATCGGATTGTCGTCCAGGTAGCAGCGCAGCGTGTAGTACTCGCCGGTCGAGGTGATGATCTTGATCGGGTCGATGCCGACCCGGCCCCAGAACGAGTCGTCGTCCTCGAACTCCTCGTCGTCCTCGACGGCGTCCACGGCCTCGTCGTCCGCCGCGTCGTCCTCGTCGAACTCGTCGTCGTCCTCATCGAGGTCGTCGGTGTCGAGACCGGGCACGTCGTCGAGGTCGTCATCGAGGTCCTCGGTGTCGGCGGCCAGCGCGGCGGCCTTCTCCTCGGCGGCCGCGAGCTCCTCCTCAGCCGCCTCGGTCAGCGTGGCCGACACCTTCGGGGCACTGACGACGCCCTCGATCGCGTCGATCACGTCGTCCCACTTGCGGCTGATGATCTGGCCCACCTTGTGCCACATCTCCGCGCCCTCACGGCCCTCGAAGTTGCGGGTGCCGATGCGCACGGTGCCCAGCACGGGGTTGCCGTTGAAGAACTTGGTGACGTCGATCAGCTCGCACACCTCGCCGATGAGGCCGACGATCTCGAGGGTGTCCTCGAGTTCGGCGATCACCTCGGGGGTGGGCTCCTCGGCGGCCAGTTCGGGCACGGAGATCACGTCGAAGCTGCGGTCGTCGCGCGGCACGAAGGCCTCTGCGGGGAGCGTGGTGAGCGCCTCCCATGCCGGGTGGTCGTCGAGGTCGTTCGGCTTGTCACTGCGCACGAAGGCGACGAGCTCCGCGACCGACGTGAAGCCGTACAGATCCTCGTCGAGGCCCAGGAAGGCCTCCCATTCGTCCTCCCCGTCACGCCACCGCGGTGCCCACAGGGTGTACACCGGGCCGTCGGTGAGGCCGAGCTCGATCGGGACGATGTCAGACGCCATGGCGCCCAGCGTAGTGCACTACGCCGGTTCGGCGTCGGCCAGAGGATCGGAGTGCTTCCTGAGCACCTTCAGTGCGCGCGGATCGGGCTTGCGGCCGTTCAGCAGCGCCGCTTTCGCGGCGATCTGCGCGAGCTTCAACTGCCCCTCGGGGGTGTACACCCAGCGCTGCCCCTCCGTCATGGACGTGTCCTCACTCGTGCTCCAGCTCACCCTCAGTGTCCTCCCCGTGCGACACGTCCGCCAGCGTGATCGCCTCGATGACTTCCCGTTCGGTCGCCCGTCGCCAGATCCGAGGTCAGGAGCGCCTCGACCGTCGCCGCGCCGATTCGTGAGGTGTAGGCGTCCTCGTCGGCGGTGCGCTCCACCGCCCACGCCATCCGCCGCCACCACTCGGCGCGGCGCTCGGAACCTCCTTCTGCCGGGTCGCGAAGGAGACGCCGGTCAGCGCCAGAGCGGCGGCGATGAACGGTGCCGCCGTCAGCCACAGCGTCGTGGAGATCATCGCTACCCCGTCGGGCGGAAGAAGCCGTGGAACTGCTGGCCGATGTTGTCGGTGCGGATCGAGGAGATCTGCACGGGGTCGCCCGCCTCGATCATCCGGCCGTCGCCGATGACCATCGCGACGTGGCCGCTCCACACGGCGAGGTCGCCGGGGCGCACGTCCGAGGCGCTCACCGCCGCGCCGATGCCCTGTTGGTCCGCGAGCCGCGGCAACTCGATCCCGGCCTGTCGGTACGCCCACTGGGTGAACCCGCTGCAGTCCAGGCCCACGCCCGGCGTCGTCCCTCCCCATTGGTAGGGCACGCCCAACTGAGTGAGCGCCGCCTGCACCGCCGCCGCGGCCTTGGCATTGGGCGCCTTGACCACGGTGCCGTCCGGTAGGCGCACGTCGTACCCGCCCTTGCCGTCGGCGGTCACCGTCGCCCTGCCGGACCGGCGGGAGGCGCTCACCGTCTGCGCCCGAGTGGTCCCGCCCGTGCCCTTCCCCTTGCCCGATCCCGATCCCGATCCCGAACCAGCGCCCGTGAGCGCGGAGGCGAGTCCGCTGAAGGGGGAGGATCCGGACCCGCCGCCGGAGCTCGTCCCGGAGCCCGTCCCGCCGCCGCTGCCCGACGGGGAGGCGCTGGCCGGCGCCGTCGACGCCGAGGTCGAGGCGGGCGTCGTGGCCGCACCACCGTCGACAGTGCCGGGCGCCGTCGGCGTCGCGGACGCCAGAGCGGTGACGGTGCCGGACTCGCCGTCGAGCTCGCCGCGGACTCGGCGCAGGACGTCGAGCGCCTGCTGCAGGTGGTCGGCGGCGAGCGTGAGGACGGCGATCAACCCGGTGGGATTGAGCAACGTGGGATTCGCGGCCTCGGCCTTGCTCACGAAGGAGTCCAGGATGGCCTTGAGCTCGGTGTGCCCCGTGCGCACCGCCTCCGCCGCGACCGTCACGGACTGCCGGAGCGCGCCCGTGTGCTGCGACAGGGCGTTCGCGACGCTGCCGCCGTCGCCGATCGTGCGCTGCGCGGACGTCGCGTCCTCGCCCGTCCACGCGTTCCCGACGGTGACCCGCGTCGCCGTGGTCTGCGCGCCGACCCGCGCCAGTTCCGCCTCGACGGCCTTGATCGCGGCGTCGATTCCCGAGGCGTTCAGGTCGCCGGTGCCGAACGCGTCGAGCAGCGCGCGCAGCGGCGCCGCCAGCGCCGTGACGATGCCGCTCACGACGCGCCGCCCAGCAACCCGAGGAGAGAGCTCGCGCCGCCCGCCTCCACCGCGACCGCCGACGCGGCCGTGCGGGCCGCCCCCGCCGACGCCGAGGTGTAGAACGCTGCCAGCCGTACCAACTCCGCGTCGGTCGACCCGATCGCGCCCAGCAGCTCCGCCAGATAGTCACCCCCGACCACGCCGAACACCGGCGTCAGCGCCGCTGCCGATGCCGCCCCGGCCCCCGCCGTGGCGGACACCGCAGTGGCCAGCGCACCCAGTTCGCCGCCGGCCGCCGTCACCGAGCCCACAGTCATCTCGAACGGTTCCATCGCAATACCCCCTCAATCATTGGACGGCTCAGGGGCCCGCTCGGTTCCCGATACGCTTGCCGCATGCAGATCACCGTGGTCGACCACCCCCTGGCCGCCGTCCGGCTCACCGCCCTCCGCGCCGTCTCCACCGACAACGCGTCCTTCCGCGCCGCGCTGAAGGAGCTCACCCAGATGCTGGTCTACGAGGCCATGCGCGGAGCGCCCGTCGCCTCCACGCCGGTGACCACCCCGCTCGAGGTGACCGACGGTGCCGCCCTCGCAGCTCCGCCGCTGCTGGTGCCCGTGTTGCGGGCCGGTCTGGGCATGGTCGATCAGGCGCACGCGATGCTGCCCGAGTCACAGGTGGGCTTCGTCGGCATGGGCCGCAACGAGGAGACGCACGTTCCCGAGCCCTACTTCGAGTCGCTGCCCGCAGATCTCACGGACCGCCCGGTGTTCGTCCTCGATCCGATGCTCGCGACCGGCGGATCGATGGTCGAGACGCTCGGCCTGCTCGCGCAGCGCGGCGCCACCGATGTCACCGCGGTGTGCGTCGTCGCCGCTCCAGAAGGTGTGCGGGCGCTGGAGGAGTGCGGTCACCCCGTCCGGCTGGTGACGGCCACCGTCGACCGTGGTCTGAACGAGAGCGCCTACATCGTCCCGGGCCTCGGCGACGCCGGGGATCGTCAGTTCGGTCCGCGCTGGACCTGACCGGTCAGGGTGCCGCCCAGAATCCCGTTGCGGGTTCGGTGAATTCGCCGTTCGCAGCGCTGATCACCAGGCCCGCCGGGGTGATGTTGATCGTCGCGTCGGGAGCGCGCGCCACCCAGCCGGGGCCGGCGGGCAGGACGCCGTCGATCCTGGTGCCGGAGCCCGTGTCGGTGCGCCAGCCCGCGTAGTACAACGCTCCCGCGTGGTCGCACACGACCGCCTGCGAGGTGGCGGTGAGCACCATCATCTTCGGCCGGTCGCCGTCGGCGCAGCGCGCCGTGGTCCCGAGGAAGCCCAGAGCGTCGGTCCCCGGGATCGACGGTGCCGCCGTCGGCGCACCGGACTGCTCCACCGAGGTCCCCGAGGTCCCCGAGGTCCCCGAGGTCGACGGTGCCGCCGCGGACGCGGGGCCGGCGACCGACTCGGCGGGCTGTCGCTGGCCGCTGACATAGGCGGTCGCCCCGGCCGCCGCAGCGATCACGATGAGCACGCCCACGACCACGGACACGACGATCACCCGGCCGCGAGCGGGATCGGCCGGGCGTGCGGGGCGGCTCACCCGAAGGCCGCCCACTCCTGGACGGTGTCCGTCACCGTCGCGAGTCGCTGCCGGGCGCGCTCGCATGCGGCGCTCGTATCGTTCGGGTCCGTCACGGGCTCGATCACCTCCAGGTAGAACTTCGCCTTCGGCTCGGTTCCGGAGGGACGCACGGTGACCCGGACGCCGTCGCCGCGGAACACTAGCGCGTCCGTCGCGGGACGAGCCGTCAGGAGATCCTCACAGCCCACGACGATGTTTGCAACTTCAACGGGCGGATCGGCGCGCAGCGCGGCCATGATCGCCGCGATCCGCGAGACGTCCTCGACCCGGAGCGCGTACTGGCCCGTGAGGTACACGCCGTGCCGGCGGTAGAGGTCGTCGAGGGCGTCGGGCAGGCCGCGTCCCTGCGCCTTGAGTGCCGCGGCGTATCCCGCCGCGACGACCGCAGCGGAGATACCGTCCTTGTCGCGCACCGTCGACGGATCGACGCACAGGCCGAGCGCCTCCTCGTAGGCGAAGACCAGTCCGTCCCCGGCGCGGACGAGGTTCTTGAAGCCGGTCAGGGTCCGCGCGTACCGCGCGCCGTGCGCCTCGGCGATCGCGCCGAGCAGCTCGGAGCTGACGATCGTCGTCGCCACGAGGGGCTCGGACGACGGTGCGCCGGCGAGCGGCTCGTCGAGCATGTGCGCGCCCAGCAGCGAGCCCGACTCGTCGCCGCTGAGCATCCGCCAGCCGTCGGGGAACCGCGCGCCGAGCGCGCACCGGTCCGCGTCCGGATCGAGCGCGACCGCGAGGTCGGCGTCGACCCGCTCCGCGAGCGCGAGCAACAGGTCCGAAGCGCCGGGCTCCTCCGGATTGGGGAAGGTCACCGTCGGGAACTCGCCGTCCGGGGCGAACTGCTCCTCGACCACGTGAACATCCTGGAAACCGCTGCGCCGCAGTGCCTCCACCGCGACCTTCCCGCCGACGCCGTGCATCGGCGTCAGGGCGATCCGGAGCGACGTGGCCGGGGCCGGGCGCAGTGCGGACACTCGGCGCAGGTACGCGTCGACGACCTCGTCGGCCCGCGGGTCGA
The DNA here is from genome assembly GCF_001575195.1 of Tsukamurella pseudospumae. NCBI lineage: Bacteria > Bacillati > Actinomycetota > Actinomycetes > Mycobacteriales > Tsukamurellaceae > Tsukamurella > Tsukamurella pseudospumae. The sequence continues at coordinate 67,122 of NZ_LSRF01000015.1, forward strand.
CGGGGGCCGGCGTGCGGGGAATCGTCTTCGCGCCGGGTGCCGTGCGAATGAGCTCCTCGATCTCCGCGTCGGCGGGGGAGACCAGTTGCGCCCCGCCGTCGAGGTAGACCTTGTAGCCGTTGTCGGCGGGCGGATTGTGCGAGGCGGTGATCTGCACGCCGGCGACGGCGCCGAGCGCCTTCGTGGCGAACGACACCCAGGGTGTCGGTCCCGGCTCGGGCAGGGCGACCACAGCGAAGCCCTGCGCCGCGAGCACCTCGGTCGCCGCGGCGAAGAAGGCCTCGGAGCCGCGCCGCGCGTCGCGCCCCACGACGACGGTGCCCCCGCCGAGGCACTTCGCCTTCAGCCACTCGCCGAGCGCCCACGTCGTGCGGGTCACCACCGCGACGTTCATGCCCGACGGTCCGCCGCGCACCGGTCCGCGCAGCCCCGCGGTCCCGAACGAGAGCGGGGCGGCGAACCGCTCCGCCAGCGCATCGGCGTCGAGGGCGTCGAGCTCGGCGCGGGTGACGGGGTCGGGGTCGGCGTCGATCCAGGCGAGGACCTGCTCCGCCAGTTCGGCGCCCACCTACATCGCCTCGATCACATCGGCGAGGAGGCCGCCCATGCGCGCGGCCGCCTCGCGCCCCGCCTCGAGGACCTCCTCGTGGTTGAGCGGCTCGCCGGTGATGCCCGCGGCCAGGTTGGTCACCAGCGAGATGCCCAGCACCGCGGCGTCCTCCGCGCGGGCGGCGATGGTCTCGTGCACCGTCGACATGCCCACCAGATCGGCGCCGAGAGTACGCAGCATGCGGATCTCCGCGGGGGTCTCGTAGTGCGGGCCGGGAAGGCCGGCGTAGACGCCCTCGTTCAGCGACGGGTCGACCTTCGTCGCGAGGCCGCGCAGTGCGGGGGAGTAGGCGTCCACGAGGTTGACGAACTGCGCGCCGACCAGCGGGGACCGCGCCGTCAGGTTGAGGTGGTCGGAGATCAGGACGGGCTCGCCGACCGACATGCCCTCCCGCAGGCCGCCCGCGGCGTTGGTGAGGATCACCGTCGACGCGCCCGCCGCGCAGGCGGTGCGGACCGGATGCACCACCCGCGAGAGGTCGTGGCCCTCGTACGCGTGGGTGCGGCCGAGCAGGACCAGGACGCGCTTGCCGCCGACCACGAGCGCGATCGCCGTGCCCTTGTGGCCGGCCGCGCTGGGCGGCGCGAAGTGGGGCAGCTCCGCCATCGGGACGGAGCCGACCTGCGTCCCGCGGGTCGCGAGCGCGTCCGCGGCAGGGGCCCAGCCCGAGCCCAGGACGACGGCGACGTCGAAGCGTTCACCCCCGGTCGCCGTGATGAGTCGATCGGCGGCCTCCCGGGCCGCTGCGGACGGATCGTCGATGCCGAGGTCACGTGGCGCCATGCCTGTCGATGCTAGCCGCTATCGTGATCGCCATGCCTTACGTCACGCGGACCGACGACGTCTTCACGCTCTACCTCGGGGACGAGGGGGTCGAGCTCTCGGAGTCCAACCCCGAGAACCGCTTCACCCCGGACTGGGTCGATGCCGTGCACGCACGGCTCGACGAGGTCGAGGCGCAGGCCGCCGGCGCGCCGGCGGCGCTGGTGGTGACCGCCACCGGCAAGTTCTTCTCCAACGGGCTCGACGTGATGTACATCCTCGCGAACGTCGGCGAGCTGCCCGCGTACCTGGACCGCGTGCACACGGTCTTCAGCCGGCTGCTGACCTTCCCGATGACGACCGTCGCGGCCGTGAACGGCCACGCCTTCGGCGCCGGCGCCATGCTCGCGCTCTCCTGCGACTTCGCGGTCATGCGCGACGACCGCGGGTTCTTCTGCCTGCCCGAGGTGAGTCTGAAGATGGGCTTCACGCAGGGCATGGCGACGCTGCTGCGCTCGCGCCTGCCGTACCAGACCGCGATCGAGGCCATGACGACCGGACGCCGCTACGGCGGCGGCGATGCCGTGGCCGCGGGCATCGTGCAGGCCGCGACCCCCGAGGCGGAGCTGCTGCCCGCCGCGACCGCCCGTGCCGCCGCCAATGCGGCCGCCGACGGCCCGACGCTGAACAAGATCAAGAACGACCTGCACGCGCCGCTCATCGCGGACCTCGCCGTCGCGACCACCGAAGTCAAGTTCGGCTGACCGTGACCGGGCGCGTCACCTCCGTCCTGGAGGCGCTCACCGGCACCGTCGACCGCGTGCACAGTGACCTGATCTCGATCAGCCACGAGGTGCACGCCCGGCCCGAGCTCGCGTTCGAGGAGCACTTCGCCTCGGCGCTGCTCGCCGACGCACTTGCGGGTCAGGGCTTCGCCGTCGAGCGCGGCATCGCCGACCTCGACACGGCGTTCGTCGGACGGTCCGGGACCGGGCCGCTGCGGGTCGCGGTGTTCGCCGAGTACGACGCGCTGCCCGGCATCGGGCACGCCTGCGGGCACAACATCATCGCCGCGGCGGGGCTCGGCGCGGGCATCGCCCTCGCCTCCGTCGCGGACGACCTGGGGCTCACCGTCGAGGTGTACGGCACGCCCGCGGAGGAGTCCGGGGGCGGCAAGGTCCTCATGCTCCAGCGCGGCGCGTTCGACGGTGTCGCCTGCGCGGGGATGGTGCATCCCGCGCCCTTCGACGTGGTGCGCACCCGCACGCTGGCCCTGGCCGACCTCGCGATCCGGTTCACCGGGCGGGAGGCGCACGCCTCCGCTGCCCCGTGGGCCGGCCGCAACGCCGGCGACGCGGCGACCGTCGCACAGGTGTCTCTCGGCCTGCTCCGGCAGCACCTCGAACCCGGCCAGCAGCTGCACGGCATCGTCAGCGAGGGCGGGACGGCGCCGAACGTCGTGCCGGCCGCGGCGGAGCTGCTCTACTACCTGCGCGCCGACGACGCGGAATCGCTGGGCCGGCTGGCCGCGCATGCCGAGGACTGCTTCGCGGCGGGCGCGCTCGCGACGGGCTGCACCCACACCGTCGGCGAGGTCTCGCCCGCGTACACCGAGCTCCGGAGCGACGACGCGCTCGCGGCCGCGTACCGCGCGGCGGCCGTCGCGATCGGTCGGTCGCCGGTGGCCCCGGAGTACGAGCGACTCGTGCCGCTGGGGAGTACCGACATGGGCAATGTGAGCCACGCTGTACCGTCGATCCATCCGCTGATCGGCCTGGAGACCGACGGGGCCGTGACCCATCAGCCGGAGTTCACGGCCGCTGCTGCCTCCGAATCCGCCGATCGGGCCGTGCGCGACGGTGCGCTGGCCCTGGCCGCCGCGTTCGCGGCGGTCGCAGAGGACGAGGACGAACGTGCGCGGCTGGTGACCCGGGCCGCGCACGGCGGTGGCAGTGATGGAGGCGGACGGTGAGCGGCAGTACGGCGGAGGCACACGTCGACGAGTGGTTGCAGCGCAAGGGCGGTTGGCTGCGTGAGTTCCGTCGTGACCTGCACGCGCACCCCGAGCTCTCCTGGCGGGAGAAGCGCACCACGAACGCGGTCTTCGAGACCCTCACCGCGGCCGGCCTGCACCCGAAGCGCCTGTCCACCACCGGGCTGGTGTGCGATCTGGGGCCGTCGACGGGGCCGCGGGTCGCGCTGCGCGCGGACATGGACGCGCTGCCCATCCATGAGGCCACCGGCCTGGACTTCCAGTCGACCAACCCCGGCGTCTCGCACGCGTGCGGGCACGACGCGCACACCACGATCCTGCTCGGCGCCGCACTCGCGCTGGCCGAGCTCGACGCCGGCCCCGGCCTGCCCGTCGGCGTGCGGCTGATCTTCCAGCCCGCCGAGGAGGTCATGCCCGGGGGCGCGCTGTCTGCGGTCCGCGACGAGGTCATGGCCGGCGTCTCCCGGATCTACGCGCTGCACTGCGACCCTCGGATCGAGGTGGGCAGGATCGGTGTCCGGTCCGGCGCGATCACCTCGGCCGCCGACCACATCGAGGTCATCCTGCACTCGCCCGGCGGACACACCTCGCGCCCGCACCTGACCAGCGATCTGATCTACGGCCTCGGCACCGTCATCACCGGCCTGCCGGGTGTGCTGTCGCGCCGTATCGACCCGCGCTCCGGCACCATCATGGTGTGGGGCGCCGCGAACGCCGGGTCCGCTCCCAACGCGATCCCGCAGATCGGCGCGCTGCACGGCACCGTGCGCACGGGTGAGCACCAGATCTGGGAGTCGCTGGAACCGCTGGTCCGCGAGATCATCGGCGAGCTGCTCGCGCCGCTGCGGATCAAGCACGAGGTCAACTACACCCGCGGCGTGCCGCCGGTGATCAACGACCACCTGGCCGCCACCCGCCTCGCCGCGGCCGCGCGGGCCGTCTCGCCCGACGGGGTCGTCGACACCCCGCAGTCCGGCGGCGGCGAGGACTTCTCCTGGTACCTCGAGGAGTCGCCCGGCGCCATGGCGCGGCTCGGTGTGTGGTCCGGCGAGGGACGCCAGTACGACCTGCACCAACCGGATTTCGTCCTCGACGAGCGCGCCCTGGAGATGGGCGTGAAGGTCCTCACGAACGTGGTCTTCGGCTCCGTCGACTGACTCGGCCAAGCCCGGGCCTACCGGGCGTTCAGCGTCGGCGGCGATGCTGGGGACATGACCGCAGCGATCCGCCTGAACCGCCGGGGCTCGTGGCTGACGGCGAGCATGATCCGTCCGGTCGTGCTGCTCGACGGCCGCCCCGTGGTCACGTCCTTCGGCTCGACGGTGCTCCCGGTTGCCCCCGGTTCGCACCGGCTCGACGTGCGGGAGGGCACGCTCGTCAACGGTGGATTCGTCTCGCTGCTGGTCGCCGTGGCACCCGGCCGGCTGGTCGACGTCGAGTACGCGCCGTCGCGGTGGAGCGGCAGGCGCGGGCGTCTCGGCTTCGGTGGGCAGGAGCGCCCGGATCGGACCGGAGCCACCGTGTCGTACGTACTGGCAGCGGCTTTCCTCGGTGTCCCGGTGATCGCTGTGGCCCTGTGGGGGTTGGTGTCGCTGCTCGCGCGGTGATCGAGTGAGCGGCGATGGGGACAAGTGAGCGGTAACCGCGCGTTCAGAGCGTCCGGTGATGCTGTGAGCATGAACTGCGCGATTCGCTTGATCCGTCAGGGCTCCTGGGCGACGACGAGCATGGTGGCGCCCGACGTCCTCCTTGACGGTCGGCGTGTGTTCACCGCGATCGGCCCGACGCTGCTCCCCGTCCCGCCGGGCGCGCATCGGATCGACGTCGTGGAGAACTACCTCGGAAGTAGCACACCTGTCGCGACGGTCGTGAATGTCGCCCCCGGACAACTGGTCGACGTCTACTACGCTCCGCCGTTCACGCGATTCACATCCGGACGAATCGGCGTCGTACCCCAGGAGCGTCCCGGGCAGGGGCCGGCGGTGGCGGTGTACACCTACGTCGCCGTCAGCTTCGTGGTCATGCTCATACTGATGATGATCTCCTGGGTCGCGGTGCTCTCCATCTGATCGCATCCTGGTGCAGCGATGTTCACATGCGAGCCCGGCTGTGGAGCAGGGCATCGCCGAGGGCGGTGCGGCGGTAGAGGACTCGTCGACCGTAGCGAGAGCTCTCGACGATGCCGTTGGCGCCCAAGACCTTCAGGCTCTGGGAGATCGCCGACGGTGAGACTCCCAGTGCCCGAGCCAGATCGACGACGGCGGCGGGTTCGCCGAGGGCCGCGAGGAGGTCGGCCTTGGCGGTGCCGATGAGCCTGCGGAGCGCATCGTCGGCGACCGGAGGCGAGGACTCCGCGAGAGTCGCCGACCCGCGCGCCGGGTAGCCGATGTGCGGCGCGGTTCGGCGGGGGTCGTGCGCGATGGTCACCCGGCTGATGAAGACGCTGGGCATGAGGATCAGTCCGCGTCCGCCGGAGGAGAACCGGCCCGAGCTCTTCGTGCAGGCGAGGTCCACGCTGAGTTCCCCGGTGCGGGTCCACTCCACGCGCGGGCTGAGCGACTCGAACAGGCGGGCCGGACCGCCGATGGCCAACTCCCGGCCGCGGTGCGTCACATCGGATTCCAGGATCCGATGCACGGCGGGCCAGACGGGGGCGATGGCCGCGTCGTAGTAGGCGGCCAGGGCCTCGGCGATGACCGGTGCGGGGTCGTCGAGGGCGAGGAGCCGCGCGAGCGCGGGCGACGGCGGCCCGTCCTCGGTGAGCTCGGCCAGCTCGGCGTGCGCGGCCTCCGGTGTGGTGGCGGCGAGGTCGGCGAGGTGTACCTCGAACGACGGCCGGCCCGCACTGGGAGCGGTGATCGGAGTGAGGAAATCGGGGATCTGCTTGCCGGACGGCGAGACGAGCGCGTCGACCAGCTCGCGATCGTACCGATCACTGCAGGCGTCGGCCTCGCGCCGCCAGGCGGTGAGGTGCTGTGCGGTTCCGTGGACGTGGTTCAGGTGGAACAGGCTCAGCGCCGTTTCGTTCAACGGCGACACCACGAATCGGGCGTCGGCGAGGTCGCCGACGTCGAGCAGGTAGGTCAACATGTAGGCGCCACCTAATTCATTGGAACCGCACCGCCGGTTCGTGTGTGCTTCTCGTATGAGCGAATACAGAGAGCACTGGAACCTGACGGCGGATCCTCCGACTGCTGCAGTCTACGCGCGGCTGGCGGACATCCACGAGCGATCGGCAGGGCGGCGCACCGTCGACCTGCCGCGACGGGGCCTGCGTCCCGGGCTGGCCCGGGCCCTGCGGCGCCTAGCGTCGGCGATCGAGCCGGCACCGTCGACCTGCGGTCCGGACGCGGTCTGAGCGGGGACTACTCCGCGCCGTCGGCGGCGGCGCCCGGGCCGGGGCCGACGTTGCGGGACTCGCGGGTGCGGATGTCGAGGACGTAGTCCTCGGGGGCGCCGGCGATGTAGGCGGCGTCGGCCATCACGCCGAGGTAGCGGGCGGAGGGCAGGCCGCCCTCGAAGGCGTCGACGACGTAGAGCCAGGCCAGGGTGGAGCCCCCGTCGATGAGGTCGACGCGGGCCTTGAGCTTGACGTGGATGCCCAGCTCGGAACCCTCCCAGCGGTCCAGGGACAGCTCGTCGTCGGTGGTCACGTCGTAGAGCACGACGAAGACCTTGGCGTCGGGATCGGAGCGGTCCTCGGAGACGGTCGCGAGGGCGCCCTCCCAGCCGATGTCCTCGCCGGAGAAGGTCAGGCGCCAGCCCCGCAGCCACCCCGTACCAGCCATCGGCGAGTGCGGGGCGCGCTCGGCCATCTGGTCGGGGTGCATGTTGGAGCCGTAGGCGGCGTAGATCGGCACACCTGGACTTTACCGCCTCCGTCCGCGCGTGAGGCTCTGGCGACGGTGCCCGACACGACGGCGCGTGAAGACGATAGCGTTGCGGGCATGACGAACATCGTGATCATCGGCGGCGGTCCGGCGGGGTACGAGGCGGCACTCGTGGCGGTGGCGCACGGGGGCGATGTCACGGTCGTCGAATCGGACGGCATCGGCGGCGCGTGCGTGCTGTACGACTGCGTCCCGTCGAAGACCTTCATCGCCTCGACGGGCATCCGCACCGAGACCCGGCGCGCCGTCGACCTGGGGATCGAGCTGCAGTTCGAGCGCGTCGAGATCGACGTCGAGCGGATCAACACGCGCGTCAAGGAGCTGGCGACGGCGCAGTCCGCCGACATCCGGGCCCGGCTCATCGGCGAGGGCGTGCGAATCATCCGCGGCAGCGCCTCGCTGGCGCCGACCAACCCGGGCATGGCGCAGCACGTCGTGAACGTCGTCACGCCGACCGGCGGCGAGCAGACCCTCGAGGCCGACGTGGTGCTCGTCGCCACCGGGGCCTCGCCGCGGGTGATGGAGTCGGCGAAGCCGGATGGGGAGAAGATCCTCACCTGGCGCCAGCTCTACGACCTGGAGGAGCTGCCCACCCATCTCGTGGTCGTGGGCTCCGGCGTCACCGGAGCCGAGTTCGTGCACGCCTACACCGAGCTCGGCATCAAGGTGACGCTCGTGAGCTCCCGCGACCGCGTGCTCCCGAACGAGGACGAGGACGCCGCGCTCGTGCTGGAGGACGCGCTCGTCGACCGCGGTGTCTCGCTGGTCAAGCGGGCCTACGCGGAGAAGGTCGAGCGCACGGACGGCGGCGTGATCGTCCGGCTCACCGACGGTCGCACGGTGGAGGGCTCGCACTGCCTGATGACGGTCGGCTCCATCCCCAACACCGCCGACATCGGCCTTGAGGACGTGGGCATCGAGCTCAACAAGGGCGGCTACATCCCCGTCGACCGCGTCTCGCGGACGAAGGTGCCCGGCATCTACGCCGCTGGCGACTGCACCGGCGTGCTGCCGCTCGCCTCGGTCGCCGCGATGCAGGGTCGCGTCGCGATGTACCACGCGCTGGGCGAGGGCGTCTCGCCCGTGAAGCTCAAGACCGTCTCGTCGGCGATCTTCACGCGCCCCGAGATCGCCACCGTCGGCGTCTCTCAGGCTGCGATCGACGACGGTACCTACCAGGCGCGCACCGTCATGCTGCCGCTCGCGACGAACCCGCGCGCCAAGATGTCCGGGCTCAAGCGCGGCTTCGTGAAGGTCTTCTGCCGCCCCAACACCGGCCTGGTGATCGGCGGGGTCGTGGTGGCGCCCAACGCATCCGAGCTGATCCTGCCGCTCACCGTCGCCGTGCAGAACGGCCTGACGGTGGACGACGTGGCCCAGACCTTCTCCGTGTATCCGTCGCTGTCCGGCTCGGTCACCGAGGCTGCGCGGCAGCTGATGCGCCAGGACGACCTGGCCTAGCGCCGGATGACCGACCGGGACGCCGTTTTCGAGGCGCTGCGGCCGCGACTGTTCGGGGTGGCCTACCGCGTGCTCGGCTCCGCGCCCGACGCCGAGGACGTGGTGCAGGACGCCTGGCTCCGGTGGCACCGCGCCGCGGGTGAGGCGCGCGATCCCGAGGCCTTCCTCGTCGTCACGGTGACCCGGCTGGCGCTCAACCTCGCACAATCAGCGCGGGCGCGCCGGGAGCAGTACGTGGGCGAGTGGTTCCCCACGCCGGTGGACACCGCCGCCGACCCCGCGCTGGGCGCCGAGCGGTCCGAGGCGCTCGAGCTCGCGGTCGTGCATGTGCTGCAACGACTCTCGCCCGAGGCGCGCGCCGCCTACGTGCTGCGCGAGGCCTTCGATCACCCCTATCACCGGATCGCGGAGATCCTGCAGCGCCAGGAGCCGACGGTGCGCAAACTCGTCAGCCGGGCCCGCACCCAGGTCGCGGGGGAGCGGCGCACCACCACGAGCCGCGAGCGCGTGCGGGAGCTCCTCGAGGCTTTCCTCGCCGCGGCGCGGTCGGGAGACGTCGCGGGCCTGGAGGCGGTGCTGGTCGCGGACGTCGTCAGCGAGACCGACGGTGGCGGTGCGCGCCGCGCGGCCCGCCGCCCGGTGGTCGGCGACAACGCCGTCGCCAGGTTCGTGGCGGGCTTCTCCACGCGGTTCCTGGACGGCATGTCGACGCGGATCGTCGAGGCCAACGGGCTGCCCGCCGGCGTCCTCGAGGTCGACGGTGCGCCGGTGGCCCTGCTGTGCCCGACGGCCTCCGACGACGGGCTCACCCGGCTGATGTGGGTGATGAACGCCGAGAAGCTGACCGGATTCTCCTGACGGATCTCGCCGGACGGGTTTCGCCCGACGGTCACAGCGGGACGTGCTGTCCGGTCCTTGTTGTGAAGGCCCGAGCGGTTCGGGCTCGATCGAGAGGGCATGAGATGGCGAAGTTCGTGGTGATCGGCGGCACGGGGTTGATCGGGTCGAAGGTGGTGGCGCGGCTGGCCGCGGCCGGTCACGAGGCAGTGGCCGCGGCGCCCAGCACCGGGGTGAACGCCGTGACAGGCGAGGGGGTCGACGCGGCATTGGCGGGCGCGGAAGCGGTGATCGACGTGGCCAACGCGCCGGCGTGGGGCGACGACGAGGTGCTGGCGTTCTTCACCGCGTCCACGACCAACCTGCTTACCGCAGAGCGGCAGGCGGGCGTGCGCCGGCACGTCGCGCTCTCCGTGGTGGGGACCGAACGCCTGCTTGAGAGCGGCTACTTCCGCGGGAAGATGAAGCAGGAGGAGCTGATCCGCGCCGGCGACGTGCCCTTCACGATCGTGCGGGCGACCCAGTTCTTCGAGTTCGTGGCGGGCATCGCCGACGGCGGCACCGTAGGCGATGAGACCCGCCTGCCGGGCGCCGGGATCGCGCCGATCGCCTCGGACGACGTGGCGGACGCTGTCGTGCGGGCCGGCCTCGCCGAACCGGTCGGCGGCATCGTCGAGGTCACGGGACCGGAGGTCTACCCGATGGACGAGCTGGTGCGCCGGATGTACGCCGAGCAGGGGAACGGGCGCACCGTCGTCCGGGATCCGGAGGCCACGTACTTCGGCACGCACCTTGAGGACAGCTCGCTGCTCGCCGGACCGGGGGCGGAGGCGGGGGAGCAGAGGTTCTTCGCGTGACGATTCCGAACGAAAAATGACAGAAACGCTCGTCGACGATGTGCGAGCCTGTTAGATTTCGTGAGAATTCGTCCGTAAGACCAATGGAGGCGTGATGCTCCTCGCCGATGGTGCGCTTCGACTCAACGTCGGAATGCTCGACTACGTGCTGGTCGCGATCTACTTCGTGTTCGTGCTGGGTATCGGTTACCTGGCGCGGCAACAGGTCGCCTCCAGCCTCGACTTCTTCCTCTCGGGCAGACGCCTCCCGGCCTGGGTCACCGGCATCGCCTTCGTCTCCGCGAACCTCGGCGCGGTCGAGATCATGGGCATGTCGGCGAACGGCGCCCAGATCGGGCTGTCGACGATGCACTACTACTGGATCGGCGCGATCCCGGCCATGGTCTTCCTCGGCCTGGTGATGATGCCCTTCTACTACGGCTCGAAGGTGCGCAGCGTCCCCGAGTTCATGCGCCGCCGGTTCGGAACCGGTGCGCACCTGGTGAACTCGCTCAGTTTCGCGGTGGCCCAGGTGCTCATCGCCGGCGTCAACCTGTTCCTGCTCGCCACCGTCGTGAACGCGGTGCTGGGGTGGCCGCGGTGGGTGTCGCTGATCGTGGCGGCAGCGGTCGTGCTCACCTACACCGCGCTGGGCGGCCTGTCGGCGGCGATCTACAACGAGGTCCTGCAGTTCTTCGTGATCCTCGCGGCACTGGTGCCGCTCACCGTGATCGGCCTGATCAAGGTCGGCGGCTGGAGCGGCCTCAAGGCCAAGATCATCGACACCGCCAAGCCCGACGGGACGGTGACGGCCACCGTCGAGCAGCAACTGCACACCTGGCCCGGCCAGGCCCTGAGCGGCTTCTCCTCGCCCGTGTGGTCGGTGGTGGGCATCGTCTTCGGCCTGGGCTTCGTGCTGTCCTTCGGCTACTGGACCACCAACTTCGTCGAGGTGCAGCGTGCGATGGCGTCGAACTCGATGTCGGCGGCGCGCCGTGCTCCGATCATCGGCGCCATCCCGAAGATGTTCATCCCCTTCGTCGTCGTAGTCCCGGGCATGATCTGCGCCGCGATGATCGGCGACATGATGCACCTCAAGACCACGGGCGCAGCCGACGGCGTGACCTACAACGACGCGATCCTGCTGATGATGCGCGACGTACTGCCCAACGGCCTCCTCGGTGTGGCGGTCGCGGGCCTCATCGCGTCGTTCATGGCGGGCATGGCGGCGAACGTCTCGGCGTTCAACACGGTCTTCAGTTACGACCTGTGGCAGCAGTACGTGGTCAAGGACCGCGAGGACGGCTACTACATCCGCGTGGGGCGCATCGCCACCGTCGCGGCGGTCGTCATGGCCATCGGCACCGCGACCATCGCGGCCGGCTACTCGAACCTCATGGACTACCTCCAGACCCTGTTCGGGTTCTTCAACGCGCCGCTGTTCGCCACCTTCCTGCTCGGCATGTTCTGGAAACGGATGACACCCACGGCCGGCTGGGTCGGCCTCGTCGCCGGAACCCTCTCCGCCGTCACGGTGTTCGTCCTGCAGGAGGTGGGAGTCATCGACCTACCCGGCCAGGGCATGCCGTTCATCGCGGCGTCCGCCGCATTCATCGTGGACATCGTGGTGTCGGTGCTCGTCTCGACGGTGACCGCGCCGAAGCCCGAGGCGGAACTGGCCGGCTTCGTCTACTCCGCGACCGACCGGAGCACGCTGCGGGGCGACGCGGACGCGGCGGCGGCCTGGTACGCCCGCCCGGTACCCCTCGGCGTGGCGGTACTCGCCGTCACCGCCGTACTCGGCCTGATCTTCCACTGACGAGGAGCTGACAACAATGACGAACGACGACACCGGCTCGGCCCCCGCGGAGAAGGCGGAACGCTCGATCCTGGCCCTCCTCTTCGACATCCGCGCCATCATCGCCGCCCTGCTCGGCATCTACGGCGTGCTCCTCCTCGTCGCCGGTATCGCGCCGGGCTTCGCGGAGGCGGGCGCGAAACATTTCCAGCACACGCCCGATCGCGCCGACATGTCCGCGGGCAGCGCGGGCAACCTGTGGGTCGGAGGTGCCCTGGTGCTCGTGGCCGCTGCCTTCGCGGTCTGGGCGCTGATAGGTTCGCGGCGTGCTGGCAGCTGAGAGACGCAGGGTGATCCTCGAGGCGGCGGTGGCCACGGGCGCTGTACGCGTCATGGACCTCGCCGTGGAGCTGGGTGTCTCGGAGATGACGATCCGCCGCGACCTGGACCGTCTCGAGGAGGCGGGCGAGCTCACGAAGGTGCACGGCGGCGCGGTGCGCTCCGGCGGCTCCACCGGTCGTGGCGTCGAACCCCGCTCGGCGCTCAAGGCCGTGCGCGACACCGCCGAGAAGCGGGCGATCGCCGCGGCCGCCGTCGACCTGGTGGGGGACGGCATGACCGTGGCGGTCGGCGCGGGTACGACCACCGTCGAGCTTGCGCGCCTGCTGCGGGGCCGCGCCGTGTCCGTGGTGACCAACTCGATCTCGATCTTCCACGCACTCACCGACCCCGACCACGACGATGCGGACGGCGACCCGACGGTGGCCGCGGCCGTGCAGCTGACCGGCGGGCAGCGGACGCCGTCGGACGCGCTGGTCGGGCCGGTCGCGAACGCGATGCTCGAGCGGGTCCGGTGCGACCTCGCCTTCCTGGGCTGCCACGGCATCGACCCGGTCGCCGGCTTCACCTCGCCCAACATCGGTGAGGCCGAGACCAATCGACGCCTCATCGCGAGCGCACGCTCGACGGTGCTGCTCGCCGATCACACCAAGTTCGGCGAGATCGGAGCGCACCTGTTCGCCCGGTTCGCCGACGTCGACGGGCTGATCATGGACTCGGGGACGCCACGCGCGGCGCGCGAGGGCCTGGCCGCGGTGATCCCGCTGACGCTGGCCCCGGGCGGTGCAGCGTGATTCGGAACATGCAGGCGCCGTTCGCCTCCCGGCTCGCCGACGGCCGCGAGATCCTGTTCTTCTCGTCCGATGGCGCGCCGCTCGTCGGCACGGATCGCCGGGACCTGCCGCCCCGCCCGACGGTGCCCACCACCACCGTCCGGCGCGACCCCACGACCGGCGACAACGTGATCATCGCGCCCGCCCGGCAGGAGCGGACCTACAAGCCGCCGCGGACCATGTGCCCGCTCGACCCCGATCCCGCCGGGCTGTCGAGTGAGATCCCCGCCGAGGACTACGAGGTCGTGGTCTTCGAGAACCGCTTCCCCTCGCTCTCCACGCCCGAGGGATGGGTGGCGGACGACTTCCCGCAGGCGGATCCGCTGCGCGTGCAGTGGCCCGGCCTGGGCCGGTGCGAGGTGGTCTGCTTCACCAGCGATCACGACGGCTCCTTCGCCGGCCTGACGCAGCGCAGGGCCCGGCTGGTGCTCGACGCCTGGACGCATCGCACGGCGGAACTGTTCGCGCGCAGCGACATCGAGGAGGTCTACTGCTTCGAAAACCGCGGCGAGGAGATCGGTGTGACGCTGACGCACCCGCACGGGCAGATCTACGGCTACCCGTTCCGGACCCGCCGCACCGCCTCTCTGGTGCGCACCGCCGCGCAGTACCGGCGCGAGCACGGGCGGGACCTGTTCGAGGCGGTCCTCGCGTCCGAGATCGCCGACGGTGACCGGATACTCGTGCGCACGGACCTCACCACGGCGTTCGTGCCCTACGCGGCGAAGTGGCCCGTCGAGGTGCACGTGTACCCGAATCGGCACGTGCGCAACCTGACCGAGATCACCGATGCCGAGGCGGACGACCTGGCCGCGGTGTACCTGACGCTGCTGCGGGCCTTCGACGCCCTCTACGATGCGCCGCTGCCGTACATCGCGTCGTGGCACCAGTACCGGACCGACGAGCCCGAGGGCTACCTGCACGCCGAGCTGTTCTCGATCCGCCGCAGCGCGGACAAGCTCAAGTACCTCGCCGGGTCCGAGTCGGGGCGTGACGCCTTCGTCACCGACAAGACGCCCGAAGCGATCGCCGACGAGCTGCGTGCGGTGATCGGATGACGGTGCGCGCCTACGCCCCCGGGCGGGTGAACCTCATCGGCGAGCACACGGACTACAACGACGGCTTCGCGCTGCCCATCGCCCTGCAGGTCGGAACTGTCGCCGAGTTCGACGGTGCGCCGTCCGGCGCCACGATCGAGGTGTCCTCCGCGCAGGAGCGCGGGACCGTCGTGATCCCGCTGGACACCACCCCGCACGGCGTCGGCGGCTGGGCCGCGTATGTGGCGGGCTGCGTGTGGGCGCTCCGCGACCACGGGATCGACGTCCCACCCGGCGAACTGCGGCTGAGCTCGGACGTGCCGGTGGGAGCGGGCCTCTCGTCGTCGGCCGCGCTCGAGTGCGCGGTGCTGCTGGCGTTGGCACCGTCGAACGGCCTGGACCGGACCGAGCTGGCGCGGGTCGCCCAGCGCGCGGAGAACGCGTACGTGGGTGCCCCGACGGGACTGCTCGACCAGATGGCGAGCCTCTACGGCGAGGACGATACGGCGCTGCTCCTCGACTTCCGCAGTCTCGCCGTCGATCCCGTGCCGATGCGTCTGGGCGACGACGTCCTGCTCGCGATCGACTCGCGGACGCCGCACCAGCACGCGGCGGGGGAGTACCGCCGCCGGCGCGAGGCGTGCGAGGCCGCTGCGGCGCAGCTCGGTGTGGCGTCGCTGCGGGACGCGCCGGGCGACGCCTGGGAACGGTTGGCGGACGACGAGATCCGTCGTCGCGCCCGACATGTTCTCACCGAGAACCGCCGCGTCCTGGACGCGGCGGCAGCCCTCCGTGGCACGGATCACTCGGCTTTCGGGGTGCTGATGAACGCCTCGCAGGCGTCGATGCGCGACGATTTCGAGATCACCGTTCCCGCGATCGACCTCATCGCCGCGACCGCGGTGGGCCTCGGCGCCCACGGCGCCCGGATGACGGGCGGCGGGTTCGGCGGCACCGTCATCGCCCTGGCGCCGGAGGATGCTGCGCGACGGATCGCGGACGAATTGCCCGGGCTCGTCGCTCGGGCGGGCCATCCCGTCCCGACGGTGGCCGCGGTGCGGCCGGGACGCGGTGCGCACGTCCTCCCCGAGGTGTGACCGCGCGGGTGCCACCGTTCTGCCGTATGTCCGGAATTCGGAGTGTAGATTCCACAGGACGGAATCGAGCTCGATCGTGAGCCGGGCGGAGAGGTGCGACATGGCGGTACGGGGCAGCGGGCTGGTGGCGGGGTTCATCGCTCTGACGATGGCGGTCGCCGGGTGCGCGACCAGCGGTGACGGTGCCGCTGTGAGCTCGTCGGCCGCCGCGGCGCCGGCGAAGAAGATCGTGCTGATCAACCCGAACTCGAGCGCGAGCGCGACCGCCTCGATGGTGGAGCTGGCGGCCGCGGAGGCGGGCGGCGCCGCGACGATCGTCGGGGTCACCAACGAGGGCGTGCCTGCGCTCCTGACGACCCAGGACGACATGGTCGCCGCGGCACGTGGCGTGCTGAAGCGCGGTGTCGAGGCGGCGACGGACCCGAGCGTCGCGGCCATCGTGGTCTCCGCCTTCAGCGACCCGGGCCTGACCGAGCTGGACGACGCGCTCACGATCCCCGTGTTCGGCATCGGCACCGAGGCCTTCCGGGAGGCCTCGCAGGGCGGCCGCGCGTTCGGAATCGCCACCGTCACCTCGGATCCTGCGCTCGTCGAGTCCTTCCGGGCCAAGGCCGCAGCGCTGGGTGTCGAGGGGCAGTACCGGGGCGTGCGGGTCACGCCCGGCGACGCGACGGAGCTGGTGAAGTCCCCGGACCGGCTGGACGCGGCGCTGCGGGAGGCCGTCCGGCAGTCGGTGGACCAGGACGGTGCCGCAGCGGTCATCATGGGCGGCGGGCCGCTCTCGCCGTCGGCCCTGCGCCTGCAGCCGACGGTGAACGTACCGCTCGTGGTCGCCGTCAACGCGGCGGTCCGGAACGCGCTCAAGGTCATCGGCTGACGGCTCGGCTCAGCCGAAGAAGGTCGCGGCGTCGTCGTAGCGTTCCCGCGGGACGCGCTTGAGCTGCTTGACGGCGTCCGCGAGTGGTACGAGCCCGATGGACGTGCCGCGCAACGACACCATCTGCCCGAACTTCCCCGCGTGCGCGGCGTCGGCGGCGTTGACGCCGTAGCGGGTGGCCAGCACCCGGTCCGCGGGCGTCGGGGTACCGCCGCGTTGCACGTGACCGAGGACGGTGGTGCGGACCTCCTTGCTGATCCGCTTCTCGATCTCCACCCCGAGTTGGTGCGCTACCCCGGTGAACCGTTCGTGCCCGAACTCGTCGGTCCCGCCGACCCGCAGTTCCATCGTGCCCTCCGCCGGTTTGGCGCCCTCGGCGATCACCACGATGAAACTCGAATGCCCCCGCTGGAAGCGTCGTTTGATCAGCGCGCACACCTCCTCCACATCGAAGGGCACCTCCGGG
>NZ_LSRF01000016.1:0-2923 GCF_001575195.1 Tsukamurella pseudospumae
CAGCCATGATGCCCGCCGGTGGGAACCCAAACGTCTACGTCACCGACTCTTCTGCATCGCCGGATCCCTCGCCCGGCACGCCCGCCGAACCCGCCTACACCTCGCCGCGACAGCCCCCGACACCCGCCTGCTGATCGCCGGCCTACAGCGCCTGAACCGGATGCGAGCACCCACATGACCGACACAACGTCCCTGACCATCCGATCACGAAACACCCAACGGGGCAGTGGAACCCGACGCCACCCGACGCAACACCGGGGCGATCACCTCCGCCCACAGGCCGGAAACCGGCCCGAAACCACCAATCCGAAACCGATCAGGAGGAGGTCGACCACCTCATGAAAGATCGAGGCTAGCGGCGTCGCCGCTTCCCACATGTCATCCGCGATCCTGCGGGCGCTATCTGCAATCTCGCCGTGGAGCCGAATCAGCGTGGTCGGATTCTTCCCTACCCCGTTTAGCGAGCAGCCGAGCGTGTGCACACTATCTCGCGCGATGATGAATCGGTCGTGCATCCCACCTGTGTGCCGACGAATCTCAACGTTGCTGTCCAGTCCAGCGTGCGCAACCTGCAACGCTGCCAACTCGCCCTTCGAGACCTTTGGACCAATCACAATACGGCTGACTTCCGTAAGCTGAGCAAGCGGCAAGTACTGCGGAGCCTTGAGGTACGGGTCGATGATCGTGCAGTCGCCAAGGTCGGTCAGGAACCCGACGAGGCTCGCCCATGCCAGCGGATCTTCGCTTCCACCAAGGAACTGCACCTCATCGCCACCGTCCCGTTCGCGGTCGGCGCGGTACAAGGCATGACCCAACTGAGTTAGTCGCAGCCCGCCGTCGACCTCTTCGAGCCACATCAGACGGAGGAGCTGCGCAAGCACAGTCTCGTCGGGCGCTCTGGTCTCGATGTACCTCGCCTGCTCCATCGCCTGCCGCCACGGAGCCATGTACGCAGGGGGAGCCGTTCCCACCAACTGCTGCATCATCTCGCCGATGGGGCGGTATGACTTCTCCATCGCATCGTTGATGAGAGAACTCACTGTGAAACTCGGCTTGGCTGCTCCCCCGAACGGAGATTCGACACGCTTCCTCGTCACCTTGCCAGGAATCCTGCCTGGTTGATCGAGCCACGCCTGCACCTGGTTGACCGTGGGTAGGTAGCCGCCCAGATTCGCCGTCCGAATGAAAGTCATCGCGCGGTACTGCTCAGCGCCGATGATCGAGCCCGCCTGCCAATCCCTGCCGTCCATGCCGCGATCATGGCACGTTCCTAGTCGCTTGTCGGTGCCCTCTAATAGACACCTCCGCATTGCTGCTGCGAGGAGTCCAAACTGGACATGGGACGAACTACTCCTCGTGTGACCGAGCGGAACGCCTAAGAAGCCGCTCTACAAAGCCAACCCTGGCACTAGTTCGCATAGGTCCACCAGCTCGATATGCGCGGCAGGTCCAGCGGTGAACTCCGCGACCGACATCGTTGCGTCAGGATCGAACCTTTCGGTGAACCGCGACCGCGTGTGCGGCGAGGAGCGCCCCATTGCCCACGACGCCTTCGACGCCGAGGTTCGGAGGAAGCGGGCAGGAAGATCGCCAACCACGTAGAGCTGCGCCGTTCGCTCACTCTTATCCAAGGCAAGGTGCACCAGGTCGGCGAATACACCGCGCTTGCGCATGGTGTCCGCTCCCTTCCACTGCGCGACCTTGAACTCCGCGATCCTTCTGTCGGTTTCCAAGTCGAACGGTCGGCTCTTGTCATTGCCAGCGCCGAGCGACGGACGATTCGTCACTCGCTCCCCTGGTTCGAGAATCTGAGGCAGCACCAGGGCGATGGTCGTCGCGTGAATCACATCGTTCAGCCGTCCGACCGTGGACCGCACAGACAGCGCCGCCGACAGCAGCTCGGCAGACAGCCCGTGCGCCGACACCACCTCTGCGGCGTCTAACGCCGTGGTCTCGACGAGTGCGGATTCCACCTCCGCGAGCTGCACCGTGAGGCTGTTCTGGCTGAGGAAGTCCGACAGCACCGCGAACGCCGCCGCGAGGTCGTTCGAGCTGGTCGCGTCGTCCACCGTCATGCGGGAATCATGGCACGCGAACCGTGAGACGGGGCGGGGGCGGTATGCCAGGATTCACCGCATGGCGACTCCCAACGCGGCGAAGTTCTACGCGAACCTGCGCCGTGAACTGTTCGTGCTCGAAGCCGTCGTCGGAGCAGGGGCACCGCCCGACTTCGACGACCTGCACGCGGAAGCGCGCGGGCGACCGTCTGACGAGGTGAGCGCGGGCATCACCGACCTTCAACGGCGTATCAAGGCTGTCCGTGACGCGCACCCAATCACCCGTTGGGTGGATGCGGACCCCGAACACCGCGACGGACAGCCGTCGTGGACCAACAACCACTAGGCGGAGTCCACATGTACCCCAAGGTCAGCAAGAGCAATCTGTTCCGAGCAGCGGGTCACCTGGTCACCGCCGAGGTCTTTCGACGAGGAGGGCTAGGGCGTGTCTCCCAATCATGGACTGCTGATCGGGGATAATCGTTCCGTGAGTTCATCTCGGTACGAAGCGATTTCGGATGAGCAGTGGGCTCGGATCGAGCCGTTGTTGCCTTCGAGTGTTGGTCGGCCTGGGCGTCGGTTCGAGAACAACCGGCGAGTGGTCGAGGCGATCATCTACCGGTATCGAACCGGGATTCCGTGGCGGGATCTGCCGGTCGAGGCATTCGGTTCGTGGAAGACGGCCTGGAAGCGTCACCGGCGTTACGCCCAGGACGGAACCTGGGACAAGGTTCTGGCCGCGCTCCTCGCCGACGCCGATGCGGCGGGCAAGATCGATTGGACGGCGGTGTCGGTGGACGCCACGATCAACCGTGCGCATCAGCACGCGACGAACACTGTTCGCCCTGATCAGGACACAGGGGGCC
>NZ_LSRF01000017.1:0-76060 GCF_001575195.1 Tsukamurella pseudospumae
GCCGCGCCGGGACCTCACGTATCCGGTCAGTGAACGTCGCCCGATCACACTCATCGTTCCGGCATCGGTATCGCGTCTTCCACCAGCGCAACCTAATTGGATCATCTCCGTATCGCACATCACGTGGATACGTGACCGAATGATCCTTGACGAAGGTCGAGACGACACCACATGACGGGCACGCAGCAGCATCCGGATCGCAGGTGATCACCTCCACCAGCCGCGTCCTATCCGGCAATGCCGAAACGCTCGTGACCTGCAGACCTTCCAGGCCCAGCAACAACGAAGTAGGCTCGCTCATGCCCCTGGTACTCCTCACCGAAATCGGAATGTGTCGCAACATCCAGATTTCCGGAGACCAGGGGCTCCTCACGTCACCGACACGCCGAAGCCGCCGAAGCCCTGACCAGGCACTGCCCGCTCAAGCTCGAAGAGCCCTGTTGCGGCCGGATCCTCTGCTGCTGGCCCGCGAACTCGGCGCGGGCCACGAGCCCGTCGCCGGCGGGCAGCACACCGGGGTGCGGAGCGCGGCGTACCTCGGCGCGGCGGTGATGGTCGTGACCCAGATCGGGATGACTGCGGTGATGACGATGACCCCGGTGCACATGCAGGCCCATCATCACGGTCTGGGCGCCGTGGGCATGGTGATCGGCCTGCACATCGCGGGCATGTACCTGCCCTCGCCCATCACGGGCGTGCTCGTCGACCGGGTCGGGCGGATGCCGATGGTCGTCGCTTCGGGGGTCGTCCTGGCGGCGGCGGGGCTGCTCGCCGCGGTCGGGTCGGGGGACTCGCTGTGGGCGAACATCGTTGCCCTGGTCCTGCTCGGGGTCGGCTGGAACTTCGGGCTGGTGGCCGGAACCGCGCTGGTGGTCGACGGCACGGAGCTGGGCGACCGGGCGCGGGTGCAGGGCAAGGTGGACGTGCTCATCGCGCTCGCCGGCGCCGGTGGTGGTCTCGCATCCGGCGCGGTCGTCTCGGCGTGGACCTACCCGGCGCTCGGGCTGGGTGTGGCGGCGCTGACCGTCGTCGCGCTCGGCGCCGCCGTCGCACGCTGGCGTCCGGCGGCCCGTCCGGCGCTCTGACCGTGTGGTGGCCTCAGCGGGGTTGTACGAGGCGCCGGGCCGCCTCGACCGCGGCGGCCCGTCTGTCCGCAACCGATCGCTCGGTCTGATCGTGGAGACGCGGGTGCCTGTTCGGAACTGCCTGATCCCGCGCGATGCTGACGAGCATGCCGACGAGCTCTGGGGCGTGCCAGAAATCGTCGATCAATCCCAATGACTGGGCGCGGCGGATCTCCGCGACTTTAGCCCGGAGCATCGCTACGCGCGGGTCATCGGCCGGCAAGGGATCCGTCACTTCCAGTTCCGCCCAGAATTGAAGTCGAGCGTTCTCGGGGTGTTCCAAGAAATCGTCGAACAGCCTGCCGACGTATCCGGGAAGATCGTCGCCGGAGAGTGCGAGGTCGTAGGCTGTGCGACTGATCCATTGACTGGAAACCTCCGCGAACAACTGCTCCTTGCTGTCGAAATAGGCGTAGAGCCGGTCCTTGCTGGCCATCGCGTCCGCGGCGATTCGATTGATCCGCGCGCCCGCCAATCCGTACCGCGCGAACTCGTTTTTCGCGACGGCGAGAATTCTGTCCCGTGTTGCTTGGCCTGCCGCTCGCATGCGCCCCACGATACCTCAGGCTTCCGCGGCGATGCGGACCGGCGCGAGGATCAGCGGGTAGTGCGAGCGTATGCGCGGAGTGCAGGTTCTGCCGGAACCGAATGGCGAGGAATGGACCGGGTGAATTGCTGCAGGTAGTTGTTCGCGATGATCCCGATGTTCTCCTGGATGGCCGGCAAGGTCTTCGTACATGCACTCGCGTTGATCGATGCCTTCTGCAGCGGCCGCCCCGGGTTGGACAGTGTCGCCCGTATCAGGCTCGCCGTGATCGGCAGCCCGACGGCGGTCGCGTGATCGGAGGGGAGCGAGAGCGGGCCGCCGCAGGTCCCCTGCAGGCTGACGTTGGTCACGTTGGGCCCGGGCGGCAACGACTGGGATTCACCGTGGACGCTGGGCTCGACCACATTGCTGAAGTTCAGGTAGAGAACGGTGTAGTTGACCTCCGGATAGGTCATGCCGCCGCGGTTCAGGGTGGAGATGAAGTGCGAATCGGGTCGTTGCTGCCAGAGCGCCGGTGAGCAGAAGGTGTTGATGACTCCGCACCCCAGGAGATTGACGACGGCAGATCCGTGATTGTCGGGGTCGATCCCGATGAGGTTGTCGACCATGTGTCGGGTGTCCGGCCAGAATTTCAATGCCCATCTCGGCAACGGGCCACCGCCTTGGCTCCAGCCCACGATCTGGACCTTCTTGCCGCTCGACGAGTTCATTTTCCGTAGGGCGTGAACAACGTACTCGGCGCTGCGCTGGATGTCCGCATTCGCCTCGTCCGGCAGTGTCACGGAGCAGAAGGGAGTGCCTTCCTCGCGAAAGGCCTTCATCGAGTTCCAGCCGAAGGCCGACTCCGGGGTCGATGCGGTTCCGGGGATCAACAGAACGGGTTCCGGACCGTCCTTGCCGAGCGGCTTCGGGCAATTCATCGCTCGGTCCAGAGCTGCAGTGGGTTCGCTGAGTTCGGGTCCTGAAGGGGCGCCTACTGCGGTCGACGGCGTGAAGAGAGAAGCGAGCAGCACTGCGAGTGTCGCACTTCCCGCGATGCGTGGTCCCTGCCGAATTCTGTGCCGTGTCGGAATCATTGTTCTGTCCTTCCCGAACCAAGTGGTTCGGGAAGGAGGCTACAACGATATCGGCGCATCTGTCATGGGAACGTACGGGAACGCATGGGACGGCGCCGAGCGTTGTGGGCCCGGCCGGGGGGCTCGTCGATCAGGGGGCGAGGTGCTCGCGCAGGGTGCGGGTCATCGCGCCCGCCGCCGCCGACGGTGCCGCCCGCGTCGCGAGGGACAGGTTGGTCCTGGCGGACCGGGCGATCGGCACCGTCGACAAGCCCGGGCGTCCGCCCGCCATCGAGGCCGTGAGGACCGCGACGCCAGCGCCGCGCTCGGCGAGCGCGAGCAGCGCCTCGGGGGAGTGGGCCTGTACGGCGGGGTCGACGACGGTGCGCTCGGCGGCGCAGGTGAGGTCGAGCGCGGTGCGCACGCCCGTGCCGGGCGGTAGGCACAGGACGGTGCGAGTGGCGAGGTCGGCGCAGGTCACGGCGTCGCGGCCGACCCACTCGTGGTCGCCCGGGACGACGGCCGTCAGGGGTTCGCGGATCAGGCGGTGCGCAGTGAGGCCGTCGGGAAGGGGGTGGGCGTGGGCGACGAGGGCGACGTCGAGAGTGTTCGTGCTGAGGCCCGCGATGAGCTCGTCCGAGTTGCCCTCCGCGACCTCGACGGTCACCGTCGGATGGTCCGCGCGGAACGCGGCGAAGCCGGCGAGGTAGCCGGGGATCGTGCAGCCGATGACGGTGCCCAGGCGCACGTGACCGCGGACCACGCCCGTGAGTTCGTCGGCGACCGTCCCGATCGCTGCGACCGCTGCGAGTGCGGCGCGGGCGTAGGGGACGAGCGCCGTTCCCTCGGGTGTCAGCCCGACGGTGCGGGTACCCCGGTCGAGGAGGCGATGGCCGAGCTCGCGCTCGAGCTTCGCGACCTGCGCGGACACCCCGGACTGGGCGACGTGCAGCGCGTCGGCGGCCGCGGTGAAGGAGCCGCGGTCGGCGACGGCGACGAGGTAGCGGAGCTGGTGCAGTTCCATCACTGAAGATGATAGGTCGAATCAGATTCAGCTGTTGGACTTCTTCGCTCGGCGGTCGCAGAGTGGAGTCATGACCGAGAACAGCACACCCCGCCAGCTCGCCGAGACCTACTTCCGCTGCTGGGAGGCGAAGGATTTCGAGCCCCTGCGTCCCCTCCTCGCGCCCGACTGCCGCTTCGCCGGGGTTTTCGGTGTGGCGAACGGACCGGACGAGTTCCTGGCCGGCCTGAACGGCATGGCGCAGGCGACCGACTCGCTCGAGATCCGTGCCCGCCTCGCCGACGATCACGACGTCATCACGTGGTTCGACCTGGGGATGGGCGGAGCCCCGGCGACGGCGGTCGCGAACTGGACGCACGTCGAGAAAGGCCTGATCACCGCGGTGAACGTGACCTTCGACCCCCGCGAGATCCTGGCCGCGTCGGCCTGACCGGCGACCGCGGATCCGCTACCGAGCGCGGATGCCGTCGGTGAGGGTCGCGATGACGGTGCCCAAGAGGAGATCGAGTTCCTCCGGCCCCGCGCCGAGATCGCCCGGCCGCCACGCGAGGGCGAGCACGCCGTTCAGCGCCGCCGACAGGGCGGTGGCGGCGCGATCGGGGTCCAGGTCGGGCCGGGCGGTCCCGGCCGCGACGCCCTTGCGCAGCACTGCGGCGAGCTTCGCGTTCTGCTCCCGGGTGAGCTCAGCGATCCGGGCCACCGCGTCGGGGACGTCCGGCGGCTCCACCAGGATCCGGAACTCGTAGGGCCGCTCCCGCGCGAACCGGGCGTACTCCCTGGCGGCCAACAGGATCGTGGCCTCGGGGTCGCCATCGGTCCGGTAGGCCGCGTCCATGTACGCGCGGTTCTCCTCCATGGCCTGCTCGGCGACGGCGGTGAGCAGCGCGGATCTGCCGCCGACCCGGTTGTAGATCGTCTGCACCGCCACATCGGCCCGCTCGGCCACCGCCTCCAAGGTCATTGCGTCGGCGCCGTGGACGGCGACGATCTCCCGCGCGGCGTCGACCACCGCGCGCCGGTTCGCTGCGGCCTTGCGTTGCGCACGGGTGGGTTCCATGTCCAATACTGTAACCCAAGACATAATTGGAAGGTCTTCCAATTATGGAGGTTATTCCAGTATGGTTCGGAACATGACGCGCACAGACATCACCTTCCGATCCGGATCCGGCACCATCGCCGCCTGGCTGTACCGGCCCGCGGGGGCCGAGGGGGAGCGACGGCCGATCGTCGTCCTCGCCCACGGCCTCGGCGGCGTCAAGGAGGAGCGGCTCGACGCCTTCGCCGAGCGCTTCGCCGCCGCCGGCTACGCCTGCCTCGTCTTCGACTACCGGCATTTCGGGGCCAGCGGCGGCGAGCCCCGCCAGCTGCTCGACATCGGGCGGCAGCTCGAGGACTGGCGCTCGGCGGTCGCCTTCGCCCGCACGCTCGACGGTGTCGATCCCGACCGCGTGGTCGTCTGGGGCACGTCCTTCGGCGGGGGACACTCGATCGTCACCGCCGCGGACGACCCGCGGATCGCGGCGGCGATCGCCCAGTGCCCCTTCACAGATGGGCTCGCCTCGTCGTTCACGATCCCGCCGCTCACGTCGCTGCGGCTCACCGCCGTCGCGCTGCGGGACGCCGTGGGCGGTCTCCTCGGGCGCGCGCCGGTGACGGTGCCGAGCTACGGCGCGCCGGGCACCGTCGCCCTGATGACCTCACCCGACTCCGCGTCGGGCATCGAGGGGCTCCTGCCCGCGGACGGTGGCCGCGAGATCCGTAAGGACATCGTCGCCCGGTTCGCGCTGCAGATCATCCGGCACTTCCCGGGGCGGCGGATCAAGGACGTTCACGCGCCGCTGTTCCTGGCGATCGCGGAGAAGGACACCGTCGCGCCCGCCGGGCGCACGCAGCGGTACGCGGCCCAGGCCCCGAACGCCGAGATCAAGCTCTACGACGCCGGCCACTTCGACATCTACGTGGGCGACGACTTCGAGCGCAACGTCGCCGATCAGCTCGATTTCCTCGCGCGCCACGTCCCCGTCGCCTGATTCGTCCACCTTCAAGGAGAACCATCGTGTACCGACTCGCCGGCCGCACCGTCGTCGTCACCAGGCCGCGGCGCTCGGCGGCGCGGCCGTCGCCCACGGATGGGCCGCCGACGTGCGCGACATCGAGAGCGTCCGCATCGCGATCGATGAGGCGGCAGAGCATTTCGGCCGCATCGACGTGGTCGTCGCGAACGCCGGTCTCAGCTCGATGCTGCCCATGGAGTCGCTCGATCCGGAGGGCTTCGAGCGCGTCATCGACGCGAACCTGAACGGCGTGTGGCGCACCTTCCGCGCCGCGCTTCCGCGGGACTCGCGCGGTTACCTCCTCGCCGTCTCATCGATGGCGGCCTTCGTGCATTCCCCGCTCAACGGTCCGTACACCGCGAGCAAGGCCGGGGTGTGGGCGCTGTGCGATTCGACGCGACTCGAGGTGAGGCACCTCGGCGTCGATGTCGGTAGCGCGCACCCCACCTTCTTCAAGACCCCGATGATGGACGCGGTGCACGAGGATCCCGCCGGACGGAAGCTGTGGGGCGACAACGCCTCCGGTCTCTGGGCGATGATCCCGATCGACGACGTGGTGGAGGCGGTCGTCGACGGGATCGAGCGCCGGTCCGCCATGATCGTGGCCCCGAAGCGCAACGCGCTTGCGGCGCGCATCCTCGGGCTGATCCGGCCGCTCGTCGATCGCATCGGCTTCCCCGGCGACACCGTCCCCGAGGCCATCCGCCTGGCGTCCTCCCCGCAGCGGACGGAGAGGGAGACCGGGGTCGATACGCTGGCCCGATGACCGAGAGCGATGGGCGCCGCTACAGCGGCGTCGCGGCCGGTGCCCGGCGCGAGGAACGCCGGGTCCGGTTCCTCGACGCCGCGCTCACCGTGGTCGCCCGGGACGGGGTGGCAGCGGTGAGTGCGCGCTCGCTGTGCGCCGAGTCGGGCCTGCATGCGCGGTACTTCCGTGAGGCCTTCGACTCGCCGGACCAGGTGCTCACCGAGGCCTTCGACCTTCTGGCCGAGGCGGTCATGGCGCGGGTGGCCGGCGCGATCGGCGCGGTGCCCGACGGTCCGGATGTCCTCGAACGGAAAGTGCGTGCGGGCGTGCGCGGCTCGCTCGCCGCGGTGGACGACGACGACCGGCGCGCCGCGCTGCTCATGAGCGCGGACGTGCACCCCGGCCTGCGCGATCGGCGAGAGGCCCTGATCGACCTGCTCGCGGGTGCCATGGCCGCTCAGGCCGCGGAGATCCTCGACGACCCGCCCGACCCCGCCGACGCTCTGCTGTCCGCGCGCCTGATCGTCGTGGGCGGGATGCACCTGTCCATCGCGGCCGCAGCCGGGCGGATCGACGCGACCGTCGAGGTGATCGAGGAGGTCATGGTCGCCGACATCCTCAGCAACCGCGAGCTCGCGGAGGTGCTGCGGCGGCTTCGCGCGGAGTAGCGGGGCGGTATCGGTTCCGAGAATATTGTGGCTACATGCTGTAGCCAGATTGAGTTACGCTCGGGGCATGACTCTTGCAGCCCCGCGCACCGTCGACAGTCCCGAACGCTTCGACCGCGACCCCGAGTGGGCCGCGGGGACCGTCCGCGTCCTCCGGATCCTCCAGAAGGACCGCCGCCCGTTCACCGCCGAGGAGCTCGACTGGGCGCGAGAAGCGGTGAGCCGCGGCGACGAGCTCGGGAACCGGATGGGGCGGGCGGTGATCGACGACCGCGCGTTCTCGATGCGGGATCTCGACGCCGCACTGGCGTCCGGGACCACGCCGAATCCGGTGCTGCAGGAACTCCTCGACGCTGTCGGCTCCGCCGCGACGCCGTCCTGGGTGGACTTCGCCGCCTGCGAGCGCGGCGCCGCGGTCTGCCGGCGGTCCGGTTCGCTCGGCCTCGACGTGCTCGCAACGGCGTCGCTGATGACCGGCTACACGACCTCCGCGACCACGCGGCAACTCGTGGCCACCGGGCGCCTCGTCGACGGTGTCGACGCGCGCATCCACGAGACCACCCAGTGGTGGTCCGAGATCATCGGCGGCGACGTGCGGCCGCACGGGCGGGCCTGGCGGTCGGCGGTGAAGGTCCGGGTGATCCACGGGCTCGCGAACACGACGCTGCTGCGCCGCGAGGACTGGGACCTCGCCGAGTGGGGCGTACCGATCAACCAGTCGGACCAGCTCGGCACACTGGGGCTCTTCTCGACGACCTTCGTTCTGGGACTGCGTCTACTGGGCATGCCCGTCTCCGCGGACGAGGGGCGCGACGTGATGGCGCTGTGGCGCTACGTCGGCTGGCTGCTCGGCATCGACGAGCACGTCCTGCCCGCGACGGAGGGCGAGGGTCGGCGCCGGATGGTCCAGATCGGCCAGTACACGCCCGGACCGGACGCGGACTCCGCGGTCCTCGGCCGCGCGCTGTACGGCAACTGGGGGCGGCACGCGTACCCGGTCGGGTCGGCGCTCCGGAAGCGCTTCCACCAGCGCTACCTGGGCAGCATCGAGAGCGTGTTCGCGGGGCCGCAGGGCCTGCGCGACCTCGGCCTCCCCGCCGCGATGCCGTGGGCCCTGCCGGTTGCGTGGGCGACGAACCTGCCGGTCCACCTGGCCTCGCGCCTCTCCCCGTCGGCCCGCCGCTGGGCGACGGTCCGCGGCGAGCGGCGGATCGCTGCCTGGTTGCAGCGGAACCGTCCCGCCTGAGGGGAACTCAGGCGGGGCCGTCCTTGGCGATGGTGCGGCCGATCCGCCGGAGCAGATCGGCGGCGTCGGCCATCGATCGTGCAGGATCGGGCTCGAGCTCGGCGAGCGCCAGCGCCCGCTGGAAGCCCGCCCCGTGGATCTGGTCCGCGCTCAGGAGGTTCCGCCCGGACACGGCGATGACCGGGATTCCCGCGGCACGCGCCGCCGCGGCGACGCCCACGGGGGCCTTGCCGTGCAGCGTCTGCTCGTCCAGCGAGCCCTCGCCGGTCACGACGAGGTCGGCGCCGTCGAGCTTGGCGGCGAAGTCCGCCAGTTCGAGCACGATGTCGACGCCGGGGCGGGCGCGCGCGCCCAGCACCGCCATCGCGCCGAAGGCGGTGCCGCCCGCGGCACCCGCACCCGGGACGTCCCGGGCGTCGTGCCCGCCGGCAGCGGCGAGCAGGTCGGCGAAAACCCGCAGCGCGGCGTCGAGTAGTGCCACGTCGCCCGAGGTCGCGCCCTTCTGCGG
This sequence comes from Tsukamurella pseudospumae, assembly GCF_001575195.1. Classification (NCBI taxonomy): domain Bacteria; kingdom Bacillati; phylum Actinomycetota; class Actinomycetes; order Mycobacteriales; family Tsukamurellaceae; genus Tsukamurella; species Tsukamurella pseudospumae. The sequence continues at coordinate 8,975 of NZ_LSRF01000017.1, forward strand.
GCCGTAGATCGCGGCCGCGCCGTCGGGGCCGAGCAGGGGGTTGTCGACATCACAGGCCAGGGTGAACCGGGCCTGCGCGGCCGCCGGGTGCAGGCCCGACAGATCCACCCGCGCAGCCCGGGCCAGCGCCGCGCCGCCGGGAGGGAGCGGCGCACCGTCGGCGTCCGTGATCGTGACCCCGAGCGCCTGGAGCATGCCGGCGCCCCCGTCGGTGGAGGCACTGCCCCCGAGGCCGATCACGATGGCCCGGGCCCCGTCGTCGAGGGCGTGTCGGATCACCGTGCCCAGGCCGAAGGTGGTGGCGCCGAGTGCGTCCGGCACACCGTCGGGCAACAGCTCGAGGCCGACCGCCGAGGCGAGCTCGACCACCGCGGTCCCACCGCCCCGGGCGTACGAGGTGGACACCCGGGCGCCCGTGGGGCCGGTGGTCTCCACTCGGACCCGCGTCCACCCCGCGGCCACCGCCGCGTCGACGGTGCCGTCGCCCCCGTCGGCGATCGGGGCGCGCAGCACCGTCCACTCCGGACGGACCTCGGCGATGCCCCGGGCGAGGGCGTCGACGACCCCGACGGCCGACAGCGAGCCCTTGAACTTGTCGGGCGCCAGCAGCACTCGCATGACGACTCCCTAATCCAGCAGGAGGAGCGCGGTCGGGGCGTCGGCGCCGGCGAGTGCCAGCTCCTCGAACTCGGCGACGTTGTCGAGCTCGGTGCCCATCGCGATGTTGGTGACCTTCTCCAGGATGATCTCCACGACCACCGGCACCTTGTGCTCGCGCGCCAGGGACTGCGCCTTGCCGAGGGTCTCGGCGATGAGCTCGGGGTCGGTCACGCGCAATGCCTTGCAGCCCAGTCCCTCGGCCACCTTGACGTGGTCCACGCCGTAGCCCTTGGGAACCTCCGCGATCGCGGCGTCGTGGGCCTCCGACACGTCGGCGTTGATGTTGTCGAAGCCGAGCTGGACGTGGAAGTCCATGTCGAAGGCGCGCTGCGCCTGGCGGATCAGGCCGAGGTAGGAGTTGTTCACCACGACGTGCACGTAGGGCAGGTTGAACTGCGCCCCGACCGCGAGTTCCTCGATCATGAACTGGAAGTCGTAGTCGCCCGAGAGGGCGACCACGTCGGTGCCGGGCTCCGCCTTCACCACGCCGAGCGCGGCGGGAATGGTCCAGCCGAGCGGGCCGGCCTGGCCGCAGTTGATCCAATGGCGCGGCTTGAAGACGTGCAGGAACTGGCCGCCGGCGATCTGCGAGAGGCCGATGGTGCTCACGTACCGGGTGTCGCGGCTGAAGACCTTGTTCATCTCCTCGTAGACCCGCTGCGGCTTGACCGGGATCTCGTCGAAGTGCGTGCGGCGCTGCATCGTCCGCTTGCGCTCGGCGCAGGACTCGACCCATGCCTCGCGGTTCGGCAGGGTGCCCGCCGAGCGCCGCTCGCGGGCGATCTCGACGAGCTGGTCGAGCGCGGCGCCGGCGTCGGAGACGATGCTGTAGTCGGGCGCGAAGACCCGGCCGATCTGCGTCGGATCGATGTCGACGTGCACGAAGGTGCGTCCCGCGCGGTAGACGTCCAGCCCGCCGGTGTGCCGGTTGGCCCAACGATTTCCGATGCCCAGCACGAAGTCCGAGGCCAGCATCGTCGCGTTGCCGTAGCGGTGCGCCGTCTGCAGCCCGACCATGCCGGCCGCGAGCCGGTGGTCGTCCGGGATCGTGCCCCAGCCCATCAGGGTGGGGATCACCGGAACGTCCAGCAGCTCGGCCAGTTCCACCAGCTTGTCGGAGGCGTCGGCGTTGATGACGCCGCCGCCGGAGACGATCAGCGGGCGCTCCGCGGCCTGGAGCATGTCCAGGGCCTTCTCGGCCTGCGCGCGGGTGGCCGCCGGCCGGTACACGGGCAGGGGCTCGTAGGTGTCCGGGTCGAAGTCGATCTCGGCGAGCTGCACGTCGATGGGCAGGTCGATGAGGACCGGGCCGGGTCGACCCGAACGCATGAGGTGGAAGGCCTGCGCGAACACGCCGGGGACCTGCGCGGGCTCCAGCACGGTCACGGCCATCTTGGTGACGGGCTTCGCGATCGACGCGATGTCGACCGCCTGGAAGTCCTCCTTGTGCAGGCGCGCGACCGGAGCCTGCCCCGTGATCGCGAGGATCGGGATGGAATCGGCCATCGCGGAGTACAACCCCGTGATCATGTCGGTGCCGGCGGGGCCCGACGTACCGATGCAGATGCCGATGTTGCCGGCCGTGGCGCGGGTGTAACCCTCGGCCATGTGCGAGGCGCCCTCGACGTGCCGGGCGAGCACGTGACCGATGCCGCCGTGCGCGCGCAGCGCCGCGTAGAAGGGGTTGATCGCCGCGCCGGGCACGCCGAACGCCTGCGTCGCGCCCTCGAGTTCCAGGATCTTCGCCGCAGCTTCAGCGGCACGCATACGAGCCATGTCAGTACTCCAGTGTGGTTGTGGTCAGGGAAGTTTCGGGTGTCAGCTGCTGCGGCCGGACAGGCGCTCGACGCCGCGCAGCAGCGCGGAGTGGTCGAGGCCGCCGTCGCCGTTGGCGCGGGCCGAGGCCATGAGCTGGGCGACGAGGCCGCCGAGCGGCGCGACGACGCCGGCCTCGCGCGCGGCGGAGGTCACGATGCCGAGGTCCTTGTGGTGCAGCTCGATCCGGAAGCCGGGCTCGAACTCGCGGTCGAGCATCTTCTGCGCCTTCTGGTTCAGCACCGCGGAACCCGCGAGGCCGCCGCCGAGGACCTGCGCCGCGGCCGCGGTGTCGACGCCGTAGGCCTCGAGGAAGATGATCGCCTCGGCGAGGAGTTGGATGTTGCCCGCGACGATGAGCTGGTTGGCGGCCTTGACGGTCTGGCCGGAGCCTGTGGGGCCGACGTGCACGATGGTCTTGCCGACCACGTCGAGGACCGGCTTGGCGGCCTCGAAGTCCGCGGGAGCGCCGCCGACCATGATGGACAGCACCGCGTTCACCGCGCCGGCCTCGCCGCCCGAGACGGGGGCGTCGATGAGCCGGAAGCCGCGCTCGGACGCCTGCTCCGCGAGCCGGGTGGTCACGTCGGGGCGGATGCTCGAGAAGTCGATGATCAGTGCGCCGGAGGGGGCGTTGTCGAAGACCCCGCCCTCGCCCGCGAGGACCGCCTCGACGTCGGGGGAGTCCGGCACCATCACGGCGATGACCTCGGCGTCGGCGACCGCGTCGGCGATCGACTCCGCGGCGCGGCCGCCCGCGTCGACGAGCGGCTTGGCCCGCTCCGGCGTGCGGTTGAAGCCGGCCACGGTGTGCCCGGCGTTCTGCAGGTGCACGGCCATGGGGCTGCCCATGATGCCGAGTCCGATGAAGGCGATGTTCGTCATGAGGAGTTCCTTTGCTGGAAGAGGAGTTCAGGAGGCGGCGACGACGGCGCTGCGCTCGGCGACGGGGAGCCAGGCGAAGGGGTCGCTCTGGCTCTGCTTGTACTCGAGGCCGATCGGGCCGCGGTAGCCGACGCGCTCGAGGTGGGCGAGGTGGCCGTCGAGGTCGAGGGTGCCGGTGCCGGGCTCGCCGCGGCCGGGATCGTCGGCGATCTGGACGTGCCCGATGCGGGCCGCGTAGGCGTCGATCGCGGCGCTCACGTCGTCGCCGTTGACCTGCAGGTGGTAGAGGTCGGCGAGCAGGCGCAGCGCGTCGACGCCCTGCTCGTCGCGCACGCGGTCCATGACCGCGATCGCGTCGGCGGCGGTGAGGAGCGGGTACCGGGGCGCGCCGCTCACGGGCTCGATCAGGACGACGGCGCCGGTGCGCGCCGCGGCGCGGCCGGCCGCGGCGAGGTTCTCCGCCGCGACGGCGTCCTGCTCCTCGGGGGCGACACCGTCGATCCGGTTGCCGTACAGGGCGTTGAAGGCGGGGGTGCCCAGGCGCTCGCCGATCCCGACGGTCACCTCGATGTTGTCGCGGAACTCGGCGACGCGGGCCGGATCGGAGAGGATGCCGCGGTCGCCGTTGGGCATGTCGCCCGCGAAGAAGTTCAGGCCCGTCAGCTGCACGCCGGCGTCCTCGATCGCGGTCACGAAGGCGTCGACCTGGCGGTCGCCGGGGACGGCGGTGGCGAACGGCCACCAGAACTCGACGGCCTCGAAGCCCGCCTCGCGGACGGCGCGGGGGCGCTCGAAGACGGGCAGGTCGGCCAGCAGGATCGAGCAGTTGACCGTGTACTTGGCGGGGGCGTTGGCGCTCATGGGGCTCCTTCTTCAGGCAGGACGTACGGCGGTGCAGGTTCTGGCGAGGTCGATTCGACCTGCTAGCTTTCGCCTGTCGGAAAGATCATTTCCGTACTATGGAATTGTTGCATGTGATGGGAGTCACGTCAACCCCGTTTCGCGGGGTTGGTCCGGGCCGGCCCGGAGACGACGAAGCCGGAGTGCGCGTTGGGGGGTGCACACTCCGGCTTCGGGGCGACGGTGTCGTCGGTCGGGCCGCGACGGGCCGGCTCAGTGGCCGCTGCTGGGCTTCGGCGGATTGCTCCGCTCGTCGGGGACGGCCGCGAACACCGAGACGTCCGGTCTGTTGCCGGCCTTGATCTCGTTGAACAGGAAGTTGAGGACCACCGCGACCACTGCCGCCGCGCTGATGCCCGAGTGCATGATGGTGCCGACCGCGGTCGGGAACTGGTCCCAGAACTTCGGCGCCGCAACGGGGATCATGCCCATGCCGAGCGCGACCGCGACGATCACCATGTTGAGGTTGCCGTCGAAGTCGACGCGGGAGAGCGTCTTGATCCCGCTCGCGGCGACGGAGCCGAACAGCACGATGCCGGCGCCGCCCAGGACCGGGTACGGGATGGCTGCGATCACGCGCCCCACCACGGGAAGGAGGCCCAGGACGGCGAGGATGCCGCCGCCCATCGCCACCACGTAGCGGCTCTTGATGCCCGTCAGGGCGACGAGCCCGACGTTCTGTGCGAACGCGCTGCACGGGAAGGCGCTGAACGCCGGTGCCACGGTCGTCGAGAGCATGTCGGCGCGCAGGCCCGACGCCACCCGCTTGGCATCGACGGGGGTGTTCACGATCTCACCGATGGCGAGGATGTCGGCCGTGGTCTCCGTCATGATCACGAGGATCACGATGGTCATCGAGATGATGGCGCCGATCTGGAAGGTCGGCGTCCCGAAGTGCATCACGGGCGGCAGCGCGAACACGGGACCGGTGCCGACGCGGGAGAAGTCGACCTTGCCGAAGATCGCGGCGATGCCCGTTCCGACCACGATGCCGATGAGGATCGACAGTCGGGATATCGCGCCCTGGAAGAGCCGGCTGATCACCAGGATGATGAGCAGGGTGAGCCCCGCGAGGCCGATGTTGGCGGTCGATCCGAGATCCTTGGCACCCGCACCGCCCATCGACCACGTGAACGTGGTCGGGAGCAGCGACAGGCCGATGACCGTGATGATCGTGCCCGTGACGACCGGCGGGAAGTACCGGATCAGCTTCGCGAAGATCGTCGACAGTGCGAGACCGATGAGGCCCGCGACGATGATCGCGCCGAAGATCGGACGCACGCCGCCGTCCTTGGCGATGGCCGTCATCGTCGAGACGCTCGCGAACGAGAGTCCCTGCACGATGGGCAGTCTCGCGCCGAACGGGCCCACGCCGATGGTCTGCAGGATTGTGGCCAGGCCGCTGACGAACAGGCCGGCGGTCACCAGCAGGCCCATATCGGTGGCGGACAGTCCGGCCGCTCCGCCCACGATCAGTGGGGGAGCGATCACGCCTCCGTACATCGTGAGGATGTGCTGGAGACCGTAGATGAAGGTGCGTCCGAGGGGGAGCTTCTCGTCCTCGGGCCGCTCGACGGTGGCGCTGGCGGTGGTCATCGTCTCAGTCCCTACTAGCAGAATCCGGGAACGCCGTGCCACGCCGAGCCCGCCTCGGGGGCGTCGTCGCGGACGACGCTCGCCTCGATGAGGCCGTACGGGCGGTCGGCGGCGATGAAGACCTCACCCGGGTTCTCCACGCCGAACGGCGAGAGGTCCACGAGGAAGTGGTGCTTGTTCGGCGCCGAGAACTTGATCTCCGCGACCTCGGGGTGCTGCTCGAGCACCGACTCACCCATGCCGTACAGGGTCTGCTGCAGGGCCTTGCTGTGGATCTCCGCGAAACGCTGCAGCAGGATCGCGCGGATCGAGGCGAACGAGGCGTCCCAGTCCACGTCGGTGTGCGCGTAGCGCCACTTGGCCACCAGCGAGGTCGCGAGGATCCGGTCGTCGGTCTCCTGCAGCGTCGTGTACTTGTCCTTGAGGAACCCGTGGAATTCGGAGCCGGTCGACTTGAGCAGCGTCAGGTCGTGAATGCCCGTGACCACGTTGGCCTTCCGGTCCGCCCCGCGGCCGTCGATGTTGACGATGGTCGAGCGGATGCCGCCGCCCGAACGGACGAAGGCGTGATCGTGGTCCTGGCCGTCGACCTGGATGCGGTCCCACGGGTACTCGTGCACCTCGATCCGGGCGCCGTCGGCCTTGGGCGTCGAGTCGATGAAGTGACCGCCGAGGGTGAGGGCGTAGTCCTCGATGGCGCCCACGCCCTTCTCCTTGGCGAAGGCGAAGGCGGTGTTCTTCTGAGTGTCGGTGGGCAGCACCGCGGCCTGGTCGCCGCTGCGGTGCGCGTCCGTGAAGTCGCCGCGGAGGGCGGACGAGACGTTCAGGTCGCGGATCGTGTGGCGGGCAGTGTCGCGGTAGACCCGCATCACGCGGTTCTCGGCCTTGCCGTACTGGTTGGGGCCCAGGTGGATTGCCATGATGGTCAGCTTCCTTTGTAGGTGGAGTAGTGGAACGGGCTGAGCAGGAGGGGGACGTGGTGATGGGGCACGGCGCCGTCCTGCGCGATGAGACTGAAGGTGATGGCGACCTCGGGGAAGAAGTTCTCCTGCCCGGTGGTCGCGGCGTAGCCGGCGACGTCGAAGGTGAGCCGGTAGACGCCGGGCGTCAGGTCGTCGGGGCCGAGGTCCTTGACGCGTCCGTCGTCGTCCGTGACGCCGTGCGCCACGGGGTCGACGGTGCCGCCCGGGCTGATCCGGTCCATCCGGACCGGTACGCCGGCCGCCGGGACACCGCGCGCGGTGTCGAGGACGTGAGTGGTGACGGTGCTCATGAACGCCTCTCTGTGAGTTCGTCTTCCAGATCCAGGACGCGGGCCAGGCGGCGCAGTGCGATGCCGCGCAGCTCACCCGCCGTGGCGACCGCCTCGGTGGCGTCGTCGTTCTCGAGCCGCTGCTGCAGCTTCGCCAGTACCGTCTGCGCATCGAGACCGGCGGCGTTCACCAGGAAGACGCGATCGAACCGCGCCTCGTACGCCTGGTTGCCGGCCAGGAGGGCCGCCCGGGTCTGCTCGTCGGTGGCGACGCTCGACTGCTCCTTGCGCGACCACGCGGCCTCGGTCGAGGCGCCCTGGGCGCGCTCGCCGATCCGGGGGTGGGCGGCGAGCGCGCGATCCACGTCGGCCGGGGTGAACGCGCCGGCGGCGGTGCCGGCGACGCGCAGGGCCTCCCCGGTGTCGGCGTAGGGCCGGCCGGCGAGCACCGTGTCCGCCCACGAGGGCACGTCGCAACACGCGAGGAGGGTGGCTCGGAGTTCGGCGCGATCCGCCGAGTTGAAGCCTTCGAGGTCCATCTGACCTGCCTTCTTTCGGTCTGCGGAAGAAGTTTTCCACTAATCGAAGAATGACATGTGAGCTGCGTCACGTCAACAGTTTGTTGAAAAATTGTTGCGGGCTACCATCGGGTGGTGCGTCTGACAGCGGAGTTCACCAGCGAACCCTTCCACGGGGAGGGCGAGGTCCCACCGCACGCGGAGCGCGCCGTGGAGGCTCTGCGCGAGGCCGGGCTGGAGCACGATTTCGGTCCGCTCGGCACGTCCGTCGACGGCGAGGCGAACGCGGTACTGGAGGCCCTTCGCGATGCTCTGACCAGGGCGTTCGCGAGTGGAGCGACGCGGGTCACCGTTCAAGTGGATCGCCTGCCGTGACCGAGTCGGTGCATCCGCTCGTCGCCGCGGTGCGGGAGCTCGTCGACCGGCTCGACGGCGAGATCGTCGGCGCGGAGGGGCTCCGGACCGGTGACGTCCCGCTCGTCTGGGAGGGAGAGACGGTCGCGGGGGTGCGGCTGCCGTCGGCGGACGTGCCCGTCGGGGATCTCGACGGTCTCCTTGCGAGCCTCGCGGATGAACTGGGGGCGCCCCTGAACCGGCTGGACCGCGGCGAGAAGCAGCGCGCCGTCCGGCTCCTCGAGGAGCGTGGCGCGTTCTCCTACCGCAAGTCGGCGGAGGTGGTCGCCGAAGCGCTGGGCGTTACTCGGTTCACCGTCTACAACTACCTCAACCGGATCCGCGGCTGACCTCGATCAGCCCACGGATCGCGGCGTCGGCCACCGCGGCCGGCACCAGCCCGATCAGGGTTCGGTACACGTACCCGTCCGCCGCGGCGAGGAGCAGACGCGCGCGATCGCGATCGCCGTCGAGTAGTGCGGTGGCGAGGTCCTCGGTGCCGCGGAGCGCCTCGCGGACGATCTCTCGCAGGCCCGGATCGGTGATGGCTTCGGCGAGGTAGGCGTACCAGACCTTCGCGCCGAGCCGCTGCGTATCGTCGCCCGGGATGGCGTGCGTGAGGAGGGTGAGCAACGCCTCGCACGGGTCGTCCGGAACGGGGTGGGCCCACGCGGCGAGGGCCAGGTACGAGGTCAGGGCGTGCCGGAGGATCGCGCTGCGGGTGGGGAAGTAGTGCTGGATGCGGCCCATGCTGATGTCGCCGCGCGTGGCGATGCGCCGCAGCGTCACCGCCGCGATGCCCTCCTCGGCGATGATCGTCCACACGACCGCGTCGATCTCCGCGCGCCGCTCCGCGTGGTCCACCTGTTTCGGCACCCGCCGATCGTAGCAATGCGGGTGCATCGCGACTCCGTTACAATGCGTATGCATTGCAAAGGAGGTGGTTCATGACTCGCCGTGTACGTCGGGCCGTCGCGGTCGTGCTGGCGGCGACGGCGGTCCTCGCGGGCGCCGGCGCGTACCTCGTGAAGGACCCGAGCCCCGTCGGGTACTGGCGGACCGCGGCGGCGCGCGAGACCTATCTGGAGGCGTACCGTCGGGCCTTCCTCGACCTGCCCGCGCCCACCGGGACCTGGGACGTGCGCACTGATTTCGGGGTCGTGCGGGCGTACCGGTTCGGGGCGCCGACGCCGGGGCGGGCACCCGTGGTGCTCGTGCCGGGGAGGTCGTCGGGCGTGCCGATGTGGGCGGACGTGCTCGCCCGCCTCCGCGATCGGGAGGTCTTCGCCATCGACGCGCTGGGCGACGCGGGGATGAGCGTGCAGGACCGGCCGTTCGGCGGTGCCGCGGATCAGGCGGCGTGGCTCGACGAGACGCTGGCGGGGCTCGGCCTGAGCCGCGTGCATCTCGTCGGGCACTCCTTCGGGGGATGGAGCGCCGCGAACCTCGCTGTCCGGTACCCGCAGCGGGTGGCGACCCTGACCCTGTGGGAGCCGATCCTCGTCTTAGCGGGGCTGCGGTGGCAGATGTACGTCGCGACCCTCCCGTCGGCCCTGCCCTTCCTGCCGGAGTCGTGGCGGCGCAAGGGGCTCGAGTCGATCGGCGGCGCCGAGGGCGGCGATGCGACCGGGAGCGCCATCGGCGCCATGATCGATGCCGGGGCCGCGGGGTACCGCGCCGCGCTGCCGACGCCCGAGCAGCCCGACGGTGCCGCCCTCGCCCGACTGACCATGCCCGTCTTCGTAGGACTCGGGGCGCGCAGCGCCGTCACCGACACCGCGGCCGCCGCGCGGGTCGCCCGGACACTCCCGAACGCGACGGTCCGGGTGTGGCCGGAGGGCACGCACTCCCTGCCCATGCAGTACGCGGACGAGTTGTTGGCCGAGCTGTCCGCGCTGGAGGCCCGTCGACCGAATTGACTTGTTGTACGCCTTCGTACAGCGACGTACAATGAGTGCGTGACCACCGTCAGTGCGAGCGAGGCGCGGCAGACCCTGCCCGCGCAGTTGGACCGTGTCGAGGCGGGGGAGCAGGTGCGGATCACGCGGCACGGACGGGTGGTCGCCGTGCTCGTCTCGCCCGATGCGCTGCGTTCGCCGCGTGCGGCGGCTGCGTGGGCGGCCGCGGACGCGATCGGTGCGCGCCTGGAAGCGGCCCGGCGGCGCCCCCTCAGGCCGGGAATCTCCGTCGAACGGGCGGATGAGCTCGTCCAGGAGATCCATGCGGACCGGCAGGCACGGTGAACCCACTCGTCGCCTTCGACGCAGACGTCCTCATCTACGCCGGACAGCTCGGCCACCCGTTGGGACGCCGGATCGTGCGGCTGTTTCCCGACGCGCCCGACGAGATCGCAGGAGTGGGGTCCCTGGTCCTCCTGTCGGAAGTCCTCGCGAAACCCATGCGCCTCGATCCCGCTTCCGCGGATTCGCAGCGACTCCTCGAACTGGTCGGTCGGCTCGACCTCTATCCCCTCGATGACTCGACGGCGCAGCTGGCACTCACGCTCGCGATCGCGTACAAGCTCAAAGCCGCGGACTCGGTACACCTCGCGACGGCGATCGTCGCGGGGGCCGATCGGTTCCTGACCAACAACCGCAAGGGCTTCCCGAAGACGATCACCGAGATCGACATCGTCTACCCGGACGACATCCCCGATCCCGACGAATCCGACGGCGTTCCCGCGCAGTGATTCTCAGGTCACCGTGATGCCGGCGGCGGCGAACTCCGCCAGGGCCGCCTCCGTGGAGGACTCCGCGACGCCCGCGGTGTAGTCCGCGAGCACGCGCACCGTCAGGCCCGCGGACCGCGCGTCGAGGGCCGTGGCGCGCACGCAGTAGTCGGTGGCGATGCCGACCACGTCGACCGACGAGACGCCGTGCGCCGCCAGCCATTCGGCGAGGGCGGCGCCGTCGGCGTCGTGGGCCTCGAAGCCCGAGTACGCGGCCGAGTACGCGCCCTTGCTGAACACCGGGACCCGCAGCGGCAGCCGCAGATTCGGGTGGAACGCCGCGCCCTCGGTGCGCGCCCGGCAGTGCACGGGCCAGGAATCCACGAAGTCCGGGGTCGCGGAGAAGTGCGCGCCGGGATCGATGTGCCAGTCCCGGGTGGCGACGATCGTCGGGTACCGGTCCAGCAGGTCGTCGTGGATCGCGCGGGCCACCGCGGCGCCGCCGGCCACCGCCAGCGACCCGCCCTCGCAGAAGTCGTTCTGCACGTCCACGACGATCAGTGCGGTGCTCACCGCCGCTCCTCGAACCGCGTCGCGATGGCGGGCTCGCCGTTCGACAGGCCCAGCCCCTCCCAGGGGAGGCTCACGAGCGCCTCCCGCAGGTGCGTGCGGGCGTCCTCGAGGCCGGGCAGGCCGTCCACCTGGTCGCCGCCGCGGACCAGCGGGATCTGCAGCGGCGTCGCGGTCAAGTGCGCGGGCACCGTCGGTGTCGCGCCGGGCCGGAACAGCACCTCCTCGACGATCGTGCCGGTGCTGCGCGCGAGCCGGACCGCACGCTTCTCCCCGCCCTGGGTCTCCTTGTGCGAGCTGCGCTTCGCGACCGGCAGGCCGTCGACCTCCACGAGCTTGTAGACCATGCCCGCCGTCGGCGCGCCCGAGCCGGTGACCAGCGAGGTGCCGACGCCGTAGACGTCGATGGGCTCGGCGCGCAGCGCGCCGATGGCGTACTCGTCGAGGTCCCCCGACACCACGATCTTCGTCCGCGTCGCGCCCAGGCCGTCGAGCTGTGCCCGCACCTGGCGGGTGATGATGCCGAGATCGCCCGAGTCGATCCGCACGCCGCCGAGCTCGGGGCCCGCCGCGCGGACGGCGCGGTTGACACCCTCGGTGATGTCGTAGGTGTCCACCAGCAGCGTCGTGCCGGCGCCCTGCGCCGCGACCTGGGCCGCGAACGCGGCCTCCTCGTCCGGTCCGTCCGGGCCCGTGTGCAACAGGGTGAACGCGTGCGCCGCCGTGCCGCCCGACGGTACGCCGTAGGTCCGGGCGGCCTCCATGTTCGAGGTGGTGGTGAAACCGGCGAGGTACGCCGCGCGGGCCGATGCCACGGCGGCTCGTTCGTGCGTGCGCCGCGAACCCATCTCGATGAGCGGCCGGCCCGCGGCCGCGGACACCATGCGCGCCGCGGCGGAGGCGATCGCGCTGTCGTGGTTGAGGATCGACAGGATCAGCGTCTCGAGGATCACGCCCTCCGCGAAGCTCGCGCGCACCGTCAGGAGCGGGGAGCCCGGGAAGTACAGCTCGCCCTCGCGGTAGCCGTCGATCTCGCCGGTGAAGCGGTAGTCCCGAAGCCACGCCAGCGTGTCCGCGTCGAGGAAGCGCTCGACGACCGCGAGCTCGTCGGGCCCGAACCGGAACCGGCGCAGCTCGTCGAGGACGCGGGCGGTGCCCGCCACGACGCCGTACCGGCGTCCCGTCGGCAGGCGGCGCGCGAACACCTCGAAGACGCACGGACGGTGCGCGGTGCCGTCCTTGAGCGCGGCCGCCAGCATCGTCAGTTCGTACTGATCGGTGAGCAGGGCGGAGCTCCGCGAGGGGGAGCCGGCCCCGTTTTCATCTACCGTCACACTGGGTACCCTAGAACCATGACCGACAGCAGCGCAGCGGCCCCGGGAAGTGCCGGTGGTCCGGGCGGAGGTTCCACTGCTGCCCAGCCCGGTACGTCGGCGGTGCTCGAGCGCAAGACCGACGAGGCGATCGACAAGCCCTGGGTCACCGTCGTCTGGGACGATCCGGTGAACCTCATGTCGTACGTCACCTTCGTGCTGCGGAAGCTGTTCGGGTACAGCACCGACAAGGCCAAGGAACTGATGATGCAGGTGCACACGGAGGGGAAGGCCGTGGTCTCCACGGGCGACCGCGACAAGGTGGAGGGTGACGTCCGCAAGCTGCATGCGGCCGGTCTGTGGGCGACGATGCAGCGCGACAGCTGAGTGCGTAACTGGCAGGTCAAGCGAGGCGTGCGCGGCGATGCCCGCTTCGTCTCGAAGATGGATCCGGAGGAGGTCGGCCTCGTCCGGTCCCTGGTCGGCTCCCTGATCGAGCTGTTCGACGAGCGCGAGGACTCCGCCCCGCACGACGAGCTGGCCGAGCTCACCGGACTGCGGACGGGGCACTCCGAGCCGCCCCCGGAGACGGTGCTGCGGCGCCTGCTGCCCGACTTCTACCGGCCGGACGCGAACGCACCGGGCGCCGAAGGGGCCCCGTCGGGCGAGTTCGCCGAGGACCTCAACGCCGCGCTCCGCTCCCTCAACGAGCCCGAGGTGATCGACGCGAAGCGCGCCGCGGCGCAGACCGTGCTCGCCACCCTGCCCGAACGGGCCGGCACCGTCACTCTCACCGAGGACGAGGCGCAGGACTGGCTGACCTGCGTCAACGACCTGCGCCTCGCGCTGGGCACGCTGCTCGGCATCACCGCGGACCTGCCGGACGGGCCGTCGTCGGACGACCCGACGCGCGCCGGGCACGTGGACGTCTACCACTGGCTCTCGGCACTGCTCGACGTGCTGGTCTCGGTGATGCTCGACCGCGAGCCGGAATAGGCCGCGCCCGGGCGCGGTTGCAGGGTGCGTGACGGGCCTGCACATCCGGCGTGAGCTGGTGGAGACGATGATCGCCCACGCGCGCCGCGACCACCCGGACGAGGCGTGCGGCGTGATCGCCGGGCCCGAGGGCTCCGATCGGCCCGAGCGCCTCGTCGAGATGCTCAACGCCGAGCGTTCGCCCACCTTCTACCGGTTCGATTCGGGCGAGCAGTTGCGCGTCTGGCGCGGCATGGACGAGCGCGACGAGGAACCGGTCGTGATCTACCACTCGCACACCGCCACCGAGGCGTACCCCTCGCGCACCGACGCGCGGTTCGCGTCCGAGCCGAACGCCCACTACGTGCTGATCTCCACCCGGGACGAGCTGGGGCCCGATGCGGAGGTCCGCAGCTACCGCATCGTCGATGCCGTGATCACCGAAGAGCCCGTCCACATCGAGGAGGACTGATGTCCGTCACCGTCTCCATCCCGACCATCCTGCGCCCGCTCACGGGCGACGCGAAGCGCGTGCCCGCGTCCGGGGCCACGCTGGGGGCCGTCATCGACGATCTCGAGACCCGCCACACCGGGATCAAGGACCGCCTCATCGCCGACGGGGCGCTGCACCGGTTCGTCAACGTCTACGTCGATGACGAGGACGTGCGGTTCACCGGCGGGCTGGACACTCCCGTCGCCGACGGCGGCACCGTCACGGTGTTGCCCGCAGTAGCCGGGGGTTCCCGGTGAGCCCCGCGGCGCAGTCCCGTCGTGCCCTGCTTGCCCGCTGCGCCGGTGGCTAGGTTCGACTCCCTCCTCGATTCGCTCGGCGGGACGCCGCTGGTCGGGCTGCCGAGGCTCTCGCCCCGCTGGGAGGGGGCCGACGGTGCGCCGCATGTCCGGCTGTGGTCCAAGCTCGAGGACCGCAACCCGACGGGGTCGATCAAGGACCGCCCGGCACTGCGGATGATCGACGAAGCCGAACGCGACGGTCGGCTGCGCCCGGGCGACACGATCCTCGAGCCCACCTCGGGCAACACCGGGATCAGCCTGGCGATGGCCGCGAAGCTCAAGGGCTACGGGCTGGTGTGCGTGATGCCCGAGAACACCTCGGCCGAGCGGCGGCAGCTGCTGACCATGTACGGCGCGCGGATCGTCGACTCGCCCGCGGCCGGCGGCTCGAACCGGGCCGTGGCGGAGGCGAAGAAGCTCGCGGCCGAGCATTCCGACTGGGTGATGCTCTACCAGTACGGCAATCCCGCCAACGCCCGCGCGCACTACGCGGGAACCGGTCCCGAGCTGCTCGCCGACCTACCCGAGATCACTCACTTCGTGGCCGGTCTCGGCACCACCGGCACGCTCATGGGCACCGGCCGGTACCTGCGCGAACACGTGCCCGGCGTGCAGATCGTCGCGGCCGAGCCGCGGTACGGCGAACTGGTCTACGGACTGCGTAATCTCGACGAGGGCTTCGTTCCCGAGCTGTACGACGAGTCGGTGCTCACCCGCCGGTTCTCGGTGGGCTCCTACGACGCCGTGCGCCGCATGCGGCAGCTGATCGACGAGGAGGGCGTCTTCGCCGGGGTCTCCACTGGCGGCGTGCTGCACGCCGCGCTGGGCGTCGCGAACAAGGCGCTAACGGCAGGGGAGCGGGCCGACGTGGCCTTCGTCGTCGCCGACGCCGGATGGAAGTATCTGTCGACCGGCGCGTACGACGGTACGTTGGAGGATGCGGAAGAGGCCCTCGAGGGCCAGCTCTGGGCCTGATCGGCCCGAGCCCGCTCGCGCGAGGAGGTCGCCATGACGGTTCCCAGCAACGACGGTGCGCCGCGCTCCCTCTCGGCCCGGGTCGCCGGGAGCACGGCGGGGCGCTCGGCCGTCCTGATCGTCGTCTTCGTGGCGGCGCTGTGGCTGCTCGAGGGCATCGACACCGTACTCGGCAACTCCCTGGACCAGTGGGGGATCCACCCGCGCTCCGGGGAGGGCGTGATCCGGGGAGTCGTGATGGCGCCGCTGCTGCACGGCGGGTGGGAGCACTTGGCCGCCAACAGTGTCCCGGCCCTGATCCTCGGCTTCGTCGGCTTGGCCGCGGGCGCGGGCCGGTTCCTGATCGCCACCGTGATCATCTGGCTGGTGGCGGGTGCCGGAGTCTGGCTCACGGGCGGTACCGGCACCGTCGTGATCGGACTCTCCGGTGTTCTGTTCGGGTGGATGACATACCTGGCGCTGCGCGGACTGTTCACGCGCAGGGCGCTCGACATCGTCGTCGGCGTGGTGCTCATGGTTCTCTACGGCGGCATGCTGTGGGGTGTTCTCCCCGGTCAGCCGGGTGTTTCGTGGCAGGGGCACCTGTGGGGAGCGATCGGCGGCGTCATCGCCGCGGTGCTCGTCGGCCGCCGCGGCCGTACCCGCCCGGGAGCGGGGAATTCACGGCAGGTCGGCGCGATCGCCACGTGACGATCGCGGATCTGGCAGCATGAGCTTCATGCGTCTCACCATCCTCGGGTGTTCCGGCAGCGTCGGCGGTCCACGGGCGGCCTGCTCGGGCTACCTCCTGGAGGTGGACGGACACGAACCCGTGGTCATGGATTTCGGCCCCGGGGTCCTGGGCGAGTTGCAGCAGCGAGTGGATCCGAACACCGCCACGGTGATGCTCTCGCATCTGCACGCCGATCACTGCCTCGACCTGCCCTCCCTGCTGGTGTGGCGCCGCTACCATCCGACGCCCGCCGCCGGCCGCGCGCGTCTTATCGGGCCCGCCGACACCCCCGAGCGGATCGGCCGCGCCTCCGCCGAATCGGCGGCGATGCTCGACGACATCTCCGACACCTTCGACTTCTCCGCCTGGACCGAGGGGGAGGACCTCGCGATCGGTGGCTTCACCGTGCGGCCCTTCCGCATGTTCCACCCGCCGGAGTCGCACGGCCTGCGGATCACCGCGCCCAGCGGCAAGGTCCTGGCTTACACCGGTGACACCGGCGTGTGTGAGAACCTCGTCGAGGTGGCGCGCGGCGCCGACGTCCTGCTCGCCGAGGCCAGCTGGACCCACGACCCCGCGAACCGACCACTCGGGGTGCACCTTTCGGGCGTGGAGGCGGGGCAGGCCGCCGCGGACGCCGGCGTCGGTCGCCTGCTGCTCACCCACATCCCGCCGTGGACCTCGCGCGAGGCCGTGCTCGCGGAGGCCCGCTCCGTCTACGACGGCCCCGTCGACGCGGTGACGGGCGGCGACGTCTTCGAGCTCTGACGACGCCGGCGCCGTCGTAGGCGATAGGCTGGGCGCGTGAGCAGACGCGCAGACGGCAGGGCCGACGACGAACTCCGCCCCGTGACCATCACCCGGGGATTCACCCAGAACCCCGCCGGCTCGGTGCTGGTGGAGTTCGGCAACACGAAGGTGCTGTGCACCGCCAGCGTCGAGCTGGGGGTGCCGGGATGGCGCCGCGGCTCGGGGCAGGGGTGGCTGACCGCCGAGTACTCGATGCTCCCCGGTGCCACCCATGAGCGCAGCCGCCGTGAGTCCACCAAGGGCAAGGTGGGCGGGCGCACCCACGAGATCTCCCGGCTGATCGGCCGGTCGCTCCGCGCGTGCATCGACCTCGCGGCCCTGGGCGAGAACACGATCGCCATCGACTGCGACGTCCTGCAGGCCGACGGCGGCACCCGGACCGCGTCGATCACCGGCGCGTACGTCGCCCTGTGCGACGCCGTCACCTACCTCGGCGCGGCGGGCAAACTGACCGACCCGCAGCCGATCTCGTGCGCCATCGCCGCCGTCTCGGTGGGCGTCGTCGACGGGCGCGTCCGGCTGGACCTTCCGTACGAGGAGGATTCGCGCGCCGAGGTCGACATGAACGTCGTCGCCACCGACACCGGAACGCTGGTCGAGGTGCAGGGCACCGGCGAGGGCGCGACCTTCGCCCGCACCACGCTCGACTGGATGCTCGACTCCGCGATCGCGGGCACGGAGAAGCTGTTCGCCGTGCAGAAGGAGGCGCTCGCGGCGCCGTACCCCGGCGTGCTGCCGGAGTTCGAGGGCGAACAGAAGAAGAAGTTCGGTCAGTGACCGCCCGCTTGTTGCTCGCGTCCCGGAACGCAAAGAAGCTGCGCGAGTTGCGGCAGGTGGTGGCGGACGCGGGCATCGTCGGCCTCGAGGTCGTCGGCCTCGATGAGGTCGAGCCCTTCGAGGAGTTGCCGGAGGACGCACCGTCGTTCGAGGGCAACGCGCTGATCAAGGCCCGGCAGGGGTACGAGCGGACCGGCCTGCCCTGTCTCGCGGACGATTCGGGGATCTGTGTCGACGCGCTGAACGGCATGCCCGGCGTACTGTCCGCCCGCTGGTCCGGGCGCCACGGCGACGACCCGGCGAACACCGCGCTGCTGCTCGCGCAGCTCTCCGATGTGCCCGCCGAGCGGCGGGGCGGGGAGTTCGTCTCCGCGTGCGCTCTCGTCTCCGATTCCGGGGAGTCGACGGTGCGCGGTGTCTGGCGGGGCACGATCCTGCGCGAGCCCAGGGGGGACGGTGGCTTCGGCTACGACCCGGTGTTCCTTCCGGAGGAATCGACGGTGACGGCGGCCGAAATGCCCCCGGAACAGAAGAATGCCGTGAGTCATCGTGCGCGAGCACTGAGTTCGCTGGTCGATCCTCTCCGAGAGCTGGCGGCGCGCGTCCCGGAGTAAGTCGGTGCGGCACGGTACCGTGGCGTCGTGAGCAGCAGACCGTCGTCGGGCCGCGGTGCCCGTGTGGCCATCGCGCTGCTGTCCGTGCTCGTGCTCGCCGTCACAGGCACCGTCTGGTGGAGCACGAACCTCGTGATCGGCGGCTTCAACGTCTCCCGCGCCCTGGCCGAGGCGAAGGTGGCGAAGTCCACCGGCGGTGCCAAGAACATCCTGCTGATGGGCCTCGACACCCGGAAGGACCAGAACGGCGACGATCTGCCGTCCGACATCCTCCAGCAGCTGCACGCCGGTACCAGTGACAACGGCGGCTACAACACGAACACCCTGATCCTCATGCACATCCCTGCGGACGGCAAGAAGGTCACGGCCTTCTCCATTCCGCGCGACGACTACGTCACCTTCGCCGGCGTCGAGTCGCGGAAGAAGGGCAAGATCAAGGAGGCCTACGGCACCCGCAAGGCGGAGGTCGAGGACGAACTGGTCGCGCAGGGCGTGAGCGATCGCAAGGAACTCGAGAGCAAGGCCAGGGAGTCCGCGCGCGCCGCGACCATCGCCACCGTCGGGAAGCTGGTCGGCGTGCCGATCGACCACTTCGCCGAGGTCAGCCTCGTCGGCTTCTACGACCTCGCGCAGACCCTCGGCGGTGTCGAGGTGTGCCTCAACAATCCGGTGCGCGACAGCTACTCCGGTGCGGCCTTCCCCGCGGGGCGGCAGAAGCTGAGCGCCGCGCAGTCGCTGGCGTTCGTCCGCCAGCGGCACGGGCTCGCCGACGGTGACCTCGACCGCACGCACCGGCAGCAGGCCTTCATCGCGGGTGTCATGGTCCAACTGCAGAAGCAGGGCGTGTTCGGTGACGTGCGCAAGCTGCAATCGCTGATCGCGGTGGCGCAGAAGGACGTCGTGGTCTCCGACGGATGGAACCTGCAGGAGTTCGCCCAGCAGGCGGGCCAGATCGCCGGCACGAACCTCACGTTCACGACGCTGCCCGTGCGCGGCTACGCCACCGTCAACGAGCAGGCGGTGAACATCATCGATCCCGCGGCCATCCGCGCGCAGGTGCAGAAGGCCTTCGGGCAGTCGGTGCCCGGCGGCGACGAGTCGGCCGACTCGGACGAGTCCTCGAGCTCGTCGGCGGCGTCGGACGGCACCACGCAGGCGCCGCACCCCGTCGGCTACACGCAGCCCGCTTCGCCGGCGACGACCGTCTCATCCACCCCGTCCGACGGTCCCACGCCCGACGCCGGAACCACCCTGCGGGGCGGCCAGATCCCCTGCGTGGACTGAGTGTCGGCGACGACGGTGTCGCCCGTGCGTTTGGCGGCGTACATGGCGCGGTCGGCGCGGCGCATGAGTGCTTCGATCCCGCCGGCGTGCGCGACCCGGGAGACACCGTCGACCGCCACACCGATGCTGGTGGAGACCCCCGCACCGGTCTCGTCGGACCAGAGCCGGATCGCACGCCGGATGTCCTCGGCGGCGACCCGGTAGTCCTCCGGCCGCAGTCCCACGAGCAGGGCTGCGAACTCGTCCCCGCCGAGCCTCCCGACGAGGTACTGCAGGCCCGCCAGACGTTGGTGCATGATGTCGGCGACGGCGATCAGTACGGCGTCGCCCTGCGCATGCCCGAGGCGGTCGTTCACGGACTTGAAACCGTCGAGATCCAGCTGGAAGGCGCCGACGTGATCGTCGGGATTACGTGCCTGTTCGGACAGCCGCATCGATGACCGGCGGAGGAAGCCGCGCCGGTTGAGGGCGTCGCACAACGCGTCGGATTCGGAGACCGTGGCGTCCTGCGACAGGAAGGCGGTCCCGATCTGCACCGCCCAGGGCACACCGATGACCGTCGTCATGACGATGATGGCCTTGATCACTGCGAGCACCGCGCCGTGCGTGCCCCACAGCAGTGGGACGAAGTAGGCCAACGACGCGACCGCCAGCGTGGACTGCGCGACGAACACGCCGGGCGGCAGCATGAACGCCGCGAAGGTGGCCGTGAGCGCCAGGGTGGTGAGCCCGAAGGCGCCCGCCATCGGATCGGCGTCCGTGGTCGCGACGAGGACGATCATCACGTTCGACGTGAACACGAAGACGGTCGCCGTGCGGAGCGCGGGCGTAGGAGGGAGTTGCCATCGCAGGGCCCACCCGAACGCGACCACTGCACCGGCGACCTGCACGGTCACCGAGTAGGGGGTGCGCTCGGTCGCGCTCAGGAGCAGCGCGACCGCGGTGCCGCCGAGCACCGCGGCGCACACGCTCACCACGAGCAGGAAGCCGCGCCGGAGGCCGCGGGTGGTGAAGTACTCGATCCGTCGGTCGTAGTCCGGGCCGCCCTCCCACCACGTGACCGTGATGTTGCGGATCGACGCGCGAATCACGCGGAGGTGGCGCTTCGCCCACCGCTGGACGGAATTTCGCATCGATGGATTCTAGCGTTGCGATGGCGGGAACCCGGAAGGAGCCCGCGCGCGGGCGGCGGCAGGGGCGGTAGGTTCGGATTCGTCCGTTTTCGTCGAAAGTGAAGAGGTGCCGCGCATGACAAGCTCCACAACCGGAATCCGATTCGCCGCGGCCGTGCTCGCCGTCGCGTTCGTCCTCGCCGGATGCACGAAGCAGGGCGGCGACACCACCTGTGAGAACTACCAGAAGATGTCCGATTCGGACCAGCGTGATCAGGTGACGAAGCTGTACAAGGACAAGCACGGCGACGAGCCCTCGGCCATCGTCGTCAGCGGCCTGCAGCAGCAGGCGATCCTGTACTGCAAGACCGCGGGGAAGCCGGACGCGAAGATCAAGGAGATCCCGATCTCCTGAGCGCCCACACGGCGAAGGCGCCGGCTCGCGGGAGCCGACGCCTTCGTGGTGCGGGGTCAGTACTGCGAGCAGGTCTTGGCGACCGTCGCGATCGTGCTGTTGATCTTCGCCTGGTTCTGCTGGTAGTACGCGGCGAGCTGCGGGTTCTGACGTCCCAACTCGTGAATCCGTGCGTTCCGTTCCGCCGGCGGCAGGGCGAGGATCCGCTGCGCCTCGGCCCGTCCGCCCGGCAGTTGGTTCACCATCGTTTGCGCCTCGGGCGCGACCGCGACGGTTGCGCGTTCGACCTGGGCGACGGTGCAGTTCGTCCCGGGGACCGGGTCCGACGGTGCCGCCTGCGCCATCGCGGCAGGGGCCAGGACGAGCGCTCCGGCCGCGCCGGTGGTGGCGGCGATCTTCCAACGAGTGAGCATGGTGTTCTCCTTTCGTCGTCGCCCGGATGCATCGGTGGATGCCGATCCGGGCCACATCGCCGAACGTACCGCGATGAATCTGAGTTCGGGCCAAGAGAATTCACAGGTAACGCCGGTTCGCAGCGGGAGATCGTGCTGCGCGGGGTGTCTGTCCAGGGGAATCACGGCTGAGAAGGGGACCGAAGTAATCGGCCGAAAAACTTGCCGCCAAGCGGGGTGTGATCGATTCGCCAAGGTGTGTTCCTGGTGATGCGGTGGAGCCGGTTCACGACGATGAGGGGGTAGACGAGCGCGGAAAGAAGCAAGGGGCTGAATGGTCTTAGACCACTCAGCCCCTCCGCTTGACCCGACCCGCGAGTCTCAGACGGTCTGCACCGCGACGGCCTGCGGGCCGCGATCGCCAGCCTCTTCCTCGAAGCTGACGCGGTCATTCTCGTTGAGGCTGCGGAAGCCGCCGTTGCCGAGGATGCCGGAGAAGTGGACGAAGAGGTCCTTGCTGCCGGAATCCGGGGTGATGAACCCGAAGCCCTTCTCGGCGTTGAACCACTTGACGGTGCCCTGCTTAGCCATGCGACTACTCTCCTGAGTATCAAAAGTGTTGCAAGACCGAGTGTTTCGATCTTGGGTATTGCGGAGGTACGCAGAAACAAGGCCACCGGAACTACTCACGGAGTCAAGAATGTGTCCGCCGCGGAAAATCTTCGCGAAACGAGCCACCAAGAAAATCAACCGACTTCACAGTAGCAGAAACATCGGTCAGCGGCTAGGCCTAGAGCGATCTGCAGTCGATCGTAGGGTCAGCTCATGCTCCACGCGAGGAGCGCGGCGACCGCGGCTCCGAGGATCCACGGCCACCTGCGGCGGCCCTTGGGCTCGACCTTCTTGTCTTCAGTCATGTTCTTTCCCAACGTAATCGGCTTCTAGTGCATCAGATGGTGTTGCGGTGTTGCGCTTGTGGGGATGCGTGCAGGGGGCGGAGAGACCCGGCGCCCGAATCAGGATGGGGCGACATGGGGCCGGGCCTCGTGGCGCTCCCCGGGCCGATTCCAAGGTCGGCGCCCTGTGGGTGTCACCTGCGCACCACGGCGCTCCTTCAGCGTAGCCCTGCAGCGGGGTTCGTGCAGGTGTGCTGCACCGATGACAGATTCAGGTACGCCAGGTCCGTCGCACGCGGTTCACGACGGCGGGGGAGTATGCGAGGGCCTCGGGCCGGTCCAAGACCGGTTGACCAGCTGCACATGCCGCACCGGCGTCGCGTCCGACTGGGACCGGATCGCGTCCTCTTTCGTCCCGCGCTGCTGCCACCACGCGGTGCGCCCGGGGAGACTTGAACTCCCACACCCTGAGGTACTGGAACCTAAATCCAGCGCGTCTGCCAATTCCGCCACGGGCGCGTGCGACAACGGACCGTACCCGCTGCGGCGCAGGTCACGATACCGGTTTTCGGACGCCGTCGCCGCGACGGGTACCGTCGAGGGCGTGAAACGTCGTCGCCACCGTCCCGCGCTGATCGCGTTCGTCGTGGTCGCCGCCCTGGCGTGTCTGGCGCTCGGCTGGTGGCAATGGGGACGGTTCGAGTCGACGGCAGGTTCCGCCCGCAACCTCGGCTATGCGATGCAGTGGCCGCTGTTCGCCGTCGCCTTCGTCTGGGGTTACAAGCGGTTCGTGCAACTCGAGGACGAGGCCGAGCTGCAGGAGCAACTCGAAGCGGAGGAGGCCGGCGCACCTGCCGAGGTCCGGCCCGCACCGAAGTCCGCCGTGCCGGTCGCCACGAAACTCACCGCGATCCCGGAGGGATTCCTGCCGAGCCGGGCGATCGCACCGTCGGCCCTGGACACCGCACCCGACGACGCTGCGCACGACGAGTACAACCGTCTCCTCGCCGACCTGGCGACGAGCGAGAAGATCGAGGAGAAGAAGTGACCGAGGCACCCGTGACCTCCGCCGAGAAGCTGGCGGCGAAGCGCCGCGATCAGGTCGGTAGCGCGCTCAAGCGGTATCGGTTCATGGCGACCCTCACGGGCGTCGTCCTGCTGATCTTCTGCGCCGAGATGATCTACAAGTACCTGCTGGCGAAGGCGTTTGGGTGGGAGAGTCCGGCATGGCTCTTCTACTTCGGGGCCGTCCACGGTTGGTGTTACTTCATCTACCTGCTCGTCACCCTGGATCTGGGATCGAAGGTCCGGTGGCCTGCGAAGCGCTTCCTGCTCACGCTGCTCGCCGGCACGATCCCGTTCGCGTCGTTCTACTTCGAGAAGAAGAACTCCGACGAGATCCGGGCCACGTTCGACCTCTGACGCGCTGAGACGAGAAACGCCGCCCACTCCCGATGCCGATGGAGTGGGCGGCGTTCGCGTATCCGAAGGTCAGCCGTAGATCTCGGCGATGTCGGCGGCGCGCTGATCCATCACCACGTTCCGCTTGACCTTGAGCGTCGGCGTGAGCTCACCGCCGTCGATGCTGAAGTCGGTGGTGAGCACGCGCCACTTCTTGACCTGCTCGGCCTTGGAGACCAGCGAGTTCGCGGTGTTCACAGCGGAGGTGATCTCGGCCTGGAGAGTCTCGTTCGCGACGGCGTCCTCGATCGAGGTGTCCGCGGGCAGCCCGTGCGCCGAAAGCCAGCCGGGCAGCGCCTCCGCGTCGACGGTGATGAGCGCCGCCACGAAGGGCTGCTTGTCGCCGAGGAGCATCGCCTGCGAGACCAGCGGGTGCTGGCGGAGCGCGTCCTCGGTCTGCGCGGGCGCGATGTTCTTGCCCGCCGCGGTCACGAGGATCTCCTTCTTGCGGCCGGTGATCGACAGGTAGCCGTCGGCGTCCAGGGAGCCGAGGTCGCCCGTGTGGAACCAGCCGTCCTGCAGTGCGTCGGCAGTGGCCTCGGGCAGGCCCCAGTACCCGCCGAAGACGACGGGGCCGCGGAGCAGGATCTCGCCGTCGTCGGCGATCGCCACCTCGTTGCCCGGGACGGGTCGTCCGACGGTGCCGACCCGCTGCTCGGTGGGCGTGTTGCAGGTGATGGCCGCGCTGGTCTCGGAGAGGCCGTAGCCCTCGTAGACGGTGACGCCGGCGCCGCGGAAGAAGTGGCCGAGGCGGGCGCCGAGCGGGGCACCGCCCGAGACGGCACACGTGCAGTTGCCGCCGAGCGCCTCACGGAGCTTCGAGAAGACGAGCTTGTCGAAGAGGGCGTGCTTGAGCTTGAGCACGAGTCCGGCGCCGCCGGCCTCCTGTGCCTTGCTGAACTCGATGGCCGTCTCGACCGCGGCGTTGAAGATCTTGCCCTTGCCGCCCTCCTCGGCCTTGGCGCTCATCGTGTTGTAGACCTTCTCGAAGACCCGGGGCACGCTGAGGATGTAGGTCGGCTTGAGCTCGCCGAACAGCCCGGTCAGGTTCGACAGGTCGGCGGTGTGGGCGACGCGGATCGAGTGCTGTACGGCCGCGACCGAGATGGCGCGGGCGAAGATGTGGGCCAGCGGCAGGAACATCACCGTGCTGGCGTTCTTCCCGGCCATCTTGTCGAGGCCCTCGTGGATGGCGTCGTACTCGCTGAGCAGGTTGTCGTGCGTGAGCACCACGCCCTTCGGCTTGCCCGTGGTGCCCGACGTGTAGACGAGGGTCGCCTCCGCGGCGGCCTCGACGGCGGTCGCGCGGGCGAGGTAGTCCTCGTCCGTGACGCCGGCACCGTCGGCCACGAGGGTGTCGACGAGGCCCTCGTCGATCACCCAGACCTGCGTGCCCGCGGGCACACCGTCGGTGATGCGGTCGGCGGTCGCGCGCGAGTCGGTGATGAGCGCGATCGACGCGGAGTCGGAGAGGATGTGCTCGACCTGGGCCGCGGAGTTCGACTCGTAGACCGCGACCGTCGAGCCGCCGACGGACCAGTTCGCGTAGTCGAGGAGCGCCCACTCGTACCTGGTGGGGCTCATGATCGCGATCCGGGTTCCGGGCTCGACGCCCCGGGCGATCAGGCCCTTGCCGACGGCCGTGATCTGCTCGTTGAACTGCGCGGCGGTGACGGGGGACCAACCGGAACCGGACGGGCGCAGGAACAGCTCGGTCGACGGCGCCGACGCGGCCAGTTCGCGGACCCGGGTGGTCAGGTTGTCGGACGGTGCGTGGGTCCTGGTCGGTTCCGTGGACTCGATGCGCAACTTCATCTCCTCATGCAGATAGTGGAATGCCCACAACCTATCGGAGGATGTCCGAATCCGATAGTGTTTCGCGTGCACGACGGATACCGCATATGCTGGGGAAACAATGTCTGATGAATTCGGTGCCGAGAGCACTGCCCCCGCCGCTGTCGTCAACGACGCGCAGGCTCCGGAGAACGAACCCGAACCCGTGACCTTCCTGGACCTCGGGATCGATGAGCGCGTCCTGCGCGCCCTCGCCGAGGTCGGGTACGAGAATCCGTCGCCCATCCAGGCCGCCACCATCCCGCCGCTGCTGTCCGGCAAGGATGTCGTGGGCCTGGCGCAGACGGGCACCGGTAAGACGGCCGCGTTCGCCGTCCCCGTCCTGTCCAAGATCGACGGCGACAGCCGCAAGCCGCAGGCACTGGTGCTCGCGCCCACCCGTGAGCTGGCGCTGCAGGTGTCCGAGGCCTTCGGCAAGTACGCCGTGCACATGCCGAACGTCACCGTCCTGCCGATCTACGGCGGTCAGAGCTACGGCGTGCAGCTCTCGGGCCTGCGCCGCGGCGCGCAGATCATCGTCGGCACCCCCGGCCGCGTGATCGACCATCTCTCCAAGGGCACGCTCGACCTGTCTAACCTCGAGTTCCTGGTGCTCGACGAGGCCGACGAGATGCTCACCATGGGCTTCCAGGAGGACGTCGAGCGGATCCTCGCCGACACTCCCGAGTTCAAGCAGGTCGCGTTGTTCTCGGCCACCATGCCGTCGGCGATCCGCAAGATCTCCAAGAAGTACCTGCACGATCCGGTCGAGGTCACCGTCAAGGCGAAGACCGCGACGGCGTCGAACATCACGCAGCGCTACCTGCAGGTCGCGCACCAGCGCAAGCTCGATGCGCTCACCCGCATGCTCGAGGTCGAAGAGTTCGACGGGATGATCATCTTCGTCCGCACCAAGTCGGCCACCGAGGAGCTCGCCGAGAAGCTGCGCGCCCGCGGGCACGCGGCGGCCGCGATCAACGGCGACATCGTGCAGGCGCAGCGCGAGCGCACGATCGGCCAGCTCAAGGACGGCAAGATCGACATCCTCGTGGCGACCGACGTCGCGGCCCGCGGCCTCGACGTGGAGCGGATCAGCCATGTCGTGAACTACGACATCCCGCACGACACCGAGTCGTACGTGCACCGCATCGGCCGCACCGGCCGCGCCGGCCGCAAGGGCGACGCGTTGCTCTTCGTCACGCCCCGCGAGCGGCACCTGCTGCGCGCGATCGAGAAGGCCACCCGGCAGCCGCTCACCGAGATGGGCCTGCCGTCCGTCGAGGACGTCAACGCGCACCGCGTCGAGAAGTTCGGCGATTCGATCACCGAGAACCTCACCAACGATCACCTGCAGATGTTCCGCCGGCTCATCGAGGACTACGTGGGCGCCAACGACGTGCCGCTGGTCGACGTCGCGGCGGCGCTCGCGCTGCAGTCGCGCGACGGTGCCTCGTTCCTGCTGAAGCCCGACCCGCCGGAGCGTGAGCGCAATGCGCGCGACCGCAAGGATCGTGACATCGGTGACCGCGACAGCCGGCCCTCCCGCGGGCGGGACCGCGACAGCGATCGGGAGCCGTCGACCCACCGGAAGACGGGGCGCCCCATGGTTCCGTACCGGATCGCGGTCGGGAAGCGGCAGCACGCGACCCCGTCGCAGATCGTGGGCGCCATCGCGAACGAGGGCGGACTGCGGCGCAGCGACTTCGGTCACATCAGCATCCGACCCGACCACAGCATCGTCGAACTACCCGACGACCTGGGGCGCGACATCTTCGACGCGCTGGAGCGAACCCGCATTTCAGGGCAGCTGATCAACCTTGAACTCGACCCCGGCGCACCGTCGGGGCGGCCGAGCGGGGGGAAGCAGCGCTTCCGCGCGGGCCGGAAGAGGTAATGACCGCTCGGCGTACGCGCCGACGTGTATTAACCTTTAGTCAAGGTATAGCCCGGCCGGGCCGTACCGAGTGTCGGCTGCCGCCGACCCGAGGGACTCGAGGAGCGCATGACCGCCGCCGGTGATCAGGGCGACGGCCCGGACGGGCGTCGCGATCGCGTCGTCCGCCTGTTGCAGTACTTGGACGAGCTGATCCGGTCCCGCTCGGCGGTCGCTCGCGACCTCGACGATCACCTCGCCGTGCTGCCGCTCACCGGCGATGGCGCGCTGACCGACACGTGGGACGCCGACGCCAAGCCCGGGGCGACCATCTTCACCGTGCCGCGGGACGACGCCCCCGATTCGCCGCACGCGCGACTGCTGCGCGTGTTCGACGAACTGGGCGACCATCCCGAGTCGGTCGAGCTGGTGCTGGCCTCCGGGCTGCTCACCGCCCGCGACGGCGACACCGCCATCCGCGCCCACCTGCTCACCCAGCCCGTGCTGCTCGAGCGCGACCGACGCGGCAAGAAGCTGACGGTCGTGCTGCCGCGCGACTCCGTGCCGCGCGTCGAGGACTCGCTGCTGCTCGCGGGCCTGCCCTCGTTCGACCTGTCCGGCTCCGCGGAGCTGCAGACCTCGCTCCGCGAGACCGCCCGCACGGTGCTCGACCCGGCGTGCGAGGAGTTCACCGCGACCTGGCTCGGCGCCGCGTCGCGCGATGGGGGAGCGAGTATCGATTTCGCCCCTGCGCTGGTGCTGCGCACCCGTGGATCCGCGCCGCTCCTGGGCTTCTACGACGCGATGAAGGCCGACGTCTCCGATCCCGATCGGCCCGTGCCGATCGGCCTCGCGCAGCTCGTTGAGGGCGTGAGCTCCGAGGAGCGGATCCGGCAGCTCGCCGTCGACGGTGCGATGAGTCCGCTGGACCTGCTCGACGAGGCGTACTACGTCCTGCCCTCGAACGTCGAGCAGCGGGACATCCTGGCGCACATGGGTGCCGACTCCGGCGTCGTCGTCGAGGGGCCGCCGGGCACCGGCAAGACGCACACCATCGCGAACCTGCTCGCCGCGCTGCTGGCGAAGGGCCAGCGGGTGCTGGTCGTCTCCGAGAAGGCGCAGGCGCTCGCCGTGCTCGAGGACAAGCTGCCGCCGGAGGTGCGCCAGCTCGTCGTGTCGGTCACCGATGTCACCAAGGACGGCTCGGCGTCGCTCGCCGCGTCCGTCACCGAGATCGCCACCCGCAAGTCCACCTACTCCGAGGCCCTCGCCGACGCCGAGCTCCGGGACCTGCGCGCCAAGCGCGACCGCGCCGTCGCCCGCCGAGAGGACCTGGTACGCGAGGTCTGGTCGCTGCGCACCGCCGAGACCGAGGACTCGGACTGGCTGACCTCCGCGTACTCCGGCAAGCCGGCCGAGATCGTCGCGCAGGTCCGACGGGACGCCGAGAAGTACTCGTGGCTGCCCGGCCCCGTCGACGGTGCCGTGCCCCCGCTCGACACCCGGGAGTTCGACCGGCTCGTCGCGCTCCTGCGCCGCAACGACGAGCTGTTCTCGCGCCGGCTGACCCACAACCTGCCAGACCTCTCGGAGATCCCCGACGTCGACGACCTCGAGCAGCTGACCGGCCGCCTCGCGGACTCGCCCCTCGCCGACGGCGGCGACAGCGCGCTCGCCCACGTGCTCGGCGGCGTCGACGCCGACCGGCTCACCGTGATCCGCGCCCGCGCCGACCTGATCCGCGAGCTCGTCGACCGGGTGCGGCGCTACCCGCCGTCCGCGCAGTTGCTCGCCGAGGACATGCTCATCGGCGACCGCGCGCACCTAGCGACGCGGCTGACCGGGCTCGAGGAGCAGATCGCCACGGCGCGCAACGCCGACGGCGAACTCGACGGCGCCACCGTCGAACTCAGCGACACTCCGGACGCCAACGACCGCGCCGCGATCGAGGACTACTCCCGGCACCTCGCGGCCGGCAATGTCGCGCGCAAGCGGTTCCGCCGGCCCGAGCAGAAGGCCTTCGAGGAGACCGGGCTCGGCATCGTCGTCGACGGTGCCGAGGGGGCGGACGGCAAGCACCTGCGGTCCGCGGCGATGCACCTGCGGGTCGAGGACGTCATCGGGCGGGTCGGCGACGTGCTCCGCGCCCTCGGGCTCGAGGCGCCCGCCACCGACCCGTCCGGCCGCACCGCCACCCGCGGCCGCAGCGAGCGGCTGAGTCAGGCCGCGGATCAGCTGCTGCGTGCTCGCACGGTGGTGCGCCTGGTGTCCGAGCGCGACCGGCTCGTCGAGGCGATGCAGGCGATCTCGGAGCACGCCCCTCGCCCGAAGGACCTCACCGAGACGGAGCAGACCGCGAAGCAGGTGGTGGCGATCTCCGCCGCCGCGGGCGCCCGCGACGCGCACAGCCGGCTCGATGCCGTGCGGGTGCGGGTGCAGGAGATCGTGGAACGCGGACCGTCGCCGGAAGGTGACGCGATGGTGGCGGCGTTGCGCCAGTACAAGTTCGGTCCGATCCGGGACGCGCGCCGGGCGTGGGACGCCGCCCGGACCGACCGCGACGACCGCGGCGGCCTCGACCTGCTGGCGCTGCGCCTGCGGACCAAAGCGCCCGCACTGTTCGACCTGGTGGCCCGCACCGCCGACGATCCCGTCTGGGACGCGCGCGTACCCGAGCTGGCCGCGGCCTGGTCGTGGCGCCGCGCCGTCTCGTGGGCCGCCTCCCGCGTGCACCCCGGCGACGACGCCCAACTCGAGGCCGATCTGCAGGCCGCGGAACAGGACGTCGCGCACTACACCACCCGGATCGCGACGGCGAGTGCGTGGCGGCAGTGCTTGCGGCGCATGACCTTCGACGAGATCCAGGCGCTCCACGCCTACCGTGACCACGTGTCGTCGATCGGCCGCGGATCGGGTCGGCACGCCGAACGCTTCCGGGTCGCGGCGCGCGACGCGATGCGCCAGGCGCAGTCCGCGGTGCCGGCGTGGATCATGCCGATCTCGCAGGTCGTGGCGTCGATCTCGCCGGAGCGCAACGCCTTCGACGTCGTGATCGTCGATGAGGCCAGCCAGGCCGACATCACCAGTTCCTTCCTGCTGTGGCTCGCCCCGCGCGTGATCGTGGTCGGCGACGAGAACCAGTGCGCGCCCTCGTCGTTCACCGGCGTCAGCCTCGACGAGGTCTTCGACCGGCTCGACGCTCAGCTTCCCGACATCCCGCCCTATCTCCGCGACTCGCTGACCCCGCGGTCCAGCCTGTTCACCTTGCTGCGCACCCGCTTCGGGCACACGGTGCGGCTGCGCGAGCACTTCCGGTGCATGCCGGAGATCATCGACTTCTCCTCACGCCAGTTCTACAGCGACGCGCCGCTGATCCCGGTGCGGCACTACGGCGCCGACCGTCCCGTACCGCTCCGCGTCATGCACGTCCCGAAGGCGAAGGTCGTCGGCGAAGGGGCCCGGATCAGCAACCCCACCGAGGCCCAGGCCATCGTCGACCAGCTGGTCCGGTGCTTCGCCGATCCTCTGTACGCGGGCCGCAGCTTCGGCATCATCGTGCTGCAGGGGCAGGGCCAGGTCGACGAGCTGTACCGGCGCCTGCGCGAGGCGATCGACCCCGACGAGTGGGACGCCCGGCGCCTGCGCGTGGGCACGCCGCCCGACTTCCAGGGCGACGAGCGCGACGTGATGATGCTGTCGATGGTCGTCGCTCCGGACTACCGGTTCCGCTCGCTGACGGGCCGGGACTTCCAGCGCCGGTTCAACGTCGCCGCGTCGCGCGCCCGCGACCAGATGTGGTTGTTCACGTCCGTCGACGAGCAGGACCTCAAGCCCTCCGACCTGCGTGCCTCGCTGCTGCGGTACGTCACGCGCGCCGATGTCGAAGTGGCGCAGCCGATGCCGGCCGACGTGCCGGCCGACCGGCGCGTCGAGCCCTTCGACAACCTCTTCGAACAGCAGGTGTTCGTGCGGCTGCGGGACATGGGGTACCACGTGAACCCGAAGGTCGTGGTGAACAACCGCGCCATCGACCTCGTCGTCACCGGCGAACAGGGCAAGCTCGCGGTCGAGTGCGACAGCGCCGACTTCGCCTCGACGCCCGAGCAGGCCCGGTCCGACATCGAGCGGGAGCGGGAGCTCCGACGGTGCGGCTGGGAGTTCGTCCGCATCCGCGAGTCCGTGTTCGCGACCGACGCCGACGCGGCCATGGCCGTCGTGCTCAAGGCCCTGGACCGACGGGGCGTGCATCCGTTGACCCTGCAGCGGGCACTCACCGTCGGCGAGCGGGCGGCCGACGGTTCCGTGGAACTGTGGGAGCCCGTGGGGCTCGACATCGACACGGAGTGACCGAGACGGCTCCGACTAGCGCAGGTGGGTCGAGAGGGTCTGCACGGCCGGCTTGAGGACCTTGTCGCGCCAGTCGTCGTTCGAGGTGCGCTCGGTCTCGGTGCTGACCTCGAAGTAGAACCGTCCGGACCGGCACATCGCTTCGATGACGCTCTCGGTCCGCACATCGCAGCGCTGCGGGCCCCAGGCCGACCCCACGTCGAGGTGCTTGCCGTGCGTCGAGAGCTGCTCGTCGTAGTACTGCGCGATGTTCGCGGGCGTCGAGATCGCCGGGAGACTGACCTTGAGGAAGGTCAGTCCCTTCAGATCGTGCTCGTTGGGGAGGGTGAAGCTGTACGCGCAGGTGCCCTTCGGGAGCACGCCCCCGGACGATCCGCCCGACACCGACAGATCGGGGTTGACGGTGCCCAGACGCCCGAGGAGGGTGATCTTCTTCGGTTTGCGCGTGATGTCGGTCGCCTGCGGCAGGATCGCGGTGATCTCCTGGTCGGTGAGCAGCGTGCACGTGTCGGGCCACTGGGAGAAGGGGACCTCGCCCGCGGGGACCGAGATCGGTGCGCCCGTGGTGATCGGGGAGCCGAACGTGATGTCCGGCGTGCTGCTGCAACTCGCGACGGCCGTGGTCGCGACCAGCGATGCAGCGACCATGGCGATCGAGTACGTGCGATTCATGAGTCGAAAGATACTCGGTCGCGTGCGGTCGTTGCACGGGTGTACTGGCACATCGGGCGGGAGATTCTGGAGCGACAGGCGGCGCAGGGGTGGGGAGCCAAGGTCATCGACCTGCTTGCTCATGACTTGCGAGTGGCCTTCCCCCCGACATGAAGGGCTTTTCTGGTCGAAACCTCCGCTACATGCGTACCCTCGCGAGGTCCTGGGACCAGGCGGCAATTGTGCAACCGCCGCTCGCACAATTGCCGTGGTACCACCACCTCGCGCTTATCGAGAAGTCGAAGGGCGCCGTGGACCGTCTCTGGTACGCCGCGACCGCAGTTGAGCGCGGGTGGTCTCGGAACGTGCTGGTTGACCAGATCGACGTGCGACTCATGCAGCGGCAGGGGCTGGCGGTGACCAACTTCGAGGCCACCTTGCCTGCACCGGAATCCGCGTTGGCCAGGGAGTTCTTGAAGGATCCGTACGTCTTCGAGTTCCTCGGGCTGGGGGCGGAGGCGGAGGAGCGGGCGATCGAGAAGGCGATGGGCGACCCTGCCGACTAAGAGCGCGAGTACTCCGAGGCGCGGCGCACCAGGTCCGGGTCGGGACGGACGCCGGTGTAGAGCACGAACTGCTCGGCGGCCTGCAGGGCGATCACCTCGGCGCCGGTGATCACCGTCGTGCCGGCCGCCCGTCCGGCGCGCACCAGTGGCGTCTCCGGCGGCATCGCCACCACGTCGAAGACGGTGTCGGCGGCCTCGATCAGCGCCGCCGGGAACGACAGGTCGTCGGCGGCCGGGCCGCCCGCCATCCCGACGGGCGTCGCATTGACGAGGACCCGGGCACCGTCGGGCGCGGTGGTCGAGTGCCGGAAGCCGTACTGGCCCGCGAGCGCGGTGCCCGCCTCGGCGTTGCGGGCCACGACCGTCACGTCGGCGCAGCCGCGATCGCGTAGCGCCGCGACCACGGCCTTCGCCATGCCGCCGGAGCCGGCGACCGCTGCGGGCAGCGCCGGGTCGACCTCGTTCGACGCGAGCAGCGACGCGACCGCCGCGTAGTCCGTGTTGTACGCGTGCAGCACACCGTCGACGTTGACGATCGTGTTCACCGAGTCGATCGCAGTCGCCGACGGCTCCATGACGTCCACCAGCTCGATCACCGCCTCCTTGAAGGGCATCGAGATCGCGCACCCGCGGACGCCCAGCGCCCGTACCCCGCCGATCGCGGCCGGCAGATCGGTGGTGGTGAAGGCCTTGTAGAAGTAGTTCAGGGCCAGCTCGCGGTACAGGAAGTTGTGGAACCGGGTACCGATGTTGCTCGGCCGGCCGGACAGCGACATGCACAGGACGGTGTCGCGGTCGGGCATGGCGATCGTGTCGTTCATCCCGCTCACCCTAATCCGCCCGCAGCCCGGCCGTGGTCGGCTCGCTATGGAGCCTTGGTGATGGCGAGGGACGCGAACGCCACCGCGCGTGCACATTCGACGGTGCGTCCGGGGGAGGGGTTGGTCGACGCGGCGGTCGTCGTGACAATGGATTCATCTGACGCGAATGCCGCGATGCAGTAGTTGTTCTCGATGGCGATCGCGAGATGGCGCCCGTGCACAATGTGGTCGGTCTGCCAAGGGAGCGAGTTCATGTAGCGCTTGTAGTCGTCGAGGGTCATCTCGCGACCAACGACTTGTGAGTAGTCTCCGCCTCCCCGAGCGACCGTGTAGTCGTTCGCGCGCCAATGGCAGCCGCGGTAGTTGGCCGAGTCCACCTTCGCGGCGTCCTCGATAGAGGTGGGGTTGATGTCGAGCGCACGGAGCTCGGATTCGGTGTACGCGGCGCAGGGTTCGAAGCTCGTTCCATCGGTGCGATCGTTGGTGCGCTCCTTGATCGTCGGGTTGAACGGCAGCGGTCTGGGTGCGGTGCGCGAATTTCCTGCGGCGATCGGCTCACCTGAGATGGTGACGGCACAGCCACTAAGAACGAGAGCACTACTGACCGCGATCGCCACGACGACTGCCTGGTGCCGCATCTAGTTGCCGATCAGCCGATTGATCTGCTCCTCGCTGGCGCCCTCGGTGCGGAGGATCCACCGGCCGATCTCGCGGTAGGTGGATGCCAAGGACCGAGCTTCGGCGGCCTGGGCGAGAAACGTGTTGTGAATCGACCGGTCGTGATCGACGGCACCGAGGCGGATGTTGTACGTCGCAGCTTCGCCTTCCACCGTCGGGCCTAGGTGGTTGGTGAGTCCGACGTCACGCATCTCTCGTGCTGCCGTTGCAAGTCGATCCGCGTGGCGCTCCAAGGCACGGGCGAGCTCCTCCTGCGGGTTCCCGTCGGACACCATGTTCGGACGGCCCGCGATCCCGTCGCGCGCGTCCTCGATGATGTCCGTCATCTCACCGCCGGCCATGGCGACCTCCTCCGCGTCGGGGCGCCTCCGACGAGCGCTCCTATCAATTGGACGCACCAGCCCACTGATCGGTTCCACCCGGGATTCGACCGGCACGGGAACCGGACGGGCAGCTGGTGCGTCCAATGAACATGGAGGGTTTTCGCAACATCGGCAGCACCGCGTTCGAGGAGATGGCGGCGTCGGAGATCCGGGCGATCGCCAGGAAGCTGTCGGGCGGCGGCATCGCGGCGGACGCCCGGGCCATCGGCCAGGCGGGGGTCACTCACGCGCAGAGCGTTGCTGAGCTGGAGCGGGACGTCGCTGCGCTGGTTCCGCGGTGGAAGGGCGAGGCGGCGGACGCGGGCTTCCAACAGGTCGGCCGGTTCGCGACGGCGTCGTACCTCGTCGACAAGGAGATCGCCGGGACTGTGCGGCAACTGACCGGCCTGTCGAGCGCCGCGACGGAGACCACCGCGAAGTTCAGCGAGCTCGCGGATCCGGGGAGCGCCGCGAGGGCCGGGGGCGCGGCCAGGAGCGGCGTGGGTGCCGGGGTCGCCGCCGAGCTGCGGGCGACGTACACGACCCCGGTCCAGGCGGACGCGGCCTCGATGCCGCTCGGCGCGGAGGTCACCCGGATCGGTTTCGGACGGGACGCCGAGCGCAGGGGCGATCGGTCGCCGACGGTGGAAGCTCCGTCGGCGGGCGACGACACCCCGTCGGTCGGCTCGGGCGCAGGCGAGGGCTCAGGCGAGGGTGACGGAACGACGGGAGGGGGCGGCGCACCGTCGGGCACGGAGAACGAGAGTGTCGGCACGGGGACCGGCCCGGTCGAGACGAACAACGCGGAGGAGGGGAACGCCGCCGACAGGACGGGGCCGGGGCAGGGCGGTGACACCGGAACCGGCACGGGCGGCACGGGGACGGGAGCAGGCACCGGGACGGGCACGCCGACGGCGGCAGACCCCGTCGGGGCGGGAACGGACCCGCTCGCCGACGACCCCGCCGGGACGGACCCGGTCGAGGAGCGCGGGTCCGGGCTGCTCAGCCCGGCCGCGACGGTGCCCTTCACACCCACGTCGCGGACCGTCGTCGGGGGAGTGGGCACGCGCACGCCGGACCTCACCCGGTCCGCGTCGCCGTTGGGACTGCGGCAGGACGCGACCGCCCTCCGCTCGGCCACGACGACGGCGGCGGGCACCGGCGCCCCGACGACGGGCGGCGCGCGACCGGCCTCGGGGCCCTACGGGATGCCGCCGGCGGGTGGCGCCGGACAGCGCGGCCAGGGCGATGGCCGACACCGCGTGCCCGCCTACCTGATCGACCGCCGCAACGGCGAGGAGCTGGTCGGGGACATGCCGTTGGTCGGGCCGGGAGTCATCGGGCAGTGGCGGTCCGACGGTGCGCCGGAACCGGCCCGGCCGCCCGCTCCGCCGGTCAGGACGGAGCAGGCTCCGCGCTGACGGCGGCGACCAGCGCGGGCAGTGTCGTGGCCGCGGAGCCCCGCCACACGTGGGTCGCCCTGTCACTCAGGGGCGTGGCGGCGGGATTGATCTCGATCACCGGGATCCCGGTCTCCAGGGCCAGCTCGGGCAGCCGCGCGGCGGGGTGGACGAGGCCGGACGTCCCGACCACCAGCACCACGTCGGCGGTGAGCACCGAGGCCTCCGCCCGGGCCCAGGCGTCCATCGGGAGGGACTCGCCGAACCACACGATGCCCGGCCGCACCGGGGAGAGGCAGTGCATGCAGGTGGGCGGCGAGGTGCGCAGCTCGGGTGCGACGTCGGCACTGTCGGGCAGGAAGGCGTCCGCGCCGAGATAGGGGGTGCCGCAGTGCTCGCAGCGCGGGGCGAAGAGGCTGCCGTGCAGGTGTGAGACCGTGCGCGAGCCGGCGCGCTCGTGCAGGTCGTCGACGTTCTGCGTGGCGATGGAGACGGCCCTGCTCGCGGCGAGCTCGGCGAGGGCGATGTGACCGTCGTTCGGATCGGCGCGACGCGCCACATGCGCGCGCCACTGGTACCAGCCCCAGACCAGGGCGTTGTCGCGCGACCAGCCGTCGACCGAGGCGATCTCCTCGGGGTCGTACTGCTCCCAGAGCCCGGTCTGCGCCTCGCGGAAGGTGGAGATGCCCGACTCGCGGCTCATGCCCGCACCGGTGAGCACCGCGACGGTCTCGGCGGAACGCACGAGCTCGGCGACGGCGGGCGGCACGGGCACTGCGGCGGGACGATCGGAGGGGCGCATGCCGGGCTGCATCGGCTCAGCCTACCCAGCGGCGCGTCGGCTTCTGTGATGGTAACGATTCGATAACAACTGCTACTCGCGGGAAACATCGGTGATCGCCGTCACGTGCCGGAAGACCTGCATGGATTCACGCGTGTATCAGCGTTCGGATACACCCGTGAATCGATATCTCCAAGCTACTCGCGGGTATACCCACTGGTTGCAAATCCGCACGTCAGAGGTATCGCGAAACCTGTGGTCTCATGGAATACGGGTTTTCCGCGGGCCTGCCGCGGACGTGCCGTCAAAACGGCGCGCAGTGAGCTGATCCGAGGGAGATTCATGACTGTCGACGATTTCGTCACCGCGAACACGCGTGCGGCCAAGGGCCCGCGGAGCAACGACGCACTGGTCGACAGGTTGGCAGCGGGGGAGCAGTACGCCCTGACCTTCGGCGGACAGGGCGGCCCGTGGCTGCCCGGCCTCGTCTCCCTCCTGGAGCAGACCGGCCTCGCCGACGATCCCGAGTACCGCGACCTGTTCGACGGCTTCGTCGCGCGTGCGGACAGCGCGCTCGAGCCGGTCCGTGCGGAGTTGCTGCGCGCCCAGGCCCTGACCTTCGACCCGATGCGCTGGCGCGATGCGTCGATCGCCGCCTCCGAGGCCGAGACCCCCGACGAGGAGGGCGAGGAGTCCGCCCCGGCCGCGGCCGGTGCGCGCCGCGTCCTCGCGCCGCAGGTCGACGGTGCCGTCTTCTCCGTTCCCGGCGTGCTGTTCAGCCAGCTCGTGGCCCTGTACGGCCTCGAGGCCCAGGGCCTCGACCCGTGGGACGTGCCGCCCGTCGCCGTCATCGGCCACTCGCAGGGCCAGCTCGCCGTCTCGGCGTTCGCCTCGCGCGGCAACGAGGGCGACCTGCTCGCCATCGCGCGCCTGATCGGCGCCGCCGGCCGCGTGGTCGCGCGACGCCGGGGCCTCGTCGCCCTCGGCGGCGCCACCCCGATGATGTCCGTGGCCGGCGTCCGCCAGGACAAGCTCGAGGCCCTGCTCGCCGACTTCACCGCCACCGTCGCCTTCGACGCCTGCGGCCCCGTGCTCGCGGTGCGCAACAACCGCAACTCCTTCGTGCTCACGGGCACCCCCAAGCTGCTCGCGGGCTTCCGCGAGTTCTGCGAGTCCGTCGCCGAGACCGAGGAGGCGGACCGTAAGGAGAAGCTGACCGGCGGCGCGGCGTTCGCGCCGAAGTTCGAGGACGTCGCCGTCGACATCGGCTTCCACCACCCCGCGCTCGCCGAGGGCGTCGCGCTCGTCACCGAGTGGGCGCAGCGCTGCGGCCTCGACGCCGAGGTCGCCGGCCGCCTGGCCGCGGCCGTGCTCGTCGAGCAGGTCGACTGGGTCGCCGATGTCGAGGGTGCGATCGCCAAGGGCGCGCGCTGGCTGATCGACCTCGGCCCCGAGGACATCGCCACCAAGCTCTCGGCCGCCCCCGCACGCGGCCGCGGCGTGGGCCTCGTCCCCGCCACCACGCTCCGCGGCGCCCGCAACCTGTTCTCGCCCGGCGGCGTGCCCGAGCTTCCGCTCGCGTGGTCGGAGTTCTCGCCCCGCGTGGTCTCGCTGCCCGACGGCCGCACCGTGCTGTCCACCCGGTTCACCGAGCTCACCGGCCGCAGCCCGATCCTGCTCGCGGGCATGACCCCGACCACCGTCGATCCCGGCATCGTCGCTGCGGCCGCCAACGCCGGCCACTGGGCCGAGCTCGCCGGCGGCGGTCAGGTCACCGAGCCGATCTTCGCCGACAACGTCGAGAAGCTGACCGCGCTCCTCGAGCCGGGCCGTGCCGCCCAGTTCAACTCGCTGTTCCTCGACCCCTACCTGTGGAAGCT
Source organism: Tsukamurella pseudospumae (assembly GCF_001575195.1). NCBI lineage: Bacteria > Bacillati > Actinomycetota > Actinomycetes > Mycobacteriales > Tsukamurellaceae > Tsukamurella > Tsukamurella pseudospumae. The sequence continues at coordinate 47,952 of NZ_LSRF01000017.1, forward strand.
GCAGCTCGGCGGCAAGCGGATCGTGCAGAAGGCCCGCGCGGCCGGCGCCCCGCTCGACGGCGTGATCATCACCGCCGGCATCCCCGAGCTCGAGGAGGCCACGGCCCTCGTCGAGGAGCTCACCGACGTCGGCATGCGCCACGTCGCCTTCAAACCGGGCACCGTCGAGCAGATCCGCCAGGTGGCGCGCATCGCCGCCGAGGTCCCGCAGTACCCCGTCATCGTGCACGTCGAGGGCGGCAAGGCCGGCGGCCACCACTCCTGGGAGGACCTGGACGAGCTGCTGCTCGCCACCTACGCCGAGCTGCGCGACCGGAACAACGTGGTGCTCGCGGTCGGCGGCGGCATCGGCACGCCCGAGCTGGCGGCCGAGTACCTCTCCGGCGAGTGGTCGCGCAAGTACGGCGCCCCCGCCATGCCGGTCGACGGCATCCTGGTCGGCACCGCCGCGATGGCCACGCTCGAGGCCACCACCTCGGACGATGTGAAGCGTCTGCTCGCCGAGATCCCCGGCACCCCCGCGTGGATCGGCGCCGGACACGCCGGCGGCGGCATGGCCTCCGGCCGCAGCCAGCTGGGTGCGGACATCCACGAGATCGACAACACCGCGTCCGCGTGCGGTCGCCTGCTCGACGAGGTCGCCGGTGACGGCGAGGCCGTCGCCGAGCGCCGCGACGAGATCATCGCGGCGATGGCCGGCACCGCCAAGCCCTACTTCGGCGACGCCGACGCGATGACCTACGCGCAGTGGCTCGAGCGCTACCTCGAGCTGTCCGTGGGCACCCGCGAGCAGGTCGCCTCCGCCGACCCGAACGCCTTCGGCGACTACGGCTGGCTCGACATCACGCACCAGGACCGGTTCCTGTCGATGCTGCACCGCGCCGAGGCCCGCCTGGCCGACGAGGACCGCGGCCCCATCGAGACCGCCTTCGCCGACGTGACCGCCACCGACGACGCCTACGCCGCGCTCGAGCAGCTGCTGCAGCGCTACCCGGAGGCATCGTCGACCCGCCTGCACCCGGCCGACGTGCCCTACTTCGTCTCGCTCTGCCGCACCCCCGGCAAGCCGGTCAACTTCGTGCCCGTCGTCGACAAGGACGTCCGCCGCTGGTGGCGCTCCGATTCGCTGTGGCAGGCGCACTCGCCGCGGTACTCCGCTGACGAGGTGTGCATCATCCCCGGCCCCGAGGCCGTCGCCGGAATCACCCGTGTCGACGAGCCCGTGGGCGACCTGCTGAACCGGTTCGAGGCCGAGCTGGTGCGCCGCCGCATCGGTGAGGGCGCCGTCGCGCCGGCCGTCGCCGGCCGTCGCGTGGTGCCGGGCGTCGAGTCCGTGCCGCTGGCGCGGGCCCTCGCCGCCACCAACGTGCTCTGGGCCGGTCGTCTCGTGCACAGCCCGATCGCGCGGCTCGGCGCCGGCAGCACCTGGACCACCTCGGCCGACGGTGACTCCGCCTCGGCCGTGCAGTCGACGACCGGTGCGCGCATCGTCGTGACCGGGCCGAACGCCGTCGTGCTCCAGGTCCCGGTCTCGGGCACCGAGCTCGTCATACCGATCCAGGTGCCGGACAGCTGCGCCGACGGCGGCGTGCCCGTCATCGAGCTCGGCGAGGCCAGCGAGGCCATGTCGAAGCTGGTCGCCCTGGCTGCCGCAGGCGATCTGCCCGCCGTGTCCGACGGTGCCGCCGTCGTCGACTTCGAGTTCCGCGCCGAGGATGCCGCCGACCATGCGGCGATCACCGCGGACAGCCTCCCGGTCGGCCTCTCGGCGCTCTACGGCGACGAGCAGCTGGCCGTGCCGGACGCCTTCGTCGGCCTGTGCTGGCCCGCGTCCTTCGCCGTGGTCGGTGCCGCCACCACGGCCGAGGGCCGCCCCGTCGTCGAGGGCATGCTCGACCTGGTGCACCTCGATCACGCGATCGAGCTCGCCGGCAACCCGGCCCCCGGTGCCTACCGCGCCACGGCGCGTCTCGAGGACGTGACCGCCACCGACATCGGCACCGTGGTCACCGTCGGCATCGACGTCCGGACGCCGGGCGCGGACGCCCCCGCGGTGGTCATGACCGAGCGGTTCGCGATCCGCGGCCGCACCGGCTCCGCCGAGCTGGCCGACCCGCAGCCCGCGGGCGGAGCGCGCGGCGAGACCGCCACGGAGACGCCGCGCAAGCGCGTCCGCCAGGCGGTCGTGAACGCCCCGCAGGACATGAGCGGCTTCGCGGCCGTGTCCGGCGACCACAACCCGATCCACACCTCGCAGGTCGCGGCGAGCCTCGCCGGCCTGCCCGGCCCGATCGTGCACGGCATGTGGCTCTCGGCCGCCGCGCAGCAGGTGGCGTCCGCCTCCAACGGCGATGTGATGCACCGCAAGATCCGCGGCTGGACCACCCGCTTCCTGGGCATGGTCCTGCCGGGCGACGAGGTGCAGTTCACCGTCGAGCGCGTCGGCATCGACCGCGGCGGCGAGCTCCTCGAGGTCACCGCCCGCGTCGGCGACGACCTGGTGATGGCCGCCTCGGCCGTCGCGTTCCCCGCGGTCACCGCGTACGTCTTCCCCGGGCAGGGCATCCAGGGCAAGGGCATGGGCCTCGCCCAGCGCTCGCGCAGCAAGGCCGCCCGCGAGGTCTGGGACGCCGCTGACGCGCACACCCGCGAGCACCTCGGCTTCTCCATCCTCGCCGTGGTCCGCGACAACCCGCTGTCGATCCGCGCGAACGGCACCGTCTACAGCCACCCCGACGGTGTGCTGTACCTGACCGAGTTCACCCAGGTCGCGATGGCGACCGTGGCGTGCGCGCAGCTGGCCGAGCTCACCGAGATCGGTGCCCGCGTGGACGATCCGATCATCGCGGGTCACTCCGTCGGCGAGTACAACGCGCTGGCCTCGGCCGGCGTCCTGCCGCTCGGCACCATCCTCGAGACCGTCTTCCACCGCGGCCGCATCATGCAGCAGCTGGTGCCCCGCGACGAGCAGGGCCGCAGCCCGTACGCGATGGCGGCGCTGCGTCCCGAGCTGTTCGACGTCGACGACGCCGAGCTCACCAACTGGGTCGAGGGCAACCTCGAGGGCGCCGACGAGTTCGCCGAGATCGTCAACCTCAACCTCCGCGGCGCGCAGTACGTCGTGGTCGGCAACAGTGCCGGCCTGGCCGCGCTGGAGAAGGCGATCGCCGAGCGCACCGGCAGCCCGAAGGCCTTCCAGGTGGTGCCCGGCATCGACATCCCGTTCCACTCGTCGGTGCTGCGCGACGGCGTGCCCGAGTTCGCGGCGCGCCTGCAGGAGCTGGTGCCCGCCGAGTTCGACTACACCAAGCTGGTCGGCAAGTACCTGCCGAACCTCGTCGCACGCCCCTTCGAGCTGACGGCCGACTTCGCGCTGTCCATCCTCGACGTGGTGCCGAGCGAGCCGGTGCGCGAGCTCGTCGCCGACTGGGAGCGTGCCGCCGCGAGCCCGATGCAGACGGCCCGCACGCTGCTCATCGAGCTGCTGGCATGGCAGTTCGCGAGCCCCGTCCGGTGGATCGAGACGCAGGACCAGCTGCTCATCGACACCGATCACGGCGGCCTCGGCGTGGAGCGCTTCATCGAGGTGGGCCTCGCGTCCGCTCCGACGCTCGCGAACCTGGCCAGCCGCACGCTGGCCCTGGCCTCGTACCAGCGGGCCGCCGCGACCGTGCTCAACGCCGAGCGCGACGCGGCCAAGGTCTTCGCGACCGACGAGGACGCCCCGGAGGACGACGGTGCCGACGCGACCGAGGACGCCGCGCCCGCCGCGGCCCCCGTCGCCGCGGCGCCGACCGCGGCCCCCGTGGCGAGCGCACCGTCGGGCGGCCCCCGCCCGGCCGACCTCGGCTTCGACGCCGCGGACGCGACGCGCGCCATGATCGCGATCTGGACCAAGATGCGTCCGGACCAGCTGGAGAAGACCGACACCATCGAGACGCTGTGCGACGGCGTCAGCTCGCGCCGCAACCAGCTCCTGCTCGACCTGGGCAGCGAGCTCAACCTGGGCGCCATCGACGGCGCGGCGGAGGCCGACCTGCCGACCCTGGCCGGCACCGTCACCAAGCTGGCGCGCACCTACAAGCCGCTCGGCCCGGTGCTCTCGGAGACCGTCGGCAACCAGCTGCGCAAGCTGCTGGGTTCGACCGGCAAGCGCCCGAACTACATCACCGAGTACGTGACCGGCACCTGGGAGCTGGGCCCCGGCTGGGCGCAGCACACGGTGCTCGCGCTGGCCACCGGAACCCGGGAGGGCGCGTCCGTCCGCGGCGGCGACCTCGCGACGCTGCTCGACGGTGCCGTGTCCAACGCGGCCGCGCTCGACGCGCTGATCGACCGCGCGGTCGCCGAGGTCGGCGCCGCGCAGGGCGTGCCCGTGGGCAAGCCCTCCGCCGGCGGCGGGGGCGGCGGCGCCACCGTCGACGCGGCGGCGCTCGCCGAGTTCACCTCCGCGATCACCGGCCCCGACGGTGCCCTGGCGGCGTCGGCCCGCGTGCTCCTGAGCAAGCTGGGTCTCGAGGACGAGCAGGGCGGCCTGCCGTCGCTCGACGACGAGTCGGAGCGGCTCGCCGCGCTCATCGCCACCGAGCTCGGCGACGACTGGGCCAGTGCCGTCGCGCCGGCGTTCGACGCCAACAAGGCCGTCCTGCTGGACGACCGCTGGGCCAGCGCCCGCGAGGACCTGCTCCGCGTGTGGAACATGGATCCGTCGACCTTCCCGACCTACAGCAAGCACATCCTGGAGACCGCCAAGGGCGCCGGCAAGGCGCTCCTGGACCAGGCGCGCTGGTGGGAGCGCAAGGCCATCGAGGTCGGCCGCACGGAGCACGCCGCGGCCTACAAGTTCCTGGCGGAGCTCGCCGAGTCGACGCCGGAGCCCGGCATCTACGACGGCGAGGTCGCCGTGGTCACCGGCGCGTCCGCCGGATCGATCGCGGCAGCGGTCGCCGGACGTCTGCTCGCGGGCGGCGCCACCGTCATCGCGACGACGAGCCGGCTCGACGACAAGCGCCTGACCTTCTTCAAGGAGCTGTACCGCACGAGCGCCCGCACCGACGCGGCGCTGTGGGTGGTCCCGGCCAACATGTCGAGCTACGCCGACGTCGACGCCCTCGTCGAGTGGATCGGGGAGCGGCAGGCCGAGACGGTGGGCCCGTACACGGTGGTCCACAAGGAGGCGCTGAACCCGACGCTGCTGTTCCCGTTCGCGGCGCCCCGGGTGTCGGGCGACATGTCCGACGCCGGCCCCCGCGCCGAGCTCGAGATGAAGATCCTGCTGTGGTCGGTGGAGCGGCTGATCGCCGGTCTCGCCGCGATCGGCAAGGACGTCGACCTGGCGTCGCGGCTGCACGTGGTGCTGCCGGGCTCGCCGAACCGCGGCATGTTCGGCGGCGACGGTGCCTACGGCGAGGCGAAGGCCTCCCTGGACGCGCTCGTCACCCGCTGGAATGCGGAGAAGTCCTGGTCGGAGCGCGTCACGCTGGCCCACGCCATCATCGGCTGGGTCCGCGGCACGGGCCTCATGGGCGGCAACGACCCGCTCGTCGAGGCCGTCGAGGCCGCCGGCGTGCGCACCTGGTCCACCTTCGAGATGGCCGACAAGCTGCTGGCCAACGCCAGCCCCGAGGCGCGGGAGCGGGCCGCGACGGCCCCGCTGTTCGACGACCTGACGGGCGGCCTGGGCGGCGTCAACCTCGACATGAAGGCGCTCGCCGAGCAGGCCATGGAGGCCCGTCTGGCCGAGGCCGCGGAGTCCGAGGACGACGGTGCCATCGCCGCTCTGCCCGGTGCCCCGGTCGCGACGCTGGGCGATCCGAACTGGGGCGCGATCGACGCGCGTCCCGAGGACATGGTCGTCATCGTCGGCGCCGGCGAGGTCGGCCCGTACGGCAGCTCGCGCACTCGGTTCGAGATGGAGGTCGACGAGCGTCTCTCGGCGGCCGGCGTCGCGGAGCTGGCGTGGGTGACCGGCATGATCACCTGGGAGAACGACCCGGAGCCGGGTTGGTACGACGCCGAGTCGGGCGATCTGGTGCCCGAGGCCGAGCTGGCCGACAAGTACCACGACGCGGTCGTGGAGCGCTGCGGCATCCGCGAGTTCAGCGACGACGGCGACATCATCGACAAGACCGCGCCGCTGCTGGTGTCGGTGTTCCTGCCGGACGACATGTCCTTCGTGGTGGCGAACGAGGCCGAGGCCCGTGCGTTCGTCGACGCCGATCCGGAGAACACCCGCGCGGTGCCGATGGAGTCGGGGGAGTGGAACGTGACCCGCAAGGCGGGCACCGAGATCCGCGTGCCGCGCCGCACCAAGCTGCTGCGCAGCGTCGGCGGCCAGATCCCGGACGGTTTCGATCCCCAGCACTGGGGGATCTCCGCCGAGATGACGGAGTCCGTCGACCGGCTCGCGATCTGGAACCTGGTGGCCACCGTCGACGCCTTCATCTCCGCTGGCTTCGAGCCGGCCGAGCTGATGGAGTACGTGCACCCCTCGCACGTCGCCAACACGCAGGGCACGGGCATGGGCGGCATGAGCTCGATGCGCGACCTGTTCATCAACACCCTGCTCGGCGAGCCGAACCAGAACGACATCCTGCAGGAGGCTCTGCCGAACGTCGTCGCCGCGCACGTGGTGCAGAGCTACGTCGGCAGCTACGGCGCGATGATCCACCCGGTGGCGGCGTGCGCCACGGCGGCGGTCTCCGTCGAGGAGGGCGTCGACAAGATCAAGGTCGGCAAGGCCCTGTTCGCGGTGACCGGCGGCTTCGACGACCTGTCGATCGAGGGCATCACGGGCTTCGGCATGATGCAGGCCACCGCGGACAGCGAGAAGATGCTGGCCAAGGGCATCAGCCCGCGCCGCTTCTCCCGCGCGAACGACCGCCGTCGCGGCGGCTTCGTCGAGTCCAACGGCGGCGGCACGGTGCTGCTGGCCCGCGGCGACATCGCGGCGAAGATGGGCCTGCCCGTCCTCGGCGTGGTGGCGTGGGCGCAGAGCTTCGGCGACGGCGTGCACACCTCCATCCCGGCCCCCGGCATGGGCGCGCTGTCCGTGGCCGCCGGCGGCCCGGAGGCGCCGATCGCCCGCAGCCTGCGGCAGCTGGGCGTGTCCGCCGACGACGTCTCGATCATCAGCAAGCACGACACGTCGACCAACGCGAACGACCCGAACGAGGCGAACCTGCACGAGCGGATCGCCGACTCGATCGGCCGCAGCGAGGGCGCACCTCTGTTCGTGGTCTCGCAGAAGTCGCTGACGGGCCATGCGAAGGGCGGCGCCGCGGCGTTCCAGCTGATCGGCATGTGCCAGATGCTCACCGAGCAGGTGCTCCCGCCGAACCGCAGCCTGGACTGCGTCGACGACGAGATGCAGAAGTACCCGCACCTCGTCTGGCTGCGCGAGACGCACCGGTTCGACGACACCTTCCGCCCGAAGGCGGGCCTGCTCACCTCGCTCGGCTTCGGCCACGTGTCGGGGCTCATCGCGGTCGTGCACCGCGACGCGTTCCTGGCCTCGCTGGACGAGCAGGCGCGGGCGGAGTACCTGGCGACGGCGCGCGAGCGCGAGGTCGCGGGTCGGCGCGCGGTGCTGTCGGCGATGTGCGGCCGGTCCGACCTGTACCGCAAGCCCCCGGCGGGCCGACGGTTCGGCGCGGACGCCTCCTCGGAGGTCACGGACCGGAACGAGGCGGCGCTGCTGCTGGACGACAGTGAGCGTCTGGGCCCGGACGGCACGTACTGCGTCGACGGGTGCCGGTAGCGCAGTAGGCTTTCCGCCATGGCCGTGGTGGGGATCGGGATCGACGTGGTGCACGTGCCCGGGTTCGCGGAGCAACTCGCGCAACCCGGGACCACGATGCTCTCGTCCTTCAGCCCCTCGGAACGACGGGACGCCGCGGGTGACGTGCGTTCCCTGGCCGCCCGGTGGGCGGCCAAAGAAGCCGTGTTCAAGGCGTTCTCGTCGGGCTTCTACGCGCAGCGTCCCGCCGAGAAGGAGGTCGGGGCGCGAGAGGTGGAGGTCGTCTCGGACGCCTGGGGGCGTCCCGCGGTGCGGGTGCACGGGCGGATCGCCGCCGACCTCGGGGAGGGCGCGACGATCCACGTGTCACTCACCCACGACGGTGACACCGCGGCGGCGTTCGCGGTGATCGAGAGAACTTAAGAGCGGGACGGTCCCACCGAAGGCGGGGCCGCGTCACGCACCAGTTGAGCCGAAAGGGAACAAGCGAGTGTTCAGCCGAATCGCCATCGTGAACCGAGGTGAGGCCGCGATGCGCCTCATCCACGCGGTCCGCGACCTGGCCGCCGAGACCGGGCAGCAGATCGAGACCGTCGCCCTCTACACCGACGTCGACCGCACCGCGACCTTCGTCCGCGAGGCCGACATCGCGTACGACCTGGGGCCCGCAGCGGCACGCCCGTACCTGAACTACGAGCTGCTCGGCAAGGCCCTGCAGGAGACCGGCGCCGACGCGGCGTGGGTCGGCTGGGGCTTCGTCGCCGAGGATCCCGTCTTCGCGGAGAAGTGCGCCGAGGTCGGCGTGACCTTCGTCGGGCCCAGCCCCGACGCGATGCGCCAGCTGGGCGACAAGATCGGCGCGAAGCTCATCGCGGAGGAGGTCGGCGTCCCCGTCGCGCCGTGGAGCCGCGGCCCCGTCGAGACGCTCGAGGACGCCAAGGCCAAGGCCAAGGACATCGGCTACCCGCTCATGCTCAAGGCCACCGCCGGCGGCGGCGGTCGCGGCATCCGCATGGTCGCGTCCGACGCGGACCTCGAGGACGCCTACCTGCGCACCCGCGACGAGGCGGAGCGCGCTTTCGGCAGCGGCATCGTGTTCCTGGAGCGCCTGGTCACCGGCGCTCGGCACGTCGAGGTCCAGGTGATCTCCGACGGCGAGACCGCGTGGGCGCTCGGCGTGCGCGACTGTTCGGTGCAGCGCCGCAACCAGAAGGTCATCGAGGAGTCCGCCTCGCCGGTGCTCGGCCCCGAGCAGGTGCAGCGGCTCAAGGAGTCCGCCGAGCGGCTCGCGATCAAGGTCGGCTACCGCGGCGCCGCCACCGTCGAGTTCCTCTACCACCCGGGCGACGATCTGCTCGCCTTCCTCGAGGTGAACACCCGCCTGCAGGTGGAGCACCCGATCACCGAGGTCACCAACGACTTCGACCTGGTCCGCGCGCAGCTGCACGTCGCCTCGGGCGGCAAGCTCGACGGTGCGCGTCCGGTCGAGCGGGGGCACGCCATCGAGGCGCGCCTGAACGCAGAGGACCCGGACCGCGACTTCGCGCCCGCCCCCGGCCGCATCGCGCTGCTCGACCTGCCCGCCGGCCCCGGCATCCGCATCGACACCGGCGTCTCGCAGGGCGACACGATCCCCGCCGACTTCGACTCGATGATCGCCAAGGTCATCGCCTACGGCAGCGACCGCGACCAGGCCCTGGGCCGGCTGCGCCGCGCGATGAACGAGACCCGCGTCATCATCGAGGGCGGTGCCACCAACAAGAGCTTCGTGCTGGACCTGCTGGGCCAGCCCGAGGTGATCGACGGCAGCGCCGACACCGGCTGGATCGACCGGGTGCGGGGCGAGGGCCGCCTGGTGGCGGACCGGCACACGTCCGTCGCGCTGGCCTCGGCCGCGATCGACGCCTACGAGGACGAGGAGCGCACCGAGCTCACCCGCCTCCTGACCACCGCGTCGGGCGGCCGCCCGCAGGTGCAGCACGAGAGCGGCAACCCCCTCGACTTCAAGCTGCGCGGCGCGAGCTATCGCGTCCGGGTCGCCCGGATCGGCGCGCACACCTTCCGCCTCGTCATCGACACCGGCGCGGAGACCCGCACCGCCGACGTCGATCTCGAGCGGTTCGACTCGCACACCGGGCAGGCCGTCGTGAACGGCGTCCGGTACCGGCTCACCACCGGCACGCACGGCCCGGTCCACGTGGTCGACGTGGACGGGGTCACCCACCGCGTCAGCCGCGACGAGGGCGGCGTGGTCCGCTCGCCCGCGCCGGCGCTCGTGGTGGCCGTGCCGCTGGCCGTGGGCGACGAGGTCGAGGCCGGTGCCCCGCTCCTCGTGCTCGAGTCCATGAAGATGGAGACTGTGCTCCGCGCGCCGTTCTCGGCGCGGCTCAAGGAGTGCTCGGTCACCGTCGGCAGCCAGGTCGAGGCCGGCGCACCGCTGCTGCGTCTCGAGCCCCTCGGCGACGGTGACGAGGAGGACGCCGGTTCCGCGGCGGGCCCGATCGACCTGCCGGAGGAGCCCGCGAAGGTCGGCGCCGTCGAGCGTGCGGCCGAGGGACGCGAGGCGCTGCGCAGCCAGCTGCTGGGCTACGACGTCGACCCCGCTGACGAGAGCCGCCTGCTCGACGCGTACCTCATCGACCGCGTGGCCGCGGAGCTCGAGGGCGCCGCACCGGCGCCGGAGGAGCTGGCGCTGGCCGGCGTCTTCGCCGACCTGGCCGAGCTGGGCCTGCGCCGCTCGGTGGGCGGCGACGACGAGGTGCACAGCCCGCGCGAGCACTTCCACACGTACCTGCGCAGCCTCGACGCGGACCGCGCCGGCCTGCCCGACTCGTACCGCGCGAAGCTCGCGGCCGCGCTCGCCCACTACGGCGTCACCGAGCTCGACCGCACCCCCGAGCTCGAATCCGCGGTCTTCCGGATCTTCCTGGCGCAGCAGCGCCCGAAGGTCGGCGTCCGCGTGATCACCGCGTTGCTGCGCAAGTGGCTGCGCGAGCCGGCACCGTCGGCCGAGCAGAGCGCCGACGCGCGCGCCGTGCTCGAGCGACTCATGGACGCGACGCAGTCGCGCTACCCGGTCATCGCCGACCTGGCCCGCGGCGTGGTGTTCGCGTGGTTCGGCCAGCCGCTGCTGCTGGGCAACCGCGAGGGCGTCTACTCGGCGGTGCGTGCGCACCTGACGCATCTCGACCAGAACCCCACGGCCGCTGATCGTTCCGACCGGATCGCTGAGATGGTGCGCAGCACCGAGCCGCTGGTCCTGCTGCTGGGCGAGCGGCTGGCGGGGGATCACCCCACGGGCAACAGCGTGATGCTCGAGGTCCTGACCCGCCGCTACTACGGCAACAAGGGCCTGACCGAGGTCCGCACGCAGGAGGCCGCCGGTACGGAGTGGGTCGTCGCCGCGCGCGACGGTGCCCTGCTCGCGTCCGCCGCCGTGTCCTACGAGGGGCTGGGCGACGCGGTCGCCGGCCTGGCCACGGTGGCCGACGGCGCGGCGTCCGTGGACGCGGACATCTACCTGAGCTGGGAGCAGCAGCCCGACGACCAGGACGAGATGGTGGCCGCGTTCGACAGCGTGCTGTCGGCGCATCCGTTGCCGGCGCAGGTGCGTCGCGTGACGATCACCGTCGCGGGCAGTGGCGGCGCGGTCATGCACCACCACTTCACCTTCCGGGCGGGCACCAACGGTGTCACCGAGGACCGCCTGATCCGCGGCCTGCACCCGTACATCGCGCAGCGCATGCAGCTCGAGCGGCTGCGCCGCTTCGACCTGACGCGTCTCACCTCGTCGGACGACGAGGAGGTGTACCTGTACCGGGCTGTCGCCAAGGAGAATCCGGCCGACGACCGCCTGGTCGCGTTCGCCCAGGTCCGCGACCTGGCCGCGGTGCGCGACGACAAGGGTCGCCTGCTGGCCCTGCCGACGGCCGAGATCGCGCTCGCCACGTGCGTGGACTCGATCCGCCGGGCCCAGGCCGGGCGGCCCAGTGCCAAGCGGCTGCCCACCAACCGGATCGTCATGTACATCTGGCCGCCGGTGGGTCTCAGCGATGCCGAGCTCGAGGCGCTGGCCGGGCACATCGAGTCGACGTCGGTGGGCGCGGGCCTGGAGGAGGTGCTGCTCATCGGGCGTCGGCGGGACGAGTCGACGGGTGACCTGGTCAAGACCGAGGTGCGGGTGTCGTTCAGCCCGACCGGCCGTGCGGATCTGCACATCGGCGCCCCGGCCGAGGATGTCGCCGACGTCGTGGAGCCGATCGACGGCTACCGGCAGAAGGTTCTCCGCGCTGCGAGCCGCAACACCGCGTACCCGTACGAGCTCACCTCCGTGCTGGGCGATTTCGTCGAGTACGAGTTGGCCGAGGGCGACATCGCCGACGTGCTGGTCCCCACCGACCGGCCGAAGGGCCGCAACACGGCGGGCATCGTCGTGGGCGTGATCTCGACGGCCACCGATCTGCACCCCGAGGGCGTCAAGCGCGTTCTGCTGCTGGGCGATCCGACGAAGTCGCTGGGCGCGCTCGCCGAGGCGGAGTGCCGCCGGATCAGCGCGGCGATCGACCTCGCGCACCGCATGGAGCTGCCCGTCGAGTGGTACGCCCTGTCGGCCGGTGCGCGCATCTCCATGGACTCGGGCACCGAGAACATGGACTGGGTGGCCGCGGCGCTCAAGAAGATCGTCGAGTTCACGCAGCAGGGCGGCGAGATCAACATCGTCTCCGCCGGCATCAACGTGGGCGCGCAGCCGTACTGGAACGCCGAGGCCACGATGCTCATGCACACCAAGGGCGTGCTGATCATGACGCCGGAGTCGGCGATGGTGCTGACCGGCAAGCAGTCGCTGGACTTCTCCGGCGGCGTCTCGGCCGAGGACAACTTCGGCATCGGCGGCTACGACCGGATCATGGGCCCGAACGGCCAGGCGCAGTACTGGGCGGCGGATCTGACGGGCGCGCACAAGATCCTGATGGAGCACTACGCGCACACCTACATCGCCCCCGGTGAGCAGGCCCCGCGCCGCGCGTCCACCACGGACCCGGCCGAGCGCGACATCACCGTGTTCCCGCACGTGCTGGCGGACAGCGATTTCACGACCGTCGGCGACATCTTCTCCGCGGAGAAGAACCCGGATCGCAAGAAGCCATTCGACATCCGCACCGTGATGCGTGCGCTGTCGGACCAGGACCACGAGGTGCTCGAGCGCTGGGCCGGCATGGCCGACGCCGAGACGGCCGTCGTGCAGGACGTGCACATCGGCGGCATTCCGGTCTGCCTGCTGGGCATCGAGTCGAAGTCCGTGCCGCGCCTGGGCTTCCCGGCCACGGACGGCCCGGACACCTACACGGCCGGCACGCTGTTCCCGCAGTCGTCGAAGAAGGCGGCCCGCGCGATCAACGGCGCCAGCGACAACCGCCCGCTGGTGGTGCTCGCGAACCTGTCGGGCTTCGACGGCTCGCCCGAGTCGCTGCGCAAGCTGCAGCTGGAGTACGGCGCGGAGATCGGCCGGGCGATCGTCAACTTCTCCGGCCCGATCGTGTTCTGCGTGATCTCGCGTTACCACGGCGGCGCGTTCGTGGTGTTCTCGAAGCAGTTGAACCCGAACATGACCGTGCTGGCGATCGAGGGCTCGTTCGCCTCGGTGCTCGGCGGCGCCCCCGCCGCGGCGGTGGTGTTCTCCGGTGAGGTCAACGCCCGCACCGGTGGCGATGCCCGGGTCACGGAGCTCGAGGCGCAGGTCGCCGAGGCCTCCGGCACCGAGCGCGCCGCGCTGCTGGCCGAGCTCGACGAGGTGCGGGGCTCCGTCCGCGCCGAGAAGCTGGGCGAGGTCGCCTCTGAGTTCGACGGCGTGCACAGCATCCGTCGCGCCGTCGAGGTCGGCTCGGTCGACGAGATCATCGCCGCCGCCGACCTGCGTCCGAAGATCATCTCGGTGATCGAGGCCGCGCAGTAGGTTCTTCTGCGCACGAAGGGCACCGTCGGGATTCCCGACGGTGCCCTCCTGCGTTCCCGCACCTCCGCGGACCGCGAGCCTGCGGGGTGCCGTCCTGCGCGCCGCGTCTGCGCTGCCGTCGCGCCCGCGTCGGCGCTCCCGCAGTGGGTTCCCGCGGGAGTTTCCTCTTCGATCGAGGGTTGCAACCCGATGTTCGGTGAAGACTCCCCGCGGGAACGTTCGCCCCGACGAACGGAGCCGCGGCCCGCCGCACCGGGTACCCACCGCCGCATCCCGATTCGTGGCGAGAGGCCGCTCGAGATGTACAGCGCGCCTCGAGCAAGTGGCCCTACTTGGTAGGGACATGCAGAACTGTTACCGATGTCCCTGAGACATGACAGCGCGCACATCGCTCTCTCGGATCTTGACCGCTTCGGACACGCTGTCCGAACCGGACCGAATCCGAGTGTCGAGCGAACGGCCGTCCCCGCCTGCCCGCCGACGCTTCCGCGCTCGCGCCGCCGCGCAGCCCAGCCCGCCTCTCCCTGGCCTCCGCCCCGGCCACCAGCCCCGGCCCGGCACCCGTCGGAAACGACGAACGGCCGGGCCGCGCTGAGCGCGACCCGGCCGTCCCCGTCGAAGACCTACAGCGCGAGGTCGCGCCCGATGATCTCCTTCATGATCTCGGAGGAGCCGGCCCAGATACGGGTGACGCGGGCGTCCATCCACGCGCGGGCGGCGCGGTACTCGCGCATGTAGCCGTAGCCGCCGTGCATCTGGACGCAGGAGTCCAGCACCTTGTTCTGGATCTCGGCGGAGACGTATTTGACCTTCGCGGCGTCCACGGCGGTCAGGCGGCCCTCGGCGTGCGCCACGACGGCCTGGTCCACGTAGGCCTGGACCATCTCGATCTGGGTCACCAGGTCGGCCAGCAGGAACTTGTTGTGCTGGAACGAGCCGATGGACTGGCCGAAGGCCTTGCGCTCGCGCGCGTACTCGAGCGTCTCGGCGAGGATCTGCTTGGCGTGCGCCACGTTGCCCACGGCGGAGCCGATGCGCTCCTGCGGCAGCTTCTCCATCATGTGCACGAAGCCGCGGTCCACCTCGCCGATGAGGGCGCTGGCGGGCACCCGCAGGTCGGAGTAGAACAGCTCGGCGGTGTCGGCCTCGGGCTGGCCCACCTTGTCGAGCTTGCGGCCGCGCTCGAAGCCGGGCAGCGAGCAGTCCACGGCGAACAGCGAGATACCGCGCGCCTTCGCGTCGGGGTTCGTCTTGGCGGCGATCACCGCGACGTCACAGGTGTAGCCGTTGGTGATGAAGGTCTTGGAGCCGTTGAGGATCCAGTCGTCGCCGCTGCGCACGGCGGTCGACTTGATGGCCGCGAGATCGGAGCCGGCGGAGGGCTCGGTCATGCCGATGGCGGCCACCGCCTCGCCCGAGGCGATCGCGGGCAGCCACTGCTGCTTCGCCTCGTCGGTGCCCAGCCGCACGATGTACGGCGTGGTGATGTCGAAGTCGATGCCCACCGAGCTGGCGAAGGCCATCGACACCGCCGCGAGCTCCTCCTGCGCCACCGCGTTGAAGCGGTAATCGCCGGCCTCACCGCCGCCGTAGGACTCGGGGATCTCGAGGCCCAGAACGCCCTGCTCTCCGAGGCCGCGCCACACGTCCCGGGCGATCAGCTTGTCGTCGATGTACTGCTCGGCGTGCGGCAGCACCTGCTTCTGCAGGTAGTCGCGGACGGCGGAGCCGAATTGCAGGTGGTCGTCGGTGTAGACGGTGCGTTCCAAGGCTGGAGTCCTCTCAGAGTTTCAGGTCGCGGCGCAACTTGGCGACGTGGCCGGTGGCACGCACGTTGTACTGCGCCACCTCGATGTTCCCCTCCGCGTCGATGACGAACGTCGACCTGATCACGCCCGTCACGGTCTTGCCGTACATCATCTTCTCACCGAAGGCCCCGTACTCGGTAAGCACCTGCTTATCCGGGTCCGAGAGGAGCGGGAAGGTGAGGCCGTCGCGCTCGACGAACTTCTTCAGCTTCTCCGGCTTGTCGGGCGAGATGCCCAGCACCGCGAGGCCGGCGTCGCCGAAATCGGCCAGGTTGTCGCGGAAGTCGCAGGCCTGCTTGGTGCAGCCCGGCGTCATCGCTGCCGGGTAGAAGTAGAGCACCACGCGCCGGCCGCGGTAGTCCGCTAGGGAGACGGGGTTGCCGTCCTGGTCGGGCAGGGTGAACGACGGTGCCGGATCACCCGGCTGCAGGCGCGCGGAAGTAGTCATGCCGGTTACCGTATCGGTCATGGCGACACAGGACGAGGGCTCGGGGTACTCCGGCGGTTCCGGGGGCCGCGGGCGGACGCGGATCCGGAACCTGGCGAGCGCCGCGCTCAACGCGGACATGACGATCGACCAGGCCACGACCATGCTCGACGGCATGGCCACGACCATGGAGGACATGAGCGCCACCATGGCCACCTTCGACGAGACGGTGGCCCGGGTGAACACCAGCCTCGACGAGTTCGAGAAGCTCACCGAGCGCTTCTCCGCGACGCTCGAGCGGATCGACGCGTCGATGGAGCGGATCGAGGCGTTGCTGTCGGTGCCCGGCGCCGCGGTCACGGCGGCCGAGCGGGTGCTCGCGATGCCGTCCGAGCTGTCGCGGCGACTGCGCGGCAGGTCCTGACGGCGCACCGTCGGGCCTAGCGGCGGTACCCGTTCGACAGACCCACCAACAGCTCCGCGACCAGCGGGTTCGGTGTCGCGTCGGTGCGCAGCACCGCGGAGACGGGCAGCGTGAACCCGGGAGCAGGCCGGCTCGCGATGCCGGGCTGGCGCGGGTCCTCGTAGAGGAGCGTCCAGCCCTCGGGGTGATTGACCAGCTCGAAGGCCACGGGGTGCGCGTCGCGGATCTCCGGCCCGAGCAGCACCTCGAGCCCCTCGGCCGCGAACACCTTCGCGACCAGGCGGTGCAGGAGCACCTGCCGGTCCGCGGGCGGGAGCAGCAGGGGGTACTGCGCCAGTTCCCGGGGCGACGGTGCGCGGCCGAGTGCGGCCAGGGGGTGCCGCGTGGAGAAGGCGACGACGGGGTTGTCCACCCACAGCGGCTCGAGGTACAGGCCCGGCTCGTCCAGTCGCCCGCGGATCAGCGCGAGGTCCGCCTCGCCGGACTTGACCGCCGCGATGCGCTGCGCGAAGGGCTTGAGGAGGAAGTCGATCTCCGCGCCGGGGTGCCGCTCGCGGACGGCCGCGGTCGCGGCGAGTGCGGAGTGGGCGAAGGACATGTTCGCGGCGAGCCGGATCCGGTCCGGGCGGGGGCGCACCGCGTCGACGGCCTCGTCGCGCAGCCGGAGCAGCTCGCGGGCGCGCGGGAGCAGCGCGTCGCCGGCGGCGGTGAGGGTGACCCGGCGCCCGGCGCGTTCGAACAGCTCCGCGCCGAGCTCCTTCTCCAGCGTCGCGATCTGATGACTCACGGCCGACTGCGAGACGAAGCACTGCTTGGCCGCGCGGGAGAAGCCGCCGTGGTCGGCGACGGCGACGAGGTACTCGAGCTGGCGGAACTCCATACCGCCATTCTATGAACAGAAGAGATCGACAACATCGTCAGGTAGGCGGTCTACCAGGTTGAAGCGCAGGAACTCATGCACCAACCTGGTAGTAGACAACGACGTCTTGAAGGAGGAGAAGATCATGCGCAACACCCACGTCGTGGTGATCGGCTCGGGATTCGGTGGCCTCGCCGCCGCGAAGCAGCTCGCGAAGTCGGACATCGAGACCACGCTGATCTCGGCGAACGGCACGCACCTCTTCCAGCCCCTGCTCTACCAGGTGGCCACCGGCGTCACCGCGGGCGAGCGCATCGCGCCGCCCATCGCGGACGTGCTCCGCGGTCGGCGCACCGTCGACGCGATCACCGGATACGTCACCGAGGTCGACGCCGAGCGCAAGGTGGTCACCTACGCCACCGCGGACGGCATCGAGCAGATCGGCTACACCTACCTCATCGTCGCCGCGGGCGCCGCGCAGGCGTACTTCGGCCACGACGAGTGGGCCGATCGCACGTTCGCCCTCAAGACCCTCGAGGACGCCGAGAACCTGCGCGAGCGCATGCAGACGGCGTTCGCCGCCCCCGCCGAGAGCCCGGCGCGCACCTTCGTGGTGGTCGGCGCCGGCGCCACGGGCGTCGAGGTCGCGGGCCAGGTCGCCGAGCTCGCCCGGCGCTTCCACAGCGACGCGCAGGTCCGCATCCACCTCGTCGAGGGCGCCGACGACGTGCTGCCCTTCTACGGCGGCACCCTCTCGGGCTACACCCGGGCCGCGCTCGAGAAGGCCGGCGTGCAGGTGCACACCGGCACCTTCGTCACCGCGATCGAGGGCGACACCGTCACCGTCAAGGACAAGGCCGGAGTCGAGCGCGAGATCGAGGCCGGCACCGTCGTCTGGTCGGCCGGCGTCAAGGCCACCCCGCTCGCCGGGGTGATCGCCGAGTCCACGGGTTGCGAGACCGACCGCAACGGCCGACTGCTGATCAACCGCGACCTCACGGTCGGTGGCCGCGCGGACGTCTTCGCCCTCGGCGACATGACCAGCCTGAACGGCCTGCCCGGGCAGAGCCCCGTCGCGATGCAGCAGGGCCGGCACGCCGCGGACGTGATCCGCGGAAAGAAGGGGCCGGGCACGCACTTCCGCTACTTGGACAAGGGCAGCATGGCGATGATCGACACCCCGCACGCCGTGCTCCAGCCGCCGATGGGCCTGCCGGGCATGACCGGCGTCCTGGCGTGGGCCGGCTGGCTGGCGGTGCACCTGTACTACCTGGCGGGCATGGGCAACCGCGCCGCGGTTGTCGTCGATTGGCTGCGCGCCTTCGTCGGCACGGCCCGTCCGGGCTTCGACGGTGCGCCGACGGTCACCGTCGAACCCGTTCCCGCGGACGCGGCCGAGGCGCTACCCGGTCTTCGCGTTGCCGGCGCGCCAGACCTCCCACGGGACGTTCCAGTCGCCTAGTCCGTCGTTGCCCTCGAGGGTCGAGGCGATGGTGTCGGTGACCTTGACGATGTCGCCCCGGCGCGTGTTCTGGAGGAACCAGAGCGCGTTGTCGGGGCTGACGTTGAGGCAGCCGTGGCTGGCGTTGCTCACGCCCTGCTGGCTGATCGACCACGGGGCGCTGTGCACGTAGATGCCGCTGTAGGACATCTGGGTCGCGTAGTCCACGAGGGTGCGGTATCCGTTGGCGGAGTTGACCGGAACGCCGTACGTGGACGAGTCCATGATCATCTGATCGCGGTGGTCGCCGATCATGTAGATCCCGTTGGGCGTGGCGTTGTTCGGCTCGCCCATCGAGGTGGGCATCGTCTTGACGAGCTTGCCGTTGCGGCTGATCCGGACGATCTTGTCCTTGTCGGAGACGGTGGCGATCACCTCGTCGCCGATGGTGAACTTCGTCGACGCGTCCTTCTGGCCGAAGGTGCCGTTGCCGAGGTCCACGCCGTAGATCTTCACGTCCACGCTGACCTTGGTGCCGGGCTTGAAGTAGTTCTGCGGCCGCCAGCGCACCTCGGACGGGCTGATCCAGTAGAAGGCGCCCTCGACCGGCGGCTCGGTGTTCACGGTGATGGCGCGCTGCGCCGCGACCCGGTCCTTGATCGCCTCGTCGAACTTCACGCCGACGGTCTGCCCGACGCCCACCACCGGCTCGCCGACGGTGCTGAAGTACGCCTGGGTCTGGTTGTTCGGCGACTGGGTGCTGAAGGTCTCGTTGGCCACGTTCACGCCGCCGACGCCGTTGGCCTCCGCGCGCAGCTTGTACTGCTTGTTGTAGCCGAGCACCTCGGAGTTGCTCCAGGAGCGGCCGTCGTCGCTGAGCTTGCCGGCCACTTCCTTGCCGTCCGGGTTGGTCATGACGACCTTGGTGAGGGTGCCGCCGCTGGCCGTGACCTTGACCGGAAGGCCGGGCTGCACGTCGACCGCGCCGTTCTTGACGCTCGAGGTGATCTGCGGGCGCAGCAGGTCGAAGAAAGGAGTCGAGTCGGTGATCTTCTGGCTCGCGTCCGGCAGTGGCATCGCGTCGTTCGCCGAGGTCGTGCAGCTCGCGACCAGGGCGGCGATGACGGCCGTTGCGGCCACCACCGTCAGGGCACGACGGGACACGACGGGGCGGATGCGCATGCTTCTTCACTCCAGGAGGATGTCGACGGGGTCGGCACGACCGATTACTCCTGATTCTACCGGTGTCCGCGATCGGCGAGCCGGTACGGTTCCGGGTGTGAGCGACGACGGTGACCGGCGGGAGCCCGGCGAGCGGCCGGCGGGGCCGTGGAGCGACAAGGGCTACAACAAGCTGGCCCTGGGAATCGCCCTCGGCGTGGTCCTGGGCGCGGTGATCGGGGCCGCGATGGACAACATCGGTCTCGGCATCCCGATCGGTCTGGCTCTGGGCATCGCCCTCGCGGGGGCGTTCGGCTACCGGTCCGGCCGGGACGACGGTGACGACTGACTCGCTCGAGGCGTTCGGGGTGGGTGAGAGCCTGGGGAGAACGCTGCAGGGACAGGTGAGGTGGTTGCTCCCCAGGCTCGATCGAAGAATAACTTACGGTAGCTAATAACTGAAGGGGCGGATCGTTCGTCCCGTGGAACTGCGGTCGCGGCGATGGACCGACTGGAGTTCACCGGCAAACGCAGTAGTGATCTCCGTCGCGTCGGAACGAAAGCGCGGTGTTGATCGGACTATGACGCCACAAGGTCGGCGCGGCGGAATTAGTGACCGATCCGACACCCAGGCCATTCGCCGTCGACCAACCGATTCGAGCGGATCCTGCAGCGCCCGCGCGCAGCACCTGTGAGCGGTACGCCACCAGCGCAGTCAGAGAGCCGCCGTCGTTGGTGATGCGGTCGATCGCAGATCGCCAACTGACCGCGTCGTCGCGATGACAGTTCGTGCGGTCGCTGCGGTTGTTCGCTTGCCGCATCGTGGGGCTCCGCCACAGTGCCGACGTCACCTGGGGGACTGCTGCACGGGACTGCTGCACCGATAGGTGACGGTGTCACCTACCCGTGCAGCAGTCCCTGGGTTGCTTGTTTGGCTAGCTGCGTCCGTAGAGGACAGAGGCGGCCTCTGCGTAGGCGCGTCCGAGGTTCTCCAGGCGGGCCTGCCGCTCCTTCTCGGTGCCGATCAGGGCGCGGTTGCTGGTGTGGAACGTCTCGATGATGTGCAGCCGCCTCGCGGTCGACGGGTAGAGATTGCGGTACTTGCGCCAGGCGTCCTGCGCGACGCCTCCGTGGAGCATCACAACCTGGAGGTTGGGGCACAGCTCAACGACCCGGTTCAGGACGGGGAGCCCGCGACTAAGCTGTGCCGATGTCGGTTTCGAGTTGATGTACCAGGGGTATGCGTTCCAGGCGATGATGTCGCTGACGGGAATTCCTGCCAGCTCCAGAAGCCGGTGCTGGCGTTCAGCGGACGGGTCGCGGTTCTCGATGCACAGCATTCCGCTCCCAGCACCGTCCTGCGTCTTCGGCCCGGGATCTTGGAAGAGCGTCAGCATCCGTGCCTGGGTACCCGCGTACGACGGGGACACGTGCGGCATCCACTCGTCGTCGGTGCGGAGCTCGTTCACCATTCGGTTGAAGGGCCCGATGTGGGTGCGATAGAGGCCGCGATGCTGCTCTGCGAGGAACGCGGCGAAGTCCTGGTCTCGAACTCGATCTGCCATGCCCAGCACCGTAGACCGTCGGTGCGACAAGTCCGCGCGGTTCGATCGCGGCCAGGGGTGCATAGCCAAGATGGTCGATCGGACGTTGCCGAGCTTGCAGCGGCCGCCCCTCGACGGCGTCGAGGCCGAGCCTCGGGAGAGGCTGAGCCGCGCCTGGTTACGAACCGTCGGCTACGTCGAGCCGTTCGGCCGAGGGCGACGAGACTACGCAGTCCGCGGAGGCCGCCGCAGAATCCTCTGGTGTCGCCCTTGCGGCTGGCGTACGGTGTTGAGCGAAGGCGCCCCCTGCGTCATATCGCGTGGTCGATTGGCAGGACTTGGCGCCTTCGCCATTCCGAGGGCCATCACCGTCGAGGTGGTGCTATTTCTCCGAGTCCCCCTGGCTGGACTCGTCCGCGGCCGACGCTTCGGTATCGGTATCGGTATCGGTATCGGTTGACGTGGTTCGCGGCTCTGCCACCTGCTGGAGGCGACGGCTGAACCGGTCAATCGATCCGGCTCCAGCGCCGAGCGCTCGTGCCGCTGCGCCCGCGCCGCGACGTTGGATCTCGGTCAAGGCGTCTCCGACAGTCGGGTCGTTGTGTTGAACCCACGCGTCGACCTGAGAGGTTCGCGCGAGGGCGAACGCGTCGACATCCTCGCGCAGCCCCTGGGAGTGCACCTTCACCTTGTTGGCAGAGAACTTGCGAATGAATTCGAGCGGCTTGATCGCTGCGAAGTCTGATACGACGGTGCGGGCACGCGCGACCAGCTCCGTATCCGCTTCCCGGTTGTCCGCCAGCACGGACCGGGCCGACTCAAGTGCGCGCTCAGTGTGCTCGGGCTCGGTGGTGATGATGCGTGCGAGCCGGATCCGCTGCCACAGGTGCAGGGACTCTTCTGCGACAACGAGGAGCCGCAGCGTCTCGCCAAGGCGTTGGTCGGTGACGGCGTTGCGGAGCTCGTCAGCGCGCTGCCCGATGGCGGTGTCGGCGTCGAAGCGCCCGAGGACGCGCCGTGCGTGTTCACGGAGCCGCTCGACTGCGATCTGGAGTGTCGGTCCGAGCGAGGCGACTGAGTCCCAATCGGCGTCGGGGAGGACTCCGTTGCGCTCGTCGAGCTCGTCCGACATCCGTCGGAGCACCGCGTAGTGGCCGAGGATGTCTCCGGCCCGGTCTGCGCCCGCGAGGGTGAGCAGGCTGTCGACCTTCCCCTCGACGCGGACGACGGCTTCCTCGACACCGGCGATGGCTGCCTGCAAGGCCTGCTGCAGTGCCATGACCTGTAGAGCCATCAACCCGGCCGGGGACGCGCCGGCGACAGGTCGCCACTGGAGAGAGTGGGCGAACTTACCGCCGCCGCCGGTGAGGACTCCATGGAAGTAGCCGGTGCCGGTCGGAATCTTGCCAGCGGTGCGGGCGAGGTCGGCGGATTGCTTGGACAGGATGACGATGCGTCCGGATGCGGCCGCGAACGACGCCGCTGCGTTCGCCGCGCTAGCGGCGGTCGCCAGCATGTCCGTGACTTTCTTCCGGTCGAGGTCCGCGATGTCGACCGCGGAACGCCCGAACTCTGCGAGTTGGTCGAGTACCCCTTGCACCGCTGCCGGTTCGCCGCTAACGAGAACTCCGTCGTCGGTGACGCAGATGTCGACGTCTCCGGGGCTTGAAGACTGGGCGGGCGGAACGAGCTCATCGGGCATAGGCGAGATGCTAGAGCACTGCGGTGACGTGTTCGTCAGGTCGCGCCGATGCAGTGTGCTCGTACCGAGTCACACAGTGCTCGTATTTCGCGCACAGTCGGCGAGAGCGCGTACGCGTGCTGGTGGCAGGAGGCCGTCAGTTGGTGCCAGGCGTCGATGAGCACCGTGCTGTACGCGGTGTCGTCCAGTGACTTGAGAATCGCGTGCTTGGCACGGGCTGACCCGTTCACCCCGTTCACGCCGCAGAGCTCCGCGCATCGCGCGTCGATCAGCTCTTCGACAGCCTGGCGGGTGAGCACAGCTGCGAGACGTGCGGAGTTCCCGACTGCGGCACCATTTGGAGACTCTAGAAGTGCGTGAGCTCGGGCGAGGAGAGTGTCGACCGGCGAGGTCATCGGTTCTCCACGATGTCGCGAATCGTGTCGCGAAGGTCCCGGATGTGGCCCTTCTCGAGCATGGCGCCCTTGTGTGGGCCCGATGCCGCGATACCGATGGTGGGGAATCGGTAGGTCCGCTGCTGCTTCCATCCCGAGATATCGCCGGCCGCGCTACCGGTGAGCGCCAGAGCTACTCGGCGTTGAGTGGTCTTGGCGTCTTCCCAGGCCGTTTCCGTGTCGTGGTAGACGGCACCGGCCCTCGCTTGGTCGCCGAAGTACCGCTGGTGTGCTGCGGCTTCGACAGCCATCCGGAACAGGCCGGGCGCGGCCTTCCTCTTGATCAGGTCGTCGAGGCGTTCGTCTCGGATAATCGCTTCGGCGTCGGTGGCGTACCGCTGTGCGGGGGTGTCGTTCTCGGCGACGATCACGCTCGAGCCGTGCTCCCTGGTCACGTCGAGGAGCTGGGCGGGGATGGATCGGGCGCGGATCGCCGCTGGTAGTCGGTCGTCGTGCGAGAACACGATCACCTGGCGCGTCTTGGCCAGGTCCTCGAGGACGTCGAGGAACCCGCCGATCTTCGCGGGGTCCATGGCCTGGATCGGGTCGTCGAGGACGAGGAACCGGAACGGGCTGGTGGGGTTCGTCGCTCTTGGGATGAACAGCGCTAGTGCGAGCGCATGGAGCTCGCCTTGGCTCATCACCGACAATGCCCCCGTTGGTGTGCCGTCGACGGTGCCGGCGACGACGACCCTTCGACGCGTGGCGGCCCCTTCCAGGGTGATGTCGCCGATGTCGACGTTGCTCTCGTGTCGCATCCGGCTCCAGATCGTTTTCGCCTGGTCGACCATCGGGGCGAGACGACGTTTCCTCAACGTCTTCGCGCAATCGCGAAGCCAGGCCCCGGCGGCCTTCACGTGCTCGAGCCGTTCGTCGTCCTGGCGGGCTGTGGCTTCGAGTTGGACCCAAGCGGCGATTGCACGGGCGTGCGGCGTCCAAGCATCATCGAGCTCGTCCGCGCGGTGAGCTGCTTCGTGCGTCAGAGTTTCGGCCGTGGCGGACACCTCTTGCGTGCATGCCTCGACGTGCGCGGGCAGGTCGGCCAGCGCTGCGGGAACGGCGCCAGCCCGTGCGAGCGCTTCGTTGAAGGCGTTCAGCGAGTCCAACGGCACACCGTCGACAGGCGCGATGGCCGCGGCGCGCGCAAAGAACTGCTCAACGGCTGTTCGTGCTTGTTTGAGACGGCCAATCACCGCCCGGTTCTTGACAGCGGCATCGTCGGACTCTGCGAGGCGCGCCGCAGCCGAGGCGCGCCACACGCTGTCGAGCGTCCCCGTCTCGCAGACAGGGCATTGCGAGTCGCCGACGTGCTCGTGCAAGTCGAGTGCCTCTCGCAGCAGCTCCGTCCGTGCGACGAGAGCATCGTCTGCCGCAGATGACTGCGTCGCGTGATCGTCGATGGCGGCACGTAGCTCGTCAGCGACCTCTCGTGCCTGATCTTCGCCGGGAACTTGAGTCTGGGCGATAGTGCGCAGCCGGGTGATCGCTGCGGCGCGGTCGGACGCTGTCCCCAAGGTTGTCGCGGTGACCGCGTCGAGGTCGTACGGGGTTCTGGCGGTGTGCTTGAGTACGTCTGCTGCGCGAGGGTCATCGGTGCTTTGAAGCGATGTGCGGAGTTGGCTCCTAGCGGCGGTGGCGGCCTTGCGGGGCTCGGCCAATTGCTTCTCGACGCGCTTGAGTCGCGCGTCCGCGACGCTGATCTCGTCCAACCCGAGTAGCAGGTTCAACGCGTCGAACAGCGCTGAGTGTCGATCTTCGAAGAGGCCTCCGAGCTCGTCGTACGACATGAGCGGCCGATGCGGGCCCAGGTGATCGTTCCATCCGAGCGCCGCGACGGGCTCCCGCTTCTTTCCCTTGATCTGGGACCATCGCTGATGCTGGTCTAGGTCGGCACCGGGTTCCCAGTCCACCCCGAGGTACGCCGTTGTGCCATCACGGCGGTCGTCGGTTTCCATCGCGAAATCGACCGTGATCGAGGCTGGATCACCAGCGTGAATGTTGCGCCACGCCGATTGCCACTGCTGGCCACTCTTCTTGTCGTGCCAGCGGTAGCTGGTGCCGGTGAGCGCGTATTCAAGTGCCTCGGCGAAGCTCGACTTACCCGAACCGTTGCGGCCGCTGATGACGGTGATCCCGCAGTGCGGGTTCACTTCCAGCACGGCTCGCGGGCCGATCCCTCGGAATCCCTCGACGGCGATGGAGCGTACGAACGCTCGGAGCGGGGGAGGCCCGGTCTCGGTCTGGGGCTCGGCACGCTGAGGTGGACTGGCATCGCCTCCGAGCTGCGCTGCCAGCGCCTCGTCGCCGTCGAGGGCTGCCGCGACCAGGTAAGTCGTTGCGTCTGCGACCGAGCTGTCGGCGTCGAGTAGCTCCCAGACCTCGGCTTCGACCGACCCACCGATTCCGTCACCGTTCATGGTGCTCCTCCCATCCCGAGTAGGGACGTAGCCTTGCACAGCGCTCCGACACGTTTGTCCGGGTCTGGCGGATCTCCGCGACCTGCTCAACGCCACCCCCTGGACCGTCAGGCGCCAGCATCGCGGCCCTTACGATCCTGCGCTCCCGGGCGCTGGTTCTCCTAGTCCGCGTCGCATGGGACCTCGCGCATGGGAGAACAGCTGCTCTGGAATCCTACTGTTCTGCAGTCTGTTTCGAGCTCGCCGGGATGGCATATCGGCCAGCTATGACAGATATGCGCGAGATCGAAGGCCTTCTCATTGCCTGCCGAAACACCTTCTGGCCTGCGAGCCCTGCGGTTCACAGCGCCGCGCGCACCTGCCGGAATTCTTTCGGTGAGCATCAATGAGATCGCGGGCTTCCACGTCGTCCGTCAATTGGGTGCCGGCGGCATGGGGCAGGTGTTTCTGGTCCAGCACCCGCGGCTGCCGCGCCAAGACGCGCTGAAGCTCCTCGACGCCGGCGTCTCGCGCAACGACGACTTCAAGGCACGGTTCCAACGCGAGGCGGACCTGCTCGCCCGGCTGTCGCACCCGAACATCGTCACGCTCCACGACCGGGGTGAGTTCGACAACCGATTGTGGATCACGATGGAGTACGTCGATGGGACGGATGCCGCCGAACTGATCAAGGCCGGCGGTGCGCTGGATCCGACCCTCGCGCTGGAGCTGATCACTGGGGCCGGTGCGGCGCTGGACTATGCGTGGCGCAAGCAGCGGATCACGCACCGGGATGTGAAGCCCGCCAACATCCTGCTCGGTGTCGACGGCGGCGACCTCGAGGCGGTGAAGCTCGCCGACTTCGGGATCGCCAAGGCCGCGGGGGAGGCGACATCCCTGACGTCGACGGGGATCACGGTCGGGACGATGCAGTACACCTCGCCGGAGGCGATCGAGGGGGAGGACCTCGACAACCGAGCGGACGTGTATTCGCTGGGGTGCACCGCTTTCCACCTGTTGACGGGTCAGTCGCCGTACAGCGGTAAGTCGATCACTGCGCTGATGAACGCGCACCTGACGCAGCAGCCGCCGGCGATGAGTGAGGTCGCGCCGCAGCTGCCGACCGAACTCGATGCGGTGTTCGCGAAGGTGCTCGCGAAGGCGCCTGGCGACCGGTACCAGAGCTGCGCGGAGTTCGGCGATGCGCTGCGGGACGCGCTGGGGGATCAGCTCGGCGACTCGCGTGCAATCGTGGTGCCGGCGGTGCCGAAGCGGGAGATCGCACCGGACGCGGTGACGGAACTCCGAGCTGCTGAACCGGACTCGGATGCCACGCACCTGCGTGCTGCTTCCGTCGAGCCGGTCAGGAAGTCGCGGACGGTGCCGATCCTCGCCGCGATCGTGGTTGTGCTGGCGGTCGCGGCGACAGCGCTCGGCGTCTATGTGAGCAGGTCGGGCGGCGATGAGGCGCCGGCCGCGGTGACGACCTCCACGTCCGTGGTGGCGGCGCCGACTGTGACGGTGAGCGTGACGCCGACAACCCCATCGACCACAGCGGCGTCGGTGACTACCACCACGTCGGCTACGGCTGTCTTCCCGACGACCACGGAAGCTCGCACCACAACGGCAGCGACGCAGACCATCGACGAAGACACTCCATGCGACAACCCAGGTGCTACATCTCCTGACGGCAGGTGGATTTGCGGCGGACTTAACGGCCTCTGGGTGCTGAAGGACGCTCCGTGATCCGCCCCGGTGTGTCCGGAGACTCTCTGTGTTTGCTTGAGAGAGGATCCAACGATGGGAACGTCGAAGTACACGCCGGAGCTGAAGGCTCGGGCGTTGGAGATGGTCGAGGATGCGCGTGATGAGCATCCGTCGGAGTACGCGGCGATCGTGCATGTCGCGCAGTTGCTGAACATCACGACACCGGAGACGCTGCGTAAGTGGGTGCGGCAGGCGGAGGTGGACCGGGGCGCGAAGCCGGGGGTGTCCACGGCCGAGTCGGAGCAGGTTCGTGCACTCAAACGTGAAGTGGCGGAGCTGAAGCGGGCGAACGGGATCTTGAAGGCCGCGGCGGGTTTCTTCGCGGCCGAGCTCGACCGGCCACACCGCTGATCGTCGACTTCATCAGCTCCCACCTGGGTGACCGGGTGGGAGCTGATGGCCTGCTGTGGGGTGTCGAGTCGATGTGCGCCGTGCTCACTGAGTACGGCTGCCCG
>NZ_LSRF01000018.1:0-15999 GCF_001575195.1 Tsukamurella pseudospumae
CACTGCGGGCACACCGGGCGCAGGCCACGGTCCCGGATCTGCCGGGTCAGCGACGAATACGACTGCTTGAACCGCATCTCGACGAGTTCGTCGAACAGGGTCTGCGCCCACAGATGCGGGTCCTCGAGCAAGCGGCTGGTGACGTACTCGGCGAACGGCTCGAACGGGTCCTCGTCCCGGTGGCGGACACCCGGCTCGGTGACCCCGTTGAGATAGTTGCGGACGGTCTTACGGTCCCGTCCCAGATGACGGGCGATCGCTGAGATCGTCCACCCCTGCTTGCGCAGAGCATGTGCTTCCACGGTCTCTCCTTGTGTGAGCATGAACGAGCGGGGCCTCCCTCGAAGGGCTGGTGCGTGGTCAGAGACCACCAGCATCACGGGGAGGCCCCGCCCATTACTTGGCGGGTGCACACAAGTGGGGAGATTCAGTTAGCAGAACTGGGGAGAATCAACGAGCGCAGTCACCGGTACCCCGACCGCTCCCCACGGTCGGGGGCGGCCGGGGTGCTACCCGTCAAGAGACCTTCTCGTCGAGGATGTCGGCGTCGAGGAACGCCACCACCGCGTTGACTGCTGCGGCGAACTCGCGCCAGTCTTCGGGGCTGCCGAAGCGGGCATTGAACGGCAAGAAGTCGGTGCGCTGGATCCAAAGCTCTCGCACGGTTACCTCGCCCGGCTCGCGGTCGAGGATCGCTACGACCTCGATGGGGCTGCCTTCGTCGTCCTCCACGGTGAGGCGGGCACCAACATCCCAGCCCTCTAGCTGGCCGAGGTTCACGGTGGGCGTGGCGGGGGTCGTGGCGGTAGTCTTCATGGTGTCCTGCTCCTTGGTTGGGGTGTGGTCGTTGGCCCTGGATCCGTTGCCGGCAAGCTGGTGATCCAGGGCTTTCGCGTGCAGTAGGGGTGTGTGGTCGGCGTCGGGGTTGAGTCCCAGATCGCAATGGGATTCCTGGGGGTAGTTCATGTGCCCTCGATTCGGTGGGCGAGCTTCCGTAGGTAGTTGCTGGCTGCGTACAGGTCGCAGGCGGTGGCACGCGGGTTGTCGAGATACAGGTTGTCCAGGTCGATGAGGCCGGAGCGCATGATGTCGATCTGGTTCTGGATCGATCCGAACGATTCGAGGAACATCTCCTCGCTCGTGCGTTTGAACTGTCGTCGCCCGCCCGCGTGGGGCACTGGGGTTCGGTGTTCGGGTTGCCCTGCCTCGCCCGCTGGGGGCGCTGAGGTCCAGGCTTCGGATTCTCGGTCTGCGTTGCGTGACGCCTTGTTGCCGGTGGGGTCGCGGCCGGCGACTTCCTGCTTGGCACGGTGCGCTTGAAGCACTACGCCGCTGCCTCAAGCCGTGCCACATAGTCCGCGATCTGCTTGTCAGTGCTGAACCGGCGGGAACGGATCGTCACCGAGGCCAACTCGCCGGTCTTCCATAGCGCGAACACGGTCGATCGGCTCACGCCGCCGAGCTGACCGCTCACGCCCTTCCAGTCATTCATACCTACTCCATGTTCCTATGGCGAACAGATGATGGAATCTATCTGGTGTTTGTTCGCGTTTGAACGGTAGCACGGGCGTGTTCGCTAGCGCCAGCACGATCATGGAGAGTTGTGACAGAATGTGCCTGTGGCGAACAAAACTGAAGGCAAGGCTGAGACGTGGGGCGACCAGATCGGCGCCCGACTAGGAGTCGGCGTGAAGCGAGCGCGGATCGCACAAGGGCTCACCGCCGAGCAACTGTCAAAGCGCACCGATGAGCTGGGTTACAGGATTCCACGGGTGACCATCTCGAAGATTGAGAACAACATCCGCGGAGGTCGCACCGACATTGCCGAGATCTCGATACTTGCAGTGGCACTAGGGGTGTCGCCGCTGGTCCTCGTGTACCCCGACCTTGATGACACGCCCGTCCAGTTGTATCCCGGGGTTGAGTGGCCGGGGATCAGCGCCGCCCTGTGGGCTACCGGTTCGCACTTCGCGAGCGGCCCTGTGCCACCGAATTATGCGGCCCACGCTTACGTCACGACAGCCTTCGAAGTGGACAGGCTGAGGACGGATCTGGATCTTACGACCAGTCTCCTAGGGAAGCTGAGCGGGAAGTCTGAGCCGGACCGCGTGCGCGACACTATGAGACGGCAGGAGCAGATTCACGATCTCCTCAAGGAACGAGAACGCGATCTAGCGGAGCTGCGGGAGAGTTGGGTGTCGGGACCTAAGGGCTACGCGCTGGAATCCTCGCTCGTCGAGGCGACCGATGGCTAGGCTCCCGCGGGGCATCACGAAGGTGGCGGTCGCGAACCGGCGCACCGGGAAGCTGGAGGGCCGGTGGCGGGTGAAGCTCAACCCCGTCGACGCGGCCGGTGAACGCCACCAGGTCAACCGGTCGTTCACCACCGAGCGGGAGGCACGGGCCTTCCACTCCGAGACGCTGGGCGCGATGCAGGCCGGCACCTACGTCGCGGTCTCCAAGCGCACCGTCGAGCAAGCGTGCAAGGCGTGGCTGCAGTCCCGCCACAACCTGAAGGCGACCACACGGACCGGGTACGCGACAGCGCTGCAGCCCGTCCGGGACCGGTACGGCTCGACGCGACTGCAGGCACTCACCAAGGATGACTTGGACTCGCTGGTGACCGACCTCCGGGCTGGGGAAGTCGAGGGGCGCAGACGGGCGTTCAAGGCCAGGACGGTGAACAAGATGCTCCGCGTGCTCGAGCAGGTCATCGACTCCGAGCTGAAGCAGGGCAACGTCGTGCGCAACGTCGCGGCGTTGGTCGAGCGCATCGCGGTCGACGATGCCACCGAGTACCGGACGCTGACCGAGGCGGAGATGCTGCGCGTGCTCGATCACCAGTGCCGGGAGCAGCATCTGTGGACCCTGGCGCTGTACGGGCTGAGGCGGGGCGAGATTGCGGGCCTGCGGTGGGAGAACGTCGACCTGAAGGCCGGCACGGTGACGATCTCCGAGGCCCGGGTGTACGCGGGCCCGGACCTCGGCGTCGTGGTCGAGACCCCGAAATCGAAGCGTTCGCGCCGCACCCTGCCGATGCCGCCGGACGTGGTGAAGGCGCTGAAGGCTGCACGTCGCGCTCAGCGGGCCGAGAAGGTCGCGCTGGGCCCGGCGTACGCGGGCGGGGAGTACGTGGCCTGTGACGAAGCTGGGCGGCCGTACGACCCCACCTGGATCTCGGACGCCTGGGACCGGATGCTGAAGAAGCTGAAGATCGACCGCGTGCGTCTCCACGACGCGCGGCACACCTGCGGCACGCTGATGCATCTGCAGGGCGTGCCGATCGCGGTGATCTCGGCGTGGCTCGGGCACAGCTCGGCGGCATTCACGCTGGCCACGTACGTGCACAGCCAGGACGACGCCCTGAAGGCAGCGGGGCAGAGTTTGCGACCAGTTGAGGCAATCTGAGGCACTAAGCCTCGGCTGAGGCGCTTCGCGGGTGCCGAAACCGCCTCTGAACTGGAGCCCCCCGTCGGGATTGAACCGACGACCTTCGCTTTACAAGAGCGGTGCTCTACCACTGAGCTAGGGAGGCGTGGCCCTGAGGCCGACGGCACACAGCATATCGTGACCAGCATGAGTGACTCCTTCGAGACCATCAGCTGGACCATCGACGACGACGGCATCGCCACGCTGGTGCTGGACCGCCCGGATCAGCTCAACGCCTTCAGCGTGACGATGGCCCGCGAGCTGACCGAGTTCTTCGAGGTGCACGCCCACAGTGACGAGATCCGCGCCGTCGTCGTCACCGGCGCCGGCCGTGCCTTCTGCGCCGGGATGGACCTCACCGGAGAGGGCAATGTCTTCGGCCTCGACGAGTCGGTCCGGCCGACGCCCGAGGAGTTCGCCGCGCACTACGACGAGGAGCCCTACAACACCGGCGTCCGCGACACCGGCGGCAAGCTCACGCTCGCGATCCACTCGCTGCCCAAGCCGGTCATCGCCGCGATCAACGGCCCGGCTGTCGGCATCGGCGCGACCATGACGCTGGCGATGGACACCCGCCTGGCCTCGACCAAGGCCCGCATCGGCTTCGTCTTCGGCCGCCTCGGCATCGTCATGGAGGCGTGCTCGAGCTGGTTCCTGCCGCGCATCGTCGGCCCCGCGCAGGCCCTGGAGTGGGTCTACTCCGCCGACATCCTCACCGCTGAACAGGCCCGCGAGGGTCGCCTGGTCCGCAGCCTCCACGAGCCCGACGAGCTCGTCCCCGCCGCGCAGGAGCTCGCCCGCTCGTGGGTGAAGGGCCGCTCCGCCGCGGGCGTCGCGATCAACAAGCAGCTGATCTACCGGGGCCTGGGCGCCGCGAAGCCGCTGGACCAGCACCTGATGGATTCGCTCGGCATGTACTACACGTCGATCGGCGACGGTAAGGAGGGCGTGGCGGCCTTCCTCGAGAAGCGCGATCCGGAGTTCACCGCGAAGGCCTCCGAGCTGCCCCGCATCGTCGCGGACTGACCCGCTCGACGGTGCCCCCCACGCCGGAGCGCTCCACACCGCTCGGGGGACGTGGGGGCGTTCCGCGGCCCCTGTCATCCTGACCATCACGGCCAGCCGGAGCCGACGGTGGCCGTCACGGTCACGATGACAGTGCCGCCGGATCGACGTGCACCGGCACCGGTCCCCGCGCCGTCGGTAGTGCCCTGTCCGCGCCGGCCACGGCCTACGCTGGAATCCATGGCACCTCCCCGCTTCCGGCAAGTGGTCCTCGACGCCGCGGACGCCCGACGGTCCGCGGAGTTCTACCGTGAGCTCCTCGACCTGGCCTATGTCCCTGGCGACGAGCCGCGCGAGGGCGTCCCGGACGACGATTTCCTCGTCCTGACCGGGCCCGACGGTCGGCGCCTGCTCGCGTTCCAGACGGTGCCCGCCTTCGCCCGCTCCACCTGGCCCGCGATGGACGTGCCGCAGCAGCTGCACCTCGACCTCGCGGTCCGCGACCGCGACGAGATGCAGGAGCACCACCGCCGGGTCCTGGAGTTGGGCGGCACCCTCGTCGAGGACCGGTTCGACGATCCGGTCGAGGCGCTCCGCGTCTACGCCGACCTCGACGGCCACCCGTTCTGCATCTTCGTCGCCGAGCAATAAGCTGAACCCCATGGAGATCCGCGACGCGCAACCGTCCGACCTGCCGGCGATCCTCGTCATCCACAACGACGCCGTGGAGAACTCGACGGCGATCTGGACCGAGGAGAAGGCCGACCTCGCCGAGCGCGAGGCGTGGCTGTCCGAGCGCCGGGGCGCCGGGTTCCCCGTCCTCGTCGCCATCGTCGACGGTGAGCTGGGCGGATACGCCTCGTACGGACCCTTCCGCGCGAAGAGCGGGTACAAGCACACCGTCGAGAACTCGGTGTACGTGGCGGACGGCTTCTACCGGCGCGGCATCGCCGAGGCCCTGATGAAGGCGCTCATCGAGCGCGCCGAGCAGTCCGACGTGCACGTCGTCGTCGCGGCGATCGAGGAGTCGAACCACGCCTCGGTCGCTCTGCACCGCAAGCTCGGCTTCCGGGTCACGGGCCAGATGCCGCAGGTGGGCTACAAGTTCGGTCGCTGGATGGACCTGGTGCTCATGCAGAAGATCCTCTGACGGCACGCACCACCCCGGACAGCACGACGGCCAGCGCGATCGCGACGAGCAGCGTGATGGTCGCCACCCCGTAGGGCTGGTCCAGCACCGTCGGGTTCAGCGCGCCCTTCCCGGGCGGGCGTGGCAGGGCCACGGCGGCGGCGAGTGCCGACACCGTCGCCGCGGCCAGCGCGCCGCACAGCGCCCCCGGCCACCACGCGGGCGGCAGCACCCGCAGTGCGGCGTGCCCGGCGAGCAGGCAGAGCGGCGCGAACACCCCGTCGTGCGCGACGAGGATCGCGACCGCCCACAGCGCCGCAGACAGCAGGTCGCGCGGCGGCAGGTCCGTCAATCGCAGTGCGCCGTAGACGATCAGGCCCACGCCCGCCGCAACGAGCAGGGCCCGCAGTACCGTCACCGCTGTCCCTGCGCGTCCCGTGCCCGACGGTTCCGTGCCCACCTCCGTCATGCCGCTCCGATCCTCGACACCCACTTGGTCTGATGCACGCCGGGCCGCGCCGCGGCGATCAGCCGGCACGGGTAGCCGTGGTCGAGGTCCAGAACCTCGCCGTTGAGTTGCAGTGCGAGCAGCGAGGTCTCGTCGCGCA
The DNA here is from genome assembly GCF_001575195.1 of Tsukamurella pseudospumae. NCBI lineage: Bacteria > Bacillati > Actinomycetota > Actinomycetes > Mycobacteriales > Tsukamurellaceae > Tsukamurella > Tsukamurella pseudospumae. The sequence goes on from NZ_LSRF01000018.1 coordinate 6,172, forward strand.
CCTTCGCGGCCGCCATCGTCGATTGGGCGTACAGGCCGAGCTCCCTCGACGCGAACCGCAGGTCGGCACCGTCGAGCCCGGCGAGCGCGGCGAGGTCCGCGACGCGCACCCCGGTCCACCAGGCGTACTGCGTCCAGCCCTCCACGCAGGCGATGGGCAGCCGGACGGTGTGCTGCGGGAGGGCCCGCAGCTCGGCGAGCGTGAGCTCGACCTTCCGCGGGCCGTCGAGCATGAGCCGGAAGTCCGGCGAGCGAACGTGTTCCACCACGCCGGCGGCCGCGGCGGTACGGTTGACCGGCATGCTCTGCGGCCCTCGACCGGACCGCGGCGCGAGCACGCCCAGCCGGTGCAGCCCCGGGATCGACTGGCTCCCGACGGTGACCACCGCCAGCCCGGCTGCGGCGAATCCGGCGGTGAGGACGGTGCGCCGGGACACGCCGGGCACCCACGCCGCCTCCGTGCTGCCGCGCCGGAATGCCGCGATCACCAGCGGCAGCTTGATCGCGAGGTGGATCGAGACCGCGCCGAGCACCACGAAGGCCATCGCGTAGTGCGCCGCCGGGAAGAAGAACTTCCACGCGTACCACTGCGCGATGTTCAGGAGGCCGGTGAACAGCTGGAAGAGCGTCGACGCCACCAATGCGAAGGTCGCGATGCGCTCGAGGAGCCGCGGCAGCGACCCGATGATGGGTCGCTCGAACAACTTCGGGTAAACGGCCGCCAGTTTCAGCAGCACCAGCGGGATCGCGGCCACACCCGATGTGATGTGCACGCCCTGCGTGAGCTGGTAGACCCAGATCGGCGAGCGCGGCTCCACGAACCACGAGGGCGGGTGCTGCAGCCAGTGACTGAACAACCCCGTCGAGAAGCACACGATGATGCACACACCGAGCATCGCGCCGAGCCGGGCCGCCACCGCGGGGCGGCGGAGCGCGGGCGGGCCGGTGGGCGACGGTGCGGTCACCGGACCAGCTCCGCGCACCGTCGGCCGGAGTGGTCCAGCCACCGCGCGAGCCGCAACCCCGCGGTGGCGGCGAGATCGTCGAGAGCGTCGGATCCCACACGCGCCCAGGGGAACCAGACGGACGTGCCGCCCGCTGCCCGCACGCGGATCGCCTCCCGGAGTACGCCGCGGGTCGCGGGCTCGACCTCCACGACGACGGTGCCGCCGGGTTCCACCAGTGAGGCCGCGCGGCGCAGTAGTCGTGCGGGGTCACCGCCGATGCCGATGTTGCCGTCGAGCAGGATCGCGTGCGACCAGCGTCCTTCGCCGGGGAGCGGGGCGAACACGTCGCGCCGCAACGCGGCGGCACCTCGCTCCCGGGTGAGACGTACGGCATGCGGTGAATCATCCACGCCCAGTGCGGGAATGCCCCGTCGAAGCAGCAGGTCGACGATGCGGCCGGGGCCGCAGCCCAGGTCCACCGTCGGGCCGTGGCACCAGTCGAGCACGACGGTGAGGAGCGACTCGTCGGCGTGCTCGTGCCCGAGCCAGCGCGCGACGGGCAGCCGCCGCACCTCGCCTCCGGCGGTCTGCAGCTCGCCGTCGCGGCCCGCCATCACGGCGTCCCAGTGCGCCGCGGTCACGCGCTCCGCTCCCGCTCGGGGAGAAGGGTTTCCGCAGTTCGGCGGAACCACGAGTCCGGTGCGCATGCGGCGGCCACCGCACGGACGTCGTCGGGCCGATCCACGTCGCGCAGCTCGGGCAGTTCGCGCGGGTCGAGCCCGGCGTCGGCGAGCGCCCGCCGGGTGGACGAGCCCGTCGATGCGGTCGACATCGGGACGTCCAGCAGACAGGCCAGACGGTCCGCCGCACCCTCCGGCACGCCGAGCGCCCACCACCCGCCGTCCTCGGCGGGGCCGAGTGCGGCGGACCGTCGGGATGCTTCGAGGCCGAGCGCCAGCAGGTCGGGCCGGACCTGCGGGGTGTCCATGCCGATCTGCAGGACGGGACCGTCGCCGAGCTCGGCGGCGCGGTGGTGCGCCGCGATCAGCCGCTCGGCGAGCCCGCCCTCCGTCTGCCCGAAGACCTCACAGCGGACGAGCAGCTCGCGCAGTCCGGCACCGTCGACGGCGTCCTCGAGCCTCCCGCCGAGCGCCACCGCGCACCGGGCGCCGGGCACGGCGAGCGCCGCGGTCACGGTGTCGCGGAGCGCGGCGGCGGCCAGTCGGGCCGCGTCATCAGCACTGTACGTGCAGGTCAGTCGGGTCTTGACCAGTCCGGGGACGGGCGCCTTGGCGACCACCAGCACGGTGCTCATCGCGCCGCCCGCAGGAAGTCGACGGTGGCTCGGACCGTGCCGCGCACCGACCCGGAGACCTTGGAGCGCCCACCCGTGCGAGGGCCGTAGCGGACCGGCCGCTCGACCACTCGCCAGCCGGCCGCGCCGGCGCGCGCGAGCAGTTCGACGGGGTAGCCCGAGCGACGATCCTCGACGCCGAGTCCCAGCACGGCGTCGCGGCGCACGGCGCGCATCGGGCCGATGTCGTGCAGGGGCAGCCCGTACCTCCGGCGCAGACGCGCGGCGACGAGCGCCGACCCCATCCGGGCGTGCCACGGCCAGACGCCGGGGGAGGCGGGGCGGCGCCGCCCGACGGCGAGGTCCGCGCCCGCGCGCACCGCGGCGACCAGGGACGGGAGCTCGCGGGGGTCCATCGAGCCGTCACCGTCGACGGTGCAGACGAGCGCCGAGCGCGCCGCGCTGACCCCGGCGTGGACGGCGCTGCCGTATCCGGGACGCGGCTCGACGATCACCTCGGCGCCCGCCCGACGCGCCACCTCGGCGGTCCCGTCGGTGGAGCCGTTGTCGACCACCAGAGCGATGAAACCGGCAGGGAGGGAAGCGATCACAGGTCCGATCGACGAGGCCTCGTCGCGGCACGGGATCACGACGGTGACCGTGTCCGGCTCGATGTCTGTCATGTCTTTCACGCTAGGAAGGACGTGCCGTCCGGGCCAGGCGTTCGCGATGACGAAAGTGTGACGGTGCGCCGTCACATGCCGTTCGGGCTGTCGGTGGCGCGGTTGCGTCGATACCGTCGATGCCATGCCGAGTGAACCGGTCGCGTCCAGCGGTGCCGCGTGTCGCACGTCCCGCGGTCCTGCTCGCGGCGACCTGGCGTGGGCCGCGGGCGCGGTGCTGCTCGTCGCGGCGGCGATGATCGTCCCGCACCTGTTCGACGTCGGGTTCCGCATGCGCCTGGTCGCGGAGTCCGCGCCGCTGTTCGGGAAGTTCCGCCTGCACACCGGTCCCGGCACCGTGCCCGCCCTGGTCATCGCGTTCGCGGTCGTACTGTGGGGCCCCGCGCTGGCCCGCCGCCTGCCCTTCGGCCGGCTCGTCGCGCTCTCCTCGGTGGTGCTGTTCGCATGGGCGCTGAGCCTGGGCACCATCGCGGGGTGGCAGCGCCTCGCGACCAAGCTGAGCGGCTACGACCAGTACCTGCACGAGGTGCCCGGGGCGAGCGCGCACGTCGGGGCGGCCGTCCGGGACTTCGCCCGCCGCATCCCCGACTACCAGCCCGACTCGTGGACGGTGCACGTCTCGGGTCACCCGCCGGGGGCGCTGCTGACCTTCGTCGGGCTGGACCGGATCGGCCTGGGCGGCGGCACCTGGGCCGCACTGTTCTGCACGGCCGCGGGCGCCTCGGCCGCGGCGGCGGTCCTGCTCACGGTCCGCACGCTGGGCACGGAGGAGATCGCCCGGTGCAGCGCGCCCTTCCTGGCCCTGTTCCCGGGCGCGCTGTGGCTAGCACCGTCGGGCGACGCCTACTTCGCCGGCACGGCCGCCTGGGGGATCGCGGCGCTGGCGGTCGCGGCGGTCTCCCGCGGCCGGCGCGCGGCGGCCTTCGGCGTGCTCGCGGGCCTGATCCTGGGGTGGTCGGTCTTCCTCAACTACGGCCTGGTCCTCATGGGCCTGATGGCGGTGACGGTGCTGCTCATCGCCCGGAACCCCCGCCCGCTGTTCACCGCGGTCCCCGCGGCCCTGGCGGTGGTCGGGCTGTTCGCGCTCGCCGGCTTCTGGTGGCTGGACGGCTACCACGGCGTGGTGCTGCGCTACTACCAGGGCATCGCCTCCTTCCGGCCCTTCGTCTACTGGGGCTGGGCGAACCTCGCCGCCGCGGCGTGCGCGTTCGGCGTCGCGGGCGCCGCCGCGATCGGCCGGGTGCCGGGGTTGCTGAGGCACATCCGCCGCCCCCTGCTGGGGACCCCGGCGGCACTCATCGGCCTCGTCGCGGGCGCCGCGCTGATGGTGCTCGCCGCGGACCTGTCCGCGCTCAGCAAGGCGGAGGTCGAGCGGATCTGGTTGCCGTTCACCGTGTGGATCGCGGCCGGAGCGGGAATGCTCTGGTACGGAAGGGGTGACGCGACCGCGCGGGCCTGGCTCGCGGCCCAGGCGGTGGGCGCGCTGCTCGTGGCCCACACGGTGCTGATCTACCAGTGAAGGATGGAGGGAGCAGGGCGTGAACGACGAACGGTACGTGCTCATCGCCGACGACGACCCGCTGGTCAGCGACGTCGTGCGCCGCTATCTCGAGCGGGACGGCCTGCTCACGTCCGTCGTCGCCGACGGTGCCGCGGCCGCCGAGCACCTCGCCGCCGGCCGGGTGCGCCTCGCGGTGCTCGACGTGATGATGCCCGGCCCGGACGGCATCGAGCTGTGCCGCCGGGTGCGCGGTGGGGAGGCCGGCGCACCGTCGGACCTGCCCCTGATCCTGCTCACCGCGCTCGGGGAGGAGGACGACCGGGTGACGGGCCTCGCCGCGGGCGCCGACGACTACGTCACCAAGCCCTTCAGCCCCCGTGAGCTGGCGCTGCGCGTCGCGTCGGTACTGCGCCGCGCGCACCGGGAACCGACGGCCGCGGTCAGCGAGGGCGCGGTCACCGTCGACACCGCGGCGTGTGTCGCGACGGTGCACGGCAGAGTCGTGTCGACGACGCGTCGCGAGTTCGACCTCCTCGCGCATTTCCTCGCCCACCCCGGCGAGGTGTTCAGCCGCGAGGACCTGCTGGAGCAGGTCTGGGGGTGGCAGTTCGGCGACCTGTCGACGGTGACGGTCCACGTGAAACGTCTGCGCGCCAAGCTCGGCGAGGAGCACCGGATCGAGACGGTGTGGGGCCGCGGCTACCGCTGGGGCGCCGGTGAGGAGGACGACGATGCCTGACGTGCTGAAGATCGCGCTGCTGGCGCTGCTGTGGTCGGCGCCGGTGGTGCTGGCCGGGGCGCTCGTGCTGTGGCGCGCGCGGCGCATGTCGCTGCAGATGTCGATGGTGATCCTCGTGCTGATCCCGGTCCTCGCGGTGCTGTCCGGCGTGATCGGGGTGAGCGGCTTCATGTTCACCGCGGACTTCACCCGGACGGTGACGGTGCTCGGTGCGGTCCTCGTGGTCGCGGTGCCCGCGGCGGTCGCGCTGGGCCGGTTCCAGGCCCGACGTACGGTGTGGGAGCGGCAGATCCGTGAGCAGGAGCGGGCGGCAGAGGCGGCGCGCCGCGAGCTCGTCGCGTGGGTGAGCCACGACCTGCGGACGCCGCTCGCCGGGATCCGCGCCATGTCGGAGGCGCTCCGCGACGCGGTGGTCACCGACCCCGACGACGTGACCGAGTTCGCGGACCGGATCGACCGGGAAACCGTACGGCTCTCGGCCATGGTGGACGACCTGTTCGAGATGTCCCGGATCCATTCCGGTGCGCTCACTCTGGACCTCGAGACGATCGACGTGCGGGAGGTCGCGGACGAGGTCCGTGCGGGCCTGGCGCAGGTCGCGGCGCGGGCGCAGGTGGCACTGGAACTCGATGCGCCCGAACCGGTCCCGGCGCCGGTCGGGGTGTCGGCGCTCGCCCGGATCCTGCGTAATCTCGTGCTCAACGCCCTCGCCCACACGCCGGCGGGCGGCACGGTGACGATCGCCGTCGGCCGCGACGGCGACGACGTGGTGCTCCGCGTGGACGACACGGGTACCGGCATCGCCGACGTCGACCTGGAGCGGATCTTCGACCTCGCCTACCGCGGCACCGCGCACCGCTCGCCCGTGAACACCGACGGCCTCCCGGTGGGCACCGGGATGGGCCTGGCCATCGCGCGGGGTCTCGTCGACGTGCACGGGGGCACCGTCGTCGCGGCGAACCTGCGGCGCGGCGCCCGGTTCGAGGTGCGGCTACCCGGCGGGCTCAGCGCAGGGGAGCGGTAGCGAACTCGGCCAGGCCCCGCGCGGGCCGGATCGCCGCCGTGAATCCGAGTTCCGCTGCGGCGCGGGCGGGGTCGGCCACGATGTGCCGCACGTCGGGGGCGCGGAACTCGCCCGTCACCACGGGTTCCGGGGCGCCGGCGTCCTCGCGGGCGAGGATCCGCGCGACCTCCCCGATGGTGACCGGGACGCCCGAACACACGTTGTACGTTCTGAAGGGTTCCCGCGGATCGGCCTGCAGCGCCAGGAGGTTCGCCCGGGCCACGTCGCGCACGTGCACGAAGTCCCGGGTCTGCCGGCCGTCCTCGAAGACCCGCGGCGCACGCCCGGCGGCCAGTGCGGAGCGGAAGATCGACGCGACCCCCGCGTACGGGGTGTCGCGCGGCATCCGCGGTCCGTACACGTTGTGGTAGCGCAGCGCGATCACCGAGCCGCCGGTCGCCCGCGCCCACGCGACGGCGTAGAACTCCTGCGCCGCTTTGGAAGCCGCGTACAGGCCGTTGGGGGCGATCGGCGCATCCTCGCCCGTCAGGGCCCACCGCGCGACGGTGCCGTCGGGCAGGATCCGCTCGAACCGTCCGGCCCGCAGATCGTCGACGGTGCGCGGCAGCGGCCTCGCGGGACGGCCGGCGGTGTCGACGAAGGCACCGTCGCCGTAGACGACCATCGACGAGGCCAGGACGAGGCGACGGCAGCCCGCCCGGTCCATCGCCGCGAGCAGTTCCGCGGTGCCCAGGTCGTTGTTGGTGGCGAACAGCGGAGCGTCCGCGGCGTCCACACCGGCGCCGACCGCGGCGGCCTGGTGGCAGACGACGTCCACCCCGCGCAGCGCGTCGTCGAGGCCCTGCGCGTCGAGGAGGTCGAGCCGCCGCACGCCGTCGGGGGTGGTGTCCGTGTCGTGCGCCTGGGGGAGCATCGTGTCGATGCCGACGACCTCGTGCTCGCCGCGCTCGTCGAGCAGGTCCGCGATGTGCGAGCCGATGAACCCGGCGGCGCCGGTGAGGAGTACGCGCATGGGTCCATGGTGACCGGTGCCCCGTGGGCGCATCGAGTTCCGGGCTTGCCGTCACCGACTCGTCACAGACACTGGCATACCTGTTGGGCGCCGAGCGCATGATTCGATTTCATTAACTTCCGGTACGAGGGTGTCATTTAGGTGATGCCGCTGCGAACGGACATCTCGAGGAGTACCTTGCTATTGCAAGGAATGAGGTGAAGGAATGGCGTGCGGTACGAACTGTAGCGGGGCCCACGGGTCGAAATGCGTGTGCTCCTGCACGGGGGCGAATCATGGCTTCGCGTTGATTGGGGATGCGACGCTGCTTGCGACGTGGATTGAGGCCTCGCTCGATGGCTTGAAACTGTCCGAAGGTTCCGCGCAATACGGAGCGGAACAAGGCGTGGCGGGCCAGTCCGCTCGCGAGTTCATGCGAAGTGTCAGAAGGAAATTATCTGAGCAGCGAGAATCTGAGATTCCCCTCATGCTCACTGATGCGGTGCGCGATACGCTGAACACTCAGAAATCGGCATGGATAACCTTGAATGATCGCCTACAATTGGTATCCCCGGTTCACGTCGCCTCGCCCGAGCTCAAGAGGAGCGCGCCTGGATTCAATCTGCAAGAGGTCGATGCGCTCGTGTACTACGTTCGGCAGGTCTGCACGGTTGAGGAACTTGCAGGCGTGTACGGCGACGACAGAAACGCTGCGACGGGAGCGTCCCGGCAATCTGTGGAATCGGAAGGAACTCGTCGAGGGTCGCGGGCACGGGTGAGGCGGGCGCTGGCGAAAGACCTCAGTGACGCGGTCTCTCAGTGTGGCCGGGATGTGCGTGAGTATGCCAAGAATGCGGAGAAGGAGGCTAGGGAACTCAAGTCCGAACTGCGGGTTCCAGCGAGCGAAGTTCGAGCCGTTGGGTAAGTCCCTTGGGGTGGTGGGGTTTCAGGACCAGGGCTGAGGTGGCCTGACCACTCGCGTGCGGCGTGTCGCTGCGCGGGTGGGCCATCGTGTGGTGGTCAATGAGTTACCGACCAAAGTGACTCACAGAAGGACACACCACACGATGACCCAGGACCATTCTGCCGTGCGCGCCCGCCTTGATGAGCTCAAGGCCGCCGATCCGCAGGCGATGTTCGCCGAGCTGCTGCGCGCGGGGCTGCAGGAACTGATCGAGGCGGAGTTGACCGCCACCCTCGGCGCGGGCCGGTACGAACGCGCCACGGATCGCACGACGCACCGCAACGGGCACCGCCCGAAGACACTCTCGACCCCGGCCGGCGATGTGGATGTGCAGATCCCCAAGCTGCGGGCCGGCTCGTTCTTCCCGTGCCTGATCGAACGACGCCGCCGGATCGACCAAGCGTTGCATGCGGTGATCATGGAGGCTTACGTGCACGGCGTGTCCACCCGCAACGTCGATGACCTGGTCAAAGCCCTCGGCGTCGATACCGGAATCTCCAAGTCGGAGGTCTCGCGGATCTGCCAGGGCCTCGACACCGAGATCGCCCGGTTCCGCGAACGCACGCTCATGCACACCAGCTTCCCGTACGTGTTCCTCGACGCCACGTTCTGCAAGGTGAGGATCGGTGCGCACGTGGTGTCCCAGGCGCTGGTGGTCGCGATCGGTGTGTCGATGGAAGGCACCCGCGAGGTGCTGGGCACTGCGGTCGGTGACAGCGAATCCTTTGAGTTCTGGAGCGAGTTCCTGCGTCACCTCAAAGCTCGGGGCCTGACGGGGGTGCACCTGGTCACCAGCGATGCCCATGCTGGTTTGAAAAAGGCTGTGTCCGAGCAGTTCACCGGATCGGCATGGCAGCGATGCCGGGTGCACTTCATGCGTAACGTCGGCGCGAAAGTCACCGCGAAGCAGATGCCGCCGGTGATGCCGCGCTCAAGACGATCTTCGCGCACAAAGAACCCGACGACATCGCCGCCCAGTGGGACGCTGTGGTCGACTCCTTCGAGGTCAGCTGCCCCCGCGTCGCCGATCTGATGCGCGAGGCGAAAGAGGACGTGCTGGCGTTCCTGGCGTTCCCGCCGGCGCACTGGCAGAAGATCTGGTCCAACAATCCGATCGAGCGGCTGAACAAGGAGATCAAACGCCGCGCTGACGTCGTGGAGATCTTCCCCAACGCAGCCTCATTCCTGCGCCTGGCGACCGCCGTGGTGATCGAGCAGCACGACGAATGGCAAGTCACCCGCCGCTATGTCTCCGACGTCTCCATGGACGACCTGCGGGCTGTCATCGCCGCCAAAGCGCACGCCGACAACGACACTCACCCCACGCCCATTGCCGCACCGGTAGCGATCAGCTAACGTCAACCACGACTCGTTGATCACCTACACGGCCTGATCCGAAGTCCACCACTCCCAGGGACGCTGTCGAGCCGTTCGGGACTGCTGCACCGATAGGTGACAGTTTCGGTGTCATGCCGCAAATGCGGCTGTGTTGATGATCGTCTCGTATTCGATCGGGGTCAACCGGCCGAGGCGGGCTTGCCGGCGTCGGCGGTGGTAGGTCCGTTCGATCCAGGTGACGATCGCGATCCGCAGTTGCTCGCGGGTGGCCCATCGTTGCCGGTCGAGGACGTTGCGCTGCAGTAGCGCGAAGAATGATTCCATCGCTGCGTTGTCGCCGGCTGCGCC
>NZ_LSRF01000019.1:0-7443 GCF_001575195.1 Tsukamurella pseudospumae
ACACCGGCCTGCGGAACCTCCCCCTGCACCGGTTCGCGAAGAACCGGATCTGGACCGCGATCGCCGCGCTGGCTGCCGACCTCATAGCCTGGACCCAAATGCTCGCCCTGACCAGCCATGATGCCCGCCGGTGGGAACCCAAACGACTGCGCCACCGACTCTTCTGCATCGCCGGATCCATCGCCCGGCACGCCCGCCGCACCCGCCTGCACCTCGCCGCGACAGCCCCCGACACCGGCCTGCTGATCGCCGGCCTACAGCGCCTGAACCGGATGCGAGCACCCACATGACCGACACGACTTCCTTGACAATCCGATCACGAAACACCCCCACGGGACAGTGGAACCCGACGCCACCCGACGCAACACCGGGCCGCATCACCATGCCCACGAACGAAACCCTCACTCGAGGACACCAATCCGAAACCGATCAGGAGGGGACGACCACCTCACGAAAGATCGAGGCTAACACCGAACACACACGAATGGGGAGTAACGTGGAGCAAACAATCGCAATCGTTGGAGCAGGACCGCGCGGGCTCGCTGCCTTGGAGCGGCTAGTCGAAAACGCCCGCGCACACCGCGAGACCTCGGTTGAGGTCATGGTGTTTGACGACACATCGGTAGGTGCGGGGAAGGTCTGGCGCCCGGACCAAGCCCCACAACTCCTCATGAACACCGTCACTTCGCAAATCACGATGTTCACCGATGACACCATCGAGTGTGATGGTCCAATATGCCCTGGCCCGAGCATGTATGAATGGCTCAGCGAAGGGCATTGCAACGCTATCGACGATTTCACACTGCGGACTGAGGCTGCGATGCTCGACGCCAACGACTATCCGAGTCGAGCGCTATACGGCCACTACCTCCTTTGGTGCCTCAGCCGCACACTCGACCGGGCCGCTCAAAACGTCGCTGTCACACCGCACCTCGCCAGAATCTCGAACATCGCTCAGGCGGGGCACACGTGGCTGCTCGAGACCGATACGGGACGTTCCCACGTTGCAGACAGCGTCATCCTCACCCTCGGCCATCTGCCGGCATCGCCACAAACCGACGCACTCGCGCGATTCGCCAGCCAAAACGACGTGACGTACATCCCGCCAGCGAATCCAGCTGACGTCGACACCTCGTCAATTCCAGCCAACCAGTCCGTTATTCTGCGCGGACTCGGCCTGTGCTTCTTCGATTACCTCAGTCTGCTCACTGTGGCACGGGGTGGCCGATTCGAGCGGGCCGACGGCGACGGCACGCTCCGGTACATCCGCTCCGGACGAGAGCCACACATCATCGCCGGCTGCCGCCGCGGCGTTCCGCATCACGCGCGCGGCGCCAACCAGAAGGGGGTGTCGGAACGCCACGAACCTCGCTTTCTCACGCAATCGGTCATTGACCAGATGCAACAACGAGCCGCGGCCGGGACCCCGGTAGACTTCAACACGGACGTCTGGCCGCTGATTCGAGCTGAGGTCGAGTTCGCGTATGCCAAAGCCGCTCTCCCGGCCGTTCCTGAGAAGGAGATCTTCAGCGCGGTCGCTGAGGCCCCAACAGCCAAGGCGCAGGTGCTTAGCCAGCTGGGACTGCCAGCCGACCGCCAGTTCAACTGGCACAATATTCTCAACCCCGCAGCTTCGGCCCCAACACAGACCAGCGCTGACTTTCGGGCGTGGCTCCTGGACTACCTTCGCTCCGATCTTCAGCTCGCGCGCGAGGGCAACAAGTCGAATCCGGTCAAGGCTGCGGTAGACGTTATGCGCGACCTCCGCAATGAGGCTCGCCAGGTCATCGACCACGGCGTTGTCTCCGCTCATTCGTACCGGGAGCACATCGTCAGCACCTACACCCCCAACAATGCCTTTCTGTCGATCGGGCCTCCGGCGTCTCGAATCGAAGAGCTGATTGCGCTCATCGAGGCCGATGTCGTCTCGATCGTGGGCCCCGGGATGCGTGTCGATCCGAGTAGCGACGGACGATTTGTGGCGTATTCGCCCGCGATCCCCGACAGCACGCATTCTGCAACGATGCTTGTCGACGCCCGGCTCCCGGACATGTCTTCCCAGTTCAGCGGCGACCAGCTCCTGACGAACCTCATTGCGTCCGGCCTCGCTCGCGTGCACCAGCTCGATCAGGGATTCACGACATACGTCACGGGCGCGATCGACGTTACGCCGAGCCCGTATCGGGTGGTGGACCGTGACGGAGGAGCGCACAGGAACCTGTTCGCGTTCGGTATTCCCACTGAAGGTGTTCATTGGGCAACAGCAGCCGGAGTTCGGCCCGGCGTTGGATCGGTCATCCTGAGCGATGCTGACGCCGTCGCCCGTGCCGCTCTCGGCCTACGACGGAACAGCACCGAGCTGGCCGGATCAGGAGTCTGCGGAAATGAGTGACAAGTTCGACACGGGCGATCGGGTACGCCGAGAAGTCCTCGGCGATCACTACGTCGAGACCACGTTGACGAACTGGGCGCCCGCCAGGCCCCTGCTTGACCTCATCACAGAAGCGCCGTGGGGATCTGTGTGGGCACGCGATGGCCTGGACCGGTCGACGCGCAGCTTGATCACCACCGCGATCCTCGCGGCGTTAGGTCGAAGCGAGGAACTGAAGCTTCACATCAAGGCCGCAATCGACAACAACGGAACCAGCCCGGAAGAACTCGTCGAGGTCGCCCTGCACGTTGCGGCCTACGCGGGGGTGCCGGCCGGTCTTGAGATGGCCAAGACAGTGAACAAGATCGACCAACGGCAATAGCTACTGAATAGCTGTTACGCCTCAACCGCACCACCCAACACCGCTAAACTGATAAAACAGGGAAGCTCAACCGTGCAATTGATCGCGATTCAGATCATAGTCTTGGCCCTCCTCGGACTATCCGAGTCAATGATTGGGCGTGAGTGGAAGCAATCCAAGCAACTCATCGTCACACGACGGACGCGCAATCTCACCTTGACCGTCATAAGTCACGCGGTACTGCCACCTTTTAGTGTGGCGCTGTCCGTCCCGCTGCGCCATCTTCTTCACGCCAATCTGATTGCGCAGCTGCCGATCATGGTCGGCATCGTTACCACCGTGCTCATCTTGGATCTTGCCGGCTACTGGCTTCACAGGATGAACCATCTTATCCCATTACTGTGGCGTTACCATCAAATCCACCACATGGACAATGATATCGATATCACAACAGGTGTACGGGTGCACTTCCTGGAGTCGCTCACCCAACAGGCGGTTCTCCTTGCGATCGTTACGACACTCGGCGTGCCAACGCTGTACTTCACGGTCTTTCTGATCACATTGTTCGTAACCTCGGTGTTCCATCATACGAACGTTCGCCTTCCCGGCCATGTGGAGAAGTGGGTGAGTCGGGTTATCAACACCCCGAAGGTTCACGTGATTCATCACCATGCTCGCCACGCTGACAACAATTCAAACTACGGCAACGTGTTCTCTTGGTGGGACCGCATATTCGGAACGTTCAACCGTGCGCAACACACACCGTCAGATCGCCTCGGGGTGTCCTACGCGGACGACACAGGAGCCGCCGCGCTCACTCTGTTGCCGTTCAAACCACGCCAGCCGTGGGACACGCAGGCGTCTCAGCGTCAGGCCAGCCGGAGTTAGAATGACACCCCATTTCGAAACAGACCAGCTTCATGCCGGAAGCGCAACCACAGCTCATGGCGCACGTGCCCAGCCGATCTTTCAGACTGCGTCATTCGAGTTCGAGTCCACGGAGCAGGCCGCTCAGCTCTTCGAGCAGAAGGCGAACGGACACGTCTACTCGAGGATATCCAATCCGACGAACGACGAGCTCGAACAGCGCATTGCAATCCTCGAGGGTGGCGTCGGCGCTGTAGCCGTCTCATCCGGACTCGCGGCCGTATTTTACGCTGTCATGAACATCATCGATAGCCGTCACACCAATCACATCGTGACGTCTCCGAAGCTATTTGGCGGCACGTACACCCTGTTCAGCCGCACCCTGAAGCAGTTTGGCATCGAGGTCTCGTTCGTTGACGATCCTGATGATATGGACAGTTGGCGCCGAGAAGTTCGTCCGCAGTCAGCAGCCCTTTTTGGTGAGGGAATTTCTAACCCCGGCGGCGAAATACTCAATATACCTGAAGTGGCAGAGGTTGCACATCGCAGCGGCATTCCCTTGATCGTTGACAACACCGCGGCCACGCCGTATCTCTGCCGCCCCATCGATTGGGGCGCCGACGTGGTCGTTCATTCCGCAACGAAATTTCTTGGCGGCCACGGGACATCCGTTGGAGGGATTATCGTCGACGGCGGCACATTCGACTGGACGACCGGACGGTTCCCAGCGTTCACAGTGCCCGACGAAGGCTACGCAGGACTCCGCTACGTGGATCGCCCAGATCCGTTTGCCACCAAGATCCGATTGAACTTGCTTCGAGACATCGGCGCATGTTTGGCGCCACTCAATTCCTTCCTCATCGGTGTTGGTATCGAGACGTTGAGCCTCCGCATGGAACGTCACGTGACCAACGCTCTGGCGGTGGCAGAGTTTCTAGACAGCCATCCGCTTGTCGAATGCGTAAACTATGCATCATTGCCATCGTCTCTTTGGAATTCACTCGCGGCCAAGTTGTGCCCCCTTGGCCCTGGTTCGGTTCTTAGCTTTGAGGTCAAAGGAGGTCGAACTACGGGACAAGCGCTTGTTGACAGTTTGTCGCTATACAGCCATCTTGCCAATATTGGCGATGTCCGCTCGCTCGCACTGCATCCGGCCTCAACCACCCACGGCCAGTTGAGCGCTAGTCAGCTTGCCGCGTCAGGCGTGACGCCAGGCCTGGTGCGACTGTCGGTCGGGATCGAGAACATCGCGGACATCATCGATGACCTCGATTCAGCGCTGAGCGCGGTCGAGGGCCTATTCGAGGAACATACCTAATGGTGCGCGTCGCGATCATCGGTGGCGGCTTTGCCGGCGCCAGTGTCGTCTCGGCGCTTGCGGACACCGCGCCAGGCGCGGACCTGGTAGTCTACTCGCCAAGCGACATTCTGGAGAGCTCCGCGTTCCACACGGATGGCGACGGTCGACTTAGTGGGCTCACGAATACCGACCTCGATACCTTCAGCCTCGGACAACGATCGCTAACGACGAGACTGCGCGCCATCACGCCGCCTGGCTCGAACTTTTGCAAACGGACTGACGTCGGACGCACGATCAAGGAGCACCTCGAATCGGTGACATTTTCGCTGCGGACGACCACCATGGTCAGCTACCACAAGACAAATGACGGGAAGATAGTAGTCACAGGCAACGATGGCAGCCAGCAGCGGTTTGACCATATTGTGTTGTGCCGCGGCTACAGCGACCCCGCCATTCCCGTCGCGCTCCGTCAACTCCTCAATAACGTGCCGTCCTCGAGTGCCGTGCTAGATCCGTACGCACCATCGGCGTTAAGCCAAGTTGCGCCGTCCAACCTGATCGTCGGCATGGGCCCAACTGCAGTTGATACAGCATTGGCGCTGTGCGCTCGCGGCGAGCCCTGTCACCTGGTCTCGCGCAGCGGATTGTTTCCGGCAGTCAAACTAGCATCACCACGCGGTTCGGCCGTGACTCAACTGCACTATCGGCTACCGCGCCCGTCCCATGGTATCGCGAATACGGATTGGGCGAACTCTGTCATACGGGCGATCGATTCGGACTCGTTGCTTCCGGTCCAACCCGGTGTCGACGACACGAATCATGCCGGTTCTGTCCTGAATGATGATATCGACGCGGCGTTAAGCACTCCAATCTCGGCGTCATGGTCCAGACACTGCCTCGATCTGATCGATACCATGAACACCACCTTTCGAGGCGAGGCGACCACCATCGCACCTGATCTAAGTCGTGCGCTTAATGCACTGTGCATCGATAACGCGCTGCAGATTCAGAAGTTTCTGGAGATCGGCTTGTTGACAACGTCGAAGTTTGACGCCAGCAGCATCGGTTTCACGCGTCACGGTTACACGACCGACGGACATCGCTTTTTTAAGCGGTTAGTGCTGGCAGCAGGACGCGGACGCGTCCGGTCACCGATTCAGCGCAGTCCGATCATTCATCGGATTGGAGCGGAAGACCCGTCGTTGCCGATTGTGAATGGCGTTCATATTCTTTCGGCATCGGCGGTTACGGTTGCGCACGCGATCTGCGGTGACGTCGAGCTGCCTGCGGCGAGGCGGTGTTCTCGCCGCTGAGCTAGTATTCTTCCTCGAGACGCCTGGTTCACTCTCGGCTTGGCGCAATTCGCGGAATTGTGCATGACACTGGAAGTGGTAGAAATCACCTTGACGGGCACTCGTAGCGGAATCGATGGTTTGAGCGATGGCGATTCTGGGGGGGGCGCGACGGTGTGGAAAATATGTCTACGAGTTTCCGGCAAGTGCGGTGGCCAAACGGTGCTGGTCTATGCTAACTTGATGTTTACAGTACGACTGTACTGTAAGCAATGACGGCGACTCGCTGACCGTTTCGTGCGGCGAGTCGAATCGACGCAGATGATGATGAAGGGAACTTCTGATATGGCTACGAGTACCGTCGGACAGCCGAGGACCGCCGCAGAGATCCAGCAGGATTGGGACACCAACCCGCGCTGGAACGGCATCAAGCGCGACTACACCGCCGCTCAGGTGGAGGAGCTCCAGGGCTCCGTCGTCGAGGAGAACACGCTCGCCAAGCGCGGCGCCGAGATCCTCTGGGACGGCGTGACCAAGGGCGACGGCTCGTACATCAACGCCCTGGGTGCCCTCACCGGCAACATGGCCGTGCAGCAGGTGCGCGCCGGCCTCAAGGCCATCTACCTCTCCGGCTGGCAGGTCGCCGGCGACGCGAACCTCGCGGGCCACACCTACCCGGACCAGTCGCTGTACCCGGCCAACTCGGTTCCGGCCGTCGTTCGCCGCATCAACAATGCGATGCTCCGTGCCGACGAGATCGCCAAGGTCGAGGGCGACAACGCCGTCGACAACTGGGTCGTGCCGATCGTCGCCGACGGCGAGGCCGGCTTCGGTGGCGCGCTCAACGTCTACGAGCTGCAGAAGGCCATGATCGCCGCGGGTGCCGCCGGTACCCACTGGGAGGATCAGCTCGCCTCGGAGAAGAAGTGCGGCCACCTCGGTGGCAAGGTGCTCATCCCCACCCAGCAGCACATCCGCACCCTGACCTCGGCCCGTCTGGCCGCGGACGTCGCGAACACCCCGACCGTGGTGATCGCCCGTACCGACGCCGAGGCCGCCACGCTGCTGACCACCGACGTGGACGACCGTGACAAGCCCTTCCTCGACGGCACCCGCACGTCCGAGGGCTTCTTCGGCATCAAGAACGGTGTCGAGCCCTGCATCGCCCGTGCCAAGGCCTACGCGCCCTACGCCGACATGATCTGGATGGAGACCGGCAAGCCCGATCTCGAGCTCGCCAAGAAGTTCGCCG
>NZ_LSRF01000020.1:0-9869 GCF_001575195.1 Tsukamurella pseudospumae
CGGTGAACCGTTCCTTCGTCCTCGCATCATGAATCATGTTGATCACCAACGCATCCCGGTAGTCACGGGCAGAAGACCCGCGGGAGATCCAGTCGTAGTACGTCGACGGGGCGAACGGGCAGCCGTACTCAGTGAGCACGGCGCACATCGACTCGACACCCCACAGCAGGCCATCAGCTCCCACCCGGTCACCCAGGTGGGAGCTGATGAAGTCGACGATCAGCGGTGTGGCCGGTCGAGCTCGGCCGCGAAGAAACCCGCCGCGGCCTTCAAGATCCCGTTCGCCCGCTTCAGCTCCGCCACTTCACGTTTGAGTGCACGAACCTGCTCCGACTCGGCCGTGGACACCCCCGGCTTCGCGCCCCGGTCCACCTCCGCCTGCCGCACCCACTTACGCAGCGTCTCCGGTGTCGTGATGTTCAGCAACTGCGCGACATGCACGATCGCCGCGTACTCCGACGGATGCTCATCACGCGCATCCTCGACCATCTCCAACGCCCGAGCCTTCAGCTCCGGCGTGTACTTCGACGTTCCCATCGTTGGATCCTCTCTCAAGCAAACACAGAGAGTCTCCGGACACACCGGGGCGGATCAACTGACGGGGTTCCCGTGGGTAAGGTCGTTGCCGTCCTTGCCACGGCGAACACCGCCACCCTCGACGGCAGCATCCCTTTCGCTAACGGGAGCCAGTTCTCCATTCCTGTGATCAAGCTGTCGCCCGAGGTGGCGAAGTCCGCTCATGCGGTGGTGAAGAGTATCGGTCCCACACTGTCCAACACCCAGGGCGAGTACCTCGCTCCGTCCACGAAGGGGAAGTGGGTGACGGTGGATGTGCTCACTGCCATCCCCGTGATGCCCAAGCCGCTTCCCGAGGGTGAGGGCACGTTCGGTGTCCGCGCGATCAGCACAGAGAGCTACGACATCGGCGCTCCTGGCGACACCGGTGCACCGCTCCTACAGGACGGGGCACTACGAGCCGTGGTGAACTCCGAGGACGGCGCATACTCGCTCTTCGAGATTCGCAAGTCCCTGGGACAGGTTCCCGACGCACACGGGCTCAAGGTGTCGAGTCTCAGGAAATAGTCGCCACTCGCGTCGCTTGACCACGCAGATGTGACACCTTCCGTCGTGACACCACATCTGACACCCTGCGAGCTGTGCCGACCGTCGAGTCGAATCGGACACTGGTGGGTGTCCGCAATCTGTACATCGGACACCCGCCCTGATGTCCGATTCCGCGAGGCGGTCGGCGCAGGTGGTCGGGTGTCACATCTGGTGTCACACGCGGGGGTGTCATATCCCAGCGGCGTGTGGGGTGGGACGCCCTTGGAGGGGGCTACTTCTCCTCGTGGGGTATGTCTCCGAGCACCTGTAGGTCGATGTGGATTCCGTTGACGTTTCCTTCTGCGTCGTAGGACTCGATGATCGGGTAGAAGCCGTCGCCCCAGCCTGAGTGGCAGAGGATCATGTTTAGCTGAGGTGACGTGCCTGGGAGTTCTACGTTGGCTACTCCTTGGAAGTAGTGGGACGGATCATCCATGCGGGCTTCCCAGTGGTCGCTGAGGGTGTACCAGTCATCGTTCTCGGGGGTGAATGTCACGGCGGAGGCGTCCGCGAACGAGACTGTGGCGGCGTCAACTACTGCACCGTATACCTGTCCCTCATCGAGGGGGGCTCCGCCGATCTTGATCGCAGTGTCGATCCGTGCGATTGGAGAGTCCGTGAACATAAGGCTCAGGTACGCCATGCGCAAATGACTGCCGTCGCCGTGTTTCGATACGTCTGCGGTGGTCACGTAAACGGGATGCTGACCGTTCGGTGCCGTGAACGTGGAAGCCGAGTTCAGGTACGGTCCAGGGTCGCATCCGCAGACTGCGCCAGAAAGCACCGTCAGCTCTCCGACCTGGACTGTCTTGACAGGTATCTCCTTCCCAGACTCGGGTGCGGAGCCATTCAGCATCAGGTATGTCGGATTGGGATATGCCATACCGCTGAACTTAACTCACCCCGCCGCCCTCCACGCGGTGCTCGGCGAGCACACGGAAGACCGTGCTGCGCGAGACCCCGAACAGCGCCATGAGCGCGGACACGGGCTCGCCCGTCGCGCGCAGGCGTACGAGCTGCGCCTGCTCGGTCGCGGACAGCTTCGGCGGGCGGGTCGCGGGGAGTCCACGTGCGCGGCGGGCGTCACGACTGGCGGCGCGCCGTTCTCGCCCCAGCTCAAGTTCTAGCTCGGCGATGCTGGCGAGCACCGAGGCGATCATGCGTCCCGCCGCTGTGGACGTGTCGATGCCTTCCCGCAGGCTCCGCAGTGTGATGCCGCGCGCAGACAGTTCAGCGATGGTGCTCGACACCTCCGCGACGGACCGTCCCAGCCGATCAATGCCCGCCACCACGATCATATCGCCTGCGCGGGCGTAGTCGAGTAGCGCTACGAGTCCAGGGCGTTCGGTTCCTGCCTTGCCGCTGAGGCGGTCGCCAAACATGCGCTCCTTCGGCACGCCGTACTCGATCAGCGCGTCCTCCTGCTGATCGAGCACCTGCGAGGTCGTCGATACGCGGACGTAGCCGAGCATGTGCGGGGTCGCGGCGGTGGTCTCAGTTCCCATGCGTCCCAGTGTGGGACGAGGCGACCGTATGCTCGGCGCTCGCGCTGTCATGTCCCGTGGTCCGCGAAGCTATGTCCTACTGTTCCGTTGTCGGCGAATCCGCCGCCGTTCTCGGAGTCCGCGAGCTTGCAGCACGCCGAGCCATATCGAACCAGCGGTGAACGCCGCTCCTACCAGGACGTAGACGGGCTCAACGACACGGTTGTGCGCTTCCTGCTGGTCGAGGTTGCGGTATTTGCGGTTGGGTGGGTTCGACACTCCATCGGCAATCAGCTTCTCTGTCCCCTTCGACCCCACCTGGCACACGTCCGATACCGTCATCGTCTTGAGGTCACACGTCGCGGGCTCGTGGATGGTGACGATGCCGAGCCAGATGGCGAACACGCCCATGATCAGGCAGATGGGCGTCGCGATGAGCAGCTTGACCGACAGGTCTGGTGATTCGCCTGACGAGTGCTTGCCCATGTCGGAATCCTAGGTCGGGGTTGTCAGGCTTCGAGGAGACGAGCGGGCGCATCAAAGAGACGGCAGGTCCACCACGAAGTAGCTGGTGCCGCCGACCGCTCCCGAGGTGCAGTGGTCCGCGTACTCTTGCGCTTCCTTGCGGGTGGGGAATCGGCGTGCGCGGTTCTCCCACGGACCCCACGGGCGGTCCCCTTCGCAGTCACAGTGGTAGAGAGTGCGCCCGTCGCGGAGTTTGACCACGACTGCCCACGCACGGGTGGAGGGTGCCTTACGGCTGGTGGTTTTGCGTTGTCTGGACATCGGTCAGCGTCGCCCAGGTCGGTCGTTCACATACTGGGTGAACAGCCCCCACAGTATGAATCCGATGATCGCGCCAAGGAGACACCCGAGTTCGATCCATGAGTTCGACTGAGCGCGACCCGCGAGGATGATCCCGATGAATGCGGGGAGTCCGCCGATATTCATCCAGATCGCCAGCCATCGCGTGGTGGCGGGTTCGTTGCGATACATGAACGCGAACCACATCAGCAGCGCCTTCGTGCGGCGCTTCCACGTCGGTGTTGGCGCAGGGCTGTTCGAGTAGTCCGACGCGGCGTCCCGAGCTTGCCGTGCCTCCCTCCCGTGCGCGTACTCGACGACTGCGTTGACGAAGCCCTCGGCGGAGCCAGGCACCCGTGTGTAGTCCACGGGCTCCCACACCCTGATGATGAAGTGGGCTAGCGCTTCGGGGTCTGCACCTTTGAGGAGTCGCGGGTCGAGGTATTCCTTGTGCTCGTCGGTGAGGGTGAACGGGATCGGTTCGACCTTCTCCCTCATGCCGACTCCCTGGTAGCCCGCATCGTGATCCGCTTCTGCGCTCGCAGCATTTGCGAGGTGAGCAGGATTGTCAGGAGTAAGGTCGCCGCTGCGCGAAGCACGTTCGGAGCCCAGTTCAGCGGCAGCGCCATCATGATCCAAGTCGCAACCGCAAGGCTCACACCCCAGCGGAGCCAGTCGAGGAGAGCGTCGCCTACGGCTGTGATCACCGTGCGCGAGGAACGCGATTCCTGGGAGCGTGCCGTCCACCACTGCACAGTCTCCATGATCTGCACGGTCACGAGCGCCGCTAACGCAACTGCAACCGCTTGCGCTGCGAACGGGGGAAGCCCACCGACGCGAGGGCTGATCCACTGGGTGACAACGACGCCTACAACGAGACACGGAACTAGGACCAGGAGATAGGCAACCTTCCTGAGCCGATGCATAACTGTGAGGCTCTCGCATAGATGTAGTCAGATGAACTCGATAAGTAGACGGGCGCATCGGTAGTGCGGCATAGTCGAGCCGTGAATACTCGGGCTGTTCTCGGCGCATGCCTGGTGGTCGCAACCTTCCTGTTCGTGCCCGTCTGTGTCCTGGTACTCGATGCACCTACTCCCTGGTGGCAGTTGATCACGGCTGCGGCGGTGAGTCTCTACGGCGCGTGGCTGGTGCAGACCAGCGGCGGCGAGGATGGAGAGAAGGCATGAAAACACTGTTTCTTGCCCTGCTGTTCGGAGTCCTCACCGCGTGGTTCGTTGTAGAGCTGTTGGTCGATGGGCTGAGTGTGTGGGACTGGCTCGCCTTCGCGATGCTCGTCGTGGGGTGGTCTGGACTTGCGCGCACGGTGCTGGGCGGACGAAAGCGGTCAGCACCTCGGGCTGACTGACATGCCCCCGCGCTCCGCCTACCCCGCGAGACCGTCATCTCATATCCTGGGATGAGCGCGGGCGGTGGGTCACCTTCTCCTCCCCGATCCCGCCCGAGAGGGCGCCCACGAGCCCGTCCGTGTACGGCACCCCATCGAATGAGCGCCGCCCGTCCTGTGATCGGACGGGCGGCGCGTCCCGTTTGCGGGGCGTCGGAACGTCTGCGTTCGCTCTATGCGCTGGGCGCTGCGGGATGTCTCTGCGAGGTTGCGGGACACCGCTTCACTCTGGTGCTACCGTCCAGGTATTCACGTTGTCGAGCTATAGGTGCACGATGTCAGATACCGAGCCAAGTGCGAAACTGCGGATCGCATTCGCGTGCAGGTCCGTGCCGCCGTCGGGCGGCAGACGCAAGCCGACTCCGCCCGAGCCTGAGCCGCCGAAGCTGCACCGCTGGCGCAAGCTGATCTACGCTGCGATCCTACCTCTGCTCGTGACCACGCTCTCGTTCAGCGCAGGTCCCGTGATGGCGGTATGTCCGCCAGGAGCGACTACCTGTATTCCTGGTCCGCAGCCGACTCAAGGTGGTCAACCTACGCAGGGCGGTGTCCCAACGACGGCTCCGCAGGCTCCGACGACCACGGTTCCTGGGTATACCCCGCCTGATACGCCGAGTGCACCGACGCAGGGTAATGGCGGCTTCCAGGGCACCGTGATGCCGATGCCCACGGTGTCTACCTCTCCTGATAGTTGCATCATGAACTGCACGCCGACTCAGGCTCCTACCCTCACGCAGGCTCCGACGACAGCGCAGCAGCCGCCGACGACGGGGCAGAGCCCGCCGACAACGGGCGCGCAGACGAACAATCGTGAGGCATCGGTGGCTGAGCCTTCGCGCAGCTCTACTTCGGACTGTCGAGTCAACTCGAACCCTGTTACCGTAAACGCGACTGGTCCGATGGCGGATGACATCAAGGCGGCTGTGAACGTGTGGCGGGCGGTGGGTGCGAAGATCGAGGTGGTAGATGGTCCCGCCAACACATCGATCACATTCGCTCCCTCGAATGATATCTGGGACGGTGAGTATGTTCCGCCGTCGCGGGCGATTCACGTAAACACTTCGAGGGCTGCATCTTCGGCTCAGAGGGTTCGTGTTTTGGTGCACGAGTTGGGGCATGCGCTCGGACTAGCAGACGGCGCTACCCCGTTCATGAGCGGGGCTGTCGGCACGCCCACGGCAGATGACATCTCGGCGATAGCGGCGCTTCCGGCGTGTGGAACGGGCACGCGAGGCGGTGATCCACAATTCTGTCTGGTCAAGTACACGAACGGCGGATGTGTTGGTGGATCAATTGTGGGCGGCGATAAGGGAATCCCAGAGGTGAAGGTTCCAGATGATTACATCTACGATCCGAAGTGTGAGCAGCTTCAAGGTTCTGGGCAAAGCTGTTTCGCGTATTCGCTAAAGCATGACTACTGCTCGGGTTCGCCCGATCAGTTTCCCTCCCTTGGCGCGAACGCGAATTTTAGTGGACCGTGTGCCCGTCACGATATGTGTCTTGATGGGTACGGTACGAAACAAACTGGAAAGACTGGGAAGGATCTATGGACCTTCTGTAACGGGCAGCTCTATTCGAATTTGGTGCAAAATTGTAGGTTTATGTACGGACTGACTGATCCGAGGTTGGCGGTGTGCACGAAGACAGCGCGTGTATATTGGGACGTAGTGACCGCGAATGGTATCTACGACATTCTATTCGGGGCGCCAAAATGATGAACAAGCGGAAGTGTGCAGTGGTGACTGTGGGGCTAGGCGCGCTCCTTTCTGTGTCAGGATGTGTTGGTCCGTATTCGCCCCCTGAACCGAGTCGGCTGGTTTCGACGCAGTCGACGTGGATTCGTCCGTCGATGACAGCGCCTGAGATGATATCGATTCAGCTTATTGATGCGTTGAATCGAGCGGACAGGAATAGCCTTCTCGAACTGACGTGCGGTGTCCTCCACTCGCAATTTGCCCGCCAGTCAGAGGAGGAGTTTCGCGCTGCACAGCAGGATTCGTTCCGTGAACGTGGGAACGGAGCGGTCCGAAGGATGACGGACAATCTGTTGTCGAATAACGGCGCTAGCGTCACTGCGCGCGTGGCTGTTAGATACGATAAGCATGCAGCGGGTATGGACTCAGATAACACCGTTATCTACTTCGGTCGTTGGGAGAAGTCGAACGATAAATGGCGGATCTGCGATTTCGTAGCGGAGACGCGATAGCCCCAGCACGGCGCCGCGATGACCGACTTCGAAATCGTGATCACGCAGCTCACGCTCCAGAGGGGCATGATGAAGATTCGTACCTCTGCTGTCGCACTGGTTCTCATCTCGATCCTGGTTAGCGCGTGTGGAGCTTCCGTCGAGCCGTCAGGATCAACCTCCTCGTCGCCTTCGGCGTCTCCATGTGACCGTGCGAGTGACGAGTTGCTTCGGAACTACTCAGCTATCAGCGCGAATTCGATGGACAGTCTGACCAGTGTGATCGTGCTCGGGCAGGCGGAGGGAGTGAAGGCGATCCAGACGGCGCAGAACTACCCGTCTACGGAGTTCGGTATTCGATCTTCGGCTGCGATCCGTGGACAGCTTCCGAGTGGCTTCCGTGGACCTACGTACGGAACCACGCAGTGCCCGATGCCTGGGTTCCCAGAGATTGCGGAGGGAATATGGGCGGCGTACTTCCTCGGTGAGGCTGACAATCGTCTGCAAGTTGTCGGGGCGGTAGCCCTGGACAAGGCGGACATTGACCAGTACCTCGCGAAACCGCGTGTGATCACTCCGAAGATGCAGAAGCTGCTCACCGACATCGGCGGCAAGTAGTTGCTCTGTCGTGGTTGACCTGCGGCGGTGATCCACCACTCGTCGGGGTCTCAGCGAGGTCGGTCTGGCGCGTTGCGCGACCAAGCCCCGAGTCGTCGCCAGGTCCACACGGTCAAGCCCCACAGTGCTATCGCCGCGACTATCCACACCAGCTCACCACCGCCGAATGCCCCCGCTGTGGCGAGCAGTGCGAACGTGCCGACGCTGGTGGTGAGCGATGCCTGGAGTTGTTCGCGTCGTATCCAGGGGACTGTGCGCTTCATGCTGTGTCGCCTGCTAGTTCTTGTGGTCCCAGTCGCACGTGAGCTGCTCTCCCGACTGAACGCAGTCAACCGTGTATTCCACCTTTGGCTTTCCCTCGCGGTCGATGAGGTTTGAATAGGTCTTCGTGATGGTGGTCAGACGCGGTTCAGGGTCGCCGCTCCACGGATGCCAGCTCATCAGTCCGCCAAGCAGCAGAGCGAGGGCAACGATGATCGCTGCGAGCACGTTGGATTGCTGTGGAGCACTCGCGGGCGAGGTCGAGTCGGGCGTGTAGGGCGACGAGTCGGACATGACGGCAGCGTATCAACCCTCCGTGATCGCGAACCGTATTTGGGTGGGCAGCCCAGGTGCCTGACCCACAATAGGCTGGTTCACCTGCGCGTATCGAGTCCCCGCGATAGGTCATCGAGCCACTTCGAGGCGTTGCCTGCACCCCTGATCGTGAGGGTGCCGTCGGGTGTCCGCCACAGGTCGCCGATATGCACGGTCACGCCGAGCTGTTCCGCTTGCTCGATCACTTCGCGCTCGCCATCTGCCCAATCCATCGGTGATCACCTCCCGTGTCCATGCTCGGTGAGAGGGACCACTGAGCACCAGCGACGACGCGCAAGGTCAGTGTCCGCCCTTGTGCGGAACAGGGACCCCAGCCCGACGAAGCGCGGCTGCTGCGTTGCGCAGCGAGCGCCAGTCGCTCGGGGTCGCGGGCATCGTGATCGGTGGTGCGTCCACGTCGGGAGGCGGAATCAATCGCGGATGGATGCGGCGTGCTCGATGCTGGACTGTCCAGCCGTGTTCCCTTGCTAGACGGATTAATTCGCGTGCGTTCATGCCGTCCAGCGTCGCCCGAGGCGGGCTTGGTGTGGTGACGGTCAGCGTCACGTCCCGATGGGCTGACCGTGACTACTTCGCGGCAGGGAAGATGCCGAGCTGATCCCACGCCTGTTCCCAGCGGATCACGCGATGGGTCTCGATTCGATGGTGCGTGCTGTCGTCGTTGTCTCGGCGGTGCCCGCCGTGATCGTCGAGGTACTGCTGATGGCGGGCGTGGATGTCGTTCGCGATCCACCAGGCGGGGACTACATAGTAGGTCGGTTGGTCGTCGGAGAAGTCGACGAGAATCCAGTATTCGTCCACGACGGCGGGTTCTGTCTGGGGCGATCCCTCGGCGGTCGAGGTCTGCCAGTCGCCCGATGTTCGGTACTTGACCCGCAGCTTGATCTTGCGAGTCTCTTGGGCGTTGCTCGCATCGACGCCGACCTGACTGCCCGATATGTCGAGGGTGGCTAGGGCGTGTCTCCCAATAGTCGTGACCATCGCAAGCATGCTTGGAGCACGACCCCGGCCCGGTAGGTGATGGCGAGTTTGTCGTAGCGGGTGGCCAGTCCGCGCCATTGCTTGGTGTCGTTGAATGATCTCTCAACTACGTTGCGGCCCTTGTAGGTATCGGTGTCGAATGTCGGTGGCCGACCACCCGCGGCGCCCTTGCGGCGGCGGGCGTCGATCTCGGTGACCTTCTGCGGAATGACTGCCTTGATACCCCGGCCGGCGAGCATCCGCCGGTTCACGCCACTGGTGTAGGCCCGGTCGGCGACGACCGCGTCCGGGCGAGTGCGGGGACGCCCAGCCCCGCATCTCGGTACCCGAATATCGGCGAGGATCTCGGTGAGCATGGCGCCGTCGTTGCGCTGTCCGCCGGTGACGACCACCGCGAGCGGACGCCCCTGACCGTCGACTGCTGCGTGGATCTTGGTGGTCAGGCCTCCCCGCGAACGGCCGATCCCGTGGCCGGCCGGTTCACGATCACCGCCGAGCGGACTCGCGACGAACCCGGGTGGAGGATTTGTGTGATTCGACCGGGCCCCCTGTGTCCTGATCAGGGCGAACAGTGTTCGTCGCGTGCTGATGCGCACGGTTGATCGTGGCGTCCACCGACACCGCCGTCCAATCGATCTTGCCCGCCGCATCGGCGTCGGCGAGGAGCGCGGCCAGAACCTTGTCCCAG
>NZ_LSRF01000021.1:0-10648 GCF_001575195.1 Tsukamurella pseudospumae
GCGCCCTACGCCGACATGATCTGGATGGAGACCGGCAAGCCCGATCTCGAGCTCGCCAAGAAGTTCGCCGAGGCCGTCAAGGCCGACTTCCCGGACCAGCTGCTGGCGTACAACTGCTCGCCGTCGTTCAACTGGAAGCAGCACCTGGATGACGCGACCATCGCGAAGTTCCAGAACGAGCTGGGTGCCATGGGCTTCACCTTCCAGTTCATCACGCTGGCCGGCTTCCACGCCCTCAACTACTCGATGTTCGACCTGGCGCACGGCTATGCCCGCAACCAGATGTCGGCCTACGTCGACCTGCAGGAGCGCGAGTTCGCTGCCGAGGAGCGCGGTTACACCGCCACGAAGCACCAGCGCGAGGTCGGCGCCGGTTACTTCGACCGCATCGCCACCACCGTCGACTCGGAGAGCTCGACCACCGCGCTCAAGGGCTCGACCGAAGAGGGCCAGTTCCATTAGTGCGTGGAGGTGGAGGGGCAGCGCAGCGAGGTCCCACGGCTAGCACGGCCAATCGCCGCGCTGACCCTCCATCTACACAACTACGTCACCGAGTGAATCGCCCGCGTTTAGTCTGGGGCGAGTTCCCCGGCGGCGGGTGCTGCTGGGGGTTCCGATAGCTACTTGCCGCCCTTCTTGGCGTACTCGGGCACCCTGACCTGACCGGTGCGGGCACCGATGGCGTCCATCATCCGGTCGGTGGCGCGGCGGATCGACTCCTGGTCGTCCGGGCTCGCGTCGCTGAGGTCGAGCGGAGGCAGCACGTCGACGGTGACCCGGCTCTTCCAGAAGTTCTTCAGCGTGCGGTGATCCGTGCGGCCCAGCGCGATGGGCACGATCGGCGTGCCGGTGGCCAGCGCGACGCGCACGGCGCCGGTCTTGCCCTTGTACAGGCGACCGTCGGGGGAGCGGGTTCCCTCGGGATGGATGCCCCACGCACCGCCGCCCTCGACGATCCCGGTCGCCGCCTCGAGCGCGGGTGCGGACACGGAGCCGCCGCGCCGGTCGACGGGGATCTGCCCCATGCCGGAGAAGAAGACCTTCTTGAACTTCCCCTTGAGCCCGGGTTGGGTGAAGTAGTCGGCCTTGGCCAGGAACATCACCGGGCGCCGGGCGCTCTGCACCACGTAGAACGAGTCCGAGATCGCGAGGTGGTTGGCGGCCAGGATCACCGGCCCGGTACGCGGAATGTTGTCCAGCCCGGTGTATTCGGGGCGACCCCAGGCCCACAGGGCCGGTCCGATCAGCAGGTGGCGGGCGACTCGGTAACGGAACGCGGCGCGCAGGGAACTCAGCGACATGCCCCATTGTGTACCGCCCCGCGGGCCCGGACGTCCGCGATTGGCGGAATCAACCCCCGGCGGTGCTCATGCCGCGGTCGTGAACGCGACCCACCGCCACCGTCCGGCCGTGGCCTCGACCCTGCCCGCCGCCGCGAGGACGCGGTCCCCGCGGCTGTAGGTGAGGAAGATCTCGGCGCCCACGTCGGGATCGCCGGCGCGGGGCCGGGTGCGCGGGGGGAGCGCCCGGGGCGTGCCGACGTGCACGTCGCCCCAGCCGGACACGGTCCCCGCCGGACCGTGGTCGGCGAGCGTGCGGAGCACGTCGACGACGGTGGTCGAGGCGATCGCCGTCAGGTGCTTGGCCGGCCGCCGCCGGTCGAGCACCTCGAAGACCGGGCGCAGCGTCGAGAGCACGAACCGGTGCGCGTCGGGGTGGACGGCGGCCACGGGCCCGGGCAGGGCCGTCGGCGCGGGCGGTCCGGGCCTCGACGGTGCCGGGACCGGCGGTGCGGTCGGTGCGGACCGCGTGCGTGTCAACGGCTGCGCCACCGGCTCGGCGGCCGGCGCGCGCAGCACGACGAAGCCCTGTTCCCTCGACGACGGCGCGCAGGACCCCGTCCCGCCGGCCGTGAGATTGATCGCCCCCATACTCATTAGACGCATCAGGAAGCCGTTCGGATCCCTCGTACTCGAACGGGCTCGTCGCCGCCCATCCCGTATGCTGGCGCCGAAGATCGACCCTGGGGAGGTGCAGTGAAGGGCAGGCTCGGCCAGTCCGACGCGGAGTTCTATGCGTTGGAGAATTCCACGACCCCCACCCACGTCGGGTCGCTGGTGATCCTGCGGCGGCCCGAGGAGGGCCTGGACTACGAGCGGTTGCTCGACACCATCGAGGAGCGCCTCGCCGAGGTGCCGCGGTACCGGCAGAAGGTCCGGACGGTGCCGCTGGGCATCGCCCGGCCGGTCTGGATCGAGGACCGCGATTTCGACATCACCTACCACGTGCGGGTCTCCGCGCTGCCGCAGCCGGGCAGCGACGATCAGCTGCACGATCTCGTCGCCCGCCTGAACTCGCGCCCACTGGACCGCGAGCGCCCGCTGTGGGAGGTCTACCTCATCGAGGGCGTCGCCGACGACCGGCTGGCGGTGTTCACCAAGACCCACCTGGCGCTGGTCGACGGCCGCGCCAATGTCGACCTGATGCAGTTGCTGCTCACCGACACCCCGCACACGCCGCAGCCGCCCGAGGACCTGTGGATGGGTCAGCACGAGCCGAGCGACGGCGAGCTCGTGATGGGCGCCGTCATCGACATGCTCTCCCGGCCGAAGCACACCGCCGCCATGATCCAGGGCGTCGTCGGCGAGGTCGCCGAGTCGATCACGGGTCTGCAGGAGGACGCGGCCAACGTGATCGAGCGCGCGTCGTCGCTGGTGCGTGCCCGCACCGCCGTGACACCGGTCCGCTCGCTCAACGTGCCGATCTCCCGGAGCCGGCGGTTCGCGGTCGCGCGGATGGACCTCGACGAGTTCCGGCGGCTGCGCGCCGCGTACGGCTGCACGGTCAACGACCTGCTGTTGTCGGTCGTGGCCGGCGGCCTGCGGACGTGGCTGATCTCGCGGGGCGAGCCGATCAGCGCCGGCACCGAGGTGCGGGTGCTGGAGCCGATCGCCGTCGACGACGTGGGCCTGGGCGTCGGGGAGCAGGTGCGCGCGTACATCGTCCGACTGCCGGTCGCGGAGGGCAACGCGGTGGTCCGGATGCGGCAGATCGCGCACGGCGCGGCGGCCCAGGTCGACAGGAACCGGCAGGTGGCCGCCCGGGCGCTCGCGGCGAGCGGCGGCTTCACGCCGCCCACGCTGCACGCCCTCGGCGCGCGCACGGCGATGAGCGTCTCGCCGCGGTCGTTCAACATCCTGGTCACCAACGCGCCGGGGCCGCAGGCGCCGGTGTACCTGGCGGGCATCGAGGTGCAGCAGGTGTACCCGGTGCCGCCGCTCATCGCCAATCAGGTGGTGTCCATCGGCATCACGTCGTACAACGGCACCGTCTACATCGGCCTCAACGCCGACCGCGACGGCATGTGGGACGTGAACTCGATGACGGAGTTCCTGTACGAGGCGCGCGACGAGCTCGCCGCGTCCGCGAAGGGGGAGTAGATGTCGGTCCGTGTGTACGTGCCCAGCACCCTCGCCGGGCTGCAGGTCCTGCAGCGCGACGGTGAGCTGTTCCCGTTGGGCGGCACCGTCTTCGGGGTGACGCCGGCGCTGCGCGAGGCGTACACCTCCGGCGACGACGAGGAGCTCGCCGAGGCGGCGATGCGGCACGCGGCGCGCGCCTCCCTGCGGTTGCTCGCGGTCGACGGTGCGCCGGAAACCGATGGCGCGGAACCGGATCCGGTCCGGCGTGTGGTCATCACCGCCGACGTCCCCGCCGCGAAGGAGCGCCCGGATCTCGACGACGCGGTGCTCAAGGTGACCGAGCCGATCGTCCTGAAGAACGTCGTCGCCGTGCACGTGGACGTGTCCGACGCCGAGGACGCCGTCACCCGCGCCGCGCAGGTCGTGGATGCCGCGGACCTGGGCGACGAGGACGCCGAGCTCGCCGTCGGCGACGCCGAGGACCACGACCTCGCCTGGTACGCGACGCAGGAACTGCCCTTCCTCCTCGAACTGCTCTGACTCGCCGGACCTGCTGGGTCCGGGGGTGGCCCACCGCTGACGCGCCGGGTTACGGTGGAGCTATGACGGTGCGCGGTGCCCGGTTCGCGGCGGCTCTCCTGGTGGGGGCCGGTGTCCTCGCCTCGGCGCAGGTGGCGTCCGCGGCTCCGGTGCCGCTGGTCGGCACCCAGTGGCGGTTCGAGGCGAGCGGCTTCGCGCGGACCGCGCCGATGAAGTACGCCGGCGCCCCGGCCTTCTTCAGTATCAAGGGCGCCGGCGGCGGCGGGAACGACGGCTGCAATGTCTTCGGGATGACGACCGTGGTCAGAGGTGAGACGGTGACCTTCAGTGGCATGGTGTCGACGATGCGGGCGTGCATCCGACCCGGCGCGAGCGCGCAGTTCCGCGCGGCCTTCACCGGCGAGCGCACGGTCCGGGTCACGGGGGACCGGCTCCGCGTGTCCGACGGTCCGCGCGCCTACTGGGACTTCGTCGCCGCGGCACCGTCGAAGCGCTAGTCGCGCCGTCACGGCTGCCGGCGGGGCGGCCGCACCGCGTCACACCCTGATGGGACAACCCGGAAGAAATTGTCCCAACTACCTACGGCACCGTAGGCTCAGGGCATGAGCAACCGTTTCCGCGCCCTCCGTGACTGGCTCGAGTCCCCGGCCAAGGACGTGTCCGCCGAGCACCCCCGCACCAATCTGGTGCGCGGCGCCGTGGCGCGACTGACCACCCCGCTGCTCCCGGACGACTACCTGCATCTGATCAACCCGCTGTGGTCGGCACGCGAGCTGCGCGGCAAGATCGTGCGGGTCGAGCAGGAGACGGACGAGTCGGTCACCCTCACGATCGAGACCGGCTGGGGTTTCAACACCAAGTACGAGGCCGGGCAGTACGTCGGCATCGGCGTGCTCGTCGACGGCAAGTGGACGTGGCGCTCGTACTCCCTGACCTCCGTGCCGGACATGGGGCAGGGCCGTGGGCCGCGCGAGGTCTCGATCACCGTCAAGGCGATGAACGAGGGCTTCCTGTCGAACCACCTCGTCTCGGGTGTCTCCGAGGGCACGATCGTGCGGCTGCAGGCACCGTCGGGCGACTTCACGCTCCCGAACCCCCTGCCGCCCAAAGTTCTGTTCCTCACCGCGGGCAGCGGCATCACGCCCGTCATGGCGATGCTCCGCACGCTCGAGCGGCGCGGCATCCCCGCCTCCACCGACATCGTGGCCGTGCACTCCGCCCCGAACGCCGATGCGACGCTGTTCCGCGACGAGCTCGAGGCCTTCGACGCGAACCACGACAACGTCTCCGTGCAGCTGCGCTACACCCGTGACGCCGGCCGTCTGACGCCCGCCAACATCGGTGAGGTCGTGCCCGACTGGCAGGAGCGGCAGACGTGGATCTGCGGCCCCGGCGTGTTCCTCAACGACATGGAGAAGGGCTGGAAGGACCGCGGCATCGAGTCGCGGCTGCACCAGGAGCGGTTCACCGTCGAGCGCGCCGATGTCTCGGCGAGCGGCGGCGAGGTCACCTTCCTCAAGGCCGGCAGGACCACCGATGTCGACGGTGCCACCACGCTTCTGGAGGCCGGCGAGGCCGCGGGCGTCCAGATGCCCTTCGGCTGTCGCATGGGCATCTGCCAGACCTGCGTGGTGCAGCTCGCCGACGGTCAGGTCCGCGACCTGCGCAGCGGCGACCTGCACACGGAGGGCGAGCGGATTCAGACCTGCATCTCCGTTGCGGTCGGGGACTGCACGCTGGACGTCTAGCCCTCGGGCCGGGACGTCCGACCTGCGGTTCGGTCACATCCGTTGACAGCCTACGCGCCCGTAACTTACGGTTGCGTAGGTTAGAGACGACACCGACCGACCAATGAAGGGCGGCCCGCATGGCGATCACCGACATCCCCGAGTACGCGCACCTCACCGAGGCCGACGTCGAGACTCTGGGGGCGGAGCTGGATGCGATCCGGCGCGACATCGAGGCCGTCCGCGGCGAGACCGACGTGCAGTACCTGCGGCGCACCATCGCCGCGCAGCGCGGGCTCGAGGTGGCCGGCCGGGCGATGCTCCTGGGTGCGCACAAGCGCGGCTTCTGGTGGGGTTCGGCGGTCTCGCTCGGTCTTGCGAAGATCATCGAGAACATGGAGCTCGGGCACAACATCATGCACGGGCAGTGGGACTGGATGAACGATCCGGAGATCCACTCGACCACGTGGGAGTGGGACAACGCCGGCACTTCGCGCCTGTGGAAGCACACCCACAACTACGTGCACCACAAGTACACGAACGTCCTCGACATGGACGACGACGTGGGCTACAAGACGCTGCGCGTCACGCGCGATCAGCCGTGGACCCCGTTCAACTCGGGCAACCTCGTCTACAACACGATCCTCATGCTGCTCTTCGAGTATGGCGTGGCGATCCAGCACCTCGAGCTCGGCCGCGCGGCCACCAAGTGGAAGAAGTCGTGGTTCGACCGCGAGGGCTTCAAGGCGGACGCCTCGGACGTGGGCCGCAAGATCGGCCGCCAGGTGCTCAAGGACTACGTCGCGGCTCCGCTCGTCGGCGTGCCCTTCGGCGGTGCTCGCGGCTGGCGTAAGGCGCTGACCGCGACGATCACCGCCAACGTGATCCGGAACGTCTGGACCAACGCGGTCATCTTCTGCGGCCATTTCCCCGACGGGGCCGAGAAGTTCACCAAGCAGGACGTCGACAACGAGACGCAGGCGCAGTGGTACCTGCGCCAGATGCTCGGCAGCGCGAACCTGTCCGGCGGCCCCGTCGTCGACTTCCTCTCGGGCAACCTCAGCTACCAGATCGAGCACCACCTGTTCCCCGATCTGCCGTCGAACCGGCTCTCGGAGATCGGCGTCCGTGTGCGCGCGCTGTGCGAGAAGTACGACCTGCCGTACACGATCGGGCCGCTGCACGTGCAGTATTACAAGTCCTGGCGGACCATCGCCAAGCTGTCGCTGCCCGACAAATACCTGCGCGACACCGCCGACGACGCCCCGGAGACCGCCTCGGAGGCGATGTTCGCGGGCACCGAGTTCGCGGAGCCGCGGGTCGACGCGGCCACCGGCCGCCGGTTCGGCCTCAAGGCCGCCCGCGCCGCGGTGCACGCCCGGCGTCGCCGCCGCGCCTGACGGGTCCGGCCGGAGCGCACGACACGCGGGGAATCGTCTATACCGCGTGGATACGTGTACTTGTACGTGGCATTCGCCACTCCGGGATCTCGTTCCAGGTCTGTGATGCCGCTAGAGGATCGACTCGATCTCGTGCGCTGCCACCCACCCACCCACTGGAGCGCAGCAGTGCGATCATTCCGATACAGACGGGCCGATAGGTCGAGCTCGTAACGGTCCCTGATGTTGCCGCACAAGCATGCATGCGAGTCACTCGCTTGCCGGACGCAGGTGAAGCGGGTCCTCACTGCGCGGGTTGAGCGCGGTCATGAGTTCGTGGTCGAGGGTCTCGATGAGTTGCGGTGCGAACGAACGTCCCTGCTCGAGGTCTACGATGCCGCGATGGAAGGCGGCCGCGGCCCGTGCGGCGGCATCCTGCCGTACCCCAATTGGGCCAACCCATCGCGCTGGCGGGTGTGTGGCGAGAAGGAGGTCGGCGAGTTGCACCGCGTCGGCGCCGGAGAGTCGGTTGATCGAGCTGCGCTCGGTGAGGAGGCGGAGTTCGACCCGTCCGGTACTGGCGACGCCCTCGCCGAATACGAAAGCCCGTGCGCTGACCATGGTGCGCAGGTCCCACTCGCGCACCAGGGCGACCGTTGAATGCGGGTTGATGAACAGCAGACGGCCGTCGACGAAGCCGATCGCTCCCACTTCGAGCCCGTAGCTCGCGCTACAAAGCTGGTCCCAGGTCGGCAGAGGGGGATGCGGCACTCGGCTCGCCACGAGAAGTGCCGCAATCTCGTCGACGTTGATCGGCCTGGTGCGCAGGCGGGTGGTCACGGCGGCGATGAACCGGTCCGCCTCCCGATCGTTCGCGAATTCGAGATGCCGATCCGAAATGACGAGCTGCCGCACGCTGTCGTCGGCCTGCGGGACGGTCCCGGGCGCGACCGCGGAGGTGGGAATGATGTCGACCGTGGTGGCCCGCCCCGGCAAGGGACGCGCCAGGTCCGCCACTTCGGACAGCTGTACATGCATCCGCGCCGGCGCGCCCAGCGCGGTCAGCGCGAACCGCTCCACCACGAACCGATTCTCGTGCAGGACCACCTGGCCCTGGCTGAGCCGGAAGAGTTCGGCCGCTGGGTCGGCGTTCGGAGCACGATCACGCGCCACCTCAAGGGCCTGCGCCGTCGCACCTCGCGGCGCCGGCCGGTCGAGTACCAGCAGCCTCGGCCCGTTCTGATCTTCGTACTCGATCACGAGCTCGTCGCTCTCCGGGTCGCGGAGAACCGCGCCGATCGCGCTCCAGTCCACCGCCAGCTGGCGCCCGAGTGGGCGGTTCGCGGTGATAGCAGTGACGGACATCCGCACGTCCTGGTCGTGGAATCGGAAAACCCATTCCCGCTCGCTCGGTGCAGTGGTGGTCATCGCAGCTAGTGTCGCGCGGACGGTGGCGTCGAGTTGCTGGACCGCGACCGTGTGCGCGGTGCCGAACTGCACGCACCTGTCTGATCCGGCCGCATCGAGGCTACCGGTCACGGGCGTGGTTCCGTACCGGCCGAATTCGATCCAGCCCGGTTTGATCCCCCGCGGGGCGGTGATGTTCACCCAGGCGATCTGTGTGAACTCGATCGTCGTGGGGGCGGGTGCGGGCCGGTTCTTCCGGGCTGCCTTCTTCTCGACGGCGGCGTCGGAAATGTAGATCGTGTGGGCGTCCCATCGCACGATCTGGACACTGAATCGAAGTTCCCCGAGGATCATCTGTGCTCCTCGCGAACAGTGTCGTGCAGGGGGAGTCGGGTCCACGGGCTGTCTGGGTGGGTGAGGAGACCGCTGATCACAACGACGCTGTTGATGAGATACTCGCGGGCTTCGGAAGTGAGTTCGGTCGCCCCTGGCTTGAGCTCGTCGCTCGCCCACATTGCTCGGCCATACAGGTAAGCCGCACCCAGTTGGTACCAGTTGCCATAACGCGCCCGTGAGGTGTCGGCGGCGGTGCGCACGGCCGACCATGCACTCTCATCGTCGATGTAACCTGCAGTGAACGCCGCTTGCGCAATGAACACAGCTCGCGAGAGGTCCCACGCGGAAAGGTCGCCCGGGAGCGGTGGAAGGGAGCCTGGACCGCGCCGGTCGGTGATCTCCAGTAGCTGCAGGTGAGTGCGGTGCCCGTCCAACAAACCGGGAACGAATTTCTGTAGCAGTTGCCGAGGCTCGACGTCGCCGCCCACCCGATACAGCCCAGCGAGCGTGTCGAGTACGGGCACGTGCATCTCAGCAGCGAGTAATTGATTGAGCGTCCGGTGTGCCTCATTCGGGGACGTCACTCCCCATGCGGACTCAAGCATCGAACGGGTCTCCTGTTCGGCGGGTAACCCCGTGCCGTTGAGGAACGCCAGGCTGTCGTGCGGCGAGTTCCAATTCCACGCCATGGCCGCTCCCACCGCCAGATCGCGCACAGCCCATCGCGGCATGCCCGTCCCGCGCCATGTGAAACTCACATCTGGGTCCGCGTTCACCACCGTGTACGGCACGGGTACTGACTCACTCGCCTTGTCCACAGCAACCTCCTGGATCTGGGGGCGTACATTGACGGTTCGGGCATACGTCAGGCCGACGGCTATTGGGTCACAGGAACGCGAATATCACGAGCGTGGCAACAATGGCGACGGTCATTATGGCTATGAATAATCCCAGGCCCGGACGCTCCTGCGTCGAAGGTCCCAGAAGTCCCTTGTTGAGAATTGTCGATCCGGGTGCGCAGTACACGTCGATGACCTGACCTGGTGCCACCTCGACATCGAGTTGCGCCTGTCCGGCGACCTCGACTCGATGAATACCGGGTGGCACGGGCAGGAAGTTCTCGCCGAAGCCTGTCGCCACTTTCACGCCGTCGAGCCTGAAATCGGGTTTCATGAGGTTTGTTGTCATCGCCGTACCTTGTCGAACTAGCCTGATCGCCTGTTGCTGCTCTGGGAATGTTATGCGTGGAAATGTACTGGCGGG
This sequence comes from Tsukamurella pseudospumae, assembly GCF_001575195.1. NCBI lineage: Bacteria > Bacillati > Actinomycetota > Actinomycetes > Mycobacteriales > Tsukamurellaceae > Tsukamurella > Tsukamurella pseudospumae. The sequence goes on from NZ_LSRF01000021.1 coordinate 10,075, forward strand.
GACTTAACCTTAGGTTAAGCCCCGCTTGTTCTGCGCTGTTCGTAGTTCTTTGTGACATCATGCTGGCCACAAGCTTACTCTCGCACGCGGCCGCGCTAGCCTCGATCTTTCGTGAGGTGGTCGTCCCCTCCTGATCGGTTTCGGATTGGTGTCCTCGAGTGAGGGTTTCGTTCGTGGGCATGGTGATGCGGCCCGGTGTTGCGTCGGGTGGCGTCGGGTTCCACTGTCCCGTGGGGGTGTTTCGTGATCGGATTGTCAAGGAAGTCGTGTCGGTCATGTGGGTGCTCGCATCCGGTTCAGGCGCTGTAGGCCGGCGATCAGCAGGCCGGTGTCGGGGGCTGTCGCGGCGAGGTGCAGGCGGGTGCGGCGGGCGTGCCGGGCGATGGATCCGGCGATGCAGAAGAGTCGGTGGCGCAGTCGTTTGGGTTCCCACCGGCGGGCATCATGGCTGGTCAGGGCGAGCATTTGGGTCCAGGCTATGAGGTCGGCAGCCAGCGCGGCGATCGCGGTCCAGATCCGGTTCTTCGCGAACCGGTGCAGGGGGAGGTTCCGCAGGCCGGTGTCCTTCAATGCG
>NZ_LSRF01000022.1:0-2697 GCF_001575195.1 Tsukamurella pseudospumae
ACCGCGGTCGTGCACTGCGGGCACACCGGGCGCAGGCCACGGTCCCGGATCTGCCGGGTCAGCGACGAATACGACTGCTTGAACCGCATCTCGACGAGTTCGTCGAACAGGGTCTGCGCCCACAGATGCGGGTCCTCGAGCAAGCGGCTGGTGACGTACTCGGCGAACGGCTCGAACGGGTCCTCGTCCCGGTGGCGGACACCCGGCTCGGTGACCCCGTTGAGATAGTTGCGGACGGTCTTACGGTCCCGTCCCAGATGACGGGCGATCGCTGAGATCGTCCACCCCTGCTTGCGCAGAGCATGTGCTTCCACGGTCTCTCCTTGTGTGAGCATGAACGAGCGGGGCCTCCCTCGAAGGGCTGGTGCGTGGTCAGAGACCACCAGCATCACGGGGAGGCCCCGCCCATTACTTGGCGGGTGCACACAAGTGGGGAGATTCAGTTAGCAGAACTGGGGAGAATCAACGAGCGCAGTCAATGACGGACTCGACGCGCTCGACCACGCACTCCTATCCTTGTGCGGAGCGGTCGACGTGCTCGCTCGCTCGCTCGCTGCACTCCGCGCTGAATCTGCCCGAGGAGAAGCGTCGCCACGCGAAGCTGCACGTACGACAGGGCTACTACCAGCTGCTCAAGCCATTTCCCAGCGGCGAGATGCGCTCACGTGTCGACGCAGCGCAGGTTGACCTCGACGTTGTATTCAAGTTGAGGAACACCTGTCGACGACGGGTTCAAACTGACCCCCTAGCGACGGCTTGGAACGGACCCCCTTCCCGGCCGTGAACCCTGGGGAGGGTGATCAGTTTGGAAGATTGGGCGGAGATCCGCCGGTTGCACTTTTCGGAGGGGTTGCCGATCAAGGTGATCGCTCGGCAGCTCGGGATCGGGAGGAATACGGTCCGGAGGGCGCTGCGGGCTGACGGGCCACCGGATCGATCACGGCCGCCGCGAGGCTCGGTGGTCGATGCGTTCGAGCCGGCGATCCGCGAGCTGCTGGAGTTGTGGCCGACGATGCCGGCGACGGTGATCGCGCCGAGGATCGGCTGGCCGTATTCGTTGACCACGCTCAAGGATCGGCTGCGGGAGATCCGGCCGGAGTATCAGGGCGTTGATCCGGCCGATCGGATCTCGTATGAACCGGGGAAGATCGCACAGTGCGATCTGTGGTTCCCGGATGCGAGGATCCCGGTCGGACCTGGTCAGGACCGCGTTCTACCGGTACTGGTGATGGTGCTCGGGTTCTCGCGGTTGATCTCGGCGGTGATGCTGCCCTCGCGGCAGGGCGGCGATCTGCTGGCCGGAATGTGGCAGGTCATCGAGGGCTGGGGCCGGGTCCCCAAATCGCTGGTCTGGGATCGTGAGGCCGCGATCGGCGGCACCGGCAAACCCACGGTCGAGGTTGCTGGGTTCGCCGGCACCCTCGCCACGAGGATCGTGTTGGCTCCGGCGCGTGATCCGGAGTTCAAGGGCATCGTCGAGCGGGCGAACCAGTATCTGGAGACCTCGTTCCTACCGGGCCGAATGTTCACCAGCCCAGCTGATTTCAATGCCCAGGTCACTGAGTGGCTCACGCAGACCGCGAACCGCAGACTGGTGCGGGCCACCGGAAGCCGGCCTGCGGAGGCCTTCGCTACCGACTTCCAGGCGATGACGATCCTGCCGCCGATGGCCCCGATGACCGGCCTGCGGACCCGGGTTCGACTCGGACGCGACTACTACGTCCGGGTCGACGGTAACGACTACTCGATCGACCCGAGGGTGATCGGCAAGTTCGTCGACATCACCGCCACCCCAACGACAGTGACCGCGATTTGCGACGGGAGCAGGGTCGCATTCCATCGCCGGTCGTGGGCCAAACACGCCAACGTCACCGACCCGCAGCACGTTGCGGCAGCGCAGCTGCTGCGGGCCCGCTACCAGGAGATCGGCCGGCAGCAGCCCTCGCGGCAACACCCTGACGGGCACCCGGTCGCATTGCGCGCGTTGCCGGACTACGACGCCCTGTTCGGCGTTACCGACTTCACCGCACCACCATCACAGACCACGGAAACCGTTGAAAGGCAGCAGAATCTATGAGTCCAGCAAAGACCGCGACCGCCGCGAAGGCAGCGGAGATCGACGACCGCAACGCAGTGGCGTTGTTGCCGGAACGGGCGGAGAAGGTCAGCTCCCAGCTGGCCTACCTCGCCCGGGCATTGAAGACCCCGACCATCGGGCGGGTATGGGATGATCAGGCTCATCGAAAGTCCCCAGTGATGCTCATTGAGATTCCTCACCTGGGTGCGGTCGGATTATAGCGGTCGGCGGCTGGGTGCGGTTGCTGTGCGGTGGGTTTCGTTGCGGGCGTGGTGGTCTCGTAGTCGGTAGCTGTCGCCGTCGAGTTTGAGGACGACGGAGCGGTGTAGGAGCCTGTCGAGCATGGCCGCGGCGACGGTGGTGTCGCCGAGGACTTCGCCCCATTCGGAGACCGATCGGTTGGTGGTGATGACGATCGATGTTTTCAGATACCGTTGCGCGACAACCTGAAACAACGCTGATGCGGCTTCGGCGGGCAAGGGGAGGTAGCCGAGTTCGTCGATGACGAGCAGCGTCGGGCCAGCGAAGAACCGCATGGTCGTCGACCAGCGGCCTTCGATCGCCGCTTTGTGGCAGCGGGCGGCCAGGTCGGCGGCGGTGGTGACGTAGGTGCGGTATCC
>NZ_LSRF01000023.1:0-111514 GCF_001575195.1 Tsukamurella pseudospumae
CTGCACCGGTTCGCGAAGAACCGGATCTGGACCGCGATCGCCGCGCTGGCTGCCGACCTCATAGCCTGGACCCAAATGCTCGCCCTGACCAGCCATGATGCCCGCCGGTGGGAACCCAAACGACTGCGCCACCGACTCTTCTGCATCGCCGGATCCATCGCCCGGCACGCCCGCCGCACCCGCCTGCACCTCGCCGCGACAGCCCCCGACACCGGCCTGCTGATCGCCGGCCTACAGCGCCTGAACCGGATGCGAGCACCCACATGACCGACACGACTTCCTTGACAATCCGATCACGAAACACCCCCACGGGACAGTGGAACCCGACGCCACCCGACGCAACACCGGGCCGCATCACCATGCCCACGAACGAAACCCTCACTCGAGGACACCAATCCGAAACCGATCAGGAGGGGACGACCACCTCACGAAAGATCGAGGCTAGCGGGGAGACGGATCCATGGCGTTGCCGAAGGCCTACCTGACGAGCACGAAGAATCTCGGTGCTGTGCTGGAAGCAGCGCAGAATGCCCAGGCTCCAGAGCGATTCACTCAAAAGTTCTTAGAGGATCTCGGTTTCACTAGCAGCGCCGACCGACTAGTAATCGGAATGCTCAAGTCCCTGGAGTTCATTGGTGATACTGGAACTCCGCTGAAGAGGTATCACGAGTATCTCGACAAGACTGAGTCGAAGAAGGTGATGGCAAAGGCTATCCGAGAGGCTTATGCCGACTTGTTTCAAATAAACAAGAATGCACAGACCCTCACCAAGGCCGAAGCTCAATCCAAGATGAAAACCCTGTCGCAGGGGCAGTACAGCGACGACATTCTTAGCAAGATGGCTACTACATTCAAGGCGCTGTGCGGACTAGCCGACTTCGACGCGCCGACCGATAAAGATGCCTCCGATGACAGTGGTGATGATCCTGGTTCGGAGGACGACGGCAAGGGCGTCGACCAACCCTCTGGCAGCAAGCTGACAATGTCTGGGCTTCATTATAACATCAACATTCATCTTCCTGAATCCCGCGACCCCGCCGTTTACGATGCTCTGTTTCGAAGTTTGAATGGAGCATCTGGGGTGAACGGAGAGATGTACAACTTCGTATACCGCGCACTGTTGACAGAGGAGGCGCTGGATCGCGCCGGGCGGCACAAAGCGGTCGGATACGGCGACGAAGAAGCATTGCGCATGGCCCTGAACTATGATCTTCTCGATCAGGAAGATCTCGCCGCAGGGTTGCGTATGGCAAATATATATGCTGCAATTACCGCCTTTGAGCGAAGCGCTCGTACTTTTGTGGAAAAGGTTCTACAACAGGCCCACGGCGACAATTGGTGGGACACGAAGGTCTCCGACAAGATTAGAACCTTCGCGGAAGATCGTCGTGAAGAAGAAGACAAAGTCAAATGGCATGGCACACGAGGAGACGAGCCGCTAACCTATACGCAGATGGACCATTTGACGAAGATTATGCAGCAAAATTGGCCGGATTTCGAGCCATTTGTACGACGAATCGATTGGATGAACTCGATATTCTCCAATATCGAGCGCTCTAGAAACGTGATTATGCACAGTGGTGTCCTAGACGATGCTGACGTCGAGCGCGTCGGGATGAATATTAGAGACTGGATTCGCCAAGTCGGCTAACCCCATCCGCGCAGCGGGGTGACGTTGTCTCGGCGGGCTGCTCCGACGTTGCCGAGCGCGGCCATTGCCTCGGTGTGGTCGTCCTCGAATAGGTGGGCGTAGATGCCCATTGTGGTGTTGACCGACGCGTGGCCCATGTAGTCGGCGATCTGCTTCGGGTGCAGGCCCGCGCTGACACAGAACGAGGCGTAGGTGTGGCGCAGGCTATGGGCGGTGCGTCGTCTGGATCGGCGGGTCTTGGGCGAGTCGTAGACGGCGTGGGGTCCGGTCGCTGTGGTTTCGCCGGTGGCCGGAGCGCCGTGCACGACCAATGCGGTGCGCTGGACGCTGACGGATGGGTTGCGGCCAAGGTCGATGTCGCCGATTTGGAGGCCTGCGAGTTCGCCGCTGCGGAGGCCGGTCCAGGCGGCCATGTGGACCAGGATGTTGAACGGCCAGGATGTGGCGTCGGTGAGGTATTCGACCTGCTCTGCGGTGAGGAATGCGGCGTCCTCGGTCGAGCCGTGTGCGCGGGGTGTGGACCCCGGGTTGTTCAGCCCTAGTTTGGAAGACTAAGTCTCTCCAGCGGGGGCACGGGCTTCAGCTGGCGCTGAAAGCGGCAAATTGCCTGCTGGCGTCGGTTTCCGGCCGGGGACTTTGTCGTGTCGTGGGGTCGCGCGAAGAGGCGTACCGTCGGAGCGGATGGAGCCCGCGTGGGCGGGGGAACGGGGACAGGGATGAGTGGGGACCGGACGGCGTCGTTGACTGCGCTGATCGGGATCGTGGGGCGGGAGATCACGGCGACGGGGGTTCCGTGGGACGCGTTCGCGGTGGTGGCGTGGTTCGACCCGCCGGCCCGGACCGCACGGCTCGCGACGTGGTGGTACTCCGAACACGACGCTCTGCCGCGCCTCGTCGGATCGACCGCCCCGGCGGGACGCGCGTTCGAGGAACTCCGGGACGCGGTCGAGGTTCCAGAGCATCTGGTCCGCGTCGCCGTGGTGACCCACGTGCGGGCGAGCGGGGCGACGGACCTGCGCCTGCACACGGCCGCGGAGAATCTCGACTACTACCTCGGCGTCGGGGCGACGGCCGAGTCGATCGGCGGGGGACTGCGGCCCCTCGCGCCCCCGCAGGCCGCGTCGCCGCAGGCAGCGGCACCGTCGGACCCGAAGCCCGTACCGAGTACGGCGGGCCCCGACATGTCCCGCGTGGGGGTTCCGGACCACGTCCGGCGAGCCGCCGAGCAGGAGGCGCTGTCGGGACCGACGATCCCGCTGACCGTCTGGCGGCCGGATATGCGCGATCCGACCGGCGGCATGCCCGACGACCTCTGTGCGCGACTGTCCGCGGACGATGCCAGGCAGCTCGCCGACTACCTCGACGGCGGCGCGCTGGTCGCCGCGGCGCGCGGATTCCTCCCGGACCCGTGGAGCGGATCGGACCGCGGCGTCGTGCCGATCCACAAACGGACGGACGGGCACTTCACCTGGGACGACGCGATCACGTACTACGTCCGCACGTACCGGCTGAACCCCGGCTCGGCGATCCTCGCGCAGGCTCGCGCACGGGGCTTCGTGGCTCCCGATGTGCCGAAGGAACGGGTGAGCCGCATCATCGACCAGCTCTTCAGCGGCGCCCCGGGCGGCGGGAAGGTGCGCGAGTGGGGCGTCCGCCTCGACGGCAGCCAGGTGCTGCCCGGCGACGTGTACTGCGTGTACCGCGGGCGCGTGTACCGGTTCGGGCCCGACGCGTCGGCGGCCGGCGACTACTCCTCGGTCCGGATCACGGCACTGCCCGGGTCGGTGATCCCCGACGGCTTCGTCGAGGTGGACGAGTACGACGCCGTGAAGCAGACCTCGGCGTACGGCATCGTGCCCATGGCCGAGATCACCGGGATCCACCTCGTGGCCACGGCGTGCCGGTACAAGGGGGCCAAGGCGACCGTCTCCCGGATCGACGGCAACCGGTGGGAGCTGCAGATGGACGGCCCCGACGGTGACGGTCCGGCACCGTCGGACGCGGACTGGAAGATCTTCCCGCGGGTCGACGCGAGTCGGGCGCCGAGGTACTTCGCGCGGGTCGACCCCGACGAGGTGGCCCGCGTCACCGTCGTCGTGCTGGCGTGCCGCATGGTGAACGGGAGGCTCGTGACCGAGCGGGAGGCGTTGGGTACGAGCGCGGGGGACGTGGCGTACGGGATCCCCTCGGCGGCAGACAGTCCGTTCCTCCCGCCCCGGACGGCGGTCGAGACCTTCAGCCAGCGGATCGCGGCGATCGACCCGAACTTCACGAAGTTCGACATCAACCTGCACCGGCTGAAGCACGCGTGGCGGATAGCGGTCAGCGATCCGACCTTCGCCGGCTACTACGTCGATGACGACGGCGAGGTCTACCAGATGGATCCGGCTGTGCCGCCGGAGCAGGTCGACGTGCCACTCACCGCGGAGTACCTCGGGCGGCACCCCGCGATCGACCCGCCGGGAGGGTACTGGCCGGTGTGACCCGAGACGGAGGCGGCTTGCACGAAGTTGTCGGGACTGCATCCGCAATGCAGGATGGGTGTGTGAGCACAGATGAGCCGGTACGCCAGAGCTATCCGCAGTACGGCTACGCACAGCCCGGGTACCCACCGCCGGGGTTCCCGCCCGGACCGGGCTTCCCAACCGGACAGGGCTTTCCCGCCGGACCGGGCTGGGGCGCGCCCGCACCCGAGGTGAAGGTCGGCATCGTCCCGATCCGGCCGCTCGACCTCGGCGGGCTGTACGGCGGAGCCTTCGCGGCGATCCGCGCGAACCCGGCGGTGATGGTCGGGCTGACGGCGATCGTCGTGGTGCTCTCCCAGGTGGTCACCTTCCTGGCGCAGATCCCGCTGACCACTGTGTCGACGGATCCGAAGGCGGACGACGACGCATCGGTCGCCCTCATCCTCGGCTCGTCCGCCGCCAGCCTCGGGATATCCCTCATCGCAGCGATCGCCACTCTGTTCCTCACGGGCGTCCTCACCGTGGTCGTGGCGCGGTCGGTCCTCGGCGAGAAGACCAGCATCGGGGAGGCGGCTCGTCTGGTCGGCCCCAGGCTGTTGCCACTGATCGGGCTCAGCGTGATCCAGTTCCTCATCTTCTTCGTTCCGATGCTGCTCATCTTCGGAGCAGCGATCGGGATGACCATCGGCGGCCTCGGCAACACCGGCATGGTGGTCGGCACCGTCCTCGTCGCTGTGCTCGCGTTCGTGCTCATCGTGGCAGGCGCGATTGCTCTCATGCCCGCGTTCTCGCTGTCCTACCAGGCCGTCGTGCTCGAGCGACTCGGGCCGATCACCGCGCTGCGCCGAGCCTGGCGCCTGCAGGAGCCGGGGTACTGGCGACTCGTCGGCATCCTCCTGCTGACGTACGTCGTCACGGGGATCGTCGCCGCCATCGTCGCGATCCCGTTCGGCGTCGGCACGGCGCTGGTCGAATCGGGCGACGCGACGCGCAACCTCGCCGGTGGCACGGTCGTCGGGCTGGCGATCGCGGCGGTCGGATCCGCGATCGGACAGGTGCTGACGGTGCCCTTCACCGCGGGCGTCCAGGCGCTGCTCTACATCGATCAGCGGATGCGCAACGAGGGACTCGACCACGCACTGCGCGCCGAGGCGATCCACCGCTGGCAGACCGGGACGGTCGGCGTCCCGACGGAGAACCTCTGGGTGTCGAGCGGATATCCGCAGCAGTACTGACTTTCCGGGTCAGAACGGCGGCGGCTTCAGCGGCGCGGTGACGTCGTACGTGCGTCCCTGGGCCTCAGCCTCCCGACACTCCCGTTCGCGCTCGCGGGCTTCGGCTTCCGCAGCCTCGCGCCCGCGCCGTTCATGGCGGAGGAGCCGATTCTCGATGCGCAGCGCGCGCCGCGCCGTGGCCCGGCGCTTCGCGTCGGACTCCAACCCGTCGGGGTTCTTCGTGCGGGCCGGACCCGGCTCGGGGCCGTCCCAGATGATCAGTCCCAGGCCGGGGAGGAGATCCCTCGCCGTGCCGGGTGGGACCGTCCAGATGCCGCCGGCGGGATGCCGCCATTCGACGGTGCCGTCCTGCAGGATGTCGGACAGCCAACCGGTCTCCGTCTTGATCCGGTGGTGGAAACCGCAGAGCGGCACCAGGTTCCCGGCCGTGCCTCGGCCCGCCACCGTTGTCTGCCCGCCCGCGGAGGGGTCGGCATGGTCGTACTCGCCGACGTGATCGGCCTGGCATCGGCCCGCGGACACGCTGCACCCGGGGAACACGCAGGTGGGGTAGGTGAGCCGCATGACCAACAGTTGGTACCAGGTGGGCCGGTATCCGGACGCGCCGTGCGCGTGGACGGTGCCGGTGGCCGGGTCACGCCGCCCGAGGATGCGGAACTGGGTCCGGGACTGCGCGATCAACTCCCGGGCCTGTTCGACGGTGACCGGCCCGTTGAGGCCCGGATCGCCGGTCAGCACGATCGCCCCGCGTCCCGCTGCAGCCTCGGAATGGGGCTCAGCCCCGCAATCGGGCTGGGCCTCGGGCTCCGGGGCGGGATCGTGCTCGGGGATGGCTTCGGGCGCGGACTCCGGTGAGAAGAGGTCTGCTTCGGTGCAGGTCGCGTCGAACAGGTCGGTCTCGTTGAGCACGATCACGGCGAGTGCCTGGATGTCGGGTGAGACGGCCCCGGTTCGTGGGCGGGCCTCCCGGAGGTCGCACCCCTCCCGGCCGCAGCGGCAGCCCAGACTCCCGTAGCCCTCGGCCAGCGCGACGAGGGCGGCGACCTGCCGCTGCCCCAGCGTACGGCCGTCGTCTCGGCACACCGACTCCGCGACCGGGCCGACCAGGGCGGACAGGCGGATCGCCTCCGCCTTCGGCATGACCGCCTCCAGATCGACCAGCCCGTCGGCGCGAGAGTGGAACTCCAGCCGTTCCCGGGGCTCTGTCGGCGGAACCTCGCGCGCGGCAGCCGGATCGAGCCGAGTGAGTATCGACTTCGCGGCGTCGGCAACGGCACGCGCGGTGATCGACAGGCCCGCACGGGCAGCGAGCCACGCGGTGATCCGATCGTCGAACATCGCGGTCACCCGGTCGTCGAGAACCGCCGCGGAGGAGCGCAGGACCTCCCGGACGAGCGGCAGGCTGACTCGCCCGGCCGCGAACAGCTCGAACAGCCGAGGGCAGCGCTCCCGCAGATCGAGGCCGCGGTGGACCGCAGCGCCCGCGGCGGAGCGGCCGGTCCCGAGTGCAGCACCGACCTCTGCGACGAGCTCGTCCCAATCGTCGACGAAGCGGCGGGAGGACTCCTCCCGCACGCGACGCGCATCGTCCCGAAGCTCGTACAACCTGGTCAACACGGCGGAGCGCTCCGCCTCCAGCCGGTTCTGCTGCGCGGTCAACACGCGCAGCCGCGACAGCGCACCTGCCGCGCTCAACCCGGACACCGCACCGTCGAACACCCCGGGCAGCGGGGCGCTGGCCCGCCTGCCCAGTGTGAAGGCGTCGTCCGAGTGGTTCATGCCTTCTATTCTACCGCAGAAAATCGAACAAAAATGAGAATTATCGAAGAGGTTCGAGTGTGTGTTCGAAGTAAGGAGGTGTGTCAGGCGGCCGCGCTACCGCTGCGGATCCGGTCGCGCGCCACGAACCACCGGCTGACCGGCGTGCGGAGCATCAGGTCCACGAACAGCAGCGACATGGCCAGCACGATCACCGCGAGCGTCGTGGTGCGCAGCACGGCGGACGCGGGGAACCAGGTGCCGAGCACGTCGAAGAAGCCGAGATGGCTCAGGATGTCGAGCATCAGCGGATGCACGGCGAACACGCCGAACGCCCGCACCGTCGCCCATGACACGACGCGCTCACCGACGGGCCGCCCCGAAGCACGCAGGTCGTCCCACATCATCGCGGCGAGCCACAGCAGGATGACCCCCGCCACGTACCACGGCAGATAGAGGGGGTTCCATGCGGTGACCGCGCTGTCCGGCACGACGCCCGGGTGGGTGGCCCGCAGGTAGGCGATCAGGCTGAACGCCGACGCCGCGAGGCACACCGCGATGACGCGCAGTGCGTGCGATCGGAGCCAGCTCCCGACCGCCCCGTAGTGCTGGGCCGCGAGCATGCCGATCGCCATGAACAGCGCGTACATGGGGAGCAGCTTTCACATGTGGTTGAACAGCGTCTCCCACGGCTGGCCCTGCGGGCGCGGCGCGTACTGGTAGAACGCGAAGCAGCCCAGCTGGATCGCGGCCGCGGTGACCAGCACCGTCCACGGCCGGCCCTCGAGCCGTTTCGCCAGCTTCGACAGCGCCGGGAAGAACAGGTAGATCTGCATCGAGATGAGCAGGAAGTAGAGCTGGTACTTGGCGTCGCCGGTCAGCATGGTGCGGCCGAGATCGCCCAGCCACCGTCCGAACGACGGGAACGGGTCGCCCGCGATGAGTAGATGGTCCGTGATCGAGTACACCAGCGTCCAGACGAGGAACGGTCCCACGATCAGCCCGAAGCGTTTGCGCCAGAACTCGAGCGCCGTCATCGTGCGGCCGCGCATGCTCAGCACCAGCACGAACAGCGTGACCGCGACGAAGCCGTACCGCGTGATGTGCAGCGCCGCCGAGATGAGCCCCGTCTGGCGAAGGACGTCCGGCGTGTAGTTGATCGTCGTGACGCAGTGCGCGACGACGACCAGCAGGAACAGCGTCACCCGGGTCAGATCGGCGGTCTGCTCGCGCTTCGGCTTCGACGGCGCTGCGACGGACGCCGGCGATGGTGCGGCCGGCACCGGCTTCTGGGTTTCGATGGTGGGCACCACCCTAGGACTGAGCAGGGCTGCGCGTCTTCACCCCGTGCGGTCGATTTGTGACAATTCGAAATTCTACCCTCTTCGCTCACGCATCCCGCGCAGGGTGGGACCCGACCGTCAGCCGTTCACGACCACCAGCGGGATCGCCTGCTCATCGACGGTCCACGCCCCGTGATGGCCCAGCATGCGCGACTCCATCGGCTCCTGGCTCGGGGTCACCAGTACGGATCGTCCCTCGGCGACGGCCAGGACGTGGCCGATGCGGTGCGCGACGACGGGGTTGGGGGGAGTGGGGCCGAACCAGTGCTCGTCGAGGGCCTGCTCGCGGCTGACGACCCGGGCGTGCCCGGCGAGGGTGCCCGTCCACCGGGCCAGGACGTCGTCGACGTGGTGCCCCCGCTGGAGGTAGACGTGCCGTACCCGCGCCTCGCCGGCGATCACGCGCACGCCCTGGCGCAGGGCCGGCAACGCGTCGAGGTTCACCAGGGACTCAGCCTGGATCATGCCGTGATCGGCGGTGACCAGCAGTGTGCAGGAGGGCGGCAGGTCGGCCAGCAGGTCCGCGAACATCGCGTCGACGGCGCGCAGCGCGGCCAGCCACTCCGGGGAGCCCGGACCGTGCACGTGGCCGGCCGCGTCGAGCAGGCCCGTGTAGGCGTAGGCGAACCGTCGGGCAGCGGTGTCGTGCCGCGCCACGGCGAGCACGCCCTCGCGGACCTCGTCGAGGGTGGACGCCGCGTGCAACACTCCGGCTGCGCGGAACGAGGCGCGGGTCAGGCCCGACTTCTCCTGGTAGGCGGGCACCACGTAGTGGATCTCGGCGCCGGCGTCGGCGAGGGTCTCGAGCTTGCTGCGGCGGCGCTGCAGTTCGCGAGGAGGGTGCGACTCCCGGGCATCTGGCCCGGATGCGCCGTCGATGGTCCAGCGCAGGGAGTTGAACAGGCGCCGGCCGTGCTCGTCGGGCACGCCGAAGCTGTAGCCGACGATGCCGTGCGCCGCGCAGGGCGCCCCGAGCGCGAGGCTCGACAGGCTGGTGGCCGTGGTGGCGGGGAAGCCCGCGTCCAGCGTGACGCCGGCGTGCGCGGCGAGGGCGGGAGCGGTATCGGCGTGCCGCCGCAGGAGCTCCGCGCCGAGCCCGTCGACGAGCAGCAGCACGACATCACGCTCCACCGTCAGGCCCAGGGGGTTCTCACCCGGGATGCCGAAAGCGGTACAGACCGAGGGCAATACGTCGGAGAGCATGCCGGTCATCGATCGATCGTAACGTCCGCAAAGGCCCGTCGAGGCGGGAACTACGTGATGACGGACGGGATCAGCGTGGCCGTGCCGTCCTCCACGAGCAGTGCCTGATCGTCGTTGACCCGGGTCAGCGGGAACCGGCCGCCGTAGGTGCGCACCACCTCCTCGATCATCGAGGGAGGGTACGGCGGGAGCAGGCCGTCGGCGTGCGGGATGACGACGGTGTCGACGAGGCCCAGCCCGGTGAAATCCGTGACGCCGGGGGCGTCCGCGGGGTCGTCGAGGGGCGCGACCGGCTCGACGTTCGGCCCCGCGACGACCGATCCCGCACTGAGGCCGATGTACGGCAGTCCCGCCCGCACCCGCTCCGTGAGCACCTCGCCGGTGCCGTTGCTCTGCAGCGCGCCGAGCAGGACGAAGGTGTGCCCGCCCGAGAGGTAGACGGCGTCGACGGTGCCGAGATCCGAGGCGAAGTCCCGCGCGTCCCGGTACTTCCCGACCGTCATCCGGGTCAGCCGGAATCCCAGGTCGGTGAGCTGATTCCATTCGAACGAGCCGAAGGGCTGATCCGCGTACGGTGCGCCGGCGTCGTCGATGAAACCGAGCCGCAGGGCGCTCGGTTCCCGTCCGGTGTGCCGGCGCAGGAAGCCGGGGAGCGCCCCGGCGTTCAGGGACATCAGCAGCAGGTTCACGATCGCAACAGTACGGCCTCTGCCACACTGGATCCGCACGAACCGGAGGAGAAGACGATGCGTTCGCACCGGAACACGGCGGCCCTCGCTGCATTCGCGGCGCTGCTCGTCCCCGTCGCGGCCTGCGGCTCGGCGGCGGAGGAGCCGCAGGGGCGGACGGTCGTGGTGGACGCCGCCAACGGCCGGATCGCCGTCCCGGTCGCGCCGCAGCGGATCGTCTCGCTCGCGCCCACGCACACCGAGACCCTCTTCGCGATCGGGGCGGGGAAGCAGGTCGTCGCGGTCGACGACCAGTCCAGCTACCCGGTCGAGGCCCCGCGCACGGCGCTCTCGGGTTTCACGCCCAACGCCGAGGCCGTCATCGGCTACAAGCCCGACCTGGTGGTCGTCTCCGACGACCAGCACGGCATCGTCGCGGCGTTGCAGAAGGTGGGGATCCCGGTGTTGGTGGAACCCGCGGCCAAGGACCTCGACGATGCGCTCGACCAGATCTCCGACCTCGGCGCCGCGACCGGCCGGCAGGCGGATGCGAAGGCGCTCACCGCACGGATGCGCGCCGCCATCGACGAATCGGTCCGTGCCGCACCGCGGACCGCCCAGCCGCTGAGCTACTTCCACGAGCTCGACCCCCAGCTGCACACCGTGACCTCGTCGACCTTCATCGGGAAGGTATACGGCGCGTTCGGGTTGCACGACGTGGCCGACGCCGCCGACACGGCGGGCACGGGGTACCCGCAGCTCTCCCAGGAGGCGCTGCTCCACGCGGATCCGGCGTTGATCCTGCTCGCTGACGCCCAGTGCTGCGGCCAGACGCCCGAGGTCGTCGCGCAGCGCCCGGGCTGGCGCGACCTGCGGGCGGTGCGGGACGGCACCGTCGTCGCCCTTCCGGCGGACGTGCCCTCCCGCTGGGGACCGCGCCTGCCCGACTTCTACCGGGCCGTCGCCGATGCGGTCTCCCGTGCGGCGCAGAAGGTTCCGGCCGGGCGGTGAGTGCTCCGGTCCGATCGTCGACGGTGCCGCGGCGCGCGAGCGGGCTGCGTCCGGTGCCGCTGCTGGTCGCCGTCGTCGCGCTCCTCGCGTCGATGCTGGCGGGACTGCTGGTCGGGGCGGTCCACCTGCCCGCGCGCGCCGTCCTGACGGAGCTCGTCGATCTGCTGCCCGGCGTCCATGTCGACTCGGGGCTCACGCGCCTCGAGCGGAACCTGCTCGTGGAGATCAGGCTTCCGCGGGTGCTCGCGGCAGCGCTCGTCGGTGGCCTTCTCGCGATCGCGGGCGCCGGCTACCAGGGCGTCTTCCGCAACCCGCTCGCCGACCCGTACCTGCTCGGCGCTGCAGCGGGAGCGGGCGTCGGTGCCACCGCGACCATCGTGTTCCTGCCCGGCGATCCCGCGGCGACGGTGCCCGTCGCGGCGTTCGTGGGTGCGCTCGCGGGCGTCGCCCTCGCCTACGCGTTGGGCAGTGCCACAGGTGGGCGAGGCACGTCGACGCTGCTCCTGGCCGGCGTCGCGGTGTCCGCGTTCCTCAGTGCGGTGCAGACCTTCCTCATGCAGCGCGACGCCCAGGACCTGCAGCGGATCTACTCCTGGGTGCTCGGCGGCGTCGCCTCCGTCGACGGTCCGCGGCTGCTCGCCGTCCTGCCCTACGCCGGGATCTCCGTGGTCGCGCTGCTGCTCCACGGTCGCCTGCTCGATGTCCTCGGGGTCGGCGACGACGAGGCCACGACCCTCGGCGTCTCGGCGCGGCGCGTCCGGTTGCTGGTGCTCGTCGCGGCGTCGCTCGCCACCGCCACCGCCGTCGCGGTGGGCGGGCTCATCGGGTTCGTGGGCATTGTCGTCCCGCACGTCGTGCGCCGGCTCGCGGGGACCTCGTACCGGGCGGTCCTTCCACTCTCCCTCCTCGGCGGTGCCGCCTTCCTCGTCCTCGCCGACATCCTCGCGCGCACCGTCGTCTCTCCCGGCGAGCTGCCGCTCGGTGTGGTCACCGCGTTCGTCGGCGGTCCTTTCTTCGTCGTCGTGCTCCGTGCGATGCGGGGACGGAGCGGGCTGTGAGCGTGGAGTTCTCCGACGTCGATGTCGCGCTCGACGGGCGCCCCGTGCTGCACGACGTGGCGATGACGGCACCGTCGGGCTCGTGGACCGCGGTGATCGGGCCGAACGGGGCCGGGAAGTCCACGCTGTTGCGCGCTGCCCTGGGCCTGGTGCGCAGCGGGGGAACGGTCACCGTCGACGGGGCCGACCCACGCCGGCTGCGCCCGCGCGAGCGCGCCCGGGTCCTCGCCTACGCGCCGCAGTCGCCGCAACTCCCGGAAGGCATGACGGTGTTCGACTACGCCCTGCTCGGCCGGGCGCCGTACGTCGCCTACCTGGGGCGCGAGAGCGCGGGCGACCGCCGGATCGTGCGTGCCGTGCTGGCCCGGCTCGGCCTGGCGGAGTTCGCCGAGCGCGACGTCGATCGCCTGTCCGGCGGCGAGCGGCAGCGCGTCGTGCTGGCCCGCGCCCTCGCTCAGGAGGCGCCCGTGCTGTTGCTCGACGAGCCGACGACAGCCCTGGACATCGGGCACCAGCAGCAGGTCATGGACCTCGTGGACCGCCTACGCCGCGACGACGGGCTGACCGTGATCACCACGATCCACGACCTCACGCTCGCGGCGCAGTACGCGGACCGGCTGGTGCTGCTGTCCGCCGGTCGGGTCGCGGCGTCCGGGACGCCGGCGCAGGTGCTCACGGCGGATCTCATCGCCGCGCACTTCGGCGCCCGCGTGCACGTCGAGTCCGGACCCGACGGCCGGCCGGTCCTGGGGCTGCTGCGATGAACTCGATGAACCTGGAGACCACCCACCGCGACGAGGACGGCGCCGTCGGTCTCGCGGCGACCGTCTGGCTGCTCGGCGACGGAATGCGCGGCGTCTCGTCCGCGATGGTCGGCGGTGGGATCGGCCCCGTCCACTGGGTGCTCAACGCGCAGGTCCCGGGCGGGTACGCGCGGATGGATCCCGTGGCGCACCTCGCCGATCTCGCGGCGGCGCACGGCCTCCGGGGGCGCGGGGTGGGCATGCTCACCGCAGCGTCCGTGGACCGGACGGTGCTCCGGTCCGACGGCGGCGTCGAGGTCGCCGCGACCGTCGGGCTGCGGGTGCCGACGTGGGCCGCTGCGCCCGAGGACGTCGTCGACCCCGAGCTCGCCCCGGAGCGGCTGCCGGGTCACCACGTCCGGCCGAGACCGGGGACGATCAACATCCAGGTCCTCGTGCCCGTACCGATGTCCGACGGTGCGCTGGTCAACGCCGTCATGACCGCGACGGAGGCGAAGACGCAGGCGCTCCTGGAGGCGGGATACCCGGGCACGGGGACGGCATCGGACGCGGTGTGCATCGTGGCGCCGGTGGCGTCCGTGCGGTCCGCGGGGGAGGCGGGGGAGCCCTTCGGTGGGCCGCGGTCGGCGTGGGGCGCACGGATCGCCCGAGCGGTGCACTCCGCGGTGACGGCCGGGGCCCACGACTACTCCGCGAGGCTGCGGGAACGCCGGCTCTGAGCCTGTCGCTGCGCCGGGAGGGATCAATGTTTACTCTTGATGCAGGAGTGACGATTGATCTGGAGGCCGCGATGCGCACACGACTCGCGATGGCGGTGGTCGTCGGCTGCTCGGCGCTGCTCGCCGGGTGTTCGGCGACGGTGTCCGGGAACGGCGCGAACGGTGTGACGGTGATTCCGGGCGGCGTGGGGCCGGGGATCGCCACGCCCGCTCCGGAGGCGCCCGCGGCGACGACCACGGCACCGTCGACCACGACCAGCGCGCGGCCCTCGGGCGCGGCCGCGACGGCGGTCGTCCTGCCGGAGAACGGCAACGGCGACACCGTCATTCGGACGCGGAGCGGGCGCACCACCTGTCGGGTCAGCGAGACCAGCGTCGGCTGCCAGTTGGAGTTCGACCGACCCCGCCCGCGGACGGAATCCGGCGACGACGCGAACGGCGTGAACATCACGAGCGACGGCGACCTCACCTACGTGCTCGGCAATCTCGGAGTGGCGGATCCCATCACGCTCGACTACCGGACCTACACGGCGCGCGGATGGTTCATCGTCGCCAACGAGTACGGAACCGCCTTCACCCACCGGACCACCGGGCACGGGATGGTCGTCGCCTCGTCGGGCGTGAAGACCTTCTAACGCGGGGTCGTGATCACCACGACGGCCTCGGCGCCGTCGACGGTGGCGAACCGGTGCGGCCCGTCGCTGGTCCAGCTGCGCGAGTCGCCCAGCTGCACGAGTCGTTCGTCGCCCAGCGGGCCGACGGTCAGCGCCCCGTCGACCACCGTGAGGTGCTCCCGGACCCGGTCACCGTGCCCGGGGGAGACATGGTCCGACCCCGCGGGGAACTCCAGGCGGAAGACCTCGACGGTGACGCGGGGCAGGTGTCGCACGGAGAGGAGAGCGGTGCGCATGCCGCCGTCGGCGACGCTGTGGGCCCCGGGGGATTCGCCGACCAGGGCGGTGAGGGGCACGTCGAGCGGAACGCAGAGGGCGTAGAGGGTCTCGACCGTGGGATTGCGCCCGCCGGCCTCGATCTCCGAGAGCGATCCCTTGCCGACACCCGCGCGGCGGGCGAGTTCGGACAGGCTGAGGCCGCGTTCGGTGCGGAGTTCGCGGAGACGGCCGCCGATATCGGGGGAGGGCATGACCCCATGCTACGTTCTGTTCATGGAACGTTCTGAGAACGGAACGATGGTGCCCGTCGGGGCGGGCATCGTCACCGCCCTCGTCGGCTACACCTCCGCCTTCGCCGTGGTGCTCGCGGGCCTGCGCGGAGTGGGGGCGAGCCCGGGGCAGGCCGCGTCGGGGCTGCTGGCGGTCACGGTGACCATGGGAGCGGCATCTGCGCTGCTGTCCTGGCGGTACCGGATGCCGATCATCAGCGCCTGGTCCACGCCCGGTGCCGCGCTGCTCGCGACCACCGGCGCCGTCGCAGGCGGGTGGCCGGCCGCGGTCGGCGCGTTCGTGGTGTGCGGCGTTCTCTTCGTGGTGACGGGGCTGTGGCCGGCCCTTGCGCGGTGGGTGCAGCGGATCCCCGCGCCGATCGCGCAGGCCATGCTCGCGGGCGTCCTGCTGCCGCTGTGCATCGCGCCGGTGAAGGCGCTCGCCGCGCATCCCGCGGCCGTCGCGCCGGTGCTGCTCGTGTGGCTGGTGCTGCTCAAGGTCCGACCGCGGTGGGCGGTCCCGCTGGCGTTCGTGGTGGCGTTGGTCGTCATCGCGATCGCCCTGGTGCGCGACGATGCCGTCCCCGCCGTCTCGGCGCTGGTGCCGCACGTGGAGTGGACGACGCCCGCCTGGACGCTGCAGGCGATGACCGGCGTGCTGCTGCCGCTCTACATCGTGACCATGGCCTCGCAGAACATCCCCGGCGCGGCCGTGCTCGCGACCTACGGCTACTCGGTGCCCTGGCGGCCGGCACTGACGGTGACCGGTGTCCTGTCGGCGGTCGGCGCGCCCTTCGGCGGGCATGCGATCAACCTCGCGGCGATCAGCGCCGCCCTCGCCGCAGGACCGGATGCGGGGCCGGCGTCGCGCCGCTGGATCGCCGGTGTGTCCTCGGGTGCCGCGAATCTCGTTCTCGGCGTGGTCAGTACGGGCCTGACAGCGGTCGTGCTCGCGGCGCCCGAGGGGGTGATCCAGGCCGTCGCCGGCGTCGCGCTCGTGGGCGCGTTCGCCGCTGCGTGCGCGGGGGCGATGGCGGAGGAAGCGGCCCGGGTACCGGCAGCGGTGACCTTCGTCGTCGCCGCGTCCGGGACGACGGTGGCCGGTATCGGGTCGGCGTTCTGGGCGCTCGTGGTCGGCATCGTCGTGTACGTGCTCCTGGGCGTACGGCGCTCGCTAGAGGAGTGAATCCTGCTGAGGCTTCGACGTTGTGGCGGTCGTGGACGTCGACGTGGACGTCGGCGTCGTGGTCGTGGCGGTGGTGGTCGTGGCGGTGGTGGTCGTCGTGATCGAGGTGGGGGTGGCGCTCGTCGGCGTCGTCGTCGACGAGGTGGTCGTCGTCGACGTCGGTGTGCCGGTGGGCCGCGGCACGGTGGAGGTCGTCGGCCGCGCGCCGTCCGTCGGCCTGACGAGGAGCGCGGGGTCGACCCGGTCGGACGGGTGCTCGGCCATCGTCCGCGGTGCGGGGTGCGCCCCGGGATTGTTCGCCGTCGGGCCCGCAGTGGTTCCGGCACCGTCGTCCCCGCCCGAGCCGGTCACGGCGAACGCGCCGCCGAGGGCGAGCGCGGCGACGGCCAGCGCACCTGTGGCCGCGGCGAATCGTTTCCGGCGACCGCGGGTGGAGGGGCGATCGTCCCGGGGCTGTGCCCGGACGGTGGATCCGGTGGGCGCTGGAGCCTGAGGCCGCGTGATCACCGTGCGCGGCTCGACGGGGCGGCGCACCGTCGGGGCGTACGCTGCGGTGCGGTCGGTCCGGGACCGGCCCGCCGGAGACCGCCGGGCCTGCGTGATCGCCTCCGCCAGCTCGCCTCCGTCGGCGTATCGGCGCTGCGGGTCCTTCTCGAGGGTGCGCATGATGACGTCGTCGATCGAGCCGGGGACCCACGCCGGTAGAGCCGGTGGCTCCTGCCGGATGTGCTGGACGCAGAGGGCGACCGCGGTCTCCGCGGCGAACGGCGGACGGCCGGTGAGGCATTCGTAGCCGACGACGCCGAGGGCGTAGACATCGGAGGCGGCGGTGGCGTCCTCGCCGGAGGCCTGTTCGGGGGAGATGTACCGGGCGGTGCCCATGACCAAGCCGGTCTTGGTGACGGGTGCGGCGTCGACGGCTTTGGCGATGCCGAAGTCGGTGATCTTCGCCTGCCCGGTGGGGGTGATGAGGATGTTGCCCGGTTTGACGTCACGATGCACCAGCCCTGCCGTGTGGGCGACCTGGAGAGCGCGGCCGGTCTGTTCGAGCAAGTCGAGGGTCTGGGCTTCGCTGAGGTGGCCGAGGCGGGAGAGGACGGCGTTGAGGGGTTCGCCGTCGACCAGTTCCATGACGAGGTAGGCCAGGGGCGCGCCGCCGGCCCGGTCCTCGGTCTCGCCGTAGTCGTAGACACCGGCGATACCGGGGTGGTTGAGGGCGGCGGTAGTGCGCGCCTCGTTGCGGAAACGGGTGAGGAACTCCTGGTCCTCGGAGAGTTCCGCTCTGAGCACCTTGACCGCCACGCGCCGGTCGAGGCGGGTGTCGATCGCCTCCCACACCTGGCCCATGCCGCCGGTGGCGATGAGCCGGAGGAGTTCGTAGCGGTCGGCGAGTGCGGTTCCGCAGCGCATGGTTGGTCCTCCTTCGTCGGGGATCGTCGCTCGTGCACCGGCTCGGGCCAACAGTGGACGATGGGCGCGCACAATCGGCACGGAGCGCCGTGCAGGACGGATCGGGGTACGGCGTACTTCCGGTCTATCTCGGAGGAGGGCCGAATCGTTACTGAAGTGCCTCGGGCGCCGTGGCGCCGGCGTGTTGTGTCGGGATGACAGGATTCGAACCTGCGACCCTTCGCTCCCAAAGCGAATGCGCTACCAAGCTGCGCCACATCCCGTGATCGCTCGCGCGACCAGGTAGAGAGTACCTGCAGGGAGGACTCCGACTGCGCTCGTATCGGCGGAACCGGCCCGAGGGCGCTAATGTGGGCGGCGGCCGTGACTGGCGCATCAGCTGGGACACCAGTGGGGAGCGGCCCACCGGAGCATCCGTGCCGCGCGCCTGGGCAGTTCGACCCAGGAGGCGCCCATGCCCGTAACCACGATTCTGTCCGGCAGCGACCCCGCGCGGCGCATGAACGCCGCGACCGCTGCGCGAGCCGCCCGGCTGACGGTCGTGCCGACCCTGGCCACGGTCCTCGTCGGCGATGATCCCGGATCGGCGAAGTACGTCGAGATGAAACGACGTCGTTGTGCGCAGTTCGGGCTCGGTTCGAAGCACGTGCACCTTCCAGCGGAGACGTCCACCTCAGCCCTCCTGACGGTCCTCGCCGGCCTCGCCGAGGACCCGGATGTGCACGGCATCCTGCTCCAACACCCGCTTCCACCACAGATCGATGAACGCGCCGCGTTCGACGCGATCCCGCTCGCGAAGGACGTGGACGGGACGAGTTCCGCGGCTTTCGCCGCCGCGGCGCTCGGGCGACCCGGCCACCGGAGCTGCACGCCCGCGGGGATCGTCGCACTGCTGGACCATCACGGCGTGGAGCTCGCGGGTGCGGACGCGGTGATCGTGGGCCGATCCGCGATCCTGGGGAAACCCTTGGCGGCGATGCTCACCGAACGCGATGCGACGGTCACGGTGTGCCACAGCCGCACGAGGGATCTCGGCGCGCACACCGGTCGTGCCGACGTCGTGGTCGCGGCAGCCGGAAGGCCGGGCCTGATCACGGCGGAAATGATCCGTCCCGGCGCGGTCGTCGTCGACGCGGGCTTCACCCCGGGCGATGTCGCGCCGGACGCGGTGGGAGTGGCGGGTGTCCTCACGCCGGTGCCGGGCGGAGTCGGACCGATGACGATCTCGATGCTCCTGGCGCACACCGTCGATGCCGCTGAACAATGTGCCCGTGAGTAACGATCCGGACAGGAGCTCGACGATATCCGCACCCGGCCCGCCGTCCACACGGCCACGGAACGGATTGTCCGCTGGAACTGACGGCTGCTAACCATCTCCTGCAGGCTGGCAAACTGGTCGGATGACGAGAACGCGCGGCACCCTGCTGCTGGCCTCCCTGCTCGCCACGACTGCGCTGACCGTGGTCCTCGGGACCACCGATACGGCGGCTCCGCTCACGTACCCGAGCCGGTTCCTCATCTGGAACCTCTTCCTCGCCTGGATCCCGATGCTGTTCGCGGTGGGCTTCTCGACGGTGCGCCGCCGCTGGGCGCTCGTTCCGCTCGGGCTGGGCTGGCTGGCGTTCCTGCCCAACTCGCCGTACCTGGTCACCGATCTCGTGCACCTGGGAGACGGGGAGAACATGTGGCGGCACGTGCTGCAGTACGGGTTCGCGGCCTGGACGGGAATCCTGCTCGGCGTCGTCTCGATGCTGCTGGTGCACCGGCGCGTGCAGCGCGAGTTCGGCGCGCGCTGGGGCTGGCTCGTGGTGGTGTTGAGCGTAGGGCTGTGCGCGATCGGCGTGGTGATCGGGCGGTTCCAGCGCTGGAACTCGTGGGACCTGGTGACGCGGCCGGACGCCGTCGTCTTCGCCACGCTCGACTGGGTCACCTCGCCCTTCTCGTACGTTCAGTCCACCGGGGTCGCGGCCGCGGTGGCCGCGTTCTTCGGGCTCGCGTACCTGACGATCTTCTCCCTGACGCCGCCGGTCGCGGCCGCGACGGAGTCGGCCCCGGACCGGGAGTGAGCGGCGTACCGTCGGGCCTGTGTACCTGGAGCGATTCGTCGCGGACGGCTACCTGGACGCCGACCGCGCAGACAGGCTGAGCTGGGAGTCCGCGCGGTACGTGTCGCGGATCTACCTGGTGGTGGGCGGGCGTCGCCTGCTCGCGCAGAACCTGCCGCTGTGCTGGGCCGACCTCGGCGTCGGGCCCGGTACGCCGATAGCCCTGGAGGTCACCAGTGGGAATCGCGGACTGCTGGAGGACGAGCAGCGCGCGATCGCGGGGTTCGCGGACCGCTTTCGCGAGGTCCTGATCCCGCCGGAGCCGCGTCGGGCTCGCCGCTGGTGGTCCCGCAGGGGCTGAGCCGGCCCGTGCGGTTCTGGCACGGTCGAGTCAGCCGTGGAACAGCTGCAGCGCGGCGTCGACGGCGTTGTAGAGGCCGTACAGCAGGGGGATGGTGACGACGGCCCAGGTCACCACGAGCTGGACGGTGTGCCGCTGGGCGGCTTCGGTCTCGGTCACGGGTTCACTCCTGTCAGTGGGCCGCTTCGACGGCGTCGACGACGGGGCCCTTCTCGTGCCAGCGCGCGGACACGGGGCGAATGGCGAGGTTGGCGAGGAAGCCGACGACGAGCACGCCGACCATGATGTACAGCGCCAGATGGTAATCCGAGGCCTCGAGCGGGATCGTTGTGCCGGTCGCGTCGACGCGATCCTTCTTCGAGTCCAGCACCCGGTTGACGATCAGCGGTCCCAGTACGCCCGCCGTCGACCACGCGGTCAGGAGCCGGCCGTGGATCGCGCCCACCTGGTACGTGCCGAACAGGTCCCTCAGGTACGCGGGGACCGTCGAGAAACCGCCGCCGTAGAAGGAGATGATCACGGCGCAGAACAGTACGAACAGCGCCGTCGACGATGCGCCGACGGTCGCGAGCCCCAGGTACAGCAGGATTCCCACGCCGAGGTACATCATGTACGTCGGCTTGCGCCCGATGTAGTCCGAGGTGGTGGACCAACCGAGCCTGCCCGACATGTTCGCGACGGACAGCAGGCCCACGAACCCCGCGGCGACGGTCGCCGACACCGTGGACACCCCCGAGCCGTCGCGGAAGAAGTCCTTGATCATGTCGGCGGCCTGCTCGAGGATGCCGATACCCGCGGTCACATTGCACAGCAGCACGATCCAGAGCAGCCAGAACTGGGGCGTCTTGATCGCGTTGGCCGCGGAGACGTTCCCGGCGCTCACCATCGACTTCGACGTGGCGGCCGCCGGATCGAATCCCGCGGGCAGGTAGCCCGGCGCGGGCACGCGAATGGTGAAGACGCCCATCATCATCACCACGAAGTAGGCGATGCCGAGGGTGATGAACAGTTTGGTCACGGCGCTGCCGCCGGCCGCTGCACCTCCGTACCAGTCGAGCAGTTCCTTCGACAGGGGCGAGGCGACCATGGCGCCGCCGCCGAATCCCATGATGGCCATGCCCGTTGCGAGCCCTGGACGGTCGGGGAACCACTTCATCAGCGTGGAGACCGGCGAGATGTAGCCGAGCCCGAGTCCGATGCCGCCGACCACGCCGTAGCCGAGGTAGAGCAACCACAGCTGGCCGGTCGCGATGCCGGCCGCGGCGATGAGGAAGCCCGCGCCCCAGCAACTCGCCGCAGTGAACATGGTGCGCCGCGGCCCGACCCGGTCGACCCAGGTGCCGAACACCGCGGCGGAGAGACCCAGCATGACGATGGCGATGGAGAAGACCACGCCGATCATCGTCTTGTCGGTGTCGAAGTGCTTGACCAGTGCATCCTTGTAGACGCTGGTCGCGTACACCTGCCCGATACACAGGTGGATCGCCAGTGCCGCAGGGGGGATCAGCCACCGGTTGTAGTGCAGCGGTGCGACGGAGTGCTCTCGATCGAGGAACGACAGTGCGGCCACTGCGCGAAACTAGCAGCCCGGAGGGTGCGACGGTGCCGGTCCGGCAACTTAGGACCGTCAACGTACGAGCGGGTCGCGGCCCTCGAGGAGCGCGGCCAGCACGTGCGCCTGACTGATCCCCTCCGCCTTCGACGCGGTCAGCAGCGTGACGGGCCCGTTTGCTACGAGCTTCGCAAGGTCCGCATACGCCGCGGCCGCCTCGGGCTCCGCGAGCTCGGCGCGGTACCGCGTCACGAACTCCGGGTACTTCGCCGGATCGTGCTCGTACCACTTGCGCAGCTCGGTGGACGGCGCCACCTGCTTGCACCACTCGAACAGGTCGGCCCGGTCCTTACTGACCCCGCGCGGCCACAGGCGGTCGACGAGGACCCGCTTCCCGTCGGTGGCCTCCTCGGCCTCGTACACCCGCTTGACCTGCACAGTCATTGTCGCACCTTCCGTCGTTCGCTCGGCTGCGATGCGCCTCGCGTTCCGCAGCACGTCCTCCAGCATGGCCGGTGTGAGCCGTCCGGTGAAGGTGTTCTGCTGGCTCACGTGGAAACACCCGAGGACGGTGAGCCGGCGTCCGTCCGGGTGCCGCAGGTCCACTCGTGCGCCGTGGCCGAACTTCGGGCGGGGCCGAGGGACCGTCCACCCGCCCTCCGCGAGCACGGAGAACAGTGCCTGCCAGCCGAACCCGCCCAGCACGACGGCGACGCGCACCGTCGGGAGGAGTTCGAATTCGCGTGCCAGGAAGGGTGAGCAGGTGCGGCGCTCCTCCGGCGTCGGCTTGTTGTCCGGCGGTGCGCAGTGGACGGGGGAGCTGATCCGGGTGTCGACGAGTTCCAAGCCGTCGTCGATCGCGGTGGCCGTGGGCTGATTCGCCAGGCCCACCGCGTGCAGCGCGGCGAACAACACGTCTCCGCTGCGGTCGCCGGTGAACATCCGGCCCGTGCGGTTGGCGCCGTGCGCCGCAGGCGCCAGACCGACGATGAGGATCGACGCGCCGACCGGCCCGAAACCGGGAATCGGCCTGCCCCAGTAGGTCTGGTCCGCGAACGACGCGCGTTTGACCCGCGCTACCTCCTCGCGCCAGGCGACGAGCCGCGGGCACGCCCGGCAGGTGGTGATCAGTGCGTCCAGTTCCTGCACGGTCCGTGCGCTTCCCGCCGCCGACGGTGCGTCCTCCGGTCGGGTGGATCGGGCTCGCGTGGGCATGCTTCGAGGCTATCGCTGTGAAGGAAAGTGCTCCGGATATGGGCGAGGCCGGTGGCACCTGTAACGCGCCCCGGCCTCTGTTTCACTGAGCGGTTTACAGTCACGCTCACGAACTTGAGTACAAGGATAGCAGGATTCGCCGAGTATTCGAAATCGTGCACCCGCTCGGCTCCTCGGCGCACGACCCGGTCACAGGCGCGCGTAGGTCTCGATGTCCTCCGAGAACTCCGCGGCCACCGCCGGCGAGACCGTGGCTCGGGTCGCGCCCAGCGCTGCGAGGTAGTCGTCGGTGCTCAGCTCCTGGGGCGGGGCGCCTTCCTCGGCGTCGAGCGCACGGGCCAGGGCGTCCTGTGAGGCGCGCCGCGCCGCGTACTCGATGTCGGCGGGGGTCATGCCCTCGCTGGCGACGGTCAGGGCGTCGATGTCGATCGCACCGATCACGTGCTCCGGGATGTAGCGACCCCAGATCGCGGAGCGTGCGCCGGCGTCGGGGAGCCCGATCGGCATGACGTAGTCGAACCGGCCGTGCCGGAGGAACGCGTCGTCGAGCGCGCGGACGAAGTTGGTGGCGCACACCAGGAGTCGACCCTCCTGGTCGCGGAACTCCGCCACCTGCTTGAGCAGCTCGTTGGTCACGCCCTGCGTGGGTGACGGCGGGTCGCCGCGGCGGTGCGAGGCGATCTCCTCCACCTCGTCGATGAACACCACGGCGTGCTCGAGCGATGCGATCGATTCGAACGCGGACCGCAGTGCGCCGGCGAGGCCGCCGGGGGAGTCGGCGAGGCGGGAGGGGAAGAGCTCCACGAAGGGCCAGTCCAGTCGCGATGCGACGGCTTTCGCGAAGGTCGTCTTCCCGGTGCCGGGCGGACCGAAAAGCATCACCGCGTGCGGCGGCATCACGCCGAATCGCTCCGCCATGTCCGGTCGCGCGAGCGGCGTCACGAGGCGCTGCTCGAGCATCTCCTTCTCCTGTCGCATGCCGCTCACGCCGTCCCACAGGTGCCGCGGCAGCAGCCGCCCGCCCACCTCCTTGAGCAGGTCGAGCTCGCGGCGCTGCACGGGCATCGAGCGCTCCAGGTACCGCACCGGATCGCGGATCTCGAAGCCGTTCTCCGACAACGCGGCTGCGGCATCGTCGTCGCCCGAGGTGAGGACGGAGAGCTTGCCGAGCCCCAACGGGGCCATCCGCCGTTCCAGGGCGTCGAGCAGCGTGCCCGCGACGCGACGGTCGATGTCCGGGGCGACGTCGAAGAACACGATCCACCCCTGAGCGTGGGCAGCGCGGCCCACCGCCACGGCGACCACGCGATCGTCCACCGTCGCGACCATCGCGTGGTCCTGCTGACACGACGCGATGACCTCCGCCATCGAGTACACGGGCGTCGTGCCGCGGTGGTGCGCGGCCTCCCACAGCTGCACGACGGTGTCGAGGTCGTCGTCGTGGAAGTCCCGGATGCGTGGCCTCATGGGTGGCAGTGTGGCACGGGTCACATGTGTGCGCATGTGGGTTTTGCGGGTCCGAACCCACGGTGCCTCAGGGGTCGCGCCCCGAGGGTCGCGGTGTTGGGAGTCCCACCGATCGCGGAGGACACTGGGCACCGGAACACTGTGCCACCGGGTACGGAGCGGACGGGCGGGGCGGCGATGCGGGCGGTGCGGTTCGATGAGTTCGGTGGGCCGGAGGTGTTGCGGATCGTCGAGATCCCGGCGCCGCACCCGGGCCCGGGGGAAGTGCGGATCGCCGTGCTCGGCGCTGGGGTGAACGCGAGCGACTGGAAGAAGCGCGAGGGCCTGATGGATCCGGGACTACCGCAGTACCTGGGCTACGAGGCGGCCGGAGTCGTCGACGAGGTGGGCGAGGGAGTCTCGGACACCATGCTCGGTGACCGGGTGTTCGGCTTCTGTCCCGACGGCAGGGCGCAGGCGGACCTTGCGGTGCTCGCGCACTACGCACCGATTCCCGCCGGACTCGATGCGCAGGCCGCGGCCGCCCTGCCCTCCGCCGTCGAGACCGCGACCCGGGCCCTCGATCAGCTCGGTGTGCAGGGCGGGACCGTGCTGATCAACGGCGCGTCGGGTGGCATCGGCAGTGCCGCGGTCCAACTGGCGGTGGCGCGGGGAGCGCGGGTGATCGGCATCGCGGGACCGCGGAACGCCGAGTACGTCCGCGATCTCGGCGCCGATCCCGTCGCCTACGGGGAGGGCGTGGTGGAGCGCGTCCGTCGGATGGTGCCGGGCGGTGTCGATCGCGCCCTCGACATCGCCGGCAACGGAGTTCTGCCGGAACTGATCCTGCTGGCCGGCGGGCCGGATCGAGTGCTCACCGTCGCCGATGTCGACGGTGCCGCGGCGTACGGCGTCGTCTTCAGCCGCGGCGACGGCGGGCGTGCGCTGCACGCGTTGGACGATCTCGGCGTGCTCCTGGCCGCCGGCCGCTTCTGCGTACCGGACGTGCAGGCCTTCCCGTTGGCGGAGGTGGCGCGGGCGCAGGAGCTCAGTCGGCGCGGCGGGTTCCGCGGCAAGATCGTGCTCGTGCCCGGCGAATGACGGTGTGCCCGTTCACGGGAGCCGAGCGACCCGTCTGATCCACGCCGTCGCCGCCACCGAGATCGCGGCCGTGGCGACCAGATATCCCGCCGCGGGCCACGGCGCACCGTCGGCCCCGTGGATCAGGGCGGTGAGGATGAGGGGAGTCAGGCCCGACGCGTAGATACCCGAGAACTGGTACACGACGGACAGTCCCGTGTAGCGGACCTCGGTGGGGAACAGGCTCGCGAAGAAGGTGCCCTGCGCGGCGTAGAAGAGGCCGTGGACGAACCCGAACACCACGACGAGGCCCACCGTGAACCAGGCGATCGACGCGGTCCCGAACAGTGCGAACACGGGGAACACCGCGAGGCCGTAGAGCAGCACGCCGGTGCCGTACACCCGGCCCGGCCCGATCCGGTCCGCGAGTGCGCCCGCGAACGGGATCACCGCGGCCATGACGAGGGCGGCCGCGGTCACGGCGAGCAGTACCCCGATCTTGTCCATCGCGAGCGTCGCCGTGGCGTAGGTGATGGCGAAGACGCCCCACGTGTTGAACGCGCTACCCTCGGCCCACCGCGCGAGGCACCCGGCGATCGTGTTGCGGCGCAACACGGGATCGCCCAGCAGCTGACGCAGGGGCGTGCGGGTGGTGTCCAACGTCGCCCGGGCCGCCACGAACGCGGGGGTCTCGTCGACCGCCAGCCGTACGGCGACGCCGATCACCACCAGCACGATCGACACGGCGAAGGCGATCCGCCACCCGAACCGGAGGAACTGGTCGTCGTCGAAAACCGTTTGCAGCAGTGCGAAGACGGCGGTGCCGAGTCCGAGGCCGAGCGCGAGACCCACCTGCGGGACCGCACCGAATCGGCCCTTGCGGCCCTCGGGCGCGTGCTCGACGGCCAGCAGGACCGCGCCCGCCCACTCCCCGCCGAGCGCGAAACCCTGGACGATCCGCAGCAGCAGCAACAGGATCGGGGCCAGGACACCCACCTGGCCGGCGGTGGGGAGCGCGCCCATCAGTGCCGTCGCCACACCCATCAGCAGCATCGTCAGCGCGAGGGTCTGCCGCCGGCCGATCCGATCACCGACGTGCCCGAAGACGAGACCGCCGATCGGACGCATGACGAAGCCCACGGCGAACGTGACGAAGCTGAGCATCGTTCCCACGAACGAACTCGTCTCCGGGAAGAAGAGTTTGGTGAAGACCAACGATGCCGCGGTCGAGTAGAGGAAGAAGTCGTACCACTCGACAGTGGTGCCCAGCAGCGACGCCGCGACCACGCGCCGCAACTGCGCAGGGTCGGGAGCGGAGGGCGCGGGAACGGGTTCGACGGTGGCGGTGCTCACCGATCGGAAGCTATCGGCGGTCCGGGGTCCCCGTCACCGGTTGTGCTCGCGGTGACCGTAATCGACGTCAGTACGTCGAGGACCGGTTCGTCTCCGCCCAGGTCCGCTCCGCCTCGGACTGCGCCGGTGGGGGTACGAGGCCGTTGATCATCCACATCTCCTCGCTGGTGTCGTCGACATGGAATTCCCACTGCAGGTCGGGGTGCCGGGCGAGCGACGGTGCGACCATCCCGCGCACCCACTGCGCGATCTGTGTCCGACTGGTCGAATCGGCGGCGTGGCGGGCGATGTGGTCGATCGCGATGCGCACCGCGACCGGGGCGCTGGTGCCGCCGATGAAGAAGTCCTGTGGTGCGACCTCGTGGAAGAGGACGACGACGTAGAAGCGCGGCAGGCCGATCGCCGCGTACTGATCGGTGATCGCTGCGGCGAGCGATTCCTTCTCGGCGGCGGTGAAGACATCGGGCGTGTGGTGGATGTTCCAGAGCGGCATGATGATTCCTTCGGTTCGGATTGGTCGGGTCAGGCGCCGGCGGGGAAGGTCAGGGCTTCGACGGGGCCGGAGAGGGCTGCCTTCGTGATGGTCGTGATCTCGTCGGCGAGGATCTCCACCTCGCCGGTGGCGACACCGTCGAGGATCGCCGTGGCGATCTCGTCGGGCGTCGCCTTGGGGACCGGGATCGCCGACACCATGTCGGTATCGATGAAGCCCGCGTGCACGCCGACGACCTGGGTGTTCTGCGCGGCGAGTTCGACACGGAGCGAATTCGTGATCGACCACGCGGCGGCCTTCGACGCGCCGTAACCGCCGGAGCCGGACAGCCACGAGAGCACGGAGTGCATGTCGACGAGGGCGCCACCGCCGTTCGCCGCCAGTACCGGAGCGAAGGCCCGCGCCACGCGCAGCAGGCCGAGCGCGTTGACGTCGAACATCGCCTCGATGTCCGCGAGCTCGCCGGTCGCCAGTGGTGTGGGAGTCATGATCCCGGCGTTGTTGAACACGACCTCGGCATCCGACGCGAGCCGCGCAAGGGCCTCGGCGGATTCCGTCGAACGGACCTCGAGGGCGACGGGAACGACCTCGGGGCGGGGATCGGTGAACGGCTCCCGCCCCGTCGCGTAGACCTTGCGTGCCCCGCGGGCCAGCGCCCCGTCGACCAGCGCGGCACCGAGGCCCCGTCTGCCTCCCGTGACGACGATGACGGCGTCCTTGATGGCGACCATGACTGCTCCTTCTGAGTAATGACTACGTTAGTCAGCTCGATTCAAGCATCTTCGTCTGGGTAACGCAAGCGTTAGTTATGATCGGGTGATGGAGTTCGAGGAGCGACTGCGGGACCGAAGTACCTGGGCGATCGGCGACGGCTGCTCGGCCGCGCGCACGCTGGACCTGCTCACCACGAAGACGGTGTTCCTCGTCGTGCGGGAACTCCTCTACGGCACGACGCGCTTCGACGATCTCGTCACTCGGACGGAGACCTCCGCCCCTGCGGTGTCGCGCGCGCTCAAACAACTGACCTCGGCGGATCTCATCGCAGCGACGGAGTACCGCGAGCCCGGGGCGCGTACCCGCGCGGAGTATCGGCTCACGGCGGCGGGTCAGGACCTGCTGCCGGTGTTCCTCGCGCTGATCCAGTTCGGCGACGCCCACCTGCAACCCGAGGGGGCGCCGCTCGTCTTCGTGGACACGGAGTCGGGGGAGCCGGTCCGGACCAGGCCGGCCGCGGCCGGGACGGAGGTTCTCCCGGACGCGATCGAGATCCGGCTCAACCGGGACCGGTGGGGCGCGCCGGAGCGCGTCAACCCAGCAGCTTGCGGCGATCCGAGTGCAGGAAGGTCACCAGCGTGATCGCACCGCAGAGAAGGCCCGCCGCGAGGATCACCTGCGGGCCGGTCACGAAGGAGCCGATGATGCCGCCGACCGCGGCGCCGAGGACGAATCCCGCGTACACGAGGGCGTAACCGAGCCAGTCGAAGACGGTGCCGTTGCCGGTCGCGTGCCGCTCGATACCCTGCCCGAGCTTGACCAACGTGCCCGTCACGTACGAGAGAGGGACCGAGACCTCGCCGTTCTTCGTGAACGAGGTGTTCAGGGCGCCCAGCGAGAAGGTGATGATCAGGATGGGGATGAAGCGCACCTGGGGCTCCGCGAAGCCGTCCAGAACGAAATCCGTCGCCGACGCGAGCAGCAGGCCCGCGGTGGTGAGCACCGTCGGCCCGTGCGCGTGGTTCTGCCAGAAGTAGCGGCGGCAGATCGACGCCACGACGACACCGATCACGAAGGCGACGATCAGCGCCGTGGCCGCGAGCGCACCCGCCCCGGCCACCTGCTGCGCGTCGGACGCCTTGAACCACGTGAGCACGGCGCGTTCGGTGTTGCCCGTCATGAAGGTCACGAAGTATCCCGCGGAGTGCAGGAAGGCGACCGCGCCGACCATGCCCGCCATGCCGGCGAGGAGCCAGGACAGGCGTGCGTCGGGTCCGATCGCGGCGTCCCGGGAGACGACCGGGCGGGGCTGCGGCTTCGTGGGCTGTTGCTCCGTCGGGGTGGTCATTCCCCATGGTTACCGACGGGAAGCATCCTTCGCCGTACGGCCGCACCGATTCACACCCGGCCGCCCGTCAAGGGCGGGTCACATCACGAGCCGGGGGAGGCCGAGGTCACGCCGGTGCGTCGTCCACCGCGAGGAAGTCGCGCTGGAAGACGCCCATGAGCCGCGCATCGCGGTACCGGCCGTTCGAGAAGAACTGCTCGCGGAGCAGCCCTTCCTCGGTGAACCCCAGCTTCTCGTAGACGTGCGCCGCCTTCTCGTTGGCCACGTCCACGTAGAGGTACACCTTGTGCAGGTTGAGGATCCGGAACGCGTAGTCGAGCGCCCTGCGGGTGGCGATGCTCGCGTAGCCGCGCCCCTGCTGCGCCGGCGCCACGATGATCTGGAACTCGCAGTTCCGGTGGATGACATTGATCTCGACGAGCTCGACCAGGCCCACCGGCAGCCCGTCGTTCTCGATGATGAACCGACGCTCGCGCTCGTCGTGGATGTGCCGCTCGTAGATGTCCTCGAGCTCGGCCAACGCGTCGAAGGGCTCCTCGAACCAGTACGACATCACTGCCCGGTCGTTGAACAGGCCGTGCACGAACCGCAGGTCCGTGCGTTCCATCGCGCGCAGCTGGACGGTCATGGAGTCCACGCTAGGCCGCCGTGGGGCCGATCGCCAGTGGGTCCGCCTCCCGGGGATGCGCCCCTACTGTGCAGCCAGCCCGATGCCGAGGAACACCACCGCGAGCAGCGGCGCGAAGCCCTGGATCGCCGCCGCGCGGAGCTTGGTCCGGTCCGAGAGGGCGAGCACGAGGGCCGCCGCGAGCATCGAGCCGACGCCCACGAGGATCAGGGTCGCGCCGACGGCGCGCTGCGGCCCGAACAGCGCGAGGCCGAGGAACACCGCGATCGCCAGGAACAGGTTGTAGAAGCCCTGATTGAAGGCGAGAGGCCGGGTGATCTCCGCCGTCTCTGCCGTCGTGCCGAAGGTCGCACGCGATCGCGGCGACGTCCACGCGATCGATTCCAGGTAGAAGATGAAGCAGTGCACGAGCGCCGCGACGGCGGCGAGAACGAGTCCGGCGGGGATCATGTGTTCATCATGGCCGATGACCGCCCGTCCGCCACCCTCCCGGCCTGAACCGGCCCGGCACCGTCGCGTACGATTGTCCGAGTGCCGTGGGCCCGACGGGGCCCCGTGCTGCCCGCAGGAAACCGCACATCAGGCGGCCTCCTGCTGATACCAACCCGAGGAGAACGAGTGAAGAGCACCGTCGAGCAGCTGAGCCCGACTCGCGTCCGCCTGAGTGTCGAGGTTCCCTTCGACGAGCTCGCGCCCGATTTCGATCGCGCCTACGAGACGCTCGCGCAGCAGGTCAACATCCCCGGCTTCCGCAAGGGCAAGGCCCCCGCGAAGCTGATCGAGGCGCGCGTCGGCCGCGACGCCGTGCTCTCGCAGGTCATCAACGACGCGCTGCCCGGCAAGTACAGCCAGGCCGTCCTCGACTCCGAGGTCAAGGCCCTGGGACAGCCCGAGATCGACATCGACAAGCTCGAGTACGGCGAGACCTTCTCGTTCACCGCCGAGGTCGACGTGCGCCCCGAGATCACGCTGCCCGACTACTCGGCCATCGAGGTCGAGGTCCCGTCACTCGAGGTCACGGACGCCGATGTCGACGAGCAGATCGAGGGCCTGCGCGCCCGCTTCGGCACCCTCAAGGGCGTCGAGCGTGCGGTCGAGACCGGTGACTTCATCACCATCGACCTGTCGGCCACCGTCGACGGCGCGGACGTCGAGGACGCCAAGACCACCGGCCTGTCGCACGAGGTCGGCAACGGCCAGCTGATCGACGGGCTCGACGAGGCCGTCGTCGGCCTGTCGGCGGGCGAGTCGAAGACCTTCCCGACCACCCTCGTGGCCGGCGAGTTCGCGGGCAAGGAGGCGGACGTCACCGTCGTCGTCGGTTCCGTCAAGGAGCGCGAGCTGCCCGAGCTGGACGACGAGTTCGCCCAGCTCGCGAGCGAGTTCGACACCGTCGACGAGCTGCGCGCCGACCTGCGTGAGCGCGTCGAGCAGAACAAGCGGCTGGGCCAGGCCGCCGACATCCGCGACGCCGTGCTCGACAAGCTGCTCGAGTCCGTCGAGGTGCCGCTGCCGGAGGCGGTCGTCAAGGAGCAGACCGACGCCAACGTGCACGACGTGCTGCACCAGGTGGGCCACAACGAGGAGCTCCTCGAGACCGCGCTCAAGGCGCAGGGCACCACGCGCGAGGAGTTCGAGAACCAGGCCCGCGAGTCGGCCGAGAAGCAGGTGAAGGTCCAGCTGCTGCTCGACGCGATCGCCGACGCCCAGGACGTGCAGGTCGACCAGCAGGAGCTGCAGGAGCACATTCTCTTCCAGTCGCAGCGCTACGGCGTGCAGCCCGCCGAGTTCATCCAGCAGATCCAGCAGGCCGGGCAGCTGCCCGCCCTGTTCCAGGAGGTCCGCCGGGGCAAGGGCCTCGCGGACGTCGTGCTCGAGGTGACGGTCAAGGACGCCGACGGCAACGCCGTCGACACCAAGGCACTGTTCGACCGTGACGACGCCGGCGAGGAGCTCGCCGAGGAGGCCGCCTCCGAGGAGGCCGTCGTCGCCGAGGCCGAGGAGATCACCGCCGAGGGCTCCGCCACCGACGAGAAGTAGTTCGACCAGGGATCGCCCCGCAGCCGGATCCGGCTGCGGGGCTTTCTGCCCTCAGCGGAGCCGGGCGCGCCGGGGGACGTTCCGCCCCCGTGCGTTCGTTAGTGTCGATGTCAGCAAAGAAAGGCAGGGAGCAGCGGATGACCTCCAACCCCATCATGCGGACCGGACTCGCCGGTTTGAACCTCAACGATTCGGTGTACAGCCGCCTCCTGGAGTCGCGGATCATCTTCCTCGGCAGCGAGGTGAACGACGACATCGCGAACCAGCTCTGCGCGCAGATGCTGCTGCTGTCCGCGGAGGATCCGACCAAGGACATCAACCTCTACATCAACTCGCCCGGCGGCAGCATCTCCGCCGGCATGGCGATCTTCGACACCATGGAGTTCGTCGAGTGCGATGTCGCGACGTACGCGATGGGCATGGCCGCGTCGATGGGCGAGTTCCTGCTCGCCGCCGGCGCCAAGGGCAAGCGCTACGCGCTCCCGCATGCGCGCATCATGATGCATCAGCCGTCCGCCGGCATCGGCGGCACCGCGGCCGACATCGCGATCCAGGCCGAGCTCTACCGCAAGACCAAGATCGAGATGAACCGCCTCAACGCGCAGTTCACCGGCCAGCCGATCGAGAAGATCGAGGCCGACGCGGACCGCGACAACTGGTTCACGGCCGAGGAGGCCCGCGACTACGGCTTCGTCGACCATGTCGTCAGCCGCGCGAGCGCCGTCAAGTAGCGAGAGGACTTCACTTCAATGACCGACGGTTTCCCCCAGAACACGGCGCAGGGCCTGCACCTGCCGCCGCAGTCCCGCTACACGATTCCGCAGTTCTTCGAGCGCGCCGCCAACGGTGAGCAGCGGGTCATGGACCCGTACGCCAAGCTCTTCGACGAGCGGATCATCTTCCTCAAGACCCAGGTCGACGAGGTCTCGGCGAACGACGTGATGGCGCAGCTGCTGGTGCTCGAGTCGCAGGACCCGGACCGCGACATCACGCTGTACATCAACTCGCCCGGCGGCAGCGTCTACGACGCGCTGGGCATCTACGACACGATGCAGTACGTCCACTGCGACGTCGCGACCGTCGTGCTCGGCACCGCGGCGTCCGCGGCGGCCATCCTGTTGGCCGGCGGTACGCCGGGCAAGCGCGCCGCGCTCCCCAACTCGACGGTGCTGATCCACCAGCCGCGCAGCGGCGGCGGGGCTCGCGGGCAGGTCTCGGACCTGGAGATCCAGGCGGCCGAGATCGAGCGCGTACGCAACCGTCTCGACGAGATCCTGGCGAACCACACCGGCCAGACCTTCGAGCGGATCCGCAAGGACACCGACCGCGACAACATCCTGACGGCCGACCAGGCCAAGGAGTACGGCATCGTCGACACGGTGTTCCCGTACCGCAAGGCGTCCGCCAAGTAATTCGAGCAGGTGACCGGGGGCCGCGACACGCCGCGTGAGCGGGTTCCGCGGCCCCCGGCGCCACCTGCAGCAAGCTGTTCATATCGGTCGCCGGGAATTCGGTTCGCGGGTACCGTCGACATCAGACGTCGGCTGCCCTCGGGACTGCGGGCAGACCAGTCATCGGCAAGGGAAGTAGGGCACGGCATGGCACGGATCGGGGACGGCGCAGACCTGTTGAAGTGCTCCTTCTGCGGAAAGAGCCAGAAGCAGGTCAAGAAGCTGATCGCCGGTCCCGGCGTGTACATCTGCGATGAGTGCATCGACCTGTGCAACGAGATCATCGAGGAGGAGCTCGCGGAGTCCAGCGATGTGAAGCTGGACGAGCTGCCCAAGCCGGTCGAGATCCGCGACTTCCTGGACAACTACGTGATCGGGCAGGACTCGGCCAAGCGGAACCTCGCGGTCGCGGTCTACAACCACTACAAGCGGATCCAGGCGGGCGAGCGCAAGGACGCGCGCGGCGAGAGCGTGGAGCTGGCGAAGTCCAACATCCTCATGCTCGGCCCCACCGGCTGCGGCAAGACCTACCTGGCGCAGACGCTGGCGAAGATGCTCAACGTGCCCTTCGCCATCGCCGATGCCACCGCGCTCACCGAGGCGGGTTACGTCGGCGAGGACGTGGAGAACATCCTCCTCAAGCTGATCCAGGCCGCCGATTACGACGTCAAGCGCGCCGAGACCGGCATCATCTACATCGACGAGGTCGACAAGATCGCCCGCAAGAGCGAGAACCCGTCGATCACGCGCGACGTGTCCGGCGAGGGCGTGCAGCAGGCGCTGCTGAAGATCCTCGAGGGCACGCAGGCCAGCGTCCCGCCGCAGGGTGGCCGCAAGCACCCGCACCAGGAGTTCATCCAGATCGACACGACGAACGTGCTGTTCATCGTGGCGGGCGCCTTCGCCGGGCTCGAGAAGGTCGTGGGCGACCGGATCGGCAAGCGGGGCCTGGGGTTCGGCAACGAGGTGCGCACCAAGAGCGAGGTCGACACCGTCGATCACTTCGCCGACGTGCTGCCCGAGGACCTGATCAAGTTCGGCCTGATCCCGGAGTTCATCGGCCGCCTCCCCGTCATCGCGTCGGTGTCCAACCTGGACAAGGAGTCGTTGGTCTCGATCCTCTCGGAGCCGAAGAACGCCCTGGTCAAGCAGTACCAGCGCCTGTTCGAGATGGACGGCGTGGAACTCGAGTTCGACGAGGACGCCCTCGGTGCCATCGCCGATCAGGCCATCCATCGCGGCACCGGAGCCCGCGGGCTCCGCGCGATCATGGAAGAGGTCCTCAACCCCGTGATGTTCGACATCCCGTCGCGCGACGATGTGGCGAAGGTCGTCGTGACGGGGGAGACGGTGCGCGACAACGTGCTGCCCACCATCGTGCCCCGCAAGCGCTCGCACGAGCGCCGCGAGAAGAGCGCGTAACCACGCGTCGACCGCGCCCCGACCGGAACCGGTCGGGGGCGCAGTCGTTTCCGCGTCACCGCGTCACCGCGTCACCGCGGCGCCGACGCCCGGTCAGCGCGTGCGCTGCACCCGCGCCTCGCGCCAGACGGGCTCCGCGGCCTCGCGCACGGCACCGTCGGACCCGAACACCAGGAACCGGTCGAACGAGCGCGCGAACCACCGGTCGTGCGTGACGGCCAGCACCGTGCCCTCGTACGCCTCCAATGCGTCCTGCAGCGCCTCGGCGCTCTCCAGGTCGAGGTTGTCGGTCGGCTCGTCGAGCAGGAGGGCGGTGGTCCCCGCGAACTCGAGCAGCAGCACCTGGAGCCGGGCCTGCTGTCCACCGGACAGACTCTCGAACCGCTGGTCCGCCTGCCCGTGCAGCTCGTACCGGCGCAGCGCCGGCATGGATCGCCCGAGGTCGGCGGCGTGCTCCTCGCGGAGGATCTGCACGAGCGTCCGGCCCTGCAGCTCCGGATGCGCGTGCGTCTGCGCGAAGTGGCCCGGGATCACGCGAGCGCCGAGCGCCGCGGTGCCGGTGTGCGCCACGTCCTCACCCGCGAGGAGCCGCAGGAAGTGCGATTTGCCCGAGCCGTTCGACCCGAGGACCGCGACCCGCTCGCCGTAGAACACCTCGAGGTCGAAGGGCTGCATGAGGCCCGTGAGCTCCAACTGCTTCGCGGTCACCGCGCGTACCCCGGTCCGCCCACCCCGCAGGCGCATGGTGATCTCCTGCCGACGCGGCGGCTCCGGCGGCGGCCCGGCCTCCTCGAAGCGCCGCAGCCGCGTCTGCGCGGCTTGATACCGGGATGCCATGCCGTCGTTGAACTTCGCCTGCTCGCGCAGCGTCAGGACGAGCTTCTTGAGCTGCTGGTGCCGTTCGTCCCAGCGTCGCCGGAGCTCGTCGAACCGGGCGAAGCGTTCGTCGCGGGCGCGGTGGAAGGTGGCGAAGCCCCCGCCGTGCACCCAGGTGTCCGATCCGCCGGGGGCGGG
The DNA here is from genome assembly GCF_001575195.1 of Tsukamurella pseudospumae. Taxonomy (NCBI): domain Bacteria; kingdom Bacillati; phylum Actinomycetota; class Actinomycetes; order Mycobacteriales; family Tsukamurellaceae; genus Tsukamurella; species Tsukamurella pseudospumae. The sequence continues at coordinate 35,796 of NZ_LSRF01000023.1, forward strand.
CTCGACGGCGACGATCCGGGTCGCCGCGCGGGAGAGCAGTTCCCGGTCGTGGCTCACGAAGAGCACGGTCTTGGGCGTCTGCCGCAGCTGCTCCTCGAGCCATTCCTTGCCCGGCACGTCCAGGTAGTTGTCGGGCTCGTCGAGGAGGAGGACCTCCGCGTCACCCCGGAGCAGTGCCTCCAGCGCCAGCCGCTTCTGCTCGCCGCCGGACAGCGAGGTCAGCCCGCGCCACTGCGCGCGGTCGTAGGGCACGCCCAGCGCCGCGACGGTGCACGCGTCCCACAGCGTCTCGGCCGCGTAGCCGCCGGCGTCGCCCCAGTCGGTCAGCGCGTTCGCGTAGCGGATCTGGTTGGCGTCGCCGTCGTCGTCCATGAGCACCAGCTCCACGGCGTCCAGCTCGCGCGCCACCGCCTGCAGTCGCGGAGGGGAGACGGACAGCAGTAGATCGCGGACCGTCCGGTCGTCGCGCACCGACCCGATGAACTGCGGCATCACCCCGACACCGCCGCTCGAGGTCACCGTGCCGCCGTGCGGCTCCAATTCGCCCGCGAGGAGGCGCAACAGGGTGGTCTTGCCCGCGCCGTTGCGGCCGACGAGGGCGGCGACGGCACCGTCGCCGATCCGGAACGAGACGTCGCCGAGCAGCGCCCGTCCGTCCGGCAGGTAGTACTCCACGTGCGTCGCCTCGAGATGCCCCATTCGTCCTATTCTGGACGTGGCGGCCGCGTGGACGCTAGTCGATTTCCCCGGCCGCCGCCTGCGCCGCGACGCCGTCGAGGACGGCGCCCAGCGTCGTGAGACCGGCGACGGGGCCTTGCGCGGAGCGGTACCAGTCCAGGGGCGCTCCGACGGTGCCGCCCCAGGTCCCGACCCATCCCCGCAGGTCGCCGAAGGCGTGCGCGTACGGCAGGCCCCGCTCGAAGAGCTGTGCGCGCTGTTCCGGCGGCAGCGCGCCGACGTTCGTCGCGATCAGGTACTGCCGCATCCCGCCCACGCCGGCCGCCAGGCGGCTGCCCGCGACGGTCCGCTCCGGGAGCAGGAGGGCGGCCACCGTCAGACCCAGTCCGAGGATGATCACGGCGAGCGCCCAGAGCACCGTCGCCCCGACGAACGCACAGATCAGCGCCGCGATCGCGCCCACCTCGGCCACCGCGAAGGCGAGCGCCGTCCGGCGCGCCCGGTGGAGCGCGCGGACCCAGCCGCGCTCGATCACGGACGCGCGGGCCGCGGATCGGGCACCGGACAGCGCCACGGGCCGGGCGCCGCCCGTGAGCTCGCCGGTCGTGGTGGACTCGGCGCCGTCCGGCAGGATCGCGTCGACGACGGCGCGCTCGGTGGGCGAGACGGCGTCGTCGAGCGGCGCGCGGCGGGAGATCTGGTAGTCCCCGCCCGGCAGCTGGGCGATCCAGAGGTAGCCGCGGACCGCGAGGTCGAGCACCGTCGCGCCGATGTCGGACGGGCGCACGCGGCCGTCCACCAGCGCACCGACCTGGCCGGGGAGGACACCGTCGGGCGAGGCGAAGGCGACGGTGCCGGCCCGCCCACCCGCAGCGCCCGCGGGGACGAGCAGGTCGGCAGTCGGGCCCGCGGACTCGGCCGCCGCGTCGTCGGCGCGGCGGCGCAGCAGCGCGAACCCGGCCGCTGCCAGGGCGAGGACGGTGCCCAGCGACAGTGCGATCAGCGCTGCGGTACCGGGCTCGGCGGCGCGGGACGGGGCCGCGGAGGTGAACCTCGCGTCCGCCTTCACCGTGCGCGCGGGCAGGAGCACGGTGAAGACCGCGGCCTTGCCCTTCGGCAGCCCGGTCTGTTGCATGGAGACGTGCCCGGTGGCGTCGGTCTCGGTCATGGAGCACAGGCGCCGCTCGCCGGGACTGCCGATGCCGCACAGCGGGGAGTCCGGCGCGGAGGCCGGAGAGCCGAACGTGGCGGTGAGGCGTTCGAGGTCGACGGTGTACCCAGCGGCGATCGGCCAGGTGAACTGCTGCAGCTCCGGGCCGTTCTCCACCGTGCCGCGCACGGTGTACGTGACCTTCGTGGTGCCGCCCGGCGCGGAGACCTGCAGTGCGCCGTCGGCGACAGCGGCGGTGCCGTTGTCCGCCTTCACGTCGGACACCGTGAAGTGCTGGATCCGGGAGCCCTCGACCTGCACGTCGAGCGGGAGTCGCTGCGCCACAGCGCGACCCGTAGGGGCGGTGATCGTCGTCGTCACGCCGAGCGTGCCGTCGTCGCGGAGGTCCATCGCGACGTCCACCCCGACGCCGTTCGGATCGGCCGCTGCGGGCGCGACGGCGAACAATGCCGCCAGCAGGCCCACGAGCACGATCGCCGCCGGCCTGCCGAGCAGCCCCGCACCACGCATCCCTCTGTCCTCCCACATGGCTAGGTACGATAACGGACGTCCAGGGGTGGAGAGGGGCGCAGACGTGGGGAATCCGTACGATCCGCGGGGCCGCGGCTACCCGCGCCCGGGCACGCCCGCTGGGCCTCCGCCGCCGCGCCGGGTCCCCGTCCCGCCGCCCGCGCAGGCCCCACGTCCCGCACCCGCGCACGGTCTCTCGGGTCAGTACCGCATCTCCGCCGGCGTCCGCAGGCCGACGGTGCCGCCCCGCCCGGCCGGCCCGGTCCGTCCCTACGCCCCGAGTTACGGCCCCGGAGCCGCGCGCCCCGGAGTCCCTCGGCCGCAGGTCGCGCAGCCCGCGTATCGGCCCGTCCCGCAGCGACCGGTCCCCGCGGCGCCGCCCCGCGTCGTGCCTCCCGCCCAGTGGTCGATGCCCGCCCCGTACCGCGGGCCCGCCGGCAACGGGGCACCCGTCGGGTACGGGCGCCCCGTCGGCTACGGGGCGCCGGCGTGGGCGCCGCTCCCGCCCGTGCGCTCCGGCGGCGGACCGTGGGTCGCCGTGCTGGTCGTCGCGATCGTGGTGCTGATCGCTCTGCTGCTGGGCGTCGCGGTGCTCGCGCTGGCGGGCAGGTCGACGGTGGACACGGGTGCGTCGCCCACGGGGGCGCCGGGCGGCCCCGTCACCACGTCGGAGGCCACCTCGACGCCCCCGGCCGCCACCACGCGCACGACCTCGCAGCGCGGGACCACCGGCTCGTCCGTGTCGGCCGGCTCGACCCCCACGGGAACGGCTGCGCTCCAGGGAAATCCGCTGTTCGCGAATGCGAACGCCGGGCTGCCGACCCAGCCGTGCACCGCGACGGGCTGGCCCTCCGACAGCGCTGCGGGCAAGCGCTTCTTCGACAGCATCGCGCCGTGCCTGGACCGGGCCTGGCAGTCGGCGACCGAGGGCGCCGGACTGAGTTACCGCAAGCCCACCGTGCTCGTGCCGTCCGGTACGAAGCTCTCCTCGCCGTGCGGCACGACCGATCTGGCGACGGAGAACGTGGCGGCGTTCTACTGCCCCTCGAACGAGACCCTCTACATGCCGCCGAGTGGGTTGGAGGTGGACCGCTACGGGAACCAGCCGGTGATCTACCTGTCCGTCTTCGCGCACGAGTACGGGCACCACGTGCAGCGGGTGACCGGCATCCTCGCCGCCGAGGTGCGGCTGGAACGGCAGTACGGCCGCACCTCGGACCGCGGGCTCGAGGTCTCGCGCCGCACCGAGCTGCAGGCGCAGTGCTTCAGCGGGATGCTGGTGAAGTCGGTGAGTGACACCGGTGGTCAGTTCACCAGCCGCGACTACCGGACGGCGTTCGAGGACCAGGAGCGGGGCGACCAGCCCGGCTCCGACCGCGACCACGGGACCAGCGCCCACGCTCAGGGCTGGTGGAACACCGGCTACCAGACGAATCGACTGGCGCGGTGCAACACGTGGGCGGCGTCGTCGAACGACGTGGCGTGAGCACAGCCCCGCCCGGCGGAACACCCTCGCATGCGCTGACTAGAATCGTGGGGTGACTACTGCGCCGCGCGACTCCGCTCTCGACCGACTCCCCGCCGCCTGGGAGCCCGGTGCGGTAGAGGCGGACATCTACGCCGGCTGGGTGGGCGCGGGCTACTTCACCGCCGACAACACCTCGCCCAAGCCCGCGTTCTCCGTGGTCCTGCCGCCGCCGAACGTGACCGGCAGCCTGCACCTGGGCCACGCCCTGGACCAGACCATCACCGACGCGCTGTGCCGCCGTAAGCGGATGCAGGGCTACGAGGTGCTGTGGCTGCCCGGCACCGACCACGCCGGCATCGCCACGCAGTCCCTCGTCGAGAAGCAGCTCGCCGCGGAAGGGACCAGCCGCCGCGAGATCGGCCGCGAGAAGTTCCTCGAGCGCGCCTGGGCCTTCAAGGAGGCCAGCCACGGCAACATCACCGGCCAGATGCGTCGCATCGGCGTGGGCATCGATTGGTCCCGCGAGCGGTTCACCATGGACGAGGGCCTCTCGCGCGCCGTCCAGACCATCTTCAAGCAGCTCTTCGACGCCGGTCTGATCTACCGCGCCGAGCGACTCGTCAACTGGTCCCCGGTGCTGCAGACCGGCATCTCCGACCTCGAGGTCGACCACAAGGAGGTCGACGGGGAGCTCGTCTCCTTCCGGTACGGGTCCATGAACGACGGTGAGCCGCACATCGTCTGCGCCACCACTCGCCTCGAGACGATGCTGGGCGACACGGCGATCGCCGTGCACCCGGACGACGAGCGCTACCGCGCGCTGGTCGGGACGACGCTCGCGCACCCCTTTCTCGACCGCGGCATCCCCGTCGTGGCCGACGACTACGTCGACCCCGAGTTCGGTTCCGGCGCGGTGAAGATCACCCCCGCGCACGACCCCAACGACTTCGCCCTCGGCCAGCGGCACGGCCTGCCGATGCCCACGATCATGGACGAGACCGCCCACATCGTCGGCACCGGAACGCCGTTCGACGGCATGGACCGGTTCGCCGCCCGCAAGGCGATCCGTGAGGCGCTGGCCGAGCAGGGCCGCATCGTCAAGGAGATCCGCCCGTACCGGCACAGCGTCGGCCACAGCGAGCGCTCCGGCGAGCCGATCGAGCCGCGGCTGTCGATGCAGTGGTGGGTCAAGGTGGATCGGCTCTCGAAGGCTGCTGGTGACGCGGTCCGCAGCGGCGACACCACGATCGTCCCCGAGTCGCTGGCGCCGCGGTTCTTCGACTGGGTCGACGAGATGCACGACTGGAACATCTCCCGCCAGCTGTGGTGGGGCCACCGCATCCCCGTCTGGTACGGCCCGGCCGACGCGGACGGCGTGCGGGACGTGGTGTGCTGCGGCCCCGACGACACACCGCCCGCGGGCTACGAGCAGGACCCCGACGTGCTGGACACCTGGTTCAGCTCGGGCCTGTTCCCGTTCTCCACGATGGGCTGGCCGGACTCCACGGCCGACCTGGCGAAGTTCTATCCCACGTCGACGCTGATCACCGGCTACGACATCATCTTCTTCTGGGTCGCCCGGATGATGATGTTCGGCACCTTCATCGGCGAGGAGCCGAACGCGCCCGGCAAGGTGCCCTTCCACGAGGTGCTGCTGCACGGCCTCGTGCGCGACGAGTTCGGTAAGAAGATGTCCAAGTCGAAGGGCAACGGCATCGATCCGCTGGACTGGGTCGAGGAGTACGGCGCCGACGCGCTGCGCTTCACCCTGGCCCGCGGCACCATCCCCGGCGCCGACCTCAACGTGGGCGCCGACGCCGCGGCATCGTCGAGGAAGTTCGCCACCAAGCTGTTCAACGCCACCAAACTGGCGCTGATGAACGACGCGCACGTCGGTGAGCTCCCGGCCCGCGATCAGCTCACCGACGCCGACCGCTGGATCCTGGACCGCCTCGCGGCGGTGCAGGCCGAGGCCGACGCCGCCTTCGACGCGAACGAGCTGGGCAAGGCGTGCGAGGCGCTGTACCACTTCGCGTGGGACGAGCTGTGCGACTGGTACCTGGAGGTCGCCAAACTGCAGCTGCACGCCGCGAACGATCACGGCGACGCGGCGCTCGGCGAGAACACCCGCCTGGTGCTCGGCAAGGCCCTCGATGTCGTGCTGCGGATGCTGCACCCGACGATGCCCTTCGTCACGGAGGTGCTGTGGAAGGCCCTCACCGGCGGTACCTCCCTGGTGATCGCCGACTGGCCGTCCCGCGACTGGGCGCCCGCCGAGATCCCCGCCGACGGTGTCGAATCCGCCCGCAGCTTCGCGGACCTGCAGCGTCTCGTCACCGAGATCCGCCGGTTCCGCAGCGACCAGCTGCTCAAGCCGGGCCAGCGGGTCGCCGCGCGGCTCACCGGCCTCGACGGGGCGGGCCTGACCTCGCTCGCGGCCGCGGCCGCGAACCTGTGCCGCCTGACTCCGCCGGAGGAGGGCTTCGCCGCCACGGCGTCGCTCGAGGTCCGGCTGGCCGGGGGCACGGTCACCGTCGAACTGGACACGTCCGGCACCGTCGACCTGGGGGCCGAGCGGGCGCGCCTGGAGAAGGACCTCAAGGCCGCGCAGAAGGAGCTCGACGGGACCACGGCCAAGCTCGGCAACGAGGCCTTCCTGGCGAAGGCGCCCGACGCCGTCGTCGACAAGATCCGGGGGCGGCAGAGCGTCGCGCAGGAGGAGGTCGAGCGGCTGACGGCGCGGATCGCGCAGCTCGGCGGGGGCGCCGCGTGACGGTCCCCGCCTTCGCCGCCGACCCCGACGACCTGGCCGAGCTCGCCCGCGTCGAGGCGGAACTCGATCAGCGCTGGCCCGAGACCAAGATCGAGCCGTCCCTGGCGCGGATCTCCGCGCTCATGCAGCTCCTCGGCTCGCCGCAGGACGCGTACCCGTCGATCCAGATCGCAGGAACGAACGGCAAGTCGTCGACGGCGCGCATGATCGACTCGCTGCTGCTCGCTTTCTCGCGCCGGACGGGCCGGATCACCAGTCCTCACCTGCAGCTCGCCACCGAGCGCATCGCGGTCGACGGTGCGCCGCTCACAGCACGTCAGTACGTGGAGACCTACCGCGAGCTCGAGCCCTTCATCGAGCTCGTCGACGCGCAGTCCGAGGCCGCCGACGGTCCGCGGATGAGCAAGTTCGAAGTGCTCACCGCGATGGCCTTCGCGGCGTTCGCCGAGGCCCCCGTCGACGTGGCGGTGGTGGAGGTCGGGCTCGGCGGCACCTGGGACGCCACGAACGTCGTGACGGCCGAGGTCGCCGTGATCACGCCGATCGGCCTCGACCACGTCGAGATCCTGGGCCCGGACATCCCGTCGATCGCGGGGGAGAAGGCGGGGATCATCAAGCGCGCGCCCGAGCGGCTGATCCCCAAGGACACCGTCGTGGTCGTGGGCAAGCAGGAGCCGGCCGCCATGGACGTGCTGCTCCGGAAGGCCGTCGAGGCCGATGCGGCCGTCGCGCGTGAGGGCTCCGAGTTCATGGTCGTCGAGCGGCGCGTCGCCGTCGGCGGGCAGCAGCTGACCCTGCAGGGCCTGGGAGGCGTCTACGACGAGATCTTCCTGCCCCTGCACGGCGAGCACCAGGCGAACAACGCCGTGGTCGCGCTCGCCGCGGTAGAGGCCTTCTTCGGCGCGGGCGCAGACCAGCAGCTCGACCTCGACACGGTGCGGGAGGGCTTCGCGAAGGCCGCGTCGCCGGGCAGGCTCGAACGCGTCCGTACCGCCCCGACGGTGCTCATCGACGCCGCGCACAACCCGCACGGCGCGCAGGCGCTGGCGCGCACCATCGAGACCGAGTTCGGTTTCCACACGCTGATCGGCGTGGTCTCCGTGCTCGCCGACAAGGACGCGATCGGCGTGCTGACCGCCCTGGAGCCCGTGCTCGACACCGTGGTGGTCACGCACAACGGCTCGCCGCGGGCGCTCGAGGTCGAGCGGCTCGCCGCGATCGCCGAGGAGATCTTCGGCGAGGACCGCGTCGTCACCTCACCCACGATGATCGATGCGGTCGAGACCGCGATCGCGCTCGCCGACGACGAGTCGGACGACGGCTTCGACACCGGCGCACCGGCGTCGGGCGTCGGCGTGCTCATCACCGGCTCGGTGGTGACCGCGGGAGCCGCGCGTTCGCTGTTCGGAAAGGAACCCCAGTGAGTACCCAGCGGTTCACGCCGCCCACCAAGGACCCGTGGAAGAGCTTCCGCGGCATCCTGTCCGGCACGCTGATCCTCGAGATGATCGTGATCCTGTTGGCCCTGCCGGTGGTGATCCGGCTGTCCCCGGGGCTGTCGGGCCTGAAGGTCGCGTACGTCCTGATCCTGGCCGCGGCCTGCTTCGCCGGCTGCATGGTCGTGAAGAAGCCGTGGGCCATCCCCGCGATCTGCGCGCTGCAGGTCGCCGTGATCGCCGGCTTCGCGGTGCACTGGGGGATCGGCGCCGTGGGCGTCGTGTTCGCCCTGGTCTGGGCGTACATCGTCTACATCGAGCGGGACGTGAAGAAGCGGATGGCCGAGGGGCGGCTGCAGGGCCAGGAGCCGATCGCGGACTGAGCCGGCGCACCGTCCGGGGGACCGTCGTCGACGGTGACCGCACCGTCCCGTTAGTCTGTGCCCGTGACTGAGCGGACTCTGATTCTCATCAAGCCCGACGGCGTGCGGCGCGGCCTGTCCGGGGAGATCCTGGCGCGCATCGAGCGGAAGGGCCTGACCATCGCGGCCCTCGAGCTCAAGCACGTCTCCATCGAGGTGGCCGAGGGCCACTACGCCGAACACAAGGAGAAGCCCTTCTTCGACTCCCTGCTCGAATTCATCACCTCCGGGCCCGTCGTGGCCGCGGTGCTGGAGGGCCCCCGCGCGATCGCGGCGTTCCGTCAGCTCGCCGGCGGCACCGACCCCGTGGAGAAGGCCGTGCCGGGCACCATCCGCGGTGACCTCGGCCTGGAGACCCAGGAGAACCTCGTGCACGGTTCCGACTCGCCCGAGTCCGCTGCGCGCGAGATCGCCCTCTGGTTCCCCGGTCTCGCCTGACCTGCGTCGACCCACGTCCCCCGGGCCCGCGCCGCGCGAACCGCGCAGCGCGGGCCCGATACTTTTCCGCCGCGGCTGTGACGTGTGGGATGATGAGTCGGACGCACGTCGGCGCGCGCAACCGCGCAGCACCGACCGGCCCGGCAGCTCGGCGAACACCGAGCAAGCGTGCGCCACGCACGAGACACGTGCAGACCTTGACAAACGTGAGGCTTCAGGTCACCTGGAGCCCCACCACACGACACGCCCCCGCGTGGCCGCGACCGAGTAGTGATCGCGCCCGGGGGTCGGTAGGAGATTCAGTGGCCGACAACACGTCGCCGGAAGAACAGAACAACGAAGCTCGGGAGGAGTTCCCGCAGAAGCTGCGCGTCCACGCGCTGGCGCGTCTGCTCGGGCTCACGAGCAAGGAGGTGCTCGCGCACCTCGGTGATCTCGGATTCGTCGCGCGCAGTGCGCACTCGAGCATCGACCGCAGCGCCGCCGAGCGCGTCCGCGATCGCATCGCCGAGCTCGCGGGCGGAGCACCCGAAGTCGCTGACCAGCAGGTCGCGGCCGAACCCGCCACCGCGGCACCCGCCGAGCCCGTCGAGGAGACCCCGTCCCTCTTCTCCGAGGCCGCAGTCATCGAGCCCATCGCCGAGGTGGCCCCGTCGACCATCGACACCACGGTGCCGCTGTTCCTGCAGCCCGAGCAGGTCGAGCCCGCGCCGCGGAAGGCGCGCGCGCCGAAGAAGAAGGACGTCGTCGAGGACGCCCCGGAGCCCGAGGCCCCGGCCGTCGACGCTCCCGCGACCGAGCAGGACACCGAGCCGGTCGCCGAGGCCGCCGCCGAGCCGGCGGAGTCGGCATCGTCGTCCGACGATTCCGCGGACGACGAGGGCGCCGGCAATCGCCGCCGCCGCCGGGGCCGTCGTGGCCGCGGTCGCGGTCGCGGCGAGAACGCCGACGAGCAGGACGGCCAGGACCAGGCCGAGCAGACCGACGGTGCGCCCGCGCAGGACGCGAGCACCGACGAGCAGCAGCCCGAGGCGGACGGCGCGGCCGCCGCCGAGGAGAAGACCGACGAGGCATCGTCGGACGGCGCCGAGGGCGATGACGTCGAGGACGTGACCGACGGTGGCTCGCGTCGCCGCCGGCGCCGTCGCCGGCGCCGCACGGGCGCGGGGGAGGACGGCGCCGAGGCGGCCTCGTCCGACGACCCGCCCAACACCGTCGTCCACGAGCGCGAGCCGCGGGAATCGCGTCAGCGCGCCCGCCGCGACGAGGTGCGCGGCATCAGCGGCTCGACCCGCCTGGAGGCCAAGCGCCAGCGCCGCCGCGACGGCCGCGACACCGTACGCCGCCGCCCGCCGATCCTCACCGAGTCGGAGTTCCTCGCCCGCCGCGAGGCCGTCGACCGCGTGATGGTGGTGCGCGAGCGCACCGGCGTGGGGCCGTCGCAGGGCCAGGACGGCCACACCGTGCCGCACCCCGCCGACTACACCCAGGTCGCGGTCCTCGAGGACGGCGTGCTGGTGGAGCACTTCGTCACCTCGTCGAGCTCGGCGTCGATGGTCGGCAACATCTACTTGGGCCGCGTGCAGAACGTGCTGCCCTCGATGGAGGCCGCGTTCGTCGACATCGGCCGCGGCCGCAACGGCGTGCTCTACGCCGGCGAGGTCAATTGGGACGCCGCCGGTCTCGACGGCAACGCCCGCAAGATCGAGCAGGCCCTCAAGCCCGGCGATCAGGTGCTGGTGCAGGTCTCCAAGGACCCGGTCGGCCACAAGGGCGCCCGGCTGACGACGCAGATCTCCCTCGCGGGACGCTTCCTGGTGTACGTGCCGGGCGGCGGCTCCGCCGGCATCTCGCGCAAGCTGCCCGACACCGAGCGCAAGCGCCTCAAGGAGATCCTCAAGGAGATCGTCCCCGCCGACGCGGGCGTGATCATCCGCACCGCGTCCGAGGGCGTGAGCGCCGAGGAGCTCGCGGGCGATGTCGCGCGGCTGCAGGCGCAGTGGGCCGAGATCGAGGCCGCTTCCTCGCAGAAGGGCGTCAAGGCGCTCTACGAGGAGCCGGACCTGCTGGTCAAGGTCGTCCGCGACCTCTTCAACGAGGACTTCAGCAAGCTCGTCATCGAGGGCCGCAAGGCCTGGGACACGACGTCGAAGTACGTCGGTGATGTCGCTCCCGACCTGCTGCCGCGGGTCGAGAAGTTCGAGAAGGCCCACGCTGACGCGCCGGACGTCTTCGCGACCTTCCGCATCGACGAGCAGCTCGCGAAGGCCATGGACCGCAAGGTCTGGCTGCCCTCGGGCGGCACCCTGGTCATCGACCGCACCGAGGCGATGACCGTCGTGGACGTCAACACCGGCAAGTTCACCGGCGCCGGCGGCAACCTCGAGGAGACGGTCACCCGCAACAACCTCGAGGCGGCCGAGGAGATCGTGCGGCAGATGCGCCTGCGCGACATCGGCGGCATGATCGTCGTCGACTTCATCGACATGGTCCTCGAGTCCAACCGCGACCTCGTGCTGCGGCGCCTCACCGAGGCCCTGGGCCGCGACCGCACTCGCCACCAGGTCTCCGAGGTCACCTCGCTGGGCCTGGTCCAGATGACCCGCAAGCGGATCGGCACGGGCCTCGTCGAGGCCTTCTCCACGCCGTGCCAGGCGTGCGCCGGCCGCGGCATCATCGTCCACGACGCGCCCGTCGAGTCGGCGGGCGGCGGCGAGGAGGCCGGCCGCTCGGGGGAGCGGTCCGAGGGCACGGGCCGCAAGAAGCGCAAGCGTTCCAAGTCCGACGGTGCCGTCCAGGCCCCGGAGGCGCAGCCCGCGCCCGCGAAGGAGCCCGTCGCGCACAAGGGTGAGCATCCGATGTTCCGGGCGATGGCGGCGCACCACGATGAGGACGGTAACGAGGTGGCCGCGCCGGTGACGGAGGCGGCGGCCGAGGCACCCGAGGTGTTCGATGTGGCGCCCGAGGCACCTGCCGCCGAGCCCGAGCAGGCTCCGGCGGCGCAGGCCGCGCCTGCTGCCGCACCGCCCGAGGCCGCACCGGTGGCCGAGCAGACGCCGGCGGAGCAGGCACCGTCGGCCCCGCGCCGCCGCCGGGTGGCGCGGAAGGCGCCCACCACGACGTCGGCGTCCGCGCAGACGATCGTCGTCGACATCGCGATCCCCGTGCCCGACGCGCCGACCGCCCCCGCGGGCGATGCGGCCGGTGCATCGGTGGCGGAGCCCGCGCGCAAGCGGGCCCGGCGCCGTGCCGCTGCCCGGCCCGCGGGACCGGCGGCGGGTGGCGTCGAGGGTGACGGTGCCGACAAGGCGGACCAGCCGGTTTGACCCTGGCGTCGGCGTTCCCGTAGCCTGGGAAGGTCGCTTTTCCGGCGGCGCGCTCGTGTGTGCGTGTTCCGGAGTACCCGCGTGATACGAGCCGCGCACCTGGCGCGCGCTGAACTACGAGATGTGTAAGAAGAGGTAAGCCCGAAGATGGCCACGTATGCGATCGTCAAGACCGGCGGCAAGCAGTACAAGGTCGCCGTCGGCGACCTGGTGAAGGTCGAGAAGATCGACGGTGAGCTCGGTAGCAGCGTCAAGCTGCCCGTGGCGCTCGTCGTCGACGGTGCGAACCTCACCACCGACGCCGCCGCGCTGGAGAAGATCTCGGTCACCGCCGAGGTCGTGGATCAGGTCAAGGGACCGAAGATCCGCATCCACAAGTTCAAGAACAAGACCGGCTACCACAAGCGTCAGGGCCACCGGCAGAAGCTGACGGTCGTCAAGGTGACCGCGATCGCCTGACCGGCGAATCAGACCACTCACACTTTTAGTACAGGAGTAGCCAGATGGCACACAAGAAGGGCGCGTCCAGCTCGCGCAACGGTCGTGATTCCAACGCCCAGCGACTGGGCGTCAAGCGGTTCGGTGGCCAGAAGGTCAGCGCCGGTGAGATCATCGTCCGCCAGCGCGGCACCCACTTCCACCCCGGCGTGCTCGTCGGCCGTGGCGGCGACGACACGCTGTTCGCCCTCGCGGCGGGCGCCGTGGAGTTCGGCACCAAGCGTGGCCGCAAGACGGTCAACATCGTGCCGGTCGCTGCGGAGGCCTAGTCCGCGGCAGCAGTACGAAGTCTTCTCGAAGGCGGGCGTGGTCTCCTTGTCAGGGGCCCGCCCGCTTTCGTCTTTCCGCCCTCGGGCGGGCACACGGTAGAAAGAGGTTCATCCATGTCCAGGTTCGTCGACCGCGTGACGGTGCATGTCACGGCAGGTAACGGTGGCCACGGCTGCGCCTCGATCCACCGGGAGAAGTTCAAGCCGCTCGGCGGCCCCGACGGCGGCAACGGAGGCCGCGGCGGCTCGGTGATCCTCGAGGTCGACCCGCAGGTGCACACGCTGCTCGACTTCCACTTCCGCCCGCACCTCAAGGCCACCAACGGCAAGCCCGGCGAGGGCGGGAACCGCGAGGGCCGCTCCGGGCAGGACCTCATCCTGAAGGTGCCGGACGGCACCGTCGTCCTGGACACCGACGGCCGGATGGTCGCCGATCTCGTGGGCGCGGGCACCCGGTTCGACGCCGCGCAGGGCGGCCGCGGTGGCCGCGGCAACGCGGCGCTGGTGTCGAAGGCGCGCAAGGCGCCCGGCTTCGCGCTGCTCGGCGAGGAGGGCCAGACGCGCGATCTGGTGCTCGAGCTCAAGTCGGTCGCCGATGTGGGACTGGTCGGCTTCCCGTCCGCGGGCAAGTCCTCGCTGGTCTCGGTGCTGTCGGCCGCGAAGCCCAAGATCGCCGATTACCCGTTCACCACGCTCGCGCCGAACCTCGGCGTCGTCTCCGCTGGGGAGACCACCTTCACCATCGCCGACGTCCCGGGCCTCATCCCCGGCGCGTCGACGGGCCGCGGCCTGGGCCTGGACTTCCTGCGCCACCTCGAGCGGTGCGCCGTGCTCGCGCACGTCGTGGACTGCGCGACCCTCGAGCCCGGCCGTGACCCGGTGAGCGATGTCGACGCGCTGGAGGCCGAGCTGGCCGCGTACCAGCCGGCGCTCGCCGCCGACACGGGCCTGGGCGACCTGTCCGAGCGCCCGCGCATCGTCGTGCTGAACAAGGCCGACGTGCCGGACGCCGAGGAGCTCGCCGAGATGGTGCGCCCCGAGTTCGAGAAGCGCGGCTGGCCGGTCTTCGTGATCTCCGCGGTGGCGCACACGGGCCTGCGCGAGCTGACCTTCGCGCTCGCCGAGCTCGTGCAGCGCTACCGCGAGGAGCGGGGGACCCCGGTCGCCCGTCGCCCCGTCATCCGGCCCATCGCCATCGACGAGTCCGGGTTCGAGGTCATCTCCGATCCCGCGCAGCCGGGCGGCTTCATCGTGCGCGGACCGCGGCCCGAGCGGTGGATCAAGCAGACGCCCTTCGACAACGACGAGGCCGTCGGCTTCCTCGCCGACCGGCTCAACCGGCTCGGCGTCGAGAAGGAGCTGGTCAAGCTCGGTGCGGAGCCGGGAGCCCCGGTCACCATCGGCGACGTCTGCTTCAACTGGGAGCCCTCGCTCGGCACCATCGACGACGTGCCGGTCACGGGCCGCGGCACCGACATCCGGCTCGAGCAGAACGACCGCGTGGGCGCCGCCGAGCGTCGCCACCAGCACGACGTGCGGCGCGGCCTGGCGAGCGACGACGAGGACGACCTGTGACCGAGGCGCCCGCGACGCCTCACGGCGAGCTGCTCGACGGGGACATGCGCGCCCTCGTCGCGGGCGCCCGCAAGCTGGTGGTCAAGATCGGCAGCTCCGCGCTGACCGATCTCGAGCACGGCCTCGCGTCGGACCGTCTGGACGCGCTGACCGACGCGATCGTCGCGCGCCTGGACCGGGGCACCGAGGTCGTCGTGGTGTCCTCCGGCGCGATCGGCGCGGGCATGGCGCCGCTGGGGTTGAAGCGACGGCCCACCGACCTCGCGACCAAGCAGGCCGTCGCCTCGGTGGGGCAGCTGCAGCTGGCCAACGCCTGGGGCGCCTCCTTCCGGCGCTACGAGCGGATCGTCTCGTTGGTGCTGCTCACCGCGCACGACATCGGGCTCCGCGTGCACGCGGCCAACGCGCAGCGCACGCTGGACCGGCTGCGCACGCTCGGTGCCGTCCCGATCATCAACGAGAACGACGTGGTGGCCTCCAACGAGGTGCGCTTCGGTGACAACGACCGGCTGGCCGCCCTCGTCGCACACCTGACCGGCGCCGATGCGCTGGTCCTGCTGTCCGACGTCGACGGGCTCTACGACGGGGACCCGCGCAAGGGCGAGGCCTCGCTCATCGCGGCCGTCGACGGCCCGGAGGACCTCGACGGGGTCGTGGCCGGTTCCGGCGGCGCACTCGGCACGGGCGGGATGGCGTCGAAGCTGTCCGCCGCTCGGCTCGCCGCCGACGCGGGAGTGCCCGTGCTGCTGACCGCAGCGGCGGTCGCGGACCGGGCGCTCGACGGTGCGGATGTGGGCACGGTCTTCCGTCCCCGGGCCGTGCGCCTGTCGGCGCGGCGGTTCTGGGTGCGGCACGCCGCCGACGTCCACGGGGACCTCGTGCTGGACGACGGTGCCGTCGCCGCGGTCGTGGACCGCCGGCGATCGCTGCTGCCCGCGGGCGTGCACGGTGTGAGCGGCACGTTCTCCGGGGGAGACGTGGTCAACCTGTGCGACGCGGCGGGCACCGTCCGGGCCCGCGGCGTCGTGGCCTACGACCACTCGGAGATCGAGGCGATGCTCGGTCAGGGCACCGCGGAGTTGCCCGAGGGGTTGCGGCGTCCCGTCGTCCATGCGGACGACCTCGTGCCGGTGCGCTGAGAGCGCTCCTCGCTACGCCGCGCCCTCGAGGTCCCGGCGCAGTGCCGCCTCGGAGGCTTTGACCGCCTGGACGGCGAAGGGCTCGATGATCATGCCGAGGGCCTTGCCCGCGAAGCCGCCCGGCAGGTCGTAGGTGAACTCGACGGCGAGCTCGGTGCGCCCCTCGTCGACGGCGCGGAACCGCCACCGCGACGTGGTGCGGAATCCGGAGATCGACTTCAGCGTGATCAGGCTGTCCTCGTCGAACTCAGTGACCTCGACGACGGAGCCGATCTCCTTGGGGCCGATCTTCACCGCGGAGTCGTACACGGCGCCGAGGCCGTAGTCCTTCGCGCCCTGCGGCACGAACCGGCTGATCCCGAAGAACCACTGCGGCACGGTCCGGTAGTCCGCGACGTGCGCGAAGGCGGTGCTCACCGGCACGGTCGCGGTCGCGGTGTGGTTGATGGTGGTCATGGAACCTCCGGCGTCGGCGGTGCGGGCGACGATCATCTGGGACCCGGTGTCCCGGGTGATCACGGCAGACCCTACAGGCCGGACCTGGGCGTTCATACAGACAGGTAGGAAATGTCCATCATCGTGGTACATTTTTGGTAGAGCTGTGTCATCGAGAACCCGGAGGTCGTCATGGCGCTGCACATCACGCACATGGGGCGCACCCGCGGCCGCCCGTTCGCGGGCCAGGCGGAGTACGAGCAGACTCTGCAGGACCTGTCCGAGGCCTCGGTACTGCGCAACTTCGATCCGTACGTCGACATCGATTGGGACTCGCCAGAGCTGGCCGTGGTACCCGACGATCCGCGGTGGATCCTCGACTCCCGCTTCGATCCGATCGGTCGGACCGCGTGGTACCAGTCGCAGCCGCGCGCCAAGCAGATCGAGATGGGCATGTGGCGCCAGGCCAACGTGGCCAAAGTGGGGCTGCAGTTCGAGTCGGTGCTGATCCGCGGCATCATGCAGTACACCGCCCTGCAGCCGAACAATTCGCCGGAGTTCCGCTACGCCACGCATGAGGCGAAGGAGGAGTGTCAGCACACGCTGATGTTCCAGGAGTTCGTCAATCGGATCGGCATGGACGTGCCCGGCGGTCCGCTGTGGTTCCGGCGGCTCTCGCCGATCATCCCGTTGGCGGCCACCACCTTCCCGATGATCTTCTACATGGGCGTGCTCGGCGGCGAGGAGCCGATCGACCATGTGCAGAAGCAGTTCCTGCGCTCCGGCATCGAGCAGCACCCCACCATGACCGCCGTCATGCAGCTCCACGTGGCGGAGGAGGCGCGGCACATCTCGTTCGCGCACCAACTGCTCGAGCACCGCATCCCCACCCGCGGCGCATTCCCGCGGTTCCTGCTCTCGCTGGCGCTGCCGCTCGTGATGCGTTCACTGCTCACGGCGATCGCGGTGCCGCCGCGCGAGTTCCGCAAGCGCTTCGACATTCCGCGCGAGGTCTGGAAGCAGATGTACTGGCGCTCGCCCGAGTCGCAGGTCATGAAGCGCGAGGTCTTCGGCGACGTCCGCCTGCTCGCGGAGAAGACGAAGCTGATGAACCCGGTTTCGCGCCTCCTGTGGCGGGCGCTCGGCATCGACGGTCGCGTCTCCCGCTTCCGGAGCGAGCCCGCCTACGCCGCCGGCTGATCCTCCGCGGAGCCGCACGATCCGATCCGCCTGGGGCGGAGCTGCTGTGAGCGGTTCCGCCTCAGGCGGATTCGTCTTCCCCGGCGACGCGACCCGCGTCACGATGGGGGCATGACAGACACACCCACCACCCCCAGGTTCAGCGAGCGGGTGCGCCGTGAGCTCTACGACCATCGGGTCGTCGTGCTCGACGGTCCGCTCGACGACGACAACGGTTCCCTTCTCGCCACGCAGATCCTCTCGCTCGCGGCGGCGAGTCCCGGCGACATCGCGCTGTGGATCCACTCGCCCGGCGGCTCCGTGCCGTCCATGCTCGCGATCCGCGATGTCATGCGGCTCGTGCCGTGCGATGTCTCCACACTCGTGCTCGGGATCGCCTACAGCGCAGGACAGTTCCTGCTGTCCGCGGGCACGCCGGGCAAGCGGCGCGCACTGCCGCACTCCCGGGTGCTCATGCACCAGGGCTCCGCGGGCATCGGCGGCACCGCCGTCGACATCGAGCTGCAGGCCGGCGACCTGCGGCACACCCGCGACACGGTGCTCGGCCTGATCGCGGAGGACACCGGGCGGCCGCTGGAGCAGATCTTCGAGGATTCGCTGCACGACCGCTGGTACACGGCGCAGGAGGCCCGCGACTACGGCTTCGTCGACGAGATCGTCGACTCCTTCGACACCATCGTCCCGGGCCGTCGCCGCACCGGTTTCGACCTCGCGGGGGCGGTTCGATGAGCACCTACACGATCCCCAATGTGATCGACCGGCGCCCCACCGGCGAGCGCATCACCGATGTCTACTCGCACCTGCTCTCGGAGCGGGTCGTCTACCTCGGCACCGGGATCGACGCCGGGGTCGCGAACGCGATCGTCGCGCAGCTGCTGTTCCTCGCCTCCGACGGCGAGGGCGAGATCCAGCTGTACATCAACTGCGAGGGCGGCGATCCCAGTGCGGCCCTGGCGATCTACGACACCATGCGGTACATCCGGCCGCCAGTGGCGACCACCTGCGTCGGGCAGGCCGTCGCGGTGGGGGCGGTGCTGCTCGCGGGCGGCGCACCGGGCCGGCGGATGGGTCTCCCGCACTCACGGGTCGTGCTGCATCAGCCGTCGGCGCAGGGACGCGGCACGATTCCGGACCTGATCCTGCAGGCCGACGAGGTGATCCGCGTGCGCGCCCAGATGGAGCGGGTCCTGGCGCGGCACACCGGCCAGACCCCCGAGCAGCTCCGCGCCGATACGGACCACGACCGTGTCTTCACCGCCGCGGCGGCCGTCGACTACGGGCTGATCGACGAGGTGATCGAGGAGGCCTGAAGCAGGCCCGGCCGGGGCGGTCAGGCCGCCAGGGCGAGCAGCCGCGGGCCGGGGGAGACCCGACGGGGCGCCGCGACCGGTCCGGTGGCGACGACGCCGAGCCGCACCACCGGGCGTGCGGCCTGCATTCGCAGACCCACCGCGACGGCGATCGCACCCACGTCGGTGTCGAGCGCATCGGCGATGGCCGAGAGCATCTCGCTGGACGGATCCTTGAGCCCGCGCTCGATCTCGGAGAGGTATTGCGGAGAGATCCCGGCGCGCTCGGCGGTGTCGGCCAGCCGCTCGCCGCGCTCGTGCCGCTGCCGGCGCAGGTGGGCGCCGAGCTCGTGCCGGAACAGTGCCTCGTTGCGGGTCTCCATGGACTCACGCTACGACGGGCCGGGCCGCGGCACCGTCGGATCCGCTCTGAGCAGCGTGCGAGTGGGTACCCTCGATGATCATGGTGGACTTCGACCGCAGGGCGTTCCTCGTCGCGGGCACGGGTGCCGTGTTCGCGACCCTCACAGCGGTGTCCGCAGGGAGGGCCGCGGCGGCGCCGGACGCGGGGCGGCGAGTGGTGTACTCCTACAGCGGCCTCACGCCGCCCGGGGAGCTGCTGACCAAGGTCTCGCAGGGGCGCGTGGGCGGCGTCATCTTCTTCTCGGAGAACATCTCGTCCGCGGCGCAGCTCGCGGAGGTGACGGCCGAGTTCCGCCGGGCGGCGAAGGGCTCGCTCACGCTGCTCACCGATCAGGAGGGCGGCCAGGTCAACCGGGTGCCCGGCGGCCCGTCGGCGTCCGCGAAGCAGGTGGGCACCTCGGCCGACCCGGCGTCAGCTGCGAGGGCGCAGGGTGCAGCGGCGGCCGCGGTACTCGGCGGGGCCGGGATCTCCGGCGACCTCGCGCCCGTGCTGGGCGTTCACAGGTCCGCGGGCGACTTCCTGGACGCCACGCAGCGCAGCTTCTCGTCCGACCCGCAGGTCGTCGCGGACTGCGCCGCGGCCTTCATCCGGGCAGCGCAGGGCGCGGGGATCTCGGCGTGCGCCAAGCACTTCCCGGGCCTGGGAGCTGCTCCGGCGGGGGCGAACACGGACCTGACCACGGTCACCGTCGACCTGCCGGCCGCGACCCTGCAGTCGGTCGACATGGCGCCGTACACCGCCGCGATCGCGGCGGGGGTGCGGATGGTGATGCCGTCGTGGGCCGTCTATCCCGCTCTGGATGCGGCGAACCCGGCCGGCATGTCCCGCACGATCCTGCAGACCCACCTGCGCGGCCGTCTCGGTTTCTCGGGCACGATCATCACCGACGCGCTGGAGGCGGGAGCCCTCGCCGCGTACGGCTCCACGGGGCAGCGGGCGGTCGCGGCGGTCCGGGCCGGCGCCGACCTGCTGTGCTGCTCCGCGCGGGACGTGGCCCAGGGCGACGAGGCCGCGCAGGCGCTCGCGCGCGCCGGCCTCTGACCGCACGCCCGCGCTGCGCGCGATGCACGGTCCGCGGTCACTGTGCAGCGATCGCGGCCTCCAGCCCGGCGCGGGCTTCGGCGCCCGCGGGACCGGGCAGCATGTCCAGCGCCTTGCCCAGGGGCATCGAGCCCGCGAGTTCCAGGAGCTGGTCGACGGACATGCCCCCGACGGATCCGGTGAGCGCGGCCCGGAAGCCCTCCCCGGCCACGGGGTGCGCCGCCCACTCGGCGATCGTCGAGTCCATGTCCAGGCGTTCGACGATCACGTCGCCGTCGAGCTCGATCTGGGCGGCACCGTCGATGTCCTCGCTGCTGCGGCCCACCTCGATGCGGTAGGCGCCGCCGGCGACGACCCAGTCGTTCCGCCGTGCGTCCCAGTACGCGAACGCGCGGCGAGGCAGGTCGAGCTCGACCGTCGTCGATTCACCGGGCCCGAGCGCGACCTTGCGGAAAGCGGCCAGGGACCGTCGGGGCCGGAAGACCGGACCGGCCTCCCCGCCGACGTAGAGCTGCACCACGTGCTTTCCCGCGCGGTCGCCGGTGTTGCGCACCCGCACCCGAGCGGTCGCGGTGTCGGGGCCGGTGACCGCCACTGCGAGGTCGTCGACGACGACGTCCGTGTAGCTCAGGCCGTGCCCGAACGGGTAGCGCGGCGTGATCCCACGGGTGGTGTACCAGCGGTAGCCCACGAGCAGGCCCTCGCCGTACCGGACGGTGCCGAGCTCGCCGGGGAAGTTCCCGAACGCCGGGGTCTGCTCGATGGTCCGGGGGATGGTCTCGGCCAGGCGGCCCGACGGTTCCGCCAGTCCGAACAGCAGGTCGGCGATCGCTGCGCCGCCGCCCTGGCCGAGCAGGAAGGCCTCGAGGATGGCGTCGACCTCGTCGTGCCACGATTCGAGCTCGACCACGCCGCCGCCCACGAGGACCACGACGGAGCGGGACGCCGCGGCCGCGACCGCGCGGATCAGGTCCACCTGGCGCGACGCGATCCGCAGGTCCGGGCGGTCGAAGCCCTCGGACTCCTCCGCCTCGGTGAGCCCGGCGAAGATCACCGCCGTGCCGGCTCGGGCGGCCGCACCGATGGCCTCCGCATGGAGCGCGTGGTCGTCGCCGTGCCCGGCGTCGTCACCGTCGAGCGTGTAGCCGGCCGCGAACTCGGTCGGGATGCCGAGTTCTCCTGCGCGCGCGACGATCTCGTCGAGCGGGACGTCGACGCGGGTGGCGTTGATGTGACTCGATCCGCCGCCCTGGTATCGCGGGGTCCGGGCGAGCTCGCCGATCACCGCGACGGACCCGGAGCCCGCGCCGAGGGGGAGCGCGGCGTGCTCGTTGCGCAGCAGCACGGCGCACTCCGCCGCGACCTCCCGGGCCAGTCGGTGGTGCGCCTCGAGGTCGGGCGCGGGCTCGTCGTCCGACGGTGCCCACCGCGCCAGGTCGATCACGCGCTGCGCGGCCCGGGTCACGGTCCCCTCGTCGAGGTCGCCCGCGGCGACGGCGGCGAGCACGCGCTCGGTACTGGTGGGGCCGTGCGGCATTTCCAGGTCCAGGCCCGCACGGACCGCGGCGACGGGGTCGTGCACCGCGCCCCAGTCGCTGACGACGAGCCCCTCGTACGCCCACTCCTCGCGCAGCAGTGAGGTCAGCAGCCAGTGGTTCTGCGAGGCGTAGACGCCGCCGATCCGGTTGTACGAGCACATCACGGTGGCGGGAGCGGCCTCGCGGACGATCCGCTCGAAGGCGGGGAGGTAGATCTCGCGGACGGTGCGCGGGTCCGCGTCGACGCTGACCCGCATCCGTTCCGTTTCCTGGTTGTTGAGCGCGAAGTGCTTGACGGAGGCGCCGGCCCCGCGGCTCTGCTGCCCCTGCACGAGCGCCGCCCCGAGCGCACCGGCGAGCAGCGGGTCCTCGGAGTAGTACTCGAAGTTCCTGCCGCACAGCGGGTGCCGCTTGATGTTCACGCCGGGGCCCAGGATCACCGAGACGCCCAGGGCGCGCCCCTCGACGGCGACCGCCTCGCCGATGCGCCGCGCCACCTCGGGGTTCCAGCTCGAGCCGACGGCCACGGCGGGTGGGAAGCAGGTGGCGGGGGCGGACGCGTTGAGGCCCAGGTGGTCCGACGCCCCGAGTTGGCGCCGCACGCCGTGCGGGCCGTCGGTGAGCACGATCGACGGCACCCCGGGGGCCGCGGCGGTGGTCCAGAAGTCCGCGCCCGTGAGCAGGCGGGCTCGGTCCTCGAGCGGGAGATCGGCGGCGTCGGTGCTCACGGGGTCCTCTCGGTCGGCGATCAGGGCAGGGCGAGACGCTGCAGGGCGGTGGCGACGTCCACGTCGACGGTGACGTCGGCGAGCTCGTCGCCGCGGGTGCGGCCGCGGTTCACGATGACGATCGGCTTGCCCTGCTTGTGCGCATGCCGCACGAACCGCAGCCCGGACATCACGGTCAGTGAGGTGCCGAGCACGAGGAGGGCCTCGGCATCGTCGACCATGGCGAACGCGCGGGCGACGCGCGGCTTGGGCACGGACTCGCCGAAGTAGACGATGTCGGGCTTGAGGACGCCGCCGCAGGCGCCGCAGTCGACCATCGTGAAGTCGCCGGTGTCCTCGATGACGACATCGGCGTCGGGGGCGACCTCGAGGGCGCCGCGCCCGGCGATCCGCGCGACGAAGCCGGCGTTGAGGGGTTCGAGCTGTGCGTGCAGACGGTGCCGGCTGATCCGGTTCTCGCAGCTCAGGCACCGCACCTGCGCGTAGTTCCCGTGCAGGTCGACGACGCCGCGCGAGCCGGCTTTGAGGTGCAGGAGGTCGACGTTCTGGGTGATCACGCCCGTCACACCGGGCAGCGCTGCGAGGCCGCGGTGCGCCGCGTTGGGCAGCGCCGCGTCCATGTGCCGCCAGCCGAGGTGGTTGCGCGCCCAGTACCGTTTCCGGAACTCGGCGGAGCCGAGGAACTGTTGGAGCGTCATCGGGGTGCGACGGGGCGCGTCCGGGCTCCGGTAGTCGGGGATGCCGGACGCGGTGGAGATCCCGGCGCCGGTGAGCGCGACGGTGCGGCGCCCCTTCAGCAGCTCCCGCGCCCGGTCGAGCCGGTCGGCCCAGTCCGCGTCGGGTGCGGTGGCCTCCGCGGGCTCCCAGGCGGGTATCGCAGTGCGCACGTCGTCCAGGCTACTCGCGGTCGCGAGGCGGACGGGGCGGTCTCACCGCGGCTGGTCGTCGGCCCAGGAGTGGCTCGGCCGCTGGCCGTGATCGACGACCCACCGGTACTCGCTGCACAGGATCCGGGTGCCGTCCGCGGTCACGGCCCGCTTGCCTACCTCGGCACCGATGCACGAGTCGCCGAGCCCGGGGCCCGCTGCCTGCGCGGTCGCGGCGCCGACGGTCGCGGCACCGCCGGCCAGGGCGAGGCCGAGCAGGGCGGTGGCGGTCAGTCGGCGCGGTGCGAACGACATTCGGGTCTCCTCCGTGGGGGCGCACGACGATCCGGTGCGCGTTCGAGCACAGTCTTCCCGGCGCGGGTTGGCGGCGGGTTGGCCCGCGCTTGCGCGGCGCGGATGCGTCAGGTGTGGGCTTCGCCCTTGTGCTGCCCGTGGTGCGTGCTGGCGAACGGATCGACCTCGGGCGCCTTGTTGCGGCGCAGCCACAGTGCCAGCGCTGTCAGCGGGATCAGGAGGCCGCCGATGCCGAGGATCATGAAGTGCCAGAAGCCGTCGATGTGCGAGGTCAGCCACTCGAAGTTCTGCCCGAAGAAGCCCGTGATGAAGGTCAGGGGCAGGAAGATCGTGGCCAGCACCGTGAGCTGCTCCATGGTGCTGTTCTGGCGGGCCGCCGAGTTCGCCTGCTGGACCGAGACGACGGCGATGTTGGCCTGGAGGATCGTGCCGAGGAGGTCGCGTTGGGCGGAGACCTCCTCGTTGATCAGTTGGAGCCGGTCGTAGACATCGCGCAGGTAGGGGGAGAGGCGCTCCTCGTCGAGGCTCTTCCCGACGGCGTTGACGACCGCGAGCAGGGGGTGCGCGGCGCGGTAGAAGTTGGTCACCTCACGGCGGAGGAGGTAGATCCGTTCCGTGGGGGCGACCGCACCGGAGAACACCGTCGCCTCGATCTGCTCGATGTCGTGCTCGAGGCCCGCGACGACGGGCTCGTAGCCGTCGACCACCTGGTCGAGGATGGCCCACAGCACCGCGTCGGTCCCCAGGGCGAGGAGCTCCGGTTTCTGCTCGAGCCGGGCCCGGGCCCGATGCAGCTCGCTCGCCACGCCCTGCCGCACGGTGATGACGAAGTCACTGCCGACGAAGACGCTGATCTCGCCGAAGTCGACCTCCTCGCGGTCGTCGTCGTAGCGTGCGGTCCGGAGGATGACGAGCTTCACCGAGGCGTCGAAGTCCTCGACCTTCGGTCGCAGGTGGTAGTCCTGGGCATCCTCGACGGCGAGCTCGTGCAGGTCGAAGGCCTGCCGGACGGACTCCATCTCCTCGGGCGTCGGTTCGAACAGCCCGAGCCAGACGAAGCCGCCGCCGCCGCACAACCGGGCGGCGTCGAGGGGAGGGAGGGCCGCCTCCGCCTGCCGGGCACCGTCGACGTAGTGAGCACAATCCACGATCACGGTTGGATTCAACCGCATCCGCGGCCCGCGTGCGGGGGTTCGCGCCGTGCGTTCGCCGATCGGACATGCTCGGTCCACATGAATTCGTACACCGAAGTATATTTCGACGGGTGACGACCGAGACCACGCAGGAGCCGTCGATCGCGGCACGGCTCGACAGGCTGCCGATGACGCGGCTGCATTTCGCCGCAGTGGGGGTGATCGGGCTCGGGCTGTTCTTCGATCAGTACGAGAACTTCCTGCCGCGACCATCGCGACGGTGCTGAAGAAGGACTTCGCGCTCGGCGCCGACGAGCTCAAGCTGCTGCTGGCCTCCGCGTTCATCGGCCAGTTCATCGGCGCGCTGTTCATGGGCCGCCTGGCCGACCGGTACGGCCGGCGCACCGCGTTCATGCTCAACCTGGCGCTGTACTCGGCGGCCTCGCTCGCGGGCGCGTTCAGCCCGAACGCGGCCTTCCTGGTGGTGACCAGGTTCATCGCGGGCATCGGCATCGGCGGCGAGTTCGCGCTCGCCGACTCCTACCTGTCGGACGTCCTGCCGAAGAACGTGCGCGGCAAGTACATCTCCCTGGCCTACGTCGTGTCCTTCCTCGGCGTGCCGGTGGTGGGCTTCGCCGCGCGCTGGCTCACGCCGCAGGTCTTCGAGATCGGGGGAGTCGAGGTTCAGGGGTGGCGGCTGCTGTTCGTGTTCGGTGCGTTCGGTTCGCTGCTGGTCTGGCTGGTCCGACGGGGCCTCCCCGAATCGCCCCGATGGCTCGAGGCGCAGGGGCGTTCCGACGAGGCCGACGCCATCGTCCGCCGGTTGGAGGCGCAGGCCGTGAAGGAGGGCGCGGTGCTGGCGGAGCCCGACGCGGCGCTGCGCCCGGTACGGTCGCGGTCGATCACGATCCGCGCGCTGTTCCGCCCGCCGTACCGGCGGCGCACCGTCATGATGTGGATCGTCTCCGCCCTGGAGGTGTTCGGCTACTACGGCTTCGGCACCATCGCGCCGCTCGTGCTGCTGGCCAAGGGCTACTCGATCCAGACCTCGCTGCTGTTCGTGGCGCTGTCGTACATCGGCTACCCGCTCGGTGCCGCGCTCGCACTGCCGATCGTGGAGCGGATCGAACGCCGCTACCTCGTCATCGGTTCGGCGGGGCTGATGGCCGTCTTCGGCCTGTGGTTCGGTTTCGCGGGCAGCCCCGCGCAGATCGTGGCGGCCGGCTTCTGTTACACCCTGGCCTCGAACCTGTTCTCCAACGCCTATCACGTCTACCTCGCCGACTCGTACCCCACGGCGATCCGCGGCACCGCGGCCGGCGCCGCCTACTCGCTCTCGAAGCTGGTGACCGCATTCCTTCCGTTCGTTCTGCTTCCGATCCTCGACGATCGTGGCAGCGTGTGGGTGTTCGCGGTGGTCGCGGCGGCGATGCTGCTGCTGATGATCACGGTGGCCGTCCTCGGCCACCGGAGCACCGGACGCTCCGCCGACGAGGTGTAGGCCGCATCCGGCCGGGAAGGCGATCATGAGGGAATCGAGTGCGACGGTGCCGGTCTCGTCCCGGGCGGACACCCGCCGGGCGATCTGGAACACGCTGCGCGGATCGAGCGGCAACCTCGTTGAATGGTATGACGTCTACGTCTACACCGTCTTCGCCACGTACTTCGAGAGCCAGTTCTTCGACAAGGCCGACAAGAACTCGACCGTCTACGTCTACGCGATCTTCGCCGTCACCTTCCTCATGCGACCGGTCGGCTCGTGGTTCTTCGGCCGTTACGCCGACCGGAAGGGGCGGCGCGCGGCGCTGACGATGAGCGTCTCGCTCATGGCCGGCTGTTCGTTCGTGATCGCGGTAGTACCGGGCCGCGAGACCATCGGTGTGGCTGCGGCGGTGGTGCTCATCCTGTGCCGGCTGGTGCAGGGATTCGCGACGGGCGGCGAGTACGGCACGTCCGCCACGTACATGTCCGAGGCGGCGACGCGGGAGCGGCGGGGCTTCTTCTCGTCCTTCCAGTACGTCACGCTCGTCGGCGGGCACGTGCTGGCGCAGTTCATGCTTCTGGTGCTCCTGGGGCTGTTCTCCAAGGCGCAGGTGTCCGACTTCGGTTGGCGCATCGCGTTCTTCGTCGGTGGTATCGCGGCGATCATCGTGTTCTGGCTGCGCCGGACGATGGACGAGTCGCTGTCCGAGGAGCAACTCGCCGCGATCCGCGACGGTGAGGACACCAGCTCGGGCACGATGCGCGAGCTGCTCACCGGGTACTGGCGGCAACTCGTGCTGTGCTTCCTCATCACGATGGGCGGGACGCTCGCGTTCTACGTCTACAGCGTGAACGCGCCCGCCATCGTCAAGACGGCCTACACCGACCACGCGCTGACGGCGACGTGGGTGAACCTCATCGGCCTGATCTTCCTCATGCTCATCCAGCCGATCGGCGGCATGATCAGCGACAAGATCGGTCGTAAGCCCATGCTGGTCTTCTTCGGCGTGGGCGGCGTGATCTACACCTACTTCCTCATCACGTACCTGCCGAACCTCCATGTCGCGGTCGCCTCGCTCGCGATGGTGTGCGGGGGCTACGTGATCATCACCGGCTACACCTCGATCAACGCACTCGTGAAGGCCGAGCTCTTCCCGTCGCACATCCGCGCCCTCGGCGTGGGAATCGGCTACGCCCTGGCCAACTCGATCTTCGGAGGCACCGCGCCGCTGATCTACGAGGCCGCGAAGAAGTCCGGCCACGTGCCCTGGTTCATCGCCTACGTGACCGTGACCATCGCGATCTCGCTGGTCGTGTACGTCTTCTTCCTGCGCAACAAGTCCGAGACCTACCTCGACCGGGAGCGCGGCAGCGCCTTCGCGGTCGACGGTGCGCGGTAGTCGCCGGCAAGCGCACGCCAAGGCCGGGCGAACATGCTGGGCACATGACATCGCGGTGGGGAGGACGGCCACGCACGGGCGTCGTGCGGTGTCTCGCCGTGGGCATGCTCGTGCTGGCGGCCGGTTGCGCCCCGGACGGCGGCGGGCACGCGCCGAGCTCGTCCGCGGGGCCGGGCCCGCCGACGGCTGTCGGGCCCGCGCTCGACGAGTACACGGTGCCGGCGATCGGTGACGGCGCCCCGGCGGTGGACGTCGCCTTCCGGGCGGTCGACGGTGCGGGGACCGTCTCGCTTCGCGTGCGCGGAGCCCCGGAGAGCGTCTCGGTCGGGTCGCGGCTTCCGATCGACGGCGCACGTCCCGCACGTGCGGTCTACCGATCCCTGCTCGGCGACGCCGACCACGACCTCCTGGTGCCGGTCGGCTGGGGCGGTTCGTCGGGCGCGATCGAGTACCGGGTGTACCGGGCCGGCGGCGGCCGCCTCATCGACCGCGGGCAGATCTCGACCCGCGAGTTCCGGGTGGTCGACGGGTATCTGCGGACGTCGGGTGCCGGTGGTGCTGGCGCGATGCACTACGTGTTCTACGTCGTACCCGCGGGAGCAGCGCCACTGCGGGCGTTGGCGGGCACCGTCGTCGGACGCGACGGAACGGGCCGCACGACCTGTGCGCTCGAGGCGGACCGAACCGACCTGGCCGCACTGAGGACGAGCCGCGAGGCTGCGCTCGCCTACTTCTGCGGGTCAGGGCGTAGCGGGTGATTCCTGCAAGCGCTTACGGGCCCGTCTCTCGCAGCACGCGATCGCGCAGCGCGCCGAACTGCTCGCGGGAGATCAGGCCGCGGTCGAGCAGTGAGGCGAGCGCGGTGAGCCGGTCGACGGGATGTGGCGGCGCCGCGAATGCGCCGATCGTGCTGGGGGACAGGGGCGACGGCGTACCGTCGGGCAGCGTGCCCGGCGGTGGCGCCTCCGGTGACCCCGTGCAGTAGAGGAACGCCGCGCGGGCGCTCTCGTCGCGCGTGGGCACGATCTCCCACTCGATGCGGACGGGCTCGTGGGTCTGCGGGTCGAGCCAGGCGGGCACGGTCATGCCCACCTCGGGGTACCGGTCTGACTTCAGCATCGAGGCCCGGGCCTTCCGGTAGAACGGCCCGATCCCCGGCGCGGAGACCGCGACGTGCACACTGCGCCCCATGTAGCCGCGCGCGTCCTCGGCGTCGACGGGCACGCCGACCACGGTGACGGATCCCGGGATCAGGCCGGCGGTGTCACGCGGCCCGCTCGAGAACAGTCCCACGGCGGTCAGCGCCAGCGGGCGAGCAGTTCGTTCGATCGTTCGGTGAGCTGCATCTGCCAGATCGGTCCGAAGCTGATCCGGCCCGCGCCGGCGGCGGCGAGAGCAGCCAGATCGTCGGTCGCGGGGTTCGCGATCGCGTTCACGGGGAGAGGCAGGGCGTCCGCGAGGTGACGGAGCGTGGCCGCGTCGTGGAAGGCGACAGGGTAGAGCGAATCGGCGCCGGCGTCGGCGCACAACTGCATCCGCGCGATGGCGCGCTCGACCCGATCCTCCGCCTCACCCACCTGGTTCTTGAAGATGTCGGTGCGGGCGTTGATGACGACGTGCACGCCCGCGGCGTCGGACGCGGCGCGGAGCGCGGCGACCAGGTCCGCGTGTTCCTGGGCCTCACGGAAGCGGCCGCCCTCGCCGTGCACCGTGTCCTCGATGTTCAGGCCCACCGCACCCGCACCCAGCAGGCCCTCGATGATCCGCTCGGCGGACTGCCCGTAACCGGACTCGATGTCGACGGAGACGGGAACAGCGACCGCGGAGGTGATCTGGGCGACGCGGGTCATCGCCTCGTCGAAGGTCATACCCTCGCCGTCGGGCTTGCCGACCGAATCGGCCATCGGGTGCGATCCGACGGTGAGTGCGGCGAACCCCGCCGCGACGGCGGTGTTCGCGGACCAGGCGTCCCACGTGGTGGGCAGGACGACGGGATCGCCCTTGCGGTGCAGGGACGTGAGAGTGACGGCCAGATCGGCGAGCGAGGTCATGCCGCCAGTCTGGTGCATCCGCGGCGCGGGCGCCACGGTTCGGGTCGAGATCGCGGATAGGGTGATTCGATGTCAGAGAGGTACTCGGGCCCTCTGCGGCCCGTCGAGTTCGCGCACGCCGCGATCACCGCGGCCCTCATGTCCGCGATCGCGGTGCTGTCGATGGTCGTGCCCGGCGCCGTCGTCTTCGCCTGGGCCGGTGCGGTTCCCATGGGTGTCCTGGCCTTCCATCACCGCGCGCGGGCCGCGGTGGCCACCGCGATGGCCTCGGGCATGATCTCCTTCCTGCTCGCGGGTTTCGGCGGCCTCGTCTCGGCGTGGACCTGCGTGTACATGGGCGTCATCTGCGGTCAGGTCCGCCGACGGGGCCGCGGGCGCGGGACCATGCTCGCCGTCGCGGGCCTGTGGGGGATCGTCGTCGCGTCCGCCGTGTTCACCTTCCTCGCGGTGCTCGCCGATCTGCGGACCGTCGTCCTCGGCGCGTTCGCGGCGAACGTGCACGGGCTGGGCGCGCTGTTCGAGACGGTGCCGGGCGGCGCGGGGGCGGGCGCGGCGCTGCACCGGCTCGCCGATGTCGGTCTGGAGCGGTGGCCGGTCTTCGTGTGGGTGTCGGTGTGGTTGATCGTGGTGTTCGGCTGTTCCTTCGCGTGGCGCATCCTCACGCCGGTGCTGCGACGGGTCGTGGCCACCAGCGCGGCGCCGCAGGACCTGTTCCCGGTGGAGCCGGACGACGGAGCGCCGCAGCCGCTCCCGATGGCGCTGCGGCACGTCGACTTCCGCTACCCCGGCGCCGACCGGGACACGCTCAGGGATCTCTCGTTCACGGTCGGACCGGGTGATCATGTGGCGGTGACCGGCGCCAACGGCACCGGCAAGTCCACGCTGATGCGCCTGTTGGCGGGCGTGGCGCCGACGGGCGGCACCGTCGAGCGGCCCGGTCCGGTCGGCCTCGGGAAGGTGGGTGGCACCGCTCTCGTGCTGCAGCACGCCGACAGCCAGGTCCTCGGCATCCGTGTCGCCGACGACGTCGTGTGGGGCCTGCCGCAGGGGATCGAGGTCGACGTCGACGGGCTCCTGACCGAGGTCGGCCTCGCGGGTATGGGGGACCGCGACACATCGGGGCTGTCCGGCGGCGAGGCGCAGCGCCTCGCGGTCGCGGCGGCGCTGGCCCGGCGCCCGGCGCTGGTCGTCGCGGACGAGGTGACGACGATGGTCGACCGCGCGGGCCGGGCCGACCTGCTCGGGCTGCTCGGTGGGCTGAGCAGGCATCACGACCTCGGCCTGGTGCACATCACCCACTACCCCGAAGAGGCTGCGGGCGCCGACCGCACCGTCGACCTCGGAACCGCGAGGCGGGCATCGGCCCCGGCCCCGTCGGCCCGGACGACCGCGCGTCCCCCGCTGGGCGCGCCCGTGCTGACGCTGCGGGACGTGCACTACGAGTACGACGCCGGGACTCCCTGGAGCAGAGCCGCTCTGCGGGGCGTCGACCTCACGGTCGGCGACGGCGAGGCGGTGCTGCTGTGCGGCGGGAACGGGTCCGGCAAGTCGACGCTCGCGTGGGTGATGGCGGGGCTGATCGAGCCCACGGCCGGCAGCTGCGAGCTCGACGGTGCGCCGGTCTCCGAGCACGTCGGTGCGGTCGCGCTGGCCCTCCAGGCGGCACGACTACAACTGATGCGCGGGACCGCCGGCGACGCCCTCGCGGCGCTCGCCGGGTACCGGAGCGACGACGGTGCGGCGATCACCGGGGCGCTCGCCGCAGTCGGGCTCCCGGCCGACTCGGCGGACCTGCTCGTGGACCGCCTGAGCGGCGGCCAACTGCGCCGGGTCGCCCTCGCCGGGCTGCTCGCGCGGAACCCGCGGCTGCTGATCCTGGACGAGCCGCTCGCGGGGCTCGACCTGACCTCCCAGCGCGAGCTCATCGACCTGCTCGTGGTGGTGCGGGACGGAGGCCAGGCGATGGTGATCATCTCGCACGACGTCGATCATCTCGACCGGCTGTGCGACCGCACGGTCCATCTCGCCCGCGGCGTCGTCGATGCGGAGGAGATCGTATGAGCCGGTCCTCGTCCCTCGTGCTGCGGCCGCTCCCGCAGCGCTCCTACCTGCACGAGCTGTGGGCCGGAACCAAGCTCCTCGCGGTGGCGGCCCTGTCTCTCGTGCTCACCGTGAATCCCGGGTGGCCGGTCGTCGGGCTGTTCGCCGTGTTGCTGGTGCTCGCGGCCGCGGCGGCGCGGATCCCGCTGTCGGTGGTGCCGTCGGTGCCGCGGTGGGTGCTCGTCGTCGTGGTGATCGGCGGGTGCCTGATGGCGGCCAGCGGCGGCGCCCCGCACGTGGACCTCGGCCCCGTCTCGCTCGGCCTCGGCGGGCTGCTGAACCTGCTGCGGGTCGTGCTGCTGGGGCTGGTGCTGCTGGGCGCGGGCGCGCTCATCGCGTGGACGACCGACCCCGCCGATGTCGCCCCGGCGGTCGCGCGACTGGGACGGCCCCTGCGGCGTCTGCGCGTCCCCGTCGACGAGTGGGCCGTGACGATCGCGCTGGCGTTGCGCACCTTCCCGCTCATGATCGACGAGTTCCGCACCCTCGCGGCCGCCCGGCGGCTGCAGCCGGCGTCGCCGGTGAAGCGTTCCCGCCGAGCGGAACTGGTGGACCTGTGCGTCGCCGCGATGGTCGTGGCGCTGCGCCGGGCCACGGAGATGGGGGAGGCGATCGCCGCTCGCGGTGGCACCGGTCGGCTCGTGGCCCGCGCCTCGGGGCCGGGCCGCCGGGACGCGGTGGCCGCCGTCGTGGTGCTGATCGTGTGCGCGCTCGCGCTCGTCCTCTGAACGCAATTGAACACCGTTATGGAGATTCTGACCTGCGGTTTTCCGCTCCATAACGGTGTTCAATTGAAGGGGGAGATCAGTCGACGGCGACCAGGGGGTAGACGCCGTTCTCGTCGTGGACCTCGGTGCCCACGACGGGCGGGTTGAACACGCACAGCATGCGCATCCGGGTCCGCGTGGTCACGGTGTGCCGCTCGTTGCCGTCGAGCAGGTACATCGTGCCGGGCGCGAGTGGGTACTCGACGCCGGTCTCGCGGTCGAGGAGCGTGCCCTCGCCCTCCACGAGCCATACGGCCTCGACGTGGTTGGCGTAGTGGAACTCATTGACGGTTCCGGGCTCGATCACGGTCTCGTGGAAGGAGAACCCGACCCGGTCGCCGCCGAGGACGATGCGCTTACTGCGCCAGTGGCCCGCGGCGACATCGCGCTCGGTGCCGGTGATCTCCTCGGTGGTACGAACGATCATTTAGGACAGCACCTTTCGGGTCGCGGTGGCCAGGATGTCGAGGCCCAGATCGAGATCGGAGTCGGTGATGGTCAGCGGCGGCAGCAGCTTGACCACCTCGTCCGACGGGCCGGAGGTCTCCGCGAGGAGACCCTGCTCGTAGGCGGCGGCGCAGACCTCGCCGGCCTTATCGGCGTCGGCGAAGACCAGGCCCTGCACCATGCCGCGGCCGCGGTGGCTCAGCTGCTCGGGGAACTCGGCGCACAGCTCGTCGAAGCGCTTCTCGATGTGCGCACCCTTGCGGAGCGTCTCCTTCTCGAAGCCGTCGTCCGACCAGAACTCGTCGATCGCGTGCTTCGCGGTCACGAACGCGGGGTTGTTGCCGCGGAAGGTGCCGTTGTGCTCGCCGGGGCCCCACACGTCCAGCTCGGGCTTCATCAGGGTGAGCGCCATCGGCAGGCCGTAGCCACCGATCGACTTGGACAGGGTGACGATGTCCGGCGTGATACCGGCGGCCTCGAAGGAGAAGAACGGTCCCGTACGGCCGCAACCCATCTGGACGTCGTCGACGATCAGCAGCATGTCGTGCCGCTCGCACAGATCCGCGAGAGCGCGCAGCCACTCGGGCCGGGCCACGTTCACGCCGCCCTCGCCCTGCACGGTCTCGACGATGACGCCCGCGGGCTTGTTCAGGCCGCTGCCCGAGTCGGCGAGCACGGCCTCGAACCACTGGAAATCCGGTGCGACACCGTCGAAGTAGTTGTCGAAGGGCATCGGCGTGGCGTGCACCAGCGGGATACCCGCGCCGCCGCGCTTCATCGAGTTGCCGGTCACCGACAGCGCGCCCAGCGTCATGCCGTGGAAGGCGTTGGTGAAGTTGATGATCGACTCGCGACCCTTCACCTTGCGGGCGAGCTTCAGGGCAGCCTCGACGGTGTTGGTGCCGGTCGGGCCGGGGAACTGCACCTTGTAATCGAGGCCGCGCGGGCGCAGGATCTTGTCCTCGAAGGTCTGTAGGAACTCGCCCTTCGCCACGGTGGACATGTCGAGCGAGTGGGTGATGTGCCCCTCGGAGATGTACTCGACGAGGGCCTGCTTGAGCTTCGGGTGGTTGTGCCCGTAGTTGAGGGCGCCGGCGCCCGCGAAGAAGTCCAGGTAGCGGCGGCCGTCGCGGTCGATCAGCCACGATCCCTCGGCCCGGTCGAAGACGGCGGGCCAACCGCGGGAGTAGCTGCGCACCTGCGACTCGCGGGTGCTGAAGATCGAGGGCTGCTCGAAATCGGCAGTACTGGTGTTCTCGTCGGTCAGGGTGGACATGGTGATCCTCCTAGTGGGCCTGCAGCCCCCGCCGGTCAGGCGGGGTCGATGACGTACAGCTGCTCGGGCTCGTGGGGGTCGGATTGCGTGGGGGAGATGTGGTGCGAGGCGAACAGGTCGCGCACCGTGAGAGTGGAACCGCGCTTCTTCGCCACGGAGCCGAACAGCTCCTGGGACGCGGTGTTGGAGGCGGTGATCGTGGTCTCCAGGCGTGAAACGCCCGCCACCGCAAGATGATCCAACAGATCGATGAGCATACGCGAGGCGATGCCGTGGCCGCGGTGCGCGGCGTCCACCGCGACCTGCCACACGAACAGCGTGTCCGGGCGGTCGGGTCGGCGGTAGCCCGTGACGAAACCCGCTACCGCACCGTCACGTTCGGCGACGATGGTGGTGGCGGCGAAGTCACGGCACAACAGCGTGTACGCGTACGTCGAATTGAGATCCAGAACCTCGGTGTCCCTGGCGATCTCCCACAGCCGGATCCCATCGTCGATCGACGGGCGTCGGGTGGTGACCCCCGATTTCGCGGGGGCGGTGGGATCGCTCTTGTGAGACGGGCTCATCGCTTTCGACGCTAACAACCGGCCCGGCGGAAGTCACCCGCGCTCCGAAATCGGTCACTGGAACACCGGTGTATCCCCAGCGAGCCGGGTGAATGTGAGATGGGTCACATCATGGCTGTGGAGGGGCCAGCCGCGCGAGCGACCCGGCCTCCAGCGCGGCCCACAACGCACCGTCGGGGCCGAGGGCGATCCCGTGCGGCTCCGCGCCGGGCATCGGTAGCTCGTACCTGTGGATTCGCCCCTCCGAATCCACCGATCCGACCGCGTTCCCGGCCCATTCCGTGAACCACATCCGGGCGTCCGGTCCGGCGCAGATGCCGTGGGGCCGTGCGGCGGGGTCGGCGAGGGGGCACGTGCGTGACGGCCCCGTCGGGCGTCATCCGGCCGATCCGGCCGGCACCGATCTCGGTGAACCACAGCGCGCCGTCGGGGCCCGGGACGATGATGGTGGGCCCGGCGTCCGGCCCTACCGGATAGAGCGCGGTCTCCCCGGTCTCGACGTCGTACCGACCGACCTCGCCGCTACCGACCAGGGTGAACCAGAGGCCGCCGTCCGGGCCGGCGGTCAGCGCGTAGGGACCGGAACCGGGGACGTCGTGGATCGTGATGCTCATCGAGCGGCCTCCTGCGCGGCGAGAAAGGTGTCGATCTCGGGTGCCGACGGCGCTGCGGACGCGCCTGCGCCCGTGGCGGTGAGCGCGCCCGCCGCGTTCGCCCTGCGCAATCGCTCGGCCGGTGGGAGCTGCCAGTTCGCGGCGAGCGCGCCCGCGAAGGCGTCGCCCGCGCCGGTGGTGTCGACGACGCGCACCGCGAATCCCGGTGTCGCGACCTCGCCGTCCGGCCCGGACGCGCGGGCCCCGTCGCCGCCCAGGGTGGTGACGACGTGCGGGACGCGGCGCACGACCTCGGCGAGCGCCTCCGCCTCGTCCCGGTTGACGATCACCCCGTCGAGCAGGTCCACGAGTTCGTCGGGGAGGTCCTGCACGGGAGAGGGATTGAGCAGGACGACGGTGCCCGCCTCCCGGGCGGCACGGGCGGCGTCGACGACCGTCTCCAGCGGGATCTCGAGCTGCAGCAGCAGCACGTCCGCAGCGGCGATGGCCTGCCGCGCACCGTCGTCGACGCGGACCTGCGCGTTCGCGCCCGGCACCACCACGATGTGGTTCTCGCCCGACGCGTCGACCGTGACGTTCGCGAACCCGGTGCTGCCCGGCACCCGTACCACGCGCGTGACATCGACACCCGCCGCCGCGAGCGAGTCCAGCACCGTCTCGGCGGCGACGTCCTCGCCCACCGCGCCCACGAACACGGTCGAGCCGCCCGCGCGGGCCGCCGACCTCGCCTGATTGGCGCCCTTGCCGCCCTGTCCGAAGATCACCGAGCGTCCCGTGATCGTCTCTCCCGGCCGGGGAAAACGCTCGCACACGGTGACCGCATCGAGATTCACACTGCCCACCACGACCACTGATGTCATGTCCGCACCCTACGACGCACCGTCGCCGTAGGCTCGGCCCATGACCATGATTCGTCCGTTCCTCATGTTCCAGGGCGGCACGGCTGCGGCCGCGATCGACCTGTACGTCTCGGCGTTCGACGGTGCCGTCCTCACGTCGGTCCCGCACGCGGACCCGGCGCAGGGCATCCAGTTGGCCGAGCTGGTGATCAAGGGCGAGCACGTGTTGATCAGCGACAGCGCGGTGAACCACGCCTTCGACTTCACCCCGTCGACGTCACTGTTCGTCGACTGCGACGACCGTGTCGAGTTGGAGCGTCTGACCGCGGTGCTCGGCGCCGAGGGAAAGACGTACATGCCGCTGGGGGAGTACGGCTTCTCGACGGCCTTCGCCTGGGTGGGGGACAGGTTCGGCGTGTCCTGGCAGCTCAACCTGGCCTGATGTCCGCCGGGTGATCGCGTCACGCTGAGCGCAAGCCTGTGCGGGCCGGAGCGACCGGCATACCGTCGCCCATCATGACCCGCCAGATCCGCTTCAACGCCTTCGACATGAACTGCGTCGCCCACCAGTCCCCGGGGCTGTGGCGCCACCCGGAGGACCAGTCCCACCGCTACAAGGAACTGAGCTACTGGACCGATCTCGCGAAGCTGTTGGAGCGCGGCGCCTTCGACGGCATCTTCATCGCCGACGTTCTGGGGATCTACGACGCGTACAACGGCAACGGCGATGCGGCGATCAAGCACGCCGCGCAGGTGCCGGTGTCCGACCCGATCCTGCTGGCGTCGGCGATCGCCGGCGCCACCGAGCACCTGGGTATCGGGATCACCGCCGGCACCGGCTTCGAGCACCCGTTCCCGTTCGCGCGCAGGCTGACCACGCTCGACCACCTGACGAACGGCCGGATCGGCTGGAACGTGGTGACCGGCTACCTGCCGTCGGCGGCCAAGAACATGGGGCAGCTGGACCAGCTGCAGCACGACGAGCGCTACGACCACGCCGACGAGTACCTGGAGGTCCTGTACAAACTCTGGGAGGGCTCCTGGGAGGACGACGCCGTGATCCGCGACCGGGAGAGCGGTGTGTTCACAGATCCGTCGAAGGTGCACCCGATCGGCCACCACGGCAAGTACTTCGACGTGCCGGGCATCCATGTGGGCGAGCCCTCGCCGCAGCGCAGCCCTGTGATCTACCAGGCCGGCGCATCGCCACGAGGCCTGAGGTTCGCGACGGAGAACGCCGAGGCGATCTTCGTGGCCGCGCCGACCAAGGCGATCCTGAAGGACGTGGTGCGGACCGTCCGCGAGGGCCTCGTCGCCAACGGCCGGGACCCGTACTCCGCCAAGGTCTACACCCTCCTGACCATCGTGACCGACGAGACGGAGGCGAAGGCGCAGGCGAAACTCGAGGAGTACCACCGCTACGCGAGCGTCGAGGGGTCGCTCGTCTTCATGTCCGGCTGGATGGGCGTGGACCTGGGCGCCTACGACCCGAGCGATCCGGTGGGTGACGTGCAGTCCAACGCCATCATCTCCGCCGTCTCCAACTTCCAGCAGGCGGACCCGTCCGGGAAGGACTGGACGGTGGAGGACATCGGCAAGTGGGGCCGGATCGGCGGAATGGGGCCGGTGCTCGTGGGGTCAGCGCAGCGCGTCGCCGACGAGCTGCAGGAGTGGGTCGAGGAGACCGACGTCGACGGCTTCAACCTGGCCTACGCCATCACGCCCGGCACCTTCGAGGACATCGTCGAGTTCATCGTGCCGGAGCTGCGCAGGCGGGGCGTGTACCCGTCCGAGTACACCCCCGGCACGCTGCGCCACAAGCTGTTCGGGCAGGGTGACCGGCTCCCCGCCGATCACCCCGCCCAGCGTCACCGCTACGCGGGCGCGGTTACGCCGGCGTGAGTTCCTTGGTGTAGAGCGAGGCGCCCTTCGCGTCGCGCAGGTTCACCGTGAGCGCCCGCGAGCCCGAGTCGATCGTCACCTCGCCGAAGTGCTGGAAGCCCTCGGCGGGGGAGACGTTCGGCTTGTCGGGGGCGTGCACGAACTCGTACTGCGCCCCGAAGGTCCCGTCCAGCGGGCTCTTCGGGAAGGCTCCGGCGTTGAGCGGGCCCGAGACGAACTCCCAGAACGGTGAGAAGTCCTGGTACGCGGCCCTGTCCGGGTGGTAGGAGATCGCGGCGGTGTAGTGCACGTCGGCGGTGAGGTACACGACGTTCTTCACGTCCTTGGTCCGGGACAGGATGCGGGAGAACGCGATCTCGCGTCCCAGCGGCGCGCCGTTGTCGCCCTGCGCCACCGCCTCCATCGACTTCGGGCCGTCCTTGGGATCCGAGAGCGAGTCCGGCACGACGATGCTCAGCGGCAGGTCGTTCGCGACCACCTTCCACGTGGCGGTGGAGCCGTTCAGGCCGTCGATCAGCCACTGGGTCTGCTTGGCGCCCAGGATGCCGCCGTCGTCGGTGGTGGCCCAGTTGTTCGGGTTCGGATCCTTGTAGCTGCGCATGTCCAGCACGAACACGTCGAGCAGCGGGCCGTAGGAGATCTTGCGGTAGAGGCGACCGTCGGCGGCCTCGGTCGGCTGCACGGGCTGCCACTCCCGCCACGCCTGATAGGAGGACCCGGCCAGCTTGTTCACGTCGGTCTCGGTGTAGCCCTTACGGTTCTGCCCCGCGAGCGACTCGCCCGGGTACCAGTTGTTGACCACCTCGTGGTCGTCCCACTGGATCAGCTGCGGCACGGTCGCTGCGAACCGGCGGTAGTGCTCGTCGAGCAGGTTGTAGGCGAAGTTGCCGCGGAAGTCGTCCAGGGTCTGCGCGACCTGGTTCTTCGCCGCAGCGGTGACATTGCGGTAGATGTTGCCGTCGTTCTGCTTCTGGGTCTCCGGCACGGGGTTGTCGGCGTAGATCGCATCCCCGGAGTGGATGAAGAAGTCCGGCCGAGCGTCGGCCATCGCGCCCATGATCGCCATGCCGCCATCGCGATTGATGCCCCAGCCCTGGCCCACCACGTCACCGGACCACAGGAACTTGACGTTCCCCGCCGCCGACGGTGCCGTGCGGAACGTGCCGGCCACGGGCTCTGACCGCGCGCCGTTCTCGCCCTCGAGCGTGACGCGGTAGTGCACCGTCTGCCCCGGTTCGAGGCCGGTGATGCGGAACCGTCCGGCACCGTCGGAGGTCGGGTCCAGCTTCGGGCCCTCGAACCGGCGCGGGTCGCTGAAGGACTCCGACGAGGCGGTCTCCACGATCATCCGCGCGGGTGCGTCCGAGCGGGCCCAGACGAGGGCACCGTCGGTCCGCGGATCGCCCGAGGCGATGCCGTGGGTGAGGCTGGGGCGGCCGCGCACCAGGCCGGTCGAACCGGCCGACGACGAGGCCGCGGCACCGTCGGACGACGTACCGCAGGCGGACAGCAGTGCGCCTGCTGGGACGAGCAGCGCGCCGGCGGCACCGGCGCGGAGGGCGGTGCGACGCGAGAACGGGGAATCACTGAGGGGCATGGACAAGACGATGCCCGGATCGGGTTCCCGCCCGGCGAACGCAGGGTTACCAGCGGGGATGCCGGACGGTGTCCACCTGATGAACCGGTGGCGGTGGATGGATCGTTCGATTCTGTTAACGTCGAACGCGCGGTAATCACACGTCCGGTGGGCCCAGCAGTGTCTAGCCACAGGCAAGCCCGGTCCGCACGGTGACCAACGCCAGGGGCTGATCTGCATGCCTGATAATTCAACATCGCCTTCCGCGGATTCTCCGTTGTCCATGACCGGACTTCAGGAGACCGAGCAACAGCGGAAGAAGACGCTTCACAAGGCCATCGGCGCTTCCGCGATGGGCAATTTCACTGAGTGGTTCGACTACGGCGTGTACGCCTCGACGGCGGTCTACCTCGCGAACGCGCTGTTCCCCGAGGACTCGGGCAACTTCGGAACACTCCTCGGCTTCGCCATCTCGTTCGTACTTCGGCCGCTGGGCGGATTCGTGTGGGGTCCGTTGGGCGACAAGATCGGTCGCAAGGCGGTTCTCGCCACGACCATCCTGCTGATGGCGGGTTCGACCGCGCTGATCGGCTTCCTTCCCACCTTCTCCTCGGTGGGCTGGCTCGCGCCGATTCTGCTGATCCTGCTGCGTGTGGTGCAGGGGTTCTCGACCGGCGGCGAGTACGGCGGCGCCGCGACCTTCATGGCCGAGTACTCGCCGGACCGGCATCGCGGTAAGTACGGAAGCTTCCTCGAGTTCGGCACCATGTGCGGTTTCGCCGGCGGTACCGCGATCGTGCTGCTTCTGCAGGTACTGCTGTCCGACGACCAGATGCAGTCGTTCGGCTGGCGCATCCCGTTCCTGTTCGCGCTGCCGATGGGCCTGATCGGCTGGTACCTGAGGAGCCAGATCCACGACAGCCCGGTCTTCGAAGAGGTCAAGGAGCAGAACGAGAACCAGGACTCGGTGCTCGGCGGCATCAAGCAACTGCTGACGCAGCAGTGGCGCCCGATCCTGATCCTGTTCGGCCTGGTGATCGCGCTCAACGTGTCGAACTACACGCTGATCGCCTACATGCCCACGTACCTGCACAGCGCAATTGGAATGGACCCCGAGTCCGGGTCGAAGATCCTGCTGGTGGCACAGGTGATCATGGCGGCGCTCATTCCGTTCTTCGGCGCGTTGTCCGATCGCACCGGACGAAAGCCGATGTGGTGGCTGTCGCTGATCGGTCTGCTCCTGTTGGCTTGGCCGATGTTCGAGCTGATGAAGCAGGGCGTCGTGTGGGCGATGCTGGCGCTGGTCGTGCTCGGTGTTCTGTACATCCCGCAGCTCGCCACGATCACCGCGACCTTCCCCGCGATGTTCCCCACACCGGTTCGCTTCGCAGGCTTCGCCATCGCCTACAACGTGGCCACCGCGGCTTTCGGCGGTACGGCGCCGCTGGTGAACGAGGCTGTGGTCGATGGGACCGGGCAGTCGATGTTCCCCGCCTGGTACATGATGGGCGCCTGCGTGATCGGCCTCATCGCGCTGCCCTTCCTGCAGGAGACGAAGGGCTGCTCGATCCGCGGCACCGAGGTGCCGGGGCCCGATACCGACGCCACCCGGCTCGCGCAGATCGAGGAGGCGAGGCTCGCCCGCGCGAGCTGACGCCGCCGTTAGGCTGGTGCGATGACCAGGATCATCGCCGGGGCGGCCCGCGGGCGCAGGCTCGCGGTGCCGCCCCGCGGCACCCGCCCGACCTCGGATCGCGTGCGGGAGGCGCTGTTCAGCGCGCTGCAGTCGCGTCTGGATCTCGACGGGCTGGCCGTCCTCGACCTGTACGCGGGCTCGGGCGCGCTGGGGTTCGAGGCATTGTCCCGCGGCGCCGCGCGCGCCGTCCTCGTCGACTCGGATGCCAAGGCGGTCATGGTGATCAACCAGAACGCGCGGACCGTCGGGCTCGACGGGGCCGTGGCGCACCGTCGGGCCGTGCGGGCGTTCCTGGACCTCCCGGCCGAGCCCTTCGACCTGGTCCTGCTGGACCCGCCGTACGACGTGCCGGCGGAGGTCGTCGACGGTGACCTCGCCGCGCTGTCCGGCGGCTGGCTCGCGCCCGGCGCCCACGTGGTCGTGGAGCGCTCGGCACGGACGCCCGCCGCGACCTGGCCGGAGGGATTCGAGCTCGACGTGTCCCGCGACTACGGAGAGACCCGCGTCGAGATCGCCGTCTGGCAGGATGACCTGGTATGAGCAAGGCGTGCTGCCCCGGGTCCTTCGACCCCATGACCAACGGCCACCTGGACATCTTCCGCCGCGCCGCAAGGATCTTCGACGAGCTCGTGATCACCGTCGTGGTGAATCCCAACAAGCAGGGCATGTTCTCCATCGACGAGCGGATCGCGCTGATCGAGGAGAACGTCGCGGACCTGCCCGGGGTCACCGTCGACCGGTGGACGGGGCTGCTCGTGGACTACGCGCGCGACAACGGCGTGGCGTGCATCCTCAAGGGGCTG
Source organism: Tsukamurella pseudospumae (assembly GCF_001575195.1). Classification (NCBI taxonomy): domain Bacteria; kingdom Bacillati; phylum Actinomycetota; class Actinomycetes; order Mycobacteriales; family Tsukamurellaceae; genus Tsukamurella; species Tsukamurella pseudospumae. The sequence continues at coordinate 77,987 of NZ_LSRF01000023.1, forward strand.
CGCAACTCCACCGACTTCGACTACGAGCTGCCGATGGCCGGGATGAACATGCACCTGACCGGCGTCGAGACGGCGTTCCTGACCACCGCGCCCCGGTACTCGTACGTGTCGAGCTCGCTGGTCAAGGAGGTCGCGAAGCTGGGTGGTGACGTCTCCGAGCTGATCCCGCCCAACGTGCAGACCGCGCTGGCGGCCAAGCTGTCGTAGCTCCCTCGACACGCGGCGGCGGCGTTGCGGCGAAACACCGGTCCCACGCGTCACAATGGGTGTATGTACCGCGTATTCGAAGCACTGGACGAGCTGGGCGCCATCCTGGAGGAGGCGCGCAGCGTCCCCATGACCGCCGGATGCCTCGTGCCCCGCGGGGATGTGCTCGAGCTCCTCGACGACATCCGCGACGCCTTCCCGGCCGATCTGGACGACGCGCAGGACGTGCTCGACCAGAAGGATCGCCTGATCAGCGAGGCGCGCACTCACTACGACACGACAGTGACGCAGGCGAACTCCGAGGCGGACGCCACGCTGAGCCGCTCGCGCGCCGAGGCGGACCGCCTGCTGGCCGACGCGAAGGCCCAGGCCGACCGCATGGTGGCCGAGGCGCACCAGCACGCCACGGGGCTGGTCGCCGAGGCCCGCGCCGAGGACGAGCGGGTCCGACGGGGCGCCCAGCGCGAGTACGAGGCCGTCACCGGCCGCGCGCGGTCCGAGGCCGAGCGCGTCGTGGCCGACGGCAACGCCGCCTACCAGCGCTCGGTGGCCGAGGGCATCGCCGAGCAGGAGCGCCTGGTCTCGGACACCGAGGTCGTAGCCGCAGCCAAGGGCGAGTCGGATCGGATCATCGACGCGGCCCATGCCGAATCGGACCGTCTCCGCGGCGAGTGCGACGTGTACGTCGACACCAAGCTCGCACAGTTCGAGGAGGTCCTCGGGGCCACCATGCGCTCGGTGAACCGCGGCCGTCAGCAGCTGCGCACCGCCGCCGGCGTGCACGACTACAGCGACCACGGCGCCGCCGACGGCTACCTCGAGGAGTTCGCCGAGTCGCGCGCGGATACGCACCGGGCTTCTTGACGTACAATCGGGTGTTTGGCTCGACCCCCGACACTTTCCGAGGTTTGTTGTGAACGAAACCAGTGCCGCCGTGCGCCAGCCGGCCGGCAAGCCGTACGTCCTCGACGTCCGAGCCTTCGGTCGTCGTCCGGGCACCTCAGCGCAGGTGCACCGCACCGTGGCCGCCCCCGAGCGCATCGGTGTCGACCTGGTCGGCATCGAGGCCGGCGAGGAGATCGACCTCGACCTGCAGGTCCAAGCCGTGTCCGAGGGCGTCCTCGTGACCGGCACCGTGAGCGCCGACACGACGGGGCAGTGCGCGCGCTGCCTGGGCGAGGTGTCCGGCGCCCTGAACCTGTTCCTCACCGAGCTGTACGCCTACCCGGACAGCGAGACGGCGAAGACCACGGACGACGACGAGATGTACCGCATCGACGACGATCTGATCGACCTCGAGCAGGCCATCATCGACGCCGTCGGGATGGAACTGAACCTCGATCCCACCTGCTCCCCGGACTGCCGGGGCCTGTGCCAGGTGTGCGGCGAGCGGCTGGCGGATCTCCCGGCCGACCACGCGCACGAGCAGCTCGATCCCCGCTGGGCGAAGCTCGCCCAGTTCTCCTCGGCCGCCGAGGGCGAGGCCGACGACAAGTGAGCAAGCGCCTCCCCGCGCCGCCCGCCACGGACCGCGCCCCGCTGCTGGAAGCACTGGGCGTCGGCCTTGAGGAGGACCTGCTCACGCTCGCCCTCACGCACCGGTCCTACGCGTACGAGGCGGGCGGCCTGCCGACCAACGAGCGGCTGGAGTTCCTGGGCGACAGCGTGCTGGGGATCTCGGTGACCGAGTGGCTCTACGTGACCCATCCCGACAAGCCCGAGGGCGAGCTCGCGAAGATCCGCGCCAGCGTCGTCAACATGCACGCCCTGGCGCGCGTCGCTCGCGGGCTGGGGGAGGGCGGCCTCGGCGCGCACCTGTTCCTCGGCCGCGGTGAGGAGCTCACCGGCGGTCGCGACAAGGATTCGATCCTCGCCGACGGGACGGAGGCGCTGCTCGGCGCCGTGCACATCGAGCACGGCATCGACGTCGCGCGCGAGGTGGTCCTGCGCCTGTTCCTGCCGCTGCTGACGGCGTCGTCGTCGATGGGTGCCGGCCTGGACTGGAAGACCTCGCTGCAGGAGCTCACCGCCGAGCGGGACCTGGGTGCGCCCGCGTACCGGGTCAGCTCGACGGGGCCCGACCACGACAAGGAGTTCACCGCCGTGGCGGTGGTCGACGAGCACGACCTCGGTGAGGGCGTGGGGCGCACCAAGAAGGAAGCCGAGCAGCGGGCCGCCGCTGCAGCGTGGAAGTCCTTGGACGAGGACGACTCCGACTCATCGGCTGCGGAAGCCGGCACGGTCGCTGCGGAGCCCGCACCCGAGTCGGCCTGATGCCCGAGCTTCCCGAGGTCGAGGTCGTCCGGCGCGGCCTCGTCGATCACCTGGTGGGTCGCGGGGTCACCTCCGTCGAGGTCCTGCACCCGCGGGCCGCGCGTCGGCACGCCGCGGGCGAGGCCGACATGATCGGCCAGATCACCGGCGCCGCCGTCGAATCCGCGCAGCGGCGCGGGAAGTTCCTGTGGTTGCCCCTGACGCGGGGTGGCGATTCCGCGGACGCCGCGATCGTGGTGCACCTGGGGATGAGCGGGCAGATGCTGGTGGGTCCGGGCGACGACCGGCACCTGCGCATCCGGGCCGGGCTTTCCGACGGTGCCGTGCTCCGCTTCGTCGATCAGCGCACCTTCGGCGGCTGGGCGGTGGACCCGCTCGTCGAGGTCGCCGGCACGCTCGTCCCGGAATCGGTGGCGCACATCGCCCGGGATCCCTTGGACCCCTTGTTCGATCGCGATGCCGTGGTCCGGCGGATGAAGTCCAAGGACACCGAGATCAAGCGGGTCCTGCTGGACCAGACCGTGATCTCCGGCGTGGGCAACATCTACGCCGACGAGGCCCTGTGGCGCTCCGGCATCCACGGCCGGCGGCGCGCCTCGGCCCTGACGAAGCCCGCGCTCGGCCGGCTGATCGACGACGCCACCGACGTCATGCGGTCCGCGCTGGATCAGGGCGGCACCAGCTTCGACTCGCTGTACGTGAACGTCAACGGGCAGTCCGGGTACTTCTCGCGCAGCCTCGACGCCTACGGGCGCGACGGTGATCCTTGCCGACGATGCGGGACGATCATGCGGCGCGAGTCCTTCATGAACCGGGGCTCGCACTTCTGCCCGAAGTGCCAACCGCAGCCACGGGGGTAGTCGCGCCGCGAGCGCACCGGGTAGTCGTCACGCGGCCATGCGCCGCCGGCGATCGAGGTAGTCGCCGATCGAGGAGACGGCGCGCTCGAGGATCGATACCTCGGGCAGGCAGACGATCCGGAAGTGGTCGGGCTCGGGCCAATTGAATCCGGTCCCGTGCGTCACGAGGATGTGCTCGGTGCGCAGGAGGTCGAGGACGAACTCCTCGTCGTCGTCGATGCCGAACATCTCGCGATCCAGCCGCGGGAAGCAGTACAGCGCGCCGCGCGGCGGAACGCAGCTGACACCGGGGATGGCGTTGAGCGCGTCGGCCGTGACCGCGAGCTGCCGCGCCAGCACGCCGCCCGGATCCACGATGTCGCCGGACAGGGGAGAACCGGGTCGCCCGGCCTCCAGCGCGAGCGGGATCGCGTACTGGCCCGCCACGTTCGGGCAGACCCGCATGTTGGACAGCAGTGTGATGCCCTCCAGCAGGTCGGCGGCCTGGGAGAGTGCGCCCGTCGCCATGACCCAGCCGGCACGGTAGCCGCACACCCGGTACGCCTTCGACAGCCCGCCGAAGGTCAGGCACAGCACGTCGTCGCCGGCCGCGCGGGCCGCGTGATGATGCCGGGCGCCCCCGAAGACCAGTTCCTCGTAGATCTCGTCGCTGAGCAGGACGAGGCCGTGCCGCCGCGCGACATCGGCCATCCCGCGCACCGTCTCCTCGCTGTACACGGCGCCGGTCGGGTTGTTGGGGTTGATCATCACCAGCGCGGTGGTCCGCGGCGTCACCTTGGACTCGATGTCCTCGATCGACGGGTTCCAGCCGTTCGCCTCGTCGGCCGCGTAATGCACGGGGACGCCGCCGGTGAGGTTCACGGCGCCCGTCCACGTCGGGTAGTCGGGTGCAGGCACCAGGATCTCGTCGCCGGGGTTCACGAACGCCTGCAGCGTGAGCGTGATGAGCTCGCTGACGCCGTTGCCGAGGAAGACGTGCTCCGCGGAGGCCGCCTCGATGCCGCACCGCCGGTAGTGCTCGGCGACCGCCTCGCGGGCCGGAGCGATGCCACGCGAATCGGAGTACGCCTGCGCGGCGCCGAGATTGGCGGCCACCGCGTCGACGATCTCCGGCCGCGCGTCGAGGCCGAAGGGCCGCATGTTGCCGAGGTTGAGGCGGAGCACGTCGTGTCCCTCGCGCTCGAGGCGCATCGCCTCGGTCAGGATCGGGCCCCGCACGTCGTAGCGCACGTCGCGGAGGCGGTCGGACTGCCGGTAGATCGTCATGGGTCCATCCCATCGTCTATGCGGACCGATGAGAAGCTCCACTTTCGTCGATTCGGCAGGACCACTTCGTCGCGAGCGGCCTACACTTCCCCCATGACTCGCACCGCCGCCTCCGGCTCCCTCGTCCTGGGCGAGATCGCCGGCGCGACCGAGCTGGTGGGGGCGATCGTCCAGCGGATCGCGGACGGCGCACTGTCCGACGGTGACCGGCTCCCGTCGAGCCGCGCCCTCGCCGAGCAGGCCGGCGTCTCGCGGGGCACCGTCGTGCGGGCGTTCGACGAGCTCGCCGCGGCAGGATTCATCGTCGCCCAGCACGGCTCGGGCACGCGGATCAGCGACGGTGCCGCCGTCGCCGCGCGCGCCGGGGCGCGGACCCGCGGTGTCGCGCCCACGCCGTCGACGCCCGACCCCGCTCCGCGGCAGGGGCGCTCCCCGCGCGACCTCCGGCCGGGCATCCCCGACGCGGCGCTGATCGACGAGCGGGCATGGCGGCGCGCGGTTCGGGCGGCGGCGGGTGGGATGGCCGGCGTGAATCCGTGGGAGGAGCCCAGTCCCACGCTGGTGGCCGCGCTGTCCGGGCACCTGCGACGGCATCGCGGCATCGCCGACGCGCAGCCGCTGCTCTTCGACAGCTCGCGGTCCGCGGTCGCCGCGCTGTACGCGGCATTCGTCGACGCCTCGCCGGGTCGGTCCGCGGTGGTGCACATAGAGGATCCCGGGTACCGCGGCGCGCTGCTCATGGCCCGTGACCAGGGCCTCGACGTGAGATTCCACGCCGCCGATCCCGACGGGCTGTCGACTGCGGCGCTCGGCGACGACCCCGCGATCGTCTTCACCACGCCCGCGCACCAGTACCCGCTGGGCCACCGGATGAGCGTCGAGCGCCGCGTCGCATTGGCGGAGTGGGCCGGCCGGACGGGGTCGCTCGTCATCGAGGACGACTACGACGGCGAGTTCCGCTACGGCGTCGCCCCGCTGCCGGCACTGGTGACGCTTCCCGGCGCGGCCGATCACGTGGCGTACGTGGGGACCTCGTCGAAGTCGCTGGCACCGGACCTGCGGGTCGCCTGGTGCGTGCCGCCGGCCGGACTGCGCAGGCCCGTGGAGCGCTGGCTGGCGGTCCACCGACGCGGACCGTCGGCGCTGCCCGCCGACGCGCTGGGGGAGTACATCCGCACCGGCGCGATGGATCGGCACCTGGCGCGCGCGGCCCGCGTGTACAGCGACCGCCGGATGCGGCTGGTGACGGTGCTCGGCGAGCACTGCCCCGAACTCGTGGTGACCGGTGTGGAGGCGGGGCTGCACCTGTGCGTGCTGCTGCCCGGGCATGACGACGAGGCGGTGGTCGGAGCGCTCAGCGAACGGGATTGGCGCACGCGATCGTTGAGCAGCCAGTGTGCGGCGGAACCGGTCCCGGGGCTGGTACTCAGCTATGCGAGGCTCCACGGTCGCGATGCCGATGCGTTCGGCGCATCGCTCCGGGAGGTGCTGACCGGCCTGGCCCTTCCCACGCGATGAGGCGGGTCGTTCACGATGACGCGCAACGGATTCCGCAGTCGCCCGGTGGAGCACTGCCTGCGTCGCTAGAGTCGTGGACGCCGAATGTTCGAACGAGCGGCCGATCGTGCCGCGGTAGGGACTGAACACGACCTCATGAGCACGAGATTCGCAGATCGGCGCGCCGTCGGCGCCGCAGTGGCACTGACCGCGGCCCTGTTCATCGCCGCGGGATGCAGCAGCACCGCGGACACCAAGGACGTCGCATCGACGACCACCGCATCCGCAGCTGCGTCGACCACCACGGCGGGATCCTCATCGTCCGCCGGCGCCTCCGCGTCGCGCCCCGCATCGTCGGGATCGTCCGCGGCGCGGTCGTCCACGGCGGCCAAGCCGTCGGGCACGGTCACGGCCAAGGGCACCGACGGCAGCGAGGTGAAGCTGACGGGCCCGATCGCCGTCAAGTACGCGTCCGCGACCGAGGCCCAACGCAAGGGGCTCGGCCCGGTGCTGATGGGCTCGCACAACGCCGGCACCCGCGACAGCGGTGTGATCTTCCAACAGTTCAAGGGCGGCGTGATCACGGCTAAGAACGCCGACGCCGGAACCCCCGCCTACATCACCTGGGGCAAGATCCGCGACGCCTGGAACATTGAGCGCGACGCCGAGGGCAAGCCCCAGAAGGTGGGCGGCGCGAACGGCTCCGCCGGCCCGCTCGGCGCCGTGACGAGCGACGAGACCACCGTCGGATCGGTCAAGCAGACCACCTTCGAGCACGGCAAGATCACCTTCAACCCCCAGACCGGCAAGGTCGAGGTCACCGTCAACGGCAAGGTCGTGCCCGCGGGGCTGTAAGCCCGGCCACGACCGGACCCCGCGCGGCGCTCAGTTGATGATCTCGCCGCGGTCGGCGGGGGCCTTGGAGACGATGGTGTCGCGCCACATCCGCAGGGCCTCGGGCGTCAGCCGGGTCCAGTCGTGGACCTCGGCGACGACGCGCAGCGGCTCCGTGCTGCGGAACGAGCGGGTGGGGTTGCCCGGGAACTTCTTGTCGGTGACGTTCGGGTCGTCCTCGAACGCACCCGTCGGCTCGACCTCGTAGACGTGCGGGGCGGCACCGTCGGCCTTGAGTTCCGCAGCGAGCTCGGCACCCAGACCCGCACCGTCCCGCAGGGCCGTGAAGTAGATGTGGTTCATGACCACGTCCGGGTTGTAGTTGGAGCGGAACCCCGCGCGGAGGAGGTCCCCGGGCCGGAGTTCGGCGGTGGTTCCGTGGAAGAACGGGCCCTCGCCCGGCGCCTGACTCATTCGCCCAGCGTAGCGCTACGCCGCGCGCTTCGGCGCCGTGACGAGCGTTCGGATCAGGTGCACGACGCCCGCGAGGATCAGTGCGAGGAAGACCCACACGGCCACGGCCAGAACGGGATTCGATCCTGAACCGAGGATCGCCCCCGCGATCGTGATGGTCAGGAGGAGTAGCACTCCGGAGCCGATCATGAGCAGCCAACGCTGCAGAAGAGCGTCGAACTCCGCGCGGTGCTCGGCATCGAGCCAGTAGGCCCGGGTGCCCGGTGGGAGGTTGATCATCGCATCGGGGATCGCCGATACGAACTTCGCCAGCAGGGCGAACAGCACCGCGACCCCGGCCGCTCCGGCCGCGTTGATCGCCAGCGCCCTGCCGCGGGGCGAGAACGAATCGCCCGCGCCGTTCAGGCCCCAGTGCGTCGGGAACGGATCGGGGCCCGACGATGCCGCCCACGCCAGGGCCGCCGCGCACAGGATCAGTGAGCCGACGAGGATCCACCATCGAGGTCTCATGATTGCAAGGTTACTGCTGCGAACTACCTGGGGTGGGGAGCGGCGCGACGGGGCCTGACGGCGGGGGAGCGCGGCGGATGCGACAGCGTCCAGAACAGGTGGATCACCGAAGCGGCGACCGTCAGGACGAACAGCACCAGCAGAGCCGACCGGGCGGCGCTCTCGCGCGCGTCGATCACGGACAGGGCGGTGGACGCCGCGCCGAGGAACAGGACGACGCTGCCGATCAGGAGGAAGAAGTCCGCGATGATCCGCGAGAACGCCGGACGGTGCGCGTCCGTCAGCCAGTAGTCGCGGCGCGGGGTGTTCACCAATGACGCCGGCAGCCGCGGCGCGACGTACGACAGGCAGGCGAAGAGGACGGCGAGGCCGCCGGTGACGAGCGCGAGCTCGACGACCGCGGACCCCCGCGGCCGCCAACTGTCGGCCCGGCCGCCCAGCCCCGTGTGGGTGGGGAACGGGTCCGGACCGGACGCGGCCGCCCAGGCCAGAGCGGCCGCGCACGCGAGAACGGCGACGACGAAGATCCACTGGCGGGCCCGCATGATCCGCACGGTACGCGCGTTCGGTGAACGGCACCGGGCGCGGGAACCGGATGCGGTCGAGATGCCCGGATCTGCCGTAGATTGGTCGCATGGCCGACGATACGAACGCGCAGGCACCGTCCACGGAACTCTGGGTCGAGCGCACCGGCGTGCGCCGGTACACGGGTCGCAGTTCGCGCGGTGCGGAGGTGCTGGTCGGTTCGGTGGACGTCGAGGGCGTGTTCACCCCCGGCGAGCTGCTCAAGATCGCGCTCGCGGCGTGCAGCGGCATGTCCACGGACCACGTGCTCGCCCGCCGGCTCGGCGAGGACTACGACGCGGTCGTCCGGGTCTCCGGTGACGCGGACCGGGAGAACGAGGTCTACCCCGAGCTCAACGAGATCCTGGAGCTGGACCTGTCCGAGCTCGACGAGGCCGCGCGGGAGCGCCTGGTCACGATCGCGCGCCGTGCGATCGATCAGGTCTGCACCGTGGGCCGCACGCTCAAGGCCGGCACCGTCGTCAACCTCGACATCACCACGGACTGACTCGGTGACCGACGAGCAGGCGCGGATGACGGCGTGGGTCCACGGCAGCGTGCAGGGCGTCGGCTTCCGCTACTGGACCAAGACCCAGGCTCTGGAACTCGGCCTGCTCGGCTACGCGGCCAATCAGCCGGACGGTCGCGTGCGGGTCGTGGTCGAGGGCGGCCGCCCGGCGTGCGACACTCTGCTGCAGCGCCTCTGGTCGGGGCACACACCGGGCAGGGTCGACCTGGTCGTGGAACTGTTCGGGCCCGCACGCGGCGGGCTCCCGTCGTTCGAGGAGAGGTGAGGCATGCAGCCGCCCGTTCCTGAGAACCGTCCCGCGGGTTTCATCCCCGGGCCGGAGTCGAACCACCTTCCCGTGCCGGGCATGCCGCCCGAACTGCACCTGCCGGACACCGGTGACGCTCCGCGGCGACCGGGCCGGATGCGCGAGCAGGACGAGAACACGCAGGCACGCCCGGAGACGGTGGCCGAGGCCCGCGCCCGGCAGCGCGCGCAGCGCCAGCGTGCCGAGGACCAGGAGCGCGAGGCCGCGGAGGCCGCCGCCGCGGCCGCGAAGAAGAGCCGGCGCCGCAAGCAGATGATCGGCGCGGGCGTCGGCGTGGGTGTGGTCGGTGCGATCGCCCTGCTCTACGTCGCCATTCCGGACAACGACGGTGCGCGCAACGTCAGCACGCAGACGGCGTACTGCACGGTGGACGGGCAGCAGGTGGTCTCCGACGACTACTGCTCGCGCGGCACGTACAACCCGGTGACCGGGTTCATCCTGCTCAACGGCCTGAGCTATCGGTACAACTACGGCGGCACCGTCAACAACGGCCGCCTCACCGGCGGCAGCTACGACCGGCCCGCCAACACCGCGTTCCGGACCTCGTCGGGGTCGGCGATCGACCCGGCCAAGACCACCTCCTTCGGCACCAACGGCCAGACCAACGCGGCGAGCAAGCCCGCGCCGCCCGCCGCCGGATCGAAGGGCACGAGCAACAAGGGCGGGTCTGGAAACACCAACGCGGGCAGCAACAGCGGCTCGAGCGGCAAGAACATCGATCGCGGCGGCCTGGGCACCTCCAGCAAGGGCGGGAGCTCCAAGGGCGGCTCCGGATCGAGCGGTTCCTGATGCGGCGCATGCGCGGAACGCCCCGCGAGGGCTGGCAGCGGACCGTCGAATCGCAGGGCCTGGTGTTCGGCACCCCGGCGCGCGACGGGGCCGGCGACAGCCGGAACTACTGGGACGAGTCCGTGTTCTACGAGTTCGACATGGACGAGGTGCTCGCCCTCGAGGCGCAGGTGGAGGTGCTGCATTCGATGTGCCTCAAGGCCATCGAGAACGTGATCCTCACCGAGCGGTACGCCGATTTCGGCATCCCCGAGTGGGCGTGGGGCCCGATCGAGGAGTCGTGGAAGCGGCAGGACCCGCACGTCTACGGACGGTTCGACCTGCGCTACGACGGCCGGCGGCCCGCGAAACTGTTGGAGTACAACGCCGATACGCCCACCTCCCTGCTGGAAGCCGCTGTGGTGCAGTGGTACTGGTTCCAGGACACCGCGCCGGATAAGCGCTCCTGGGACGAGGGCGGCTACGACCAGTGGAACTCGCTGCACGAGGCGCTCGTCGCGCGCTGGGGCGAGATCCGCAATGTCATCCCGGCGTCGGAGCTGCACTTCACCTGGTCCGGCGCCGACGCGACGGGCGAGGACCACGTGACCACCGGCTACCTGCAGGAGACGGCCGCCGAGGCGGGCTTCGACACCGTCGGGCTGCCCATCGAGGACATCGGCTGGGACCACGACCTGAAGACCTTCGTCGATCTCGAGGACGCGCCGATCCATTCGGTGTTCAAGCTGTACCCGTGGGAGTGGATCCTCGAGGACGACTTCGGCAAGCGGGTCGTCGAATCGATCCCCGCCACCACGTGGATCGAGCCGCTGTGGAAGACGATCCTCTCCAACAAGGCGATCCTCGCGGTGCTGTGGGAGATGTACCCCGACCACCCGAACCTGTTGCCCGCCTTCATCGACAGCCCCGGCTTCCTCACCGAGTACGTGAAGAAGCCGAAGCTCGGGCGGGAGGGCGCGAACCTCACGATCGTGGACAGCGGTCGGGAGACGGCCACCGGCGGCGTCTACGGCGCCGAGGGCTACGTGTACCAGATGTTCGACCCGTTGCCCGAGTTCGACGGCTACCGTCCCGTGATCGGGGCGTGGGTCGTCGGTGACGAGTCCGCCGGCATCGGCATCCGCGAGACCTCCGGCCTCATCACCGACGACGGTGCCGCCTTCATCCCGCACCGCATCACTCCGAAAGGTACGACCGCATCATGAACACGACCTTCCTCGCCGCCGCGGACATGGGCACCCTGGGTAAGGGCGTCGGCGCGATCTGCCTGTACGCCCTCGTGGGCCTCGTGCTGATGGTCGCCGGCTTCTACGCCGTCGACCTGTCCACGCCCGGCAAGCTCCGCGAGCTCGTCAAGGCGGGCAAACCCAACGCCACCTACGTGACCGCGGCCGGCATGCTGTCGATGGCCTTCATCATCGTGGTCGCGATCTACGCCGCGGGCGGACGGCTGGCGGAGGGCGTGACCTACGCGGTGGTCTACGGCCTCGTCGGCATCATCGCCCAGATCGTGTCCGTGCGCGTGTTGGACCTGGTCACGGGCGTGGACATGGAGGAGCTCATGTACTCCGAGGTGTTCCTCCCGCAGGCCCGGGTGATCGGCGCGTGCCACATCGCCCTCGGTCTGATCGTGGCGATGGCGGTCCTCTGACGGGCACCGCCTAAACTGGCGTTTCGTGTATCTCAAGTCGCTGACGTTGAAGGGCTTCAAGTCCTTCGCTTCGGCGACGACTCTTCGCCTCGAACCGGGCATCACCTGCGTCGTCGGGCCCAACGGCTCGGGCAAGTCGAACATCCTGGACGCGCTGCGCTGGGTGATGGGCGAGCAGGGCGCCAAGGGGCTGCGCGGCGGCAAGATGGAGGACGTCATCTTCGCCGGCACCTCCGGCCGGGCGCCCCTGGGCCGCGCGGAGGTCACGCTCACCATCGACAACTCCGACGGTGCGCTGCCCATCGACTACTCCGAGGTCTCCATCACGCGGCGCATGTTCCGCGACGGCGCCGGTGAGTACGAGATCAACGGCACCAAGTGCCGGCTCATGGACGTGCAGGAACTGCTCTCGGACAGCGGCATCGGCCGCGAGATGCACGTCATCGTCGGGCAGGGCCAGCTCGCCGCGATCCTCGAGTCGAAGCCCGAGGAGCGTCGCGCCTTCATCGAGGAGGCGGCCGGGGTTCTCAAGCACCGGCGCCGCAAGGAGAAGGCGGTCCGCAAGCTCGACTCGATGCAGGCCAACCTCGCCCGACTCACCGACCTGACGACGGAGCTGCGCCGCCAGCTCAAGCCCCTGGGGCGGCAGGCCGAGGTCGCGCGGCGGGCGCAGACCATCCAGGCCGACCTCCGCGACTCACGGCTCCGCCTGGCCGCGGACGACCTGGTGCGACGTCGCGCCGAACTCGCCGACCAGAGCGGCAACGAGGCCGCGGTGCGCGAGGAGCAGAACCTCGTCGCCGAACAGCTGGACGAGGCGAACGCGCTGGTCACGTCGCACTCCGAGGCCGTGGCCACGCTCGATCCGGCGGTGAAGGCCGCGGGCGAGGGCTGGTTCTCGCTCTCGGCGCTCGCCGAACGCGTCTCGTCGACGGGCCGCATCGCCTCCGAACGCGCCCGCCTGCTGTCCGAGCCCGTGCAGCACGCCCCGGGCCGGGACCCGGACGAGCTCGAAGCCGAGGCCGAGCGCGTCGCCGAGGAGGAGGCCGAGCTCATGGAGGCCCTCGAAGAGGCCGCCATGATCCTCGAGGGCGCCACCGACGAGCTCGCCGAGCGCGAGGAGTCGGCCCGGGAGGCCGAGAAGGCGCACATGGCCGCGGTCGCGGCCATCGCGGACCGTCGGGAAGGGTTGGCGCGACTCGCCGGCCAGGTGGAGACCCTGCGGACCCGGGCGGAATCCGTCGAGGCCGAGTCCGGCCGGCTGACGTCGGCCATCGCCGAGGCCGTGGAGCGCGCCGAGGCCGCCGAGTCCGAGTTCGAGCAGGTCCAGGGGCAGATCGCCGAGCTCGACGCCTCGGAGGCGTCGCTCGACGAGCACCACGAGCGCAGCGTTGCGGCCTTCAACGCCGCGACCGCGCGGGTCGAGGAGCTGCAGGCCTCGGAGCGCGAAGCGGAGCAGAAGGTCGCCTCGCTCGCCGCACGCATCGAGGCGCTGTCGATGAATCTGGACCGGGGCGACGGTGCCGCCTGGGTCGTCGAGCACGTGGACGGCGTGACCGCTGCCGTCGCCTCGCGGCTCGCGATCAGAGCCGGGTACGAGAAGGCCGTCGCGGTGGCGCTGGGGCCTGTGGCCGAGGCCGTGGCGGCGGACTCTCGGAATCTGGCCGTTTCGGCCATTTCCGCGCTGCGCGACGCGGACAGCGGACGGGCGACGGTCGTCGTCGAGGGGCTCGCGTCGGGCTCGTTGCCGGGCGGCCCCCTGCCCGACGGTGCCGTCTGGGCGGCTGACTGTGTGGAGGCACCGTCGTCGCTGGCGGGGGCGGTGACGGCGGCGCTGGCCGGATGCGTGCTCGTCGGGTCCGTTCCGGAGGCAGTGGCAGTGGTCGCGGAGCGGCCCGAGCTGCGGGCCGTCACGTCCGACGGTGACGTGATCTCCCACGGGGTGCTGACCGGCGGTTCCGCGGCGCGGCAGTCGACGCTGGAGGTGCAGAAGTCGATCGACACGGCGGAGTCGTCGCTGGGGGAGACCCGGCGGTCGGTGGAGTCGTTGTCGGCGGCGCTGGCGGGTGCTCGGGAGGAGCTGACCGCGCGGCGCGAGGTGACGGAGGCGGCGCTGGCGGCCCTGCACGAGTCGGACGCGCAGTTGGGCGCGATCTACGAGCAGCTGGCGCGGCTGGGGCAGGCGGCGCGGAGCGCGCGCGACGAGGCCGAGCGTCTGGTGGCGCAGCGAACTCGGATCGAGGGCTCCCGGGACGAGACGCGGGCGGCACTGGTCGAGCACGAGGAGCGGCTGCGGCTGGCGGAGGCGCTGCCGTCCGAGTCGGTGACCGTGGGGACCGAGGAGCGTGACGCTGCCGCTTCGGCTTTGGCCGCAGCGCGTTCGGTGGAGATGGAGGCCCGGCTCGCTCGGCGAACGGCCGAGGAGCGTGCGGCCGGCGTGCGGGGCAAGGCCGAGGGGCTTCGACGGGCCGCCGCGGCCGAGCGTTCGGCGCGCGAGCGGGCGGAGGCGGCGGCTGCTTCGCGGTTGTCCGCGGCTGCGGTTGCGGCGTCGGTCGCCGAGGGGGCCTCGTTGGTGTCGTCGCGGCTTCTGCGGGCTGTCGGGCGGGCCGCGGCGCACCGTGATGCGTTGGAGGCATCACGGGCCGAGCGTGCCGGGGCGTTGGATGTGGCTCGGCAGGAGAGCTCGTCGTTGGCCGCCCGGTTGGCCCAGTTGACCGATGCCGTGCATCGCGACGAGGTGGCGCGGGCGCAGGCGGCGCTGCGGATCGAGCAGCTCGAGGAGCAGGTGCTGTCGTCGTTCGGCATGGCGCCGGACGATCTGGTGGCGGAGTACGGGCCGGACGTCCCGCTGCCGCCGTCGTCTCTGGAGCTCGAGGAGTACGAGGCCGCGCGCGAGCGGGGCGAGACCGTGATGAAGCCGGTGGGGCTGCCGTTCGAGCGCGCGGCGCAGGAGCGGCGGCTCAAGCTCGCGGAGAAGGACCTGGCGACGCTGGGGCGGGTGAATCCGCTGGCGCTGGAGGAGTTCGCGGCGCTGGAGGAGCGCTACAACTTCCTCTCCACGCAGCTCGAGGACGTGAAATCGGCCCGCGAGGACCTGCTGAGCGTGGTCGAGGAGGTGGACGCCAAGATCCTGCAGGTGTTCACCGAGGCGTGGCTGGACGTGGAGCGCGAGTTCGTGGGCGTCTTCGAGACCCTGTTCCCCGGCGGCGAGGGTCGGCTGATCCTGACCGACCCCTCCGACATGCTCGCGACCGGCATCGACGTGGAGGCCCGGCCTCCGGGCAAGAAGGTCAAGCGGCTCTCGCTCCTGTCCGGTGGTGAGAAGTCCCTGACCGCCGTCGCCATGCTGGTCGCGATCTTCCGCGCCCGACCGTCTCCGTTCTACGTGATGGACGAGGTCGAGGCGGCTCTGGACGACACCAACCTGCGGCGGTTGATCTCGTTGTTCGAGCAGCTGCGGGACAAGAGTCAGCTGATCGTGATCACGCACCAGAAGCCGACGATGGAGGTCGCCGACGCGTTGTATGGCGTATCGATGCGGGGTGACGGCATCACCCAAGTCATCTCCCAGCGGATCCGTGGCCAGGAGTTGGGCGCGCTTCCGGTGTAGGCATGGCGCCGACCCGGGCTAAAGAGTCCAGGACGCGAGTCGCGACTGGATACTGGCGATAGCTCCGGTATCGGAAGGCAGCCAATCAAGGGTGTCGAGGTTGGCCGGCGCTAGCCAGCGGAGCTGGTCGTGAGAGTCTCCGGCGGTCAGTTCGCCGTCAGTGACTGCGGCGAAAAAGAGACGCATCTCGTATTTCTCCGAGATTGGCCATGCGCCAGACGCATGGGGCACCTCGGGCCCGACCTGGATGGTCGCTTCGAGTTCCTCTTCGATCTCACGAACGAGGGCGGTTTCGGGTGTCTCGCCGCTCTCAGCCTTACCTCCAGGGAACTCCCACAGGCCCGCGAGTGACGCCGGGCTCGTTCGTCGTGCTGCGAGGACGCGGGATGGTTGATCCAGGTCGTCGACGATGATCGCACCGACTACGAGTCTCGGAGCGTCAGAAGGCATGCGGCGATTCTGACACCTTTGCCCATTCTTGTCAGAGGGAGGTGCCAGACTGACGCCCATGGAAGAGGGGATCTACGAGTCGCTCAGCACTGCGGAGTTCCGTGATCGGATCAAAGCGTCTGGGCTGCAGAGCGATACCCGTGCGGTGGAGAAGGCAGATCAGCCTCACGTGCTGGCCCGCCATGTCGCAGACATTGTGGAGCGAGCGATCGCGGGGGAGACGAACGAGTCCGAGCGGATCAACCTGGCGAATCGTCTGCTCGCGATGGCAGGTGAGACAGAGAATCCCGTGCTCGATCCCGCCACACAGGTCGCCCGGTTGTACCGAGCGGCCGGACCCGGAGTGCTCGACCGGACCTCGACTCGCCCCGAAACACCGCTTTCCGAGGTAGCCCTGCTGACGAACAGCGGCCGGGGAGAGCCATCGATTGGCCATGAGCTGAAGGCGGAGATTGCTTCGGCAGATCGTGTCGACCTGCTCTGTGCGTTTATCAAGTGGAGTGGCGTCCGCCTGCTCGAGTCTGAGCTGCAGGCACTCGCGGACGCAGGCAAGCCGTTTCGCGTCATCACCACCACCTACCTCGGATCGACCGAGCGAAAGACCCTCGATCGGCTCGCACAAAAGTACGGCGCCGAGGTTCGAGTCCAATACGACGCGCTGCGGACTCGCCTTCACGCCAAGGCGTGGATGTTCCACCGCGACTCTGGGTTTGACACCGCTTATATCGGCTCGTCTAACCTCTCGAACGTCGCTTTGATCGACGGTGTCGAGTGGAACGTGCGCCTGTCGAAGGTGGCCACTCCGAGCCTGCTCAACAAATTCCGTGCAACCTTCGAGACATACTGGAGCGAGGATCCCGGCTTCGAGGAGTACATCCCGGATCGGGACGGCGAGCGCCTTGATCGTGCATTGCGCGAGGCTGCCGGCGGCACGGCATCTGGAAACGTCACGATCAACGTCTCGGGTCTAGAGGTGCGCCCCTATCCGTACCAGCAGACGATGCTGGACGAGTTGCAGGCTGAGCGCGAGGTACACGGCCGCCACCGGAACCTAGTCGTCGCGGCGACGGGAACCGGCAAGACCGTGCTCGCTGCGCTCGACTACCGCCGTCTCGTGCCGCCCGATGGGAAGCGTCCGCGTCTGTTGTTTGTCGCGCATACCCGCGAGATCTTGGTGCAGGCACAGCGGACGTTCCGCGAGGTGCTCGGTGACGGTGCATTCGGAGAACTCTTCGTCAATGGCCAGCGACCGCAACGGTGGGACCATGTCTTCGCGAGCGTCCAGTCGCTCAGGCAGGACGTTCTGGACACGTTCGGTTCGGACTACTTTGAGGTGATCGTCGTGGACGAGTTCCACCACGGCGCGGCACCGACCTACAGACGGTTCGTCGATCACTTCGCGCCCGCACAGCTGGTCGGCCTGACCGCCACGCCTGAGCGCGCTGACGGCCTAGACGTTCGCAAGTACTTCGACGGCCGCATCGCTACGGAGCTGCGCCTCTGGGACGCGCTCGGTGCGGAGCTGTTGTGCCCATTCCACTACTTCGGCATCGCCGACGGCACCGATCTCACCGCGATCGCATGGAAGGCTGGCAAATACGACCAGACGGCACTCGGGCAGCTCTACACAGGTAGCGATGCACGAGTTCGGATGGTTCTGAAAGCTGTCCAGGGCAAGCTCGCGGACCCAGCGCAGATGCGCGCGCTAGGATTTTGCGTTTCGATTGAGCATGCGCGGTACATGGCCGACAAGTTCACAGAGGCCGGCATCCCGTCTGTGATGGTGTCGGGCCAAACCGGTGACGACGCACGAAGGCAGGCTCTGTCGGATCTGCGTGATCGCCGAGTCAACGTGATCTTCTCCGTCGATGTGTTCAACGAGGGCCTCGACATCAAGGAAGTCGACACGGTGCTCATGCTCCGCCCGACTGAGAGCGCGACGATCTTCCTGCAGCAGCTCGGTCGCGGACTCCGTCGCACGCCGGACAAGGCAGTGCTCACGGTGCTCGACTTCGTGGGGCATCAGCGCGAGGAGTTCCGGTGGGACAAGCGTCTCCGGGCATTGACCGGGATTCCGCGCGGCAAGCTGGTGAAGGAGGTCGAAAACGACTTCCCCTACCTGCCTTCGGGTTGTCGCATCGAGCTCGATCGCCAGACCCAGGCGAACGTCCTTGAGAACATCAAGCGCCAGCTCAACTTGCGCCGGCCGCAGCTTGTCGCCGAAGTCCGATCAGCGGGCGAAGGGACTCTCGGCGGCTTCCTCGAGTCCACCGGCATCGACTTGTCCGCGGTCATCAGAGGCGACCGCTCGTGGACTGCGCTCCGACGTGAGGCGGGAATCGACCTCGCATTTCCGCCGGGGCCGCGCGAGGCGGAGCTCCTCCGTCGCAGCCAGGTGTTCGCCCACGTCGACGACGAAGTCCGAGTCAGCGGCTACAAGCGCATCATCGCGAGTGACACCAGATACGACGACATGAGTAAGACTGATCAACTGCTTGCGAAGATGCTGTTCTTCACGATCTGGCCGGATGGTGGCAAGCCCACTTTCGTCAGCTACGACGCAGGTTTGGATGCCCTCCGACGGGAGACGGCAGCGACGAGCGAGTTCATCGAACTCATGGATCTCGCGAAGGATGCCTCACGGCACGTCACCTATCCACTTGATGGCGAGCTCGCAGATCTGCCGCTCCGTGTGCACGCTCGGTACTCGCGAGAAGAGATCCTCGCCGGCCTTGGCCAGGCATCACTGTCGGACCGTCCAGCCACCTTCGTTGCGGGCGTCAAGTGGATCCCTGAGCGAAACATCGACGCCCTGTTCATAAATCTCGTGAAGACGGAGGACTCGTTCTCCCCAACCACGATGTACCACGATTTTCCAGTGAGCCGCTGCGAATTTCACTGGGAGTCTCAATCGAGGGCTACGGTCGGTTCAGCCACAGGACAGCGCTATATTAATGGAACAAGTCGAGTTCTGCTGTTCGTTAGAATGAACAGAACGTACGAGTTTGGCGCAGAACCGTATGTTTTCCTTGGTCGGGTGAAGTACGGGCACCACAGTGGTGAGCGTCCAATAGCGTTCTCGTGGACCATGCACGTACCCATGCCCGTTGAGTTCCTCCAAGGCGCGCAAGCTGCGATATCTTGACGATCCTTCAAGGGGCTGAACTGATTCTCGTCACGTGCTGCTGCGAACGCCGCACGCAAGCTCTCTGAATCAATACAAGATGTAGCGAGACCGCATTCGAGACGGTGCATCTGTGGGCGGCGACACGCTGTTGACCCTCTCATATTTGCTGCTCGCAATCCATTGAAGTATCTAGCAATACGCTTTGAAGCCTGGATTGCATTCCTCTCCGAAGCTGGCTGGTTTGCGATACCGTTGCGAAGGTGAGCGATCGCCGTAGGTAGGGGAGCCATGCCTCGCATCGTCGGGGCATCGACCGAGTAAATGCGAGGAAATGAGTATGGCCAGCCTGAACGCAAATCAAGCCCGTGGTACTTCATGGCGGATCTGGGATTTACATGTACACACACCAGCGTCGCTAGTGCAAGGCTACGGTGGCGACACCGACAAGGCCTGGGCGAAATTTCTCGATGATCTTGAATCCCTACCTCCGGATATTGGTGTAATTGGAATTAATGACTATTGGTTCTTGGATGGCTACAAGCGTATTGTTGCTGAGCGTGACAACGGTAGACTCGGGAACCTAGACGCAATATTTCCAGTTGTTGAGTTGCGGCTGGATCAGTTCGGCGGCACCGATAGTCGCCTATCGAGGGTTAACATGCACGTGATATTTGACCCCGATCTTGATGCGGCCACTATCGAAGCGCAGTTTATTAATGCGCTTCAACCAAAGGTTAAACTCTCGCCGGAGCATCGACTACTCGATTGGTCTGGAGTCATTACACGAGAATCGCTTGCTGACCTCGGACACAAGATCAAGCACTCGGTACCTGATAGCGAGAAGCGCAAGTACGGAACCGATCTTGAGGAGGGGTTTAACAACCTCAACGCCTCACTCGATGATGTACTGTCTGCACTTGATACCCCCTTCTTCAAAGGCAAATCTATGCTTGGAGTCGGCAGGGCGGAGTGGGCTGACATAAAATGGAATGGGCAATCAATCGCAGCAAAGAAGAATGTAATAAACCAGGCGTCTCTGATTTTTACGGCCTTCGAAGATGCGTCGCGCTGGAAACGAGATGTTGACAGTCTTCGAGCAAGCAATGTGAACTATCGACTCTTGGACTGCAGTGACGCTCACCATTTCTCGGATTCAAACCAGTATATGCGTCTCGGGGCGTGTCAAACGTGGATGAATACAGTTCCCACATTTGCCGGATTGGTTTACGCGTTAGAAGAGTTTGATCGTCGTGTGTATGTCGGATTGGAACCGTCGGCGATATCCCGTGTTCGCACGAAGCCAGAACAGTTCATGGCGAAGGTTCGGGTTACCTCGAATAGCGACGACCATTCGCTTTTCGACTATGAAACTCCGCTCAACTCCGGTTTTGTAGCGGTGGTGGGAAACAAGGGGCAAGGCAAGTCTGCTCTGTTGGACTGTATCGCCCTCGCTGGAAACTCCTCACGTAGCAGCGAGTTTGCGTTTCTAAACCGCTCCAGATTCCTGAGTCCGGCAAGCTTGAAGCGTGCCCGAGAATATCGGTCCGAGGTGGAATGGGAGACCGGTGGAGTGCGGGGTGTGCAATTATCTGACGATTACGATAGGTCGGCACCCGTGATGATCGAGTATCTGCCCCAGGCGTTTGTCGAGCGAGTTTGTAACGTCGACGATATTGCGGGCGAAGAGGATGAGTTTGAGCGCGAGCTAAGGGCGGTCCTATTTACTCATATTCCTGAGTCTGATCGCGCGGGCGAAAAGAGCTTCGATGATCTTCTCGCGCAAAAGGCGCGAGTTTCGGAGGAGAATATTGAACGTCTACGACTCGCGCTCCGGTCGCTCGCGCGCTCGTACTCTGAACTTTCCTCATTTCGAGCCGCGCATCAACTACAAGAAGTTGAGGGTCGGCTAGCCTTAAAGGAGCGCGAAGTCGATGATGCGAAAGAAGCGCTAGCCATCGAACGCGGGTTGTTTGAGCAGGTTGATTCGGCAAGTAGCGCCGATGGGCAACTGGTCGAGCTAAGGCACCGGTCTGACGAGTTGCAGCGCGCGCGCAGTGAGCTACTAGCGCAGCGGGCCGAGAACCAGCGCAACCAAGCTGATGCGCAGCATTCCCTATCTGAGATGGATCTGGTGTTTCAGAGGGCGTCGATACTACTCGCAGATACCGTTGAGCTAAATGCTCGAGCAGCCGAGTTGATGTCGGGGTCGAATACTCCACTCGTAGTGGCTACGGTGAATACCGGGCATTACGATAGCTGGCGCTTGTCTGTGGAAGCTGAATTACTTGCAATGAGGAAGCGTAGTGAATTGATTGAATCCGAGTTGGAGGTACAGGACGCCCTGCGCCAATCGAACTCAGAAGAGCTTGCATCTATGGACAGTGCGCGGGAACGTGCCCGCAGGCGGGTGAACCAGTGTGAGGAGCGAGTGGCGACCCTTGTTGGGGAGCAGGGGGATGGTGACTCGTTGGAGGGTATCAAGCACCTCCGGAATCGAGTTGCCCAAGCACCTGACGAAATTGATCGAATTCGAGGCAAGCTTATTGAGAATGCTGGTCTGATTCACCGCGAGCTACGTGCTCAACTCGGTGCTGTCGAGGGGTTGTACGCCCCCGCTTCCAAGTTTATTGCGGAATCCGAGGTTGTGCGGAATGCTGGGCTTGAGTTCAATGCTGAACTCCGAGTGCTGCCAACTTGGCGAGACGTTTCCATAGGTCTTGATGGTCGGCGGAATGGCGACTATTCTGACTGGCTCGCGGAACTTCCTGCAAGGATTGAGGATACGAGCTGGGGTCAAATCGGTCCGCAGTTGGAGGAGTCGATCGATCGTCTAGAACACGAACGAGGTGACCTGAAAGAGTCGACTCGAAATCCAGCGACAGCGCTGCGGAGCAATACAAGCGTGGAAGATTTTCTTTTCGATATCTTGGATCTTTCATGGCTTGAAGTTCGGTTTGGCCTCACTGGCGAGGGGCTTCCGCTGTCGCAGTTATCGCCCGGGCAGCGCGGACTGGTACTTGCATTGTTCTATCTTGTTGTTGATCGCCGTACAACACCGCTTCTTCTAGATCAGCCTGAAGAAAATCTTGACAACGAGACTATTGCTTCGAAACTGGTCCCGGCTATCCATGAGGCTGTCGGTCGGAGGCAAACGATTGTTGTTACCCACAACGCGAATCTTGCAGTTGTTGGCGATGCTGACCAGATTGTGCATTGCCAAATGGTTGATAATTGTTTCACCATTAGTAGTGGGAGTATTGCAGAGCTGGATGTTGCGCAGTTTGCTCTAGACGTTCTAGAGGGGACGAAGCCCGCGTTCGATAATAGGCGTCACAAGTACGAAGCTTTTCCTGAATTGCGGACGTAAAACGTTAATGTTTAGATTTGACGCGTTGGGGCCTCCGGACCGGCGACGCTTTGGAATCGGCCTTGTGAGGGTGAGGTGGGGGCACCGTCGGGCATGGGGACGTAACGTAGGGGCCGAGTGTGGACCGGCACCAGGAAGAGGGACGAACGAGCGATGAGCAGCAACGACGCCAAGGCGAACATCGGAGTGGTGGGGATGGCGGTGATGGGCTCCAACCTGGCCCGCAACCTGGCGTCCCGTGAGGGCAACACCGTCGCGATCTACAACCGCTCGCCGGAGAAGACGCACGAGGTCGCCAAGAACCACCCCGAGGCGAACTTCGTCGCCAGCGACACCATCGACGAGTTCGTCGCCAGCCTCGCCAAGCCGCGCACCGCGATCATCATGGTCCAGGCCGGCGCGGGTACGGACGCGGTGATCGAGCAGCTCAAGGAGCGGTTCGAGCCGGGCGACATCATCGTCGACGGCGGCAACGCGAACTTCCACGACACCATCGCCCGTGAGGCGAAGATCGCGCCGACGGGCATTCACTTCGTCGGCGCCGGCATCTCCGGCGGCGAGGAGGGCGCGCTCAAGGGCCCGTCGATCATGCCCGGGGGCACCCCGGAGTCCTACGAGACCCTCGGCCCGATCCTCGCGTCGATCGCGGCGGTCGCCGAGGGGGAGGCCTGCGTGACGCACGTGGGCACCGACGGCGCCGGACACTTCGTCAAGATGATCCATAACGGCATCGAGTACGCCGACATGGAGCTCATCGGCGAGGCGTACGACCTGCTGCGCAACGTCGCGGGCCACTCGCCGGCGGCGATCTCGGACATCTTCAAGACCTGGAACGAGGGGCCGCTCAACAGCTACCTCATCGAGATCACCATCGACATCCTCAAGCACGTCGACGCCGAGACGGGCAAGCCCTTCGTCGACATCGTCACCGACCAGGCCGGCAGCAAGGGCACCGGCGTCTGGACCGTGCAGACGGCCCTGGACCTGGGCGTGCCGGTCGGCGGCGTCGCCGAGGCCGTCTTCGGCCGCGCAGTCTCCTCGAAGCGCAACCAGCGCGACGCCGTCCGCGCGCTGGACATCCCGCGCCCGGCGGCACCGTCGGTGGACGACAGCTTCGTCGACGACGTGGCCAAGGCCCTTTACGCCTCCAAGATCGTGGCCTACGCCCAGGGCTTCGACGCGATCATCGCCGGCGCCGAGAAGTACGGCTGGAACATCGATAAGGGCGCGGTCGCCAAGATCTGGCGCGGCGGCTGCATCATCCGCGCGCAGTTCCTCAACGTGCTCGCGGACGCCTACGAGACCAACCCGAACCTCGCGACCCTGCTCGAGGCCCCGTACTTCGCGCAGGCGATCCGCGACGGCCAGGACGCGTGGCGGCGCGTCGTCGTGACGGCGACCCAGGCGGGCGTGCCGGTGCCGGGCTTCGCGACGGCGCTGAGTTACTTCGACTCGCTCAACGTCGATCGTCTGCCGGCCGCTCTGGTCCAGGGCCAGCGCGACTTCTTCGGCGCGCACACCTACAAGCGCGTCGACAAGCCGGGCGTCTTCCACACCCTGTGGTCGGGCGACCGCAGCGAGGTCCAGACGGACTGAGTCCGGCAACATCCCCGACGGTGACCGTGGCTGCGCGCCGCGGTCACCGTCGCTTTTGCAGGGCCCCGGTCATCTCGGCTGGCCCGGAGCTACGCCGGCGCTGCCTCGCGCCGTTCGGTCGACGGTGTCGCCCCGCTGCAGCGCAGCCTGCCCTTGAGGATGAAGCTCACGGAGAAGGCGATGACGCACACCGACTCCAGCCAGAAGAACAGGTGCGTGCTCCGGTAGAACTCCGGCACCAGGGCGTTCAGCGCGACCATCGCCACGATCGCCGCCCAGATCGTCACCCCGAGCGCCCGGTACGTGCGGGCCTGCCACGCCTGCGCGGGCGGGACGTCGCTGGGGAACAGGAACACGGCGATGGCACCGAGGAGCGTGAACAGCACACCCGCACAGGTCAGGTGGATCGCGGCCAGCACGTTCTGCGTGGTACTCGGGTTCGTCGGGGCCGCGTGGAAGAACGCGACGCCGAGCGCCGCGATCCCGGCGATGCTGGTGAGCAGGTTCTCCACCGCCGCGTCGCCGAACCGGTACGCCAGCAGGAACACCCCGATCACGCACACCGCGCCGGTGAAGTACGGCCCGACGGCGGTGTAGTAGTACGCGCTGAGCGACTGTTGCACGTGCCCGTCGACGATGCCCGCCGCGAGCAGGACGACCGGCAGGCTCAAGCCGATCCAGCCGATGAGCACGCGCAGGCGCCGATAGGTCATGGCACTGTTCTCGCCGCGAGCGATGTTCCTGTCCATCGCCGATCACCTCGTCTCGTGCCGGTCGAGCGGATGCCTCCGTACCTTCCAGACTAGGTCGCCGCGGGGCGCAGCGTCGGCGCGAGGTTAACTTCGTGTTTCGACGTTGTTGCGCCTAACGATCTGGCTTGACTGCCACGGGGGCAAAGGATTTGAGTGAATTCTCATGCACCTCTTGCCCCGAGAGCAGGACAAACTGCTCATAGTGGTCGCCGCGGACCTGGCGCGACGGCGCCAAGCGCGTGGGCTGAAGCTGAACTATCCCGAGGCCGTCGCGATCATCACGTACGAGCTCGTCGAGGGCGCCCGCGACGGTCGGAGCGTCGCCGACCTCATGGCGTACGGCGCCACCGTCCTGTCCCGCGACGACGTCATGGAGGGCGTCGCCGAGATGATCCACGACGTCCAGGTCGAGGCGACCTTCCCCGACGGCACCAAGCTCGTCACCGTCCACCACCCGATCCGGTAGGCCCGCATGATCCCCGGAGAACTCCGCCTCGCCGCCGCGCCGATCACCGGCAACGTCGGCCGGCCCACGCGCACCGTCCGCGTCGTCAACACCGGCGACCGCCCGATCCAGGTCGGCTCGCACTTCCACTTCGCCGAGGCGAACGCGGCCCTGGACTTCGACCGTGCCGCGGCGTACGGGCACCGTCTGGACATCCCCTCCGGGACCGCCGTGCGGTTCGAACCGGGCGACGGTAAGACGGTGCGCCTGGTCGCCCTCGCGGGGACGCGCGAGGTCCACGGGCTCGCCAACCGCGTCAACGGCCCGCTCGAGACGTCCGACGGTACGCCCGCCGCGCCCGGGGACGGGGGAGCGCGATGAGCTTCGACCTGAGCCGGCGGGAGTACTCCGACCTCTACGGCCCGACGGTCGGCGACGCCGTCCGCCTCGCCGACACCGAGCTGTTCGCGGTCGTCGAGCGCGACCTCACCGTGTACGGGGAGGAGGTCGTCTTCGGCGGCGGCAAGGTGATCCGCGACGGCATGGGCGAGAACGGCGTGCTCACCCGGGAGGGCTCGACGGCCACCGGCCCGATCCCCGACACCGTCATCACCAACGCGCTGATCATCGACCACACGGGCATCGTCAAAGCCGATGTCGCGCTGCGTGACGGGCACATCCTGGCGATCGGCAAGGCCGGCAACCCGCAGATCTCCGACGGGGTGAGCATCACCATCGGCGCCGCGACCGAGATCATCGCGGGGGAGGGGCGCATCCTCACCGCCGGAGGCATCGACACGCACATCCACTTCATCAGCGCCCAGCAGATCGACACCGCCCTCAACTCCGGCGTCACCACCATGATCGGCGGCGGCACCGGCCCTGCCGCGGGGACCAACGCCACCACCGTGACGCCCGGGCCCTGGCACATCGCGCGCATGCTGCAGGCCCTCGACGACGTCCCCATGAACATCGGGCTCCTCGGCAAGGGGCATGCGGGCGCGACCGAGCCGCTCGCCGAACAGATCCGGGCCGGTGCCATCGGCCTCAAGGTGCACGAGGACTGGGGCTCGACGACCGCCTCGATCGACAACTCGCTGACGGTCGCCGACGAGTACGACGTACAAGTCGCGATCCACACGGACACCCTCAACGAGTGCGGCTTCCTCGAGGACACGGTCGCCGCGATCGACGGCCGCGTGATCCACACCTTCCACACCGAAGGTGCGGGCGGCGGCCACGCGCCCGACATCATCGCGATCGCGGGGCACCCGAACGTGCTTCCCGCGTCGACCAATCCGACCCTCCCGTTCACGCAGAACACCATCGTCGAGCACCTCGACATGCTCATGGTGTGCCACCACCTCAACCCCGACATCCCCGAGGACCTCGCGTTCGCCGACTCCCGCATCCGCCCCGAAACCATTGCGGCCGAGGGGGTGCTGCACGACATGGGCGTCATCTCCATCACCTCCTCCGACTCGCAGGCCATGGGTCGCGTGGGCGAGGTGATCACCCGCACCTGGCAGCTCGCCGACTCGATGAAGCGCCAGCGCGGCCCGCTCGACGGCGATCCCGACGGCGGCGACAACGCGCGGATCAAACGGTACGTTGCGAAGTACACGATCAATCCGGCACTCGCGCAGGGCATCGCCGAGTACGTGGGCAGTATCGAGGAGGGCAAGTTCGCCGACCTCGTGCTGTGGAATCCCGCCTTCTTCGGGGTCAAACCCGACCTGGTGCTCAAGGGCGGCCAGATCGCCACCGCCCTCATGGGCGACGCCAACGCCTCGATCCCCACGCCGCAACCGCGCACCATGCGCCCCCAGTTCGGATCGATGGGCTCCGCGGTGCACGACGCCGCGATCACCTTCCTCTCCACCGCCGCTGCGGAATCCGGGGTGGCCGCGGAGCTCGGGCTCCGCAAGCGCACCCTGCCGGTCCGTGGGATCCGCACGTTGCGCAAGCAGGACCTGCCGCACAACGGCGCCACGCCCGACATCACCGTCGATCCCGAGACCTACGTCGTCACCGTCGACGGTGCCCCCGTCCGGTCCGAGCCCTCGTCGTCCCTGCCCATGACACAGCGCTACTTCCTGTTCTGAGAGGTGGAACGTGATCATCGAGACCATCACCGGGAACCTCGCCGACCTGGCACCGTCCGACCTCGACGGCGTGCACGTCGAGCGGGTGCCGCTCGCCGGCGCGGACCTGGTCAAGCGGATCCAGCGCGTGCGCACCGACCACGACCGGGAGATCGGGCTGCGACTGTCCGCGCCCGCCGGACCTGACGGCGACCTGCGCGACGGCGACATCCTGCACCGCGACGCCGCGAACATCATCGCGGTGCGGGTGCTCTCCACCGACGTCCTGGTGATCGCGCCGCGCACCGTCACCGAGATGGGCCGCACCGCACACGGACTCGGCAACCGGCACCTGCAGGCCCTGTTCTTCGACGCCGACTCCGAGTACGGCGCCGAGGTGATGGTGGTCCAGTACGACCACACCGTCGAGGACTACCTCGCGCACCACGGCGTGCCGTTCACCCGCCAGCACCGGGTGCTCCCCACGCCGTTCCGGCACGCGGAGCACACGCATTGACGGCCGCCCCGAGCTATCTCCTGCCGCTGCTGCAGCTCAGCGACTCCGCCCTGCCGACGGGCGCGTTCAGCCACTCCTTCGGGATGGAGGCGTACCTCGCCGACGGAACGATCGTCGACGAGGCGAGTTTCGCGGCGTGGTTGCGCGCGTACGTCTCCCGGCAGCTCGCGTACGCCGACGGTGCCGCGATCCGGTTCGGGTACGAGGCCCTGCACCTCGGCGATCTCGACGGCGT
Source organism: Tsukamurella pseudospumae (assembly GCF_001575195.1). Taxonomy (NCBI): domain Bacteria; kingdom Bacillati; phylum Actinomycetota; class Actinomycetes; order Mycobacteriales; family Tsukamurellaceae; genus Tsukamurella; species Tsukamurella pseudospumae. Next base: position 105,932 of record NZ_LSRF01000023.1, read on the forward strand.
CTGGCGGCTCGATCGGCTCCTCGCGGCGCTGACGCTGCCGGAGCAGGTCCGCGCCGCGGCGGCCACGATCGGCCGGCGCACCGCCGAGGTCGGCACCGTCGTGGCCCCCGAGTCGTTCCTCGTCGACTACCTCGTCGAGCTGGACGCCGGCCGCTGCCACGGGCACCCCGCGGTGGCGTTCGCGTTGCTCGCGCACGCGGTCGACGCGCCCGTGACGACCGCGATCGAGGCGCATCTGTTCGCGGCCGTCACCTCGTTGACCCAGAACGCGGTGCGTGCCATCCCGATCGGTCAGACAGCGGGCCAGAGGGTGCAGCGCGGGATGCACGACGTGGTGGCCGACGCGGTCGCCACCGTCATGACCCTGACCGAAGACGACCTGGGCGCGACACCGCCCGGGCTCGAGATCGCCCAGATGCGGCATCGGCGTCAGCGGGCGCGGATGTTCATGAGCTAGGAGGAATTCGACATGACGACGATCCGGATCGGTGTCGGCGGCCCTGTCGGGGCGGGCAAGACACAGCTGGTCGAGCGCATCACCCGCCACCTCGACGGCGCGGTGTCGATGGCGGCGATCACCAACGACATCTACACGACGGAGGACGCGAAGATCCTGGCGCGCAACAGCGTTCTGCCCGGCGACCGCATCGTCGGCATCGAGACGGGCGGCTGCCCGCACACCGCGATCCGGGAGGACACCTCGATGAACGAGGCCGCGGTCGCGAAGCTGGTGCGGGAGCACCCCGACCTGCAGATCGTGTTCATCGAAAGCGGCGGCGACAACCTCTCCGCCACCTTCAGCCCCGAGCTCGTGGACTTCTCGATCTACCTCATCGACGTGGCGCAGGGCGAGGAGATCCCGCGCAAGGCCGGGCAGGGCATGATCAAGTCGGACCTGTTCGTGATCAACAAGACCGACCTCGCGCCCCATGTCGGCGCGGATCTCGCCGTCATGGCCGCCGACTCCAAGGTCTTCCGCGGCGACCGTCCGTTCTGCATGACCAACCTCAAGACGGACGAGGGACTGGACGGCGTGCTGGACTGGATCCGCCGCGACGTCCTCATGCTCGACCTCGCATGAACGGTGCTCCCGCGCAGGCCCTCACCGGCGAACTGGTCCTGACCCTCGCGCCGCGGGGGCCGCGCACCGTCGCCGTCCGGCAGCGGCACGGGGGCACCCTGCAGACCCTGCGTCCCCTGTACCTCGACGACTCCGGGCAGGTCACCTACCACGTGGTGAACCCCGGCGGCGGTTGCCTGCGCGGCGACACCTACGCGATCGACATCGACCTCGAGGCCGGCGCCCGCGTCGTGGTCACCACGCAGTCGGCGACGAAGGTCTACCGCACGCCCGACGGCGCCGCGGCCCAGCACATGCGGATCCGGCTGGGCCCGGACAGCGTGCTCGAGTACGTGCCGGACGCGCTGATCCTCTACCGCGAGGCCACCTACCGGCAGACCTGCACCGTCGAGCTCGACGAGTCCGCGTCGCTCGTCCTCGCCGAGATCGTCACCCCCGGATGGTCGCCCGACGGTGCGCGGTTCCGCTACGGCGAACTGCGCATGCGCACCGAGATCCACCGCGGTGGCAGGCTGCTCGCGGTGGACAACCTGCTCATCGAGCCGGGCAGCGCGGACCCGTCCGGGGTCGGATTCCTCGACGGCCGAACGCACGTCGGGTCGCTCACCGCGGTGGATCCGCGCGTCGACGAGACCCTGCTCGACGACGTGCACGCGCTCACAGAGGCCGAGGGTGCGGTGCGCAGCGGACTCACCGCGCTCGCCGGACCGGGGTTCGTGCTGCGCTGCCTCGGTGACGACACCGCCGAGCTCGCGCGGCTCTTCGACACCGTCATCGCGCTGCTGCGGTCCCGATGGACCGGACAGGCGCCCCTGAACCTGCGAAAGTACTGAAGGTGGAATCCGTGACGAACACGAGCACCGCGCACCGCGTGCGCACGGCGTGGGCCGCCCTCGGGGCCGGCGATCGACGGTCGCTGTCCGGCATGACCGCCGCGGTGGTGGCCCTCCATGTCGTGGGCTTCGGAGCCCTGGTGCTGCTGATCGCGCCCGGCCATTACCGGATCGGCGGCGGCGGCGAGTTCACGATCGGGATCGGTCTCCTGGCCTACACCTTCGGCCTCCGCCACGCGTTCGACGCCGACCACATCGCCGCGATCGACAACACCACCCGCAAGCTCCTCGCCGATCGGGAGACGCGGATCGCCGCAGGGGAGCGGAATCCGAGACGGCCGTTGTCCGTGGGCTTCTGGTTCTCGCTGGGGCACTCGACGGTGGTCTTCGGGCTGTCCGCGCTGCTGGCACTCGGCGTGCGCGCGCTCGTCGGCCCGGTGGAGGACGAGAAATCGACCATGCAGACCGTGCTCGGCCTCATCGGCACGTCGGTGTCCGGGGTCTTCCTCTGGATCCTCGGCATCGTCAACCTGGTGGTGCTCGTCGGCATCGTGAGGGTGTTCCGCGACATGCGGTCCGGCCGCTACGACGAGGCGGAGCTCGAGGACCGGCTGAACCGGCGCGGACTCATGAGCCGGCTGCTGCGCGGGGTGTCCGGATCCGTCCGCAAGCCCTGGCACATCTACCCGATCGGCGTCCTCTTCGGCCTCGGCTTCGACACCGCCACCGAGGTGGGCCTGCTCGTGCTCGCCGGCGGCATGGCCGCCTTCACGCTGCCCTTCTACTGCATCCTCGTGCTGCCGGTGCTCTTCGCCGCGGGGATGTCGCTGTTGGACACCATCGACGGCGTCTTCATGAACGCCGCCTACGGTTGGGCCTTCGCGAAGCCGGTGCGGAAGGTCTACTACAACATCACGATCACGTCGCTCTCGGTCGCCGTCGCGCTGGCGATCGGCACCGTCGAACTGCTCGGCGTGCTCGCCGAGCGGACGCACGTGGACTCGGGGCCACTCGCCTGGGTGGCGTCGATCGACCTGGACTACGCGGGCTTCCTCATCGTGGGCCTGTTCGTCGCGGTGTGGGCCGCGGCGCTCCTGATCTGGCGGTACGGGCGGATCGAGGACCGGTGGACGTCACAGGGCACTCGGCGGTGCTGAGAGTATCGATGAAGACGGGCAATCGAATCCGATGCGCCGGGCGCATCCCCGTTCCCGCATTTCATGAGTACGAACTGCGGTGAGAGGGATGCGCCCGGCGCATCGGGCGATGGATCACTGTCAGCTGACCTTGAGCAGTGCCCCGGTCGCGTGAGTCGACCCTGTGTGAACGTCGTACGTGAGTTGGCCGACGACGCTTCTGAGCTCGATCGTCACGATCGGCACGCAATTCTCGCGGCCGCTGGTGATCGTCTCCTGAACATATAGCGCGCCGTCTCTGATGACTCCGTCGCTGATGACCCCGGAGCATCGCAGCTCGGGGTAGGCGACGGTTCCGACGAGTGTGCCGTTCGACTCTCGCAATTTCAGTTCGGTGGCGTATGAACTGGTCCGGCTGCCGGGCTGCTTGATTCGGCCGACCCAGGTCCCCGTATAGGCGGCGAATCTACCGGGCACCGAAGTGCTCTCCGCGGGTTTGGGCTCGGTCCGCTTGGAAAGATGCGGGGAGACAAGGTCGAACAACGGTCGACGCCACGTCGCTGCGGAGTAGGTGTCGTGAACGTCCTTGTCGGCGATCACGCGCTTCAACGTCTCCGGTCCTGACACTGTGTCGCAAACCGGGTCTTTCGAGTTGCACACGCTGATGGTCTTCGAGCCCACATTGCCCGGCAACTTCGGGAGGTAGAAGGCGCCGAGTGTAGGGCCGATGCCGGCGCCGTTCCCGCCGCCTTGACGCGCGGTACCGTAATTGCGTGTCGTATCGGGGTTGTTCCTGGTGCCGTCGGCGACGAGGACTGCGGCGAGGATCCTTGGGTCACGGCCAATCTGGCTCAACACCGCGTGCATCGCCATCGCACCCTGCGAGTACCCAACGAGTACGACTTTCGCGCTGGATCCGCATCGCGCCAGGTACTGATTGACCTGCGTCAGCGCGTTCTGGGCGCCGGTGCGAACCGATGTCTTGAACAGCTCGATATCAGAGATTTTCGACGGAATGGCCTGTGCGGGGTAGCTTATCGGCTCACGAGAGACTTTCTCGCTGTACTGGGCTCGATCGATGTCGAGGCCGAGGTTGTCGATGGTCGTGTTCGCGTACTTCCCGACTCCGCGATGCTGTGCGACCTTCGCAGTATCGTCCAATTCCCCAGAGCCCGCCGCGCCGAAGATGCGGACGCTGTCGCACTGGGTGCCAGCAGGTTCCGCTTGGGCGGCGGGTGCCGACAGCGGAATCAATGAACTGGCGACTATCGGCAGAACGCCGGCAATTACGGTTCGCTTCACTCCGTGTTCCTTTCCTGGATACGGGAACGACGATACTGAACGGACATTTCGGTGCATATCCTCTGTTTGGAGGACAGTGAGATTGTGGAGCCGGGCGCGTAGCTCGTGCCGGACACTCGGGGCCCGGTGGATGTCTCGGACGGACCGGGCAAGTTCGTAAGTTGGCGTGGACCGCGTGAGCGGTATCGAGGTCCGGCCGACGCCGCGCGAGCGGTGGTCGGCCCCAAGGAGGAGACGTCCAGCAACGATTTCTGTCTCTCCCACGGTATCGGCTCGACGGAGAGTGATACCTTACGCGGCTAGGGCGTGTCTCCCAATCATGGACTGCTGATCGGGGATAATCGTTCCGTGAGTTCATCTCGGTACGAAGCGATTTCGGATGAGCAGTGGGCTCGGATCGAGCCGTTGTTGCCTTCGAGTGTTGGTCGGCCTGGGCGTCGGTTCGAGAACAACCGGCGAGTGGTCGAGGCGATCATCTACCGGTATCGAACCGGGATTCCGTGGCGGGATCTGCCGGTCGAGGCATTCGGTTCGTGGAAGACGGCCTGGAAGCGTCACCGGCGTTACGCCCAGGACGGAACCTGGGACAAGGTTCTGGCTGCGCTCCTCGCCGACGCCGATGCGGCGGGCAAGATCGATTGGACGGCGGTGTCGGTGGACGCCACGATCAACCGTGCGCATCAGCACGCGACGAACACTGTTCGCCCTGATCAGGACACAGGGGGCCCGGTCGAATTACACAAATCCTCCACCCGGGTTCGTCGCGAGTCCGCTCGGCGGTGATCGTGAACCGGCCGGCCACGGGATCGGCCGTTCGCGGGGAGGCCTGACCACCAAGATCCACGCAGCAGTCGACGGTCAGGGGCGTCCGCTCGCGGTGGTCGTCACCGGCGGACAGCGCAACGACGGCGCCATGCTCACCGAGGTCCTCGCCGATATTCGGGTACCGAGATGCGGGGCTGGGCGTCCCCGCACTCGCCCGGACGCGGTCGTCGCCGACCGGGCCTACACCAGTGGCGTGAACCGGCGGATGCTCGCCGGCCGGGGTATCAAGGCAGTCATTCCGCAGAAGGTCACCGAGATCGACGCCCGCCGCCGCAAGGGCGCCGCGGGTGGTCGGCCACCGACATTCGACACCGATACCTACAAGGGCCGCAACGTAGTTGAGAGATCATTCAACGACACCAAGCAATGGCGCGGACTGGCCACCCGCTACGACAAACTCGCCATC
>NZ_LSRF01000024.1:0-3895 GCF_001575195.1 Tsukamurella pseudospumae
TTGCCGAACGTCGCCGCCAGCAGATAGCCCTCGGTGCCCAGCGCATCGACCGTCTTCGCGAAATCCTCATCCGAGGTGAACAGCTTGTCGTTGATCTCGTTCTCGACACCGTCCTCCTCACCACCGACCACACCGATCTCGATCTCCAGGACGATGTTCGCCGCCTTGCACTTCGCCAGCAGCTCCTGCGCGATCTCCAGGTTCTCCTCCAGCGGGATCGCCGAACCGTCCCACATGTGCGACTGGAACAACGGATTCTCGCCGCGAGCCACCCGCTCGGCGGAGATCTCCAGCAGCGGCCGCACCAGGCCATCGAGCTTGTCCTTCGGGCAATGATCCGTATGCAGGGCCACCGTCACGTCGTACTGCGCCGCCACCACATGCGCGAACTCCGCCAACGCCACCGCGCCCACGACCATGTCCTTGACACCCAGGCCCGAACCGAACTCCGTACCACCGGTGGAGAACTGAATGATCCCGTCACTACCGGCATCAGCGAAACCCTTGATCGCCGCATTGATCGTCTCACTCGAGGTGCAGTTGATCGCCGGGTAGGCGAAACCACCTTCGCGAGCACGATCAAGCATCTCGCGGTAGGCCTCGGGGGTAGCGATGGGCATGGTGAATCCTCTCCGTGGATGCCGGGGCGGCAACCATCTGGGTTGATTGCGTTGGGGCCGTGGATCAGTGGTCGTCTTCGCCGATCCGGTGCACCCGGATCAGGTTGGTCGAGCCGACGGTGCCCGGCGGGGCGCCGGCGACGACCACGACCTGGTTGCCGCGCGCGTACTCGCCCAGTCCGAGTAGGGCGGCGTCGACCTGGGCGATCATCTGGTCAGTGCTGCTGACCGGGTCGACGAGGACGGTCTGGGTGCCCCACGACAGGGTGAGCTGGTCGCGGACCTGACGGTGCGGCGTGAACGCCAGCAGCGGCAGGTGGGTGCGGAGCCGGGACAGGCGGCGCACCGTGTCGCCGGACTCGGTGAACGCCGCGAGTGCGGCGACCTGGAGTCGTTCCCCGATGTCGCGGGCGGCGTAGGAGATGATGCCAGGCTTAGTCCGTGGCGTGTGGGCGAGGTCCTGGATGCGGATGGGCCCGCATTCGACCGCGCGCACGATGGTGGCCATGGTCCGGACGGTCTCGATCGGGTACTTGCCCACCGACACCTCACCCGAGAGCATCACCGCGTCCGCACCGTCGAGCACCGCGTTCGCGACATCCGAAGCCTCCGCCCGCGTCGGACGGCTGTTCTCGATCATCGACTCGAGCATCTGCGTCGCCACGATCACCGGCTTGGCGTTCTCCCGGGCGATCTGAATCGCGCGCTTCTGGACGAGCGGTACCTCCTCGAGCGGCAGCTCGACGCCGAGGTCGCCGCGGGCGACCATCACCGCATCGAACGCCAGGATCACGGCCTCGAGGTTCTCGATCGCCTCCGGCTTCTCCAACTTCGCGATCACCGGGATCCGACGACCCACACGGTCCATCACCGCATGCACCCGCTCGATATCCGCCGGCGACCGCACGAACGACAACGCGATGAAATCCACACCCAACTGCAGCGCGAACTCCAGATCCTCGATGTCCTTCTCACTGAGCGCAGGCACCGACACGTTCATCTCCGGCAACGACACACCCTTGTTGTTCGACACCGGGCCACCCTCAGTGACCTCACAGACCACATCGTTGCCGTCCACCGACGACACCGTCAGACCGACCTTGCCGTCATCAACCAACAACCGGTCGCCCGGGCGGGCGTCCTGCGCCAACTCCTTGTACGTCGTCGACACCCGATCATGCGTCCCGACCACATCATCGACCGTGATCCGGACCGTCTCACCCGTCTCCCAGACGGTGCGCCCATCACCCGCGAACCGCCCCAGACGGATCTTCGGGCCCTGCAGATCCGCCAGGATCCCCACCGCACGCCCGGTCGAGTTCGAGGCGGCACGGACGCGGTCGTAGTTCACCGCATGATCAGCGTGCTCACCATGACTGAAATTGAGGCGGGCGACATCCATGCCCTCCTCGACGAGAGCGAGCACCTTCTCCTCGGTTCCGACAGCAGGGCCCAGAGTGCAGACGATCTTGGTTCGACGAGTCACACGACGAAAGGTATGCACCGGCGATGGACGTGACAACCATCACGCCCATATGGGCATCAGGCGCGGTCCGCGGATTCGGCGGGCGCGACGCGCAGCAGCGAGATGGCGGTCTCCCGATCGGTGACGAGCGAGGTCACGACTCCGCTCATCAGGCTCGCACGGATGGCCTCCACCTTCTGGTGGCCGCCGGCGATGGCGATGACCTCGTCGACCGCGGCCAGCTCGCGGTACGAGATCGCCAGCGTGCGCCCGCTGTAGTTGGTGCGCACCGGGCGCCCGGCGGCGTCGAACTGGATGGCGCAGAGCTCCGCGGCCACGCTGAGCGAATCCAGTTCCGCCCGTCCCTGATCCGACAGCATCGCGTACACCTGGGAGCCCGTCAGGTCCAGGCTCCCGACGGCCACCACGGCCACCGTGATCCGCTTCCACAGGTCCATCGCTGCGGCGACCCCCGGCTGCCGCGCGAGGGCAGCCTTCATCCGCTGATCCGACATGATCAGCGGCGCGTAGATCGGGTACTGCGGCCCGCGCGAGACCGAGGTCAACTGCCGCACCAGGTCGACGGAGCTGGCCTGGACGTCGCCCACCACCCCCGACATCTGGACGATGGTGCACGGCGGTAGGTCCCGGACGTGCTGCGCCATCGCGTCGAGGGTGCGCCCCCACCCGACGCCGAGCACGTCCGTCTCGGTCACGACCTCGCTGAGCAGGTCGGCGGCGACCCGCCCGAGCCCGTGTCGCAGACCGTCGAAGTCGGTGAACGAGCCGGTGGCGACCAGTGCGCGGCGCAGCCCGTACGCCCGACGGAGCCGCTCGGAGAGATCCGCCTCGATCGCGGCGTCGGTGTTGATCTCGATGCGGACCAGGCCCGACTCGATGCACGCGTCCAGGATCCTGGCCACCTTGTACCGGGACAGCCCGTACTCCGCGCCGATCTCCATCTTCGACTTCCCGTCGAAGTAGAACCGCCGCGCGATCGCTGCGGCCCGGACCACCTCGGCCGGCCCCATGGACCCCATCAGTGCCTCCTCGTGGCGCCGGGGGACGGCCGCCCCGACCGCTCCAGCGTAGATCCGCGATGCCCGATTTCGCGCCCATATGGGCGCGCTCGTTGTCGAAACGTTCCGATCCCCGTCTGATGGGCAGGTACGACGAGGCCCGACGGCCCCGTTCCGGCGGCGAAGGGAAGAGCGAAGTGCGCATCGGAGTGCTGACCGGTGGTGGTGACTGTCCGGGGTTGAACGCGGTGATCCGGGCGGTGGTCCGCACCAGTGATTCGAGGTACGGGTCGGCGGTGGTCGGGTTCCAGGACGGGTGGCGCGGCCTGCTCGAGGACCGACGCATCCAGTTGTCCAACGACGACCGCAACGACCGGTTGTTGACCAAGGGCGGCACGATGCTCGGCACCGCCCGCACCCACCCGGACATCCTGCGGGCCGGGTTGGACCGGATCCGGCAGACCCTCGACGACAACGGCATCGACGTGCTGATCCCGATCGGTGGGGAGGGCACCCTGACCGCGGCGTCCTGGCTCGCCGACGAGGGGGTCCCCGTCGTGGGGGTGCCGAAGACCATCGACAACGACATCGACTGCACCGACGTCACCTTCGGGTTCGACACGGCCCTGACCATCGCCACGGACGCCATCGACCGGTTGCACTCGACCGCCGAATCACACCAGCGGGTGATGCTGGTGGAGGTGATGGGCCGGCACGCCGGCTGGATCGCCCTGAACTCCGGGCTGGCGTCCGGCGCGCACATGGTGCTCATCCCGGAGGTGCCCTTCGAT
>NZ_LSRF01000025.1:0-3330 GCF_001575195.1 Tsukamurella pseudospumae
TCATGAATCATGTTGATCACCAACGCATCCCGGTAGTCACGGGCAGAAGACCCGCGGGAGATCCAGTCGTAGTACGTCGACGGGGCGAACGGGCAGCCGTACTCAGTGAGCACGGCGCACATCGACTCGACACCCCACAGCAGGCCATCAGCTCCCACCCGGTCACCCAGGTGGGAGCTGATGAAGTCGACGATCAGCGGTGTGGCCGGTCGAGCTCGGCCGCGAAGAAACCCGCCGCGGCCTTCAAGATCCCGTTCGCCCGCTTCAGCTCCGCCACTTCACGTTTGAGTGCACGAACCTGCTCCGACTCGGCCGTGGACACCCCCGGCTTCGCGCCCCGGTCCACCTCCGCCTGCCGCACCCACTTACGCAGCGTCTCCGGTGTCGTGATGTTCAGCAACTGCGCGACATGCACGATCGCCGCGTACTCCGACGGATGCTCATCACGCGCATCCTCGACCATCTCCAACGCCCGAGCCTTCAGCTCCGGCGTGTACTTCGACGTTCCCATCGTTGGATCCTCTCTCAAGCAAACACAGAGAGTCTCCGGACACACCGGGGCGGATCAGAATGCCAATCCGGATGCACCAACCTCGCCTACACCGACCGCGACATCAACGCACTCCACACCCGCCTGCCCCGGCTCGAAGCCGCTGCCCATGACCCGCTCGCCCCCACCCCGCTCCGAGACCGCGCACGCGCCCAGGCCGACCACATCCACGCAATCATTAACCAGCACAACAGAAACCAACACTAAGGAATCCGATCATGGCCCGCAGAACCCGCAACATCCCCACCGAACGACGCGAGCTCACCGCAGCCGCCGATCGACTCCTCGCCGGCACACCCCTACGATCCACCAGCGGAAAACTGACAGTCACCGAGCTCATCCACGAATCCGGCGTGCGCCGCGACGTCGTCTACCGCGACCACAGAGACATCTGCGACCAGTTCACCGCGCGCTCCAAGGGCCAACACCACACCCCCACCGCCCACACGAGAATCGCCGACGCCAACCGAAAACTCCGCAGCGAGAACTCCTCACTCAAGATCCAACTCGCGGCCGAACGGGAACAGATCAGGACTCTCATGAAAGTCGCCAGCGAACTCGACCTCGAACTCGACCAAACGCGCGAGAAACTAAGCGCGCATCAACAGATCGACCGACTACCAAACCGACAGAAACGGTGACCGGCTGATCATCATCCGGGCACGCCGTGAGAGCGGGTCTCGCCTTCTCCGTGGCCATACAGCCGTATCAGGCACGAGCGATTCCGTGACGCTGTTGCGGACACGGGTCGCGTTACACAGGCGACCTGGGCAAACAGGTCAGCTGCCGGGATGTCTTAAGAACGATCGAACCCGGACGCCAATTTCATGAGGCCAGATTCCGCCGCCTTGGCCAAGAGTTCACTTTTTCCGATTCGTCGCATCTCTAACTAACGCCGCTGCGCAATCCCTGCCTCTTGCGCTTGAAAGAGAGCGTCGATATCGCTGTGCGTCAAAGCATTTGGCGATTCATTCAACTGAATGAAAACGTATCCATCATCGTCCCACACCCGAGCATGCGGGGGGAGCAGGGTGCGGTCAAGCGGAGTGTCAGCAGGATAGGCATTTAGCCACCCAACGTCATGCAGGTAGTCATCAGACGGCTCGTCATGAAAGTACGCTCGGTCGAGCGGCGGCTTTCCGTATTTCGAATCTCGACTGAGCACTGCATAGAGTTCTTGTGCAGCCACTAGTTGCGATATTTGAACGAAGCAGTCTCGAACCGCATCTTCCGTGAGGTTAACCCCCGCATTGATGCGCACTGTAACCCGACATTCATGCACGTAGTCCGAATCAGGAGCGCTCAGTATCGGCCAAATGGGAAAGTCGATAGCCACCATTGCATTCTCGGCGAAGAATGCCCAGCCTGACCGGTCGTCGCTATCGTCGTATTTAGCCATCGCCGCCAGCAGCGATTCTGGCCCATTAGCGATGTTTACGCTAACTCCATGCTCGGGGAAGTCTTCCTCATGATCGGCGTCGGTGGGTCCCCACAATTCCCACGAGTTAGCAATTTTCAATGTAGCCGAGATTATGCCTAGCAGTCTGAACGCAAAGGCTCCGCCTTCCTCAAAGGAGAGAGCTTTCGAGAGCGCATTTGCAGCAATGTTGATGTCATTTTCGCTCTGTATCGTCATCGGAGTCTCCTGAATCCCATCGGCTTCGTGGTCATGCTGGCGCTCGTCACCGTCCTCGACCTCGGGCTGCGCGGGCGCCTGCGGTGTTGATGCCGATTCGGAAGTTGACCGCCATTCGCATCTGACTGTCTTTCGCGATGCGGTATAGTTCGGCCTTCTGTGCGTCGGTTAGGTTGGCGAGTGGGTCCGAGTTTGTGCTGCTGCTCGACGATGTGCCCTTTGCTGCGGCTGCGGGGGGTGCGGGCTTCGCGGCTCCTGCCGCAGCGTTCGCGGTTCCGCCCACGGCGGCTCCTCCGAGAGCTGCGGTGCCTGTTCCTGACAATAGCTTTCCTCCGCCTAGGCCACCTGTGCTGCTGGGGGCAGTGACTGCCGGAGCCTGCGTGGCCACTGTTTGCGTCACACGAGGGGGCACTGTCGCTTGCGATGCTACAGGCTTCGACGAACTCGCGGACGTACTGGTTGACGTTGCTGCCGTGCTCGCACCGCTGCTACCGCCACCTGACTGATCAGGCTTCGGTGTCAGGGAAAAGTTCGGGTAACTCTTCTTGAAGTCGTCAATATGCAGGATCTGCACCCTCCCGCGGCTAATCTCCTTGACATACTTATCGATCGATTCGTCGCCTGATTGAAGATACTGATTAAGTAGCGCGGGAAATTTCTTGTTGCTTGCGACGACGGTGAAGGTGCTGCGCCCGTCGTATCCGCCGCTGCGCCTGATGGCTGCGCTTTGCTGCGCGATGGATCGGACTAGCCTCGATCTTTCGTGAGGTGGTCGTCCCCTCCTGATCGGTTTCGGATTGGTGTCCTCGAGTGAGGGTTTCGTTCGTGGGCATGGTGATGCGGCCCGGTGTTGCGTCGGGTGGCGTCGGGTTCCACTGTCCCGTGGGGGTGTTTCGTGATCGGATTGTCAAGGAAGTCGTGTCGGTCATGTGGGTGCTCGCATCCGGTTCAGGCGCTGTAGGCCGGCGATCAGCAGGCCGGTGTCGGGGGCTGTCGCGGCGAGGTGCAGGCGGGTGCGGCGGGCGTGCCGGGCGATGGATCCGGCGATGCAGAAGAGTCGGTGGCGCAGTCGTTTGGGTTCCCACCGGCGGGCATCATGGCTGGTCAGGGCGAGCATTTGGGTCCAGGCTATGAGGTCGGCAGC
>NZ_LSRF01000026.1:0-2600 GCF_001575195.1 Tsukamurella pseudospumae
TAGAACCCCCACCGCCTAGCGCCGACGCCGCCGCCGGACTCACCGCCGGCGGCATAGCACTCGGAAGACCCGCCAGCCCGAACCGCGACTGCGCCGCGCCCAGGCCGGCCGGATCCGCCGTGCCGGTCCCCAGCCCGCTACTCAGCGGCGACCCGCTACCAAGTCCCGACGTCGGCAACGACGGCGCCGACGGAGTGGACGGCATCGACGGAGTGGACGGCATCGAGGGAGTCGACGGCATCGAAGGCATACCGGACCCGGTAGAAGACACCGGTGACTGCGTGCCGACGCTAGGAGGCATTTGCTCTCCGACAGTTCCGTGTCCCTTGGGGGACGAAGTATCTGGTTTCTCTCCACCGCTCGTGTCGGGCGTGCTCTCGGTAGGAGCTTCGGTATCGGGCCTCTGCTCAACGCCGGTACCGGAATCGGCTCCAGTAGAGGACTCTTCAGGTGACGTTACATCTGGTCGCGGCCCGTCTACGTTCACAGCTGTAGGTTCCACGGGTGTCGTGAACCCATCGGTGCTAGTGGTCGGAGGCGCTACATCTGGCGCAGAGGCCGCGGATGTGGCCCCAGCTCCGTTGGCGATCTGCGTAAAGGCCGAGATATCAGCAAGGTGTCCGGCGATCTTGGACGTCCACGTTGCTGACGCGGCAGCTACCTTTCCCTGTGCTGCGACGATTACTCCGACGATCTGTGCCCGCATCACTCCCTCAGGCAGTCCGCTCGCCTGAGCAGCCTTTACGATGGCGTCGATCTCCGAGTTCGCCTCGCTAACGATCAGGTCAAGCTTGCCGCGGAGGTCGATCACGGCTGAGGTAACCGGGCCGCTGAAAGTCTGCGCCGCCTGTGTCGCAGCTTCCGCAGCTTTGTCTACCTGTGCATTCACGCCTTCGGCGAGTGGATACCAGTGCGCGAAACCGCGGTTGCTCCACATCACCGATCGGAGAGGTTTCAACGCAGCCTTGCCGCTATCGGCAGCCTGGACGAGCGCTAAGGCTTTTGCGCGAAAGGCAGCCGCTGCTGTTGCCGCCGCCGCCTCGCCGCCCGTTGGGTAGTGGTTACCGAGGATCACCGCCGCGTACTGCCCTCCAGGCGGCATCTCACTTCACCCCGCAAGCCGCTTCGGCCGCGTGCTTCGCTTCGTTTGCTTTGATCACCAGCGGGTCGATCCGACTCTTCACCCAGCCGGCGCCAACCTCGGCGTAGAGGGCGACATACGCGTCGCGCCATCGCCTCAGCGTGTCGGCCACGTTCCCATTCTCGGACTTTTCAAGCAGCGAGTTCAGCTGCAGCATCATCGCGGCGGTAGTCCCCGCAAGCTCGGCACGAAGTGCCTGCTGACGGTCCGGGTCTGACGTGCGTACTGCCGCATCGATTTTAGGCATGGTTGCGGACCATTGATCGGCAATGCTGCCGTAGAAGACCTTCCAGTCCGTGCAGAGCTGGTTCGGTGGCAGGCGCGTTGAAGTTGACGGCGTTGACGGGGCATCCCCAGGCAGCGACGTAGTCGCCACGGCGGTCGGTGCACCAGTCGCTGCGTCTCGGTTGGTTTGAGTTGCAGACACGATTGACACCACCAATGCGACCGCGGCTAAGACCACGGCGAGCCCAGCAGCTACGGGCGTGAACCAGCCCCGACGCGGCTGCTCATATTGAGGCATCGACGGCAACGGCGGCGGGGGTGTCTGCGTCACTACCGCATTCTCACCCGCAATCGTCTTTCACGCGACCATCAGCGCGGTCCACGTCACTTCCGTCTTGAGGGAAGCCGTGGGAGCGCCTCAAGGAGCGTTCTCAGGGCCCGGTGGGCGTCTCGACGGCGTCGTGCCTCCGGATGAGCCACCGCGTAGGCGGTGGCGAACAGAATCGGGGCCATGAGCGTGATGATCAGCAGGGTGAGCGGCGTGAATAATGTTTCGATCATGCTGCGCCCTCATCGCCGTGAAGCAGGTGTTCGACTGCCCATTTGTGCAGAAACGTGCCCTCGGGAAGGTCTAGCTGTCCTGCACTGAACTCGATGAGCACTCGACCTCGTAGTCGATGCAGGTAGGAGGAGATGGTCCGTCGGTTGTAGCCGGTATCGGATGCAGCCTCTGTCAGGGTGTCGCCACGGTAAGTCATCCTGAGTAGAACCGCTTGCAGAGGTGCAGGTGCCGCGCGAAAGATGGCGGCGAGCTCGGCACTGATCTCTTGGGTCTCAGTATCCTCGGCCGCTCCTGGACCGGTGTCGTTGCGCAGGTGCTCGGAGAGCTCGTTAGTGAGCTCGTACGGGTCAGTCGGGGTGCCGGTCCTGCGGTCGTCGTGCCTGTTGATTACGGCAGTCAGGTTGTTGCGGCAGTGCCCGATGAAGTAGGTGGTGAGGCTTGCCCCTGCGGAGGGGTCGAAGCCGCCATTGTCGACGTGCTCGAAGAACGGCCGCAGCGAGCTCACGTAGGTTTCGAGCGCGATGTCGGTACGCAGCTCGTGGTCGGTGAGAGCTCGTTCGATCACGTAAGGGCTCGGCGACCCGTACTGCGCCTTCGTCGCGGCTTTGCCGGCGCGGAACCACTCGATCATCGCGCCGACCGCAGGGTTGTAGAAGCTGACAGCGGCAGCCC
>NZ_LSRF01000027.1:0-4139 GCF_001575195.1 Tsukamurella pseudospumae
TTTGCTGTTGATAGGCCTTCACCAAAACGGCATGGCGACAAAGGAAATCATCGAAGCGTGCGCTGTGCTGCAGCACGCCGAGCAACACCTGAAGTTCATGGCGAAAGCCGTACTATGGAACTTGAACCACAACCGCCACAATGGGTTCGGGTTCGTTGATCCTCCCTATCGGGAGTCCCCTCCTGCGGATGGCACGTTTGCCGGTGTGGAGTGGGACCGCGTGGCCGCAGCCAGTCGAAAAGGCGTGGAAGAACTCCGCGAGCTGGGGAGCGGCCCGGCGGTCCTCGATCTGGCAAGCGGGGGCATTGAGCTTCGCGAGGAGCACCCAGGCGAGGAGGATCCCGGCGAGGCCGTCGACCAGGAGTGACTACGCTGCCGGCGTCGTCGGATCGGGCCGGAGACCGGTCGTCGACTGCGCCTCAGTGTCGACGATGGTGGCGATGCCAGCTTGCGCGGCCCCGCTGTACTGAGGCACCTTGGCGGCGATCGCGGCGATCGCGGCCTCAGCTGCGGACGATTGCTCGGCGTATCCGGCGACGATCGCTGCCGTGGCGGGGCTCGGGTCCGTCGGCGCGACGGGTGCCGGTACGGCCGCCGCGGTGAGGCCGGCGGTCACGGGGGCGTTCCAGCTGTCGACGCCACCGCTGGCTGCCGCGGGTTCGAGGTTGAGTTCGTCGCTCATGCGGTGAGTATCGCCCCGCGCGCAGTATCTCGTCCACCAACTCGACTTACAGGCCGAGGCCGCTTTCAAGGCCGCGGGCGGCCTCGCGCGCGCGTGCGGCCGCGATGGTGGCGGCGCGATGGCGCGCTGCGGTCTGGGCGCTGAGGTATTCGTGCAGCCGTTGGGCGCGGAGGGCGTCGCGGGTGCGGTGCGCGGCGATGACGTCAGCAGAGATGCCGCTGCCGGCCAGCGGTTGGCCTGTGTCGGTGCGCTCGAAGATGGCGTCCTCGGCGACGCGGTGCGCGGCGCGGTCGGCGGTGATGCGGTCGGCGACGGCGGCCATCAGCTGGCGGGCGCGGACGGGTTGGAAGCGGATCTCGGTGAAGCCGCGCGCGCCCTCGGCAGCGGCGCCGGCGGCGTGCTGGTGGTCAGCTTCGCCGTTGATCTTCTCGGTGAGGTAGAGGTGGTTAGATTCCTTGCCGCGGGTGAGCGCGGGGTAGAGCAGCTCGCGGCGTCCGGACTCGCTGGACATGACTGCATGGCAGGTGTCGGCGGTCGATCCTTGCGCGGAGTGCACGGTGCCGGCATAGCCGAGCACGACGTTCTTGCTGGCGTACTCGGCGGGGAGCCACGCCTGCGCACCGTCGGTGGTGCGCTGCGCCCAGAGGTCGCCGTTGTCGCGCAGCCCTAGGACGTTCCAGCGTTGCCCGTTACGCACCTGGAGCGCGTCGTCGGGGAGCCCTGCGCGGGCGGCGCCGGTCACCTCGACGTCGCGAGGGCCGATGTTGGAACGGGTCATGATCGTGTCGCCGAGGTACACGGTGTGCTCGCGCGCGACGGTCGTCGACGGGAGCGTGCGCTTGTAGTCCTCGCCGGCGCGCTGTTGGCCGAGGGCGTGCTGGACTTGCGCGTTGAGCGCGTCGGAGACCGCCCACGTATCGCTGATGAGAAGCGAGTCCTTCCCGGCGTCGACGTCGCCGAGGAAGCCGCGGAGTGCGTCGTGCGCCATCGCGACGTCGTTGCCGGCGTGTACGCGCCCGTGCTCGACGTACCAGTCGACGGCGTGCTGTCGGCCGGCCTTCGACCCGTTGCGCAGCGCGAGTCCGGCTTCACGCTCGTGCGGGTCCTTCTGGCGGAAGACTTCGCTCAGTTCCTGGCTCCAGGGCAGGTCGTTGTGGAGCATCGAGAACAGGCCGGCGCGGGCCTTGACCGGGTCGAGCTGCTGCGCGTCACCGACGAGGACGAGCTTCGCGCCGGAGGTGTGCGCCGCGTGCATGAGATCGGTCAATTGCCGGTTGCCGACCATCGCGGCCTCGTCGACGACGACGACACTCTTATCGCTCCAGCCGTGCGTGTTGTTGGCGACCGCGCGCAGCTCCTTGTCGACGGTCGCGGTGCGGGGCGCGACGTTCTCCGCGGCCGCGGCGTCGACCGCCTTACCGGCCTGGGCGAGCAGCACCATGTCGCGGTTGTTCTCCTCACACGCTGCGCGCAGGCCGCGCAGTGAGGTCGTCTTGCCGGCGCCGGCGGGCGCCTGGATGACCTGCACACCGCGGTCGCTGGTAGCTACCGAACGGATGACGTCGGCCTGCTGGGCGGACATGTTCTCGGTGAGCGCCTGGTGCGTCTTCGGGCCGATCGCCATCCGCATCCGCATGTCCTGGCGGCCGGCCATCTCGAGTGCGGCGGCCTCCTCGACGACGACCTCCTCGCTCGTGAACCGCACGCTGCCTTCGCGCTGGTGTGGTGCGCGGTCGACGCTGCTCTGCCAGCACCGTGCGGCGGCCTCGTCGGTGAGCGCCTCGATGCGCGAGAGCACGGTGCTCGGCTCGTCGTTGCTCGGCGGCCACAGCGTGCCGGCCGCCTCGACGAGATCCGCGCGCGTCCACGTCGACTTGTCTCGCCGCACGAACTCGAGGACATCGTCAGCGGTCGGGCGCCGCATCTTGTGCGGGGCGATCGCGTTGTCACGCTCGACGACGTTGATGCCGTGCTCGGCCAGCTCGCCTTCCCATGCCTCACGCAGATCGTCGAGCGACTGATCCTCACCCTTGACGGTCTTGGTCGCACGTTGGCCGGCCGCGTTCGCCGCCGCGCCGCGGCGGCCGGCGTCGACGTTGCTGCGCACCCACTCGTCGAGTTGGGTCTTGCGCTTGGAGAACAGCTTGATCGACTGGGGGTTGACGCCGACGATCTCGGCCACGCCGCTATCGCGATCGACCTCGCCCCAGGACACCCCGAGACGGCGTGTGAGACCGTCACGGAGTGCGGCTTGGTAGACCATGCCGGCGGCGCGGGCCTCGTGGTAGAGCGACTTCGAATCTATCGACGCGAGAGTGCCGTCAGCGCGGGCCTGGCGGTTGGGCAGGATCATGTGCGAGTGCAGATGCGGGTCGCCGGCGCGACTCGTTTCGTGGTTGTACTCGACCATCGCCAGCCCGGGAAGCTTCTCCAGATCCTTGTTCCCCGTGACCGGATTGTGCCGGCGCGTATAGCCCGCGTGATCGGACAGATACTGCGTCGCTGCCTTCACCGCATCGCGGTGGGCGCGGGTGAACTGGCCGAGCGCCTGAGGGTCGGACATGCCGCGCATCACGGAGACGCTCTTGGGAGCGGCGAAGGTCAGGTCGAAGCCGTGAACGCCGTCGCGTGAGCGGCCGAGCGCGTCGACGGTCGGCGCGGAAAAGGCGCGGCCCGTCGCACCCGAGGGCGCCTGCGCCTCGGACCACCACGCATGAATCTGCTCCTCCGAAATGACGTGCCCCGACGTCAATCCGATCCGCTCAGCAACGGCGTCCTGGTCGCCGGCAAGCACCATCCGCGGCGCACGCCGGCCCGCCTCGCTGTAGTACTCCGTCAGGCCGCCCTCAGGACCGGATCGGTCCGCGGTGTTCTCGTAGTAGTTGATGCCCCAGGAGCCCAGGCGCGCGATCGTCAGCATCGGCCCTGACCTCCCTTCTGTCAGCCGGACGACCGTCCGGGGGACCCGGGCCCGACCAGGGCCGAGCGGAGCGCAGCGACGCAGCTGGAGCGCAGCGACAGCTCATTCTTGCACATTGTGCCAATGTGCCAAGCTCTTTCTTTGGTCGGTGAGGTTTCCTCATCGTGTGGGGGTCTGAGGAACTGCAGGGGCGACGATTGGGACGTTGGCAGGGTGAGAGGGCTGACGGATTTCTTGACGTGACGTACTTATGGATGACATCCTTATAGCTGTCATGTTGTTGCTGGGGGGCGACGACAAGAGGGACTTACAGGGAGGTCACGGATGGAGTTTTCAGCGACGGTTTCGCCTCCGTGTGAGCCAGTACCGCAGTGGTTTGACCTGACGACGGCGACGTCGGAGACGGCGGCGGAGGCGCTGCGGATGTGTGCTGGGTGTCCGTTTCTCGATGCGTGCGACAGGCTGCGCCTGGAGCTCAAACGCGATGGGAATCTCGCGTTCGCGATCTATGCCGGGCACATGCACGCCAAGGGCGGG
>NZ_LSRF01000028.1:0-1986 GCF_001575195.1 Tsukamurella pseudospumae
TCCACTCCGTCGGCGCCGTCGTTGCCGACGTCGGGACTTGGTAGCGGGTCGCCGCTGAGTAGCGGGCTGGGGACCGGCACGGCGGATCCGGCCGGCCTGGGCGCGGCGCAGTCGCGGTTCGGGCTGGCGGGTCTTCCGAGTGCTATGCCGCCGGCGGTGAGTCCGGCGGCGGCGTCGGCGCTAGGCGGTGGGGGTTCTAGCGCGGGTGGCGGTAGCGGGGGCGCTGTGACGCCGCCTGCACCGCGTGCGGTGACGCCGTTGGCCGCGTCGGCGCCCGCCCCGGCACCGTCGGCGCCGGTTGTTTCGTCGGGCCCGACGGTGTCGGCTTCTCCGGTGTCGGCGACCGGCGGTACGTCGGCGCCGATGACGCCGATGCTGCCTCCGTATTCGATGGGCGCGGGCGGTACGCACGGTGCGGCGACGCCGCCCGCGGCTGTGACGCCGGCGGCGCCGGCTCAGCAGGCGAGTCCGTCGACGGGCGCGCAGACGCCGGGTTCGACGGTGGTCGCGGCGGGCGAGGGCACGCGGCGTGCGGTGGCTGGAGCGAAGGCATCGCAGGGCCCGTCGAGGGAAGGCAAGATGGCCGAGCAGCTGTGCTTGGAGCTGGTCGCGGCGGCGCCGGCGGCGTTGCTGGACTGGGCTGTCGCGGTGTTCCGGCCTTCGGAGGACGCGCAGCCGGTATTGCTGGTGACCTCGAATATGGGGCCGAGTTACATCCCGCAGGGTGTGCTTTTACCGTCGACGGCCCGGAACCTGCTGAGCAGCGTCAGCGAGGGCACGCGGACGGCGTTGACGGGTGCGATGGACCCGGTCCACATCATCACCGAGTACGCGCGGCACGACGTGCCGCAGGGCACGGTCGTGGCGGTGGCGACGACGTCGACGGGTTCGTCGGCGGGTGCGGCGGAGCTGATCCGGGTGTCACGGCAGGCGGCGTTGGCGATGCCGGCACCGGTGGGAGCAGGGCGGCTGCATCGCCTGCGCGTCGCGTGGCCGGACCTCGCGAGCGTCGTCGCCAAGGTTCCCGCGGATCGCGCCGTGCACCTCGCCGGCGCGGTCACGTCGCTCGCGGCGGTCGGCAGTGACGGCTCGGGGCCTGCGGTGCGGGACGAAGGCTCGTTGAAGATCCTGACGACGCTGGGGCAGGGCACCATGCCGTCGGATGCGGAGTGGACGGCGTTCCGGGACGCGGCCGCGTTGGCCGAGGGTGAGACGGGCGCGATGCGGCCGCCGCCGGGGCAGTTGCTTGATCGGCTGGAGCTGGACCGGTACATGAGCAGGTACCAGCTCGAGCGGATCCGGGAGATGCTGCTGCTGTGGCGGTGGTTGCCACCCTCGCTCGAGGACGTCGCGTACTGCGCGGCAGAGGCCGGGACGGACATCACTGCACTGACTCGCCTTCTCGAAGACGCGGAGTTCACCCGAGAGGCCCAAACGCTATGACCGACACCATCGCTGAACGGATCGCACGCACTGCGGAGCAGATCGGCTACAACGTCGATCAGGGGTCCGTGGCGGTGGCCTCTCTTGCCGAAAGGCACTTACGCGCAATCCATCCCAGCACGGTTCTCGAATCCAATGTCGGGGTATTTCATATCGAGGAGTTCCTCGGGATCCCGCCGTCCTACCTGAGCGAACCGGCCCCGGATCCACCGCCGGTGACCCCGGGACCGCCTCCAGCGTGTTACAGGGACTATTCGGGAATCAGTTTGCTGTTGATAGGCCTTCACCAAAACGGCATGGCGACAAAGGAAATCATCGAAGCGTGCGCTGTGCTGCAGCACGCCGAGCAACACCTGAAGTTCATGGCGAAAGCCGTACTATGGAACTTGAACCACAACCGCCACAATGGGTTCGGGTTCGTTGATCCTCCCTATCGGGAGTCCCCTCCTGCGGATGGCACGTTTGCCGGTGTGGAGTGGGACCGCGTGGCCGCAGCCAGTCGAAAAGGCGTGGAAGAACTCCGCGAGCTGGGGAGCGGCCCGG
>NZ_LSRF01000029.1:0-1334 GCF_001575195.1 Tsukamurella pseudospumae
GCATCTCGACGAGTTCGTCGAACAGGGTCTGCGCCCACAGATGCGGGTCCTCGAGCAAGCGGCTGGTGACGTACTCGGCGAACGGCTCGAACGGGTCCTCGTCCCGGTGGCGGACACCCGGCTCGGTGACCCCGTTGAGATAGTTGCGGACGGTCTTACGGTCCCGTCCCAGATGACGGGCGATCGCTGAGATCGTCCACCCCTGCTTGCGCAGAGCATGTGCTTCCACGGTCTCTCCTTGTGTGAGCATGAACGAGCGGGGCCTCCCTCGAAGGGCTGGTGCGTGGTCAGAGACCACCAGCATCACGGGGAGGCCCCGCCCATTACTTGGCGGGTGCACACAAGTGGGGAGATTCAGTTAGCAGAACTGGGGAGAATCAACGAGCGCAGTCACCGTCCGACGGGCGCGACCACAGGAGCCCGTCTCGGTTGGGCTGTGCGGCGATCACGGGCACGAGCAGCTCCATGACCTCCTCGGGGACGGCGACGGTGCGCCGCTCCCAGGTCTTCGGCTCCACCGTCAACGGACCTGCCGTGCCCGCAGCGGGTATGGAAGCGGTGACGTGCACTAACCCCGCCCCGACTTCCGCGCTCACCAACAAACTCATCTGCGACACCCTGTCGCTGAGCGGGTCGAAGCAGGGCACGCCGATCCTCACCGAGGGCTCCGCGCTGCGGTTCGTCGGTGGCGGCGGTCGGGAGTCGGGCAAGCTCGCCCCCCGCGAAGGGTGCAGGCGACCGCATCTGCACGCTGTCGTTCTTCATGAGGGACGACAACGGCAATGTGTACGCCGCGTCGGGTACGGGGTGCGCCCCTGCTGTAGCAACTGGTAATTCGCCCGACACTCTGACTACCAAGTCGGGGTGGAGCCCCGCCAAGGGTGCGGATGTGGTGACCACGACTTGAACCACCCCGGGTTTCCCGGAGGATCTCTCAGTTGGCTACCTGGACCAGCTGGTCAGGCAGGGTAGGCACCGTTTCGGTGGCCTGGTGTCGATCGTAGTAGATCCGCTCGGCGTGCACCGGGCTCAGGTCGTTGCAGTACCCGTTCGGGCGTTCGTGGTTGTACCAGTGCACCCATTCGGCGGTCGCCGCCTGCAGGTCGGCCAGGCCGGCCCACGGGGCTTCGCGGTAGACGAGCTCGGTCTTGTAGCTCGAGTTCACCGACTCGGCGAGCGCGTTGTCGTAGCTGTCGCCGATACTGCCGATCGACGGCCGCACACCGATGTCGGCCAACGACTGACTGTAGGTGATCGCGGTGTACTGCGACCCCGCATCACTGTGATGAATGAGCTGATCGAAAGTAACTGCACCCCAACGTTTCCTGTCACTG
>NZ_LSRF01000030.1:0-611 GCF_001575195.1 Tsukamurella pseudospumae
CGATGCGGTGACCGGCGCCGGTCGGTACCGGGTCGGCCGCAAAGTCCTGATCCGTGCCGATGGTGGTGGCGGCACCCACGAGTTCCTCGACTATCTGGCACGCCGGCACCTGGCCTACTCCATCGGCTTCAGTCTCACGGACAAGCTCGCAGCCGCCGTCGACCTCGTTCCGGACGCCGGGTGGATCCCCGCGATCGACAACGACAGCGGTGAACTCCTCGACGGGGCCTGGATCGCCGAGCTCACACACATAGTGGACTTGACCACGTGGCCTGCGGGGATGCGGCTGATCGTGCGTGCTGAACGCCCGCACCCCGGAGCGCAACTGACGTTCACCGACCGCGACGGACTGCGGCTGACCGCGTTCGTCACCAACAGTCGCGGCCCGGTCGAACGCCTCGAGCTGCGGCACCGGCGTCGCGCCCGCTGCGAGGACCGCATCCGCAATCTCAAGGACACCGGCCTGCGGAACCTCCCGCTGCACCAGTTCGCGAAGAACCAGATCTGGACCGCGATCGCCGCACTGGCTGCCGACCTCATCGCCTGGACCCAAATGCTCGCCCTGACCAGCCATGATGCCCGCCGGTGGGAACCCAAACGTCTACGTCACC
>NZ_LSRF01000031.1:0-2701 GCF_001575195.1 Tsukamurella pseudospumae
TGTTGCTGGGGGGCGACGACAAGAGGGACTTACAGGGAGGTCACGGATGGAGTTTTCAGCGACGGTTTCGCCTCCGTGTGAGCCAGTACCGCAGTGGTTTGACCTGACGACGGCGACGTCGGAGACGGCGGCGGAGGCGCTGCGGATGTGTGCTGGGTGTCCGTTTCTCGATGCGTGCGACAGGCTGCGCCTGGAGCTCAAACGCGATGGGAATCTCGCGTTCGCGATCTATGCCGGGCACATGCACGCCAAGGGCGGGGTGGAGGTGCCGGCAAGCGAGATCCATCGCGTCGACAGCTTCGGCCATCGCGGCCGCGTCGTGCGGCGCAATAGCGCGGCCGCGTAAGCAGATCGCAGCAGGCGCGGCGCACGACGCGGGCAGGCGGTCGCTCGCGCCGCAGGCGCCGATCTAAGCTGTGCCGCGTGGAGTACTACCTGTCGCTGGGCGAGGTCGCACAGCACACGGGTGTGTCGCTCTCAACGATGAAGACCTACCTCGCCCGCGGCTATCTCCCCGAGCCCGATGCGATCATCGGCCGCAACCGCGGCTGGCGCGTCGAGACCATCGACGCGTGGACGCAGAGCCGGCCCGGGCGCGGGGCGCGAACCGACCAGCACAACGAGTGATGCGCGCGCGACCGGAGGCACGCCCTTGTGTAACGGCGACTGGCCTCCACTTACGTCTTTGCGGTCTCCTATGGTGACCGCATGACAACGGAGTGGACGCCCGGGCAATGGAAGCGGCAGAAGGCGCTCCAAAAGCCGATCACAGGGGTACCGGATCACTTGATCCCACCGCTCGTTGAGTGGATTGATGACGAACTGCGCTCTCCTGCCGTGCGTGTGCGTTTAGCCGTGGAGCTGCAGTGGACAGACCTTCCCGACTACTGGGGGACGTACGGCGGCAACTGCGCAGCCGATCAGACGGGCGGCATTACCCCGTTCCGGGACCGACGCCATACTGCTGAACTTGATCGAGTGGTGCCTTGAGAACGGCAGTCACGTCGATGTAGTCGAGGACAGCGCGGACGGCTGGAACGTGCGGAGGATTCGCGGTGCAGGTCTGGAGGATTTGCTGTCGCGTGGCAACTCGGCGTACCGGGTCCGCACCGACGGCACAGGTCTTGAGTTCCGCACATCGCCAGAAGCGATCCGACAGTTCGAAGCCACCGTCGACAACGCCAAGGACTCAGTTGCCGGCCACCTCGTAGAAGCGTGGAACGCTGCGTACGCGATCGCCCCTGACCCGGGCAAGAGCGTCAGTGAATCGGTCAAGGCGATCGAGGCCGCGTACGAACAGCTGATCTCGCCAAAGAACGCGCTGCAAACGCTCGGCACGATGATCCGCGACATCACGGCAGGACCCCAGAAGTGGACGTTCGTTCTGAACGATCACACCGACGCTGATGGTGTAGCGATGGTCGTGGCAATGATGAACCAGGTGTGGAAGAACCAGCAGCGGCATGCGACCGGACCGAACCCGCGCACAGAAACAGTCGAGGAAGCGCAGTGCGCTCTCCATCTAGCCGGCACCTTGGTTCAGTTCGCCAGCAGCGGCGCATTCGTCAAGACGCAGTAGTTCCCTCCACCTGTCTACGCAGTGACCTCGTCTCGTGAGGACAGCTGCGCGAGCGCGTCGCGCCAGTCCATCCGACCGTCGGGCTTCGTGGGAAAGCGGCCGGCACGCGCGCGGATGGGCGCGGCGATCGGCAGTGCGATCGCCGCGGCGGCGCCGGCTGCGGCCGACACGCCCGTGCGCCGACGTCGTTTGCCCGGTGTGCAACGCCAGTCCAGCTCCGCACGCCACCAGTCGAATGCAATCCGCTCAGCACGGTGCCGGCGAGCCCGAGCGACCGTCACGCCGGCAGCTCCAAGGATCCGCGCCACGCTCTCCCACCGTGGCCTCCACGTCAGCATGCGATGCTGCCCGAGCACAGAGAGCCAGCGCACAACGGTGCGCAATGAGTACCCTGTCGCTGCAGCAATCTGCGACGTCGGTACACCCTGTGACCAGTAGTAGTGCACCCTCTCCCCCACACCACCGAAACCGTCACGCCAGACCCATACGTCGTGCTGGGCGTGCTCTAGTCGGGAGGGATCCGCGGGGGGAAGCTCGCGGGCAGGGGGGCGTGTTTCCACTTGTGTTGCAGCTGGACATGCAGGCGGATCGAGAAGGGTCCACGACGCCGCTGCGGTGCCCTCCGACACGGCCTGCAGACGCACCCAGCCCTCGACCGCGAGGCGCCGCAGGCTTCGTGAGACGGTCGAGGCATCGACGTTCGCGGCCTCAGCGAGGCGCCGCACGTCGACGTTGATCGTTACCGCGTGCGCCTGCTCGCACAGCGCGGCGAAGGCCAGCAGTACCCGCTCGTCGCTCGCGCCGCCCGGGCGCGCCCACCGCGGCCCGATCGCGGCCGCCGATAACGTGGCGGCGAGCTGCACGGCCACCTGATCGTCGGCGCGATCGGCCGCGGTGCGCGGCCACGCCGACTCCGCAGCGAGCATGAGCGCCTTCTGCCACTGGCTGATCGCATGAGCCTCACCGCGCTCGTAGTCCTCGCGCAGCCGCACCAGCCCGGGTTGCTGCAGCTGCGCGAGCACATCACGCCACGCCCACCCCGAGGCGGCCATCCCGAGCAGCACCCGCCATGCGATCGACGAGCGATCCGCGGCAGCAGCGATCGGCGTGGTGAGCAGAGTG
>NZ_LSRF01000032.1:0-1020 GCF_001575195.1 Tsukamurella pseudospumae
CTGTCCTCGCCGGCGAGTTCCCACGCCCGGGCCCGGGCCTGCGCGGACGCTCCTGCGATCGCCGCCAACGCCACGTCGACGTCGTCGGCGAGCGCGGTGATCAGCCGAGAGACCGTCGGATCCGAGGCCACCTGCCCCATCACCTGCGGTTGGTTGCGGAGCTGATCCACATCAGCCAGGCAGTCCCCACCCGCCGCGATCGACACCGCCAGATCAAGCACCGTCTTCCCCGGATCATGAATCGCGTTCAATTTGCGCCACGGCGTCAACGCACTGGTCAGGGCCGCCATCAGACCGATCGTCTCGGCGGTACGAAGCAACAGCACTGTCCCGGCATGCGAGACGAGGTTCGTTCCGGCCGCGTCGACCGACACCTTCGGGTAGCAGGACGTAGACTGACTCACCAGAAAGGTGCTCCTTCGAGACTGGAAATAGGTTGGTGTGGTAACCCCTATTCTTCCAGCTCAGAGCACCTTTCTTCATGTCCGACACGACCTCACCCGCGAAAGGCCGAGGCTAGCCGAGATGGGAGGCGACATCGCCTCCATCGAAGACCCTCTGTCCGATGTCGCCCCGGAACTCGCACGATACGTCGGAGAGTTCGCCTTTGGCGACCTGTATCACCGGCCAGGACTAAGCCTTCGAGACAAGCAACTAGGGCGTGTCTCCCAATCATGGACTGCTGATCGGGGATAATCGTTCCGTGAGTTCATCTCGGTACGAAGCGATTTCGGATGAGCAGTGGGCTCGGATCGAGCCGTTGTTGCCTTCGAGTGTTGGTCGGCCTGGGCGTCGGTTCGAGAACAACCGGCGAGTGGTCGAGGCGATCATCTACCGGTATCGAACCGGGATTCCGTGGCGGGATCTGCCGGTCGAGGCATTCGGTTCGTGGAAGACGGCCTGGAAGCGTCACCGGCGTTACGCCCAGGACGGAACCTGGGACAAGGTTCTGGCCGCGCTCCTCGCCGACGCCGATGCGGCGGGCAAGATCGATTGGACGGCGGTGTCGGTGGACGCCAC
>NZ_LSRF01000033.1:0-495857 GCF_001575195.1 Tsukamurella pseudospumae
GTCACCACCGCCGCCGACCTGGCCGCCCGCTGCCACAAAGCGGCGATCGAAGGCCGCTGGTCGACGACCATGCGGTTCTTCGCTGGCCCGACGCTGCTCGTCATCGACGAACTCGGCTACCTCCCCTTGCCCGCCGAAGCCGCATCAGCGTTGTTTCAGGTTGTCGCGCAACGGTATCTGAAAACATCGATCGTCATCACCACCAACCGATCGGTCTCCGAATGGGGCGAAGTCCTCGGCGACACCACCGTCGCCGCGGCCATGCTCGACAGGCTCCTACACCGCTCCGTCGTCCTCAAACTCGACGGCGACAGCTACCGACTACGAGACCACCACGCCCGCAACGAAACCCACCGCACAGCAATCGCACCCAGCCGCCGACCGCTATAATCCGACCGCACCCAGGTGAGGAATTTCAATGAGCATCACTGGGGACTTTCGATGAGCCTGATCACCGGCACCCCAGCACGTCCTACGAGTGGTCCAACGCCGTTCATCGCGGCGTGGGCCCGAAGCTCCCCCATCGCCTTCACGCGGTCGCGTGGGCACTGGCAGACCGCGCCCAGCTGGAGAACGGGAAGTTCGTCTGCTGGCCCTCTCTGAACACGTTGAGCGATGACACCGGCCTCGACCGAAGCAATATCAAGCGACACCTGGGGGAGCTGGAAGCTCTCGATTGGGTGGCCCGTGAGCCCGGTGGTCCGCGGCGAGCGACCCGGTACACCCTTGTGATTCCGGTAGGGGCGGAGGCGCGCCCACCCGAAGAATCGGTAGGGGCGGAGGCACCACAGGTAGGCGCGGTACCGCCCCTAGGTAGGGGCGGAGGCGCGCCCTCAGAGGGGGCGGAGGCGCGCCCCGAAGTATCCATAGAAGTACCCAATGAAGTTTCCAATGAAGTGCGGCTGCTCTCTTACGTAAGTAACGCGGGCGCGCGCGAACTTCCACCCCCACCACGATCCATCACCGAAGAACGACAGGACACCTACGTCGGCGTCTTCGACGGCATGGGCCGCGGCAAACCCAACAACGTGGACAAACCCGCCGACCCGCTCGCCGAGTACGCCCACCTACTCACCCCCTGGACGCGCAAGCAGCTCCTCGCACGGGCTCGCGCAGAAGTACCCGACCCCGACTACACGCCCGAGCACATGGTCGAGATCTTCATCCAGCTATTCACCCACTCCAACCGACCGCAGACGAAGGACGGCCTACGCCAATTCGTCGTCGCGATCAACGAAGCAACCGACGGCACAGGCCTACCCGAGCCCGCAGCCGTCCGAGCCCTACTCGGAATCGAGGCCGCATGACCGAGCACATCCAGCTACCCCACGGACTCACCGCCACGTACATCACCCACGCCGCAGCAGACGCACGAGGTGATGAACAAGACGGTGCTGATCTACACGATGATCCCGCCCTCTTCGATCCCGAGGACATCTGGTGAAACGCATGCAGCGTCGCGGCGAGGCCACTGTCACGCCCATCAATGCCGGCCAGGTCATGGTCCGACTCGGCGGCGACACCTGGGTTATGAGCGCAGATGAAGCCCGCGACCTCACCAACCGAATCGCCGACGCCCTCGAGACGGAGACACCATGACCGCACGACCCTGCCTTACATGCGGTGACCTCATCAGCAGCGGCACGTACTGCACCGACTGCAAGCCAGCAGAGACCGGACGCGACAAGACCAGCGCTCACTGGAACGCCGCCCTCTGGAAGAACCTCTCCCGCCACCTCCGCCGACAGTCGCCGTTCTGCGAGCTGTGCAGCAGCACCCGCAACCTGCAGGTCGACCACATCCTGCCGATCGTCGACTACCCGGAACTCACGTACGAGGTGGAAAACCTGCGCGTCCTCTGCCGCACCTGCAACGGCCGACGAGGAGCCAGCTTCACGTTAGCCGAAGCAACAGACGTCCTGAATCGCCTTCTAAGCGAGCAGGCACGCACACGCAAGGTCAAGTACCGAAAGCTCACCCCAGTCGCTCAGCGTGCCGTACAGGTGGGGAGTAGGCCCCCTACCAGCAACGTTCCGCCCGGGGGCAAGGCGCATTCCCAGTTACACATGCACGTGCATACATCTGGAGGAGGTGAAGCGGCATGAGAGCAGGCCCAAAAGCGGCTCCGAAGGGTGATCCGCTGCCCCTACATGAGCTGCCGGAAGATGGTTCGGAGCGGGTGATCGCATTCATCGAGACGTACTGCCGCGTGGTCAAGGGCGGCAAGGGCAACCCGGCCGGCGAACTGATTCGACTGCGCCCGTGGCAGCGCGAGTTCCTGGCCGACGTGTACGACCCGCAGCCGCGGCCCCGGCAAGGTCTGCTGTCCGTCGCCCGCAAGAACGGCAAGTCGCTGCTCGGTGCCGGTATCGCGCTGTACCACTTGCTCGCGGATGGGGAGGAGTCCGCCGAGGTGCTGCTCGCCTCGTCGGACCAGAAGACGGCGGAGGTGATCTTCCGGGTGGCCCGCCGCATGGTGGAGCTCGACGAGCGCATGTCTGGTGTGTGCCAGCTGTTCCAAGATCGGATCTACCATCCGGCGTCGGATTCGGTTCTCGAGCCGCTTCCGGCGAACGCGTCGAACATCCAGGGCAGGAACCCGAGCCTCAGTCTGTGCGACGAGGTCCACGTGATGCAGGCCGACACCTGGGATGCCCTGGCGCTCGCGGGCGGTACTCGCGCGCAGCCGCTCACCCTCGGTCTGTCCACCGAGTGCGGCGACGACCCTGACAACCTCATGGCCCGGTTGGTGGAGCACGGCAGGTTCGGCGAAGATCCGTCGTTCGCCTTTCGTGAGTACACCGCGCCGCTCGGTTGTGCCCTCGACGACCGAGCGGCGTGGGCCGCGGCTAATCCGATGCTGGGCGACACCCTCAGTGAGGATCACCTCGCGACGACATTGGGCACGACCAGGGAGGCCGCGTTTCGCCGGTACCACCTGAATCAGCGGGTGAACGCCGCCGGTTCGTGGCTACCGCCGGGTGTGTGGGACGCGCTGTCCACGGGCGACCCGGTACCGGACGGTACGCGGGTGGTCGTTTCGTGTGACGGCTCGTACAACAGCGACTCAACAGCCCTCGTCGTGGCCTCGGTATCGCCCACGCCTCATTTCGATGTGCTCGGGGTGTGGGAGCCACCTGAGGGCGCGGAGGACTGGACGGTACCGCTGCACGACGTCATGGACGCCATCAGGGCCGCGTGCAAGCGGTACCGCGTTCTGGAGGTTGTGTTCGACCCGTTCCGGTTCGCCCTCGTCATGCAGACCCTGGAATCGGAGCGGATCCCAGTCGTGGCGTTCCCGTGGTCACCGGCCCGGATCACCCCGGCGACGACGGACCTGTACCGGGCCGTGATCGGCGGCGAACTCACTCATTCGGGTGACCAGCGGCTCGCACGGCACGTCGCGAACGCCGTTGTCCGCGAGGACTCCAAGGGCATCCGGTTGGACAAGGCGAAACGCGGTTCCCGAGCGAGGATCGACCTTGCCGCCGCGATGCTCCAAGCACATTCACGCGCCACTTGGCGCGCGACCAAGAAGAGCAGCCGCGTGGCTGCAGTGAAGAGGTACTAGAGATGACTGACACCCTGACCAACATGCTGCAGGCCGTCGACGCGCCCGCAGCCCGGTACTCACGCCTGGATGCGTACTACGCCGGGAACAGCCCGTTGTCTTACTTGGCGCCGGAGGCCGCGGCGCTGCTGGGTGATCGGCTGCGCAGGGTCCGCGCGAACATCCCCAAGGTGCTCGTCGACTCCATCGTGGAGCGGTTGCGAATCACTGGCTTCGCGGGCGTCGACGTGTGGGCCGACTGGCTGCGCAACGACTTGGATCAACTGTCGCCGCAAGCGATGCGGGAAGCCTTGATCCTGGGCAGTGGCTACGCGATCGTGTGGGCCGGCGTCGATGGTCGCCCGTCCGTGAGCATCGAGAGCGCGCGGCAGATGGCGATGGTCACGGACCCAGGTACGCGGCAGACGGTGGCCGCCCTCAAGCGTTGGGAGACCGCCACCACCACGGAGTGCACGCTTTTCCTACCTGACCGGGTACAGCGCTACACCGCGAATTCGACCGGTGCGACGACTGCCGGGTTCCGCCTCGTAGACGAGTTGGACAACCCGCTGGGCACCGTCCCGGTGGTGCGGCTACTCAACTCCGACCGGGTGTTGGACACCGAAGGCACGAGCGAGATGGAGTCCGTGATCGACCTGTCCGATGCGCTGGTGAAGTTGCTGTGCGACATGATGATTGCGTCGGAGACCGGTGCTCGTCCGCGTCGGTGGTCGACCGGCGTCGAACTGTCCGAGGACGACGAGGGCAACGCGGTGTCGCCGTTCGCTGAGGGTGACCAGTTCCTCGTCGCGGAGGCTGAGGGCGCGAAGTTCGGACAGTTGCCGGGTGCGGACCTCGGTGGGTACGAGAACGCGATCGGCGTCATCATGCGGCAGATCTCCGCTGTCTCAGGGCTTCCCGAGCACATGCTCGGCATCGGCGGCGACAACCCCACCAGTGCGGACAGCATCCGCGCATCCGAGGCGGCACTCACCGCGAAGGCGGAGGCGAAGCAGGCCCTCTTCGGTAGGAGCTGGGAGCAGATCGCCCGCCTCATGGTGGGTGTCCGTGACGGTGCCGATCCGTCGTCGGTGGAGGCGCGTGTCGAGTGGGCCGATCCTGCTACCCGCTCCGAAGCCCAGGAGGCCGACGCCGTCACGAAACTGTTCAGCGTGGGCCTGCTGCCCGCGTCCTTCGCGCTCCGCAAGCTGGGCTACTCGGATTCCGAGATCGACGAGATCCATGCCGCCCGGGCCCGCGACAACATCGCCAACGCGGACGTCTCCAAGTTGTTCGGCGGCGCGGCATGACCCCGGGCGAGCTTGCGGAGCAGTTCGAGCTGTACGTCGACCAACTCGGCGACAAGCTCTCCGTGGCCCTCATCGCCGCGTACGAGCAGTGGCAGGCCGGCACGCTCACCACCGCGGAGTTCGAGGCCGTGTTCATCCAACTGGTCGGCACGATGAACGCCTACGCCCGCACCGGCGCGGACTGGCTCGGCAGCGTCTACCTGGCGTCCACGCCGAAGGGCACGACGCTGGTCACCGTCGCGGGTGAGACCGCGCGCCTCGCTGACGCCGCGGCCACCCTCGTCGCGCTGCTCGACACCGCCGACGACCTGAAGACCCAGCTCGACCGGATCGGCCGCAACGAGCCCACCGAGGCCGCGCAACAGCAACTCGTCCACACCTACAACGTGCACGAGGTGCCCGGCTACCGTCGCCGGCTCAACGCGGGCGCGTGCGAACTGTGCGTGTGGCTGCAGAAGAAGCACCTTGACCCCGAAGGCATCGGCTACATCTACCCGACCGACAAGCTCATGCATCGACACACCGGGTGCCGATGCACACCAGTCCCCGCAACCCGAATCGAAAGGACAGCAGCATGACCGACGACCAGACCACCGAGGATGCCCGCGTTTCAAACGCGACCAAGACAGACGAGGAGGGTCGCATTTCAAATGCGACCCTCGACGCCACCGAAGGGTCCAACCTCAAATCGGACCCCACCTCCTCGTTGGACGAGCAGTCCGAGGCCGATCAAATCGCTGACAGCGACACGTTCCCGCGCTCCTATGTCGAGCAGCTTCGGCAGGAGAGCGGCAAGTACCGGCAGGACGCCCGCGATGCCGGTGCCCGTGCGGATGATCTCGCCAAACGCCTGCACACAGCTCTCGTGGCCGCTACCGGCAAGCTGGCCGACCCCACGGACTTGCCGTACGACGAGGCCCACCTCGACGGTGATGCCCTAAGCCTGACTGAGGCCATCGACGAGCTGCTGACTCGCAAGCCGCACCTGGCCGTGCGCAAGGTTGCCGGTGACGTCGGGCAGGGAAGCCGAAACGGCACCGGGACAGTTGATTTGCTCGGTATGCTCCGCGGCAACAACGTCTAGAGGGAGGCAACACAATGGCTACATACAGGATCAATTCGCAGCAGGCAGACTTCGTCCCGAAGTACGAATTCGAGGCCGATCGCTACGCCGAGGACGGCGCGTACACCAAGTTCTACGACGCGAGCGACGCCGAAGTGAAGGCGTTCCGCACCGACACGGTGTTCGACATCGAGATCATCTAGTACCCCCATGGGGTACTCTGAAGGGGACCGGCCTGGCGCTGGTCCCCTTCAGTCGTCCTGGTGGCGCGTGGAATCCCAACATCCCACTGCTGCCCCAGGAGGCAACTCATGGCCGAAACCACGGCATCCAACCCCACTCTTCTGCAGGACCAGGTCGCGAGCCTGCTCGTCCAGCCGCTCGAGGCCGCGTCGGTGGTCCTAAGCTCCGGTGTCCGCGTCTTCGACACCAGCTCGGAGCTGCGCATCCCGCGCCTCGTCTCCGGCTCCACTCCGACGTTCGTCGCGGAGGGTGGCCTGATCCCTGACACCGCCGACATCGCGTTCGACGAGATCAAGCTCATGCCGAACGCCCGCACCAGCATCAAGACGATCATGCGGTTCACCAACGAGCTGGTCCGTCAGTCCGTCATCGGCATCGACGCGACCCTCAAGGCCCGCCTGGTCAAGGATGTCTCGGACCTGCTCGACGACGCTCTCCTCGCTGGTGCCGGAGCGTCGAACTCGATCAAGGGCATCATCAACCAGACCGGCGTCACCACGGGCGAGCTGGACGTCACCGACCCCGACTCCCTGCTCGACGCGATCGCCTCGCTCAACGCGCAGGAGGTCACCCCGAACCGCTGGTTCCTCAGTGGCGCCGACTTCGCCGCACTCCGCAAGCTCAAGGAGGGCACCGCGTCGAACCGCTACCTGCTCGAGCCCGACCCGAGCAAGGCCGGCGGCACCACCCTGTTCGGCATCCCCGCGACCGTCACTAACAAGCTCGCGGCCGGTAAGGCGATCCTCGCGGACACCAGCACCATCGCGGTGGCCCGCGACGTCGCCCCGTCCGTGACGGTGCTGACCGAGCGGTACGCCGAGTACGACCAGGTGGGCCTGCGGGTCACCTGCCGCTACGACCTCGGCCTACTGCACCCCGAGGCCGTCGCCGTCCTCACCGACGCGCCGTAATCATGGCGGTCTCCGGCCAGGACGTGGCCGACTTCCTAGGCCAGGGCGACGACACCCAGCTCGTCGCCCTGGCCGGGCAGGCCGCCACCGTCATCACCGCAATGGCGATGGCCTACACCCGCGACCAGGGATTCACCGGCACCGAGCCGAACGACCAGATCGCCGCTGTCATCACCACCGCAGCCGCACGCCTCGCCGTCCACCCCGAGCAGCTGGCAACCGACGTCGGATCCGTGTCCGTGCGCGGCGGCTTCACCGGCTGGACCCTCGCCGAGCTGTTCGTGCTGAACCGCTATCGGAAGCGAGCCCTGTAATGCTGTGGCCGCACCGGATCAAGGTGTCCTACGAACAGCCCTACGTGCCGCCTCAGTACAACAGCCATGGAAACGAGATATACGAGACCATCGAGAAGGTGGTCCCGGGGCAGGTGGTGCCCCTCGGCAACGGCAACACCGTCAACGGCGGCATCGCGTACACCGAGACGCGATACAAGATCATGCTCGCCCCGTCCCTCGAACTCCCGACCTACGGAGTCGCGGTGACCTACGAGTGGGCCGGCCGACGGTTCGACGCCCAAGGCGCTGCCGAACGCCACATGCTCGGCGGACGACTCCACCACTACGAGGCGGTGTCACAGAGCCTCACCTAAACGGGCCGGTCGGGTTCCTATCCCTGCTACCGGCAAGGGCACGCGGACTTTCGTCCCCTTTCACCCGCGCCCTGCGCCCCCACCCGCTGAGGGTGGGGGCGTTTCCCGTCTCGATGCCTCATGCGTGCCTCAACTCGGTACGACAGCCACGGATTCCCACGGACGGTGATAGACAGTCTGCGCAGGTCACGCACCACATGCAGATTCACCTACACCTCCTAGAATCGGCTTCAGCGATCTTGTAAAGCGAAGGTCGTCGGTTCAATCCCGACGGGGGGCTCCGCGAAAGGATGGCGATGTCCACAACGGTCCCGGTCATCCTGATCACCGCGCTCGTCCTCGGCCTCGTCGCCGTGGTCTTCGGCCTGGTGTACCTCTGGAACTCGAAGGTCGAGGGCACCGAGCGCGAGAAGAAGATCGACGGCTTCTTCGACAGACTCAGCGACCGGTTCTTCGACCGCTGAGCGTCACTCCTCGTCGGGCGGGACGATCAGGTCCGCCAGATAGGCGTCGAAGGACTCGGCGACGGGGAACTCGATGTCGATCCGCTCGGTGTCGATGACGGTGACCGCAGGGTCGATACGCAGGCCGGCCGGACCGGACGGCGAGCGTCGGTAGTCGAGGCACAGGTCCCAGTGACCGTCACCGTCGAAGGAGATCAGCCAGTCCGGATCCGACGGGGTCGGGATGTCCGCGTCCTCGTCCTCCCACTGCCACCACGCCTCTTTGGCGAGGTGCGGAAACTTCTCACCGATACCCCGGATCTCGCCGTGGACGATGTCGTAGTCGCGATCCTGCGGCAGGGTCATGCGAATGGGCCCACCGTTGCGATGGGCCAGAAGCGCCACAAGGGACGACGGCAGCCGCACTCCCAGCGCACGCTCCGCGGCGTCGAGGATCTCCGGCGTGAGCGGATCCTGGATGTACGGCTCGTAGCGGTCCTCCGACCACACCTTCTCCGGCTCCATGCGGTCAGCGTAAGGTCGTCGACCTGAGCATTCAAACGCACCAATGATAAATTGGTTATGGTGCATATCATGGATGGTGGACTCTACGAGGAACTGGAGGCCCACACCGAGGTGCGCCTCGGTATCGCTGCGGCGAACGCGCTGAGCACCATGCGGTCGCAGTGGACGTTCGTCGGCGGGAACGACGGACTCGTCGGGGAGCTCACCGCGCAGCTCACGGCGAGCGAGCCCTACCGGAGCTACGCGGCGAAGGTCCTCGAGCTCGCCGACGACCATCTCGCGCGGATCCACAACGGCTCGGAGCCCTTCGCCGCGGACAAGGCATTCACCCCCGAGGACGCGCGGGCGCTGGAACGGGCCGCCCTCGTCGCGCTGACCCTCGACGCGGACTGGGCCGGTTCCGTTTCCCGCATCCTGGCGCGGGCGTCGGTCGCCCCGGATCCCGCAGTGAAGGCGGTCCCGTCGCAGGCCGCAGCCTTCGCGATGGCGCGCGCCATCCTGGCGGCCCCCACGCCGGAGTCCGTATCGGCGCTCGCCGAGGCGACCAGCAACACCCGACATGCGGGCATCAAGAAGAAGTTCACGCGGTACACCCGGGACGCCCGGCGCCGCATGGCGACCCGACCCGAGGTAGCCCTTCGCCTGGACACCGAAGGTCCGACGAAGGCGCAGCTCACCACCTGGCTGAAGTCGTTGGAGGGTTCGTGGGCGGTCGCCGCCACCTGGCCGGCACAACGATGGACGCACGCCGCCTTCGCCGCCCCCGTCGTGCGGTACAGCGAGGCGCTGATCTGGCAAGTCGTCGAGGGCCCATCGCTACTGGGCCGGCCGGGTGAATTCCGCGACCCGACGGGCACGCCGGTACAGATCCCCGACGATGCGCGGGTCCGGCTCTGGCACCCGGCGGCGTCGACGGAGCCCGAACGAGCCGCGTGGCGGGAACACGTCCGGGAGTCGAGGCTCGAACAGCCCTTCCCCCAGGCCTTCCGCGAACGCTACGAATCGTCGGACACCGACCGGTTGGTCGCCGCCGGAAGCGTGCACGACGTCCGACAGGTGCTCGGTCTCTACCGCTCCGAAGGCTGGCACCACGACGGCGACGGCACCATCTCCCGCGGTAATCAGGCCGCAGTGGCGTCATTGTGGTTCGACGCCCCGATGTACCCGGGTTCCTGCGTCGAGCAGTGCCATCCGCTCGGATTGACCGTCGGCGCACCGTCGTTCACCGCGCAGGGCATCCGGACACTCGACGCTGAACCCGATACGGCGGCACTGTCGGAGGTCCTGCGGTCGGCCGACCTCATCCTCAGCGCATCGACGATCGCACTCGACGAGAACGAGGACGGGTACGAGTTCGACCGCGGGACGCACGGCGCGCAGTCACCCGCAGGCGTGCTCGCCACCCGCAGAGTCGTTCTCGAACACATCCTGGCCGAGCTGCCGACCGGCGCAGCGACCGTCACCTCCCGCCACGTGGAGGTGAACGGACACCGCGTGAGCATCGCGACCGGCCGCGTCACACACGACGGCGACCCCGTCGAGGTCACCCCGCGCCGTCGCCACGGACTGTGGCAGCCGGCCGCCGACCGACTGCTCACGACCATCGTCGGCACCGTCGTCGCACTGCTCGACGACGCCTGACGGCGGACCGTCAGCCCCGCAGGGCGGAGGCGAAGATGCCGGGCAACTTCAGCCACGAGGGCTTCGACACGAAGTCCGTGAGGCGCTTGCCCGTCACCGCACCGGTGCGGTTGGTGACGAACCACGGCGGCTTCGGCGACATCGACAGCTCTCCACCGACGAACGACCGGGGCGACGGCCGGAAGGGACCACGCACGACGGTGCGCTCGACATCGTCGAGGAGCAGCGCGTTGTGCACCACGCCGATTCCGCTCTGCACGTCGTCGATGGTGTGGCCGGGGAACGCGCCCCACGACGCGCGGGCCGTCAGGTAGCCGACACCGGTCCACGCGTTCACGGCGATCGTGCCGTAGCGCAGGTCGGTGATCGCCTGGTCGAACCGGTCACCGAGGGCCTTGATCGTGGACGGATCCGCGACGATGTTCACGCCCAGCGTGCCCTCGAAGTCCTCGTTCGCGGCCCGCACCGCGTTCGCGAGGAAGGTCGCCGCGTCGCCGGGCAGCTCGAGCACGCCGTAGACGGGCGCGAAGTACTCGGTGTGCAGGGCCTCCTCGGTCTTGTCGGCCTGGAGGCCGAAGACGAGGGTGCGGGCACCGTCGGGCCCGGCGGGCTGCGCCTGCGCGCCGTAGCCGGCCCGGGCAGCGGCCACGCGGTCGGCGGAGCCCGGGTAGTAGTCACGGCGCTGCGGGGCGCGGTCGAAGGCGGCGCGCAGCTCGGTGAGGAACTGCTCCTTCTGCGGCCAGTCGGCGCTGATCACGGCCACCTGCGAGGCGACGCAGTTGTAGCCGTTGTTGTGCAGGCGCTGCGTGGCGAGGTGCTCGGCCTGGAAGGTCAGGTCGGCACTCGACCATTCGCCGGGCACGACGATGGTCGGCGAGACGCCGCCGAGCTCGCTGGTGATGGTCTTGTCGAGGAGCGGGGCGTTCGCCGCCTTGCGCTGCGCCCCTTCGTCTCCCGTGCCGAAGACGATGGCGTCATGAGTGCGGGCGCTGCCCGTCATGTGCACCGTGGTCACACCGGGGTGGTTCACGAGGGCACCACCGACATCGGCGCCGCCGGTCACGATGCGGACCACGCCGTGCTCGATGAGCGGCGCGAACGCGGCGCGGAAGACGTCCAGCAGCGGGTCCGTCACCGGATTGAGCTTGAGCAGCACCACGCGGTTGTCGGCGTACAGCTGGTACAGGGTGTCGAGCGGCGGGATCGAGAAGATGTTGCCCGCGCCGAGGACGCCCGCAACACCGTGGGTGATCGTCGGATCGAGCTCGCCGAGGCCGGCGCGCTCACGCACCGCAGCGGCGTCGACGCCCGGCACGGTCCAGACCTGCGCCGAGAAGCCGCTCATCAACAGCTGATCGAACACGGTGTGCGGCAGCACCTCGACGGCGGACCGGCCGCCCGGGGCAGCGGTCACGGTGAAACCGTCGACGGGGCTGCGCCCCTCCTCGAGCGCCTGCAGCGACGCGGCGAGCGCCTCGCACGCGGTGATCACGGAGTACGGGCCGCTGAGCCACTCCTCGCCCAGCAGCGTCGAATCGGCGGGCAGGCCCTTGATCCCGGCCGCGGCGTCCACCCACTCCTGGGCGACGGCCGCGGTGGCCTCGCGGACGGCGTCGAGCAGGGCGCGGCGATCGGCGAGCGAGGTCGCGGCCCAGGTCCGCTCCCCCTGCTGCAGGTCCGCGACGGCGGCGTCCAAGATGTTCTCGGTGGTGGTCATTGCTTCTCCTCGCGGGTCATCGATCCTGTGAGCCCTGTCACGTCTCGCTCCATCCAGTGTGGTCCTCACGGAGGGCCGGCGCATCGTGCCGGAGCTACGGCCCGCTTGCGGTCGCGTTGTGCGCAAGCACACTCGACGCCGGAGGTCGCGCGCTAGCATCGAGGCGTGTTGACGATCACGGCCCCGGCCGGCGCCTCCCCCGCGGAGTTCGCCCGACTGCTGATGGCGGACCTGGAGCCACTCACGGATGAGCTGGTGCGGCGCATCCTCACGGGCGAGCACGCCTACGCCGAGAGCACTCTGCTCAGCGCCGAGGAGCTCCGCGAGGCTGTGCACACCAACCTCGATTCCGTCCTGCGCCAGCTCGCCGGCGAGCCCGACCACGGCCTCCACGCCGCCCGCGCCACCGGCCGCCTCAAGGCCGAGTACGGCTTCCCTCTCGCGGCGCTGCTGCACGCGTACCGCCTCGCGGGGCGACTCGTCTGGGACCACATGCGCGCCGCCTGCACCGAGAACCCGGAACTGCTCCCGGACATCGGCGCGGACGTGTGGCGGATCATCGACGACTACTCGACCGCCGCCACCGAGGAGTACGGCCGCGCGGTCGCCGAGCGCACCGGCCGCGACGCGGAACTGCGGCGCGTCGAGCTGCGGGCCCTTCTCGACGGGGTGCTCGAGCCCGGCCGGCTGCACGCCGCGGCGCAGACGCTGCAGCTGCCGGCGACGGGCGTCTTCCTCGTGGTCTGCGCGGAGTCCGGCGGCGCCACCGAGCCCCTCGCGGGGATCGAGCGCCGGCTGCGCGACAAGAACGTCGTCTCGTACTGGACGTCCGAGGTGCACACCCGCGTCGGCCTGCTCAGCCTGAGCACCGAGCACGTGCTGCCGCAGGTGCTGGACCTGCTGCGCCGCGAGGCGGGCGGGCGGGTCGGCGTCAGCGCGCGCTTCGCCGCGCCGCTCGGGGCACGGGCCGCCGTGCGGCAGGCCGAGCTCGCGATGACCGGCATCGAGCCCGGCGAGACGACCGCCGCGGCGTACGGCCAGGCAGCACTGCCACTGGCGCTGGCACACACCCCGGACGCGGCCCGCGAACTGCGCGACGCCGTGCTCGGGCCGGTACTGGCGCTCCCCGACCCCGACCGCGACGCGCTCATCACGACGGTCCGCGCCTGGTTCGACTGCGGCGGCTCCCTGGCCGCCACGGCCGAGCGCCTGCACTACCACCGCAACACGATCAACCACCGCCTGCGCCGCGTGGAGCAGCTCACGGGCCGCGACCGGTCCGACCCGCGCGCCGCCGCCGAGCTGTACGCCGCGGTCCTCGCCGACCGGCTCTTCCCGCTGCCCGAGGAGTAGCCCGGTCCGCGGTCCGCGGTCACGGATCCCCGAGAAATCATTGCGACCCGCGTCACATCGCCCTACACTCAGTCATACGACCGACTGTATATGCGGTGTCGCCGCGGACAGGAGCCCCTCATGACCGACTCGCCCGAGACCCGCCCCACGGACGCGGCGGCCGCACCGTCGGACCCCGGGACCGCGCAGCCGAGCACCGAACGGGCCACCGTCGTCGTCGTGGGTGCGGGGATCGCCGGACTGCGCGCAGCGCTGGACCTGCACGCCCGCGGCGTCGACGTGCTGGTCCTCGAGGCCGCACCCCGCGTCGGGGGTCGGGTGCTCACCGAGACCACCGCGCTCGGCACGCACGTCGACCTGGGCGGCCAGTGGATCGGCAAGGGCCATCACCGGTTCGAGGCACTCGCCGCCGAGTTCGGCGCACAGGTCTTCGAGATGGAGACGCCGAAGATGCCGAAGCTGGTCGATGGTGCGCGCACCATCGGGATGGCGAGCCCCACTCTCCTGCTCGCCGGCGCCGCGCTCGTCGCCTGGGAGGGCGTGGTCCGGCTCGGCGGTCCGTTCGCGGGAGGCGGTTCGACGGTGGCCGACCTCCTGCGCAAGGTGCCGGGGCGCGCCCGGCGGCTGCTCGACGTGCTCATCGCGATCGCGACCACCGCCGACGCCGACCGGTTCGCGCTGCGCGACTTCGCCGCCGCCGTCCGCGTGCAGGAGGGGCTGCTGACCGCCATGTCCACCCGGGGCGGCGCGCAGGACTCCCTGGTCGTCGACGGTGCCGGCACCCTCGCGGTCCGGATGGCGGAGCGCCTCGGCGACCGCGTGCACACCGACCGCGCCGTGCTCGCGGTCCACCGCGACGACGACGGCGCCACCGTGCACACCACCGCCGGCACCGTCCGCGCCCAGCGCGTGATCGTCACCGTGCCCCCGCCCATCGCCACCGCCATCGAGCACCGTCCGGCCCTGCCCACCGAGAGGTCCCACGCCGAGCGCGGCATGTACATGGGCTCGGTCTACAAGGCGCTGGCCGTGTACGAGAGCCCCTTCTGGCGCGCGAACGGGCACGCCGAGATGATCGACATCGACGGCCCCGGCGTCGGGGTGTTCGACACCACGCCACCGTCGGCCGACGGGACCGGGCCCGGGCACCTGTGCCTGCTCGTGGGCGGCGCCGACGCGCGCTCCCTCGACGACCTGAGCCCGGCGGACCGTCGGGAGACGATGCTCGCTCGGCTCGCCGTGCACCTGGGCGAGGGCGCCGAAACCCCCGCGAGCTGGCACGAGAAGTCCTGGCACCGCGACGAGTACGTCGGCGGCGGCTACCTCGCCGTCCCCGACCCGAAGGCGGGAGCGATGACCTTCCCACTCGGGCACGCCCCGGCGGGCGTCGTCCACTGGGCCGGCACCGAGACGGCGGCGGAGCACGCCGGATACATCGAGGGCGCCCTCGAATCGGGCGAGCGGGTGGCCGGGGAGGTCGCGTCGGCACTACGGTGATGCACCGAGGAGGTGCCCCGACATGAAGCCCGCGTTCCGCGATCACCTCGCGCACGCCGTCCAGTCCCTGACCGGCCGGAACGCAGCGACCGTCGACACCGCGGGAATGCCGGTGCTGACGCCGCTGCAACCGGTCGACCTGCGCGACAACGA
This sequence comes from Tsukamurella pseudospumae, assembly GCF_001575195.1. Classification (NCBI taxonomy): domain Bacteria; kingdom Bacillati; phylum Actinomycetota; class Actinomycetes; order Mycobacteriales; family Tsukamurellaceae; genus Tsukamurella; species Tsukamurella pseudospumae. Next base: position 15,056 of record NZ_LSRF01000033.1, read on the forward strand.
GACGGTCGGCGAGGTCCTCGAAGTGGCCATGAAGGTCGGCGAGGTCCTGCTGGACTCGGGGACCGGCGCCGTCGACACCGAGGCCCAGGTCCGCTACGTCGCCGCGACCTACGGCATCGACGATGTCACGGTCACCGTCACCTACAACGCGATCACCGTGAGCGTGCAGCGCGGGCGGGGACTGCCACCGTCGACCTACACGCGGACTGTGAGCCACCGGTCGCTGGACTACACCCGGCTCTCCCAGGTCGACACGCTGGTGCGGCGGATCGGGCGCGGTCGGATCCGGCCGGACCAGGCGCTCTCCGCGCTGGAATCGATCATGACCGCCGGGCACCCGTACCCGCGCGCCGTCGCGACCTTCGGCTGGGCACTCATGGCGGGCGCGCTGACCCTGCTGCTCGGCGGCAAGCCGGCGCTCGCGGCCGTCGCCTTCGCGACCACCGCGGTGATCTACGTCGTGAACGTCCGGCTCAGCAACTGGGGGCTGCCGTACTTCTTCCAGCAGGTGGTGGGCGGTTTCCTGGCGACTCTGCCGGCGGCGCTGATCTACCGGCTGTCCATCGAGTTCGGCTGGGACGTGCAGCCCTACCGGGTGATCGTCGCGGGCATCATCGTGCTCATGGCGGGGCTCTCGCTCGTGGGCTCGGTGCAGGACGCCATCACCGGCGCGCCCGTGACCGGCGCGGCCCGGTTCTTCGAGGTGGTGGTGTTCACCGGCGGCGTGGTCGCGGGCGTCGGCATCGCGCTGCGCGTCACCAGCGAGCTGGGTGCCACCCTGCCCCCGCTGCAGCAGCAGCCCTTCGACTACGCGCCGCTGCCGATCCTGGTGGCGACCGGCGGCGTGGCCGCGGCGGCGTTCGCGCTGGCCGGGTACGCGCAGATCCGGGCGCTCACCGCGTCCTTCCTGGCGGGCTGCTTCGGGGCGCTCGTCGCGGGCTCCATCCTCAACCTGGGCCTCGGGCCGATCGTCTCGTCCGTGGTGGCCGCCACCGTCGTCGGCCTGGCCGGCGGTCTCCTCGCCCGACGGGCCGTGGTCCCCCCGCTCATCGTCGCCGTCGCGGGCATCACCCCGCTGGTGCCGGGTCTCGCGGTCTACCGCGGGCTGTCGGAGCTGATGGAGGGGCAGACCACGTCGGCACTGACGAACATGGCGACGGCGCTGACCGTCGGCTGCGCCTTGGCCGCAGGGGTCACGCTCGGCGAATGGGTGGCCCGCACGATCCGGCGCCCGCACATCGCGCCGATCGCGGTGCTCCGCCGCCGCCGAGTCCGCGAGTGAGCGGATCCGGGCCACCCGGGTAAGCTGGCCCGTGCTCGTCCCTTACCGATACGAAGGTGTGTTCATGCCCCCGAAGACCACGCAGGACATCAGCGAAGACGATCTCGAGCCCGTGGGCGACGAGACCGCGCGCCAGGCCCAGCGGGTCGTCGCGGCGTACGCGGAGGACGCCGACGAGTGCCGGATGCTGCTGTCGATGCTCGGCATCGGCGTCAAGGAGGCGTAGCCCTCCATGCCCGCTGCGGCGTTCGGAACATCTGATTTCGTCGTCGTGGCGAACCGCCTACCCGTCGACGTCGAGAAGGCGCCCGACGGGGAGCTGATCTGGAAGGAATCCCCGGGCGGGCTGGTCACGGCCCTCAAACCCATTCTCAGCGCGCGCAACGGCGCGTGGGTGGGCTGGCCGGGCGCACCCGACATCGGGGACGGGGCCGACGATCCGATCCCCGGCGAGGACATGCTCCTCGTGCCCGTGAAGCTCAGCGCCCAGGAGGTCGAGGAGCACTACGAGGGCTTCTCCAACGGCAGCCTCTGGCCGCTGTACCACGACGTCATCGTCAAACCCGAGTACCACCGCGAGTGGTGGAACACCTACGTCGAGGTCAACCGTCGCTTCGCGGAGGAGACGGCGCGCATCGCCGCGGAGGGCGCCACCGTCTGGGTCCAGGACTACCAGCTGCAGCTGGTACCGAAGATGCTGCGCATGCTGCGGCCCGACGTCAAGATTGGCTTCTTCCTGCACATCCCGTTCCCCCCGGTCGAGCTGTTCATGCAGATGCCGTGGCGGCGCGAGATCATCGAGGGCATCCTCGGCGCCGACCTGGTCGGCTTCCACCTGCCGGGGGGCGCACAGAACTTCCTCTACCTGGCGGACAAGCTCGCCGGGTACTCCACCAGCCGGAACTCGATCGGGGTGCGCTCGAAGTTCGGCGTGGTCACCGTCGGGTTCCGTTCCGTCCGGGTGGGCGCGTTCCCCATCTCCATCGACTCCGCGGAGCTCACCGCGACCGCCAAGCTCCCGGAGACGCGCAAGCGCGCGCGGGCCCTGCGCAAGGAGCTCGGCGACCCGGAGAAGATCATGCTCGGCGTCGACCGACTCGACTACACCAAGGGCATCGACGTGCGGCTGCGCGCCATCGGCGAGCTGTACCAGGAGGGCCGGCTCGACCCCGAGCGACACATCTTCGTCCAGCTGGCGACCCCCTCGCGCGAGCGCGTCGAGTCGTACCGGGCGATGCGCGACGACATCGAGCTGCAGGTCGGCCGGATCAACGGCAACTTCGGTCGCATCGGCCACCCCGCCATCCACTACATCCACCGCCCCGTTCCGCGCCGCGAGCTACTGGCCTTCTTCGCCGCCTCCGATGTCATGCTGGTGACTCCGCTGCGCGACGGCATGAACCTCGTGGCCAAGGAGTACATCGCGTGCCGCACGGACTCCTCCGGCGCGCTCGTGCTCAGTGAGTTCACCGGCGCCGCCGCCGAGCTGCGCCAGGCGTACCAGTGCAATCCGCACGACCTGGAAGGCGTCAAGAACGCCATCGACGAGGCCGTGCACCAGGATCCCGAGGACGGCAAGCGCCGCATCCGCGCCATGCGCCGCCAGGTGCTGCAGTACGACGTCGACCGCTGGGCCCGCTCGTTCCTGCAGACGCTCGCCGGCACCGTCGACGAGACCCGGGCATGAGCCTGCACACGGCGCTCGAGCGGTTCGCCGCGCTGGGCACGGTCCTCGTGGCCACGGACTACGACGGCGTGCTCGCGCCGATCGTCTCCGATCCGGCCGCCGCGTTCCCGTTGCCGGGATCCGTTGCGGCACTGACCTCCTTGTCCGGGCTGCCGGGCGTGACGGTGGCCGTGGTGTCGGGCCGGGACCGCGCGACGCTGGGCCGGCTATCGGGCGTCGCCGCGCCGATCGTCACCGTCGGCAGTCACGGGGCGGAGTGGGCCGAGGGCTTCGAGGCCGCGTTGGGAGCGGACCTGCTCCAACTGCGGTCGACGGTGCTGTCCGCTCTGTCCGCGATCGCCGACCGGTTCCCGGGCGCGGCCGTCGAGCCGAAGCCGCTGGGCGGCGCGCTGCACGTCCGGAACGTGGTGGACCCGGCCGCCGGCGCGCAGGCCCTGCAGGAGGCCCGACGGGGCCCCGCCGCCCTCCCCGGCGTGCACGCCACGGAGGGCAAGGCCGTGCTGGAGCTGACGGTGCTCGACGCCTCGAAGGGCCGCGCCCTGACGGTGCTCCGGGAGCAGGTACGCGCCGACGCCGTCCTCTACCTCGGCGACGACGTGACCGACGAGAAGGCCTTCGCCGTGCTCGATGCGCCCCGCGACGTGTCGATCAAGGTCGATTCGGATCCGGCGGTCGTCACCGCCGCCCGGTTCCGCGTGGACGGGCCGGCCGAGGCGCGGTCGGTGTTCGAAGAGCTGGCGGCGCTGCGGCGCAGCTGAGCGGGCGGAGGGGCGCGTGTCGTTCCGAACAGCCATGCGTCCGGCGCATGCCCGACGTTTTCGCAGGTAGAAGCCGTTTTTCACCGGACTTGCCATGCGTGTCACGCATGCCTCACCACACTCGTTCCGGTTTCGCGGGGCGTAGAACCGAAGCTCCGGGCGGCGTCCGGGCAAGGTCAGGAACGCCAGTGGTCGCGGCGGTTCGGGCGCAGGTATGCACGAAACGCATACCCCGAACAACGAAACAACCCTTTGACCGGCAGATTCGAGGGTATACGTGGGGTGTATAGCTACTCGGCAGGACACGTCCCACGATGACCGCGCGCACTGCGCGGACGCGATCAGGCGATCGGGATCAGGGCGTACGGATCGTCGGCGGGGAGGGGCGCGAGGCTGTCGGCGGTCACCGTCAGGCGCTCGAACCGGATGGACCCGCCGTGGTTGTCGAGGAAGGCGATGTCGGCGGCGTCGCGTCCGGTGGCGATCCGGACCATCGCGGCTCGCGGGGCGAGCCCCGTCGCGTCGAGCACCCACCAGTGGCCGTCGACCATCACCTCGGCGACGGCGTGGAAGTCCATCGGGTCGCAGCCGGGCGCGAAGACCGCGGACATCCGGGCCGGCAGCTTCAGCGCGCGCAGCAGCGCGATGGTCAGGTGCGCGTAGTCCCGGCACACGCCGGCGGACGCCAGCAGGGTGTCGGAGGCACCGTCGACGGACCTGCTGACGGGCAGGTAGTCGAGCCGCCCCGCCACGAACTCCCGCACCGCCACAGCACGCTGCGCGTCGCCGGTCACGCCGGCGAACTGCTTGGCGGCGAACCCGAAGAACCGGTCGACCTCGCAGTACCGGGAGGGCCGCAGGTACAGCGAGCGCAGGTACTCGTCGACCGGCTCGGGCAGCGCGAACCCCGCGACCTGCGCGTGGTACTCGAGAAGCACCTTCCCGGGGGCCGCATCGACGCGATGGATCCGGCCGCCGTGCGGCCCGACGACCTCCCGGATGGGGAGCGGCGCACCGTCGAGCGTGACGGCGAGGGACTCCTGCACGGCAAGACCCGGCACACGCGCGACGGTGGCCTGGTACTCGAGGACCGTGGGCGCGACGACGGTGCACGCGACGCGCGCCGACATCGCCCGCGCGCCGGGAACGACTACTTCTGGCGGAGCGCCGACATCGATTGCCACGTCGGCCAGTCTAGGGTCCAGTCGTAGATGTCCCCGTCGGCCTCCGACAACTCGATCGACGTGCCCGTGACCTCGACCGGGTCACCGAAGATCGCGCTCTGGAAGTAGGTCTGTGCGTTCTCGAGCGACAGGTTGATGCAGCCGTTGGTCACGTTCGAGCTGCCCTGGTTCCCGACGGTGCCCGGGTTGGCGTGGATGAACTCGCCGTTGTTGGAGATCCGCACCGCCCAGCGCTCGTGCACGTTGAAGTACCCGGCGGCGGGGTTGGACATGTAGAAGTCCTCGTGCTTCTCGCTGACCACGTGGATGCCGGACCGCGTGATGTTGCGCGGCAGGTCCGCCTCGCCGTAGGAGCAGGGCAGGTCGAGGAAGACCTGGTCGCCGCGCATCACCCGGATCCGGTGCGACGGGGCCGAGGCCTTGACGATCTGCGACCGGCCGATCACGAAGCTGCTGGTCACGTCGTCGGCACCGTACTTGCCGCCGCCATGGTCGAGGCCGTACAACTTGCCCGTCATCGACACCTTGGTGCCCGGCTTGTAGTACTCGCGGGGCCGCCAGTGCGCGCGGGAGCCGTTGTCCTCGGGCAGCCACGCCCACGCGCCCTCGGTCGGCGGGGTCGTGACCACCTGCAGCGCCTTCTCGACGGCCGCCTTGTCCTGGACGGTGCCCGCGAACTTGAGGATCAGGGGCGCTGCGATGCCGACCTCGGCATCGTCGGCGATGTTGATCTGGACGGACATCGTCGCGTCGGGCGAGACGACGGAGACCTTGCCGTCGAGGCTCGACCAGGTCCCACCGGCACCGTCGGCCGCGCCGGACCAGGCGTACGTCGCGCCGTAGCCGAGCGGCTCCGCGGTTGAGTACGTCACACCGTCCGGGGAGGCGGTCAGTTTCACCTGTTTCCCGGTGGCGCTGTTGGTCAGTGCGACGCCGGGCCGGAAGGTACCGCCCTGCACGCTCACGGACACGGTGTCGCGGGGGCCGATCTTCTTGTCCCCCGACGGCGTGTATACGAATTTGGGCGCATCGGCCCTGGTCTCGGCGGTATCGCCCGGCTTGTTGCACGCGGTCGCGACGACGGCCACCGTCGCCGCCGCACCACCGAGGAAGGCGCGCCGACCGAAGGGCGCGCGAAACATGTCGAACACCCTATGGATTCTACCGGCGGGACGAGGGCAGTTCCGCACCCACGAGGACCGGCTCCGGATGCAGCTCGACCCCGAATCGGGCGAACACCCCATCTCGGACCTCGGCCGCCAGCGCGAGCAACTCGGTGGTCGTGCCCGTCCCGCGGTTGGTGAGCGCGAGCGTGTGTTTCGTCGACAGTGAGACTCCCGTCCGGCCTCCCGCGAAGCCCTTGTGGAAGCCCGCCCGCTCGATCAGCCAGCCCGCGGACAGCTTGATCCCCGCCGGCGCGGGGTACCGCGGCGTGCTCTCGCCCGCGGCCTCCTCGACCCGCGCGACCGCGGCGTCGTCGGGCACCACCGGGTTGGTGAAGAAGGACCCGACGCTCCACGTGTCGTGGTCGGCGGGGTCGAGCACCATGCCCTTGCTCCGGCGCAGCGCCAGCACCTCGGCCCGCGCTCGGGAGGGCTCCACGGTGCCGCCCGCCTCGGCTCCCAGGGCCCGCGCGAGCTCCCCGTACCGGACGGGGGCGGAGGCACCGTCGGTCAGGGCGAACCGGACGCGCAGGACGACGTCGGCGGGGCCGACATCTGCGGCGGAGCCCGCAGGGCCGCTCGCGCTGTGCTGCTTGAGGCGCGACGTGCGGTAGGCGAGGCCGAGGGTCTCGGGCGCGACCCACGCCGTCTCCCCGGTCGCGCGATGGTAGAGCTCGACGGCGTCGAGCCAGGACGCGACCTCGACGCCGTACGCCCCCACGTTCTGCACGGGCGTCGCGCCCGCGGAGCCGGGGATGCCGGAGAGGCACTCGAGGCCGCCGAGGCCGGCGTCGACGGATGCCGAGACGACATCGTCCCAGACCGCGCCCGCGTCCGCGGTGAGCGTCGTTCCCTCGATCTCGATCCTGTCGCCGCGCAGGTGGACGACGGTGCCGTCGAAGCCGGCGTCGGCGACCACCAGGTTGGAGCCGCCACCGACCAGCAGCACGGGCTCGCCGGCGGCGTCGCACCGCGCGACCTCCCGCGCGGTCTCGGCGGCGCTCTCGCACCGCACGTACGCGCGTGCGGGGCCGCCCAGGCGCAGCGTGGTCAACTCCGATAGCAGTTCAGGCACACCGCAACGGTAACGTGTCCCCCCATGACTACCCGTCTCGAACGCTCGCTCGACTACGCCACCGGTCCGGCCGCCCTGCACGCCGCGTTCACCGACGCCGCGTACTGGCCCGCCCGCGTGGCCGAGGTCGGCGGCGAGGGCGCGCGGGTCGCGGAGCTGACCGTCACGGGCGAGGGTGCCGGCGCGTCGGTGCGCGTGCTCGTGGTGCACGTGATCGGTGAGGACAAGCTGCCGCCCGTCGTGACCGCGATCCGGCCCGGCGGCCTGGAGATCCACCGCGTCGAGGAGTGGGGCCCGTTCGACGGCACCCGCTGCGAGGGCCGCTTCTCCGCCGACATCCAGGGCGTGCCCGCCCAGCTGTCCGGGACGACGGTGCTCGAGGGCGCGCCCGGCGCGGACGGCACCGCCCGCATCACCGCCGACGGCGAGGCCAGCGTGTCGATCCCGTTCGTCGCGAAGAAGGTCGAGTCGCTGGTGGTGGAGAACCTGCAGGAGCTCATGGAGGGCGAGCGCGAGTTCACGCTGCAGTGGATCGCCGAGCACTGATCCCCGAGTAAGGTCTCCCCTCATGGCACGACGTCTCAGCTATTCGGCGCGCTTCCCGTTCCCCGCGCAGGTCTTCTACGACGCGTACTCCACCAAGGAGTACTGGACTGAGAAGATGACCGACTTCCGCAACCTCACCCCGCTGTCCGAGCTCACCGAGTTCGACGTCGACGACGAGGGCATCACGGTCGTCCAGAAGCAGAACCTGCCGCACGAGTACCTGCCGCCGATCGCGCAGGGCGTCGTGAAGAAGGACATGATCATCACACGCCAGGAGTTCTACGGCGCCTGGGACGGCGAGCACTCGATCGGCGACTACAAGGCGTCGATCCCCGCGGGCCCCGGCTCGCTCAAGGGCGAGGCCGACCTGTTCAACACCGAGACCGGCTGCACCATGCGCTACACCAGCGTGGTGAAGGTGTTCGTGCCCTTCGTCGGCACCAAGCTCGAGCAGCTGATCCTCATCAACCTCGTGGACCTGTTCCGCGCCGAGGCCGAGTACCTCAAGTACTGGGTCGACAAGCACTGACCCGTGGCCGCGCCGCAGGGCCGGATCACCCGCGGCACGACCGGACTCAACCGTCTCCGGCGCAGTGACCGCTGGTCGGCGCACTCCCCCGCCGTCGTGGCGGCGCTCGCCGGCCCCGCTCCGCTCGCCGTCGACGTGGGCTACGGCGCCCGTCCGAACACCACCCTCGAGTGGGTGTCCTGGCTGCGCCGCGTCAGTCCCTCCGTGCGGGTCACGGGCTTGGAGATCGACCCCGCCCGGGTGGTCCCCGGCCGCGACGGGGTCGAGTTCGCCCGCGGCGGCTTCGAGCTCGCCGGCCTCCGGCCGAATCTCGTGCGCGCCTTCAACGTGCTGCGGCAGTACGACGAAGCCGAGGTGTCCGACGCCTGGGCCACAGTCGTCTCGCGGCTCGCCCCGGACGGGGTCTTCATCGAGGGCACGTGCGACGAGCTGGGCCGACGGTGCTGCTGGCTCACCCTGGGTGCGTCGGCGGACGCCGCTCCGGTGCCGCGCACGCTCACGCTGGCGTGGCACCCGGGATTCACCGACCACCCCTCCGACCTGGCGGAACGGCTGCCGAAGGCCCTCATCCACCACAACGTCCCGGGCGAGCGGATCCACGACCTGCTCACGCTCGCGGACCGCTGCTGGGACGAGTCCGCCGGTTACGCGCCGTACGGCAACCGCATCCGGTGGCGGGCCGCCGGGGCGGTGCTGGCCCGGCGGACCGACGGTGCCGCCCGCCCGCCGCGTCGCCCCGTCCGGGACAACCTGCTCACGGTCGACTGGGAGCTCGTCGCGCCGTAGTCGGTTCACGATCTGGACTTCTGCGGCACAGGACGTGCCACACGCGGCCCTGCACTGCCGCAGAACTCGACATCGTGAGCCGCGCGACCTATCGAACGCGAGTCAGTAGTGTGGTGCGCATGACATCGCTGACCGTCGCGCTGGCGCAGATCGAGGCCACCGCAGATCCCGCCGCCAACGCGGCGCTGGTCGAGGACGGTCTGCGCCGCGCCGCGGACGCCGGCGCGCAGCTCGCGGTGTTCCCCGAGGCCACGATGTGCCGGTTCGGCGTCCCGCTCGGACCCGTCGCCGAGCCCCTCGACGGCCCGTGGGCCACCCGCATCGCCGCGGCGACCGCCGCCACCGGCGTGCACGTGGTCGCGGGCGTGTTCACGCCCGGCTCCGACGGCCGCGTCCGCAACACGCTGCTGTCCGCCGCGCCGGACGGCACGATCGCGCACTACGACAAGGTGCACCTCTACGACGCCTTCGGCTTCGCCGAGTCGCGCACCGTCGAACCGGGTGACCGGGCCGTCATCGTGCACGTCGGGGAGGTCGCCGTCGGGCTGAGCACCTGTTACGACCTGCGTTTCCCCGCCCTCTACCAGGCGCTCGCCGATGCCGGTGCGCAGGTGATCGTCGCGCCCGCATCGTGGGGCGACGGCCCCGGCAAGCTCGACGCCTTCACCACGCTGGCCCGCGCCCGCGCACTCGACTCGACCACGTTCGTCGTCGCCGTCGACCAGGCGCGGCCCTCCGACGCCGAGCCCGGCAGCGCCCCGCGCGGTGTGGGCGGCTCGCTGGCCGTCGGGCCCGACGGTGCCGTGCTCGCCTCCGCGGGCGCCGCCCCGGAGCAGATCGTCGTCGACCTGCCGCTGGACCGGCTCGACGAGGTGCGGGCCGTGCTGCCCGTGCTGACCAACCGTAGGGACTTCACCGTCTCCACCCAGGGATGAGGAACAATCGCCACCGATGGACACGAACCCGAACCACCCGCAGAACCCCGGCCCGCAGCATCCGGCCCCGCAGAACGTCGGCCCGCAGGACGGCCTGACGCGGCCGATCGAGTCTGCGGCGCGGCCCTCAGGCGCGCACGCGCGACCCGAGCCCGGCCAGCAGCCGCCGGTGCCGCCCGCCCAGATCCCGCCCAGCGGACCGTCGGGACAGGGAGGCCCGGGCGGCCCCGGTAAGCCCCCGAAGGCGAAGCGGTCCACCGGCAAGCTGATCGGATTGATCGCGGCGGGACTGGTCGCGCTCGTCGTGATCGCGTTCGTCGGTATCGAGCTGTACGTGCGCAACCACATCGAGGGTTGCCTCGCGGACAACATCAAGGGCGGCGCCAAGGCCAACGACGTCTCGGTCTCCTTCGCCAAGACGCCCATGCTGATCCAGAACGCGAGCGGCAAGATGTCGTCGATCGACATCAACATCGACGGCATGCAGGGCACCTCGGGCCTCAACGTGCACATCCTGCTCAAGGGCGTCGATCCCAGCGGCGACAACAAGATCGACGACGCGACCATCCTGGGTGAGTTCACCGCCGACGGCATCAAGAACAAGGTCTCGCAGGTGCCCCTCCTGTCCGACCCGAAGGTCACCCTGAATCCGTCCGCCAACCAGATCGAGATCACGACGGGCCTCATCACGATCAATCTCACGCCGTCCATCAAGGACAACAAGGTGGTGCTGACCGCCAGCAAGGCCTCGATCTTCGGCTTCGGCGTCCCCGACGATCTGGCGCAGCAGGTGATCACCGCGATCGCCGACATCCCGACCCCCAACGGCCTGACCGCGAGCGACCTGAAGATGACCGACCAGGCCGTCAGCGTGCGCTACTCGGGCCAGAACGTGCTGCCCAAGGACATCGAGAGCGGCAACGACGTGGGCGCCACCAACTGCTCGGTGCTCTGACGATGCTGCTGCCGGCGGCGCTGGCGACCCGGGTGCGCTGGGGGATCATGCACGGCCTCCCCCGGCGCGCCCTGCCGCGGCGCGCCGAGCGCGGCGACCGCATGGCCCAGATGCTGCTCGGCTACGGCGAACCCGGGTCGCAGTACGAGGTCTTCGACGCGCTGCGGGCGGAGGGGCCGCTCGTGCGCAGCGAGGTCGGCGCCACCACCGCGGATCACGCGGTGTGCCGGGAGATCCTGCGCGACCAGCGCTTCGGCACCGTCCAGACCGCGGACTTCGGTTTCCCGGGGCCGCTGCTCCGTCTCCTGGAGCTGCTCGACCCGCAGCTGCCCAACCCCGTCGAGCCGCCGTCGATGCTGGTCAGCGAGCCGCCGGCGCACACTGCCTACCGACACCCGATCGCGAAGACCTTCACGCCCCGGTCCATCGAGCAGCTCACCGACCGCGCGCGCACGGTGACCGCCTCGCTCCTGGACGCGATGGCGGAGGCGCCCGCGCCCGACCTGGTCCGCGACTTCGCGGCGAGGCTGCCGGTCACCATGATCGGGCGGCTCCTCGGCCTGCCCGAGAAGGACGACGACTACATGCTCGAGTGGGGCGAGGCCGCGGCGCCGCTGCTCGACCCGGGTCTGTCGTGGCCCGTCTACCGGCGCTCGCAGGTCGCGCTGACCGGGCTGCGCGAGTACCTCACCGCGCACTTCGCGCGGGTGCGCGCCGACCCCGACGCCGACGCCGACCATCCGTTCGCCCTCCTCGCCTCGAGCGGCGAGCTGTCGGACCGCGAGCTCATTGCGAACGCGGCGCTGCTCATCGGGGCGGGCTTCGAGACGACCGTCAACCTGATCGGCAACGGCATCGCCCTGCTGCTGGCGCACCCGGACCAGCTGGCGATCCTGCGGGAGCGCCCCGAACTGTGGCCGAACGCCGTCGAGGAGGTCCTGCGCTTCTCGAGCCCCATCCAGCGCACGGCGCGCGTCGCGCGGGAGGACGTGGAGGTCGCGGGCGTACGCATCGGACGCGGCACCATGGTCTCGCTGCAGCTCGCCGGCGCGAACCGCGACCCGAAGGTCTTCGACCGGCCGAACGAGTTCGACGTGACTCGCCCCGACGCGAAGAAGAACGTCAGCTTCGGCTACGGCATCCACGCCTGCATCGGCGCCGCGCTGGCGCGGATGGAGGGCGCCGTCGCCCTGTCCGGGCTGTTCGAGCGCTACCCCGCGGTCGCCCTGTCCGACGGTGCGCGGCATCGCGGGCTCTCGACCCTGTACGGGTACGCCGCGCTCCCGGCCCGCCTGCGCTGAGCCCGGCGCACCGTCGGGCGGCCCGACGGTGCCGGCCTACTCCGGGAAGCCCGCCAGCACGGCGCGCGAGCCGGAGAGGCCGAGCCGGTTGGCACCGGCGTCGATCATCTCCTGCGCGGCCTCGGCCGTGCGGATGCCACCGGAGGCCTTGACGCCCACGTCGGGACCGACTGCGGCGCGCATGATGCGCACCGCCTCGGCGGACGCGCCGCCGCTGGGGTGGAAGCCGGTGGAGGTCTTGACGAAGGTCGCGCCGCCCTTGACGGACCGCTTGCACACCTCGGTGAGCAAGTCTGCGTCGCCGAACTCGAGCAGCGCGGCGGACTCGACGATGACCTTGAGCACGGGATCGGCGCCGATGGCCTCGCGGACCGTCAGCACGTCGGCGAAGACGCGGTCCAGCTCCCCGGCGAGGGCGAGTCCGACGTCGATCACCATGTCGACCTCGTGCGCGCCCTCCTCGATCGCCATCCGCGCCTCGGCGGCCTTGATGAGCGTGTGGTGCTTACCGGACGGGAATCCGGCGACGACGCAGGTCCGGGGAGCCCAGCGCCCGCCGGCGGCGTGCGCCTCCTGCGCGTCGATCGCGACGCGCAGCGGCAGCATCGACGGCGACAGGCAGACGGCGTAGACCCCCAGGTCCAGCCCCTCCTGGTAGGCCGCAGCAGCGGCGGCCTCGGTGGCCTCCGGCTTGAGCAGGGTGTGATCGACGAGGGCGGCGACTTCGGAGCGTGTGAGCACGTTTGAGACGATACCGTCCGTGACCCGCGATACCCGCTATGTCCTGACCCTGGGCTGCCCCGACACCACCGGCATCGTCGCCCGCATCTCGACCTTCCTCGCCGACGTCGGCGGATGGATCGTCGAGGCCGCGTACCACTCCGACGCCGACTCCGGCTGGTTCTTCACCCGCCAGGCGGTCCGGGCGGACAGCGTCTCCCTGTCGCTGGACGAGCTGCGCGCGCGGTTCGCCGCCGAGGTCGCCGCGGAGCTCGGCCCCGAGACGGAGTGGCGCCTGACCTCGAGCGCCGAGCCGAAGGACATCGTCCTGCTGGTCAGCAAGGAGGGGCACTGCCTGCACGACATCGTCGGGCGGGTCGCGACGGGTGAGCTGAACGCGCGCATCGCCGCCGTCATCGGCAACCACGAGGACCTGCGCGATTTCACCGAGCGCCTCGACATCCCGTTCCACCACGTGCCCTTCCCCGGGCCGGGCGCGGACAAGTCCGCGGCCTTCGCTCGCGTCGCGGAACTCACTGATGCGCTGAACCCCGACGCGGTGGTCCTGGCCCGGTTCATGCAGGTGCTGCCTGCGGATCTCTGCGCGGCGTGGGCGGGGCGGGCGATCAACATCCACCACAGCTTCCTGCCGTCCTTCGTCGGCGCGCGGCCGTATCACCAGGCCTTCGCCCGCGGCGTGAAGCTGATCGGCGCGACCTGCCACTACGTGACCGCCGACCTCGACGCCGGCCCGATCATCGAGCAGGACGTGGCCCGCGTGGATCACGCCGACGCCGCCGCGGACATGGTGCTCCGCGGCCGCGACATCGAGAAGGTCGTGCTGGCCCGCGGCCTGCGCTGGCACCTCGAGAACCGGGTCCTCGTGCACGGCCGCAAGACCGTCGTCTTCTCCTGACGCGATTGAACACCGTTATGGAGAAACCGACCTGCGGGTTCCCCCTCCATAACGGTGTTCAATTGCGACGGTGCGCTACTCCGGGGCGCCGGACGCGACGGGCCGACCGTCGAGGATGGAGTCGAGGAGGGCATTGAGCTTCTCCGGCTGCTCCAGCGGCAGCATGTGGCCGGAGTCGCGGATCACGGCGAACCGGTCGAGATATCCGGAGACGCGCAGCTCTCCGGCGATGACATCGGCGTCGGACGGCGGCGTCAGGTGGTCGTATTGGCCGACCACCACCGAGGTGGGGACGGTCAGCGTGCGCAGGCCGTCGGTCACGTCGAGCCCGGCCAGCACGTGGCCCCACTCGCCCCGGACGTCGGGCGGGCACGTGGCGAGCATGTCCTCGGTGTACTTCACGGCGCCGTAGGAGGCGTAGCCGCACAGCGCCGAGTACCGGATCACGGCGGTGTGCAGGCGGTTGTTGCGGACCCGCACGGGCGCTCCCAGCACGGCGTCGCCGAGGCGGTCGGTGAAGCGCGGCACGAGCCGCGGGAGTGCAGCGAGCGGCGTCGCACCGACGAAGTTCGCTACGGCCTCGCGGGCGTAGGTGGACACGAGCACCGCGTGGTGCGCGTACCGCTCGACCTCGTCGGAGTACTTGCCGGCCCACGCCATGATCGTGATGGCGCCCATGCTGTGGCCGACGAGCAGCGCCTGCTTCCCGTCCGGCACGTGGGCCTCGAGGACGGCGTGCAGGTCGTCGGCGAGGACGTCGGTGGAGAACGCGAACGCGCCGGCCTCGGACTCGCCGTGGCCGCGCTGATCGTAGCCGATCACGCGGTAGCCGCGCGCGACGAGGTGCTCGACCTGGCGCGGGAAGTTGGTCACGTTGCACGTCCAGCCGTGGATCAGCACCGCGAGCGGACCGTCGACGGGGCCCCAGACGCGGGTGTGCAGCCGGGTCCCGTCACCGGAGACGACGGTGCCGTCCTCGGACGGGCCGTCGTAGTCCTCGATCAGCTTGGCGTTGGCCGGCTCCGTCGGCGACGACAGCGCGTACGCGGCGGCACCGGCGGCGACCGCCGCGGCACCGGCTCCGAGGGCGCCGAGCGCACCGACGACGAGCTTGCTGGAGATCTTCATGCGACCAACCTTACTAACTAATGCTCAATAGCGCGGGCGGCGGACCTCGTCCAGCTTGGGCTTGACGTCCAGCATGTAGACCAGGACGCCGATCGCCCCGATCACCAGCCCCATGCCATTGAGACCGGCCAGGGCCAGCAGTATGCACGCGACGAGCGTCAGCGACCAGTACTTCTTCTGCCACTTCCCGGTGGCCCGGAAGGCGTCCTCGGGCGCACGCAGAGCGTGCACCAGCGCGAACAGCCCGCCACCGACGATGAGCACTGTCACCACCAGATAGGCGTAGAAAGTCACGGAGCCGAACGCGTACAGCAGGTTCATGGCACCAGCCTAAAGGTCGGGCGCCCGGCGGCAGTGCCGCCGGGCGCCCGGGGTGGAGCTGAGGGTGTGACGATCAGGCGTCGGCCTTCTTCGGCGCAGCCTTGGGGGCGGCCTTCTTGACGGCGGCGGTGGCCTTCTCGGTGGTCTCCTTGACGGTGGCCTCGACCTTGTCGGCGGCGGCCTCGGCCTCGTCACCGGCACGGTTGACCAGCTTCGCGGCGCGCTCGCCGACCTGCTTGGTGGCGGACGCGACCTGGCCCAGCGAGGACTCGGTCAGCTCGACGGCCTGGTTGTAGGCCTTGGTCGCCTGCTCGGTGGCGTCCTCGATCACGGAGCCCGACTTGATGCGCTCGAAGGCGCTCTCGCCGCGCTCGGCGAGCGACTCGTAGATGTCGGTCGCGACCTGGATGTAGGCGGCGGCCACCTTGCGCAGCTCCTCGGGGGTGAACTTGGCGCGCAGCTCGTCGACGTCCTTGGGCAGGCCGTCCTTGGCCTCGGTCAGCTTGGCCTGCGCGGAATCGGCGGCCTCCTCGACCTTCGCCTGGGCCTCCTCGACCTTGGTCTGGAAGTCCTTCGACGCGTCGGTGGCTGCGGCGCGCAGCTTCTCGACGACCTCGGCCACGGCCTCGTAGGCGTAGTCACCGGCGCCGAGGGCGGCGAACAGGGGGGTCTTCAGGTCTTCGAGGGTGTTCTGCTCGGTCATGGGACGTTCTCCTTCAATGCGGTCTCGTTCTCGCGGCGGAAGCTCTCGTAGACGTCGAGTAGGGCCTGCTTCTGCCGCTCGTTGATGGCAGTGTCCGCGATCAGTGCGTCGCGTACCGGGGACTCCGGACGCTCCTCGAGGATCCCGGCCTGCACGTAGAGCACCTCCGCCGAGAGCCGTAGCGCTTTGGCGATCTGCCCGAGCACGTCGGCCGACGGTCGTCGGAGCCCCCGCTCGATCTGGCTGAGATACGGGTTGGAAACCCCCGCCCTCTCCGCCAGTTGCCGGATGGACACCTCCGCCGCAAGACGTTGCGCCCGGATGAACGCTCCAATATCGGATCCCGAGTTCACTGAATTCACTTCGGGCTCTTCATTGCTCGTCATGTCCGGTCTCCCGTCTGCGCGGCTGACACCACGCTAACAGCTAGTGCTAGCTCTTGCAAGCAGTTGGTTAGCAGTGTGATTCTGATCATTGACACGAACCGCGTGCCTCAGAAGAAGATCTGAGTGATCGTGTAGATCGCCAGGCCGGCCAGGGCGCCGACGACGGTTCCGTTGATCCGGATGAACTGCAGGTCCCGACCCACCGCGAGCTCGATCTTCCCCGACGCCTCGTCGGCGTCCCAGCGCGCGACGGTGTCGGTGATGATCGAGGTGATCTGCCCCGCGTAGTTCTCGACGAGGTGCCGCACCGAGCGATCGACCCAGAAGTCGACCTTCCCGCGCAGCGCCGGGTCGTCGCGCAGTCGCACGCCGAACCGGGCGGCGGACTCGCTGAACTTCTCGCGCAGCGTCGAATCGGGGTCGTCGACCGACGCCTCGATCATCCGCTTGGCCGCGCGCCAGGCCGCCTGCGCCGCGGTGCGCACCTCCTCGCGCCCCATCAGCTCCGCCTTGACGTCCTCGACCTTGGCGATGGTCCGCGGGTCGTGCTGCAGGTCGGAGGCGAAGTCCCAGAGGAAGGTACTCATGGCGTGCCGCACCTCGTGGTCGGGGTCGCTGCGCACCTTCCACGTGAACTCGACGAGCTCGCGGTAGATCCGTTCCCCCAGCAGCGAGTTGACGAACTTGGGCGACCACTGCGGACCGTCGGTGTCGACGATCTTGTCGATGACGCCCTGGCTGCCCAGGGCCCAGTGGTGGGCGCGCTCGGCGAGCAGGTTGATCAGCGGCAGCTGGCGCTGCTCCTGCAGCAGGGTCTCGACGAGGCGCCCGATGGGCGGCCCCCACTCGGGTTCGGCGAGCCGTTTGATGATGGTGGAGTTGAGCACGGCCTCGACGTCCTCGTCGCGCAGCACCTCGCTCATGACCTTGACCAGCTTCGCGGCCTCGGCGCCCAGCTTCTGCGAGTTGTCGGGGTCCGCCATCCAGTTGGCGACGCGGCCGCTGAGCTCGAGCGAGCCGACCTTCTCCGCGATCACGTCGGGCGTGAGGAAGTTGCTCTCGACGAACCCGCCGAGCGCGTCGCCCAGCTGGTCCTTCTTGCGCTTGATGATGGCCGTGTGCGGGATCGGCAGGCCCAACGGGTGCCGGAACAGCGCGGTCACCGCGAACCAGTCCGCGAGGCCGCCGACCATGCCCGCCTCGGACGCGGCCTTGACGTACCCGACCCACGGCCCGGCGATCGACAGGTGCGCACCCTTGGTGTCCAGGTACTCGCAGATCAGGTAGATGATGGCCGCGCCGATGAGGAAGGAGAGGGCCAGCGCCTTCATCTTCCGCAGGTCTCGGCGCTTCTGCTCGTCGGGCGTGCCGAAGGGGCTCGCCTGCGGGGCGAGGGGCGTGGCCGCCGGGGATGACACCGTCACGAGTCGATCTTGCCCGAAGATCCGTACCTCCGACGGATAGGGTGACCCCATGGCGAAGAAGAGCGGTTGGTCCGGTTCCGTCTCCGAGGCCCTGCGGTGGCGTCCCGGGGGTCTCGTGCAGGACATCGACACCTCCGGCAAGCCGGGTTTCGACGGTGACAAGGCGGCGGGCGAGGCGCTCCTCGCCGAGCGCGGCGAGCGGCTCTCGCAGCTGCAGGAGCTGCTGTACGCGAACGGTCGCGCGGGCGATCACCGTTCGGTGCTGCTGGTGCTGCAGGGCATGGACACGGCCGGCAAGGGCGGCATCGTCCGGCACGTGATCGGCATGGTCGATCCGCAGGGCGTCAAGACCGCCTCGTTCGGCAAGCCCACCGAGGAGGAGCTGGCCCACGACTTCCTCTGGCGCATCCACCAGCAGACCCCCAAGGGCGGCCAGATCGGTGTCTTCGACCGCTCGCACTACGAGGACGTGCTGGTCGTCCGCGTGCACGACCTGGTGCCGCAGTCGGTGTGGGAGCCGCGCTACGGGATCATCAACAGCTTCGAGGAGGACCTGGCCGCGTCGGGCGTCACCGTGGTCAAGGCCGCGATGTTCGTCTCGCTGGACGAGCAGAAGAAGCGACTGCAGGAGCGACTGGACCGCCCCGACAAGTACTGGAAGTACAACCCCGCCGACATCGACGAGCGCGGCTACTGGCCGAAGTACCAGGAGGCCTACCAGGCCATGCTCGACCGCACCAGCGTCGACGGCGCTCCCTGGCACGTCATCCCCGCCGACCGCAAGTGGTTCTCCCGCCTCGCGATCACCGAGCTGCTCATCGAGGCGCTCGAGGGCCTCGGGCTGGACTGGCCGCCCGCCGATTTCGACGTCGAGCACGAGAAGGCCCGCCTGGCGGACGCGTAGCCCGCTCGCGCTCCACATGCCCGACGGTGCGCCGTCGCCCGGCCCGCCGCTGAGATGTCGACCCCATGCCGGCGGGCACCCGGAGTAGCGATCACGCCAGGCGCGCAGCCCGGCGCTTGCCGGACCACACCTCCTCGACGACGACCTGCACCAGCAGGGCGAGCGCGCTCCATACCAGCGCGGCGAGCGGCGTGGCGCCGGCGGCCACGGCCGCGACGCCCGCGCCCAGCAGGGCGAGGGTGATGCACACCGCGAAGGCGCGGTGGCCGTCGAAACCGGTGAGGTAGGCGTCCATGACGCCGATCCCGAGGACCGCGACCGCCAGCGGCACGACGAACGCCGACGCGACCACCACGTTGCTGACGTGCGCCTCGTGCGAGATGCCGAGAGCCTCGACGTGCAGCCCGGCACCGAACGCCGCGATCCCCATGAAGATCACCATGTGGCCGTAGCCCCAGGCGAAGCACTTGTTCGGGTTCCGCACGAGCGCCTCCCCGACCGGGATCGAGAAGTAGATCCACCAGATCGACAGGTTGAGCATCATCGCGGCGACGCCGAGCACGGCGATGTCGGGGCTCCAGCCCTGGGCCTTGAGCAGCGCCTGCAGCGCGACGACGGTGCCGACCACGCCCTCACCCAGGGTGATGATGGTGAGCAGGCCGTAGCGCTCGGCGATGTGGTGCGGGTTCCACGGGGTGCGCTCGCGCCGCTCGGCGACGTACGGCCCGCCGAGCTCGACGATGAACAGGATCAGGCCCGCGACGAGTACCTGCGCCAGGGTCAGCGGCGCGAACGCGCTGAAGATCCACCCGATCTGGGCGGTGGTGATCGCGACGATGTAGATGACTGCTGCCTTGCGGTACTGGGGCGACGAGACGGCCACGCGGGTCCACTGCGCGAGCAGCGCGACGCGCATCACCACGTAGCCGATCACCAGCACCGTGTTGTTCGGCTGCTCGTGGGCGGCGACCGACGCGAAGAAGGGTTCCACGCCGAGGCCCATGATGCAGACGCCGATCATCTGCAACGCGGTGACGATGCGGAAGAGCCAGTCGTCCGTGTCGAACGCGGAGGCCATCCACGTGAAGTTGATCCACGCCCAGATCGCGGCGAAGGCGCAGAACCCGAATCCGAGGAAGGCGGCGAAGTAGTGCCCCTCCGCGATCGCGTCGGCGAGCTGCACGCCCGCGAGGGAGAAGACCACCACGAAGGTGAGGTCGAAGAGCAACTCCAGCGTGGTGGCCGTCCGGCCCTCCTCGTGCGGATCGCGCCCGGACATCCGGACCAATCGACGGCGCATCGCCGACGGCGCTTCACTCACTCGCGTCTCCCTCTTCGCAACCCCACAGAACGAAGCTCATCGTAGGCGCGCCGAACGCCCTCCGCGCGCCGGGATCAGCGGGTGGTGTAGCCGCCGTTGGCGAACAGGGTCTGCCCGGTGATCCAGTGCCCGTCGGTGGCGAGGAAGTCGACGATGGGCGCGATGTCCTCGATGAGGGTCAGCCGGCCGCCCATGCCCTGCGACTTGTGGAACTCGACGCGCTCGGGCGTCTCCTGGCCGTAGAAGAAGGGCGTGTCCATCGGCCCGGGCGCGATGGCGTTGACCGTGACCCCGCGGCCCGCGAACTCCTTGGCCGCGGCGCGGTTGAAGTGCTCGACGGGCGACTTGCCGCCCGCGTAGGTGGAGTAGCCGTCGGTGAAGGCGCCGAGCAGCGCGGTCACGATCGTGATCAGCGTGCCGTCGTCGTTCAGCGTGCGGCCGGCCTCCTTGATGAAGAAGTAGGCGGCCTTGGCGTTGATGTCCAGCATCGAGTCGTATTCGGCCTCAGAGGTTTCCAGGATCGGCTTGCGAAGCACTTTGCCCACCGTGTTCACCGCCACGTCGACGCCGCCGAACTCGGCCACCGCCGCGTCGAACAGCTCGGTCACCTTCGCGGGCACCGTGAGGTCGCCCTGGACCAGCAGCGCCTTGCCGCCGGCGGCCTCGACGGCGGCCGCGGTCTCCCGGGACTCCGCCTCGGACGAGGCGCTGTTGTAATGCACGACCACGTTCGCGCCGAGGCCGGCGAGGTGGCGACTGACCAGGCCACCGAGGTTCTTGCCGCCACCGGCGACGACTGCGGTCTTCCCTGCGAGCTTCGTCATGTTGTCGTTCTCTTTCCTTCGTCGGATCTGTGACTTCTTCTAACCTAGGCAGAGAATCGACAAACTACTAGCGAATGTTTCCGGACTATTCACCAGTAGCAGTTGTGAATAGGATGGCCGGATGACCACCCCCGACCTCCGCCGCCTGGAGCAGTTCGTCGCCGCGATGGAGGCGCCCTCGCTCGCCGCCGCGGCCGTCCGCCTGCACCTGAGCCAGCAGGCCCTCTCCGCCGCACTGCGCCAGCTCGAGCGCGAGCTCGGCACGCCGCTGTTCACGCGCTCCGCGCGCCGCCTCGCCCCCACCGCCGCGGCCCGCACCCTGTACGACGGTGCGCCGTCCCTCCTGTCCGGCGCCCGGCTGCTCGCGGCGCGCGCCCGGGACGCGGGGGCGCAGCGCCGGCCACCGTTCGTCGTCGGCCGCAGCCCCGCGGTGACCGCCGACGAGGCCTACGAGATCCTGGAACCGCTGATCACCCAGGAGGATCCGCCGTCGGTCACCGTGCGCGAGCTGTTCCCGGCGGCGATGGTGGCCGAGCTGCAGGAGGGCACCGTCGACCTGGTGCTCCGGCGCGGCGCAGCCCTACCGGACCAGCTGGCGGGCGGCACGCTCGTCTACCACCCACTGCGGGTCGCCCTGCACCGCGACCACGAGCTGGCCGGTCGCGAACGCCTCGCGCTGGCCGAGCTCGCGCCGTCGCCGATCGTGGTGTGGGCGCCGCCGCACGCGTCGTTCTACACGGATTTCCTGGTCGCGCAGTGCCGTCGGGCCGGCTTCGAGCCGGACCTGCTGATCAACCACGTGCAGGGCACGCCGCCCGCGACGGCGGTGCTCGCCGCGCCGCACGCGGCCGCGTTCGTGACCGGTCCGCCCGGGGAACGCCTCGGGGGCCGGGTCACGGTCGTCGAGCTCGACGATGCCCCGCAGGTCCCGGTGCAGGCGCTGTGGCTGCCGCACACCACCGATCCGGTCCGCGCCGCACTCCTCGCCGCCCACCCGCCGGCCTGACACACGCTTCTTCCCGCGAGGCCCAGCGGCACGCCCCGTCTCAGCTCACTGTGGTGGCGATCAGTCCGCGCGCCGCGCGGTGACGAACTGGCCCTGACCGCTGACCGTCTGCTTGACGTCCACGAGGCCGTTGTCCCGGAGCCAGCCGGTGATCTCGTCCTTGCCGAACCAGCGGAAGCCCGAGACCCGTTCGGCCGTGGACGATCCGAGGACCGAGGTGAGCGGGGTCTGCAGCGAGGTGAACAGCGCGACCCGCCCGCCGGGCTTGACCACGCGACAGATCTCCCGGACCGCCAGCCGGGGCGCCGGGATCAGGTACAGCGCGGCCAGGCAGACGACGGTGTCGAAGGCACCGTCGGGGAAGGGCAGCTCGAGGGCACTGCCCCGGACGTAGACGACGCGATCCCCCGCGTTGTCGCGCACGGCGCGCTGCAGCATCGCGTCGGAGACGTCCAGGCCGACGACCGCCCCGTCGCCGCTGAGCTTGCGCGCCAACGGTTTCGTGTACAGCCCCGGACCGCAGGCCACGTCGAGGATCTTCTGGTCGCCGCGGCCGGTCAGCTCGTCGAGGAGCACGTCCTGCCGGCTCAGGGTGCCGGAGCCACCGAGGCTGAACAGACGGGTGAACGCGGGCCGCCACGCCTTCTCGTACACCGCGGCCAGCGCCGGGTTGTGCATGAGCGCATTGCTCAGCCCCGTCGGCTTCGCGCTCTCGGGCTTGAGCACGTCGAGGTAGCCGTGAGTGCGGTCCGGCTCGCGGCCGAGCCGGGTGGGGTCGAGCATCGCCTCGACCCGGTCGATCGCGCCGGTCATGCGGCCCACGCTAGCGCGCTACGCGCCGACCCGGGTCCGTTCCCGTTCGATGTCGCTCTGCAGCAGGTGCGCACTGATCGCAGTGGCCGCGACGGAGCCCGCACCGGCGGCGACGATGACCTGGGCCATGGGGTTGACGACATTGCCCGCCGCCCACACGCCGGGCTGTCCGGTGACGGCACCCATCGGGTCGACGGGCACCGTCGGGAAGGGGCCCGCGGCGACGCGCTCGGCGCCGAGTCCGATGAGCAGGTCGTCCTGCGGGACGAACCGCGGGCCGACGAACACGGCCTCCCGCTCGATCTCCGTGCCGTCGGCGAGCCGGACGGCGCGCAGGGCGTCACCCTCGACGACCAGGCCGGCCACGGCACCGTCGACGATGCTGGTGCCGCGCGCCTCGATCGTGGCCCGGTCCTCGGTGGAGATGTCGAGGCCGTTGGTGAAGAACACCATGTCGCGCGACCACTGCGGGATGAGCAGCGCCTGGTGCACGGACATCGCGGCCACCTCGCCGCCGATCACCGCGAGCGGGCGGTCGCGGACCTCGTAGCCGTGGCAGAAGGGGCAGTGCAGGACGTCGCGGCCGAACCGCTCGGCGACGCCGGGGATGTCGGACAGCACGTCGGTCAAGCCGGTGGCGACCAGCAGGGTCCGAGCGCGCAGCACCTCGTCACCGGCGACCACCTCGATCAGGTCGCCGTCCCGCCGCGCGGCCGTCGCCCTGCCGGAGTGGATGCGCACGCCGTAGGCCTGCGCCTCGCGCCGACCGATCGCCAGCAGCTCCGCCGGGTTCAGTCCGTCGTGCCCGAGGTAGCCGTGCATGTGCTCGGCCGGGGCGTTGCGGGGCTCGCCCGCATCGACGACGGTGACCGAACGTCGCGCCCGGCCGAGGACCTGTGCCGCGGTGAGGCCGGCGGCCCCACCGCCGACAATGACGGTGTCGATGATGATCTCGTTCATGGGATCCACCGTGCCCCGGAAACGACTGAACCGGCAAGTTTCCTTGCCGGTTCAGCAACTGTTCTGTCTACTTCGCGGGGTACTCGAAGAAGCCGCGGCCGGCCTTCTTGCCCTTGTAGCCGGCCTCGACCATGCGCAGCAGGAGCGGCGGGGCGGCGTAGAGCGGCTCCTTGTACTCCTCGTACATGGCGTCGGCGATGAACTTCACGGTGTCCAGGCCGATGAGATCGGTCAGCTTGAGCGGGCCCATCGGGTGTG
Organism: Tsukamurella pseudospumae; assembly: GCF_001575195.1. Lineage (NCBI taxonomy): Bacteria > Bacillati > Actinomycetota > Actinomycetes > Mycobacteriales > Tsukamurellaceae > Tsukamurella > Tsukamurella pseudospumae. The sequence continues at coordinate 38,941 of NZ_LSRF01000033.1, forward strand.
CCAGGCCCAGCACGATCGCCTTGTCGATGTCCTCGGCCGTGGCGAAGCCCGACTCGTACATACGGATCGCCGAGAGCAGGTACGGGACCAGCAGGGCGTTGACGATGAAGCCCGAGCGGTCGGTCGCGTGCACGACCTGCTTGCCCAGCACCTCGGAGGCGAACTGCTCGGCGCGGGCCACGGCACCGTCGGACGTGGACAGCGAGCTGATCACCTCGACGAGCGGGAGCACCGGCACCGGGTTGAAGAAGTGCAGGCCCAGGACGCGGCCGGGGTTCTTCGTGGCCTCGGCGATGCGCTGGATCGGCAGCGACGAGGTGTTCGACGCGAGCACGGCGTCGGGGTCGGTCACCACGGCGTCGAGCTTGCCGAACACCTCGGCCTTGACGGCCTCGTTCTCGACGATGGCCTCGATCACCAGCTGGCGGTCGGCGAAGTCGGCGAGGTCGGTGGTGAAGGTCAGCCGCTCGGCGGCCTGGTCCCGCTCACGCTCGGTGATCTTGCCGCTGGACACGGCCCGGTCCAGCGACTTGAGGATGCGCGCGCGACCGCCGGCCGCGAGCTCCTCCGTGGCCTCCCAGACCAGCACGTCGGCGCCGGCGCGGGCCGACACCTCGGCGATACCGCCACCCATTTGGCCGGCGCCCACGACACCGACGCGAGAAACACTCTCAGACATTTCCGCCTCTCCGAAACTTCTGCCGATATGAAGGAGGCCCGCAACGTCGCGTTGCGGGCCTCCTGTCAGGTATTCGGGCACGTTTGCGCGTACCCCTGTGGGATTACCCTCGTCTCACCTCACGCACTCGTCGCGTGTGACACGGGGCACTCCCAGACCAACTCCCTAGTGGAACTGGCCTTCCTCGGTCGAGCCCTTCAGCGCCGCGGTGGACGTGTTGGGGTCGACGGTGGTGGCGATGCGGTCGAAGTAACCGGCGCCGACCTCGCGCTGGTGCTTCGTGGCGGTGTAACCGCGCTCCTCAGCAGCGAACTCGCGCTCCTGCAGGTCGACGTAGGCCGACATCTGGTTGCGGGCGTAGCCGTGCGCCAGGTCGAACATCGAGTAGTTGAGGGCGTGGAAGCCGGCCAGCGTGATGAACTGGAAGGTGAAGCCCATGGCGCCCAGCTCGTTCTGGAACTTCGCGATGGTCGCGTCGTCCAGGTGCTGCTTCCAGTTGAACGACGGCGAGCAGTTGTACGCCAGCAGCTGGTCCGGGAAGTCGGCCTTGACGGCCTCGGCGAACTTCTTGGCGAGCTCGAGATCGGGCTTGCCGGTCTCCATCCAGATCATGTCGGCGTAGGGCGCGTAGGCCTTGGCACGGGCGATGCAGGGCTCGACACCGTTCTTGATGCCGAAGAAGCCCTCGGACGTGCGGGTGCCGTCGAGGAAGGGCTTGTCACGGTCGTCCACGTCGGTGGTCAGCAGCGTGGCCGCCTCGGCGTCGGTACGGGCGATCACCACGGTGGGGGTGTTCGCGACGTCCGCGGCCAGACGGGCCGAGGTCAGGGTGCGGATGTGCTGCTGGGTGGGGATGAGCACCTTGCCACCGAGGTGGCCGCACTTCTTCTCCGAGGCGAGCTGATCCTCCCAGTGGGTACCGGCGGCACCCGCGGCGATCATGGCCTTCTGCAGCTCGTAGACGTTGAGCGCGCCACCGAAGCCGGCCTCGCCGTCGGCGACGATCGGCACGACCCAGTTGTCGACGGCGTTGTCGCCCTCGACCTTGGCGATCTCGTCGGCACGGAGCATCGCGTTGTTGATGCGGCGGACCACGGCCGGAACCGAGTTGGCCGGGTACAGCGACTGGTCCGGGTAGGTGTGGCCCGCGAGGTTCGCGTCGCCGGCGACCTGCCAGCCGGAGAGGTAGATGGCCTTGAGGCCGGCGCGCACCTGCTGCACGGCCATGTTGCCGGTGAGGGCACCCAGGGCGTTGATGTACGAGCCGTCGCCCTTGGTCACGCCGTCCCAGAGGATCTCGGCGCCGCGCTTGGCGAGCGTGTTCTCCTCGACGACGGAGCCCTGGAGCTCCTCCACCTGAGCGGCGGTGTAGTCGCGCTTGATGCCGTTCCAGCGCGGGTTGGTGTCCCAATCCTGCTGGATCTCTGCGGCGGTCCTCGGCTGTCCGACGGTGCTCATTGGCTCCCCGTTCTTCGCTCTAGTCGATAAAGATTCAATCGGCCACCGATGGCGGGCGAGAGGCTGATCGCTAACCCGCTTCACTGCACCGGCGTTGCGCCTGAAGCCACTGTGCCACACCTAAAGCCGCAGGCCAAGGCAGTCGACGATGCCAAAGCAAGCCATGAAATCAGGAAGATCGTGCTAATTCTGCGAAGGATCGTCGCACGGCCCGCAGAAAAAAGTACGTCCGTACTGGGAGTTTGCGGGCCGGGCTTCCCGGCCCCGTCGGGCCGATTCCGACGGTCCGCCGCGGCCCGGCCGCGCACCGTCGGACCGGTTGTGTGACGTACTTCACTGCGAAGGTGGGCGATCGCTCCCGGAACGCACCGGTAGCTGGGCTTCCACGACTAATATTCGCTGCATGTCCAAGACCTTCGTGGGTGCTCGCCTCCGGGGCCTGCGCAAGGAGCGCGGGCTGTCGCAGGCGTCCCTCGCGGAGGCGCTGGAGATCTCGCCGTCCTACCTGAATCAGATCGAGCACGACGTGCGGCCGCTCAGCGTGCCGGTGCTGCTGAAGATCACCGACGTCTTCGGCGTGGACACCTCGTTCTTCAACTCGCAGGACCAGACACGGCTCATCGCGGAGCTGCGCGAGGTCACGATGGACGTCGACGCGCCCACCAGTACCGACGAGCTCTCCGAGCTGGCCCGCGACCACCCCGGCTTCGCCCGCGCCATGGTCGCGCTGCACCGCCGCTACCTCGGCGCCGCCGACCAGCTCGCGCAGGTCACCGACGGCCGCAACGACCCCGGTGCGCGCGGCAGCATCCCCAACCCGCACGAGGAAGTGCGGGACTTCTTCTACCAGCGGCAGAACTACTTCCACGAACTGGACACCGCCGCGGAAGAGCTCACCGCCCGGATGCGCATGCACAGCGCCGACGTCCGCACCGAGATCGTCACCCGCCTCGAGGCCGTGCACAACGTGTCCATCCGCCGCCGCGTCGACCTGGGCGAGACGGTGCTCCACCGGTACGACCCGCGCACCCGCGTGCTGGAGATCAACCGGCACCTGTCGGGCGGGCAGCAGGTCTTCAAGATGGCCGCCGAGCTCGCGTACCTCGAGTGCGGCCGCGAGATCGACGCCATGGTCGACGGTGCCGGGTTCGGCTCCGAGGAGGCGGGTCGCCTCGCGCGGCTCGGGCTCGCGAACTACTACGCCGCTGCGGTGGTGCTGCCGTACACGCAGTTCCACGGCGCCGCCGAGGAGTTCGAGTACGACATCGAGCGGCTGTCCGCGTTCTTCTCCGTGAGCTACGAGACCATCGCGCACCGTCTGTCCACGCTGCAGCGCCCCAACCTGCGCGGCGTACCCCTCTCCTTCGTCCGCGTCGACCGCGCCGGGAACATGAGCAAGCGGCAGAGTTCCACGGGGTTCCACTTCTCGGCGTCCGGCGGCACGTGCCCGCTGTGGAACGTCTACGAGACCTTCGCGTGGCCGGGCAAGATCATCACGCAGATCGTCGAGATGCCCGACGGCCGCAACTACCTGTGGGTCGCGCGCACCGTCGAGCGCCGTGCCGCGCGGTACGGCCAGCCCGGCAAGACCTTCGCCATCGGCATCGGCTGCGAGCTGCGGCACGCCCACCGCCTCGTCTACGCCCGCGGCCTGGACCTGAGCGACGCCAACGCCACCCCCATCGGCGCCGGCTGCCGCGTCTGCGAGCGCTCCGGCTGCCCCCAGCGCGCCTTCCCCGCCATCGGCAAGAGCCTGGATATCGACGAGCACCGTTCCACCGTCTCGCCCTACCTCGTCCGTTAGCGACGTGCCCTCGACATCCCCGCCAACCGCTCCACGGTCAGCCCCTACCTCGTCCGTTGGCGACCTGCCCTCGACATCGCCGCCAATCGCTCCACGGTCTTCCCCTACCTCGTCCGGTACGCCGATCGCCCGACGGTGAAATGAACTTCGTTCAAATCCTGCTCCCGGCGGTGCACCGCACGCGGTAGCGTCGGGTCATGACACCGCGTGTGACGCCCGGCGGACTCGGCCGGCTCGGACCGATCAACTACGCCATCGCCAAGGTCGGGGCGCGGGCCGTCCGCGCCGACGACATGCACCTGTTCTCCACCCTCGGCCGCACGAAGCGGCTGTTCCTCGGCTGGCTCGGCTACTCCGGCATGCTGATGCCCTTCGGCGCGCTCAAGCGGACGGAGTCCGAGACGGTCATCGTCCGCGTCGCCCACCTGCGGGGGAACGCCTACGAGCTCGGCCACCACCGTCGCATCGGCGCCCGCGCCGGCCTCACGGCGACCCAGTTCGAGCGGATCTTCGACGGCTCCGGCTGGAACGAGCGCAGCGCTGCACTACTGGACGTGGTCACCGAGATCGTCGAGGACAAGTCCGTGTCCGACGATGCCTGGGCCCGCCTCGCCGAGTTCTACGACGAGCGTCGGCTGGTCGAGATCGTCCTGCTCGCCACCAATTACGACGGCCTCGCCACCACGATCGACGTCCTGGGGATCGAGCCGGAGCGGTGACGGCGCCGTCGACCGCCCTGCTCGCCGCCGCCCAGCGCGACGACCTGTTGTCGCGCTGGAACGAGCCGCACCGCAGGTACCACACCGTCGACCACCTTGCCGGGGTGCTGCGCGGCCTCGATGACCTCGCGGCGGCCGGCGCTCCCTTCGATCGCGACGCCGTCGAGCTCGCCGCATGGTTCCACGACGCCGTCTACGTGATCGGCGCCCCGGACAACGAGGAGCAGTCGGCCGTCCTGGCCGAGCAGATGCTGGGCGGTGAGCTGGGTACCGAGGTCGCGCGACTCGTGCGGGTGACGGCCGACCACGACGTCCCCGCCGGCGACCCCGACGCCGCGGCCCTGTGCGACGCCGATCTCGCCGTCCTCGCCTCCCCGCCCGACCGGTACCGCGCCTACGCGGCAGCGGTGCGGGCGGAGTATTCGACGGTGCCCGACGACCTGTTCCGGCCGGGCCGCGCGCAGGTTCTCCGCGGCCTGCTCGAGCACGCCTTCCTGTTCCACACCGCAGCGGGGCGGGCCCGGTGGGAGGAAGCGGCGCGCGCCAACCTGGTCGCGGAATTGAACGAGCTGGAGGCCTGATCATGCAGGTGCACAAGGTGATCACCAACATCGCGGTCGACGACATCGACGCCGCCCGCGGCTTCTACGCCGACTTCCTCGGCCTGCCCGACGAGGAGTTCAACCTCGGCTGGGTCGCCCGCTTCTCCTCCCCCGACCATGCCGCCAGCGTGCAACTCGTGACCGGCGACCGCACCGCGGAGATCGACTCCGACATCTCCGTGATGACCGAGGACGTCGAGGCCGCGTGGGCGGAGGCGCAGGCCTCGGGCTACGAGATCGTGCACCCGCTGACCAGTGAGGAGTGGGGCCCGCGACGGTTCTTCGTCCGCGCCCCGGACGGCACGGTGGTCAACGTCGTCGGCCACCCGCACTGACGGCTCACGAATTCGAATTCTGCGGCATCGCAGGGTGCGCAAGAGCACACGTGACGCCGCAGAACTCGAATTCGTGAACCGCTAGCGCGTCGCCAGGTAGTCCGGGCGACGGGCGTCGGCCGCGAAGGGCTCGCCCAGCTCGTTCGACGCGGCGTTGAACACGACGAACAGGTTGGACCGCGGGTACGGTGAGATGTTCCCGGCGGAGGCGTGCAGGCAGTTGCAGTCGAAGTACAGTGCGCTGCCCGCACCTCCGGTGACCTGCTCGATCCCGTATTCGTCGGCCATCGCAGCGATGACGCTCTCCTCGGGCGTCCCGAACGGCGGGCGGTAGGACTTCAGCGACTGGCGGTGGTACTCCCCCGGCGTCCGGCCGACGCACGAGACGAACCGGCGGTGCGATCCCGGCATGATCATCAGCGATCCGTTGAACGGCGTGTTCGGCGTGAGCGCCAGCGAGACGCTCACGGCGCGGGGCGTCGGCATGCCGTCCTCGGCGTGCCAGGTCTCGAAGTCGCTGTGCCAGTAGAAGGGCCCGCCGGCGAAACCCGGCTTGAGGTTCACCCGGCTCTGGTGCACGTAGACCTCGTCACCGAGCAGCTGCCGGGCGACACCGGCGATCTCGTCGCGGGCGATGATCGACGCGATGCGCTCGCTGAGCTCGTGCACCGCGAACACCGAACGCACACTGCCGTCCGAGGTCTCGCGGATCACGCGCTCGTCCGGCCCGAGCCGTGCCGTGACCGCGTCGATCTCCGAGCGCACCTCACGGATGTCACCGGCATCGAGCACGCCCTCCACCGCACGGAAGCCGTGCGTCGCGAAGTGGTCGACGGCACCGTCGGGCCAGGGTCCGGAACGTCCGGGCCAGACGACGGGGTCGCGTCGATCCTGGATCTCACTGGTGTCGACGCGCGTCGGGTAGTGGTCGGTGAGCGTCGCTGCGTGGTTCATCGATTCCTTCCGTCCGTGCAGTGCGTTCCACTGCTGCCTCACGGCGCGGACGTCCGACGGTGACCGATGCCCCTTCTCGACCCGGCGCCGTGGCATCGCCACGCCGCGCACCCGACCCTGCCAGGGTCCGGGACGAGTGTCCAACTCAGCCGGTCAGTCCCACCAGAACGACCAGTGGGTCCATTCGGTCAGGCCCTCGCGGTACGCGGCGGTCCCCTCACCCCGGTCGACGTTGTCGGGGCAGAAGGCGTAATGCTCGGACAGCACACCGTCGAGCTGCTCGGGAGACTGCGGCGGGCGCGCGACCTGCAGCATCAGGGCGTCGTCGCCGATCGACACGGGCACTGCGCCGAACCGCTCCTCCCACGAGCGCAGCACCGACGAGACCTCCGTGCCGCTCAGCCCGTCGTCGCTCGCGCCGAGCCAGCCGACCGCGTGCGGCACGTCGGCGGGTCGCGCGACGGGCACGAGCAACAGCGCGCCGGCGCCCTCCACGTCGAGCGCGCCGGCGGGCAGCTCAGCGCCGGGCACCGCCGCGGCCAGTGCGGTCACGGCCGCCGGGCGGTCGGGGTCGGCGTCCGGATCATCGGCATCTGCGTTCTCGGCGCCGAGCCGCAGGAGCACGGGTAGGGCGTCGCCGACGGTGCTCTCCGGCCCGGCGAGTTCACCGTCTCCCCACGGCTGCCCCAGGTCTCCCCCGCTCCATGCCGCGTCGTCGCCGACGTCGCCCGGGACGTCGCCGTCCCACGAGTCCGGGCCGTCCTGGCCACGGCCGTGCGCCTGCAGCGGCCACAGTCCGGTGGTGCCGAAGACGGCCGCGAGGTCGCGGATCAGCGCACCCAACTGGTCGGCGGGCACCACATCGGCGCTGATCCAGGCGATCTCCTCGCCGCCCTGCGAGTTCACCGCCTTGCCCGGCGGGAGCTTCACACCCCCGATCTCGGTGGTATCGGCGGCGGGCAGCTTTCCGGGGGTGGCTCGGAACATCGTCGAATCTCCTGAACTCGAAGGGAATGCACGTCGGCCCGGCACCGTCGATGACGATGCCGGGCCGACGAGGGTGCGGTACCTACAGGTTGATCATGTGGCCCGCGAGGCCGTGGATCGACTCCTGCAACGCCTCCGACAGCGTCGGGTGCGTGTGCACGTTGCGCGCCAGCTCGTTGACGGTGAGGTCCCACTTCTGCGCGAGGGTCAGCTCGGGCAGCAGCTCGGAGACGTCGGGGCCGATGAGGTGGCCGCCAAGCAGCTCGCCGTACTTGGCGTCGGAGACCAGCTTGACGAAGCCGACGGGCTCGCCCAGGCCCTGGGCCTTGCCGTTCGCCGTGTACGGGAAGGTCGCGGTCTTGACGTCGTAGCCCTCGTCCTTGGCCTGCTGCTCGGTGAGGCCGAACGAGGCGACCTGCGGCTGGCAGAACGTGGCGCGCGGCATCATGCGGTAGTCGCCCAGGGCCTGGGTCTCCGCGCCGGCGATGGTCTCGGCGGCGACGACGCCCTGCGCTTCGGCGACGTGCGCCAGCTGCAGCTTCGCGGTGACATCGCCGATGGCGTAGACGCCCGGCACGTTGGTGCGCATGAAGTCGTCGATGGCGATGGCGCCGCGCTCGGTGAGGGCGACGCCCGTCTTCTCGAGGCCGAAGCCCTCGACGCGGGGCGCGAAGCCGATCGACATGAGCACCTTGGAGACGGTGATCTCGCCCGGGCCCTTGGGGCCGGTGTACTTCACGACGACCTGCGAGCCCTGATCGTCGACCGACTCGACCTTGGTGGAGGTCAGGATGTTCACGCCCAGCTTCTTGTACTGCTTGGCGATCTCCTTGGAGACGTCGGCGTCCTCGTTGGGCAGCGCGCGGTCCAGGAACTCGATGATGGTGACGTCCACACCGTAGTTCTTCAGGACGTAGGCGAACTCCATGCCGATGGCGCCGGCGCCGACGATGGCGATCGACTCGGGGAGGTCGCGGGTGAGGATCTGCTCCTCGTAGGTGACCACGTTGTCGGACAGCGTCACACCCGGGAGGAGGCGCACCGTCGAACCCGTGTCGATGATGATGTTGTCGGCGGTCACCGTCTGATCGCCCACCTGGATGGTGTGCGCGTCCACGAAGGTGCCGTAGCCGTTGATCTCGGTGATCTTGTTCTTCTTCATCAGGAAGTGAACGCCCTTGACGATCCCCTCGGAGACCTTGCGACTGCGGTCGAACGCGGCCCCGAAGTCGAACGAGACGTCACCGGAGATGCCGAAGAGCTGCGCCTTGTGCGTGAAGGTGTGCGCCAGCTCGGCGTTCTTCAGGAGCGCCTTCGACGGGATGCAGCCCACGTTCAGGCACACACCGCCCCAGTACTTCTCCTCGATGACCGCGACCTTCTGCCCGAGTTGGGCGGCGCGAATAGCAGCGACGTAGCCTCCTGGGCCTGCGCCGAGAACAACAGTGTCAAAGTGATCAGCCACGGGATTCAGCGTAGCCCTACTGTGGTGTCCATGGACCAGTACGCATGGCTCGAAGAAGTGGAATCCGCCACTGCCCTCGATTGGGCTCGCGCCCGCAACGCCGAAAGCACGCGCCGCCTGACCGGACCACGGTTCGACGAGCTCGAGTCGCGCGTCCTCGCGATCCTCGACACCGACCAGCGCATCCCCTACCCGGTCCGCCGCGGCGAGCACCTGTGGAACTTCTGGCGCGACGCCGACCACCCCTACGGCCTGTGGCGCCGCACCACGCTCGAGTCCTTCCGCACGGACAGCCCGGAGTGGGAGGTCGTCATCGACGTCGACGCCCTCCGCGAGGCCGAGGGCGAGAACTGGGTCTGGGGCAGGGCGGCCGTCCTGCGCGGGGAATCGCCCGACGGTGCGCGATACGACCGGGCGCTCGTCTCCCTCTCGCGCGGCGGCGCCGACGCGAGCGTGGTGCGGGAGTTCTCCATCTCCCGCCGGGAGTTCGTCGACGGTGGCTTCTCCCTCCCCGAGGCGAAGAGCCGGATCTCGTGGATCGACAAGGACACCGTGTACGTGGGCACGGACTTCGGGCCGGGCTCGCTCACCGACTCCGGGTACCCCCGGCTGGTGAAGCGGTGGCGCCGCGATACCCCGCTAGGACACGCGGACCTCGTGTACGAGGGGCACCACTCGGACGTCTCGATCGGCGCCGGCTATGACGACACCCCCGGCTACGAGCGGCATTTCGTCACCCGCGCGATCGACTTCTACAACAGCGAGATCTACCTGCTCTCTCCGGATACGCTGGCGCTGGAGCGGATCGACGTCCCGACGGACGCGGACGCGGACGTCCACGAGTCCCGCCTGCTGGTGCGCCCGAAGTCCGCGTGGGAGCTCCCCTCCGGCACCGTGCCGCCGGGGGCGTTGGTCGCCTTCGACGTCGACGCGTACCGGGCGGGCTCGCGCGAGTACAGCACCGTCTTCACCCCCGACGCGCACACGGCGCTCGCCGGATACGCCTGGACCAAGTCGTACCTGCTGCTGTCGACGATGCGGGACGTGCGCTCGGAGCTGCACACCCTCGAACCGGGGACCTGGGAGCGCCGTGAGACGCGCGGCTTCCCGGAACTGGCCGAGATCGGCGTGTACTACACGGACCCCCGCGAGGGCGACGAGATCTTCGCCACTGCCAGCGGTTTCACGCTGCCTCCCACCTTGCTGCACGGCGAGGCGGGCGGATCCGTCGAGCCGCTGAAGTCCGCGCCCGCGTTCTACGACGCCGAGGGGGTGACCTCCGAGCAGTTCTTCGCGACCAGCGAGGACGGGACGCAGGTGCCGTACTTCGTGGTCCGCCGCCCGCAGGAGGGCCCGCAGCCGACGCTGCTCTACGGCTACGGCGGCTTCGAGGTCTCTCTCACACCGGACTACACCGCGGTGTCCGGCGCGGCGTGGATCGAGCGGGGCGGGGTGTACGTGCTGGCGAACATCCGCGGCGGCGGCGAGTACGGGCCCGATTGGCACACAGCGGCCCTCAAGGAGAACCGGCTGCGCGCCTACGAGGACTTCGCCGCGGTCGCGAAGGACCTCGTGGCCCGCGGCATCACCACTCGCGAACAGCTCGGCGCGCAGGGCGGCTCGAACGGCGGACTGCTCATGGGCGTGATGTACACGCGGTACCCGGAGTTGTTCGGCGCCATCGTCTGCCAGGTGCCGTTGCTCGACATGCGGCGCTACCACCAGCTCCTCGCAGGCGCATCGTGGATGGCGGAGTACGGCGACCCCGACGATCCCGCGCAGTGGGCGTACATCAGCGAGTACTCGCCGTACCAGAACCTGCCCGAATCCGCCGGTGCGCCCGGAGATCTGCCCGCGCTTCTGGTCACCACGTCCACCCGCGACGACCGCGTGCACCCGGCGCACGCCCGCAAGTTCGTCGCGGCGCTCGAGGCGCGCGGCATCGACGTGGACTACTACGAGAACATCGAGGGCGGCCACGGCGGCGCGGCCGACAACAAGCAGGCGGCGTTCAAATCCGCTCTCGCCTACGAGTTCCTGTGGCGCGAGCTGGGATCCGCGGAGTCCTGATGCCGGTCCGCACCGCCCGGTCGCTGGCGATCTTCATGGGGCTGATGACCATCGCCTGGTCGGTCCTGGGCCTGCACGCGTACCCGCTCGTCGCCGCGATCGGCGCGGTGCTGGGCGCGGCGATCGCCCTCGGCGCGGTCGTCACCGCCCGGCGGGGCGCCCCGGCCCCGGCACCGCCGTCGCCCGGGACCGGAGAGGCGAAGGCCCGCCAGGTGTTCCGGATCGCGGTCGCGCTGGAGACGGTGGCGATCCTGGCCGCGATCGTGGTCCTCAACAAGACCGGTCACCCGGAGTTCATCATGCCGTCGATCGCGCTGGCGGTAGCGCTGCACTTCTTCGTGTTCCTGGTGAGCCAGCCGAGGTTCGCACTGCACGTCGTCGCCGGCACGGTGGGCACCGTCGGCGCGGTCACCGCGATCGTGCTCATGGCCACGAGCATCGTCGGGGCCGCTGCCGGCCACGCGATCGCCGGCGGGGCGCTCGCGCTGTGCACCCTGGCCTACGGGCTGACCTTCCTCCGCGTCGTCATGTCGAACACCACCGGCCGCGGCCGGAACTGAGAGGACACATCATGCTCGCAGCTTTCTCGATCAGCCCCATGGGCGGCGACCAGAGCCCCGACGGCGGCGTCGCCGCAGCGGTCGCGGAGGCCGTCGCCATCGTGCGCGCCTCAGGCTTGCCGAACGAGACCACGTCCATGTTCACCACCATCGAGGGCGAGTGGGACGAGGTGATGGGCGTGATCAAGGCATGCGTGGACCGCCTGGCCGAGTCCGCCCCGCGGGTGTCCCTCGTGGTCAAGTGCGACATCCGCCCCGGCCACACCGGCCAGCTCACGGCCAAGCTCGAACGGATCGAGCAGCACCTCCGCGACAACGATCACTGACCGTCACGCGAGGCCCGACTCGGCGTCGCCACCCCTCCCGCGGAAGTTCTTCACCCGTCATCGGGTTGCAACCCACTACTCAGCGAGAGACTCCCGCGGGAGAACGGTCGCGGCCGGGCCGCAGGACTTCATGAGTGCCGACCACCATGTCATACTGTGGCGCATGTTACTAAAGAGGCGCCAGGTACTCATGAGGTTCGCCGCGATCCCCGCGGCGGCCGTCGCCGCATCGCTGGCGATCCCGCACGCCGCAGCAGCCGACGCCGACAAGGCCCTGCTGGACGCCGCCATCGCGGCAGCTCCGAGCGCGCGCGAGGTCATCACGGTCGCGGCACCGTCGTTCTCCTCGACGGACGTGCAGGTCTCGGCGTGGGCGCTCCTCCAAACGGGCTGGACGAAGGTCTTCGGGCCGGTCCCGGGCAAGGTCGGGGAGCAGGGCATCGGCGAAGGCAAGGACGATGTCCCCCGCACCCCGTTCGGCGTCTTCGCGCTGGACCAGGCGTTCGGCCGGCAGGAGAACCCCGGCACGACGCTGCCGTACACCAAGGTCACCGATCAGCAGTGGTGGGACGGCAACCAGAGCTCACCGACCTACGACACGATGGTCACCCGCGCCACCAGCCCCGGCCCGGGCAGCGAGAACCTCTACGGCGCCGGTCCCGTCTACGACTACGCCGTGCATTTCAACAACAACCCGTCCCACACGCCGGGCAAGGGCGGCGCCATGTTCCTGCACGTCACAGACGGCAAGCCCACTCTCGGCTGCGTCGCGATCAGCAAGGAAGGCATGGTCACTCTTCTGAAATGGCTGGCGCCCGCACACAACCCGGTGCTCGTCACCGGCCTCGCCGGGTAGCCATGCGCCACACGCATGGCTCATCTCCCAAAAATCACCACTGACCTGCAGTTTCGCAGCCATGCGCCGCACGCATGGCTCGTGCGATCGACCATGCCACTCCGCCGAGACGCGCTACACCTTCTGCGCGATCCATCCCGACAGCGCGGGAACCACCGCATCGGGCGAGAGGATCCACTGGTTGTGGCCCAGCGGTTCCGCGATCCGTCGATGCACGGACGCGGGGAACTTCTCCCCCACGAACCGGGACTGCTCGTCGCTGACCAGTTCGTCGCCGGCGATGGCCAGTGTCAACACCGGCGTCTTCGTTCCCGCCAGCCGCGCCTCGTAGTCCACGTCCGCTCCGGAGACGTTGAAGTCGCCCGTCTGCACCAGGTGGTCGAAATCGCGGACGATGCCCTTCGGAACCTCTCCCAGCCCGTCGGGACCGGACCAGTGGCCCCGTCGGGCCGCGGTACGCGCGGCGACGGAGGTACCGATTCGGCGGGCGGCGCCGGACAGCCCGTCGAGCTTGTAATAGCCCGTGCCGCAGGCGATCAGGACCACCCCGGCCAGGTTCCGCCGGGCCCGCGCGGCGTACATGACACCCATCAGCCCACCGAGGCTGTGCCCCACCAGGATCCGCGGCGCACCGGGGAACTTCTGCCGCGCCAGGGCGGACACCGCCGGGTAGTCCTCCACCACCACGTCCTGGAAGCCGTGGGAACCGCCGGCACCGCGGGGCCGCGAATCGCCCTGCCCCCGTAGCTCGGCCACCACCGCGTTGAAGCCCGCGTCGATGAGCCCACGCCCGAAGTCGTCGAAGTACCCGGCGGGCACGTTCACGCCCGGCCAGATCATCAGTACGGGCGCGGCCGGGTCCGGCCCGCGGAAGATCCGGACGGGGTTCGTGGTCCCGTCCTGGTAGGTCAGCGTCGCGACGGTCGGCCGGGCGGTGGAACTCACCAGTCCCGCCGTTCGGCCCGCCGCGCCGCGACCGCGCCGAGCCCGCCGAAGATCAGCCCCAGCAGCGCGAGCGCGCCGCCGACCGCCGCCTCGGTCACGATCCACGGGGTCAGGCTCTTCGTCACCTGGCTCAGCGCCGCGTCGATGACCGGGCTCAGTCCGCCGGTGCCGCTGCGGCCCGTCACGTACGACGGTGCCGCCACGCACAGCATCCAGGTCACGCCCGCGGCGACCGCGCCGCCCAGCCCCAGGTAGAACAGCATGAATCCACGACGGTGCGCGGCGAGCAGCGCCAGCAGCGCGGCGACCACCGCCACCAGCGGCGCGATCCACGCGACCTGCTTCAACTTGTCGGCGATCTCGGCGTACCGTCCGGCCCGGAACAGGTCCCGGTTGGCGCCCGTGCCGGACAGGTCGATCGTGACCCGCTCGGGAACCGTCACCTTCACGTTGTTCGCCTCGGCGACGGACGTGATCATCGGCGCGAGGTCGATCTCCGCAGTGGTCGCGCCGCGCAACCGCTGCTCGGCGGTCGGCCGCACCAGCAGCCACGTGTGCACCTGCCCGATCGCCTCCTTGAAGGCGCCCGGGAACTGCGGGCCGTGGGTGTAGGTCGAGACATAGGGCGTGATCGCGGACAACGGCGGGCGCGCGTCCCCCTGCTCGGTGAGCAACCGCTGCACCTGCTGGGCGATCTCCTGCGCCATGGCGTCCTGCACCGCCGGGTCGTGCCCCAACGGCTCCATGAGCGTCATGAACGCGCCGCGGTCGAGCACGGTGTTCTTCGCCCAGACGGCGGGGACCGCCACGAAGGTGGCCAGGATCGCCACCAGAACGAGGAGGAAGGCCGTCAGAGAACGCACGGCGACAACGGTACTCGACGGTGCCGCCGGGCCCGGTCCGCTCGGCGCACCGTCGGCCCCGCGAACCGGCCCGCGCGGCGCACCGTCAGTCCCCGATCAGGTCCCGGCCGCGCCCGACGATGAGAGGATCCGGTCCCGACGCGAGGACCTCCATGTCCTTGTTGTCGTAGTCGAACTTGTCGAGGATGTAGCGCATGGCGTTGAGGCGGGCGCGCTTCTTGTCGTTGCTCTTGACCACGGTCCAGGGCGCGTAATCGGTGTCCGTCGCCGCGAACACCTCCTCCTTCGCCGCGGTGTAGCCGTCCCACTTGTCCAGCGACGCGAGGTCCATCGGCGAGAGCTTCCACTGCCGCACGGGGTCGATCTGCCGGATCGCGAAGCGGGTGCGCTGCTCGAGCTGGGTCACGGAAAACCAGAACTTGGTCACGTCGATGCCGTCTTCGACCAGCATCTTCTCGAACAGCGGCACCTGGTGGGTCCAACGCTCGTGCTGCTCGTCGGAGCAGAAGCCCATGACCCGCTCGACGCCGCCGCGGTTGTACCAGGAGCGGTCGAACAGGACGATCTCACCCTTGGTCGGGAAGTGGTCGATGTAGCGCTGGAAGTACCACTCGCCGGCCTCACGCTCGGTGGGCTTGACCAGCGCCACCACGCGCGCGCCACGCGGGTTGAGGTGCTCCATGAACCGCTTGATGGTGCCGCCCTTGCCGGCGGCGTCGCGGCCCTCGAACACGATGACCAGGCGCTGGCCGGTGTCCTTGACCCAGCGCTGCAGCTTGAGCAGCTCGATCTGCAGCAGCCGCTTGTCCCGCTCGTACTCCGAACGCGCCATCCGCTCGGAGTACGGGTAGCCCTCGCGCCACGTGTCCACGACGTGCCGCTCCGGGGTGAGCAGCACCGGATCGTCGTCATCGTCGTCGTTCACGGAGAAGCCCTCGGTCGCCCGGAGGTCGACGATCTTCTGCAGTGCCTCGCGGCCGCTGACCGCGCTCAAATCGATGCCCACGGGCAGGTCGAGATCCATCACGGCCGGAAGCGTACGGGCAGGTCCGGACCGGCGGGTGAACGTCGCATGAACGCGGGGTGCATCCGACCCGCGTAAACTCCTCGGCGATGCCTACCACCGCCAACCGCGCACGCCGGCGCGCCGAACACCTCGGTCCCGAGCGTCGCCGCCCCCAGGTCCTGGACGCCGCGCTGGAGATCGCCGCGCGCGACGGTCTCGGTGCCGTGACGATCGGCACCGTCGCCGACCGCCTGCAGGTCACGCGCCCCGTGATCTACTCGTGTTTCCCGGACCGCGTCGCGCTCATCACCGAGCTGCTCGACCGCGAGACCGAGACGATGATGGCCTTCGTCCTCGCATCGCTGCACAGCGCCCACGGGGAGGATCCCGAGCAGGCCTTCATCATCGGCATGCGCGGCCTGCTCGACGCGGTGAACGAACGCGCCGACACCTGGCAGTTGTTGTTCTCCGGCGTCACCGACCCGGAGGTCGTGCACCGCGTCGTGGCCGCCCGCGCCACCCTGGCGCGGCAGGCGGAGGAGTGGATCCGGCCCGCGCTCACCCGGTGGTGGGACATGCAGGGCCTCGATGAGAAGCTGCCGATGCTGATGGAGCTCTTCGTCTCGGTCTGCGAGGCGGCAGTGCGGTCGATGCTCGCCGACCGCCCCGACGACGCCCCCGCCTCCTGGCGCGGCGATTCCGAGCGGATCGGCACGTTCTACGGTTCGGCCGTCTACCGCGCCTTCCACGACGCCTGACGGTCCGCCCGCCGGTACTGCCGGCGGCCCGTCCCGGTCCGCCCGCCCGACGGTCCGCCGTCACCTCACCGATGCCGGGACCAGGCGGCCCAGAGCCGGGCGTACCGTCCGCCCGCGGCGCGCAGGCTCTCGTGCGTGCCCTCCTCGACGATGGCGCCGTGCTCCATCACCAGGATCCGGTCGGCGCGCGCCGCCTGGCTCAGGCGGTGCGCCACCACCATCGCCGTGCGCCCGGCGAGCGCGGCCTGCGCGGCGTCCTCGAGGACGTCGGCGTCGGCGCTGTCCGCGTCGGCGGTGGCCTCGTCGAGGATCACCACCGGCGGATCCAGGAGCACCAGCCGGGCGAGCGCCAGCTGCTGCTCACGCTTCGGGGTCAGGGCGTGCCCGCCGGCCCCGACGACGGTGTCGAGTCCGTCGTCGAGCATCTCCACCCACTCGCGGGCGCGAACGCGGTCCAGTGCGGCGCGCAGATCGTCGTCGGTGGCATCGGGCGCGGCCATTCGCAGGTCCTCCGCGAGGGTCCCGGCGAAGACGTGCACGTCCTGCGTGAGCAGCACGGGCGCGGCGTCCTCGGGGAGCGTCGCGAGGTCGGTGCCGCCGATCCGGACCGCGCCGGCGTCGGGCACGTGCACCCCCGCGATGAGCGCGGCGAGCGTCGACTTGCCCGCACCGGAGGTGCCGACCACGGCCACCGTCTCCCCCGACTCGAGGGCGACGCTCACCCCGTCGAGCACGCGGCGCGCGCCGCCGTACCCGAAGGCGACGCCGTCGACCTCCACGCGGGGCGGCCCGTCCGTCCGGTTCACCACGCCCGACGGTGCGCTCTCCCCGTCCGCCAGCCGGATGACGCCGACGATGCGGGCGAGCGAGGCGCCCGCGGACTGGATGTCGTCCATCACCATGAGCAGGGCACCGATGGGTCCGAACAGCCGCAGGAAGAGCAGCATCGCGGTGGTCACGGCGCCGACGGTCGCGAGCTCGCGATCGACGAGCGCGTAGCCGAGCAGCAGGATGGTGGCCATGCCGACGAACTCGGCGAGGTTGACCCGGCCGAACAACCGGTTCTGCACGATCCGCGCCCGCATCGTCCAGCGCACGACGCCCCACGACGCGGTGCTCACCCGCAGGCTCGAGCGCTCCATGAGGTCGAAGGCGTGCACCGTGGGCAGGCCGCGGATCGAGCCGAGCATGTGGTGTGCACGCACTGCCATCGCCGCCCGTTCTGAGCGGTAGACCGGGGGCGCGGTGCGCACGTACATGCGGGCGCCCAGCGCGTACACGGGCAGCACCACGAGCACCACGAGCAGGAACCGCCAGTCGAGCGCGGCGAAGCCGCCGATGGTGACGACGACGGAGAAGCCCGACCGGGCGAGTGCGGGCACGCCCCGCGAGATCGCCTGGCTGACAACGCTGACATCGTCGGTGGCGCGGGAGACGAGGTCGCCGGAACCGGCCTCCTCGACGCGCGCCTGCGGGAGCCGGAACGCGGCGCCCACCATGGACTCGCGCAGCCGCGCGAGGGCGGTCTCGAAGAGCTGGGCCGTGAGCGCGATCCCGATGCCGGTGAACGCAGCCGACGCGATGGCCGCGACCACCATGAGGCCGCCGATGCGCAGTACCTCGAGGTATCCGCCGTCGTCGATGGCGATGTCGACCATCGCGCCGAATCCCCAGGGCACGGCGAGGCCGAGGGCGGCGCCCACGAGCAGGACCGCGAACACGACGAGCAGCGGCCCGCGTTTCCCGGTGAGCAGCCCGCGGGCGTAGCGGAAGGTCTCGCGTCCGCCCGCGACGGGCAGGGCGCCCTCGGCGGTGTCGGTGGCGATGGTCATGCGCGTACCTCCGGTGCGGCCGTGACGATCTCGTCGTCGCGGCTCAGCGTGAGCACGGTGTCGGCCGCGGCGATGAGCGTCGGAGACTGCGTGAACACCACCGTCGCGAGGCCCGCGCGCGCCGCGCCGAGTCGCTCGGCGATGGTGGCCTCGGTGACGGAGTCCACGGCGCTCGTCGGGTCGACGAGTACGAGGGTCCGGGTGTCGGTCGCCAACGCGCGGGCCAGCGCGACGCGCTGCCGCTGGCCGCCGGACAGTAGCCGGCCGGCCTCGCCGACGGGCGTCTCGAGCCCGTTCGGGAGCACCTCGAGGACGTCGTCACAGGCGGCGGCGAGCAGCGCGGCGGCCACCCGGTCGGGCGCCGCGTCGGCGCCCACGTTGTCGGCGACGGTGCCCTCGAACAGGGTGGTGGCGTGCGGCGCGACACGCACGGCCCGCAGCGCGGCCGGCTCGTCGAGCGTGTACAGGTCCGTGGTCCCGACGGTGACCGACCGGCCGGGGTCCGGGGCGCCCGTCCGGGCGAGCAGCGTGGTCGCGGCGGTCGCGGTCCCGGGGTCGCACACGACGGCGGTGACGCCGACGGACGGGAGCTCCAGGTCGACGGTGCCGCCACCCACCGGCAGTCCCGTGATCCGCACGGGCACGGCACCGTCGGGATCGGCGACCGTGCCGGCGTCCCGGGCGTACCGCGCCTGCAGCACCATGAGCACGCGCTTCGCCGAAGCGTTGCCGGCGACCCAGAACTTGCCGAAGTTGGTGCCCATCGCCTGCAGCGGCGACATCACCACCTGGGTCAGGCCGACGACGGTGATGAGCTGCCCCACGCTGAGGTCACCGTGCACGGCCTGCACCCCGGCCAGCACACCCACGACTACGACGAAGACCGCGGCGACGGCCTCCATCGAGCCGACATAGGCGCCCTCCGAGCGGCGGGCGCGGATGACGGCGGCCAGGGCGCGGGCGCTCGCCGCGCGGTAACGCCGGTCGGCCTCCCTCTCGGCGTGCATGCCCTTGACCACCCGGAGCCCGGCGACGAGATCGGCCGCGGAGCCCGCGGCCTCGCCCGCCGCCCGCTGCTCGGCCTCGCTCCGGGCGCGCAGTGCGGCGCCCGCCTTGTCGAGGCACCAGAGCATCGCGGGGGCGCCGAGCAGCACGAGCAGGCCGAGCTGCCAGGAGATCGACAGCAGCACGACGCCGCAGAAGACCACCGCCGCCAGCTCGCCGACCGGATAGAGGCCGAGCGCGACCGACATCGCCAGCCGCTGCACGTCCGAGGTGGCGATCGACAGCAGCACGCCCGGCGGGTGGCCGCCACCCAGGCCGCGCGGGTCGAGGATCCGGTCGGTGACCTGCGTCCGCAGCCGATGCTGCACCGTGTTCATCCCGAGGAAGCCGATCCGTGAGCCGAACCGGAAACTGAAGGACAGGAAGGCGAACAACACGCCCAGCAGCAGCACCCAGCGCACCGTCGATCCCCAGTCGCCGGTCTTGATCGCGCGGTCGATGGCGAGCCCCATCACGACGGGGACGAGCGCCTCGCCCACCTGGTGCCCGATGATGAGCAGCCCCGCGGGGAGCGTGCGCGACGGGTTGCCGAACATGGTGCGCAGCACCAGTGTGCGGGGCGTGGTGTCGTCGTCGACGCCGATCGGCCGGTGGTCCGGCTGCTGCTCGGGCGCCTCGAAGAACACCGGCAGGCGGCTGCCGGTCCAATCGGTCATCGGGTCAGCTCCGGGCGGTCTCGGTGACGAGGAAGGGTCCGAGCACGGTGCGCAGCTTGTTGTGCGTCTCGGTGAGCTCGGCCCGCGGGTCGGACGCGCCGACGATGCCGCCGCCCGCGTAGGCCCGCAGCGCTGTCCCGGCGACCTCGGCGCAGCGGATGCTCACGCGCCAGTGCCCGTCGCCGCTCGCGTCGGTCCACCCGACGGCGCCGGCGTAGAAGCCCCGCTCGCCCTCGATGTCGGCGATGGCGCGGGCGGCGCTCGCGCGGGGGAAACCGCACACCGCCGGGGTCGGATGCAGGGCCAGCGCCAGGTCGAGGGCGGTGGTCGACGGGTCGCGCAGCGTCCCGGCGATCCTGGTTCCGAGGTGCCACACGGGCCCGGCCCGGGTCACCGACGGTGCGCCGGGCACGTCCAGCTCGGCGCACAGAGGCGCGAGCGCGGCCGCGATCTCGTCGACGACGTAGGCGTGCTCCTCGCGGTCCTTCTCGGAATCCAACAGGCCCTCGGGCGTCGACGCGGTGCCCGCGAAGGGGTGGCAGTAGACGGTGTCGCCCATCCGCGCGACGAGCACCTCGGGGCTCGAGCCGACCAGCGCGCGCCCGCGGAACGCGTCGCCGGCAGCCGCGAGGTCGACGGCGAAGGCATTGCCCTCGAGATCGCGGTCCGCCAGCGCTGCGGCCACGGCGAACGGATCGAGCGGCTCGGCGGCCTCGAAATCGACCGCGCGCGCGAGGACGACCTTGCGCAGGTCCCCGGGGCCGGTGATGAGCCGGACGGCCCGCTCGACCCGCGCCACGTGCTCGGCGGGCTCGGGGTGCTGGGCGGTCAGCGTCAGGGTCGGCAGTTCCGCGGCGGGGCGCGCGGGCAGGGCGCCGAATCGGACGGGCACCGTCAGCGCGGCGGGATCGTGCAGGTCGAAGGGCAGGGCGCCGACGACGACGGGAGCGCTCCCGTCGCGCAGGGCCGCGGCCGCCGCGTGCGGGTCCGGGAACACCGCGCGGACGCCGCTCCCCGCGTGGGACCGCCCCGCAGCGGTCAGCAGGAAGTGCGGCTGCTCGCCTTCCTGAGTCATCGCAGTGCCTCCAATACCCGATCCGTGCTCTCCACTCTGCCGCATCGAGTGGACACGTAGGTGAGTGCGCGCTCGTGATCCTCCACCGAGAAGTCCGCGACGGCGTCGCGCACCACGTAGGGCTGGACATCCCGCATGAACGCGTCGAGGGCGGTGGTCATGATCCCGATGTGGGCGTAGATCCCGGCGATCACCAGCTGGTCGCGGCCCCACGCGCGCATCCGCTCGGCGAGGTCGGACTTGGCGAACGCGCTGTAACGCCACTTGGTGAGCAGTACGTCGTCGGCCGCCGGGGTGAGCTCGGCGATGATGTCCTGGTTCGCGGTGGCCAGCCCGGGCCCCCAGAAATCGGTGAGCAGCGCCCGCTCCTCAGGGTCCTGGTCCCCCGGCTGCGCGGTGTAGACGACCGGCATTCCTGCGGCGCGCGCCGCGGCGCGCAGGGCCACGATGTTCGGCACGACGGTGCGCAGCGGCTCGGCGTCGCGCCGGAACGGGCCGACGAAGTGCTCCTGCATGTCGTGGATGAGCAGCACGGCCCGGCCGGGTTCGACGGCCCAGTCGACGGTGTCGGCGCACTCGATGCCGGGCAGTTCGTAGACGATGCTCTTGGGCAGGCTCATTGCTTGTCCTCCTGGTCCGCCCTGGAGAGCTGCTCCGCCAGGGTGCGCCGCAGCTCGCGGCGACTGATCTTGCCGACGCCCGTGGTCGGGAACTCGTCGGCGAACACGATGCGATCGGGCACCTTGTACTCGGCCACGCCCCGGGCGCGGACGAACTTCTTCAGTTCGGGAACGGTCGGCCGCGCGCCCGCGGTCAGGACGACGGCGCAGGACCGCTCGCCGAGGAAGTCGTCGGCCACGGCCACGACCGCCGCGTCGATCACGGCGGGGTGCGCGATGAGGTGGTTCTCGACCTCCTCGGCGGCGATCTTCTCGCCGCCGCGGTTGATCTGGTCCTTCGCGCGGCCCTCCACCACGAGGTGCCCGCTCGGCAGCCGCCGGACGATGTCCCCGGTGCGGTAGAAGCCCTCGGCGTCGAAGGACTCGGCGTCGACGCCGCCCAGGTAGCCACGGATCGTGTACGGGCCGCGCGTCCAGAGGAGGCCGGGCTCGCCGTCGGCGACGGGGAGGCCGTCCTCGTCGAGCACGCGCACCTCGTCGTCGGGCGAGATCGCCCTCCCCTGGGTGCCGAGCACGAGATCCTCGGGATCGTCCGCACGCGTGTAGTTCACGAGCCCCTCGGCCATGCCGAAGACCTGCTGCAGCCGGCAGCCCAGCTCGGGCTCGACGCGGCGCGCGGCCTCGGGGGTGAACTTGGCGCCGCCCACCTGCAGGACCTCGAGGCTGGACAGGTCCGCGGTCGCGGTGGGCCGGGCCTGCAGCCAGAGCATCGCGAGCGGCGGCACGAGCGAGGTCATGGTCACCTTCTCGGCCTCGATCAGCGGGAAGGCCCGCGACGGTGCCGGGTCGGTCCCCAACACGACGGTGCCGCCGGCCCACAGCACTCCGAGGATGCCGGGGCTGCTCATCGGGAAGTTGTGCGCCACGGGCAGGACCACCAGGAACCGGGTACCGGGTCCGAGTCGGCAGATCGTGGCGGACTCGCGGACCGAGTACAGGTAGTCGGCGTGGGTGCGCGGGATCAGCTTCGGCACGCCGGTAGTACCGCCCGAGAGCTGCAGGAAGGCCAGGGATTCCGGTTCGACGGTGACCGGCGTCCCGCTCGCTACGCTCCCGGCGACGGTGACCGGCGTCCCGTCCGCGTTCCCGGCGCCGAAGGGCTCGTCGTCCACCACGAACGCCCGCACGCCGGTCTCCGCAGCGACCTCTGCGGCGAGGCCGCGGTGATCGAACCGGTTGATCGACGCGGCGGTGACGAGCGCCTTCGCCCCGGCCGTCAGTACGAAGTGGGTGAGCTCGCTGCGACGGTGCGCGGGGAGCGCGAACACGGGGACCGCACCGATCCGGAACAGCCCGAACAGGACCGAGACGTACTCGACGGTGTTCGGCAGCTGCAGCACGACGCGGTCGCCCGCTCCGATGCCGCGGGCGACCAGCCCCGCCGCGATGGCCGCGGCGGCGGCGTCCAGCTCGCGATAGGTCAGGCGGACCCGATCACCCGTGCGGTCCTCGCCCACGAGGGCCTCGGCGTCGCCGAACCGCTCCGCGGCCTCCGGAAGGAAGCCGGCGAAGGTGTCGCCGTTCCAGTACCCCGCCGCGCGGTAGCGCTCCGCGAACTCGGGCGGGAAGTACCGGGTCTCGGTGCTGGTCATGCGGTGGCTCCTCCGTCGACGGTGAGTACCTGCGCGGTCACGTGCCGCGCGTCGGGCGAGAGCAGGTACTCGATCGCCCCGGCGATGTCGTCCGCATCGGCGATGCGGCCCAGCGGGATTCCGGGCCGGTGCCGCGACAGGTCGCCGGCGATGGCCGCCTCGGCGGCCGCGGCGCCGCCGAACGCCGTCTGCATCGGCGTCGCGGTCGAGCCGGGAGCGACCACGTTGACCCGCACGCCGCTGCCCGCCACCTCGAGCGCCAGGGCCAGTGTGAGGTTGTGCGCGGCGGCCTTCGACGCGCCGTACACGCCCAGGCCCACGCGGGGGCCGTTGCCGGCGTTGGACCCGACGACGACGGCGGAACCCGTTCCGCGTTCGGCCATCCGGGAGACGACAGCGGTGAGGACGTTCGCGGTGCCGGTCAGGTTCACGCCGAGTGCGGCCGCGATGTCGGCGGCGGACGCATGGAGCACGGGCCCGGTCACGAGGACTCCGGCGCAGTGCGCGAGCGCGTCGACCGGCCCGCCTGCGCGCTCGGCGGCGTCGAGGGCCGCGAGCACGGCGGCGCGGTCGGTCACGTCGACCACGTGGGAGGACGCCGTGCCGCCCGCGGCGGACACGGCGCGCGCGGTGGCGACCAGGCCGTCGGCGTCACGGTCGGCGAGGGCGACGGGTCCGCGCCGCGCGAGCCGCAGGGCGGTCGCGGCACCGATTCCCGACGCCGCGCCGGTCACGAATGCGTGCATCAGTGGTCGTCCTCGTCGAAGTCGGCGACGCCGAGCTTCCAGTAGCCCGTGATGTCCTGGTCGTGCTTGGGCAGTTTCCACGCCTCGGCGACCCAGCGGCGCAGGGGCTTGAGCACCCCGGCCTCGCCGGCCAGCCAGCAGTACCACCGCTCACCGTCGGGTACCTCCTGCGGGAGCTCGGCGACGGCACGCTCCAGCACGTCGGAGGTGCCGGGCGCGGCCTCGCCGCGGTGCAGCCAGCGGACCTGGAAGCCCGGCGGCGGGTCGAGCGGGATCTCCTCGGAGGCGTCGATCACCTCGATGAGCGCCCAGCCGGCGGCGTCGCGCGGCAACTCCTCGAGCCAGCGGTCCATCGCCGGCAGCGCGGTGATGTCGCCGGCCATGAGGTACCGGTCGTAGCGCGGGGGCACGATCACGCCGCCGGGCGGGCCGGCCACGTGGATCCGCGCGCCCGGGGCGACCGCCTCGGCCCAGTCCGAGCCGAGGCCACCCGGGTGCAGGGCGATGTCGATGTCGAGCTCGCCCGCGGCGGCGTCGTAGCGGCGCACGGTGTACTCGCGGGTGATCGGCCGCGGGTCGCGAGGCCAGTGCAGCATGAGCCCGTCCTTGCGCGGCAGGTTGAGTTCGCCGCTCTCCTCGGGGTAGAGGAACTTGATGTGATCGTCGGCGGCGTGGGTCTGGAAGCCCTCGAGCTCGGGGCCTCCGAGGGTCACCCGGATCAGGCCTGCGCCCACCCGTCGGGTGCCGCGGATCTCCAACTCGCGCATGCCGATCGGGTAGGGCACGCGCTCGGCGCCCTCCGTCGCACCGCCGAGCACCTCGGCGATCCGCTCGTGATGTCGAGCGCGGTGATCGGTTCGTGCCATGTCGATGGTCCTGTTCGTCGGGCTGGGCTGGGCTGGGCTGGGCTGGGCTGGTGGTCGCGACGGGCGGGTCAGGTGCCGAGGTAGGCGCCGGAGTCACCGAGGATCTTGGCGGCGGGGTGTTCGGCGCCGTCTGCGGTGCGGACACGCTCGACGACGAGGGCGGGGTTGCCGCCGCGCCAGGCCTCGGGGCCGGCGACGACGGCGATGCCCTCGCCGTCGGGGACGCATACCCGCCCGGGCGTGCCGCCGTACCGCTTGGTGGAGACGGACGCGGCGGTGATCGCCAGTCGCTCACCACGGAAGACGGTGTGCGCGTTCGGGTACGGGTCGGACTGCGCGCGGATCAGGCGTTCGATCGCGTCGGCCGGCCAGGACCAGTCGATCGCGCTGTCGGAGTCGGAGCGCTTGTGGAAGTACGTCGCCGCGGCGGGGTCCTGCGGGATCGGCTGTGCGGTCCCGGCTTCCAGCTCGCCGAGGGACCGGGCGACCAGCGGGCCGATCAGGTCGACGGTGCGGTGGAACAGGTCGACGGTGCGGTCGGCGGGCCCGACGGCGATCGACTCCTGCGCGATGATCGGACCGGTGTCGAGCCCGTCGTCCATGAGGTGCGCGGTGACCCCGACATGGGTCTCGCCGTTGATCAGCGCCCAGATCAGCGGCGAGAAGCCGGCGTAGCGGGGCAACAACGAGTCGTGGATGTTGAGCGTGCCCAGGCGCGGCATGTCGTAGATCGACTTCGGCAGCCAGGTGCGCCAGTTGTTGGCGACGATGATGTCCGGATCGGCCGCTGTGACGGCCTCGAACAGGGCGTCGTCGGGCTTCTTCGCGAGGTGCACCGGCACGCCGCGGTCGGTGGCCAACTGCTCCACCGAGTCGTTCCACATCATCTCGTACGGGTTGTTCGACACGGGATGGGTCACCGCGAGGGTGACCTCGTGGCCCGCGTCGAGGACGGCGGACAGCGTGCGGTGGCCCCAGGTCTGGAAGCCGAAGGTGACGACGCGCATCATGCTCCCTTCGCGACGGTGGTGAGGGCGGTGTCGGCGACGAGTCCGTCGAGGATCTCGCCGGAGCGGACGGCGACGTTCGACAGCAAGGTCGACCCGAGGCCGTGGGTGGATTCGGTGGCACCCTGCACGTACAGGCCGGCGACGGGCTCGCCGTCGATGGTGAGGCGGTAGTCGCGGCCGACGCCCAGGCGCTCGGGCGCCACGTCCCATCCGGCGAGCACGTCGGAGACGCCGATCGAACGGAAACCGGTGGCGCACACGACGGCCGTGTAGTCGGCGGTGTCGGTGACGCCCGCGAGGCGGTCGTGCAGGTCCACGCGGACCCCGGTGTCCGACGGTGCCGCGGAGACCACGGCGGTCGCCGGGCGCATGACCAGGCGGCGGCGCCCCGTGACCTTCTCCTGGTACTCGACGGCGAAGAGCTCGTTGATCAGCTCCAGGTCGACGCAGCCGTAGTTGGTGGTGGCGTGCCGGGTCATCAGCTCGGCGCGCACCTCCGCCGGCGCGTCGTAGAAGTCGTCCACGGCCTGCGGGTCGAACACCCGGTTGGCGTACGGGCTGTCGTCTGCGGGCTGGAAGCCGTAGGAGTTGAACGCGCACTCCACCACGGCCTCCGGGTAGCCGCGGTGCAGGTACTGCGCGACCTCCGCCGCACTCTGACCGCCGCCCAGCACCAGGAAGCGGTGCGGCGCCGTGGGGTCGAGCGCGGCGGCATCGAGGTGCTCGAGCAGTCGGTGGTTGTGGAACAGCCGGGGTCCGGTCTCGGCCCACTCGGGAACACGCTCGCGCAGCCCCGTCGCCACGACGACGGAGCGGGCGCGCAGTTCCCCCGCACCGTCCGGGCCGGTGTACCGGACGAGCCACCGCGCACCGTCGACGGCGATGCCGTCGAGCCGCTCGACGGAGGTGACCGTGGTGCCGTACTCGATGCGCGCGGCGACGGTCTCGGCCACCCAGGAGAGGTAATCGGTGAACTCGACCCTGGTCGGGAAGAAGGTCTGGTGATTGATGAAGTCCACGAGCCGCCCTCGCGCCTCGAGGTAGCTCAGGAAGGTGAACGGGCTGCGTGGATTGCGCAGGGTCACCAAGTCCTTGAGGAACGCGATCTGCATGGTCGCACCGTCGAGCAGCATGCCGGGGTGCCACGCGAAGGACGGTTTGCGTTCGAGCACGGTCATCGAGATCGGGGGCAGGCCGGTGCGATTGCGCTCATCGACGGCGGCGGCCAGGCCCAGGTTGGACGGGCCCGCCCCGATCCCGATCACGTCGACGATCGCGTGCTGCTGTGCCATGTGTCTCCCTCGTGCTGACCAACTTAGATAGGATAGGCATACCTGAAATTCGGTACGGTTCGCCAGTCGATCCACTCGCTGTGTCCAGTGCCACAGCCCCGACGAACCAGGAGAGAAACCGTGTTCTTCCGACCCCGACTCGCGCGATCGGCGCTGGTCATCACCACTGCCGCAGCACTTCTCGCGGGCACCGCGGCGTGCGGCTCCACCCCCGCCGGCGAGGACCACGCGCAGCACGACGCAGGCTTCCCCGTCAGCATCACCAGCTCGCTCGGCACGGCCGAGATCACGCAGCGGCCGCAGCGCGTCGTGACCCTCGGCTGGGGCAGCACCGAGGCTGCGCTCGCGCTCGGCGTCACTCCGGTGGGCATGCGCGACATGAAGTCCGACTCGGGCACCGTCGACGGGATCCTGCCCTGGGTCAAGGACCGGCTGGGCGACGCGAAACCGGTTCTGCTGCAGGAGACCAGCAAGGCGATCCCGATCGAGGAGATCGCCGCGCTCAAGCCGGATGTGATCCTGTCGGTGCAGTCCGGGCTCACCGCGGACCAGTACGCGCAGCTGAGCCGGATCGCCCCCACCGTGGCGCAGCCGGGCCGCGCCTGGCAGACCTCGTGGCAGGATCAGACCACGATCGTGGGCAAGGCGCTCGGTCGCGACGCCGAGGCGAAGCAGCTCGTCACCGACACGGATCGACGCATCGGCGAGGCGAAGACGGCGCACCCGGAGTTCGCGGGGAAGACGGTCGCGGCGGCCAGCGCCACCACCACGGACAGCCTGAACCTGTACTTCGACACCGATCCGCGCGTGCAGCTGCTGCAGGGCCTCGGCTTCACCCCGCTGCCGGGCCTGGCGAAGCTCCGCGAGGAGTCGCCGGCCGGCAAGTTCGCGGTGCCGGTCAGCTGGGAGAAGGTCTCGCAGTACAACGCGGACGTCCTCACCGCCTGGTACCTCTCGCCCGAGACCCAGCGGACGGTCGAGGCCAACCCGGTGTTCGCGAGCCTGACCGCGGTGCAGCGCAAGTCCTATGTGCCACTGACCGATCCGCCACTGGTGTTCGCCGTGAGCTCGCCGAACGCATTGAACATGCCGTGGCTGCTCGAGCGCTACACACCGCTGCTCAAGGCCGCCGTCGACTCCGTTCGCTGACACGGCTACAACCCGGCGGCCTCAAGGGCCTGTTCGTAGAGATCCGTCGCCTCGTCGCGGGAGAGTCCCGCAGCGAGGGCGTCGGCGAACACGCCGCGGAGCCGGTCCTCGCCCACGGCTTCGAACCGTTTCGTCCACTCCTCGGCGTCGAACCGCCAGTAGCCGACGACATCGGCACGGTCCCGCACCCACCCCAGCCCGCGCACGTGCTTCTTGGCGGCGCGGGTGTCCGCCGCCTCTCCCGCGAGCCAGAGGTAGGCGTCGGTCGGCAGGTCGACGGTGCGCAGCAGCGCCGGCAGGCGGCTGGGCGCGGCGCCGTTGCCGGTCCCGATCGCCTCGATGATCTCGGTCCCCGGGCGGCGCGGCAGGTAGTCGATCTCGCTGCGGTCCAACACCTCCGCGATCACGGTCACCTCGATGCCCGCCGGGGTGTCCTCCAGGATCCGGGCGAGCGCGGGCAGTGCCGCCAGGTCGCCCGCGAGCACGTGCCGGACAGCGTCCCCGGGCGGCTCGTACCAGGAGCGCGGCCCGGCGGCGAGGAGCCGCCAGCCTGGCTGCGCCGCCCGGAACCAGTCGATGGCCGGGCCGTGGCCGTGTTCGGCCACGTCCACGACCATCCGCCTGGTGCCGGGGTCGTAGCTGCGCACGGTGTAGTTGCGGTGGCCGAGACTACGGGCCTCGTCGCCGATCTCCCAGCCGCCCAGCGCCTTCGGATCGTCCGACGGTACGGCCCGCAGCTCGGCACCGTCCGGCGAGAAGTAGAACGCGATGGACTCGTCCCCGGGGGCGATGGGGGTGTAGCCCCCGCCCGATCCCTCGCCGACCTCGAACTCGAGGCGCAGCAGGTTCCGGGCGACCTGCGAGACGCCGGTCACGGTGAGGACGAAATCGTTCCACTTCACGCTTGCACTCCGTTCTTCCTACTTCTTGCGGAAGGTCTTCTCCACCACGTCCAGCGTGTCCATCGCCCGGTCGAAGTCGGGACGCTGCACCCAGTACGGCAGGTCGTAGGCGTGGTTCGTGGTGAATGCGGGCAGCGCGGCGTACACCGGCTCGCTGCGCAGCTTGGCCACGTCGAAGGTGTCGCGGTTGAAGCCGATGATGAACACCGTCGGCTGGGTGATCACCGAGGGCAGCAGCTCACTGCTGAGTTCGAACGAGTCGCCGCCGGCCTGATAGGGCTTGTACTTCCCGCTCGCGAACAGCGGGTCGGTCGTGAAGCCCAGGCGGGCGAACTCAGCGGGCAGGCCGCGGTTCTCGATGAGCACGAAGGGCCGCTTGTCGGCGGTCATCGACAGGAACGAGACCGGGTTCGGCGGCACCGTGATGTTGCCCTTGACCTGCTCGATGCGGGCGTCGTAGCGCTTCGCGGCGTCCGTGTAGACGTCCGGCTTGCCGAAGGAGTCCGCGATCCACTTGAACTGCTGCTGCCAGGTGTCGAGCTTGTTGTCCACGAGCACCGTGGGCGCGATCTTGCTCAGCTTGTCGTAGCTGTCGCTGGCCTGCTTGAACGGGAAGGCCAGACCGCCCGCGAGGATCAGGTCCGGCTTCTGGGCGGTGATCGCCTCGATGTCGAAGCCCGTCGAGGGCCAGGGCAGGAACTTCGTTCCGGCCTTGTCGAAGTCCGCCTTCCATGCGTCGCGGGGAACGCTGGTCTTGTCGGTCGCCTCCGGCGTCATCGCAACGATCGGCAGACCGAGGTCGAAGGCGTAGCCCGCCAAGGAGTAGTTCAGCAGCACCACGCGCTTGGGCGCGACGGGCACGGTGACCTCGCCCTTGACGGTGCTGATCGTGCGGGTCGCGGTGTCCGCCGGCGCGTCCTTCGCGCCGGAGTCGCCACAGCCGGCGACCAACGCGACCGCACAGGCAAGGGCGGCGATGATACGGAACTGTCTCTTCACGGGGGACCTTTCTTCGAGGATGTCCGTAGGTCAGGGTAGACTAACCTAGTTTTGGATAGGCATGCACTACCCTTCGCCGACCTTCAGGAGTACTCACTCATGACCGCCCCCACCCTCACCGCCGCGCAGGTCCGCACCGACGTCGCCGAGCTGCTGCAGAGCGACCCGTCGTCGATCGCGCTCGACGACAACCTGTTCGACCTGGGCCTGGATTCGGTACGAGTGATGACGCTCATCGAGCGCTGGCGCACCGCCGGCGCCGCGGTCGAGTTCCCCGATCTCGCCGAGCAGCCGGAGCTGGGCCACTGGCAGGCGCTGCTGGGACTGTCCGAATGAACCCGTTCGACGAGGCCGACGGCGCATTCCTCGTGCTCGTCAACCACGAGGACCAGCGCTCGCTGTGGCCCGCGTTCGCCGAGGTGCCCGACGGCTGGCGGCCGGTGTTCGGGCCGGCCGGCCGCGCCGAATGCCTCGCCCACGTCGAGACCACGTGGACCGACCTGCGCCCGCTCTCACTCCAGGAGGCTCTGCGCCCGTGACCCGTGCCGATCTCGATGCTCCCCACGATGCGGGCCCGACGGAACCCGACCGGACCCCGGATCGTCGCGGACCCGCCGCGGCGACCGATTCCCCCGAGGCGCTGCTCCCGCTCACCGCGGCACAGCTGGGGATCTGGAACGCCCAACGCCTGGAGCCGGACTCGCCCTTCTACGTGGTGGGCGATGTGATCGAGATCGGCGGGGGCCCCGCGATCGACGGTGCCGCGCTGCGCCGGGCGATCGCCGACACCGTCGACGAGGCGGACAGCCTCCGGGTGCGGATCCGCGAGACCGCCGACGGTCCGCGGCAGTGGATCTCGACGGAGCCGACTCCCCTGCCCGAGGTCCTGGACCTGCGCGGGGAGAGCGATCCGCACGCCGCGGCGGAGGCCGCCGTCACCGCCGAGCGCGCGCGGATCGCGGCGCGGTGCCGCGCGATGACCGACCGGCCGCTGTTCGCGCACCGCGTGCTCGTCCTCGCCGAGGACGAGGTCTGGTACACCCAGCTCGGCCATCACCTGGTCTTCGACGGCTACTCCGCGGCCATGCTCTCGCGCCGCGTGGCCGCGCGGTACACCGCCGCCGTCGACGGGACCCCCCTGCGGCCCAGCCCCTTCGGCAGTTTCGCCGAGCTGATCGCCGACGACGCGCAGTACCGCGCGGGTGAGCAGCACGACGCCGACCGGGCCTACTGGCGGGACCGGCTCACCCCGCTCCCGGACATCCCGCCGCGCGGCGAGGTCGACGGTGCCGCGGCCGGCACCCTCAGCGCGCGCGGCATCGTCGACGCCGCAACCCGCGAGCGCCTCGCCGAGGTGGCCGGCGAGTCCGGGACCACCTGGGGCGAGGCGATGATCGCCTGCTACGCGGCGTTCCTGCAGCGCAGCACCGGCGTCTCCGACGTGGTCTTCGCCCTGCCCCTCATGTGCCGCACGGGCTCCGTCGCGCTGCGCACCCCGGCGATGGCGGTCAACGTGCTGCCCCTGCGGGTGCGCGTGGACGCCGGCGACACGCTGCCGGAGTTGAGCGCACGCGTCGCGGAGGCCATGCGCGAGATGCGCACTCACCAGCGCTACCGTGGCGAGGACCTCCCCCGCGACCTCGGAGCACCCGGGGCCGGCGCGATCCTGCACGGCCGCGGCATCAACCTCAAGGCCTTCGACCTCACGCTCACGTTCGGCGGGGCGTCGGGTGTCATGCGCAATGTCGCCGGCGGACCGCCGGAGGACTACGGGCTCAGCGTCATTCCGGCCGGCGACGATCTTCTGCTCGGCTTCGAGGTGGATTCCCGGGCGGCCGACCAGGACCGGGTCGACCGCCGTATGGCCGCGATGCTGGCCTTGATCGAGGGACTCACCGCGGACGATCGCCCGGCAGTGGGACAGGTCCCGCTCCGCGGCGCCGCGGAATCCGCGGCCCTGCTACACGCCTGGCACACACCCGACGACGCGCCGCTGCCGTCGGCGATCGACGCACTCGCGGCGCTCGACCCGGCGGCCCCGGCCCTCGTCGCGGGCACGGAACGTCTCACGGCCGGCGACCTCACCGCCCGTGTGCACCGCCTCGCGCGGCTCCTGCGTGCCCGTGGGGTCGGCGCCGACGACGTGGTCGCGATCGCGCTTCCCCGTTCCGCCGACCTGATCGTCGCGCTGCTCGCGGTCCTCGACGCCGGTGCCGCCTACGTGTGCCTCGACCTCGCCCACCCCGACGCGCGACTGCGCGACCTGGTGGCCGACGCCCGCCCCGCGCTCGTCCTCACGGATTCCGCGCACGCGGGCGAGCCCTGGCGCGGCGACGTCCCGGTCCTGGACCTCGACGGCGCCGCCGCGGAACTGTCCACCCTTTCGGCGGATCCGCTGGTACCCCGCGAACTCTCGGCGCCCCGCCACCCCGACCACCTGGCGTACGTCATCTACACCTCCGGTTCGACGGGCCGCCCCAAGGGCGTACTCGGCCGCGTCGGAGGGCTCGCGAGTCTGCTGCGGCACCACCGTCGCACGCTGCAGCCCCACGCCGCCCGGCAGGAACCGCAGGGACGGTTGCGGACCGCGCACACAGAGTCCCCTCTCCCCGCCCAGGGCGTCGCCCGGCAGGAACGGTTGCGGACCGCGCACACAGAGTCCCTTCTCCCCGCCCAGGGCGTCGCCCGGCAGGAACGGTTGCGGACCGCGCACACCTACTCCTTCTCCTTCGACGCCTCCCTCGACCAGCTGCTGTGGCTGCTCGACGGGCACGAGCTGCACCTCTACGACACCGGGATCAGCCGCGACGCCGAGGCGCTCGCGGCCGCGTACGCCGCCGACCGCATCGACGTCGTGGACACCACCCCGTCGATGGTCCAGCCGCTGCTCGACGCCGGGCTGCTGACCTCCGCGCACCCTCCGGCGCTGCTGCTCCTGGGCGGCGAGGCGACGCCGCCCGCGCTGTGGCGCACCGTCGCGGCCAGCGGGGTCCCGGCGCTGAACCTGTACGGCCCCACCGAGGCCGCCGTCGACGCGACCGCCGCGCCGATCACCGGCACAGCGCCGACCATCGGGCGAGCCGTCGCCGGCACCACCGCGATGGTGCTCGACGGCGCCCTCGAACCGGTACCCGAGGGCGAGACCGGCGAGCTGTACCTCGCGGGCCCGCACCTGGCTCGCGGCTATCTCGGCATGCCGGGCACGACGGCCGAGCGATTCGTCGCGAATCCCCACGGCGAACCCGGGTCCCGCATGTACCGGACCGGTGATCGGGTGCGCTGGAGCGCTGCCCAGGGCCTCGAGTTCCTCGGCCGCAGCGACGACCAGGTCAAGATCCGGGGATACCGGATCGAACTCGGCGAGGCGGAGACCGCCCTGGCCGACGTCCCGGGCGTGACCGCGGCCGCGGTCATCGTGCGGTCCGACGGCGGTCGCCCCCGCCTCGTCGGCTACGTGACGGGCGCCGTCGACGCGGACGCGGTGCGCGCCGACCTCGCGGACAGGCTGCCGGAACACCTCGTGCCCAGCGCGGTCGTCGTGCTCGACGAGTTGCCCGTCACCATCAACGGCAAGCTCGACCGCGCCGCGCTGCCCGCGCCGCAGGTGCGCTCCGAGGGCCGCGCACCGCGCACCGACGCGGAGCGCACCATGGTCGCGGTCGTCGCGGCCGCCCTCGGCCTCGAATCGGTGTCGATCGACGACGACCTGTTCTCGATCGGCGGCGACAGCATCTCGGCGATCACCGTGTGCAGCGCGCTCCGCGCCGAGGGACTGGAGATCCGTCCGCGGGAGTTCCTGTCGGGCAGGACCTTCGCCGCGCTCGCGGCCGCGGCGCAGCGCACCTCGGACGCCGTGGTCGCGCCGCCCGACGAGCCCCTCGGCGAGGTCCCGCCGCCGCCGATCGTGCGCTCGCTCCTCGCGGCGGCTCCAGACCTGGACGTCATCGCGGGCTACGCGCAGTGGACCGCGCTGCGCGTCCCCGCCGGCCTGTCCGAGACCGCCCTGGCCGCGGCGTTCGACGAGACCTTGCGCGTCCACGACGCCCTGCGGCTCCAGATCGGAGACGACGGCGTGCTCGTCGTGCCGCCCGTCCCCGCCTCGGGCTCGGGAGAGCCCCCGGTGCTCACCGTCTCCGACGGTGCCGCCGACCCCCGGTCCGTCGCGGAGCGCCTCGGCGCACGGCTCGACCCGCGGGTCGGCCGGATGCTGGTCGCCGAGCTCATCCGCACCGGCGGCGACGAGGATCGGCTCGTGATCGTTGCGCATCACCTCGTGGTGGACGGCGTCTCGTGGCGGATCCTGGTGCCCGATCTGGAGGCCGCCTACGCGGGGGCGACGATCGCGCCCGCGGCCACGAGCTGGCGCAGCCACGCGCTGGCTCTCGCCGGTACCCCACCGCGCCCCGCCGAGACCGCGCTGTGGGAGGCCGCGGATGCCGCGGTGTTCCGGCTCGGCGACCGCCCCCTCGATCCGCACCTCGACACGGTCGCCACCGCACGGATCTCGCACACCGGGACCGCGGCCGCCACGACGGCGCTGCTCGACGACCTGGCCGCAGCGTTCCGCGCGGGTGTCGACGACGTCCTCCTCGCGGCGCTCGCGCTCACCGTCGCCGCGTGGTCGCGCGGGGCGCGCGGCGCGGTCCCCACCGCCGCGACGGTGACGGTCGAGGGCCACGGACGCGAACCGCTCACGCCCGGTGCGGATCTGGCGCGCACTGTCGGCTGGTTCACCACCGAGTTCCCGCTGCGGCTCCCGCTCGATGCGGTCGCCGACGGCTCCGCGGGCGGCGATCCGTCTGCCGGCGATCTCGCCGATGCGCTGCGTGGCGGCTCCGCGGCGGGGCGGCTGCTGCGGGCGGTGAAGGAGTGCAAACGCGCGATCCCCGACGGCGGCATCGGTCACGGCCTGCTCCCCAGCACCGGAGCCGTGCCGGACGCCACCGCGGGCGGCGCGCAGAACTCCGCTCCCGACCTCGTGCTGAACTACCTTGGCCGCTTCGCGGACGCCCCCCACGCCGGGTGGCGACTCCCCGAGGAGGAACCGTTCGGTCTGCTCGACCCGTCCGCGAAGGCGCTCGAACAGGTACTGGCGATCAACTGCTTCCGCGTGGGCGACGGCCTGCGCACGGAGTGGACGGCGGCATCGCGTGCGGTGTCCGAGGGCACCGTCGAGCGGCTGCAGGAGCTCTGGGCCCGGTCCCTCGACGGGCTCGCGGCGTACGCGCGATCCCTCGGCGGACGCCGGGGCGCGCTGACGCCGTCCGATGTTCCGCTGGTACGGATCCCGCAGGCGGAGCTCGACGTGTTGCAGGCCGACCGTGCGATCGCCGATGTCCTGCCGGCGACGCCGCTGCAGGTGGGGCTGGCGTACCAGACGATGCTCGCCGCCGACGGCGACGCCGACGCCTACGTGGTGCAGGCCGCGACGCATCTGTCGGGCACCGTCGACCCCGATCGGATGCGGCGGGCCGCCGAGGAACTGTTGCGGCGCACGCCCGCGCTGCGGGCGTACCTCGCCCAGATCGAGGGCCGGGACGCCGACGATCAGGTGGTCCAGGTGGTCCCCACGGAGACGGCGCCGGAGTTCCGGTTCATCGACCTGCGTTCCGCGCCCGAGCGTTTCGAGTCCGAGGCGCTCGTCGAACGGACCCGGCCCTTCGATCCGGCCGAGCCGCCGCTGATCCGGTTCCTCCTGTGCCGCACCGGCGGCGAGGAATACCGCCTGGCGATCACCAATCACCACAGCCTGCTCGACGGCTGGTCCATGCCGATCGTGGGCCGCACGCTGCTCGCGCTCTACGCGGAACTGGGCGGCGGCCCCGTCGCCCCGGCCGCGGAGCCGCTGGGCGAGTACTTCCGATGGCTCGCGGGCCGCGACGCCGAGGAGGCGCGGACCGCGTGGCGCTCCGAGCTCGAGGGCCTGGACGCGGGGACGCACCTGGTCCCCGCCCGGCCGGCGGGCCCGGCGCAGGCCGCGGAGCGCGTGTACACCGACCTCGGTGCCGACCTCACGCGGCGCGTCGAGGCCCTGGCCCGCGCGCAGGGCGCGACGCTGACCTCGGTGCTGCACACGGCATGGGGCGTGCTGCTCGGGCGGCTCACCGGCCGCCGGGACGTGACCTTCGGCTGTCCGGTGTCCGGCCGCCCGCCGGAGGTCGACGGCGTCGGCCGCATGGTCGGGCAGCTCGGCAACACCATCGTGGTGCGCGTGGGCTTCACCCCGGCGACCCCGGCCGCGACCGTCATCGCGGACGTGCACGCCCGCTCGCTCGCCGTCGCCGACCACCACCACGTGGGTCTCACCGAGATCACGCGGCTGGCCGGCGTGGGCGAGCTGTTCGACACGATGGTGGTCACCGAGAACTTCCCGATGTCGGACCGGCACACCGAATCGATCACGGCGGAACTGGATCTCACGGGCGTCGACATCGCCGATGCCACCCACTACCCGCTCACGCTGATCGTGCTGCCGGGCGAGACGATCCGCATCGGCTTCGGCTACCGGCCGGAGCTGCTCGACGAATCCGTGGTGCGCGGCTACGCGCGGTGGCTGACTCGGCTGCTCGAGTCCCTGGTCGCGGCACCGGATCTCCCGGTGGGCCGCCTGCGGCACCTGCCCGGCGACGAGGAGCGGCGGGTCCTGGACCTGGGTCGCGTGCCCTCCTCCCACCGCCGCGGGCCGATCCTCGACGAGCTCGCCGCCCGCACCGCGGAGACGCCCGACGCCGAGGCGCTGGTGTGCCGCGACCGGTCCCTGACCTTCGCGGAGCTCCGCGGCGCGGTGAACACCGCTGCGCGGGAGCTGATCCGGCGGGGCGTGGCGCCGCAGGACACCGTCGCCGTGTTCGCCGAGCGGGACGTCGAGATGACGATCGCACTCCTGGCGATCCTCACCGCGGGCGCCGTGTACCTGCCGCTCGATCCCGCGCATCCGGCGGGTCGCCTGCAGTACATGCTCGACGACGCCGCGCCCGCCCTGGTGGTGACGACCGGTTCCGTGGAGATCCCCGCGGAGCTCGCGGCGGAGCGCCCCGTCTGGCACCTGGCGTACGAGGCGGGCACCGTCGACCCCGGGGATCCGGCGGCGGCGCGCTCCCGCCTGACCCCGGACGCGCTCGCGTACGTGATCTACACGTCGGGCACGACGGGGCGACCGAAGGGCGTCGCGGTCCCGCTGCGCGGTCTGCCGGACCTGATCTCGTTGCAGGAGGAGGTCGTCGGGATGCGGCGCGGCGAACGCTACCTGCAGTTCGCGTCGACGGGCTTCGACGTCGCGGTGTGGCAGATGCTCGGGCCGCTGCTCTCCGGCGGCACGTCGGTCATCGCGCCGGACGAGGTGCGGCTGCCGGGCGACGAGCTGTTGGACTACATCGCCGAGCACCGCGTGACCGGCGTCAACCTCCTGCCGTCGTTCCTGGCGGCGATGCCCGACGACCGCGCCGTGCCCGACGACGTGTTCTTCGTGGTCGGCGCCGAGCGGCTCGACCCGGCGCTCGCGCGGCGATGGGGCGAGGGCCGCACGGCCCTGTTCAACGCGTACGGGCCGACGGAGGTCACCGTCAACGCGGTGACCTGGCGCTACGACCCGTCCGATCCCGGCCCCCTGCCGATCGGCCGCCCGGATCCGGATGTGGACGCGTACGTCCTCGACGACGCCCTGCTCCCCGTGGGCGTCGGCGTCGTCGGCGAGCTGTACCTCGCCGGCACCTCCGTGGCCCGCGGCTACCTGGGCCGGCCCGACCTGACGGCGTCGGCGTTCACGGCGAACCCGTTCGGTCCGAGCGGGTCCCGCATGTACCGCACCGGCGACCGGGTGTGCTGGCGCGAGGACGGGAACCTGGTGTTCCTCGGCCGCGTCGACCACCAGGTGAAGATCCGCGGTCTACGGGTGGAGCTGGGCGAGATCGAGACCGTTCTCGCGCAGCAGGACTCGGTCCGCGCCGCCGCGGTCCTGGTTCGCGATGACGACGCCACCGGGAAACAGCGATTGGTCGCGTACCTGGTGCCGTCCGACGGTGCCGTCCCCGACCCGGATGCGATCCGTGCGGCCGCGGCGCAGCGGCTACCGGACCACATGGTGCCCACCGCGTACGTCGTGCTCGACCGGTTCCCCCTGGGCGCCACCGGCAAACTCGATCGCGACGCGCTGCCCGCGCCCGCGGCCGCCTCGGGAGGCGCGGACCGGACACCGTCGACGGACGCGGAACGGGCCCTGCTGCCGATCTTCCGGGACCTCCTGGGCGACGACACCGGTATGGACGACGATTTCACCGACCGCGGCGGCGACTCACTGCTGTCGCTGCAGGTGGTCTCGCGGGCGCGGCGCCGCGGCTGGACGCTGAGCCCGCGGGACGTGCTCGAGGGCCGATCGGTGGCGGGCATCGCCCGCCGCGCCGTGCCCGCAGCGCGCGAGACCGGTATCGAGGTCAGCGATTTCGAGGATCTCCTGGCCGTGCTGCACCTCGCCGACGGCGAGGCGCCGGGCGTCTTCTTCGGGCGGCACCCGGCGAAGGTCG
This sequence comes from Tsukamurella pseudospumae, assembly GCF_001575195.1. Taxonomy (NCBI): domain Bacteria; kingdom Bacillati; phylum Actinomycetota; class Actinomycetes; order Mycobacteriales; family Tsukamurellaceae; genus Tsukamurella; species Tsukamurella pseudospumae. The sequence continues at coordinate 77,711 of NZ_LSRF01000033.1, forward strand.
GCGTGCACACCTTCGGTGGGCAGATCCTGGCGCAGGCGATCGTCGCCGCGGGGCGCACGGTCGACGGGCTCCCCCTGCACGCGGCGCATACGCACTTCGTGGAACTGGGTTCCGTGACAGCGGATCTGGTCTATCGCGTGGTGGCGCTGCGCGACACCCCGTCGGCGGCGAACCGGCAGGTCACCGTGGAACAGGACGGCCGGGTCGTCGCGGTGATGACGCTCGCGTACCAGGCGGACGCCCCGGATCCGCTGACGCACGCCGACCCCGCGCCGCGGGTCGCGCCACCCGAGTCGCTGCCGCGGATCCAGGAGTCCTTCGCCGGACGCGAACGCGAACTGCACGCCCTCGTGGATGCCTCGCACCCGATCGACATGCGGTTCGCATCGGATCCCGTGTGGGTGCGCCGGGAGACGGAGACCCGCGAGGGCGGCAACCGGGTGTGGATGCGGGCCGACGGCGCGCTCCCCGACGATCAGGTGGTGCACGACGCCGCGCTGGCGTGGGCATCGGACATCACGGTGCAGGACCCGATCGTGATGCGGCACGGCCTGTCCTGGGGCTACGACCGCGTGGCGGCGGCGACGCTGAACCAGTCGCTGTGGTTCCACCGGCCGGTACGGTTCGACGCCTTCCACCTGTTCGCCACGGACTCGCCGGTGGCGCGCCGCGGGCGCGGACTCTCGACCGGACACTTCTACACCCGGTCCGGGGAACTGGTGGCGACCGTGACCCAGGAAGCCGCCGTCCGGAGGACGCACGCATGACCCGGGCCGAGCGGCCCTCCCCCGCCATCGTGGTCGCGCGGACCGTCGCGCTCGCGGTGGCGGGCCTGGTCCTCCTGCTCTTCACGGCCGCCGTGCTCCTGTCTCAGATCTTCGCCGCGATCTCCGCGGCGTCGGCGTTCTCGCCCGTGTGGCGGACCGTCGGGGCTCTGGGCGCGAGGGTGACGGGCACCGCCCCCGCCCCGGTCGACGTGGCGACGGGCAGCGACCTCGCCTGGGCCTGGCAGTTCCACGCGGGAGCGCTCGTGATCGGCATCGCCGTGGGACTGGTGTGGGGCGTACTCGCCGTCCGCGGCGACGACCGGGGCCGGGCCGGCATCGAGCGCGCCGGCCGCGTACTGCGGGCGGCCGCGATCGGCGTCCTCGCCGTCGCGATGCTGCTCTACGGCCTCGCCAAGGTGATCCCCGCGCAGATGGGGTACATGAACCTGCCCGCGTACCAGTTGCAGGCCGTCGGCGACACGGAGCCCTTCTCCCTGCTCTGGGGATACATGGCGGCGTCCACGCCCTACACCGTGATCACGGGGGCGATCGAACTCACCGCGGGACTGCTGCTGATCGTCCCCCGCACCCGGCTCGTCGGGGCGATGCTCTCGATCGCCGCGCTGACGCAGATCGTGCTGCTCAATGTCTTCTACGACGTGCCGGTCAAGCTGCTCGCCGCCGAGCTGCTGGTGATCGCCGTGGTCCTGGTGTTCCCGCATCGCCGGGAACTGCTGCGCGCCGTCCTTCCCACCGCCGCATCGCCCGCGCGGCGGACGGGCACCGTCGTGGCAGGCGTGCTGGCCGCCGTCCTCATCGCCGCGACCGTCTCCGGAAACCTGGCGCGGGTCGACACCATGAACACGCCGCGCGATCCGCGGGACGGGGTCTGGCGGGCGGTCTCACTCACCGTCGACGGTGCGCCCGCCCTCGCCACGGGCGAGGCCGGCCCCGTCTGGACGTCGATCGCGATCACGCTGCGCGGGACCGCGGACCGTCCGGCGAGCGGATCCGCACAGGACAGCCTCGTCACGCAGGCCCCCGACGGGGCCGTGACGGCCTGGGGCCTGCGGGTGCGGGGCGATCGGTTCACCGTGCGCCGGGGTGCGTCCGCGGCGCCGGTGGACCTGCTGGTCACGACGGTGCCGGGCGGACTCCGGATGGTCGGCACCGTCGACGGGCGGAGCCTCGACGCGCGGTACGAGCGGCGCGCACTCGAGCGTCGGGACGACATCCGACTGGTGCAGGCGCCCTTCGATCGCACCCGCCCGCGCCTGTAGTGGCACAGTGGTCTCCCATGGAGCTACGCATCTTCGTCGAACCCCAGCAGGGCGCCACCTACGCCGACCAGCTCGCCGTGGCCCGGACCGCGGAAGCATCCGGGTTCGGTGCCTTCTTCCGGTCCGACCACTACGTCGCCATGAACGTCGACGGTGCGCCCGGCCCGACGGACTCGTGGGTCACGCTCGGCGGGATCGCGCGGGAGACCTCGTCGATCCGGCTCGGCACCCTGGTCACCTCGGCCACCTTCCGCTTCCCCGGCCCGCTGGCGATCTCGGTCGCGCAGGTCGACGAGATGTCCGGCGGGCGTGTGGAACTGGGCCTCGGTGCGGGCTGGTTCGCCGACGAGCACCGCGCCTACGCCATCCCCTTCCCCGAGGTGAAGGAGCGCTTCGCCCGGTTCGAGGAGACCCTCGAGATCGTGACCGGTCTGTGGGAGGCTCAGGGCCCGTACAGCTTCCAGGGTGAGCACTTCTCCGTGGTCGACTCCCCCGCGCTGCCCAAACCGGCGCAGGCGCACGTCCCGATCGTGCTCGGCGGGGCGGGCCGCACGCGCGGGGCGGCGCTGGCGGCGCGGTTCGCCGACGAGTACAACACCCCGTTCGTGCCGGTCGCCGAGGCGGCCGCGGTGTGGGGCCGGATCGATGCGGCCTGCGAGGCGGCGGGCCGCGATCCGCGATCCGTGATCAAGTCCGCCGCGCAGGTCGTGTGCGGCGGCTCCAGCGAGGCCACCGTCGCCCGCCGGGCCGCGACCATCGGTCGCGAGCTGCCCGAGCTCCGCGAGAACGGCCTCACCGGGTCCGCGGACGAGATCGTCGACAAGCTCGGCGTCTTCGCCGAAGCGGGCGCATCGCGGGTCTACCTGCAGGTGCTGGACATGAGCGATCTCGACCACGTCGAGTGGATCGGCGCCGAGGTGCTCCCGCAGGTCGCCGGGCTGTAGCGGGCCGCCACCGCCCGTCTCCTTCCCGCGACCGCGACGTGTTCCCGCGATCACCGTGGTGATCGCGGGAACGATTCGTCGCCGCGGGAGACGCCGTGCGGCGGCGATCAGGCCTTCGCGGCCAGCAGGTTGGTCGCGGTGCGGCGGGCCAGCGCCATCGTCGTGATCATCGGGTTGACGCCCGAGCACGTGGGCATACCGCTGGCGTCGGCGATCCACACGCCCCGGGTGTCGTGCAGCTCGCCCGAGGGCTTCGCCACCGAGGTCGCGGGGTCGGCGCCCAGCGGGGCGCTGCACATCTGGTGCGCGCTGAACACCGGAGTACCGCCGGGGCCGATCGGGATCGCGTTCACCTGCTCGATGAACGCCTCGAGATCCTCGCCGCGGGTCCAGGGCTCGAATCGCTGGCCCGCCACGTAGATCCGTCGGGCGCCGGCGGCCTCCTGCATGCGGATCGACGCGACGATCCCCTCGCGGAAGTGCTTGCGGTCCAGCTCGTCGTCGAACGGGTAGGCGTGCACGGCCTCGCCGTCGGGGCCGATCGTGACGGTGCCGGTGCCGCGGTCCTTGACCAGCACCACCCAATCGGCCCGGTTCCCGTACTGCGCGGTCAGCTCCTTGTGCGCGGCACCGCCGAGCCACGGCACGACGCTGTTGAACAGGCCGGGCAGGTGCTGCACGGACTCGACGAGGAAGCCGTAGCCCGAATCGGCATCGGCGAACTCGTTCATCACGCCGGACATCGCCGGGCCGTACCAGGGGTTCTGCGGCTCGTCGTAGATGCCGCTGACCAGCGTGGCCGGGTGCAGCCGGAGGCTCTGCCCGACGGCGGGGCCGCCGATCCCCGACCGCAACAGCAGGGCGGGCGTCTCGAGACTGCCGGCGGAGACGACGACGACGGGCGCCTCGATCCGCACCGGCGTCTGCGCGCCGGTCTCGGGGTCGGTGTACACGCCCTCCACGCCTGTCGTGGTGCGCGTACCGTCGGCCGCGTCGACGGTGGTGACGGTGGCGATCCGGGTGTTCGGCAGCAGCCGCGCGCCGGCGTCGGAGGCGTCCTGCAGGTAGGTCCTCATGGTGCCCTGCTTGGCGCCCGTCTGATCACCCATGCCGCTGTACGCGCTGCGCACCGGATCGAACCGGTCCGGGCTCACGTTGAGATCGACCTTCCGGTAGGTGTAGCCCAGGCCCGCGGCGCCCTCGGACAGCCGCTGGTGGGGCTCGTTCTGCAGCGCGACATCCTCGTTGCAGCCAAGCCGGGCGAAGACCGCGTTCAGGTGCTCGTCGAACTCGGGGCCGAGGGCATCGTCGAGGCCCGCACCGGCCCATTCCTTGCGGACGATCTCGGGCGTCTTGAGCGAGTTGGACCAGTTGACGGTGCTGCCGCCACCGACGGTGCCGCCCGCGGCCAGCATGATCATGCCGTCGGACGACGGGAAGAAGCCGCCGCGCAGGAACAGCGTCTGGTACGCGAACAGTTCGTTCTGCACGAAGTCGGCCTCGTTGCGGTAGGAGCCGCCCTCGACCACGATGACCTTCTTGCCGGCGCGAGCCAGCTCGGCCGCGGCCACACCGCCGCCGGAGCCGGAGCCGACGACCACGGCGTCCGCGGTCAGGGTCTCGCCCGCGGTCGGTGCGATCGCGGTGATCGTCTTCGGGGTGGCGGGCGGCGCGGACACGGGCCCGGGGTAGCCCATCCCGGCCCACAGCGGGTTGCGGCCCTCCTCGTCCATGAGGCCGTACGCGATCATCGTGGACAGCTGGCACAGGCTCGCGACAGCGAGGCCGGACTCAGGCGTGATGCCGCCGAGGTTCGCGAGGATCACCTCACGGACGGCCTGCGGCTGGTTCTTCAGGCCCACGAGGGCCGCGGTGTCGAGCAGCTGGGCGAGGCCGGCGAGCCCCTCCTCGGGCAAGTGGGCGAGCAGGTACTGCTCGACCGCGGCATCGACCATCAGGTCGCTGCCCTTGACGGCCCAGAAGCCGGTGGGATCGTCCTCGCGGGGCACGGAGGCGACGAAGGTGTCGACCACGGCGGTGAGCGTCTTGCGCTGGCGCGCATCGAATTCGAAGGTCATGATGGGTCCTCTCGGGAAGGTCGGTCGTGGAGTCGGGTGCGCACTCAGGGCAGCTGCATCGACTTGGTCTCGAGGTAGTCGTCGAGGCCCCACGCGCCGAACTCCCGGCCGTTGCCCGACTGCTTGTAGCCCCCGAACGGGGCGTTGATGTTGAAGGCACCGTCGTTGATCTGGACCTGCCCGGCCCGGATGCGCCGGCCCACCGCCACTGCGCGGTCCTGATCGGCGGAGAAGACCGCGGCGTTGAGGCCGTACGGAGTGTCGTTGGCGAGCTCGACCGCCTCGTCCTCGGTGTCGTAGGCCTGGATCACCAGGACGGGACCGAAGATCTCCTCGCGGACGATCGCCATCCCGGCGTCGACGTCGGAGAACACCGTCGGGCGGACGAAGTAGCCGCGATCCAGTCCTTCCGGCGCGGTCGGGCCGCCGGCGACCAGACGCGCACCGTCGGCGATGCCCTTCTCGATGTACCCGACCACCCGGTCCCGTTGCTGCGCGGAGACCAGCGGCCCGAGCACGGTGTCGGGCTCGAAGGGCCCGCCCACCTTGATCTGCTCGACGCCCGCCGCGGCGATGGCCTCGAACTGCGGCATCGCGGCTCGGGGCACGATCATGCGGGTCAGCGCGATGCAGGTCTGGCCGGAGTTGAGGAAGCACCCGTTCAGGCCGGCGGTGACCGCCTCGACCGGGTCGGCGTCGTCGAGGACCACGAGCGGCGACTTGCCGCCGAGCTCGAGGGCGACCTTCTTGATCGACTGCGCGGCCACCGCGCCGATGCGGCGGCCCGCGCCGGTGGAGCCGGTGAGCGAGACCATGTCGACCTCGGGGTGACCGACGAGCGCCTCGCCGACCGTCTGCCCGGTGCCCGTGACCACGTTGAACACGCCCTTCGGCAGCCCCAGTGCGTCGAAGACCTCGGCGAGCACGAACGCCGTCAGAGGCGCGACCTCACTCGGCTTGAGCACCACGGTGCAGCCGGCGGCGAGAGCGGGCGCGACCTTGGCGACCACCTGGTGCAGCGGGTAGTTCCACGGCGTGATCGCGACGACGACGCCGATCGGCTCGCGGACGACCAGCGAGTTGTACACCGTCTCCTCGAAGGCGTAGGTGCTCGCGACCTCCGCGATCGAGACCAGCGACTGCACCGGCAGGCCGGCCTGCACCACGTTGCTGTACGCGAAGGGCATGCCCACCTCCTGGCTGACCAGGGTCGCGATCTCGGTCTGCCGGGCCTGCAGGGCGCGGGCGGCGCCGAGGAGGAAGTCGAGCCGCTCGGCCAGGGGCGTGCGCGACCAGCCGTCGAAGGCGGCGCGGGCGGCGGCGACCGCGGCATCGGCATCGTCGGCGGTACCGGCGGCGACCCGGGCGATGACCTCCTCGGTCGTCGCGTCGTGGACGTCGATCGTCTCGGTGCCGGCCGACGGCCGCCACTGTCCGTCGATGTAGTGACTGGTGCGGTCGATCATGTCAGGCTCCTGCGGTCGGGTGTGTTGTTCGACACTCCTATGATCGTGTGTGATGAGCGTCATATTCTTGGTGTCATGAGCAAGGTTCGGCCCGATTTTTGTCCCTCCGAACAAAGCCCGTCGTCGTGACGGCGCTGTCGCCGCCCGCCCGCCGGTGGCTCGCGGAATTCGCGCGGGCCGGCGAGAACGAGCAGGCGCTCGACACGATGGTGCGCGACGTCGACGACGCGATCGTCGCGGCGCTGCCCGAGATCGACGAGCCTCTGCTGCGCGCCGAGCTCGACGCCAGCACCCGCGCGCACTGGCGCGGCGTGCTCGGCAACGCCACGCGCGAGACGATCACGATCCGCCCCGGCGAGGAGACCCACGACCTGGCCCGCACCATGGCGCGCCGCGGCCACGAACTCCGCGTCCTCCTCGCGGTCTACCGCGTGGGCCAGAGCGCGGCGTGGGAGCTGTTCACCACCACCGCTGCCGCCGAGATTCCCGACGCGGAGGTCCGCTCCGAGGTGCTGCTGCACTTCTGGCCCCGGACCACGCAGTGGCTGGACGTCTCGATCGAGGCGATGATCGGCACCTTCGTCGCGGAGCGCGAACAGTGGCAGCGCGGCGCGCTGGCCCGGCAGGCCGCCACCGTCGAGGCGCTGCTGTCCGGGCAGGACGTCGACCCCGCCGATGCCAGTGCTGCGCTCGGATATCCGGTGAACCCCGTGCACACCGCGTACACCCTGTGGGCCGACGAGGGCGTCCTCGACGCCGACGTGCAGCGGCACCTCGAGCGCGCAGGCCTCGCCGTGCACCGGGCCGTGGGCGGCGAGCACCGTCTGGCCCTACGGACCGGAGCCCGGTCACTGCGGTGCTGGAGCACGGGATCGACGGTGCCCGATCCCCCGGACCTCCCCCCGACGGTGCGCTGCGCCCTCGGCACCGCGCACCCCGGGATCGACGGATTCCGGACCAGTGCAGCCGAATCCGCGGCGGCCCTGGAGGTCGCGCAACGGACCGGCCGGCGGATCGTCGCCTATCGGGACGTGGAGCTGGCCTGCCTGGCGCACGGGATCGCGGGGCCGACCGGCGCGGACACGCTGATCCGGCGGGAGCTCGGCGACCTCGCCGCCGCGACGGATTCCGCTGCGCGCCTGCGGGAGACGGCGCTCGCCTACCTCGGCGCGGGCGGCGATGCGAAAGCCGCCGGCGAGTCGCTGATCCTGCACCCCAATACCGTTCGGTATCGGATCCGGCAGGTCGAGCAGCTGCTCGGGCACTCCATCGACGAGCGGCGCGTGTACGTCGAGCTGGCACTGCACGCCGTGAAGACCTTCGGTGCGGGCCCCGCGTGACGAGTCAGATCGTGGACTCGAGGGCGCCCTTGAGGTAGGCGGCGGCGCCGAGGTGCTGGGCGCAGTCGTCGACGATGCTCACCAGCCGCACGGCGACGGTGACCGGCGGGTCCCACGCCTCGTCGATCACGCGGGCGAGCTCGTCCGGTGTCACATCGGTCAGATAGGTGCGGGCCATCGCGTCGACGTCGCGGAAGTAGCCGATGAGCAGCGCGTCGCTGCCGTGCACCTGCGCCGCCTCCACGCGGGTGTGTCCGTATCCGGTGGAGTCCGCGGGCAGATCGAGGCCGAACCGGCCGAACCAGTCCTGCGCGGTCCAGACCTGCTCGACCCCGGCGATCGGCGCGAGCTGCGCGTCGATCACCCGGGCGCTGTGCCAGACCAGCCACGCGATCGTGTTGGCGTCCGGCACGATCCGACGGTCCGCGATGTCCGCGGTGAGCCCGTCCGTCACGGCCTCCGCGTGCTCGGCGATCCTCGCGAAGGAGTCGATCAGCAGGTCCCGGGCAGCGGTCGCGTCGTCCATGGACCCGACGGTACGCCTCCCGCCGCCGATCAGCCGAGGTTGCGGGCGAGCTGCCGGGCGAGCACCGCGGCGAACTCGGCCGGGTCGTCCACGGCACCGCCCTCGGCGAGCACCGCGGTGCCGTAGAGGATCTCGGCGGCGTCCTGCAGATCGTCGGCGGGCTCGCCGTCGCCGACCTTCTCGCGCAGGGCGAGCACGAGTGCGTTGTCCGGGTTGAGCTCGAGCGTGCGCCGGGTGCGCGGCACCTCCTGGCCGCTGGCGCGGTACATCTGCTCGAGCTGCGGACTGAGATCGAACTCGCCGCCCACGAGGCACGCGGGCGAGCTGGTCAGTCGGGAGGTGAGGCGCACGCCCGAGACCTTGTCCTCCAGCGTCTTCGCGAGCCAGGCGGTGAGCGACTCGAAGCCCTCCGCCTCCGGCGCGTCGCCGCCGAGATCGGCCTCGCCCTTCGCCACGGAGACGAACCGCTTACCGTCGAACTCCGCGCCGGTGGTCCAGAGCTCGTCGACCTGGTCGGTCAACAGTAGGACCTCGAAGCCCTTGGCGGCGAACGCCTCCAGGTGCGGGGACGACTCCAGCTGGCGCCGCGACTCGCCCGCCGCGTAGTAGATGACGTCCTGCGCCTCGGGCATGCGGGAGACGTACTCCGCCAGGCCCGTGGTTCCGTCCGCGCTGAAGGTCGACGCGAACGACGATGCCTTGAGCAGGGTTTCGCGGTTGTCCTGATCGTCGAGCAGCCCCTCCTTGAGGACGGCGCCGAAGGCGGTCCAGAAGGTGTCGTACTTCTCGCGTTCGTTCTCCCGCATTGCCGTGATCGTCTGCAGCACACGCTTGACCAGGCGCTTGCGGATCATCACCAGGTGGCGGTCGTTCTGCAGGATCTCACGGGAGACGTTGAGCGACAGGTCCTGTGCGTCCACGACGCCGGTGATGAAACGGAGGTACGGGGGCAGCAGCGCCTCGCAGTGATCCATGATGAACACCCGCTTGACGTAGAGCGCGGGGCCCGGCTTGGTGTTCCGGTAGAACATGTCGAAGGGCGGCATCGTCGGGATGAACAGCAGCGCCTGATACTCGAAGGTGCCCTCGGCGCGGACGGCGATGGTCTCCAGCGGCTCGTCGAAGGCGTGGCTGGTGTGCCGGTAGAAGTCGGCGTACTCCTCGGCGCTCACCTCGTCCTTCGGGCGCGCCCAGAGCGCCTGCATGGAGTTGAGGGTCTCCGGGCCGGACGGTGCGGCATCGTCGGCCTCGGTGGTCTCACCGTCCTTCGCGGCCGGGAGGACCAGTCGGATCGGGAAGGCGATGAAGTCGCTGTAGCGCCGCACGACCGTGCGGAGCACGTGCTCGGAGGCGTAGTCGTGGAGGCTGTCGTCGCCGTCCGCGGCGCGCAGGTGCAGCGTGATCGCGGTGCCGTGTTGGGCGGGGACCTGGTCGCCGGCGAGATCGGTGACCGTGTACGTGCCGTGGCCCTCGGACTCCCAGCGGGTCGCGGTGTCCTCCCCCGCCTTGCGAGTGACGAGAACGACGTGGTCGGCGACCATGAAGGCGCTGTAGAAGCCGATGCCGAACTGGCCGATGAGCTCCGCCGAAGCCCCCTGCTCCTTGGCCTGCTTCGCGGCCTCCAGCTTGCGCTTGAGTTCACCGGTGCCGGACTTGGCGAGCGTGCCGATGAGGTCGACGACCTCGTCGCGGCCCATGCCGATGCCGTTGTCGGCGATGGTCAGCGTGCGGGCCTCGGGGTCCGGGCGCAGCTCGATGTGCAGATCGGACGCGTCCGCCTCGAGGTCCTTGTCCTGGTACGCCTCGAGGCGCAGCTTGTCGAGGGCGTCGGAGGCGTTGGAGATCAGCTCGCGGAGGAAGACGTCCTTCTCCGAGTAGACGGAGTGGATCATCAGCGACAGCAGCTGATCGGTCTCGGCCTGGAACTGCAAGGTCTCTGCGGTCACGTCTCGCGCCTCTCTCGTACGACTGGTGCGCCGACGATTCTGCCAACCCGATGTCGATCGGACGGAGGGGGTACCGGTCACGCGCCCGGCGCAGCAGAAATCGCCGGGCGCAGCGAACACCTCCGCTCGCCCCGTGGATTCTCGGGGCGAGCGGAGGTATCTGCAGCCGCTGAAGATTTCTGCTGCCGGCGCGGTCAGCCCTGCGCCGTGGGGAGCACGATCATCGAGGCGACGTTGACACCCGTGGGCAGCGCCGCGCTCCAGGCCACGGCGTCGCCGATGGCGGATGCCGGGATCGGCGGGTTCTGGATGGCGTACTCGCGCAGGGCAACAGCGGCGTCCGGGTCCGTGACTCCCGCTGCCAGTTCCGACTCGATCATCCCCGGCTCGATCGCCCGCACCCGCACACCCCGCGGCCCGAACTCACCGCGCAGGTGCGTTGTGAGGTGCGTGACCGCCGCCTTAGTCGCGTTGTAGACCGAATATCCGGGGAGGACGATGTGCGCGCCGATGGAGCTGATCAGGATCAGATCGGCAGCGCCTCCGGCTTCGGCGGCCGCCGCGAGATCGCCGATCGACTCACGGGCCGTCGTGAGCAGACCCGTGATGTTGGTCGCGATCATCCGGTCCCAGTCCAGCGGATCGGCGGAATCGAACGCAGCGGGGAGCATGGCGCCGGCGTTCGCGACGACGAGGTCGAACGGCCCGGTCTGCGCGCGGACCTCCGCGATCGCGTGCGTCAGCGCGTTCCGATCGGTCACATCGGCCGAGGTGAACACAGCTCCCGTCGCTGCTGCGACCTCCGCCAGCCGGTCGGCACGACGACCGATCATTCCCACCCGCGCACCGGCCGCAGCCAGGGCGACCGCGGTCGCGGCGCCGATACCGGAACCTCCTCCGGTCACGAGCGCGGTCCGGCCGATCAGATTCTGTGTCTCTGTCATGGGATCGAGCCTCGCGGAGACGTCCGATGCCAAGAAGGCCGCGTCACTGCCGGGTAGCCGCACTACCTGGCTGGACCTGCACGAATGGGTAGCGTGGGACGGGTGACCGACAACGTGCTGGGTGAGTTCCTCCGCGCGCGCCGCGAACGCGTCGACCCGAAGGCGCTCGGGCTGCGCGCCATGGGCGTACGACGCACCCCGGGCCTCCGACGCGAGGAGGTCGCAGCGCAAGCGGGAATCAGCGTCGAATACCTCGTGCGCCTGGAGCGAGGGCGGGACCGCAGGCCGTCCCCCGCCGTGGTCGCCGCGCTCGCGGGAGTTCTCCAGCTCGACTCCGACGGTGCTGCCCACCTCGCACAACTCGCGGAGCTTCCCGATGGTCGTGGCGGCGAGGTGGTCGACGAGATGTCCGATGTGGTCCGCCGCCTGCTCGATTCATGGCCGAACCCGACGATCGTCACCAACTCGCTCCTCGATCTCATCGGGACCAACGCGGCGGGTGGGGAACTGCATCGCGGGATCGGGCTCGAAGTCGGCGACAACATGGTGCGGTCCCTGTTCCTCGACCCCCGATCGCGAGAGGTGTTCCTGGACTTCGACACCGTCGCCCGGGAATCAGTCGGGAACCTGCGGGCACTCTCGGGCCCGAACCCGTCGAATCCTCGATTGATGGCGCTCGTCGGCGAGCTTTCGGTGCGCAGCGAGCACTTCGCCCGCCTGTGGGGCGATGGTGAGGTTCAGGCCAAGACCAACGGCGGCAAAGTGATCGCACATCCCGAGTTGGGAGTTCTCGAACTGGAATGGTCCACGCTCGAGGTCGCCGCGGCGCCGGGGCAACTCGTCGTGGCATACCAGGCCCAAGAAGGCACCGCGACGGTGGCCGTACTCGACGCCCTGGTGCGGCGGGTGCCCGTTCCTCGTGACGTTGCAGCCTCCCGCCGAAAGTGACAAGAATCCCCGCATGACGCGAATGTTGTCACTTAGCTTCGCCGTAAAGTGACAATGCGCAGGTCGAGGGCAGAAACGGGAAGGGCCCGGCACCGTCTTTTGCGACGATGCCGGGCCCTTGAATCCCTAGCCGAGGGGGAAGGACTTAGAAGTCCATGCCGCCCATGCCGCCGGTCGGATCGCCCATGGGCGCTCCGGCCTTCTCCGGCTTGTCGGCGACGACGGCCTCGGTGGTGAGGAACAGCGCCGCGATCGAGGCTGCGTTCTGCAGCGCCGAGCGGGTGACCTTCACCGGGTCGTTGATGCCGGCGACCAGCAGGTCCTCGTAGACGCCGGTGGCGGCGTTGAGGCCGGTGCCGGACGGCGAGTTGCGGACCTTCTCGGCCACGACGCCGGGCTCGAGGCCGGCGTTGAAGGCGATCTGCTTGACGGGGGCGTCGAGCGCGACCTTGACGATGTTCGCGCCGGTGGCCTCGTCACCCTCGAGAGCGAGGGCGTCGAACACGGAACCGGACTGCGCGAGAGCGACGCCACCACCGGCGACGATGCCCTCCTCGACGGCGGCCTTGGCGTTGCGCACGGCATCCTCGATGCGGTGCTTGCGCTCCTTGAGCTCGACCTCGGTCGCAGCGCCGGCCTTGATGACGGCGACGCCGCCGGCCAGCTTCGCGAGGCGCTCCTGCAGCTTCTCCCGGTCGTAATCCGAGTCGCTGTTCTCGATCTCGGCACGGATCTGAGCCACGCGGCCGGCGATCTGCTCCTGCGAGCCCGAGCCGTCGACGATGGTGGTCTCGTCCTTGGTCACGACGACCTTGCGGGCGGTACCCAGCACCTCGAGGCCGGCGGTGTCGAGCGACAGGCCGATCTCCTCGGAGATGACCTGGCCACCGGTGAGGATCGCCATGTCCTGCAGCATCGCCTTGCGGCGATCGCCGAAGCCGGGGGCCTTGATGGCGACCGACTTGAAGGTGCCGCGGATCTTGTTGACGATGAGCGTCGACAGGGCCTCGCCCTCGACGTCCTCGGCGATGATCGCGAGCGGCTTGCCCGACTGGATGACCTTCTCCAGCAGCGGCAGCAGGTCCTTGACGGTCGAGATCTTGCCGGCGACGAGCAGCACGTAGGCGTCCTCGAGCACGGCCTCCTGACGCTCCGCGTCCGTGGCGAAGTAGCCCGAGATGAAGCCCTTGTCGAAGCGCATGCCCTCGGTCAGCTCCAGCTGGAGCCCGAAGGTGTTGCTCTCCTCGACGGTGATGACGCCTTCCTTGCCGACCTTGTCCATGGCCTCGGCGATGAGCTCACCGATGGCGGGGTCGCCGGCCGAGATGCCCGCGGTAGCAGCGATCTGCTCCTTGGTCTCGACCTCCTTGGCCTCCTTGAGCAGGTGCTCCGTGACGGCCGCGACGGCCTTCTCGATGCCCCGCTTGAGGCCCAGCGGGTTCGCACCCGCGGCCACGTTCCGCAGGCCCTCGCGCACGAGCGCCTGGGCCAGAACGGTGGCGGTGGTGGTGCCGTCGCCCGCGACGTCGTCGGTCTTCTTGGCGACCTCCTTGACGAGCTCGGCGCCGATCTTCTCGTAGGGATCCTCGAGCTCGATCTCCTTGGCGATGGAAACACCGTCGTTGGTGATCGTGGGGGCGCCCCACTTCTTCTCCAGCACGACGTTGCGGCCCTTGGGGCCGAGCGTCACCTTGACGGCGTCGGCGAGGGCGTTCAGGCCCCGCTCGAGACCGCGGCGGGCCTCTTCGTCGAACGCGATGATCTTGGCCATTGCGAAGTGATTCCTCCAGATAGGGGCCGGTTCGGCCCGTACTTTGGACACGTCTTCTAGGTCGATTCGGTGCCCGCGACGGACGACCCGGCGTGTCACCTGCGCGGGTTGCGCACAGGGCCCGGTCTCACCTACTCGACCTAGCACTCACGTAATCCGAGTGCTAAGTCGTTTCTAGCACTCGACAGGGTCGAGTGCAAGGTCGATGCCGGCTGTTCCGCCACGGGCGGAAGCACGGCACCGTCGGGCGCTTCCTACTGCCGGGTAGGATCCGGTCATGGCAACCCCCGTATTGGAGTCGAGCGTCGTGATCGACGCGCCCGTGGAGAAGGTCTGGACCGTCGTGTCCGACCTCGAGGCGATGGGCCGTCGCAGCCCGCAGTGCAAGAAGGTGTTCGTGTTCGGCGGCCCGCTCAAGGTCGGCAGCCGGATGCTGAACATCAACCGTCAGGGCTGGAAGGTCTGGCCCACCAACACCCGGGTCACCGAGTTCACGACGAACGAGCGCGTGGCCTTCCGTGTGGCCGAGAACCACACCGTCTGGAGCTTCACCCTGGTGCCGGACGGCGACAAGACCACCGTCGTCGAGCGTCGCGAGGCGGCCGGCGGCAAGACGACCGCGGTGAGCAGCGGCCTCGTCGCCGCGCTCCTGGGCGGCAACGAGGACTTCGAGCGCGGCCTGCTGGTCGGCATGAAGCAGACCCTCTCCCACATCAAGACCGAGGCCGAGGCGAAGTAACCCACTGGCTCACGACCGAAGGGCGCACCCGGCGAGGGTGCGCCCTTCGTCGTCAGCGCTGTTGCGGCGCCGCGCGCCTCACTTCACGTCCCGCAGGATCAGGTACTCGGCGCCGATGCGTTGGACGACCTGTTGCTGCTGCCCCGCAGCGACTTCGACGACGAATCGGCCCGCCGTGGCGATGCACCAGTTGGTGGTGATGGAGCTGCCCGGGTACATCGGCAGCACCATGCACACCACGCCCGGGATGTTCTTCGCGGCGATGGGCGTGTTCGTCGAGTAGAAGCTCCGGACGTCGTCGACGAAGGACTTCTGCATCCGGACCGCCGCTGCCGCGTCCTTCGCGCGGTAGACGGTGCTGTTGCCGACGCCGACCGCGTCGACGCCGGCATCGTCGAAGGCCTTCTTGGCACTGGTGACGTCGAGCTGGTTCTGCAGGGCCACCGTGATCGGCAGTGTTCCTGTGCGCGTGGGGTCCTCGGTGCTCGGCGGGAGCGTGTACTTCGCGACACCGGAGTCGTCGACGGGGAGCGTGGTGAGCTTGTCGACGGGGGTGGGCGTGAAGCCGTCGAGGCCCTTGGTCTGCTCGTCGAAGTACCTCTGGATCTGCACCGGCGAGAAGGAGCCGTAGCTGAAGATCACGAACTGCTTGTACGCGAGGAACGCCACGTTCGGAGTGCCGGTCTTGAACGCCTGCGAGTACGCGATCGCCTTGTCGTAACCGGGAATCGATATCGTCTTCTTCTCCGGAGTCTCCGCGTCCGCATCGGGCTCGCGGCCCCGCAGGCCGACGGTGACGGCGGCCGCCGCTCGAGCCGGCGACGGCATGCGCAGCACCCCGACCGTGATACCGCGGGACTTCGTGGTCGAGGAGCTGCGGACACCGGGCTTCTGATCGCTCGCGCCGATGAAGAAACCCACCTCGTGATCGCGGAAGGCGTCCGCACCGAGCTGCCCGATCATGAACTTCACGCTGCGCTGCCCGGTGTTGAGCCGCCCCGTCTCCACCTGGCTGCTGTAGCGGATCGCGGGGTCGATGTCGAAGACGAGCGGCGACGTCGCCGCCATCCGACGTCCCTCGAGCACGAGACCCAGTGCGGTGTCGGCCGTCCCGACATCCCGGGGCTCGATGCGGTTGGAGCCGTACTCCGGCTTCGGGACCGCAGAGGGGTCGACGACGGCGGTGCCGGGCACCGTCGTCGAGCAGGCTGCGAGGAGAGCCACCGAGGCGACCACCAGTGCCGCGCGGGTCTTCACTTCGCCCCCTGCAGGACGAGGTACGACGCGCCGACGGCCTGTTTGGTCTTCTCGAGCTGGGTGCCGGAGACCTCGACGAGATACCGACCGACCGGGGCGACGCAGTAGCTCCGGGAATCCTTGGACCCCTTGTACGGCGGATAGGTCAGGCACTGACCGCCCGGCACGCCCTTGACCGTGGAGGCCGTGTTGCCGGCGTAGAAGCCCTTGAGTTCCGCGACGAACGCGTCCGCGAGCAGCCGAGCACCGGCCGCATCCTTGGCGCGGTACACCGTGTTGCCCGCGCGGGCGACGACATCGACACCGGCGTCCGCGAAGTTCTTCACCGATCCGGTGATGTCCGACTGGTTGACCACCGCGGTCCGCGCCGGCAGCACGACGTCACGGTTGCCCTCGCCCGCCAGGGTGTACTTCAACAGGTCGTCCCGATCCTTGGTGAGGGTGCTGAACCTGTCGACAGGAGTCGGCGTGAAGCCGCCCAGCGCCTTGGTCTGCAGGTCGAAGAACTTCTTCACCGCGTCCGCGGTCATGGTGGTGTAGGTGAACAGTACGTACCGATCGCTCGCGAGCACCGCCACGATCGACACCGTCTTGGTCGACGGCCAGGTCATCCGGTAGGCCTTCGCGGCCGAGTAGCCCGGGATCGCGACCTGTTCCTTCGCCGGCTCCGAGGTGCTGAACTGAGGCTTCTCGGCCGCCAGGATCGCCGGGTCGGACACCGCCGCCGTCGCGGCGGCAGCGTCCTTCATCCGGGCGAAGCCCATGAGCAGCGATGTGCCCGGGGTGTCGAAGGTCGAGACGCCGGGTTTGGTCGACTGCGCCGACGAGTACGCGCCGACCTCCATGTCCTTGAGCGCACTGCCCACGCCCTCACCGAACGACAGTCCGAGACTGGGCTTTCCGACCGATATCGATCCGTTGTACCGCTGCGAGGGATCGACATCGGGCGGCATGGGGATGATCTCCGCCATGCGATAGCCCTCGGCAGCACGTGCCTGCGAGTCCGTGAGCGAGCCGACGGTGCGCGGGGCCGTCGGGAACGAGCCGACGTCCGGCTTCGGCACCGCCGACGGGTCCGCGACCGGAGTACCCGCGATCGTGGACGAGCAGGATGCGAGGAGAAGCGCCGTACCCACGACGGCCAGTGCCGCGCGGACTCTCACTTCACGCCCTGCAGGATCAGGTACGACGCGCCGATGGCCTGGTTCGCGCGCGTCTGCTGCGTATCGGAGACCTCCGCCAGGTAGCGCCCGACCGGCGCGACGCAGTACGTACGGGTGTCTTTGGATCCGGAGTACGAGGGATAGGTCAGGCAGCGCCCGCCCGGCACCCCCTTCGGCTTAGACTCGGTCGACCCGGCGTAGAAGGTCCGCGTCTCGGTGATGAACCGATCCGCGAGCAGCGAGGCACCGGCTGCGTCCCGCGCACGATAGACGTTGTTCCCGGCGCGGGCGATGTAGTCGACGCCGGCGTCGGCGAAATCCTTGACGGCAGCAGTGATATCGCTCTGCATGGGCGTCATCGTCCGGGCGTTCAGCGTGGCCTGGTAGATGGTCGGGGTCGATTCCGCGAGGGTGTACGTGAGCAGATCGTCGTGGTCGCGCGTCAGGGTGGAGAACTTGTCCACCGGCGTCGGCGTGAAGTCCTTCAACGCCGGGATCTGCAGGTCGAAGAACTTCTTGACCCAGTCGAGCGAGCCCGTCGTCCAGCCGGCGAGGACGTACCGCCCGCTCGCGAGCAGTCCGACGGTGCTGGTCGAGTACGTGGTCGTCTTCGTGTACGCCTTCGCATCCGCGTATCCCGGGACGGTCACGGGCACCTTCGGTGTCGGCGTGGAACCCGCGAAACCCTTGTCGTCGGCGA
This sequence comes from Tsukamurella pseudospumae, assembly GCF_001575195.1. Classification (NCBI taxonomy): domain Bacteria; kingdom Bacillati; phylum Actinomycetota; class Actinomycetes; order Mycobacteriales; family Tsukamurellaceae; genus Tsukamurella; species Tsukamurella pseudospumae. The sequence goes on from NZ_LSRF01000033.1 coordinate 95,580, forward strand.
AGACGGCCGGATTGCCGACCGCCGCGCGCGCCGCGGCCTCGTCCTTGAACCGGAACACGCCCGTGATCAGGTCCTTACCGGAATCGGTCGACTTCGAGCCCGGCGCCTTGTCGCCGGCCGACGTGTACGCCCCCACTTCCAGGCCCTCGAGCGCCGTGCCGACCCCGTCACCGATGGCTGACCCGATGGAGCTCGAGATCCGACCGAAGCCCGGCCTCCCCGGGTACCGGACCGAGCCGTCGATCTGGGTGGCGAGCGGGATGATCTCCATCATCCGGAACCCCTCCGCGGCGGCCTGCACCTTCTCCGTCATCGGTTCGACGGTCCGCGGAGCTGTCGCGTACGAGCCCGTGTCCGGCCTCGGCATCCCCGACGGATCGGCCTCGGGTGTGCCCGCCACCGTTGTGGAACAGCCCGCGAGCAGCAGCGCTGCCCCCACCGCTGCGATCGACTTTCGCACCATGGATTCCTCCTCCAGAGTCATCTCAGTGAACCACGGGACGCCTATCGGCTCTCTGCGCCGCGCTATCGTGAACCGATGACCGACAGCAGCCTGCGGCGCACCGTCGAATCCCTGATGGACCGGGCCCGCTCGGACCTCGCCGAGTTGGTGGCGCACCCGTCGGTGCACGACTCCCCCGAGTTCGGCCCGGAGCCCAACGCGGCCTCCGCGGAGTGGGTCGCGAAGGCCTTCACCGAGGCGGGCATCGGGAACGTCGAGCGGATCACGACCTCCGACGGGTCCATCGCGATCGTCGGGCACGCACCGGCACCCGAGGGCGCGCCGACGGTGCTGCTCTACAGCCACCACGACGTCCAGCCGCCCGGCCCGAGCGAGGCCTGGGAGTCCGACCCGTTCACTCTGACCACCCGGCCGGGCCCGGACGGCACGGACCGCTGGTACGGCCGCGGCGCCGCGGACTGCAAGGGCAACCTCGTGGCGCACCTGACAGCGCTGCGCGCGGTCCGCGGGGAGGACGGGACCTTCCCTGTGGGCGTGCGCATCGTCATCGAGGGTTCCGAGGAGGGCGGCGGCGTGGGCCTGGAGGACCTCGTCGCGCAGCGTCCCGAGCTCGCGCAGGCCGACCTCATCGTCATCGGCGACACCGGCAACGTCGCGGTCGGCCGGCCGACGCTGACCACCTCGCTACGCGGCGCTGCGAACGTCCGCGTCGAGGTCAGCACCGGCACCTCGGACCTGCACTCCGGCGCCTTCGGCGGCGCCGCACCCGACGCACTCGCCGCCCTCATCGCCCTCCTCGCGACCCTGCGGGACGGCTTCGGCAACACCACGATCGACGGGCTCGACAGCTCGGCCCGCTGGGCCGGAGAGCCCTACGATCCGGCGCAGTTCGCCACCGACGCCGCGATCTACGACGATGCCGCGATCCTCGGCTCCGGGACCATCGCCGACCAGCTGTGGGCGCGCCCCGCGCTCACCGTCATCGGCCTGGACGCCCCCGCTACGGCCACGGCCGCCGCCGCGATCCAGCCCCGCGCCGCCGCCCTGCTCAACCTGCGCGTACCCCCGGGCACCGACCCGCACGCCGCCACCGAGCTGCTCCTAGCGCACCTGCGCACCAACGCGCCGTGGGGCGCGCACGTCGACGCGCACATCGAGGCCGTCGGCGAGCCCTTCGCCGCGGAGACCACCGGTCCCGCCTACGCAGTCCTCCGCGAGGCCCTCGCCGAGGCGTACGACGGTGCCGAGGTCGCCTTCAGCGGCCAGGGCGGGTCGATCCCGCTGTGCACGCAGCTGCGGAAGGCCGCACCGCAGGCGGAGATCGCGCTGCTCGGCGTCGAGGAGCCGCAGTGCCGCATCCACGCCCCCAACGAGTCCGTCGACCCCGGTGAACTGCGGCGCACCGCGCTCGCCGAGGCACTACTGCTCACCCGGCTCGCGCCGGCACGGTCGGAGGCCCCGGCACCGTCGAACGCGCCGAGCGCATGAGGTCGGTGGACGAGCACCGGGCCGCGGTCGCCGCACTGATCCCGGCACCGCGGACCGTCGACCTGCGACCCGGGCTGCGTCCCGACCTGGTCCTGGCCCGCGACGTCCTCGCGCCGATCTCCCTGCCGCCCTTCACCAACTCGGCGATGGACGGCTACGCGGTCCGCGCCGCCGACGCCCCGGCGGGCGCGGTGCTGCCCGTCGCCTTCGACATCCCCGCCGGCCGCACCGACGTGCCCGCGCTCCCGCCCGGGGCGGCGTGCCGCATCATGACCGGCGCTCCCCTGCCCGACGGTGCCGACGCCATCGTCCCCGTCGAGCAGACCGACGGCGGCACCTCGACCGTGCGGATCGACCTCGCACCCGAGCCGGGGCGGTTCTTCCGCGCCGCGGGCAGCGACATCGAAGCCGGGGAGGTGGCGCTGCGCGCCGGGGAGCGGGTGAGCGCGCCCGCCGTCGGCCTCGCGGCGGCGCTGGGGCTCACCGCACTGCCGGTGCTCGAGCCGCTGCGCGTCGCCGTGCTGTCCACCGGGTCCGAGCTGGTCCGCCCGGGGACGCCCCTTCTCCCGGGGCAGATCTACGAGTCGAACGCCGAGATGCTGGCCGCCGCGCTGACCGAGTCGGGCGGGGTCACGGTCGAGGTGCTGCACCTCGTCGAGGACTCGGTGGACTCGCTCCTGGCGCGGCTCGCCGAGCGCGTCACGGCGGGCGGGATCGACCTCGTCATCACCACGGGCGGCGTCAGCGCCGGGGCGTACGAGGTGGTCAAGGACGCCCTCGCGGACCGCGGCGTCGAGTTCGCCAAGGTCGCCATGCAGCCGGGCATGCCGCAGGGGTGCGGCACCGTCGACCTGGGCGGGGCGCGCGTGCCCTTCGTGACCTTCCCCGGGAACCCCGTCAGCGCCCTCGTCTCGTTCGAGGTCTTCCTGCGCCCGGCCCTGCGGGCAGCGATGGGCCTGCCGGACCGTCCCCGACGGTCCGCGCGGCTCGCCGAGCCGGTGGACTCGATCCCCGGGAAGCGCCAGTACCTGCGCGGACGCCTGACCAAGGAGCACGACGGTACCGATTCGGTCTCGGTGCTGGGCGGACCGGGTTCGCACTACCTACGATGGCTTGCACAGGCGGATTGTCTGCTGGACGTTCCGCCCGAGGTCGAGCACCTGGCCGAGGGCGCGACGGTGGACGTCGTTGACCTGAACGGCACTCACTAGGAGGCACACATGATCACCCAGTACGCCGACACGCTTCTCGCCGAACCGTTCACGCCCGACAAGGTCGGATGGATCGGGTGGATCATCATCGGCGGCCTCGCCGGCTGGATCGCCAGCAAGTTCATGGGCACCGACAAGCAGATGGGTTTCATCCTCAACGTCGTGGTCGGCATCATCGGCGGCCTCCTCGGCGGCTTCATCCTCACCAAGCTCGGGATCGACGTGAAGGGCGGGGGGTACTGGTTCACGTTCTTCACCGCGATCGCGGGCGCCTGCATCCTCCTCTTCATCGTGAAGCTGGTCACCGGACGCAAGTGATCGCACCGTCGGGTGCGAGAATGTCACCCGACATGAGCACTGAACTGAAGGGACGTTAGGTGGCGCGCCGACCTCGCACGCCGGTCGACGGGCATCTGACCGAGCACTCCACCGGTATCGAGCACATCGCCGAGCTGATCCGGCACACCGTCCCGCCGCTGCACCCCGCGGGCACCCCGTTCATCGCGGGGTCCCTCGGGGTGGCGGCGGTCGGCTACCGCAAGGGCTGGATCCGCGTGCCCGCGCTGCTCACCGCCGCCGCGTGCGCCGCCTTCTTCCGGCACCCGCCCCGCGTGACGCCCACACTGGAGGGCGTCGCGGTCGCCCCCGCGGACGGCGAGGTCACCCTCGTGGACGAGCACGTCCCCCCGCGCGAGCTGGGCCTGGGCGATCAGCCGCTGCCCCGCGTCTCGATCTTCCTGTCGGTCTTCGACGCGCACGTGCAGCGCTCCCCGCTGGCCGGCGTGGTCGACTCCGTGGTGCACACCGACGGCAAGTTCCTCTCCGCCGACCTCCCCGAGGCCAGCGACGCCAACGAGCGCACGACGGTGCGCCTGGCCACCGAATACGGTCCCGTCGGCGTCGTGCAGATCGCGGGCCTCGTGGCGCGCCGCATCCGCACCGACTGCGCGCCGGGCGACCAGCTGGAACTCGGCGAGACCTACGGCATCATCCGGTTCGGCTCGCGGGTGGACACCTACTTCCCCGCCGGCACCGAGCTCGCCGTCTACAGCGGACAGCGCGCCGTAGCGGCTGAGACCGTGATAGCGCACCTCCCGGTCGCGCAGCCGTGAGTCCGGCCCGTCAGGAGCAGCCGCGCCCCGTCGGGATCATGATCCTGCCGTCGGTGCTGACCGTGGCAGCGCTGTGCGCCGGCCTGACCGGCGTGCGGTTCGCCGCGGCCGGCAAGGTCGACCTGGCGATCATGCTGGTCGTGGTCGCGGCGATCCTCGACGGCCTCGACGGCCGGGTCGCCCGCCTGCTGGGCGCCGCCACCAAGATCGGCGCCGAGCTCGACTCGCTGGCCGACGCGATCAACTTCGGCGTGACGCCCGCTCTGATCCTGTACTTCGTCGTGTTCCCGGGTTCGCCGGTGGGCTGGATCGTCGCGCTGTTGTTCGCGGTCGCGATGGTGCTCCGGCTCGCCCGGTTCAACACCCTCGCCGCCGACCCCACGGCCCCCGCGTACACCAAGGACTTCTTCGTCGGCGTGCCCGCGCCCGCCGGCGCGCTGCTCGTGCTGGCCCCGCTGGCCGCGCAACAGGAATGGGGCAAGGGGTGGTGGGTCAGCACACCCGCCGTCGCGATCTGGACGCTCCTGGTCGCCGCGCTCACCGTCTCACGGATCCCCACCTCCAGCTTCAAGACCATGACCGTCGAGCCCGCGAAGGCCGCCGGCGTGCTCGTGGTGGTCGCGGGCCTGGTCGCGCTGATGCTCACCTACCCGTACATCGCGCTGCTCGTGGTGATCGCGATCTACCTGCTGCACATCCCCTTCGCGTGGCGCTCGAAGCGGTGGGTCGTCGCCCGGCCCGAGGCCTGGGACAGCAAGCCCGCCGAACGCCGCCAGATGCGTCGGCAGATGCGCCACCCGGACCGCCGGCCGCTGCGCCCCAAGCGCCGCGCCGCGACCATCCGCCGCGGGAGCGGACGGTCCGCCGCCCGCCTCGGCCTGCGCCGACCGGGCCGCGACGACTGATACCGCCACGGGTCGGGTCCGCTGGCTAATCTGGACGTCGTGCCGAACCTGTCGCTCACCGTCCGTCTGCAGACCTCGGCCCTCGAGGCGCGGCGGGGCATCGTCCGGATCCATCCGGAGGCGCTCGCTGCCCTCGGCCTGCGCGAATGGGACGGCATCGAACTGCTCGGCGCGCGCCGCACCGCGGCGGTCGTGGCGGCGGCACCGTCGGGCAGCGCCCCCGGGGTCGCGCTCCTGGACGAGCTGACGATCGCCAACTGCGGTCTCCGCGAGGACGCGACGGTCGTGATCACGCCGGCCGTCGTCTACGGCGCGAAGCGGGTCCTCCTGCGCGGCAGCGCCCTCACCCGCAACGCCCTCGACGGTGCCGCCCTCCGGCAGGCCCTCCTCGGCAAGGTGATGATGCCCGGCGACAGCGTGTCGCTGCTCCCGCGCGACCTCGGGCCCGGCACGTCGAACGCCGAGGCCACCCAGCAGCTCGCGCGGCTGGTCGGGATCACGTGGACGAACGAGCTGCTCACGGTCGTGTCCGTCGATCCCGCACCCGGGCCGGTGTCGGTGCAGCCGAACTCCGCCGTGCTGTGGGCGGACGAGCAGGCTCCTGCGGCACCGTCGGAGATCGTGACGCTCGCGGAGGAGGCGCCCGAGGCCGAAGCGCCCGCGGTGCGACCCGTCGCGGACCTCGTCGGCGCGGACACCGCGGTCAAGCGCCTCACCGAGTGGCTGTCGCTGGCGCTCGACGAGCCGGAGCTGCTCGAGAAGCTGGGCGCACCCGCGCGGCTCGGGGTGCTCGTCACCGGGCCCACGGGCGGCGGCAAGGCGACCGTGGCACGAGCCGTCGTGGCGCCGCGCCCCCTCGTCGAGCTCGACGGTGCCTTCACCGGCGCGCTGGAGCCGCAGGCGCGGCTCCAGCGGGTGCGGGACGCCGTCGCGCAGGTCCGGGCCGCGGTCGACGGATCCGGGGCGGCGCTGCTGGTCCGCGACGTCGAGGCCCTGCTCCCCGCGGCGCGCGAGCCGGTCGGGGCGTTGATCCTCGACGAACTGCGTCGCGCCGTCGCCACGCCGCGGGTCGCGCTCATCGCGACCACCTCCGCGCCCGGCGACCTCGACTCGCGACTGCGGGAGCCGGACCTCGCGGACCGGACGGTCGCCGTCGACCTCCCGGACGTGGGGCAGCGGGAGAAGCTGCTCGAGCTGCTGCTGCGGGAGGCGCCGACCGTCGGCCTCGACCCGCACGAGGTGGCGCTGCGCGCACCCGGGTTCGTGGCCGCCGACCTGGCGGCGCTGTGCCGGGAAGGTGCGCTGCGTGCGGCCGCGCGGGTGCTGAACGACAGTGCGGATCACTCCCTTTCCATCACCCAACCCGACCTGCTCGGCGCGCTGTCGGTGATCCGGCCGGTGTCGCGGTCGGCGACCGAGGAGGTGTCGGTCGGGTCGATCACCCTGGACGACGTGGGCGACATGGTCGAGACGAAGCAGGCCCTCACCGAGACCGTGCTGTGGCCGCTGCGCCACCCGGACACCTTCGCGCGCCTCGGCGTCGAGCCGCCGCGCGGCGTGCTGCTCTACGGTCCGCCCGGCTGCGGCAAGACCTTCGTGGTCCGCGCGCTCGCCGCGTCGGGCCAACTGTCGGTGCACGCGGTCAAGGGCGCCGAGCTCATGAACAAGTGGGTCGGCGAATCGGAGAAGGCCGTCCGCGACCTGTTCGCCCGGGCACGGGGCAGCGCACCGTCGTTGATCTTCCTGGACGAGGTCGACGCGCTCGCCCCGCGCCGCGGGCAGTCGTCGGATTCCGGGGTGGGCGACAAGGTCGTCGCCGCGCTGCTCACCGAGCTCGACGGTGCCGAGCCCCTCCGCGACGTGGTGGTGCTGGGCGCGACGAACCGGCCGGACCTGATCGACCCGGCGCTGCTGCGACCGGGCCGGCTGGAGCGACTGATCTTCGTGCCGCCGCCGGACGCCGAGGCCCGCGCGGAGATCCTGCGGACCGGCTCGCGGTCGATACCGCTGGCCGACGACGTGGACCTTCCGGCGCTCGCCGAGCGGCTCGACGGCTACTCGGCCGCGGACTGCACCGCACTGCTGCGCGAGGCCGCACTGACCGCGATGCGCCGGGATCTGGACACGGCCACCGTCACCGCCGCGGACGTCGAGGCGGCACGCCGGGCCGTCCGCCCGTCCTTGGACCCGGACCAGGTCGCGGACCTGCAGGCGTACGCGGACCGTCGGACCTCGTAGCCGCCGGTCGGCGGTGCCGGGCCGGCGGGAACGGCGGACCGACGAGGGCGGCGATCGCTGCAGGGTGGCATGGTCGATCGCGAGTCACGCGGAACCGCGACCGCCCAGCGAACTGCCCCGACCCAGGTCTACGCCTTGCTGACGGCGTAGAACACGGCGTCCGGAACGGCGCCGGCCTGGACGGAGCTCACGGTGACGATGTAGCCCTTGCCCGAGAACTGCGCCGACCGCGACGCTCCGCCCGCACCGCCGTCACCGAGGGCGGTGTAGCCGGCGGCGACGAGCTTCTTCTTCGCCTCGTCGTACCCCTCGGGCTTGGCCTGAACCGTCACGTTGAAGACGGTCACGCCGCCCTGGGAGCGCTCGCCCGCGTCGATGAGGTTCCCGTCGACCAGCGGCACATCACCCTTGGGGAAGGTGGCCGGGAGGGTCACCGTGGCGGTGGGCGCGTCCTTGGTGTCGCCCTTGCACGCGGCGGTGCCCAGGAGCAGCCCGGCGACCGCCAGAAGTGACGCGACGGCCGGCCCGACGCGCCGACGCGCAGACCCGAACGAAGTGGTCGGACGATCCGTCATCTGGTCCATGCAGCTCCCGAGATCCCTCACCGGTAGAATCAACAAAGAACGACACCCCGCTCACCAAGGACGGAGTGCCCATTGCTTGTCATTCTCATCTGTTTATCATTGGCGACCTTAGCCGCACCGGTCGCGGTCGGCCGTTTCGGCGCGCGCGCCTTCCTCGGGCTCGCGGTGGTCCCGGCCGCGGCTTTGGCGTGGGTCATCACCGTGTGGCCGGTCTCCGGCGAACCCGCACGGACCGAGTCCCTGCAGTGGGTCCCCGCGCTGCACATGAACCTCGAGCTGCGGCTCACCGAGCTCGGCGCGATCATGTCGGTCCTGGTCCTCGGGATCGGCGCGGTCATCCTGGTCTACTGCGCGGGTTATTTCACCGGAGTCTCGAACACCCGCAAGCTACCCACCTTCGCAGCCGAACTGGTCGCCTTCATGGCCGTCATGTTCGGCCTCGTCGTCAGCGACAACATGCTGGCGATGTACGTCTTCTGGGAGCTCACCTCGGTGCTCAGCTTCCTGCTCGTCGGGTACTACGCCGAGCGCGCCACCAGCCGCCGCGCGGCCACCCAGGCGCTGCTGGTCACCACGCTCGGCGGCCTCGCGATGCTGGTCGGCATCGTCGAGCTGGGCGAGCACTACGGCACGTACCTGTTCTCCGAGATCATCGCCCGCGCGATGGCCGACCCGGCGACCATCTCCCTCGGCGTCGAGGTGGGCGTCGTGCTGATCCTGATCGGCGCGATCAGCAAGTCCGCGATCGTCCCGTTCCACTTCTGGCTCCCCGGCGCCATGGCGGCGCCCACGCCGGTCTCGGGGTACCTGCACGCCGCCGCAATGGTCAAGGCGGGCATCTACCTCGTCGCGCTGCTGGCTCCGGCCTTCTCCCACCTGAACGCCTGGCGGGTGATCGTGCTGGGCCTGGGCATTCTGACGATGATCCTGGCGGGCTGGCGCGCGCTGCGCGAGTTCGACCTCAAACTCATCCTGGCCTTCGGCACCGTCAGCCAGCTCGGCATGCTCATGGTGCTGGTCGGCACCGGCGAACGGAACGTCGCGCTCGCGGGGATGACGATGCTCACCGCGCACGCCCTGTTCAAGGCGACGCTCTTCATGGTGGTCGGCATCATCGACCACGCCACCGGCACACGCGACATCCGGCGGCTGGCGATGCTCGGCGACAAGCAGAAGGTACTCGCGGTGATCGCCGCCCTGGCCGCCGCGTCGATGGCGGGCATCCCGCCGCTGTACGGCTTCGTCGGCAAGGAGGCGGCGCTCGAGACGATGCTGCATGCCTCCCTGCCGTCGCCGATCCCGGTGGTGCTGCTCGTCGGCCTGTGCGCCGGCTCGGCGCTGACGGTGGCCTACAGCATCCGGTTCCTCTGGGGCGCCTTCGGCCGCAAGGGCCAGGCCAAGCCGACCAGCGCCGTCGAGAACATGCACGCGATCAGCCCGCTGTTCCTGGCCGGGCCCGCGCTGCTCGCGGTCCTCAGCCTGGTCGACGGTGTCCTCTCACCGTGGCTCGACCACGTGCTGGCCGAGTACCCCGATCAGTACTTCCCGCCCGCGGACGACCCGTACCACCTCGCGCTGTGGCACGGCTTCACGCTCCCGCTGCTGCTGACGGTGCTGATCATCGGGACCGGCATCGTCATCGCCCAGCCGCACAGCCCGTTCTCCCGGCTGCGGCGGCGAAACAGCGTGCTCCTGGGCAACGCCGACCGGCTCTACGACGCCACCCTGCGCGGCGCCGACGTGCTGTCGCTGCGCATGACCCAGAGCACGCAGCGCGGTTCGCTGCCGCTCACCCAGGGAACGATCCTGCTGACGCTGGTGCTGCTACCGGTCCTGGTGCTGACCTTCGGGACCCGGGCGCGGCCCGACCTGCGGGTCGAGGCCTCGCCGCTGTTCCTCGCGATCTCGGTGCTGATGTGCGCCGCCGCGCTGACGGCCGTGCTGCTGCGCAACCGCCTGGCGACGGTGCTCGTCGTGGGCGTGACGGGCTACGGCACGGGCGTGATCTTCGCGATCTACGGCGCACCCGACCTGGCGTTGACGCAGTTCCTGGTCGAGACGCTGACCCTGGTGATCTTCGTCCTGGTGCTGCGCAAGCTGCCCGCCGAGGCGCCGATCACCGGCAGCCGACCGTCGCGGGTGGCGCGGGCGCTGCTCGGCGTGGCCGTCGCTGCGATGGTCGTCGTGGTCGCGATCGCGGCCCGCGCCGCGCGTGTCGCGGCCCCCGTCGCGGACCGTCTGCCCGAGCAGGCCTACAAGTTCGGCTACGGGCACAACACCGTCAACGTCATCCTGGTGGACATCCGCGCCTGGGACACCTTCGGCGAGATCTCGGTGCTGCTGGTCGCGGCGACGGGCGTCGCCTCGCTCGTCTTCCGGAACCGCCGGTTCGGCTCCGCGCCGCGGGTCAGCGCCGCGGCGGCGGCCGCGGCCGCCGCCGCACCGGGCACCACCTGGCTTCGCGGCTCCGCGCTCCGCGACCCGCGGCACCGCTCGCTGGTCCTGGAGATCACCTCGCGCCTGGCCTTCCCCACGATCATGGTGGTCTCGGTCTACTTCTTCTTCGCCGGCCACAACGCGCCGGGCGGCGGCTTCGCCGGCGGCCTCACCGCCGGCCTCGCGCTGGTTCTGCGCTACCTCGCGGGCGGCCGGTACGAGATCGGGGAGGCCCTCCCGCTCGACGCGGGCCGCATCCTCGGCACCGGCCTGCTGCTCGCCGCGGGCGGCACCATCGTCTCGCTGCTCGCGGGCGCCCCGGCGATGTCGTCGGTCGCCTTCGAGTTCACCCTGCCGGTCTTCGGTGACGTCAAGGTGGTGACAGCGCTGATCTTCGACGCCGGCGTGTATCTCATCGTCGTGGGCCTGGTCCTCGACGTGCTGCGCAGTCTCGGCGCACGACTCGACCTGGAGGGATCCCCCGCCGACATGACCTCGCCCCTGCCCGTCCAGACGGGGGGTGGCGCACGGTGATCGTCGACATCGGACTCTTCGCCGCCATCGCGGTCATGGTCGCCACCGGCGTGTACCTGCTGCTCGACCGCAGCCTGACCCGCATGCTCATGGGCATCATCTTGTTCGGCAACGCGGTGAATCTGCTGCTGCTCGCGCTGTCGTCCCCGCCCGGGAACCCGCCCATCGTCGGGTACTTCTCTTCAGGGCGGCTCACGGAGGCGGACCCGCTGGCGCAGGCGATGATCCTCACCGCCATCGTCATCACGATGGGCATGGCGGCGTTCATCCTCGCCCTCGCCTACCGCTCCTTCACCATCAACACCGACGACGAGGTCGACGACGACCCCGAGGACACGAAGGTGCTCGAGCGCGACGTGGACATCGCCGCCGACGACCCCGACTACGACGCCTCGGACGACCCGATCACGGGCGCACCGTCGGCCCTGGGCGACGCCTACGGCCCCGACGGTGAGCTGCTGTCGGCCGAGGAACTCAAGCAGGCCCGCGTCGACGTGGTCGACACGGGCGCGCTGCCCCTGCCCAGCGTGCCGCGCGAGAAGCAGTTGCCGCCCGCTGAGAAGGAGGACGAGCGATGACCGAATCGTTGATGCTCGCCCTCATCCCGCTGCCGACGGTGCTGCCGATCGTGGCGGCCGCCATCACCATGGTGATGGGCCGGCACCCCCGGCTGCAGCGCCTGATCTCGCTGTTCTCGCTCACCGCCATCGTCGCGGTGGCCGCGGCGATGCTCTACTACACCGACCGGCACGGCACCGTCGCTCTGCACGTCGGCGGGTGGGGCGATCGTGACGGCAAGGGCGGGCCGCTGGGCATCACGCTGGTGGCGGATCAGCTGGCGGCGCTCATGTTGCTGGTCTCGGCGATCGTGCTGCTGGGCGTCCTCGTCTACTCGGTCGGCCAGGGTATCCGCGACGGCGATGAGCACCAGCCCGTCTCGATCTTCTACCCCACCTACCTGATCCTCGCGGCGGGCGTGTGCAACGCCTTCCTCGCGGGCGACCTGTTCAACCTGTTCGTCTCCTTCGAAATGCTGCTCGCCGCGAGCTTCGTCCTGTTGACGGTGGGCGGCAGCGCCGACCGCATCCGGGCGGGCGTCTCGTACGTGATGGTCTCGATGGTCTCGTCGGTGGTCTTCCTGCTGGGCATCGCCTACGCCTACTTCGCGACGGGCACGCTGAACCTGGCGGACATGGCGATCAAGCTGCAGGACCTGCCATCCGGAACCCGGACCACGCTGTTCGCGGTGCTGCTCGTGGCCTTCGGGATCAAGGCGGCCGTCTTCCCGCTGTCGACGTGGCTGCCCGACTCCTATCCGACGGCGCCGGCGCCGGTCACCGCGGTCTTCGCGGGATTGCTGACCAAGGTCGGCGTCTACGCGATCATCCGGGCGCACACGCTGCTCTTCCCGGGCGGCTCGCTCGACACCGTGCTGATGATCGCGGGCCTGCTCACGATGATCGTCGGCATCCTCGGCGCCATCGCACAGACCGACATCAAGCGCCTGCTCTCGTTCACCCTGGTGAGCCACATCGGCTACATGATCTTCGGCATCGCGCTCTCGACGCCGTTGGGCCTGAGCTCGACGATCTACTACGTGGTGCACCACATCCTGGTGCAGACGACGCTGTTCCTGGTGGTGGGGCTCATCGAACGGCAGGCGGGCGCGGCCTCGCTGCGCCGCCTCGGCGGGCTCGCCGCGGCCAGCCCGGTGCTCGCGATCCTGTTCTTCCTCCCCGCGCTGAACCTCGGCGGCATCCCGCCCTTCTCGGGGTTCATCGGCAAGGTGGGCCTGATCGAGGCCGGCGTGCAGCAGGGTTCGGTCGTGGCGTGGCTGCTGGTGGCGGGCAGCGTGATCACCAGCCTGCTGACGCTGTACGCGGTGATCCGCGTGTGGACGAAGGCCTTCTGGCGCGCCCGCGCCGACGCCCCCGAGGGGCAGCTGGCCGGCGCTCATCCGGAGGCCCTCCTCGACGACGCCGACGTGATCGAGTTCGCCGACCGCGAGGATCCGGGTCGGATGCCGATGAGCATGGTCGCGCCCACAGCGGGCCTGCTCGGCGTCGGGCTCATCCTCGCGCTCCTCGCGGGACCGATGTTCAGCGTCACCGACCGCGCCGCGGCACAGCTGATCGGCCGCGCCGACTACATCGAGGCGGTGCTCGGCCCGGAGTCCCTCGGGAAGCTCAAGACACCCGACGGTGACGGCGGCTGGCACGCGTACCAGCCGCTGGCCGACGCACCGGGCGATGCGCCCGGCACCGGCGCATCGCAGAACCGCGAGGGAGGCGCGCATGGCTAAGCGACTCGTGAACCGCGTCCTGCCCGATCTGCGCGACGGCCGCGCCGTCCTCGTCAAGCTCGGGCAACTGCTCTGGCTGGACGCCGTGTGGGTGATGCTGTGGGGCAGCGTGACCTGGGGCAACATCGCGGGCGGCCTGCTCGTGGGGCTCGCGATCCTCCTGCTCCTGCCGCTGCCCCCGGTCCCCGTCGAGGGCCGCGTGCACCTCGGGGCACTGCTCAAGCTGATCGGCGTCTTCATCGTGGAGATGTTCCGCTCGTCGATCGAGGTGGCCTGGCTGGCGATCCGGCCCGGGTCGATGCCGCTGAGCGCGGTCCTTCGGGCGAAGGTCTCGATCAAGTCCGACCTGGTGCTCACGCTGCTGGTCGACATGATGAACCTGATCCCGGGCACCATGGTGCTCGACATCGACACCAAACGGCGCCTGCTCTACGTGCATGTGGTCGACGTGAGCAGCGAGAAGGCGGTGCGGCAGTTCTACCGCAGCACCGCTCGCCTCGAGCGCCTGTTCATCAACGCCTTCGAGCGCGACAACGAGTGGCACGCCAGCCCGATGCACGGCATCGACGACGACGAGTACCACCACGTCACCCCGGGCTCGCGCAGTCTGGCCGGCGACGCCCGGCGGATGGCCGCGCCCGAGATCGCCTACCGCAGGACGCAGCAGCCCGAGGGAGAGGAGAAGGCATGACCGTCGTCTTCGTCATCACCGGCGTGATCCTGATGATCGCCGCCTTCCTCACCGCCTACCGCCTGCTGCGCGGCCCGAACACGCTGGACCGGGTCGTCGCCGTCGACGCACTGGTCGCCATCGCCGTCGGCGGGCTCGCGGTGTGGGCGGCGTACAGTCGCAACTCGTCGGTCATCCCCGGCATCGTGGCGCTCTCGCTCGTCGGCTTCGTCGGCTCGGTCTCGGTGGTGCGGTTCCGGGTGCCCGACGATGCCGGTACGGCCCCGTCGCCGCCCGACGAGACGCCGGACATCGCGCCGCGGACGGGAGGACTGCGATGATCGTCGACGTCGTCTCCTCGATCCTGTTCCTGACGGGTGCCGTCTTCGCGGTGACCGCCGCGATCGGCATCATCCGGTTCCCGGACACGCTGACCCGCATGCACGCGGCCACGAAACCGCAGACGCTCGGCCTGCTCCTCCTGCTCGCAGGCGCGATCGTCCGGATGACGGACTCCGTCGACGTCTGGATGCTGGTGCTCGTGGGCCTGTTCACGATGATCACCGCGCCGGCCGTCGCGCACCGTGTGGGCCGGGTGGCCTACCAGGAGCAGCGCCTGCGGGACAGCACCATCGCCAAGGACGACATGGAGACCGGCGCCCGGGACTGAGTCTGGGCCCGAGCTGCCCTAGATCCGGAAGCGCCGATGTCGCAGCCGCGGAATCGGCATCAGGAGTTCCTGGCGTTCCTCAAACAGATCGAACGCGCGTACCGCGACGTGACCGATGCCGCCGACGACCTGGTCGTGCTGCACCTGGTGATGGACGACTACGCCGCCCAGAAGCACGCCGACGTCAAAAGCCTGGCTCGCGAGTCCCCCGACTCATCGTGCACTTCACCCCGACCCACGCCTCCCGGATGGATCTCGTCGAAGCCTACTTCGGGATCGTCGAACACCAAGCGACCAGCCGCGGCGTATTCACCACCGTCAAGACCTCAACACCAAGACCCGTGCCTTCATCGACAGCTGGAACCCGAGAGCCCAGTCCTTCGTCTCGACCAAAACTGCGGATCAAACCCTCGACAAGGCCAGCCGTCCAACTACTTCAAACCACGCCACTAGAATGGTCTTTCCGGTGCAGCCTGCGCGCCGCCGACCTGACTCACGGACCATCCACTGATCTCCGTAAGCCTGCCCCGCCAAAACAGCTCCACGTCGCCTTCGCGCGGGGCGGGAAAGTTTGGCCCGTACCGCACGCTGCGCAGATGCATGTACGCCGGCCGCGGGGACAGCTTCCCGGCCTCATCGTCGCCTTCGGCACTGCTGTCCTCATGGCGCTTGTAGATATCCTTGTAGTTTCCGAAGTAGTCCGCGAAGACGTTTCGGACATGGAGTTGCCTGGCCTCGGCCTCGGCCATTCCCTCGGTGTCGATCCGGAGAGCGTCTGACAGAAGGTCGAAATACCGGAACCCAGAGATGAGCAGGCCACTCACCATTCCCGACGAGGTCCAAAGGGTCAGGCCGATCTCGAATTCAGTCTCGACCATGTCGTTGACCAATGCCACAAGGTCGGCCAGCATCCAGTCGTCGTCTGGCGCCGGGTGTTGTGTAGCGACTTCGTCTGCCTGCTCGCTATCGTTCTTGCTGCTCATAGCGGTTGCTCCCGACGTGAACGCGACCAGTGGACGTGGACTGCACGCGACCCGCGGGCGGGAACTGAAGGGTCCGTTACGACTGCGGCGCGCTCTAGGAGCAGTTGGAGGAAGCCTCCCGCCCCGAAGGCGGTGTCGTCTATATCGGGTGCCGCAACGATTACGGCTGCGGACAGTGCAGTGGCAGCGCTCTGCGTAGTGGGGTCAAGCAGGTGGTAGTCGAGGATCGTGTGGTCCTCCCGGTTCGGGTACGACACCTCGTCGCCGAGCGCGTGTCCTCGGGCGTTGAGCCAGGGCTTAACCTCGCCCCACAGCCACAGGCCGCGGTCTCCAGTCAGATACGGACGAGGGAACTCGCCCGCGCGGACCCAACTGCTCACGGCCTGGCGCGTCACGCCTGCGCGACGCGCGATCTCCGCCGGTGAGACCACGTCGAGGACGGTGTGCTCCGGATGCACTCCGAGACGGCGCAGCATCGCGATCGCCTCTCGGCCGGCCGTGGCCGCCCCCACGCCCACACAAGGCACCGTCACCTCAGCAACATCCCCGATCACGCTGACGAAGGCGCCAAGCTCCTCCTCGAGGACCGACACCCGCGCATCGTCGAGGGACGTGATCGCCGCAACGGCAAACGTCACCTCGAACTCCGTCATCTCTCCAGCCATATCTCCGAGTTTCCTGACCACCGACGACGTTGTCAATTGTCAAGTAGAAGGATGCCTTGCTACCGCGGCCCCGGAATCAAGTCGTGATCGTCGGGGCACTTGTCGACGGTGCGTCGGATGTTCTTCGCGCACGAGCCGGGGAACTTCGGAGTGCCCGCGACAGACACCGCTCGCCCCAGCTGGCCCCCGCACGGACAATACAGCCGCACCCCGTGTCCCTGGTCACGGACGACCCAATCTTTGCTGAGGGCATAAAGTATCGCGTCCCCGACGCAGCGGTACTGGCCCTTGTACTTCTTGCGGATCTCCGCCGCGGAGACCTCGTCCTGAGCCATCTGCACCCCCGTGCGCAGTGCGGGGCGCCGTCCCACGTCTCCCTCGCGTTCCCTGAGCTTCAGTCGAGTATATGCGGCCAGGCACTCAAACAGCTTCTACGCAACTACCTCCGCGGGGTTAGGAGAAAAGGACTAGCGGAGCCCGCTACGGAAGGATCAGCTCGCCCGTCACGGACCGCACGACGTCGCGGTAGACGTCGGTGCTGCACACGCCATCGGCGACGGCCCTCTGCCGCTGGTAGGACGCGCCCCGGCGCGGGATCGCCGCCACTGACTCCAGTTCGCGGGAGCAGCCGAGCCGCCGGGCGATCGGGGCGAGCTGCTCGAGCAGTTCGTCCAGATCCTCGGTGACGAGCCGCTCGTTGTTGTCCGCGTCCTGGATGATGATGGCGTCGAGGCCGTAACGGGCTGCGCGCCACTTGTTCTCCTGCACGTGCCACGGCGGCAGCGTCGGCAGGGTCTCCCCCGCGTCCAGTCGCTCGTCGAGCCACACCACGAGGCAGTGGATCAGCGCGACCACCGCTTCGAGTTCCGCGAACGACGACATGCCGTCGCAGATCCGGACCTCGATCGTGCCGAGGTGGCACGCGGGCCGGATGTCCCAACGGATCTCGTTGAGGTGGTCGATGATCCCCGTGGTCTTCTGGTCGTGCACGAAGCGCTCGAACTCGCTCCACTGCTCGAACTGGAAGGGCAGGCCCGCCGTGGGCAACTGCTGGAACATCATCGCCCGGGTGCTGGCGTAGCCGGTGTCGTGGCCACCCCACATCGGCGAGCTTGCCGAGAGGGCCAGCAGGTGCGGGTAGTGGTTGAGCAGCGCCGAGATGATCGGCAGCACCTTGTCCCGGTGGTTCACGCCGACGTGCACGTGCACGCCCCAGATGAGCATCTGCCGGCCCCACCACTGGGTGCGGGCGATCAGCTCGTCGTACCGCGGATTCTCGGTGAGCTGCTGCGCGTTCCACTGCGCGAACGGATGCGTGCCGGCGCCGAAGAGATCGACGCCCATCGGGTCGGCGGTCTCGCGGACGGCGCCGATGATCGCGGCCAGGTCCGCCATGGCCTCGGCCGTGTTCTCGCAGACGCCCGTCACCACCTCGACGGTGTTGCGCAACATCTCCGAATGCACCTGCGGCGCGATGTCCGGACGGGACGCGCGGACACCGTCGAACAGCTCCCCGGCCCTGCTAACCAGGTCAGCGGTCTCCCGGTCGACGAGGGCGAACTCCCACTCGACGCCGATCGTCGGCCGCGGCGACGCCTCGAAGGCGACGGTCTCGATGACTAACCGACCTTGATCACGCCGCAGGCGATACGGCCGCCGGCGTCACCGGTGCTCAGGGTCTTCTCGTCCGGCACGGGCTGGCCCGGGACCACATTGGTGTAGCGGTCGGCCGGGATGTTGCCGAAGTTGTCGGCGCCGGCGTGGATGATCAGCGCGTTGCCGTCGGCGTTCTTCTTGATGTCCGCGAGGGTGAAGGCACCGGTGCTGGTCACCGTCTGGCCGGTGCCGTTGGCGTTGACGTAGATCGACACCAGGTCGCCCGTCATGGGGTGGCCGGTGGCGCCGGGCTTCTGCCAGTGGCCGCCGGCGGAGCCGAAGTTGGTGGCGGAGCCGGGCGCGCCGTTCTTGGCGACCGAGTTCGGCTCGCACTTGCCCACCTCGTGGATGTGCATGCCGTGGAAGCCGGCGGTCAGGCCGGTGACCCGCACGTCGATCACCACGACACCGTCCTTCTCGGTGAAGGTCGCCTTGCCGGCGCTGCTGCCGTCGGGCTTGACGAGCGAGGCCTCCGCCGAGCCGGCCGACGGGCCGCTCTCGCCGGTCGCGTCCGAACCGTGGCCGCCCTCGTTACTGGTGACCAGGCCCTGGGTCGGGACGGCCGCGCCGCTCACGACCGCCGGCGCGGTGGGGCCGGTGCCCTTCTCGGCGGGCTTCTCGTTGGTGCTGCAACCGACCAGGGCGAGGGCCGCCACCGGGAGGATCGCAAGCGGGGCGAGGAACTGACGCTTCGTCATCGATGACTCCTTATGGAACGGCTTCCTGGGCGGTGCCGCCCTGGGCTGGGTTGCCCGAATCATATCGGGGTCGGTGGCCGCTGCTGCGGACAGGACCCGTGTCGGCTCTTGGCCGACCTACTTCTTCACCACGGCGACGGCGAGGACACCGGCGCACGCCTCGAGCGCCGCCGGACGTGCCGCGGTGGTCGAGCCGGGCAGGGCGGACGCGACGGTCTTGGCGTCCGCTTCGCCGCCGTCGCCGAAGTAGACGGTGGTGGCGCGCGGGGCCGCGGGGCGGTTGGGCCACACCTCGGTCTCGGACTGGACGGTGACGCCCGCCTTCTTGAGCCTGTCCGTCGCGTCGGCGAGCGGTGCGCGGGCGACGGCGAGCAGGCACACCGTCGGCTTGGCAGCCGGGGCGGCGGTCTCGGTGGCCGTCGCCTTCAGCTTGGCCTCCTGAGCGTTCAGGGCGGCCTGCGGATCGTCGTTGCGGGTCACGAGACCGTGCACCCCGATCGCCGCAAGGATGATCGCGGCCGAGATCAGGATCATGATGATCGTCCGGATCGGCACGGCGCGGGTGTTCTGAGTGCTCACGACACTCGACTGTATCGGATCACGTGATCTCGAAGCCGAGCTTGCGCGCGGCGCGGGCCTTCTGCCGGCTCGCGCGGACGCGGCGCAGACGCTTGACGAGCATGGGGTCGGCAGCGAGCGCCTCCGGCGTATCGACCAGGGTGTTGAGCACCTGGTAGTACCGCGTGGCGGACAGGCCGAACAGCTCCTTGATCGCGTCCTCCTTGGCACCGGCGTACTTCCACCACTGCCGTTCGAAGGCGAGGATGTCGTGCTCACGCCTGGTCAGGCCGTCGTCGCCCCGCTCGTGTACGGCGTGCGCGTCAGTATTGGCCAGGTCGTGCGCGGCCGCACCGGCGCCCTCCATGCGTTCCCCTCGCATTCGGAATAACACTGCTGTAGTTCGCTTCGATCTAACCACGGCCGGCTTCACGGTGGTGGGGCTACGGGGGTGTGTCGCGGATCGACCGTGCGGAGCGTCACTCTCCGGCCCGCCTGGTGGCGCGGGTGCGGCGGCAGCGGGCCCCGACTACCGTGTTCCCATGCCTGTTCTCCCCATCGTCATCGTCGG
Source organism: Tsukamurella pseudospumae (assembly GCF_001575195.1). Taxonomy (NCBI): domain Bacteria; kingdom Bacillati; phylum Actinomycetota; class Actinomycetes; order Mycobacteriales; family Tsukamurellaceae; genus Tsukamurella; species Tsukamurella pseudospumae. Next base: position 115,324 of record NZ_LSRF01000033.1, read on the forward strand.
CGACCCCGTGCTGCACACCCCCACGACGCCCGTCGAACTGGACGCGGACGGCAGGCCCTCGGCCGAGATCGTGGCGCTGCTCGACGACATGTACTCGACGATGGACGTCGCCAACGGGGTGGGCCTCGCCGGCAACCAGGTGGGCCGCGACCTGCGCCTGTTCGTCTACGACTGCCCCGACGAGGAGGCCGGCGAGCGACGCCGCGGCGAGGTCATCAACCCCGTCCTCACCACCTCGGAGATCCCCGAGACCATGCCCGACCCCGACGACGACTGGGAGGGCTGCCTCTCGGTCCCCGGCGAGTCCTTCCCGACCGGCCGCGCCGACTGGGCGAAGGTCGTCGGCACCGACCGCGACGGTCAGCGGGTCGAGATCGAGGGCACCGGCTTCTTCGCGCGGATGCTGCAGCACGAGACCGGCCACCTCGACGGCTTCCTCTACACCGACGTCCTCACGGGCCGGTACGCGCGCCAGGCGAAGAAGGCCATCAAGAAGAACGGCTGGACCGAGCCCGGGCTCACGTGGATGCCCGGCACCGTCGAGGACCCGTTCGGCCACTGAACGACGTGACTCCCCCGCCTCCGAGGCCCGGTGATCGGGTCGTCGTCCGGCGGCTGCTGCCGTCCGGGCAGGCCTCGGACGTCATCGGGACCCTCGTCTCCGACGGTGAGCCTCTCGTCGTCGAGCGCGACGGGGACCGGATCATGGTGCCCCGAGCCAACATCGTCGCCTACAAGCGCGTGCCGCCGAAGCCCGTACGGGCGAGCGAGATCCGCTCGCTCGACCTGGCTCGAGCACGGTCCTGGTGGTCGGTGGAGCGGGAGTGGATCGACGGCTGGCTGTGCCGGGCCGCACCCGGCATCGCCGGCAACCGCGCCAGCTGCGCCGCGCCACTGCACCCCGACGCGTCGCTGGAGCACCTCGCCGGCGTCCGCGCCTGGTACGCGGCCCGCGACCTCCCCGTGCACCTGACGCTCTCCGACCGACTGCTGCGCGGCGCGCGCGACCTGTCCCCCGTCGTGCAGCCGACCGACGTCCTCGTCGCGCCGAGCGGCGGCCCGGCTCCCGACGGCACCGTCGAGTTCTCCGACGATCCGAGCGCCGCCTGGCTCCGCATCACCGGGACCGCGGAGGCACTGGTGACCTCGATCGACGGGCGGGCGCGGTTCGCCTCTGTTCCGGGGCCCGACGGTGCGCCGATCGCCGCGGGCCGGCTGGCCATCACCGCCGACGCGGCCGGGAACGCATGGGGCGGGCTCGGCTCGATGGCCGTCGCACCCGAGTACCGCCGACAGGGCCTCGCGTCCCGCCTGGTGCGCGCGCTGCGCGCGGAGGCGCGCCGGGAGGGCGCCGATCGGGTGTTCCTCGAGGTCACGCACGAGAACGCGGGCGCGCAGGCCCTGTACCGGAGCCTCGGTTTCACGCCTCACCACGGCTACCACTACTGGACCGCGCCGTGACGCGACCGGACGCGCCCATCTGGGACGACGCACCGGCCGGCTACCGGCGGGCGGAGATCGTCACGACGATCGGCCACGGCGACGAGGCCTTCCGCCGCGCCGCGCATGACGTCCTGCGCTGGGCGGTGAAGACGCGCAGCGGCTTCGTCGTGTCCACGCGCGAGCCCGTTGCGCCCGGACAGCGCCTCACGGTGACGGCCACCGTCGCGGGCGTCACCGTGCGCGAACCGGTAGAGGTCGTCGAGGTGGCGCGGACCGCGGATCGGTCCGGCTTCTCCTACCGCACGCTGCCCGGCCATCCCGTGTCGGGCGAAGAGGCCTTCATCGTGCACCGCGACGGTGACGACGTGCTCCTCACGATCCGGTCGCTGACGCGGCCGGCACCGTCGGGGTTCTGGCGGCTCGCCTTCCCCGCACTTCTCGTCGCACAGCGCGTGGCGCACCGGAGGTACGCCCGCGCGCTGCGGGAGGACTAGGCGCGCGCCGCGTTGACCACGTCCTGGTACTGCGGGAACCGGGCGATGAACGAGCGCACGTAGGTGCACACGGGGATCACGTGCCGGTTCCGCGAGCGCAGGTCGTCGAGGACTCCGGACACGAGCGCACGCGCGAAGCCCTGCTTGCCGAACTTCTCCATCACGACCGTGTGCAACAGGATCACATCACCGTGGTCGGTGACCTCGTAGCCCTCGACGCCGATCAACTCGTCGCCCGACCACAGCTCGTACCGGTCGCGAACGGGATTGTCGAACAAGCGCAACGACTCCGACAGCTCCATCGTGGGCGGCGGAACCTCGACCATGTCTGCCATGAACACCTCCGTGACGTGATGCGTATCACTTCACCGTACGCCGCGGCACCGACAAGTCGGCGCTGCCGACACGACCGTGTCCCGATCGATGCGCGTTTCATGATCTCGAATCCGAAAACGCCGCTACTGTGGCCGCATGACCCTGGTCGCCCGCGGACTGTCGCGGACCTTCAAGCAGCACGTGGCCGTCGAGGACGCGACGCTCACCCTGACGCCGGGCCGGATCACCGGGCTCGTCGGCCCGAACGGCGCGGGCAAGACGACGCTCCTGCTCATGCTCGCGGGGCTGCTCCGCCCGTCGTCGGGAAGCATCGAGCTCGACGGTGCGCCCATCGCCTCCGAGGCACTGCGGCCCCGCGTCGGGTGGATGCCGGACGTGTTCGGCACGTGGGACTCGTTGACGCCCACCGAAATCCTGACCACGTTCGCGAAGCTGTACGGCGTACCGTCGGGAGAGGCCCGCACCCGCGCGCACGACCTGCTCGAGCGCGTGCACCTGACCGAGTTCGCCGACCGGCCGGCGCAGGTGCTCTCGCGCGGGCAGAAGCAGCGGCTCGGCTTCGCGCGCGCCATGGTGCACCACCCGCCCGTGCTGCTGCTCGACGAGCCGGCCTCCGGCATGGACCCGCGGTCGCGGTTCGAGCTGCGGGACTCGTTGCGCGCCTTGGCCGGCAGCGGCGTCGCGGTGCTCGTCTCCTCGCACATCCTCTCCGAGCTCGCCGAGATGGTCGACGACGTGGTGATGATGGCCCGCGGCCGCACCGAAGCCCCACCCGAGTCCACGACCAGCACCTGGCGGATCCGGCTGCTCGGTGAGCCGGCCGGCGGCGGGATCTTCGTCTCCTTCGCGACCGAGGCGGACGCCGCAGCGCACCTGAAACAGATCGTCACCGACGGTGCCGCGGTCGTCGAGTTCGCCCGCGCCACCAACGCTCTCGAGGACTCCTACTTCGCACTGGAGGCGGATCGCACATGAACGGATTCACCGCATGGTGGCGCACCGTCGGCGTCCTGGTCGGTCTCGAACTGCGGCAGCGCACCCGCGCCACGCGCTGGCGCGTCCTGCTGGGCGTGTTCTTCCTGGTCGTCAGCGCAGTCGTCTTCGGTTCGCTGTGTTTCGCCCTATCGGGGACGGAACGCACACAGTGGGCGTACGACGGGTGGAGCGAGAACCTCTACTTCATCGTCCTGGGGTTCGTCGGCTTCCTCGGCCTGGTCATCGCACCGACGATGACCGCCACATCGATCAACGGCGACCGCAAGGACGCGACGCTCGCGGTCGTGCAGGCTACGCCCGCGACCGGCCTGCAACTGGCGACGGGCAAGCTCCTCGGTGCCTGGATCGCCTCGTGCGCCCTGCTCGTGGTCTCCGCGCCATATCTGATCTGGGCCGTCGCGGAGACGCCGTACCCGATCGGCTTCTCCCTCCTCGGTATCGTCGTGGTCGCTCTACTCTTCCTCGCGTACTGCGGTATCGGACTCGGTTTCTCCGCAGTGTTCTCCCGGCCTATCGGGTCCGCCGCTGTCACCCAACTGACGACCCTGTTCCTTCTCATCGGCCTGCCCGCGATCACCGCGATGCTCACCCCCGCAACGGTCTCCACGATGGAGGCCACCCAAACTCGCTTCGTCTACAACAACAACGACAGCACCGGCCGGTGCACGGAAGTGCGGAAGCAGGTCGAGGTCACCCGCACCGAGCGGATCTGGTGGATCCTGTCCCCGAACCCCGCCGTCGTTTTCGCCGATGCGGCGGCACAGTCCGATCCCGGTCGGGACGCACGGGGGAACCGCCGCAGGTACGCCGACTACACCTCATCCCAGGGCGCTCCCGACGAGACTGCGCTCGCGACGCTCGCCGATCTGGTCTCCGATGTCCGCGTCGGGGCAGATCGGAACCACGACGAGACCTGCGCCGCGCGCTACGGAGACGACTACCCGTCCTACAGCAGAAGCTACGAGGACGATTCCCGGTACGTCGGCCACTCCTGGTACTGGGGCCTCCTGGCGAACCTGGCGCTGGGCGGGATCGGCCTGGCGATCGCGGCTCGCCGTCTTCGGGTCCCGGCCGGGAAGCTCCCGCGCGGCGTGCGCATCGCCTGACGGGGCGGAATTCATGCGTTACCCTCGGTAGCGCACACCATCGGGAGCTCGCCGCAGCGAGCTGAGAGGGCGCCTGTCGCGGGCGTCGACCGTACGAACCTGTCCGGGTAATGCCGGCGTAGGGAAGAGGAGTCCCGTATGCCTGTTTCGTCGTCCACACCTGTCTCCACCGTCACCGTCGGGCCGATCGAGGGTTCCGCCAAGCAGTACCGCACCGTCCCGGGCGTCGACGGTGACCTGCACGTCCCGTTCCGGCGCATCTCACTCACCAACGGCGATCACCACGACGTCTACGACACCTCCGGTCCGTACACGCAGTACACCGCCGAGGATCAGCTGCACGACCTGGCCGAGGGCCTGCCCAAGACCCGCGAGGGCTGGAGCAGGCCCGCCCCGGTCGACGGTGCCAGTACCCAACTCGCCTGGGCCCGTGCGGGAATCATCACCGACGAGATCCGGTTCGTCGCCGCCCGCGAGGGCATCGATCCGGAGAAGGTGCGCGAGGAGGTCGCAGCCGGTCGCGCGGTGATCCCCGCCAACCGCAAGCACCCCGAGCTCGAGCCCGCGATCATCGGCAAGGCCTTCGCGGTGAAGATCAATGCGAACATCGGCAACTCGGCCGTCACCAGCTCCATCGCGGAAGAGGTCGAGAAGATGGTGTGGGCCACCCGCTGGGGCGGCGACACCATCATGGACCTGTCCACCGGCAAGGACATCCACGAGACGCGCGAGTGGATCATGCGCAACGCGCCGGTCCCCGTCGGCACCGTGCCGATCTACCAGGCGCTGGAGAAGGTCAAGGGCGACCCGACCAAGCTGACCTGGGAGATCTTCCGGGAGACCGTGATCGAGCAGTGCGAGCAGGGCGTCGACTACATGACGGTGCACGCCGGCGTGCTGCTGCGCTACGTGCCGCTCGCAGCGAATCGCGTGACCGGCATCGTCAGCCGCGGTGGCTCGATCATGGCCGCGTGGTGCCTCGCGCATCACGAGGAGTCCTTCCTGTACACCAACTTCCGCGAGCTCTGCGAGATCCTGCGCGAGTACGACGTGACCTTCTCCCTGGGTGACGGTCTGCGCCCCGGGTCCATCGCCGACGCGAACGACGAAGCGCAGTTCGCGGAGCTGCGCACCCTGGGTGAGCTGACGAAGATCGCGAAATCCTATGGCGTGCAGGTGATGATCGAGGGACCCGGCCACGTGCCGATGCACAAGATCGTGGAGAACGTGCGGCTCGAGGAGGAGCTCTGCGAGGAGGCGCCGTTCTACACGCTCGGCCCGCTCGCCACCGACATCGCGCCGGCGTACGACCACATCACCTCGGCGATCGGCGCGGCCATCATCGCGCAGGCGGGCACGGCGATGCTCTGCTACGTCACACCCAAGGAGCACCTGGGCCTGCCCAACCGCGACGACGTGAAGACGGGCGTGATCACGTACAAGATCGCGGCGCACGCCGCCGATCTCGCCAAGGGGCACCCGGGGGCGCAGTCCCGCGACGACGAACTGTCCAAGGCCCGCTTCGAGTTCCGCTGGGTGGACCAGTTCAACCTGTCGCTGGACCCGGACACGGCACGCGAGTTCCACGACGAGACGCTGCCCGCGGAGCCGGCGAAGACGGCGCACTTCTGCTCGATGTGCGGCCCGAAGTTCTGCTCCATGCGGATCAGCGCCGACGTGCGCGCGTACGCCGAGGAGCACAACCTGGTCACGCAGGAGGACATCGACCGGCAGCTCGACAAGGAGATGGCGGCCAAATCGCAGCAGTTCGCCGACGCCGGTAACCGCGTGTACATCCCGCTGGAGACCGCGGCCCCGTGACGGAGGTCCGCGGGGTGATCGACGGCGAGCCCACAGTCGTGATCGTCGGCGCACCGTCGCGCCTGCCGACCGCACCGCGGGGCACGGCACCGCACCGGGTCCTCACCATCGCAGGGTCGGATTCCGGTGGCAGCGCTGGCATTCAGGCCGACATGCGGACCTTCGCGACCCTCGGGTTGCACGCGTGCGTGGCGATCACCGCGGTCACGGTGCAGAACAGCGTCGGGGTGCAGGACTTCCGCGGGATCGAGCCGGACGTCGTCGGGGCCCAGATCCGTTCCGTCGCGGGCGACATCGGCGTCGAGGCCGCCAAGACCGGAATGCTCGCGTCCACCGCGATCATCGAGGCGGTCGCCGCGGCGGCGGATGCGGAGGGCATCGGCAACGGCCGTGCCACTCCCCTGGTGGTCGATCCGGTGGCCGCGTCGATGCACGGCGACCCCCTCCTCGCGACGGAGGCGCTGGACGCCCTGCGCTCCGAGCTGATCCCGCGCGCCACCGTCGTGACTCCCAATCTCGACGAGGTGCGCCTGATCACCGGCATCGACGTCGTCGACGGTGACACCCAGCGCCGGGCCGCCGACGCGCTGCTCGCACTCGGTGCGCAGTGGGCCCTGGTCAAGGGCGGTCACCTGCGGGACAGTCCGGACAGCCCGGACCTGCTCACCGACGGCGCGCAGTTCGTCGCGTTCACCGCGCCGCGGGTCCCCACCGGTCACGACCACGGGGCGGGCGACACCCTCGCCGCAGCGATCACGGCCGCGCTCGCGCACGGCCGCACGGTGCCCGCAGCCGTCGAGTTCGGCAAGGCCTGGGTCACCGAGGGCCTGCGCTGGGCGTACCCGCTCGGCGCCGGCCACGGCCCCGTCAACCCGCTCTGGTCGGTCGCCCCCGGCAATTGAACACCGTTATGGAGAGGAAACCCGCAGGTCGGATTCTCCATAACGGTGTTCAATTCGGTCAGACGCCGGCGGGGCGGAAGGGCTCACGCACCAGTCGCATGCCCGCCTCCGCCGGCGTGCGGTCTGCCTTGCGGTGATTGCAGTCCGCGCAGCACGCCACGAGGTTCGACCACGTGTTGCCGCCGCCCCTCGACCGCGGGAAGACGTGGTCGATCGTGGCGTCCCGCGCACCGCAGCCGGCGTACTGGCACACGGAACCGTCGCGCCGCAGGATCTCCGACCGGCTCGCGTGATCGGCGGTGCGCCGGTAGGGAACCGTCGCGTACCGCACCAGCAGCAGAGACCTCGGCACCTCGATCTCGGTGCTCGGGGACCGCAGCACGCGCGGCGGATCGTGGGGCTCCAGCGCGTGCGCGACCTCGCGCAGGAGCATGCCCACGGCGTCCCGCCAGTGCACGACGTCGAGCGGGCTGTAGTCGGCGTTGAACACCCGCACCGGCGGTGCGGAAGCAGTCGCGTTCATCCCGCACCTCCTCTTCTCGACGTGCAAGAGTAGGCGCGGCCGCACCCCGGTTCAACGGAATTACTCGCAGCGCCACACCGCTACTGCAGCGGGTTCACCACCCGGACGTCAGGGAATCGGAGGAAGTCCCTGTCGTTCGAGTGGACCGTTGCCCGCTTCTCGATCGCGAGCGCCGCGATCTGCGCATCGGGCGTGAGATTCCCTGCGGCCTCGGCGGTTCTGAGCAGCCGCAGAGCCGTTCGGACGTGGTCTGCACCGGGGACGATACGACTGACCATCGGCCTGTCGAACCACTCGCCCACCACGTCCGCGGTGGCGTCGACCGTCATCGGGTTCTCGAGGATCCGTGGATTCGTCACGATGCGGACGAACCCGAAGATCGCCACATCGCACAGGCCCACCGGCTCATCCCCGTTCAGTGCCGCATCCCACCACCTTCGCGTGCGTTCGTGCTGCGGGTAGCCATCGATCACGGCGTACACCAGCAGATTCACGTCCGGAACGATCATCCGCGCTGCCGCCGCTCGACCAGCGCGGCGTCGTCGAGCTCATCGGCGAGGCGGTTGAGGTTCGCTCCGGTGATTTCGGGCCGCACCCGGGAACGGTGCACGGGCGTGCGATACACCTCGCCCGACGCCGGCGCGGTCCCCAGTGCTGAGCGCAAGGCGTCGTTGACGATCTGCTTCATCGACGCACGCTCCCGGTGCATCGCCTCCGCGACGAGCTCCGCGACATCGGCGTCCAGTGTGATGGTCGTCCGCATGTCCACATCATAGTGTCCGATTTCGGTGGCATCAAGATGCTTAGTAGCTGTCATGACATCCCTCCCCCTCTTCCATTGGACGCACCGGCCGACCGAACGGTTCCCGGCGCTACCCTGATGTCCATGCAGCACCTGCCCCTCCCCGGCACCGGCGAGACCCCGGTCCGGGTGATGACCATCGCCGGATCCGATTCGGGTGGGGCCGCCGGTCTCCAGTCGGACCTGCGCACCTTCGCGCTCGCGGGCGTGCACGGCACCTGCGCGATCACCGCCGTCACGGTGCAGAACAGTCTGGGCGTCACCGGTTTCCATCCGATCCCGCCCGCCACCGTCGCCGGCCAGATCCGAGCCGTGGTGGAGGACATCGGCGTCGGCGCGGTCAAGACGGGCATGCTCGCGACGGCGGAGATCATCGACGCCATCGCCGACACCGCGATCGACCTCGGCATCGGCGGGCGCCTCCCCGGCAGCGCCGACAGCGTCCCGTTCCTGGTCGACCCCGTCTGCGCCTCGCAGCACGGCGATCCGCTGCTCACCCCGGAAGCGCTGGACACGCTCCTACGCCGGCTGTTCCCGCTGGCCTGGATCGTCACGCCCAACCTCGACGAGGTGCGGCTCATCACCGGCATCGAGGTGGTCGACGAAGCCTCCCAGCGCGACGCCGCGCGCGCCCTGCACGCGCTCGGCCCGCGCTGGGCGCTGGTCAAGGGCGGGCACCTGCGCACCGCCGTCACCAGCACGGACATCCTGTACGACGGTGCCGAGTTCCTCGAGTTCGAGGCCCCGAGGCTCGACACGCGCCACGATCACGGCGCGGGCGACACGCTCGGGGCGGCCACCGTCTGCGCGCTCGCGCACGGCATGGACGTTCCCACCGCGATCGCCTTCGGCAAGGAATGGGTCACCAGGTCGCTCGCCGCCGCCTACCCCGTGGGCGCGGGACACGGCCCCGTCAACGCGTCGTGGCGTCTGCGCGAGCGGCTCTGAACCCGGACAGCCGGCTCAGTGCCCCCACCACCAGCGGCAGTGCCAGCACCACGATGATCAGCCGCAGGCTCTGCACCGTCGCGATCAGCGCCATGTTCGCCGTGGAACTGCCGGTGGCGCTGGCCACCACGGCGTTGATCCCGCCGGGTGTGGTCGCGAGGTAGGCGTCCGCCACCGACACCCCGGTCATGCGCGCGGCGGCGACCGCGAGGAGCGCCACGACCCCGCACAGCGCGACGATGCCGCCGGCGATCGCGGGCAGCAGGTGCGCCAGCCGGCGGAGCAGCCTGCGGTCGACCATCAGCCCCACCTCGAGCCCCACCACGATGAGCAGCAGCTCCTTGAACGCGCCCTGCGGCGCGAACCCGCGGGTGAGCTCCGCACCGCCGATCACGGCGGCCACCAGCATCGGACCGATCAGGCCGCCGCCGGGCAGGTGGAGCCGGCGCCCGAGCCACATCCCGGCCAGTGCGAACACGATCGCCGTGGACAGGCCCGCCACCTGGTCGCCGCGTCCCACGATCTGCAGGTCGAGGGACCAGGCCTTCGCGGGCACCGTCGCCCCGCCCGCGAGGCCGACCGCCACGAAAGGCGCCGTGGCACTGACCAACAGCACCCGGGAGTACTGCATGACGCCGACCACGTCCTTGCGTGCGCCGAGCTCGTCGCACAGGGTGACGACCGCCGACGATCCACCCGCCATGAGACCGAGTGTCGCCGTGCGCTGATCGAGATCGGCGACCCATCTGCTCAGCACCCAGGCGGCCCCGACCGACAGCACCACCGTGAGCACCGAGACCGCGAGGAAGGGCGCGAGCACCGGGCCGACGGCGCGCATCGCCTCGACGTTGAGATAGCCGCCCAGCATCACCCCGATGAAGGCCTGCGTCCACCGGGAGACCTCGGCGGGTACCGCCACCTCCCGCCCGATCGCGAGCCGCAGCACGGCACCGAGCAGCAGCGCCGCCAGCAGCGCGGGCGCCGGTACACCGATCCGGCCCATCGCCTCGGCGAGCAGCCAGGCCCCGGCCAGCACCGCCAGGTACCGCACGCCGCGCCGTCCGACGGTCCGCCGGACGCGCCCCGGTGCGGCGGCCGCCGGAGCGGAGGTCGGCGTGGTCGGCGGGGCGGTGCTCTCGACGGTCACCCCTTGTGTGTAGCACTGCGAATCACCCGGCGGCCAGAGCCGTGGGCGAACGTTCACGCGATGCTTACATCATCCCTGTGACCTGCGGCGTATCATGCAGCGAGTGAGTCACGCGTCACGTCGCGCGAGCAGCGCGACCGCCCCCGTCCACAGCGCCCCGACCACCACCAGGAGGTACAGGAAGGACACCGGCGCACCCCAGGGAAGACTCGTGAACAACAACACTCCCTGCAGGTTCTGCAGGTTGGAGAACGGCAGGAACGCGGCGGCGTCGTGGGTCTGCGGAATCTGGCTGATCACGTTGTCGACCACGAACAGGTAGCCCAGCAGCAGCGCGATCGCTCCGGCGCCGTTGCGCAGCGCGGCTCCGGTCGCCACCCCCAGAACCGTCGCGAACGCCACTGCGACGGGAAATGTGAGCAGCGTGGTGTCCCCCGCGCGGAACGCCGCGAACAGCGAACCGTGCGCGATCAGTCCGTAGAGGACGGACCCGACGAGCAACGCGAGGAGGTGCACGACGGCGCAGACCACCACGACGACCGAGGTCTTCGCGAGCAGTGCCACCCACCGGTTCGGCACGGCGAGGAAGGTCGTCCGGAGGGTGTTGAAACGGATCTCCGTGGTCACCGACAGCACGCCGATGATCGCGGCGAAGACGATCGAGATGCCCGGCACCCCGCCGAACCCGGTGAACGGCGCGAAGGCGATCACCCCCTCGTCCGATACCTCCTCGGAGCGAAGGATCGACCGCATGACGAGGGCGACGATCAGTGTGATGCCGAGCGAGAACACCGTCGACCCGATGAGCAGCCACCTGGTGGCCCGGACTGAGGTGAGCTTGACGAACTCTGCTCGTATCGCGCGCACGATCATCCGATGCCTCCCATTCCCCGGTACTCCACAGCCGCGCCGGTCAGCCGCATGAAGACCTGCTCGAGCGAGCTGCTCTGCGGCGCGAGCTCGGCGAGCGGCAGACCCTCCGCGGCGGCGATCTCGCCCACCGCGTCGCTGGTCGCGCCGCGCACCGTCAGCACGGTGCGGCCGCCGCCACCCGGCGCGGGCTCGGCCGCCGCGTCGACGGCGAACCCGCGCGAGGTCAGCGCGGTCGCCAGCTCGCGATCGCGCGGGCTGCGCACGCGCACCGTGTGTTCCGAGTTCTGCGCGATGAAGTCGGCCATGGTCCCGTTCCACACGAGGTGCCCGCGACCGACGATGACGACGTCGTCCGCCGTGAGCGCCATCTCGGCCAGCAGATGACTGGAGACGAACACGGTGCGGCCCTGCGCGGCGAGGGACTTCATGAACGTACGCACCCAGACGATGCCCTCGGGGTCGAGTCCGTTGACCGGCTCGTCGAACAGCAGCACACCCGGATCCCCCAGCAGCGCACCGGCTATGCCGAGCCGCTGCGCCATGCCGAGCGAGAACCCGCCCGCCTTCTTCCGGGCGGCGTCGGTGAGCCCGACCGCGGCCAGGCACTCGTCAGCCCGGCCGGCGGGGATCCCGCTCGCGACGGCGAGCCAGCGCAGGTGATCGCGCGCGGAACGATTGGGGTGCACCCATTTCGCGTCGAGCAGGGCACCCACCTGCGTGAGCGGACGGTCCAGGGTCCGGTACTGCCTGCCCCCGATGGTGGCGGCACCGGCAGTGGGCCGGTCCAGCCCGAGGATGCACCGCATCGTCGTCGACTTGCCCGCGCCGTTCGGCCCGAGGAATCCGGTGACCCGACCCGGACGCACCGCGAACGACAGGTCGTTCACCGCCCGGACGGCACCGTAGGTCTTGGTCAAACCCGCGACTTCGATCATGGATTCACGCTAGCAATCATCCGGCGAACCCGCCCGGACGCCGCGCGGCATACACTCTCCACGATCGGACTCACGGAGGAGCGCGATGGGCGGGGACGCAGCGGGAGCACGGGCGGGGAGCACGTTCGGCCGGTACCGTCTGGTCCGACTGCTGGGCCGTGGCGGGATGGGCGAGGTCTACCTCGCGCACGACACCACCAAGGACCGCGATGTCGCGCTCAAGCTGCTGCACGCGAGCGCCGCGCAGGATCCCGGCTTCCGCGAGCGCTTCACCCACGAATCGCAGACCGCGGCACGGCTCTCCGATCCGCACGTCATCCCCATCCACGACTACGGCGAGATCGACGGCACCCTGTACCTCGACATGCGCCTGGTCGACGGCAGCAACCTCGCCGAGATCGTCGCCGCCGGCCCACTACCCGCGGACCGCGCCGTCGACCTCGTCACCCAGGTCGCCTCCGCGCTGGATTCGGCCCACCTGCAGGGCCTCGTGCACCGCGACGTGAAGCCGGCGAACATCCAGGTCACCCCGTCGGGCTTCGCCTACCTCCTCGACTTCGGGCTCGTCGTGACCGGCGACGCCGACCGCCTCACGTCCGCCGGGCTGTTCGTCGGCTCGCAGGCCTACGCCGCGCCGGAGCGGTTCGACGGTGGCGGCGCCACCCCGGCCGGCGACGTCTACTCGTTGGCGTGCGTGCTCTACGAGCTGCTGGTCGGCCGGCCCCCGTTCGCCGCGAGCTCGATCTCCGAGATGATGCGGCACCACCTGCTCTCGCCGGCGCCCCGCCCGTCGGTCGACGCGCCCCGGCAGCTGCCAGCGGCCCTCGACGCCGTGGTCGCCAAGGGCATGGCCAAGCGCCCCGAGGACAGGTACGCCACTTGCGGTTCGCTCGCCCGGGCCGCCGCCTCCGCCCTGCAGGGCACGGCGCAGAGCTGGGGCACCACGACGACGGTGCCGTCGGCTCCCCGCCCGGCGCCACCGTCCTCCGTGCCACCGCCGCCGCAGGTCTCCTACCCGCACAGCGCGCCCGGGTCGAGCGGCGGGCCGCGCTATGTCACGCCGAGCTACGCGCCCCCGGCGTCGTATCCGCCCGCACCCGCCGCACCGCCGCAGCGGAAGCGGTCCGTGGTGCCCGCACTCGTGATCGCCGCCGTGGTCCTGGTCGTCGCCCTCGTCGCCGCCGTCGCCGTGCTGCTCACTCCAGGCGGGCGCAGTTCCTCGCCGACCACGGCCGCGGCCTCCACCACGTCGTCCGTCGAGACCACGACGAGCGCGGCATCGTCGACCACCCCGACCGTGACCAAGGCCGTCCAGCCCGCCAACACCACCATCTGCACGCCCGGCACGGGCGAGGCCTTCACGTCGGTCGCGGCAGACAAGGGCAGCGGCGTCGCCGGGGAGCCCTACACCTCGTGCGAGTTCGCCGGCGCGATCGTCGCCGCGTACCGGGCCCGATTCACCGCGCCGCAGTCCGGGACCGTGGCAGCGGTCAGTCCCCGCGCGCCGGACCTCGGCGCGATCTCGATGTCGTGCACCGGCGAGTCGAACATCGTGACCTGCCGCGGAGGGAACAATGCGATCGTCTACATCTACTAGGGCCGCAGCGCTGTTCGTGATCGCCCTGAGCGCGACGGCGTGCACGGTCGGGGACGACGGTGCCGCCGCCCCGTCGTCCACGGGGTCGACGGTGGCCCCGGCCCCGTCCGCGGCGGGCCCGGGGCGCCCGGCACCGTCGCAGCGCACAGATCCGCTGCAGGCGGCGCTCGACCGCGCCGTCGGCGCGGTGCCCGGGCGGGCGACCATCGCTGTCGCGGCAGGTGGCCGGGTGGTGACTGCGGGCGACTCCGCCGACGAGCTTCCGGCGTGGTCGACCTCCAAGGTGCCGCTGGTGATGGCGGCCCTCGAGCGGTCCGGGCAGCAGCAGGCCACGGACCGGATGCGCGCCGCCATCACGCAGTCCGACAATGACGCCGCGGAGGCGATCTGGGAGTCCCTCGGCACCCCGGCGCAGGCCGGTGCGGCGGTGCAACAGGTCCTCCGCACGGGCGGCGACGCTCGGACCACGGTGCAGACCCGCAAGGTTCGGCCCGAGTACTCCGCCTTCGGCCAGACGCTCTGGACCGACGACGCCGCAGCGCGTTTCGCCGCCCGGATCCCCTGTTCCCCCGCGGGGCGCACCGCCCTCGGACTCATGCAACAGGTCGCGGGGAACCAGCAGTGGGGCCTCTACGGGTTGCGCGGCGCGCAGCCGGTCGGCGTCAAGGGCGGGTGGGGCCCGGGTACCGACGGTGCCTACGTCGTACGGCAGCTCGCCGTCGTCCGGACCGAGCGCGGCAGTACGGGCGTCATGCTGTCGGTCCGCCCGGCCGACGGTGCCCTCGCCTCCGGGGAGGCCGCGCTCACCACACTCGCGAACGCGGTCCGCACACAGCTCGGAACCCTCCCCGCGGCCCCCTGCTGACCTCTCCTCGTTCGGACTACACGGACGAATCGGGCATGCGATGATGGATCTTCCCTCTCGTCCGCCCGGAGATCGCAGATGACCGCCCACGGCACGCTCGACAGCGACACGACCCGGGCAGCCCTCCGCACCATTCGTACGCGCACGGAACTTCCAGTGTCCTTCGTCGGCCTGGTCGACGACGACAGGCTCGTCCTGCGCGGCGGCATCGGCCTGCGCACGCCCGCGCTCAGCGGGCTGCCCGTCGCGCGCGGCGCCGGCGTCGGCGGCCACGTCCTGCGCACCGGGCGCCCCACCGCGGTCGCCGATTACGGCACCGCCGGGATCACCCAGCACTACCACGCGCAGGTCCACGCGGAAGGGCTGCGGGCGATGGTCGCGGTGCCGCTGGCCGTGAACGGCGTCGTCCGAGCCGTGTTCTACGCCGCGGACCGGCGCGAGTCCACCTTCGGCGACGCCGTGCTCGGCGCGGTGGCGCGCACGGTTCGCGACCTGGCGAACGAGCTGCGCGTCCGCGACGAGGTCGAGCGTCGAGTACGGTTCGCCGAGGCCGCGGCGGCCGAGCGCAGCGCGCTGGGCGGGGTCGACCGCGAACTTCTGCGGGAGGTCTTCTCCGAGCTCCGAGCGCTCGCCGGGGAGATCTCCGACGGTGCCGTCCGCTCCCGTCTCGAATCCGCATGCGGCCGGATCACCGACTTCGGCCGCGGGTCCGACGGTGCCGCGCCCGCCACCGCGCCCCCGCGCGCCCTCACCGTCCGGGAGCTCGACGTCCTCGCCCATGTGGCCCTCGGCTGCACCAACAGTGAGGTGGCGCAGCGCCTCTCGATCGGCGCCGAGACCGTGAAGGCCTACCTGCGCAGCGCCGCGCAGAAGCTGGGCACGCGCACGCGGTTCGAGTCGGTCACCCGTGCCCGCAGCCTCGGGCTCCTGCCGTAGCGCGGCGCACCGTCGGACCTTCTACCCCCTTTCGGGGGTACCCGGCGTGTGAGCCGCATCACTATCGTTCGGGAGGTCCACAGACCCCCGAGGAGCACACGTGAGCGCACCCGAACTCCCCGCCGTCCCCAAGCCCCGGCTCCGCCGGGTGGCGATGGCCAGCTCGATCGGCACCACGATCGAGTTCTACGACTTCTTCATCTACGGCACCGCCGCCGCGCTGGTGTTCCCGACCATCTTCTTCTCCGACATGTCGCCCGCCGTGGCGACCCTGGCGTCGTTCGCCACCTTCGCCGTGGCCTTCTTCGCCCGCCCGGTCGGCGCGATCCTGTTCGGCCACTTCGGTGACCTGATCGGCCGCAAGCGCACGCTGGTGTGGACGCTCCTGATCATGGGAGCCGCCACCGTCGCGATCGGCCTGCTACCCGGCAGCGAGACCGGCGTCTTCGGCCTGTTCCCGGACGGCATCGGCACGCTCGCGCCGATCCTGCTCGTGGTCATGCGCTTCCTGCAGGGCTTCGCCGTCGGCGGCGAGTGGGCCGGCGCGACGCTGCTCACCGCGGAGTACGCCCCGAAGGGCAAGCGCGGCCTGTACGCAATGTTCCCGCAGCTGGGCCCCGCCTTCGCGTTCTTCCTCTCCAGCGGCACCTTCCTCATCTTCACGCTGGTCGCCGGCGACACCAAGGACGCCGACAGCGCGTTCATGACCATCGGCTGGCGCATCCCGTTCCTGATGTCCGCTCTGCTGGTGCTGGTCGGCCTGTGGGTGCGGCTGTCGGTCGAGGAGACGCCGGTCTTCACCGAGGTGCGCAAGCGCGCGCTGTCCGAGATCAACCGCACGCGGCTGCCGTTCCTGGACGCGATCCGCTTCCAGTGGAAGGAGATCCTCATCGCCGGCGGCGCGCTCGCCAGCCTGTTCTCGCTGTTCTACATGGGCACCGCGTTCCTGACGAACTACGCCACCAAGAACCTCGGTTTCCCGCGCACCACCGTGCTGGCGATGGGCATGGTCGCGGCGGTCTTCTTCGGCATCTCGATCGCGGCGTCCGCGGTGTACTCGGACCGGATCGGCCGCCGCAAGGTGATCATGACCTCCTGCGCGCTGGCCGTGGTGTGGGCGCTGGTCCTGTTCCCGATCCTGGACACCGAGTCCCTGCCGATGTACGCCCTCGGTCTGATCGGGACGCTCATCATCTTCGGCATCGCCTACGGTCCGGCCGGCGCCGCGCTGCCCGAGCTGTTCCATGAGCGGTACCGGTACACCGGTGCGGGCCTGGGCTACAACCTCGCGGGCATCTTCGGCGGCGCGATCCCGCCGCTGCTCGCCGCCCAGCTCGTGGCCGACGGCAAGGTGCTGTGGGTGGGCATCATGCTCGCAGCGCTGTCCGCGGTGAGCGTGTTCTGCTGCTACCTCATGGTCGAGACCAAGGACAACGACATCGTCGAGGCCTCCGGCGACCGGGACGACGCGCCCGAGGGCGAGGATCTCGCGGCCGTGTGACCGATCAGTGCGGGCGGGCCCCGCCGAGGAGCAGGTTCGTGACCACACGGGCGCTCTCGGCGGGGCTCGCCACGTCCACCTCGCTCACCATCGCGGCGACCGCGCCCAGCATGTAGCCGAGCCACGCCTCGGCGGCGACGGCGATGTCGACGGTGTCCTCGATCAGGCCGGCCGCAGCGCCGGCGGCCAGGATCGCGGCGTACCGGTCGGTGCCCTCGCGATAGAGCCGCAGGTAGTCGTCGAAGGCCTCGGCGTCGACGCCCGGCACCTCGAAGGTGAGGAAGCGGAACTCGTCCAGCCGGGCCGCGATGTCCTGCAGCGCACCGGTGTTGACCGCGAGGATCGCCTCGTACAGCGCGCGGGCGGTCAACGGCTCGTCGAAGGTCGCGGCCGCATCCTCGAGCCGTCCGAGAAGTAGCGTCCTATTCCGGTCGATGAGAACCGACAGCATGTGTCGCTTGCTGTCGAAGTAGTTGTAGAAGGTGCCGTGGCTGACGCCCGCGCGCTCGGTGATCTCCTTGACCCCGACCTCGGCGTAGCCGTTCTCGACGAACTCGCCGATCGCCGCGTCCAACAGCTCCGCGGCTCGTCCTCCCGCTCCGTCCCCGCTCAGTGACCGTGCCTCGCGCGGGGCCGACTCGGCGCCGGAGGGCAACGGCTCGGCCCTCAGGGCCTCGCGCGCACCGTCGGAGACCAGACCGCTAGCCGACATCCGGACCGCCACGCGCACGTACGCCTGCCGACGTCCGGGATCGGCATCGCCGTTGAGCGCCATGACCAGTCCCGGCACGCCGAGCGCGGGGAGCAGCCGCCCCAACTCGACGGTCTCCGCCTCCGGATTGTCGGTGCGGGTCACGATCCACCCGCGATCGCGCGCGTGCGCGAGCGCCCGCCCCATCATCGCGTCGAAGGTCTGATACAGACCGCGGATCCGGTAGCGCAGTTCCTCGTCGACGGTGCCCGCCTGCACCATCACGACCTTGAGGATGTCGGGCCGCGCGTCGACGAGATGGAACAGCCTCTGGCTCAGGGCCTCCACCATCGCCTCGGAGGCTGCGAGGTCGCCCGTCGCGGTCGTCTCGATCACCTCGTCGGGCGAGATCGCCGTCATCAGTTCGTCCACGGAGCGATCGAAGACGAGGTCGAGCAGCTCGCGTTTGCCGTCGACGTAGCGGTACAGGGTGCCCTGTCCCATACCCGCGCGTTTCGCGATGTCGGCGACGGAGGACTGCTCGTAGCCCAACTCCGCGAACACCGCGAACGCCGCGTCGGTCAGCTCGTCCCGGCGCCGCTCCGCAAGGCCGGCCGAGGGCGGCCGGCCGCGGCGGGGCTTGGACCCGTCGCGGACTTCCGACTCCGGTTCCGACATGGTTGAAGACTCTAGCGTGACGGGTTCACCCGGCGCGCACGCCACTCTGCAATCTCAACCCCCATGGCCGTCGTCGGCCCCGTGATCCCCAGGACCTCGCACGCCACGTCCCGCCACGCGGCCGTCGCTCGCAGCTCACCGAGCAACGCGACCGTCGAGATGTCGGTGCGCCGGCCGAGGGCATGGGCCTCCTGCAGCATCTGGCCCTCGAACTTGTCGAAGAAGCCGCCGGCCGGCAGGGTCGCGGTGATGACCGCGTCGCGCGCGGTCCGCGGCGTCACGGTGATCTCACCCTCGTGGATGTGCCAGCCGACCACCTTGTCGATGTACTCGGCGAGGTCCTCGGAGGTCATGAGGTCCGGGCGGCCGATGAATCCCGCCTGCACCGCGAGACGGTGCACCTGCTCGTGCTCGCCGCGCAGCAGGGCCGTGAACAGCTCCTGCTCGAACTCGTGATCGGCGGGGCTCAGGTGCACCGTCATACCGAAGTCGACGAAGCCCGCCCTCCCGTCCGCGAGCACGATCACGTTGCCGGGGTGCGGATCCGCGCAGAAACGCCCCGTCCGATACATCTCACCGCAGTAGAACCGGTAGATCGCCTCCCCGAGCCGGTTCCGAACGGCCGGGTCGTCGTCAAGTGCCTCAGCGAAGGGCTTCCCGTCGAGGAACTCGGTGACCAGCACCCGGTCGGTACACAGCTCGTCGACGGGTTGCGGCACGGCGATCGACGGATGTCCGGCGAACAGGTCCGCGAAGTAGCGGTGGTGGTCGAGCTCGGCGACGAAGTCGAGCTCTGCCATCACCTGCCGCGAGATCTCCTCCGACAGTTTCTCCGCGTTGGACGCGGGGATGTACTTGCCGAGCACCTTCATCAGCAGGCGCATGTTCTTCAGGTCCGCCCGGACCATGGCCTGGACGCGGGGGTACTGGATCTTGATCGCCACGGCGCGCCCGTCGTCGAGCACACCGCGATACACCTGGCCGATCGACGCGGCCGCGATCGGACCCTCGAGCGAGACGATCCGGCCGCGGCGCTCGCCGAGCTGATGATCCAGGAGTTTCATCATCTCGGCGTCGGTCCACCGCGGCGCCGATCGGAACAACGGTTGCAGCCGCTGCGCGAACTCATCGCGCGCCGCGCCACTCGTGATGCCGATGTCGATCACCGCGAGCAGCTGGCCGAGCTTCATCGCGGCGCCGCGCATCCCGCCGAGCACCGTCACCAGGTCGTCGGCGAGGGCCAGGATCATCGCATCGCGCGCGTCCCGGTCCGCCTGCTCGTCGCGGAATCTGGAGGCGACCATCGTGCCCGCCGTGCGCGCCGCGTGGCGGACGGCGACACCACCGATCTGGGCACCGCGCCGCACCCTCCCTGTCGCAGCGGCCGATTCGGTGTCGAGAGGCTCCCCGCGTTCACGCCGTGCCACGGCCGGCCCCCGCCCCGAGTCGCCCCGCGGTCGGAGACGCTCCACTGCCACGACCACCGCTCGCCCCGGTTCCCAGCCGCCCTTCCACCGGGGATGACGCCCTCGCCCATCGCCGCTGGGGGATCCGCCCGGCCCCGCGCGCGAGGAGCCCGGCCTCGACGGCCAGCCGCATCGCCGTCGCCATCGCCTCCGGTTCGGCCGCCCGAGTGACCGCCGATGCGAGAAGCACTGCGTCGCAACCGAGTTCCATCGCCAGGGCCGCATCGCTCGCGGTGCCGATCCCCGCGTCGAGGATCACGGGGACCTCGCTCTGCGCCACGATCATCTCGATGTTGTGCGGGTTGAGGATCCCCAGCCCGGTGCCGATCGGCGCCCCCGCGGGCATCACCGCGGCGCAGCCGACGTCCGCGAGGCGGCGCGCCAGGATCGGGTCGTCGTTGGTGTAGGGCAGCACGGTGAAGCCGTCGGCCACCAGCTCCTCGGCGGCCTCCACCAGCGCGACCACGTCGGGCAGCAGGGTCTCGTCGTCGCCGATCACCTCGAGTTTGATCCAGTCGGTGTGCAGCGCCTCCCGCGCCAGTCGCGCGGTGAGGACCGCCTCGGCCGCGCCCAGGCAGCCGGCGGTGTTCGGCAACGGCACGATGCCGAGCTCACGGATGAGGTCGAGGACCCCGCCGCCCTCCGCCAGGCTGGTGCGGCGCAGCGAGACCGTGGTCATCTCGGTCCCCGAGGCGACGAGCGCCGCCCGGAGGTGATCCAGGTTGGCGCTGCCGCCGGTGCCCGTGATGAGCCGCGAGCCGAAGGCGCGGCCACCGATCACCAGAGGCCCGACGGGCGGGGTGCTCGGCGCCGTGTCAGCCACCCTGGACCGCCGTGAGCACCTCGACATCGGCGTACGCCGGCAGGACCTCGTCCCACCGCGACCGCGGGTGGACGGCGCCGTTCACCGCGATCGCGACGCCCTTGTCGGGCAGCCCGAGCTGCTCGAGCAGCGACTCCGCGGACGTCCCGTCGAGGACCTGCCGGTCCTCGCCGTTCACCGTCAGCTCCATGCGTGCACCTCCTGGTCGAGAACCATATCCGCCGCGCGCGCCCCGGTGACGGGAGCGAGCAGGATGCCGTTGCGGCCGTGTCCGGTGGCGGCGAAGACGCGCCCGCCGACCGGCGCGATCACGGGTACATTGTCCGCCGTCGTGGGGCGCAAGCCCGCGGTGACCTCGAGCAGGTCGTACTCGCGGAGGAAGGGCAGCACCGTGAACGCGTCGTCGAGCAGGTCCACCACCGGGCCGACGCGGGGCGCGAGGTCGCGGTCGTTCTCGTACTGGGTGGCCCCGACGACCACGCCGTCGGCGCGCGGCACCACGTACACCTGCCGGCCGTGCACGCGGGCCCGGACGGTCACCGTCGGCGGGGGCAGACAGGACGGGCCGCACCGCAGCCGCACCACCTCCCCCTTGACGGGGCGGACCTTCAGGTCCGCAGCCAGGGCCCCGGAAGCCGAACCCGCACAGACGATCACGGCATCGCCGCTCAGGTCCTCCAGCCCCGACGGTCCGCCGACGGCCTCCGCCCGGAACGCGACCCCGGCGTCGGCGCAGGCCGCCGACAGGGCGCGGTGCACGAGGCGGTTGTCGACGGCGATCTCCCGCGGTGCCGTCGCGGCGGCCCGGATCCGCGGGGCCGCACCGGGCACCGTCCGGATCGCGACCGACGGGCGCAGCGGCCCGAACAACTCGTCGTCGCCGACGGCGGCCGTGACGGTCGCGAGGTCGGCGGCGTCCCCGTCGTCCATCGCCAGCCAGACGGTGCCGCGGGCGGTGATCAGCGGACCGTCGGCGTAGGGCTGGAGGGCTGCTGCGAAATCGGCCCACAGTCCGAGGGATTCGACGCCGAGGGCGTACAGCTCCTCCTCCCCCGGCCACGCTTCCGAGTACGGGGCGATCATGCCGCCCGCGACCCAGGACGCCCCGGAACCGGGCTCCGGATCGACGACGGTGACGGCGCACCCCCGGCGCGCCAGCGACCACGCCACAGTGAGGCCGACGGTTCCGCCGCCCACGACCGACACGCTCTTGTTCATCCGCACGGGATCCTTCCTTCGCCGGCATTACCCGGATCAGGTCTGACGGTCAGGGGCGGCGCGTGCCCCACTCTCAGCCCCGCGACCTCGGGACTCCCGTGTGTACGTCCGCCACCCTACTCCCGGCGCCTAGGGTTGGGGCATGGTCTCCCCACGCGAGCGGCTCGCCTCCTCCTCCCTGTACCTGTGCACCGACGCACGTCGCGAGCGCGGAGACCTGGCGGAGTTCGTGGCGGCGGCGCTGCGCGGCGGCGTCGACATCGTGCAACTCCGCGACAAGGGCTCGGCGGGTGAACGCGAGTTCGGAGCGCTCGAGGCTGCGCAGGAGATCGAGATCGTGGCGCAGCTGCGGGAGATCGCCCACGAGCACGAAGCGCTGGTCGCCGTGAACGACCGCGCCGACATCGCGCTCGGTGCCCGTGCCGACGTGCTGCACCTGGGCCAGGACGACCTGCCGGTTCCCGTCGCGCGCGCGATCGTGGGACCGGACGTCGTCATCGGCCGGTCGACGCACGACGCCGCGCAGGCCCGGTCCGCGGCGGTCGAGGACGGCGTCGACTACTTCTGCACCGGCCCGTGCTGGCCGACCCCCACCAAGCCCGGCCGGTTCGCGCCGGGCCTGCCCCTGGTCCGCGAGACTGCGGCCGCCGCTCCCGCGCGAAGGTGGTTCGCCATCGGCGGCATCGACCTCGAGCGCGTACCGGAGGTGACCGCCGCGGGCGCGAACGCGATCGTCGTGGTCCGCGCCATCACCGCCGCTGCGGACCCCGAGGCCGCCGCCCGCGCCCTCAAGGCCGCCCTCGGCTGATCGCTCACGGACAATTCGTTCGGGGTGGGAGATCCGGCGTTCCGTGGGGACTCGGCGTCGCGTGGGCCACGGTATGCGACATCTTTCGAAGCGTTCTGCGACGGGATCGGCCCGATTCGTCGCAGAACGCTTCGAAAGATGTTGAGTGGCGACGCCACGCCGGCGCGCACCGGGCAAGGTTCGACAGCCACGGCCTCACACCCGCCGTCTCAGCAGCAGCGGTATTCGCGCCCTGCATAACGCTCCGAAGAAGCAGGCCACTGAACTGCGCAAACATGGGTATACAGCCCGCGTATGACTGCGCGCAAAGACACTCCACGCCGACTGGAGGAGGCGGGGCGGCTACTCGCCGGCGAGAGCGCGGACCTGGACCTGCAGTTCCGGCCAGGCGGTGGCGAAGGCCGGATGCAGTTTGCGGTCGGTGACGGAGCCCAGTGCGACCCACTCGAGGGCGGTGGACTCCTCGTTCGGCACCAGCTCGCGCGGCTCGACGAGACGGGCCAGCACCGTCGTATAGGTCCACCCGACGGCGGAGCGGGCGGTGACCACCTCGGACAGCACCTCCAGAGAAGTGGGCGGCAGGCCCGTCTCCTCGAAGGCCTCGCGGAGTGCTGCGTCGGCGGCGGACTCGTGCGAGTCGCGCGCGCCGCCGGGCAGCGCCCACGTGCCGCCCTGATGACTCCACCACGCTCGGTGCTGCAGTAACACGCTGCTCTCGTCGGGCGACAGAGCCAACAGACCCGCCGCGCCGAACCGGCCCCAGAACCGGGAACCGTCCGGGTCGCGCACCCAGCCGTTCCCGTCACCCAACATGCACCCCACCGTAGCCGACGAACCGCGGACTCGGGCGAGGACAAAGCGCGTCATGCGCGCCGATCCAGTGGGGTCGCGCGATAGGGTCGAAGCACGTTGTCCGTAGTGGCCCGACCTCGGCCGGAGGGTGAACTTCAGGAAGGAGCAGACGGTGACAGCCCAGGCGTCGAAGAATCGGCAGCTGTCGTCCCTGCGCCTCCGATCCTTCCCCGAGTCATCGGTTTTCGGCGAGCTCCGCGAGTTCTTCACCTCCAGCCCCGGCAAGCTCGTGTCGATGACCCTGGTGCTCATCACCATGTGCCTGTTCACCGGATGGTTCACCTCGGCCGTGCAGCTCTCGCGCACCGAGGTGCTGCAGCAGAACCTCGCCGACTACGAGCCGCGCGCCCACGCCGCCCAGGTGCTCTACAGCTCGCTGTCCGCGGCGAACGAGTCCGCGAACGCGGCCTTCGTCGCCGGCGGCCTCCCGTCCGACGAGATCCAGAGCAGCTACAGCCTCGCCGTCGCCACCGCGGGCAAGGCGCTCATCACCTCCGCCACCAGCCTGCCGCCCGAGGACGGGCGCGCGCACGGCAACCTCGACACCATCGCGATGAACCTCCCCGTGTACACCGGCCTCGTCGAGACGGCCCGCACCAACAACCGGCTCGACAACTCGGTGGCGGCGGCCTACCTCGCGACCGCCTCGACCCTCATGCAGGACACGCTCCTGCCGGCGGCGGAGAGCTTCTACCGCGAGGAGACGGAGAACCTCCGAGACACGCACGCGAAGTTCGCCTCGCCGCCCTGGGCCGTGTTCGGTGTGCTCGGGATCGCGCTCGCGTCGCTGCTGCTCACACACGAATACCTCGCACGCCGCACCCAGCGCCGGATCAATCGCGGGCTGGTCGTCGCTGCGGCGGCGCTCACCATCGCCCTGACGTGGGTGGCGGTCGCGGGCCTCGCATCGTCGACCTACTCCCTGCGCGCCGAGCAGCGCGGCACCGCAGCGGTGGACGCGCTCTCGCAGGCCCGGACCCTCACCCAGAAGGCGCGCTCGATGGAGACCATGGCGCTCGTCCAGCGCGGCGCCGGACGAGGTGTACCGCCGAGCGCCTTCGCCGAGACCCTGCAGCAGGCGCAGTCCGAGCTCGAGTCGCTGGGTACGCCCGACGCCGAGATCTCCGCGGCGGTCGAGGCCGCCAGGGCCGACGCCGCGCACTGGATCTCCGCGCACCAGCAGATCGCCGCGCGGGAGGCCACGGGCGACTACCTGGGCGCGACGCGGCTCGCCATCGGCTCGGACCCCGGCTCCGCGGCGGTGGCCTACCGCTCGCTCGACGAGCACCTCACCGCTGCGATCGACCGGGCCCGAACCCTGTACCGGGACAACGTCAACACGGCACGCTTCGCCATCGCGTTCTCCGGCCCCAGCGCCTTCGTGCTGTGCGTGCTGGCGGCGGCGGGCGTCGCCGCCGGCTTCTACCCCCGCGTGAGGGAGTACCGATGATGCGCAGGCTGCTCAGCGGAATCGCCCTCGGCACGGCCGTCGCCCTCGCGTCGACGGGGTGCGTGGTATCGGCTCCCGAGGCCCCGGGCGACGCGGTCACGGCGTACTCCCAGCCGGTGCCGGGTTCCGGGTCGGTCGTCCCCACCGACGCCCCGATCCCCGCCGAGGTGTCCATGTGCCCCGGTACCCTGGCACCGTCGGGCCTGCCGCCCGCGGGCCAGATGGTCCCCGGCACCACGATGGCGACCATCCACGATCGCGGCCGGCTCATCGTCGGCATCGACATCGGGTCGAACCTGCTGTCCTTCCGCGATCCGATCACGGGCGAGATCAAGGGTTTCGACGCCGACATCGCGCACCAGATCGCCGCCGCGATCTTCGGCGACCCGAACCGGATCCACTTCCGGATCCTCTCGACCGCGGATCGCCAGAAGGCACTCGAGGACGGCACCGTCGACATCGTGGTCAAGACCATGTCCGCGACCTGCGACCGCGCCAGGACGGTGGCCTTCTCCGCCACGTACTTCATCGCGCAGCAGCGGATCCTCGCGCCGCGCGGCGCTCCGATCAACACGGTCGGCGACCTGTCCGGGCGGCGGGTGTGCGAGGTGCGCGGCACCACCTCGCTCGACCGGGTGCGGCGACTCGTGCCGAGCGCGAGCGTGGTCGCCGCGGATTCGTGGTCGGACTGCCTGGTGATGCTGCAGCAGTCGCAGGTCGACGCCGTCTCGACCGACGACGCCATCCTCGCCGGGCTGGGGCAGCAGGACCCGAACCTGACGCTGACGGGGCCGTCCATGGGCCTCGAGTACTACGCCGTCGGGATCGGGAAGAACCGACCGGACCTCGTACGTTTCATCAATGGGGTGCTGCTGCGGATGGCCTTCGACGGCACGTGGATGCGCCTCTACAACCAGTGGTTCGCGCCGTCGCTGGGCCAGGTGTGGTCGGCGCCCGCGGCCAGGTACGAGGGGTAGGTGAGCACGATGAGCGACGAGGCCGAGGAGGCGGAGCGCACGCAGGCGCAGGTCGTCGTGTTCGACGAGGACGACGAGGGCCCGGGCACCGTCGGCGCTCCGATGGACGGGCTGCTGGACGACGAGGACGAGGGCACCGTCGGGGCACCGATGGAGGGGTTGTTCGACACCGAGCCCCCGCCCGTCGGCACCCAGGTGACGACGGTGCCGCCCCCGGCCCCGGCGGTCCAGACCGAGGCGACGCCGCGGTTCGGGAACGGACCCGTCCGCGCAGCGAGCACGACGCGCGTCGCGGCCCGCCGCCGCGTGGGCGGCGGCCTCGTCGAGATCCCCCGGATCACCGAGGTCGACCCGTCCGAGGCGATCCGGACCAACCCGATCATCGCCGAGGGCAAACGGTACTGCTGGAACTGCCGCAAGCCCGTCGGCCGCGCCCACGACGGCGAGCCCGGCGCACTGATCGGCACGTGCCCGCACTGCGGTGCCCGGTTCTCGTTCGAGCCCGCGCTCAAGCCCGGCGACATCGTGGCGGACCAGTACGAGATCCAGGGCGCGATCGCGCACGGCGGCATGGGGTGGATCTACCTCGCGACCGACCTCAACGTGGTGGACCGGCCCGTCGTGCTGAAGGGCCTGCTCAATTCCGGCGACGCCCAGGCGCAGGCGGTCGCGGTCTCCGAGCGCCGGTTCCTCGCCGAGATGACGCACCCGTCGATCGTGAAGATCTACAACTTCGTCGAGCATCCCGATCCGGACGGCACCCGGATCGGCTACATCGTGATGGAGTACGTGCCGGGCAAGACCGTCAAGGACATCCTGTCGGAGGCGGAAGCGGGCGACGGTCCGCCGTCCGCGGCGCGGGTGGAGGTCGAGCAGGCGATCGCGTACATCCTCGAGGTGCTCCCCGCCCTCGGCTACCTGCACAGCCTCGGCCTCGCCTACAACGACCTCAAGCCGGACAACATCATGATCAGCGAGGAGGACGTCAAGCTCATCGACCTCGGCGCCGTCGCCCCGCTCGGCGGCTACGGCTACATCTACGGCACGCCCGGCTTCCAGGCGCCGGAGATCGCCAAGACCGGGCCGTCGATCGCCTCCGACATCTACACGGTGGGCCGCACCCTCGCGGTCCTGGTCGCCGACGTGCCGATGGAGAAGGGCCGGTACGTCGACGGTCTGCCCTCCCCCACCGACGACGACACCCTCGCGAAGTACAACTCGCTGTACCGGCTGCTGGTGAAGGCCACGGCGGAGGATCCGGACGAGCGCTTCGGCTCGGCCGCGGAGCTCACCGACCAGTTGCTCGGCGTGCTCCGGGAATGCCTGTCCACCAAGTCCGGCGAGCCCCGCCCCGGGCTGTCGGTGGTCTTCACGCCGCAGCGTTCCACCTTCGGCGTCGAGCTGATGCTACGGGCCGTGGACCCCGACCCCGAGGTGCACGACGACCGGCTGCGTGCACCGGAAGTGCTGGCGGCGCTGCCGATCCCGATCGCGAACCCGTCCGACCCCGCAGCGGGCGTCCTCGCGCTGACGATGCGCAGCGATCCCACCCAGATCCTCGACTCGCTCGCCGAGCTGCGCGAGGCGATGGCGGGCACGGTCGAGATCGATCTGGCCGAGGCGCGCGCACACCTGGAGTTGGGCGAGGTCGACGCCGCGACCACGCTGCTCGACTCGCTGGCTGCGCGCGAGCCGCACCGCTGGCAGGTCACCTGGTACCGCGCCGAGACCGCGCTCATGCAGGGCGACTACGCGGCGGCCTACGACTACTTCGAGACGGTGACCGACCAGGCGCCGGGCGAGGCGGCACCGAAGCTCGCCGCGGCGGTGGCCGCCGAGTTCTGTTACATGTCTGGCGAATCCGATCCGGAGGGCTGGCTCGACCGCGCCCGCTGCCGGTACGAGAACGTGTGGCGCACCGATCGCGGCATCATCTCGGCGGCCTTCGGCGCCGCCCGGATGCGCCGCGCCGCAGGCGATATCGCGGGCACCGTCGAGATCCTGGACCAGGTCCCGTCCACCAGCCGGCACTACCACAACGCGCTGTGCAGCTCGGTGGTCGCGCTGGTGCACGGCCGCGATCTGGCCGAGGTCACGGAGGCACAGCTGCACGAGGCCGCGCGCCGCGTGCGCACGCTCCCCAAGTCCGAGTTCCGTCGGATGCAGTTGCGCGCGTTGGTCCTCGGCGTCGCGCTGGGTTGGGTGCAGCACCGCAATCAGCACGGTCGGCTCGACGGCACGGGCACCCTGCTCGACCACGCCCTCACCGAGCGCGGGCTGCGCAAGGCCACGGAGAAGTCGTTGCGCGAGATCGCCGCGCTCGCCGAACGCAAGCGCCAGCGCCACGCGCTCGTCGACCTCGCGAACGCGATCCGCCCGCGCACGTTGTTCTAGCCGGTGCGGCGCGCGCCGATCGGGATGATGCACGGGCGGCCGGGCGCGACGGGATCGTCGATCACCGTCGAGTGCAGGCCGAAGGTCTCGCGCAGCATCTCCTCGCTGATCACCTCCGCGGGCGATCCCTGGGCGACCACGGCACCGTCGCGCATGGCGATGATGTGGTCGCTGTACCGGATGGCGAGGTTCAGGTCGTGCAGCACCATGACGACGGTCCGCCCCTGGCTGCTGAGCTCGTCGACCAGGTCGAGCACGTCGAGGGCGTGCGAGAGGTCGAGGTAGGTGGTGGGCTCGTCGAGGAGCAGCAGGTCGGTGCCCTGTGCGAGGGTCATGGAGATCCAGACCCGCTGCCGCTGGCCGCCGGAGAGCGAGTCGACGGGGCGATCGGCGAGGTCGCGCACGCCGGTCTGCTCGAGCGCGGCGTCGACGACCTCCGCATCGTCGGAGCTCCACTGCCGCAGCCAGGTCTGGTGCGGGTGCCGGCCGCGGGCAACGAGGTCGCCGACGGTGAGTCCCTCGGGCGCCAGCGGGCTCTGCGGCAGCAGGCCCATCGTCGTCGCGATCTGCTTCGTCTTGAGCTTCGCGATGTCGGCACCGTCGAGCACGACGTGACCGGACGAGGGCTTGATCAGACGCGCGAGGGTGCGCAGCAGCGTCGACTTGCCGCACCCGTTCGGCCCGATGATCGTCGTGACCACCCCGGTGGGGATGTCAAGGTCGAGGTCGTCGAGGACCGTGGTGTGGCCGTACCCGGAGGAGACCTTGCGGGCGCCCAGGCGCGACGGTGCCGTCGTCGCGGTATCGGTGGTGGTCACTTGGCCCCCTTGAGGTTCTGGCGGACGAGCAGGTAGACGAGGAACGGGCCGCCCACGGCGGCGGTCACGATGCCCACGGGCAGCGCGACGGAGAACAGGGTGCGGGCGACGAGGTCGGCGCAGGCCAGCAGTGCCGCGCCCATGAACGCGGACGGGATGAGCGGTGGCGTGGGCAGCCTGGTGAGCCGCATCGCGAGCTGCGGGGAGACGAACGCGACGAACGCGATCGGTCCGGCGGCGGAGACGCCGGCCGCCGCGAGCAGGACCGCCGCGATGAGCAGGATCGCCCGGGTCCAGCCGAGGCGCACGCCGAGGCCGAGGGCCACGTCGTCGCCGAGCTGCACGGCGCGCAGTGCGAACGCCGCACCGAGGGCCAGGATCACCGCGGGGACCGCGATCCCCAGCGCCGACCACACGTCGGTCCAGCTGCGGCTCTCCAGTGAGCCGACCAGCCACGCCTGGGCGCGGGCCACATCGCGGATGTCGGCGCGCACCAGCATCCAGTCGATGAGCGCGCGCATCAGCGCGGTGATCGCGATGCCGACGAGGATGAGCCGCATGCCGTCGACCCCGCCGCGCACGGCCAACAGGTACACGAGTGCGCCGGTGGCGAGACCACCCGCGAGCGCGACGATCGGCAGTCCGACACCGTTGTTGAGCGTCGTGGCGAGGGTGCCCGTGGAGGTCACGAGGAAGACCGCCGCCACGCCCGCGCCGGCGGTGATGCCGAGGATGTCGGGGCTGGCCAGCGCGTTACGGGCGATCGACTGGACGATCGCCCCGGACATGCCGAGCGCCGCGCCCACGATGATCGCGACCAGTGCCCGCGGCATCCGCAGCTCCATGATGATGAAGTGCGTCATCGAGTCGCCGCGGCCGACGAGGGCCTGCAGCACCTCGCCGAAGGTGAGCGGGAAGGCGCCGATCCGGATGCTGGCGCAGAACGCGACGAAGGCCACCGCCGCGATGATCGCGGTGACGATCACGGGCCAGGGTCGCCACACGAAGGAGACGACGGTGCCGAAGCGCAAGCCGGGCTGGATCGGCGGCTTCTTCGCCACGTCCGTCCGATCGATCGTCGTGCTCATACCCGGACCGCCTTCCGCCACCACACGAGTCCCACGAAGAAGGGCGCACCGACCATCGCCACGACGATGCCCACCTCGAGCTCGCCGGGCCGGGCCACGACCCGGCCGACGATGTCGGCCGCGAGCAGCAGCCAGGCGCCCATGAGCGCCGAGTAGGGCAGCAGCCAGCGGTAGTCGGGGCCGGTGAAGTACCGGACGATGTGCGGCACCATGAGGCCGAGGAAGGCGATGCTGCCGCACGCCGCCGTGGCCGCGCCGACGAGGATCGTCACCGCCACCACGCCGACGGTCCGCGCGAGGTTGATGTTCAGGCCCAGTCCCTTGGCAACGTCGTCGCCCATGTTGAGGAGATTGACGGCCGGGCCGTTGGCCAGGGCGAGGATCACGCCCAGCAGGATCGGGAGGGCGACGACACCGATCACGTCGTAGCCGCGGCCGACGACGGCACCCGCGTTCCAGAACCGCAGCGTGTCGAGCGAGGCGTTGTCGCTGAGCGCGATCGCCGAGGTCATCGAGCTGAGGAAGACGCTCACACCGGTGCCCGCGAGCACCAGCGTCAGCGGCGAGGACACGCCACGCCCCATGCTGGAAAGGCCGAAGACGACCACCGCGGCGATCGCCGCGCCCGCGAACGCGAACCACACGTACTGGATCGGCGCGGTCAGTCCGCCGAGGAAGGTCGCGCAGACCACGGCGAACGCCGCGCCCTGCGTGATGCCGAGGATGCCCGGGTCGGCGATGGGATTGCGGGTGTGGCCCTGGATCAGGGAGCCGGCCAGCGCCAGCGCAGCGCCGGCGATGAGCGCCAACAGCGTGCGCGGGACGCGCAGCGTCTGGATGATGATCGCGGCCTGGTTCAGTTCGGCGTCGGCCGGGTTCGGGCCGGTCGTGTACCGGTGCCACAGACCGGCCCACACGTCCGACGGTGCCAGACTGCGCGAGCCGATCGTGAGCGACGCGATCACGGTCACCACGAGTAGCACGATCAGCACGGCGAGCCCGACCGTGCGGCGCCGTCGCCGGGCGGCGCCGGAGGTGGACTCCGGGCGCGCGGGAGGCGTCGCCCCGGGGGCGGCCTCCTCAGTCGATGTAGCGGTCACATCCGTAATGATAGGCTGCCCTTCATTCTAAGGAAGGGGCGGTATGCGTCTGATCTCGGTGGTACTCGCCATCCTGGTGTCCCTCACCGTGACCGCGTGCGGGACCTCCTCCGAAACGGGCCCCGCGAGTTCGGCGCCCGCGAGCCCGCAGCGCGTGGCCTCCCTCGGCCTCGGCGATGTGGACACCCTCCTCGCGCTCGGCGTGGTCCCGGTGCTCGTCGCACCGTGGGCGCAGGACGCCAAGGAGCCGGTCGGTGAGTGGGCCAAGCCGCTGCTACAGGGGAAGAATCCGCAGATGCTGCTCGGCACCGGGACCAAGCTCGACACCAAGGCCCTCGAGACCCTGGCCGCCAGTAAGCCCGACGTGATCGTCGCGGTCAACTCCGGCTTCGACGACGCCACCTTCTCCCGGCTCGAGACGATCGCGCCCGTGGTCCGCCGGCCGGCGCAGTTCGCCGCGTGGGGTGTGCCCTGGCAGGAACAGGTCCGGGCCATCGCCTCCGGCGTCGGGCGCGCCACCCAGGGCGACGCGCTGATCACCAAGACCGAGAACACCATCCGCCGTACCCAGGAGCAGCACCCGCAGTACCGCGGTCGGACCGCCGCCACGGTACTGCCGAAGTCCGACGGCGGCTTCTACGCCTATGCCACCACAGACGGCCGTGGCCAGGTGCTGACGATGCTCGGCTTCACACTGCCCGAGACGATCTCGTCGGTGGTCCCGGCCGGGAAGTTCTACGCCGAGATCCCCGCGGAGAAGGTCGCCGTCCTCGATCTGGACGCGCTGGTCTACCTCGACTACGGCACGAAGGTCAGCGAGGACACGGCCTTCCGCGCGCTCGCGGTCAGCCGCGAGAACCGGGTGACGACCATCGACCGGACCCTCGGCAACGCGATGTCGATGCCCAATCCGGTGACCATCGAGTGGGTACTCAAGACCCTGCCGCCGAAGCTGCCCGCGTTCACCTGATCGCGCCGCCGCGCCGACCTCCCGGGCGGGGCGCGGTCACCGTCGGGCGAGGAACATCCACGTCGGATGCGAACGGCCCCGGAGCACCTCGGTCGGGCCCTCGCGCCACCGGCGCCGCTCCGCGGGCTCGGCCGCGTCGAACGCCGAACCGGAGGCCCACGGCACCGTCGGGTCGGCCTTGGCGTAGGTAGAGAGCCGTGCGGCCTCGTTGACCGGATCGCCGATCACCGTGTACTCGAAGCGGTCCGCCGCGCCCACGTACCCGGCGACGACGGTGCCGTAGGTGACGCCGCAGCCGGCCCGCACCTCGGGCACCTCGCGGGCGAGGCGCCGCATCATGGCGCGCGACGCGGACAGCGCCGCGCCGGCCGGGTCCGACAGGGCGGCGGGCGCGCCGAAGATCGCGAGCACGGCGTCGCCCTCGAACTTGTTCACCAGACCGCCACGACTGTTGACCTCGGCCACGACGACGCTGCAGAAGCGGTTCAGGATGTCGACCACCTCGGCTGCGGGGCGCTCCGCGGCGAGCGCGGTCGACCCCACGAGGTCGATGAAGATCACCGCCACGGTCTGCTCCACGCCGCCGAGCTCGGGGTCGCGCTCGATGCTCGCGCGGGCCACCTGCTCGCCCACCTGCCGGGCGTAGAGGTCGCGCACCCGCTCCCGCTCCCGCAACCCGTCCGCCATGGCGTTGAAGCCGGACTGCAGGTCGCCGAGTGAGGTTCCGTCGTAGACCACGACCTCGGTGTCGTACCGCCCCTCGGACACACGCCGCATCGCAGCGATCACGCTGCGGACCGGCGAGGACACCCGCGTCACCCCGAGGAGATTGAGGACGACGCCCGAGAGGATGCCGCCGCCCGCGACCGCGCAGATGCTGACGGCCATGCCCCGCACCGTCATCCCCTCCGGGCCGGCGAGGGCGAACAGCGCGATCATCAGGACCCCGGCGGTCGGCAGGCCCGAGCCGAGGAACCACAGGCCGAGCGAGCGCGCCTGCAGGGTCTGATGTCTCGGTGTCGGACGGTAGGTCTGGAGCACGATCGCCGTCACCGGCCGGAGGCTGAACTCGGCCAGCACCTTGCACACGCCGGCGGTCAACAGGCCCACGCCGGCGAGCACCAGGACCACCTTCGGCACCAGTTGCACATCCCGCGAGCCGTACATCAGGCCGAACAGCGCCGCGGCCAGGAACCAGCTGAACAGCTCGAACAGATAGATCCGCTGCGGCAGGGCCAATGTGCGCCGCGCCTCCCGCTCGGTCGGCGGAACGTCCAGCCCCGACCAGTGCAGGGCGCGGTGGACCGTGAACGTCGCGTACCCGAATCCCACCAGGACGCCGGCGAGCACGTAGGAGGGCACCCCCACCGCGTTGACGACGCGCAGCTCCGGCCGCAGCACCGAGGGCTCGGGCAGCCCCACCATGATGAGCATGGTCGCGTAGCCGGCGCCGACGATCGTCGCGATGGTCGTGGCTCCACTGAGCAGCAGGACGGTTCGCAGCCGCCGTTGCCGGGCGCCCTCCGTGCGCGTGCCGAGGAGCGGCGATCCGAAGTCGCCGCCGTCGTCCTCGATCCTCGCCGGGCGCCCGAGGGGCATCAGAGCGCCGCTGCTTCGCGCGCGATCGCGAGCTCCTCGTTGGTCGGGATCACGAGCACGGCGACGGGGGCGTCGTCGGGCGAGATCCGGGTGGGTTCGGAGATCCGGCCGGCGTTCCGTTCGGGGTCGACGACGATGCCGAATCCCTCCAGCCCGGCGAGGGCGTCGGCCCGGACCTGCGCGGCGTTCTCGCCGACGCCGGCCGTGAAGCTGATCGCGTCGGCCCCGCCGAGGTCGACCAGGTACGCGCCGATGTACCGCCGCAGTCGATGGATGTACACGTCGTAGGCCAGCTTCGCGTGCTCGTCGCCCTGCGCGATGAGGGCGCTCAGCGCGCGGAAGTCGTTCTCGCCCGCGATCCCCTTCAGGCCCGACCGGCGGTTGAGGAGGGCGTCGATCTCGTCGATGCCCATCCCGAGGGATCGCCCCAGGTGCAACACGAGACCCGGGTCGATGTCGCCGGACCGAGTGCCCATGACGAGGCCCTCGAGCGGGGTGAGTCCCATCGACGTGTCGACGGCGCGGCCCCCGCGGACGGCGGAGGCCGAGGCGCCGTTGCCCAGGTGCAGCACGATCTGGCTCACCTCGGCGGTCGGCCGGCCGAGGAACGCCACCGCCCGCTGCGAGACGTACTCGTGCGAGGTCCCGTGGAAGCCGTAGCGCCGCAACGCGTGCTCCTCCGCGAGCTCGCGGTCGATCGCGTAGGTCGCTGCCGCGGCGGGCAGGTCGAAGAAGAAGGCCGTGTCGAACACGGCCACCTGCTTGACCCCCGGCAGCAGCTCTCGGGCGACCTCGATGCCCTGCGCGTTCGCCGGGTTGTGCAGCGGCGCCAGCGAACTGAGCCGGCGGATCTCCGCCAGTACGTGATCATCGATCACGGTGGGCGAGTGGAAACTGCGACCGCCGTGCACCACTCGGTGCCCGACGGCGACGAGCCCCTCCGGGCTCCCCGCACCGTCGGTCAGGTCCAGTCCGCGCGCGGCGAACTCGTCGAACACCAGGCGCAGCGCGGCCTTGTGATCGGGCACCTCGGCCTCGCCGATCCGCTCGACGATGCCGCCGTGCACCACCTCACCCGAATCCGGGTGCAGCAGCTGATACTTCAGCGACGACGAGCCCGAGTTGAGGACCAGGACCGCTCCCGCGACCGCGTTCATGACTGTCCCTTTCCTGCGGCCGGCTCGGCCGTCGCCCCGTGCCCGCTCCACTCCTGGGCGAAGGCCTGCGCCTGGATCGCGGTGATCGCCACGGTGTTGACGATGTCCTCGACCAGCGCCCCGCGGGAGAGGTCGTTGATCGGCGCGTTGAGGCCCTGCAGCACAGGGCCGATCGCGATGGCGCCCGCCGAGCGTTGCACCGCTTTGTAGGTGTTGTTGCCGGTGTTGAGGTCGGGGAAGACGAGCACCGTCGCCTGACCGGCCACCGGGGAGTCGGGCATCTTCGACGCCG
Source organism: Tsukamurella pseudospumae (assembly GCF_001575195.1). Classification (NCBI taxonomy): domain Bacteria; kingdom Bacillati; phylum Actinomycetota; class Actinomycetes; order Mycobacteriales; family Tsukamurellaceae; genus Tsukamurella; species Tsukamurella pseudospumae. The sequence goes on from NZ_LSRF01000033.1 coordinate 150,930, forward strand.
CCACGCCGGGATCGACGGCGGCGTCGTACTGGATCGGGCCCTCCACCAACAGTTCCGGAGAGCGCTCACGGACCAGCGCGGTGGCTGCGCGCACCTTGTCCACATCGGCGCCCGTACCGGATTCGCCCGTCGAGTAGGAGAGCATCGCGACCCGCGGGTCGATGTCGAACTGCGCGGCGGTCTGCGCCGACGAGATGGCGATGTCCGCCAGCTGCGTCTCCGTCGGGTCCGGCACCACCGCACAGTCGCCGTAGGCGAGCACCTTGTCGGCCAGGCACATCAGGAAGATGGACGACACCGTCGACACGCCGGGCTGGGTCTTGATGATCTCGAACGAGGGGCGGATGGTGTGCGCCGTGGTGTGCGCCGCACCGGAGACCATGCCGTCCGCCATGCCGAGATGGACCATCATCGTGCCGAAGTAGCTCACGTCCACCACGGCCTCGGCGGCGCGCTCCAGCGTCATGCCCTTGTGCTTGCGCAGCTCGTAGTAGGCCTGGGCGAACTTGTCGACGAGGTCGGTCGCACGCTTCGGGTCGATCACGTCGGTGTCCCCGAGGTCGACGCCGAGTTCCGCGGCCCGGGCCCGCACCCGGGACTCCTGGCCGAGGATGGTCAGATCGGCCACCTCGCGTTGCAGCAGTCGGCCGGCCGCCCGCAGGATGCGATCGTCGCCGCCCTCGGGCAGCACGATGCGCTTGCGGTCGGCGCGCGCCCGGGCGATGAGGTTGTACTCGAACATCTGCGGGGTCACGACGCCCGGGTTCGACACCTGCAGCGCCTCGAGCAGAGCCTCCGAGACCACGTGCTTCTCGGTGAGCGCGATCGCGAGGTCCACCTTGCGCTCCGAGCCGGGACCGACGCGCCCGCGGGTCTTCGCGGCCAGCCGGGCGGTCTCGTACGTACCGTGCTCGACGGAGATGATCGGCACGTTGGGCGCGAGCCCGTCGACCAGCGCGGCGGTCACCGGGTGCGGCATGTATCCGCCGTTGAGGATGATCCCGGCCAGCGACGGGAAGCCTGCGGCGCGGTGCGCGGTGACCATCGCGAGCAACACCTCGGAGCGATCACCCGCGGCGATGACGGCGACGCCCTCGGTGACCCGTTCGAGGCTGTGCTCGGCCGTCATACCTGCGACCAGCACCGACATCGCCTCGCGGGAGAGCAGCTCCGGGTCGCCCCACAGCAGTTTGCCGTCCATCGCGTCCATGAGCTCGCCGATGGTGGGCGCGGTGAGCACGGGCTCCTCCGGCAGCGCCCAGACGGGCAGCCCGGTGTCGGCCTTGAGCGCCTCGCAGACCGCCTCGCGCTGTTCCGGCGCGCACCGGTTGGCGATGATCGCGGCCGTGTGCGCGTGGTTGGCACGGATCTCGGCCATGCACTGCTCCGCCACCGAGACGACCTGCTCGGGCGTGCGGTCCAGGGCCTTGACCGCCAGCAGGATCGACGCTCCGAGGTTCGCGGCGATCCGGGCGTTGAAGGACAGCTCGGTCGGCGTGGTGACATCGGTGTAGTCGGAGCCGAGGACCAGCACGAAGTCGCACTTGTCGGCGACGGCGTGGAAACGGCTCACGATCTCGGCGATCGCCGCGTCCGGGTCCTCGTGCACCTGCTCGTAACTCACTCCGATGCACTCGTCGTAGTCGAGTTCGGCGGTCGCCTGCTCGATGAGCAGTTCCAGGATGTAGTCGCGCTGGTCGCCGGTGGACCGCGGGATCGGCCGGAACACCCCGATCGTCCAGCCGGTGGACGTGAGCAGGTTCATCGCGCCGAGCGCGATGGTGGACTTGCCCGTATCGCCCTCCGGAGAGGCGATGTAGATACTGGTCGTCTTCGGTGCTCGATCCGCGGCCATGAGCTCCACTCTTCCAGCCGAGGGTCAGCCGAGCGCGCGCAGGCGGGGCTCGAGATCGCGCTGGAAGTTGGTCAGGAACCGCCGCTGGTCGTGGCCGGGGGCGTGGAACACGAGGTGGTTCAGGCCCGCATCCACGTACTGCTTGACGGCGGCCACGGCCTCGTCGGGATCCGAGGAGACGATCCAGCGCTTGGCGACCTGCTCGATCGGCAGCTCGTCGGCGAGGCGCTCCATCTCGGCGCTCGAGTTCACCGAGTGCTTCTGCTCCGCAGTGAGCGAGAGCGGCGCCCAGAAGCGCGTGTTCTCCAGCGCCAGTTCGGGATCCGGGTCGTAGCTGATCTTGATCTCGATCATCTTGTCGAGCGCGCCGAAGTCGCGCCCCCCGAGGCCCGCCCCCTCCTGAGCGGCGGGGATGAGCTTGTCGGTGTAGAGCTCCATGCCCTTGCCGGAGGTGCAGATCATGCCGTCGCCCACGCGGCCCGCGTACTTGGCCACGACAGGTCCGCCCGCGGCGATGTAGACCGGCACGGGGCGCTCCGGAATGTCGAAGAGGACGGCGTCCTTGGTGTGGTAGTACTCGCCCTCGAAGTTCGTGATCTCACCCGACCACAGTTCGCGCATGAGGCGGACGGACTCGCGCAGCCGCGCGAACCGCTCCTTGAACTCGGGCCACTCGCCCTGGAAACCGGTGGCGTACTCGTTGAGCGCCTCGCCGGTTCCCGCGCCCAGGAAGATGCGGTCCGGGTACATGCACGCCATGCTCGCGAAGGCCTGCGCGATCACCGCGGGGTTGTACCGGAAGGTCGGGGTCATCACCGAGGTACCGATCTTCACGCGCTCGGTGCGCTCGCCCACCGCCGCCATCCACGCCAGGGAGAACGGGGCGTGCCCGCCGTTCACCCGCCACGGCTGGAAGTGGTCGCTCACCGCGACCGAGTCCATGCCCGCGGCCTCCGCCGCGACCGCGATCTCCACCAACTCGCGGGGCCCGAACTGCTCCGCCGATGCCTTGTACCCGAGCTGCAACTTCGCCATACGGTTCAGCCTACTGGGAACGGTCCCCGCGTCCACGGCGCTCGGGGCACACGCCTGACGACGATCGGTACCGGAGCCCGACGGTGCCGACCGCGACGGTTCCGCCCCGGATCACCGGACGGGGTCGACCGCCGGATCGTCCGCACGGGAGGCGCCGTACTCGGTCTCGTAGACGCGGCCGTTCTGGGCCATGACCAGACCGCTCGTGCTGGACACGGCGGCGTCGGTGCGCGGATCCTCCTTGTCGATCCCGCCGTACACCTGCGAGCCCTGCGTGTCGTCGAACTCCTCGCCCCGCGCGGCGCCGCGCACGAGGGCGTAGGACCGGGCGGCGATGGCCTGGGCCTGCAGCGCGGCGGTACCGCCCTGATCCGCCCAGCCCGGCGAGTTCTCGACCGGAACCACGCTGCGCACGTAGTCCTCGATGCCGACGACGTTGATCACGCCATCGGGCCGGGCCGTGAGCCGCCCCCGGTAGCCGGCGTTGCTGCCGCAGAACCGCAGCACCTGGTTCGGGGCGAGGGACTGGTCGTTCGTCAACGGGCTGACGGTGGCGTCGGGCACCTCGAGCGTCCCGAGCACCTGCCCGCCGCAGCCCGAGCGCACCGTCGCCGTGGTCCCGCTGATGCTGACCGCCTGGCCGGGGGCCAGGGACTTCCCCGCGATCATGCCGCCCGCGGGGGCGACGACGTCGAGTCGACTCTGGTTGGTCAGCCGGACGGTGATCGGCAGGCCCGTGTTGACCCGCCCGAGCGTGGTGCCGGGGTAGTACTTGGCCAGGATCTGCTCGGCGTTCCAGCCCTGCTTGGCGTACGTGAGCGCGCCCAGCTGGCTCATACCGCGGCCGTGGCCGCCGGCGCCACCCGGTGCGGTGTCGTTGGGCCCGTCGACCAGCGTGGTCGCAGGCAGTTCGCCCGATCCGACTAGCGCCCCGCCGATGAGCAGTGCGGGCGCTACCGCGACCAGCGCCGCGCGGGTCGCCAGGGCACGCGGAGAGCGACGGGGGCCTCCGTCGATCCACACGGGCATGGTCTCTCCTGACGGTCGACTGCGAGACAGATGTGAATATTGTGACTAATGCGATTACTGAGACTCATGTATTCGTCCCAGGATGTCAAGGGCACTCCTTGCCGCAGCACAGTCCACCGCCCCCCGCAGATATCCCCGGACGCCCCGCGGATACCCGCCGCGACCGGGGATATCTACGGGGAGCAAGGGTGTCTGCCGCCTCGTTCAGCGCCGCGTCGGCCCGGCCGGTTTCGCGGGGAGCGAAAAGGGGTGGACATGAAGGTAACTTGAGGTCCTAGCCTTGCATGCATGAGCATGGAATCGGTCGCGTGGAGCACGCTGTATCAGGGGAACCGGTCGCTCGATGCACCGTCGAGGCGTCCGAGCGAGACATTGCGGCGGATGGGCCCGTTCGCCCGACCGCACCGCTGGCGGCTCACGTGGTTCCTCCTTCTCTCGATCGTCTCGGCGCTCCTGGCGGTGGCGACGCCGCTGCTCGCGGGCAAGGTCGTCGACCGGATCGTGGGCGGCGGACCGACCAGCACCGTCGTCGAGCTCGCGATCCTCATCGCGGTGATCGCCCTCGTGGGTGCCGGCGTGGACCTGCTCTCCCGCTGGTTCTCGAGCCGCATCGGGGAGGGCCTGATCTACCAGCTGCGGACCGCCGTCTTCGACCACGTCCAGACGATGCCCGTGGCCTTCTTCACCCGCACCCGCACCGGCGCCCTGGTGAGCCGGCTCAACAACGACGTGCTGGGCGCGCAACGCGCATTCTCGGACACCCTGGCCGGCGTCGTCACCAACATCGTCACGCTCGCGCTGACGCTCGGCGTCATGCTCAGCATCTCGTGGCAGATCACGCTCCTCGCGCTCGTGCTCCTGCCGGTGTTCATCGTCCCGTCGCGCAGCATGGGCGTGCGGATCGCGGCCATGTCGCGGCGCGCGGCCCGGCACAACGCGTCCATGAGCGACCAGATGACCGAGCGCTTCTCCGCGCCCGGCGCCACCCTCGTCAAGCTGTACGGCCGGCCCGAGATCGAATCGCACGAGTTCGCCTGGCGTGCCGCGGCCGTCCGCGACATCGGCGTCCGCACCGCGATGGCTCGGATGACCTTCGTGACCATGCTGACGCTGGTCAGCTCCCTCGCGCTGGCCCTCGTCTACGGCCTCGGCGGCTTCTACGCCCTCCGCGGCGAGCTGCAGGCCGGCGCCGTGGTCGCGCTCGCACTGCTCCTCACCCGTCTGTACGTTCCGCTCACCGCGCTCGCCAACGCCCGGGTCGAAGTGATGACCGCTCTGGTCTCCTTCGAGCGCGTCTTCGAGGTGCTCGACCTCGAACCCATGGTCCGCGACGCCCCGGATGCGCACACCGTCGGCAAGGGCCCCACCCGACTGCGCTTCGAGAACGTCGACTTCGCGTACCCGTCGGCCGACAAGGTCTCGCTCGCCTCACTGGAGGAGGTCGCGCAGCTGGACACCCGCGGCGGCGAGACGGTGCTGCACGACGTGTCCTTCACAGCCGCACCGGGTTCCATGGTCGCGCTGGTGGGCAGCTCGGGCGCCGGCAAGTCGACGATCGCGCAGCTCGCGACCCGGCTGTACGACCCGGATCGCGGGGCGATCACGCTGAACGGCACCGACCTGCGCGACATCACCGCCCGGAGCCTGCACGGCACCGTCGGCCTCGTGACGCAGGACGGGCACCTGTTCCACGACAGCATCCGAGCGAACCTGCTGCTCGCGAACCCGGACGCGTCCGACGCCGAGGTCCACGACGCGCTCCGCCGCGCCCGGCTCGACGACCTCGTCGAGCACCTGCCCGACGGGCTCGACACCGTCGTCGGTGAGCGGGGCTACCGACTCTCCGGGGGCGAGCGGCAGCGGCTGACCATCGCGCGCCTGCTCCTCGCGCAGCCCTCGGTCGTGATCCTCGACGAGGCCACCGCGCACCTCGATTCGACCTCGGAGGCGGCGGTACAGGCGGCGCTCGGCGAGGCCCTGGCCGACCGGACATCGCTGGTGATCGCGCACCGGTTGTCCACGATCCGCGCCGCCGACGAGATCCTGGTGCTGGAGGCCGGGCGCATCGTCGAACGGGGAACGCACGAGACCCTGCTCGCGCAGGGCGGGCGGTACGCGGAGCTCTACCGCACCCAGTTCGCCGATCAGGCGGCCTGAGCCGTCGACGAAGAACCGAGCTTAGGCTAACCTCTAGCCGATGGCCTCGACGCCCCGACGCACCCGCGCCCGGGCGCGTGGCGGGAGGGCGGCGAGATGGCACGCGGGTTCAGTGGGGCGGTCATGCGGGCGTTCGGCGCGCAGGACTACGCGATCACGGTGGTGGACAAGGAGCAGCGCACCGCGCACTGCATCCGGATCCGGTTCCACTCCGACACGCTCTTCGACGTCGTCTCGGACGGACCCACGTCCTGGATCCGCTGCTGGTTCCCCGACGACTCGGGCAAGGAGTTCCAGCGCGCGTACACCTTCTCCGAGGTCGACGCCGCCTCCGGCCGGTTCGCCCTCGACTTCGTGCTGCACGAGCCGGCGGGCCCCGCGTCGAACTGGGCGCGCGCCGCGCAGCCCGGCGACGAGCTGGCCGTGAACTACATGAGCTCGGTACCGCTCGAGATCCCGGAGGAGAATCCGCCCGCCGGCTACCTGCTGATCGGCGACTCGGCATCGGTTCCCGCCATCAACACGATCATCGCCGCGATGCCGCCCGAGATCCCCGTCGAGGTCTATCTGGAGGAGCACGAGCCCGCCGACCGCGAGCTGCCGTTGGGCGCGCACCCCCGGCTCCGGGTGCACTGGGTGCACCGCGCGGGAACGCACTCGCTCGCCGACGCCCTCGAGGCGCGCGACTGGTCGAACTGGTACGCGTGGGCGGGACCGGAGCAGAACTCGCTCAAGCTCATTCGCGCGCGACTCAAGGAGTTCGGCTTCCCGCGCTCCGAGACGCACGCCCTCGCCTACTGGTCGCAGGGCAAGGCCATGGGCAAGGAGCGCGCCCCCGAGACTCCCGAGTCCGACGGTGCCGCAGCACCCGCCGTGCCCGACGGCACGGCATCACCGGCCGGGCCCGACGGCGCCGCCCCCGGGCCCGGGATGCCGGCGCCGGCCACCGGGGCCGACGGTGCCGCCGCCCGTCCTGAGCCGGAGCGCGGGGCACCGTCGAAAACCACTCCCCCGCAGGGCCGCTGGCGCGCGGCCGGCGCGGGACGACTGCTCGCACCGCTCAAGCGCACGCTGATCCTGGCCGGGGCGGCGCAGGCCGTCGTGACGCTGCTGCAGTTCGCGCCCTACCTGCTGCTCATCGAGCTGGGCCGCCGACTGTTGGACGGCGCACCCGCGTCGGACCTGTGGTCGGTCGGCGTGCTGGCGATCGTGCTGCTGGGCGTCGGCACTCTCCTCGAATCGGCACTCATGCTGTGGCTGCACGCCGTCGACGCGCGCTTCTCGCGGGACCTGCGCGGCAGCCTGCTCGGCAAGTTGGCGCGGCTGCCGCTGGGTTGGTTCTCCGCGCGGAGCTCCGGCGGTGTCAAGACGCTGATCCAGGACAACACGCTCGCCCTGCACTACCTCGTCACGCACGCGACGCTCGACGCCGTCTCGGCGGTCGTCGCGCCCATCGCCGTGCTGGTCTACCTGTTCACGGTGGACTGGGGCATCGCCCTGTTCCTCCTCCTGCCGGTCCTCGGGTACGTGATCACCATGTACCGCATGGTGATCGCTTCGTCGGCGCAGATCCCGCAGCATCAGGCCTGGGTCGACAGGATGGGCGGCGAGGCCGGCGCCTACCTCGACGCACAACCCGTGATCCGGGTGTTCGGCGGCGTGCTCGCCTCCGGCTTCCAGCGGAACCTGGACGGCTACATCGATTTCCTCTCCGGCTGGCAGCGCCCCTTCGTGCGCACCAAGACCGTCATGGACATCGTGACGCGGCCGACCACGTTCCTGTGGGTGATCGCCACCGCCGGAACACTCTTCGTCATCCAGGGCTGGACCCGGCCCGTCGACCTGCTGCCCTTCCTGCTCCTCGGCGCGACCTTCGGGGTCCGCCTGCTGGGGATCGGCTACGGCCTCAGCGGGCTGCGTGCGGGCATGATCGCGGCCCGCGACCTGCAGACGGTCCTCGACGAGCCGGAGCTGGCGACCCGCGCACCGTCGGACGACGGTGCCGTGACGGCCGCGCCCGGCGCGGTGGAGGTCCGGGGCGTGACCTTCGGATACCGACCGGACGTGCCGGTGCTGCACGACATCTCGATGAGTCTGGCGCCGGGCACGGTGACCGCGCTGGTCGGGCCCTCGGGCTCGGGCAAGTCGACGCTCGCTGCTCTGCTCGCCCGGTTCCACGACGTCGACGCCGGCACGATCACCGTCGGCGGCCGCGACATCGCGACCATGCCGGCCGACGAGCTGTACGCCCGCCTCGGATTCGTGCTGCAGCAGACCCAGCTCGTGGTGGGAACGGTCGCCGAGAACATCGCGTTGGCGGTTCCCGACGCCACGCAGCAGCGCATCGAGGAGGCGGCCCGCGCGGCGAACATCCACGAGCGGATCCTGCGCATGCCCCAGGGCTACGACACCCCGCTCGGACGGGATCCCGCGCTGTCCGGCGGTGAGCGACAACGCCTCACGATCGCCCGGGCGATCCTCGCCGACGCCCCGGTCCTCGTACTCGACGAGGCGACGGCGTTCGCCGACCCCGAATCCGAGTACCTCGTACAGGAGTCGCTGAGCCGACTCGCCGCGGGCCGCACGGTGCTCGTCATCGCGCACCGCCTGCACACCGTCGTCGACGCCGACGCGATCGTCGTGCTCGACGGGGGCCGGATCGTCGAGAGCGGCACGCACGACGATCTGCTCGCCGCGGGCGGCGCCTACCGCTCGCTCTGGGACGCGGCGCGACCCGCGGCACCGTCGATGGGAGAGACCCGATGATCCGCACACTGCTCGCCCTCCTCCCCCGCGACCGCCGTCCGCTCGTGGTGCGCTTCCTGGTGCTCGCGATCGTCTCGGTCGCCGCTCGTGCCGCCGGGGTGGTGCTGCTGATCCCGCTGCTCACGGCCCTCTTCGAGGGCCGGAACTCCGATGCCCTCGGGTGGCTCGGCGCGCTCACCGCGGCCGCCGTCCTCGGCTGGATCATCGACGCCGCGACCTCGCGCGCCGCCTACGAGCTCGGCTTCGACACACTGAACAGCGCGCAACACGCCGTCGCCGAACGCCTCTCGCGGATCCGCCTCACCTGGTTCGGCACGGACAACGTCGCCACGGCCCGACAGGCGATCGCGGCGACCGGACCCGATCTGGTCGGCCTCGTCATCTACCTGGTGCTACCGCTGCTCACGGCACTGCTCCTGCCCGTCGCGATCGGCCTGGCGCTGTTCCCGATCGCATGGCAACTCGGCCTGGTCGCCCTGGCCGGAGTGCCGCTGCTGCTCGGCGCACTGTGGGCGGGCGGCGCGATCAGCCGTCGGGCCGACCATGTCGCCGACGAGGCGAACGCGCTGCTCGGCGAGCGGGTCGTCGAGTTCGCGCGGACCCAACAGGCGCTGCGTGTCTCCCGTCGGGTCGAACCGGAGCGCAGCCTCGCCGGCGAGGCGCTGCTCCGCCAGCACGGCGCGACCATGCGGCTGCTCCTCCTCCAGGTACCCGGGCAGATCGTCTTCGGCATCGCCGGGCAGATCGCGCTCTTCGCTCTCGCGGGCACCACCGCCGCTCTCACCCTGCGCGGCGATCTCACCGCACCCGCGGCCGTCGCCCTCATCGTGGTGGCGGTGCGCTACCTCGAGCCCTTCACCACGCTGGGCCTCCTCTCGGGTGGCCTGGAGACGACCCGCCTGACCATGCGCCGGATCAAGGCGGTACTGGACGGTCCCATCGCACCGTCGGGCGCCGCGACCCGCACGATCGACGGTGCGCCCCGCATCGAGTTCCGAGGTGTCACCTTCCATTACGACGATCCCGAGCACCCGGTGCTCAGCGACCTGGACCTCGTGCTCGAGGCGGGCTCGACCACCGCGATCATCGGGGCTTCAGGCTCGGGCAAGAGCACGATCCTCGGCCTCCTCGCCGGACTGTTCGAACCGGTGTCCGGCCGGATCCTGGTCGACGGTGCCGATGTCGCGGACCTCGATCTCACCTCACGTCGGGCGCTCACCAGCGTGGTCTTCCAACAACCCCATCTGGTGGCGGGCACCGTCGCCGAGAACGTCCGTGCCGGTGACCCCGAGGCATCGCCGGAGCGCGTCGCGGCGGCCACGGCGCTCGCCCGCGTCGACGAGCTGGTCGAACGGATCCCCGGCGGCCTCGACGCGCGCGTCGGCGAGGCCGGGAGCGCGCTGTCGGGCGGCGAACGCCAGCGGGTGAGCATCGCCCGCGCTTTGCTCAAGCCCGCCCCGATCCTGCTCATCGACGAGGCGACGAGCGCGCTCGACAACGTCAACGAACGCGCTGTCGTCGACGCGCTGTCCGCGGACGCGACCGCCCGGACCCGGGTGATCGTGGCGCACCGTCGGGCGGGGATCCGGCGGGCCGACCGCGTGATCGTGCTCGACGACGGACGGATCGTCGAGTCCGGAACACCGGACGAGTTGCTCGCCGCCGACGGACCGTTCGCGCGGTTCTGGCGCGCTCAGGACTCCGCAGCGGCATGGCGGCTCACCGACGCGCACTGAATCACCCCTGGGCGATGCAGAATTCGTTGCCCTCCGGATCCGTCAGCACGGTCCACTGCACGCCCCACTCGTCGTGGTCGCGCAGGTGAGTCGCGCCCAGCGCCAGGACCCGGGCGACCTCGGCGGCCCGGTCGTCGGCGTGCAGGTCCAGGTGCATGCGGTTCTTGACCGTCTTGCCCTCGGGCACCGCGAGGAACATCATCCGCGGCAGCACGGGATTCTGATATCCGACGGTGCGCATGAAGGCGTTGCCGTCGTTCTCGTCCACGGGCACTCCGAGCGCCTGCGACCAGAACGCCGCCTGCCCGGCGACATCGGCACAGTCGAGGTTGATCATCTGCACGGTCAGGGCCATGTCATTTCTCCTTCGTCGCGGTGGCCAGGACCGGCCACCAGATCTCGGTGCGCAGGTCCGCGGGGTCCGCGGCGGCGCAGGGGTCCACGAGGTAGCGCTCGATGATCGCCCCGCGCGCGTCGGTCGCGTTGCGGGCGACCCAGGCGCCGAGCTGGCCGTAGGTCTCGTCGAACCGCTCGTACGAACCGTGGTGCACGGCGACGGCGCACAGCGCGCGGCCCAGCCGCCGGTTGCTCACCCGCCCCGTCACGGAACCGGGGCCCGAGACGGGGATCATCGCCGACACGTGCTCGACCTCGCCGACCTGCGACGGGTACTCGGCGAGCGAGGGCCCTGTCACCGTCAGGCCCGCGGCGGCCGCGCACGCCTCCAACTCGGTGTAGGCGGCGTCGAGGAACTCGGGGAGCCGCGTGTGCTCGACCTCCGCAGCGATCTCCAGGACGTCGATCGCGTCGAACCCGCGGAGATGCGTCGGGGTGTGCGCGACCGGGGCCGTCGCGTCCTGCAGCGCGACGATGGCGCGCTCCAGGTCGGCGCGGCGCGCCCGTAGCGTCGCCTCGTGCTCCGTGAGGACCTCGCGGGTGATGTCCGGGTCGCGCGCCTCCAGCACCCGGGCCACGGCCACGAGCGGTAACTCCAGGTCACGCAGCCGGGTGAGCACCGCGGCGTCGTGCACCCGCGCGGCGTCGTAGTGCCGGTACCCCGTCGCTGGGTCGATCGCGGCGGGCACCAGCACGCCCTGCTCGTGGTAGCGCCGCAACTGCTTGACGGAGAGCAACGTTGCGCGCGAGAACATCCCGATCGACATGAGGCCCGATGTGGTCACGGGTCGAGTATGGGCTCTCCCCCCGAGGGGAGGGTCAAGACCGGCATCTCGGACTACGGTCGAAGCCATGTCCCACACTGCCCCGCTCCCAGAGGATCTCCCCCATCTGCGACGTTGCGTCGACCTCGCCCGCGCCGCCCTCGACGACGGCGACGAGCCCTTCGGCTCGGTGCTGACCTACGGCGGCGAGATCGTCTTCGAGGATCGCAACCGGGTGGCCGGCGGGGACGCCACGCGGCACCCCGAGTTCGAGATCGCCCGCTGGGCCGCAGAGCACCTCACGCCCGTGGAACGCGCGGACGCCGTCACCTACACCTCCGGCGAGCACTGCGCGATGTGCAGCGCCGCGCACGCCTGGGTGGGGCTCGGTCGCATCGTCTACGCGGGGAGCACCGAGCAGTTGGTCGGCTGGCAGGCGGAATCGGGCGTGCCGCCCGCGCCCGTCGCGCCGCTGCCCATCGGCGCGGTCGCGCCGGGCGTCCCCGTCGCCGGCCCGGAGCCGTCCCTCGCCGCCGAACTGCGCGCGCTGCACGCCCGGTCCGCCGGGATCGAATCGTGAAGCGACTCGGCCTGTTCTGCGCGGCGGCGCTCCTCGTCGGGTGCGCCACCCCGGAACCCGCGGCACCGTCGTCGACGGTGCGCCCCGCCCCGAGCCCGGAGGCGACCCGGGCGCTCGTGAGCGCCGTGACCACGGGCGACCTCGCCGCGACTCGGGCGGCCATCGCCGCCGGCGCGGACCTCGAGGTCCGGATCACCCGCGCCCGCACGGCGCTGGTCGCCGCGACGAAAACCGGGCACACGCAGATCGCACTGGCCCTGCTCGATGCCGGCGCGGACCCGAACACCAAGGACGACATCCAGGACTCCGCGTACCTGTACGCGGGCGCGGAGGGGATGACCGAGATCCTGGCGTCGACGCTGAGGCACGGCGCAGATGTGCGCAGCCTCAACCGCTACCGCGGGACTGCGCTCATCCCGGCCTGCGAGCACGGGCACGTCGAGAACGTGAAGCTGCTCATCGCCGCCGGCGTGGACGTGGACCACGTGAACGGCTCGGGATGGACCTGCCTGCTGGAGGCCGTGATCCTCGGCAACGGCGACGACGCCCACGTCGAGACGGTCCGCCTGGTGCTCGACGCGGGCGCGCGCCCCGGTCTCGCGGACCGCGACGGCGTCACCGCGAGGCAGCACGCAGTGAACCGGGGGCAGACCGCCGTGGTCGCCGAGATCGACCGGCGCCGCTGAGAAGATATTGGCAAGGCTCCCCTATTTAATGCAATACTCTCCGGTAAATACCGAGAGAGGCGGCGCGATGCCCGAACCCACCAACGAACTCCCGCTGCACGCCCGCAGGACCGAGGATCTGCCCGGGCACTGGCTGCTCGCGCGCCTCGGCAAGCGGGTGCTCCGGCCCGGCGGCCGGAAGATGACCGAGGACCTGCTCACCGACGCGAGCCTGCGGGGCGCCGACGTGGTCGAGCTGGCTCCCGGTCTGGGCAAGACCGCCGCCGAGATCGTGGGCCGCTCCCCCGCGTCGTACATCGGTGTCGAATCCGACCCCGCCGCGGCGGACTGGACAGGCGCGGCGGTGGGCAGCGGCGGCCGCGTCGTCGTCGCGGAGGCTCAGGCCACCGGCCTCGACGCAGCCAGCGCCGACGTGGTGATCGGCGAGGCGATGCTCACGATGCAGACCGAGCGCGGAAAGAAGGAGATCGCCGACGAGGCGCACCGCGTACTCCGCCCCGGCGGCCGCTACGCGATCCACGAGCTCGCGCTGCACCCCGACACGCTGCCGGACGAGACCAAGACCGAGATCCGCAAGGCCCTCGCCCGGTCGATCAAGGTGAACGCGCGGCCGCTCACCGAGGACGAGTGGCGGGCGACGCTCGACCGGTCGGGCTTCGACGTCGAGGTCGTCCGGTTCGCGCCGATGGCGCTGCTCGAGCCCCGGCGCGTGATCGCCGACGAGGGCGTCGTGCGGACCCTGCGGTTCGTGGGCAACGTCCTGCGCGACGGCGCGGCGCGCAAGCGCATCCTGGCGATGCGCACGGTGTTCACCCGGCACAAGGCCAACCTGGCCGCGATCGAGATCGTCGCCGTGAAGCGGGCGGAGGCGTGAGCGCGGGCTGGGCCGAGGTCGACGGGCTCGCCGAGGGGACCCCGAAGGCCGGCGACGCCCCCGATGTGAAGCTGCGGCAGCGCACCGACGCCGCACGCATCATCCAGATCACCTTCGCCGCAGGCCAGAGCATGCCCGGGCACAGCGCGCCCCGGCCGATCGTGCTCCTCGGGCAACGCGGCACCGTCACCGTCGAGATCGACGGCGACGTGGTCGCTCTCGAGCCCGGGCGGGCGGTCCAGATCGACGAGCGCGTCCCACACTCCCTCACCGCGGTCACCGCCGCCGACGTCACCCTCATACTGGTGGGGTGAGCGCCCGGGCCCCGGGCGAGAGAGTCCGGGAGGTCATGCGCATGGAGTCGGCGGGACGCGGCGGGGTGCTGACACTCGTGCGCACGAGGGGCCCGATGACCGCCACGGAGGTCGCCGACGCGCTCGACGTCCACGTGAGCACGGCCCGGTTCCACCTGACCAAACTGGTGGAGTCCGGCCTGGTCGAGACCGCCCCGGACAAGCGGCGCACCGTCGGCCGGCCGCGCGTCACCTATGCCGCCCGCCCGCAGGCGCCCACCGGAGAGCTCCTCGGACTGCTCCTCGCGCAGCTCGGGCCCACGCCCGAGCTCCGGGAGCGGGCGGCGGCCGACGCCGGCCGACTGTGGGCCGCGTCGCGCGCCGTCGTCGCGCCGTCCGACGGCCTGCCGGACCCCACGGCCGTCGCGGGCGCGATCCTGCGCGCCCTCGGCTTCGAGATCGAGTCCACGACCAGCGCGTTCGGCACGCATACGCTGCAGATCTGCGCGTGCCCGCTGCAGAGCCTGGCGAGCGGCTCCCCCGAGGTCGCACGCGGGGTGGTCCGCGGCGCCGTCGAGCAGGCGCTGGCGATCGCCTCTCCTTCGCTCGGCTCGCAGTACGTGGTGCGCGTGCAGCCGGATCCCCACGGCGACTGCGCGATCGGCGTCCGCCTGGCCCCGATGGCGACCCACAGCGTGTGATCGACATCTCCACAAGGCGAGCCTTGCCTAAATTATTTGAATGAGTCAGACTCCTTTTTATCCGGGCGGCCGTCGCCCGGTAAGAGAGGAACCGATGCCGACCATCCGCCCGCGCACCGTCGCCGCCACGCTCCTGGCCCTCAGCGCGCTCGTGCCCGCCGCTCCCGCCCTGGCCGCCCCCGGCGCCGGATTCCGCGTCACCTCGGAGAATCCCACCGCGGCCGAGCTGAACGACCTGGTGCAGTTCATCGTCACGACACCCGCCAGCGACGCCGACAAGGCCGCCAACGTCGAGGGCGGCATGTCCTCGGTCGTCGTGCCCCGCACCGTCTACACCCTGGGCCTGTTCCGCGCGCCGCGCGGCTCCAGCGAGGTGACGGGCCCGCTGGCGCGCAACGGCGATCGGGTCACCGGGAACCTGACAGCGAGCTCGGTCGGCATCCCCACCGTCCGGATGAAGGTCGACTTCGTCCGCGAGGGCGGCAACTGGAAGCTCGCCTCGAGCTCGATGTGCGAGGGCGTCAAGGCCGTCGGCCTGCCCATCTTCTGCAACGCCTGATGATCTCGGTCCACGAGCTGCGGGTGCACCGCGCCCGGCGCCCGGTCCTGCAGGGCGTCACGCTCGCCGTCCCCGACGGTGCCGTGACCTACCTGCTCGGACGCAACGGTGCCGGCAAGTCGACATTGCTCCGTGCCATCGCCGGCCTCGTCCGTCCCAGCGCCGGCACCGTCGACCCGGGCGGCGACATCGGCCTGCACCTGGGCCCGGACACCGCCGATCCCGGGCACACCGTGCGCCGCCACCTGCGCTGGATCGCCGCGGGTTCGGGGTGCCCGCGGGCACGCGTGGACGACGTGCTCGGCGAGGCCGGCCTCGACGGGGCGGCCGACACCAGAATCGGTGCCCTGTCCCTGGGCTGGCGACAGCGCGTCGCGGTCGCTGCGGCCCTACTCCCCGGCGCGGGCACCGTCGTCTTCGACGAACCCCTCAACGGCCTCGACATCGACGCGGCACTGTGGTTTCGCGACGTCCTCGCAGACCTCACCGACCGCGGCGCGAGCGTGCTCGTCGCGACGCACCACCTCGACGAGGCGCTGCGCACCGGCGACCGGCTCGCGGTGCTCGCGGGCGGGCGCATCGTCGGGGAGCACCTCCCGTCGGACTTCGCCGACGGAGCCTCCCTCGAGGCCGCGTACCTGCGCATGATCGGCGAGTCCGCGTGACGGCGCTCGCGATCGCCGCCCGCGCGGAGGTCGTGCGTATCGGCGGGCTGCGCGGCGCGGGCGCGGCGCTGCTGACCCTCGCGATCGTGGGCCCGGCCGCGGTGACCGTGGCAGTCGCGGCGCTGGCGGAACATGTCTCACGGATCGCGTCGTCCGTCCAGGTCACAGCGGTCTCGACGACGAATTCCGCGTACTGGCTGCTGTCACTGACTCCGGTGGCGTGCTGCGCAGTCGCGGCGTACGCCGCGGCGGGCTCGGCGCGCCGGGAGTGGGACCACTTCCTGATCCCGAACCCGGCCGTCGGAGCCGGGGCCCGGTGGCTGGTGTTCGGCGGGTTCGCCGCAGCCGCGACCGCGGGCCCGACCGCGGTCGCCCTCGCCGCGCTGCCACTCGCCTTCCCTCGTGTCTACGGCGACGTGCGATTGGCGAGCGCCACGGGTGTGCGGATGGTCCTGGTGGGCGGCATCACGGCGTTCCTCCTCGTCGGCGCCGCGATCGGCGTCGCGCTCCTGCTCCGGCACCCGATCGCGGCCATGGTCACCGTCGTCGGATGGGCCGAGATCGTCGAGCCGGGCATCGCGCTGATCCCCGGTGCCGCGAGCGCCCAGCGGTACATGCCCTTCCTCAACGCCGTGTACGCGAGCGGGCAGGATCTGATCTTCGCCCCGCCCTGGTCGCCCAACGGAGCCGTCACGTACCTCGTCGTGCTGTGTCTGGTCCTCCTCACCGTCGGACTCGTCGGAGACGGGCGGCTGCGGCCACGATCAGTCCGGCGAATCCGATCAGGCCCGACGAACCCGGCGTAGTGCCGCCACCGCGAGGCCGAACCCGACGATCAGCACCGCGACCACCGGAAGCGACCACCACGATTGCGTGGCGGTGAGCAGCCAGGACATCGGCGGGCCGGGCAAGCGGTGCTCCTCGGCACCCGGACCGGGCGGCGTTCCCGTGAAGTCCGGGGCGTCGGAGCGGCCGAAGACCGCGTTGGCGCACGTCGGATACTCCCAGCGCGGACCGCCACGCTCGACGACCATGCGAATCGTCTGCCCGTCCTGGAACTCGCTGCCACACGAGGAGTTGGTCGCAGCCTCCGCCCGGATGACGGTGACCCGCTCCGGCGGCGCGCCGTACATCGAGGTCACTCGCACCTGCAGATCCACATATCGCGAACCCACCTGTTGCTTCTCGACCACGCCGCGAACGACGACCAGATCAGTCGGAATCGGCTCGTTCGGCGCGTAGCCGCAGCTGCAGGCGGACGCGGTTCCGGCCGGCCCCGGCAGCACCACTCCGATACCGAGAACCGCGAGCACCGCGGCCGCCGCCGTCGCGAGCACGCGAACGATCGATTGCCGAGTCATACCCGGAGTTTACGATGAAGAACCCTCGGTGCGCTTCTGTTCGCGCGCCTGATCAGGCGGCGTCGCTGCGCGCGCCGTCCGCCTCCGCCTCGGTCAGCTGCGCGGAGAGGAAGGCCACCGCGGTCTTGTACGCGGCCCAGGACTCGGGGGTCAGGCCCGCGCTCACGACGAAGGCGTGTACCTGAGCGTCGTAGAGGTGCACCTCGTTCTCGATGCCCGCGCGGTCCAGCGACGCGTGCAGCTCCAGCGAATCCAGTTCGAGGGCCTCGCGGCTCGCCGCGAACAGGATGGTGGGTGGGAAGTACCGCGCGGTCGCGTCGGTCGTCATGTTCTGCGGACCACGCAGCGGCTCCGGGCCGCGCCCGAGCACCATCCGCAGCTTGCGGATCTTGCCGAGCGGCAGCATCGCGTCGTGCCGCGACGACCGGGGCAGCTCCGCGCTGATGTCGAGGAAGGGCGAGAACCCGGCGAACGCCGTCGGGCCCTGGATGCCGGCCTCGCCGGCGTACTCGACGACCTTCGCGCAGACGAAGCCGCCGGCGGAGTCGCCCGCCACGACGATCCTGTCGAAGTCACCGGAGTCCAGCAGCTCGCGGTAGGCCGCGAATCCGTCGGCCACGGACGTCCCGACGCCGCCATCGGGGTATTGGCGGTACTCGACGTTGTAGACGGGCACCCGCAGGCCACGGGCCAGCAGCGCCGCGATGCGTCGATGGGTGTCCAGTCCGCAGCCGATGAACGCGCCGCCGTGGAAGTAGATCAGCGCGGCGCGCGGGTGGGGGTCCGCGTCACCGTCGGGGACGATCCGCTCGGTCGGCACGCCGCCGAGGGTGACCTTCTCGATCCGCACGCCCCGCACCGAGTTCGGCACCCGACTCAGATAGGGATCGAAGGCGCGCAGGATCGGCAGCGTGCGGTCGCTCATCGGGAACACCCGGAACAGCGTCTTCATCACGATCCGCACGAACCACAGCACGATCAGCGCGCGCACACTGCGGCCTCGATGGGCGACGACGGCCATCGCGATCACTCCTTGTTACTGGCCGGTAATCAATACGCCCATAGTAGCGCCGGAAGCCCCTGCTGCAGGATTCCTGTGACCTGACACAATCAACGCGAAGTTCTGTGCTCTCTGTCGTCCCCGTTCTCTTAACCGGAGGAAGTCGGCCACCGTGGTCCCGCACGAGATCCCCCCGCAGTACCTGCTCTCCGCGCTCGCCCCCGAGCCCCGCACCCTGATCGACATCCTCAGGGCGTCGGTCGACGAGCATCCCGAGGCGCCCGCGATCGACGACGGTGACGTCGTCCTCACCTACTCCGAGCTGTGGGAGGAGGTCCTCGAGGGTGCCGACTTCCTCGGACGCAGCGGCGTCGCAGCGGGCGACCGCGTCGGCATCCGCATGCCCTCCGGGCACCGCTCGCTCTACGTCGCGATCCTCTCGACGATCGCGGCCGGCTGCGCCTACGTCCCCGTCGATGCCGACGACCCGCAGGAACGCGCCGACCTCGTCTTCGGCGAGGCCGTCGCCGCCGCGATCTTCACCGGCGACGGCCTCTGGCGCGCACCGTCGACCAAAGAACGGGCGGCCGCGATCGAGGCCGGCACCGCCGAGCCCGGCAACCGCCTGCCGACGCCCGACGACGACTCCTGGATCATCTTCACCTCCGGTTCGACGGGCACCCCCAAGGGTGTGGCCGTCACGAACCGCAACTCGGCGGCCTTCGTCGACGCCGAGGCACGGCTCTTCCTGCAGGCCGAGCCCCTCAAGCCCGGCGACCGCGTGCTCGCCGGACTGTCCGTGGCCTTCGACGCCTCCTGCGAGGAGATGTGGCTCGCCTGGCGCCACGGCGCCTGTCTGGTCCCCGCCCCGCGCTCGCTGGTGCGCTCGGGCATGGACCTCGGGCCCTGGCTCGTCTCCCGCGACATCTCCGTGGTGTCGACGGTGCCGACCCTGGCCGCGATGTGGCCCGCAGAGGCACTCGAAGCCGTCCGCCTGCTGATCTTCGGCGGCGAGGCCTGCCCGCCCGAGCTGGCGCAGCGGCTCGCGGTCGACGGCCGCGAGGTGTGGAACACCTACGGTCCGACCGAGGCCACCGTCGTCGCGTGCGCCGCCCCGCTCGACGGGCAGGGCCCCGTCCGGATCGGCCTGCCGCTGCAGGGCTGGGACCTGGCCGTCGTCGATCCGGCGACGGGGCTGCCCGTCGCGGTCGGCGAATCCGGCGAGCTCGTGATCGGCGGTGTGGGCCTGGCCCGCTACCTCGATCCGGCCAAGGACGCCGAGAAGTACGCGCCGATGGAGACCCTCGGGTGGGATCGCGCGTACCGTTCCGGCGATCTCGTGCGGCTCGAGCTCGAGGGGCTGTTGTTCGAGGGCCGCGCCGACGACCAGGTGAAGGTCGGCGGTCGGCGCATCGAACTCGGCGAGGTCGACACGGCGCTACAGAACCTGCCGGGCGTGTCCGGCGCGGCCGCCGCGGTGCGGAAGAACTCGGCCGGTACGTCGATGCTCGTCGGCTACCTCGCGTCGACGGACCCCGACTTCGATCTCAAGGCGGCCCGCGAGCTGCTGTCGAAGGAGCTCCCCGCGGCGCTGGTGCCGCGGCTCGCGCTGATGGACGAGCTGCCCACCCGCACCTCGGGCAAGGTCGACCGCAACGCGCTCCCCTGGCCGCTCCCCGGCTCCGACGACACCGACACGGGCGACCTCGCCGGCACCGCGGCGTGGGTCGCGGAGCGCTGGGCCGGCATCCTCGGCGCGTCGATCACGAGCGAGGACGCCGATTTCTTCGCCGAGGGCGGCGGGTCGCTCAGTGCGGCGCAACTGGTCACGGCACTGCGCGAGCAGTACCCGTCGATCACGGTCGCCGATCTCTACGACCACCCCCGGCTCGGATCCCTGGCCGCGTACCTGGAGTCGCTGCGGCCCGCGGAGGTCGCGGAGCCGCGCGAGGTGCGGCCCACGCCGCGGTCGACGGGGCTCGCGCAGATCGTGCTGTCGGTCCCGCTCACCACCCTGACGGGCCTGCAGTGGCTCACCTGGATGGCCATCGCGAACAACGTCTTCGCGTGGGCCACCGGCTCGACGCTGCTGCCCACGCTGAACTGGTGGGCCGTACTCGTGCTGTTCCTGGTGTTCATCACGCCGATCGGGCGGATGACGCTGTCCGTGATCGCGTGCCGCCTGCTGCTGGGCGGGCTTCAGCCGGGCGTCTACCGCCGCGGCGGCCCGGAGCACCTGCGACTGTGGATCGCCGAGCGGTTCACCGCCGCGTCCGGCGCCGAGAACCTCTCCGGCGCACCGTGGATGATCTACTACGCCCGCGCGCTGGGCGCGACGATCGGCCGCGGCGTGGACCTGCACGCCCTGCCGCCCGTGACCGGCATGCTCGAGTTGGGCGACTACGCGTCCGTCGAGCCGGAGGTCGACCTCGCCGGGCACTACCTCGACGGCGACGAGCTGCACATCGGCGAGATCAGCATCGGCGAGGAGGCGTCCGTCGGGGCGCGGTCCACGCTGCTGCCGGGCGCGAAGGTCGGCAAGCGCGCCGAGATCGGTCCGGGCTCGGCGGTGTTCGGCAAGGTCAAGGCGAAGCAGCACTGGGCGGGTTCGCCCGCGGAGAAGATCGGCAAGGCCGAGCACCCGTGGCCCGCGGAACACCCGCCGCGCAAGCCCTTCTGGGTGTGGGTCTACGGCGTCAGCTCGGTGCTGCTCGCCGGACTGCCGATGGTCGCGATCGCCGCGGGCCTCGCGCTGATCGGCTGGTTCGTCCGGGACGACGCCTACCTCAAGGAGGCCGCGCTGCACGGGCTGGCGGTGCTGCCGATCGCCGTCCTCATCTCGCTCACGGTCTACGCGCTGCTCACCCTGATCGCCGTGCGGCTGCTCGCGATCGGGATGAAGCCCGGCTACCACGCGGTCCGCAGCCGCGTCGGCTGGCAGGTGTGGGCCACTGAACGGCTCATGGACGCCGCGCGCACCTTCCTGTTCCCGCTGTACGCCTCGCTGCTGACGCCGATCTGGTTCCGCATGCTCGGCACCAAGGTGGGCAAGGACGCCGAGATCTCCACGGCGATGGTGATCCCCAAGTTCACGACGATCGGCGACGGTTCCTTCCTCGCCGACGACACCATGGTCGGCAGCTACGAGCTCGGTGGCGGCTGGATGCGCATCGATGAGGCCAAGATCGGCAAGCGCGCCTTCCTCGGCAACTCGGGGATGACGGGCCCGGGTCGGCGCGTCCCCAAGGACGGCCTGGTGGCCGTGCTGAGCGCCACCCCGTCGAAGGCGAAGAGCGGCAGTTCCTGGCTCGGCTCTCCTCCGGTCCGCCTGCGCCGCACCGCCGGCAACACCGACTCGACCTTCACGTACAACCCGTCGCTCGGCCTGCGCATGGCCCGTGGATCCGTCGAGACGGCGCGCCTGCTCGCGGTGTTCGTCAGCTTCGGCCTCGGCCTGGCGACGCTGGTCGCGTTGAACTACTTCGCGCACAACGTGGGCTGGTGGCTCGCGGCGCTGCTCTCGGGCGTGACGCTGCTGGTGGCCGGCGCGATCGCGTGCTGCGTCGCCGCCGCGGCGAAGTGGCTGGTGGTCGGGCGGATCGGCCGCGAAGAGCACCCGCTGTGGTCGTCCTTCGTCTGGCGCAACGAACTGTCCGACGCGTTCGTCGAGTGCGTCGCCGCCCCGTGGTTCGCGCACGCCGCGACCGGCACGCCGATCCTCAACCTGTGGCTGCGCATGCTCGGCGCGAAGATCGGCCGCGGTGTGTGGTGCGAGACCTATTGGCTGCCCGAAGCCGACCTGGTGACCCTCGGCGACGCCGCCACCGTCTCGCGGGGCTGCGTCGTGCAGACGCACCTGTTCCACGACCGGATCATGGCGATGGACACCGTCGTCCTCGGCAAGGGCGCCACGCTCGGCCCCCACTGCGTCGCTCTGCCCGCGTCGTCCGTCGGCGACGGTGCCACTGTCGGCCCCGCCTCTCTGGTGATGCGCGGCGACTCCGTTCCGGCGAACACCAAGTGGCAGGGCAATCCGATCTCGCCGTGGATCTTCAACTCGGGCAAGCGCAAGCGCGACTGACCGGTCCCGGGCCCGACGATGCCCCTCCGCCGGAGATGACGTCGCCGTCACTAGTGTGGTCCACGACACCCCCCGACGAAAGGTCCCCCGTGAGTGACGGGCTCGAGATCACCCCGTTCCAGCCGAGCGACGTGGCGGAGCTGCTCGTGCTGCAGCGGTGCTGCTGGGTGCAGGAGGCGATCGCGAACGACAGTCTCGACATCCCGCCGCTCACCGAGACGCACGACGACATCCTGCAGTGGGCGTCCCAGTGGGCGACCTTCATCATGCGGCTCGACGGTCGGCTGATCGGTGCGGTCCGCGGCCGGGCGGAGGCCGATCACCGCTGGCACATCGGGCGCGTGATGGTCGCGCCGGACCTCGCCGGCCGCGGGCTCGGCACGGAGCTCATCGCCCTCATGGAATCCCTCGCCCCGCAGGGCACCGAGGAGTTCGTCATGTTCACCGGCGCCGGCAGCGAACGCAACATCCGGACGTACGAGCGCGCGGGTTACGCGGTCTCCGATCCGGAGCCCGCGCCGCACGGCGGCGTCGCCACCGTGACGCTGCGCAAGCCGGTAAGGTGATCACCCGAACCCCAGCGAAAGGAAGTGCGATCCGTGGTGCGCAAATCGGTCGGCCCGAAGCTCGTTGCCGCACCGAATCCGCAGCACGCGCGCGCGGTGGATCCGTACATCCCCGGCCACGGCAATCCGGGCTACCGGGTGTCG
This sequence comes from Tsukamurella pseudospumae, assembly GCF_001575195.1. Classification (NCBI taxonomy): domain Bacteria; kingdom Bacillati; phylum Actinomycetota; class Actinomycetes; order Mycobacteriales; family Tsukamurellaceae; genus Tsukamurella; species Tsukamurella pseudospumae. Next base: position 174,178 of record NZ_LSRF01000033.1, read on the forward strand.
CGGTACGACCTGGAGCTGACCTACAAGGTCGAGAGCAACCGGCTCGACGGTAAGGCCGAGATCACCGCGACGGCCTCCGAGCCGCTCAAACGCTTCTCCCTCGACCTGTCGGACGCACTCACCGCGTCGAAGATCTCGGTCAACGGTCGCCGCCCGCAGCGCTATGCACACCGTGGGGGCAAGCTCACGCTCACGCTCGCCGACGCGGTCCCCGCCGGCGCGGCGATGACCATCTCGATCCGGTACGCGGGCACGCCCCGGCCGATCCGTTCCACGTGGGGCGAGGTCGGCTGGGAGGAGCTGTCGGAGGGCGTGATCGTCGCCTCGCAGCCGAGCGGTGCACCGTCGTGGTTCCCCTGCGACGACCATCCGGCGTCCAAGGCCTCGTACCGCATCACCATCACCACGGACTCCCCCTACCGTGTGGTGTCCAACGGAAAGCTGGTCTCCCGGAAGGTCTCGGCCGCGCACACCACCTGGGTCTACGAGCAGGCCGCCCCGATGGCGTCGTACCTGGCCACCATCCAGATCGGCGCGTACGACCTGCTCAAGGTCGCCGACAAGCCGGTGCCGATCCGGGCCGCCGTCCCCGCGCGGCTGACCTCCGACTTCCAGCGCAGCTTCGGCAACCAGGAGCGCATCATGCGCGCCTTCACCCGCTGGTTCGGACCGTACCCGTTCCCCGAGTACACGGTCGTCGTCACGGACGACACGCTGGAGATCCCCGTCGAGGCCCAGACCGTCTCGATCTTCGGGGCCAACCACTGCGACGGTACGCGGCACGCCGAACGGCTCGTGGCCCACGAGCTGGCCCACCAGTGGTTCGGCAACTCCCTGACGCTGACCCGGTGGAAGGACATCTGGCTGCACGAGGGATTCGCCTGCTATTCCGAGTGGCTGTGGGCCCAGGAGTGCGGCGAGGCCACGACCCAGCAGATGGCGGCGCGGTACTACGCGAAGCTGGCGGCGTCGCCCACCGACATCGTCGTCGGCGATCCGGGCCCGGACCTGATGTTCGACGACCGGGTGTACAAGCGCGGCGCACTCACCGTGCACGCGCTACGGGTGGCGCTGGGCGATCCGGCGTTCTTCTCCCTCCTGCACGAGTGGACCTCCGAGTTCGCCCATCAGTCGGTGTCCACCGACGACATCGTGACCCTGGCCGCGAAGCACAGCCCCGAGCCGCTCCGCGAACTGTGGCGGGCGTGGCTGTACGAGACCTCGCTGCCGCCGCTGCCCGTCCTCACCGCGCTCTGACCGCTGCTGCCGGATCGCGACGTTCACCGATCGCGGGAAACCTTCTGTGGGGATGATGTCGAAGCGGGGTCGCCCCGTTCGACGTACGGGTGAGACACGCTCCACCCACCACAGAGAAGGACTGATCGACATGCCTCGTTTCATGGGATTCGTACGGATGGCAGAGGGCCCCGAGGTCGGCGCGCCGCCCCAGGCACTCTTCGACGCGATGGACGTCTACATCGGGGAGCAGGCCGCGAAGGGCCACTTCCTCGACGGCGGCGGCCTGTACGGCACGGAGGACGCGGTGAACTTCGTCGTCCGCAAGGGCGAGATCACTCGGGTCGACGGACCCTACGCCGAGTCGAAGGAGATCGTCGGCGGCTGGTCGCTGCTGCAGTACGACACCCTCGAGGAGGCGATCGTCGCGTCGGAGGAGTTCGCCCAGCTGCACGCCACCCACTGGCCCGAGCTGAACATGGTCTCCACGCTGCGGCAGATCTCGGACGAGCCGCCGACCCCGGCGGACGCCTGACGGCCCGTCCGCCGACGCTTCGGCGGTGGTCCCGCCTACGCTGGTCGAGTGCCAGCCGGGACCACCGCCGAAACGATCACCGCCACCTGGCGGGCGGAATCGACGCGCCTCGTCGGCGCGCTGACCCGCATGACCCGCAGCATCCAGCTCGCGGAGGACCTCGCGCAGGACGCGTTGGTCGCCGCGCTGGAACAGTGGCCCGCGACCGGGGTCCCCACCAACCCGGCGGCGTGGCTGATGACCACCGCGAAGCGCCGCGGCGTCGATTCCATCCGCCGCGCCGAGACCCTGCGCCGCAAGACCGAGGAGATCGGCCGCGGCCTGCGGGAGGACGACGGTATGCCCGACCTCGACGCGCAGGTCGACTTCATCGAGGACGACGCGCTGCGCCTGATCTTCCTGTCCTGCCACCCCTCGCTCACGCCGGAGTCGCGTGCGGCGCTGACGCTCCGCGTGGTGGGCGGCCTCACCACCGCCGAGATCGCTCGCGGCTTCCTGGTTCCGGAGAAGACCATGGGGCAACGGATCTCACGCGCGAAGAAGACCTTGACCACCGCCCGCGCGGAGTTCGAGCTGCCCACCGGCGAGGAGCGCACCCGCCGTCTCGACGATGTGATGGCCGTGATCTACCTGATCTTCACCGAGGGCTACACGGCCACCGCCGGCGATGACTGGATGCGGCCGGAACTGGCTCGCGAGGGCATCCGGCTCGCGCGGATGCTCGCCGGGCTCGCGCCGGACGAGCCCGAGGCCCACGGCCTGCAGGCCCTGCTCGAACTCCAGGGCTCGCGCCTCGACGCGCGCACGGACTCCGACGGTGCGCCGGTCCTGCTCGATGATCAGGACCGTGGCCGGTGGGACGCCCTGCTGATCCGCCGGGGCCTCGCCGCCCTCGACCGCGCAGAATCCCTGGCGGCGCGGGGCATCCCGGTGGGCCGGTACTTCCTGCAGGCGGAGATCGCCGCCCAGCACGCTCGCGCCGGAGCACCCGGCGAGACGGATTGGACGAGGATCGCGGCGCTCTACGACGCACTCGCCGAGGCTGCACCCGGCCCCGTCGTCGAGGTGAACCGCGCTGTGGCGCACGGACGCGCCCACGGGCCGGAGGCGGGATTGGCGGTGCTCGACGCCGTCGATCCGGGCGCGCTCGGTGATTCCCCGCTCCTGCCGAGCGTCCGTGGAGATCTCCTGGAACGGGCCGGCCGGCACGCCGAGGCCGCCGGACAGTTCGACGATGCCGCCCGCCGCACCCGCAACGAGGGCGAACGCGGCCTCCTCGAGCGTCGGGTGCGGGAGAACCGTTCGGAACAGGACTGATTCAGCCGAGCCACCGCGGCAGCGCGCCCGCCGCGAGAGCCTCCGCCAGCGACGGTGCCGCCGTGTCCTTCTCGGACAGGATCGGCTGGACCTCACTCGGCCAGTCGATCCCGAGGTCCGGGTCCAGCGGATCCACGCCGTGCTCGGCGGACGGGTTGTACTCGGAAGACACGTGATACGCGACCACGGCACCGTCGGTCAGGGCACAGAAACCGTGCCCGAGCCCCTCGGCGACGTAGACCGTGCGATGCGCCTCGTCGTCCAGACGCACCGTCTCGACGGCGCCGAAGGTCGGCGAGCCGACCCGCAGGTCGACGATCACGTCGAGGGCGGATCCGTGGAGGCACGCGACCAGCTTCGCCTGCCCCGGAGGGACATCCGCGTAGTGGATGCCGCGTACCGCGCCCGCGCGGTTGACGGACACGTTGGTCTGCGCGACCACGAGTCCGCGTCCCGTGGCCGCGCGGAACGCGGTTCCCTTGAACAGCTCGAAGAACTCGCCACGCTCATCGGGTCGGACGACCGGATCGAGCACGAACGCGCCGGCGATCGACAATTCCTGCACGTTCATCGCGTGCCCTCCTCGAGCAGTCCGCGCAGGTAGCCGCCGTAGCCCGACTTGTCGAGCCGATCGGCGTGCGCGAGCAGTTGCGCGTCGTCGATGAAACCGTTGCGCCACGCGACCTCCTCGGGCGCGCCGATCTTGGTGCCCTGCCGCTGTTCCACCGCACGTACGTAGCCCGTGGCATCGGCGAGGGCGTCGAACGTGCCCGTGTCCAGCCACGCGGTCCCCCGCGGCAGCACCTCGACGGCGAGCCGCCCCTCGTCCAGGTAATGCCGGTTCACATCGGTGATCTCGTACTCGCCGCGCGCCGAGGGCCTCAGGTTCCGGGCGACCTCGACGACCGAGGGGTCGTAGAAGTACAGGCCCGGCACCGCGTACTGCGAGCGCGGCCGCTCCGGCTTCTCCTCGAAGCCGATGGCGCGGCCGGCACCGTCGAACTCGATGACCCCGTAGGCCCGCGGATCGGCGACCCGGTACGCGAAGACCGCGCCCCCCTCGATCCCGTCGAAGCGTCGCAGCTGCGAGCCGAGGCCCGGCCCGTAGAAGATGTTGTCGCCCAAGATGAGCGCCACGGTCTGATCACCGATGAAGTCGGCGCCGAGCACGAAGGCCTGGGCGAGGCCGTCGGGGCTGGGCTGCACGACGTAGTCGATGTGCACGCCGAACTGCGAGCCGTCACCGAGCAGCCGACGGAACTGCGCGGCGTCCTCCGGCGTGGTGACCACGAGGATCTCGCGGATCCCCGCCAGCATGAGCGTCGACAGCGGGTAGTGGACCATCGGCTTGTCGTAGACGGGTAGTAGCTGTTTGCTGACGCCGACGGTGATCGGATGCAGCCGGCTCCCCGTGCCTCCGGCCAGAATGATCCCTCGCATATACAAACAATAACTTCCCACCCACGGTAAGTATTGTGTGCATATGCACATCGTGGTCACCGGCGGCGCCGGCTTCATCGGCGCGAACTTCGTCCGCCGCACGGTGGCGACCCGCCCGGACGTGCGGATCACGATCCTGGACGCACTCACCTACGCCGCCAACGAGTCCTCGCTGGACGAGGTGCGCGAGCGGATCGACTTCGTCAAGGGCTCGATCGTCGACCCCGCGGTCGTCGACGAGGTCGTCGCCGGCGCCGACGCGGTGGTCAACTTCGCCGCCGATACGCACAACGACAATTCGCTGAGCGATCCGTGGCCCTTCCTGGACACCAACATCCGCGGCACGGCGGTCCTGCTCGACGCCGTGCGCCGGCACGACGTCCGCCTGCACCACATCTCCACCGACGAGGTCTTCGGCGACCTCCCGCTGGACACCCCGGAGCGATTCACCGAGGACACGCCGTACCGCCCGTCGAGCCCGTACTCGGCCTCCAAGGCGTCGTCGGACCACCTGGTGCGGGCGTGGGTGCGCAGCTTCGGCGTGCGGGCCACGATCTCCAACTGCTCCAACAACTACGGGCCGTACCAGCACGTCGAGAAGTTCATCCCGCGACAGATCACCAACATTCTCAGCGGCGAGCGCCCCAAGCTCTACGGCGCGGGCGCGAACGTTCGCGACTGGATCCACGTCGACGATCACAACGACGCGGTCTGGACCATCCTCGACCGGGGCGAGATCGGCGAGACCTACCTCATCGGGGCCGACGGCGAGCGGTCCAACCGCGAGGTGCTCCGCACCCTGCTCGAGGTGATGGGCCGCCCGGCGGACGACTTCGACGTCGTCCCCGATCGCGCGGGCCACGACCTGCGGTACGCGATCGACTCGAGCAGGCTCCGGCGCGAACTCGGCTGGGAGCCCACGCACGCCGATCTCGATGCGGGCCTGCGCGACACCGTCGAGTGGTACCGGCGCAACCGCGCGTGGTGGGAGCCGGGCAAGGCCGGCGTGGAAGCCGCCTACGCGCGCCGGGAGACGGCGCGCTGACGCCGGAAATCGTGTGATCTTCGACCGAACCACCGCGGAAAGCACAGGTCCGGCGCGAAAACCTGTTTCAATTGTCGCGACATCAGACGCGACCGACCGTCCGGACCATCGACCGGCGGCCGACGAGATCCACGAGGTGACCACCCATGCCGCCCGAAGGCACCCCCGCCGCTACCGCCACCGCCACCGCAGCTCCACCGCGGGAGGACCTCGACACCGCGGGGCAGCGCGAGCGGCGCAAGCGCATCATCGACGCCACGTTGGCGCTGGCCCGTAAGGGCGGCTACGACGCTGTGCAGATGCGGGCGGTGGCGAAGAAGGCGGACGTCGCGCTCGGCACGCTGTACCGGTACTTCCCGTCGAAGGTGCATCTCCTGGTCGCGGGCCTGGTCAGCCAGTTCGAGCGGGCGGGCGAGCGGATCGGGAAGGCCCAGATCCCCGGCGACACGTCGGCCGAGCGGCTGATGTTCGTTCTGGACCGCAACACCGAGGCGCTGCAGCGCGCACCACTGCTGACCGAGGCCATGGTGCGGGCGTTCATGTTCGCGGACGCGACCGCCGCCGCCGAGGTGGAGCGGGTCGGCCGCCTGCTGGAGGACATGTTCGCGCACGCGCTCGGCGTGGAGGACCCGGACGATCGCCAGCGCGACACCTTCCACCTCATCGCCGACGTCTGGATGGCGAACCTCGTCGCCTGGGTGACGCACCGCGCGTCCGCCACCGAGGTGCAGAAGCGCCTCTCCGTGGCCGTCGACCTCCTGATCAAGGACTGACGAACCACCTGGTCACGACCGGTCTCGGATCAAAAAACTGAAACACGTACTAGTTCTGCCGCGGCAGTTGATACGCTCCTTCCGATAATTGAGGGAGAGGGACAGACGATGGCGCGTTCGTCAGGCACGGCATGAGGGCCGCGGCGCTGTACCGGCTGTATCAGTTGGCGGCGATCTTCACCAAGAGTCTGTCCACGGTCGGTCGGTCGGTCCTGTTGGCCGGGCAGATCATCACCTGGACGGTGCGCGGCGTCCTCAAGCGGAACTTCGCAGTCGGCGAGACGATCACTCAGGCCGTCACGCTGCTGCGAGTGACCACTCTGCCCGCGATCCTCGTCGCGATCCCGTTCGGCGCGGTGGTGTCGGTGCAGGTCGGCGCACTGGTCGACACCGTCGGGGCGAACTCCCTGGTCGGCGCGGCCAGTGGCATCGGCATCATCCGCCAGGGTGCGCCGCTCGCCACCGGCGTGTTGCTGGGCGGCGTGTGCGCCTCGGCCATCGCGGCCGACCTCGGGTCCCGTACGGTGCGTGAGGAGCTGCAGGCCATGCAGGTCATGGGCGTCGACCCGATCGCCCGGCTCATTGCACCCCGCATGCTCGCGCTGATGCTCATCGCGCCGATGCTGCTGGTGGCGATCGTGGCGGTCGCGATGATCGTCGCGCTCACGGTCTCGGTGTGGCAGTTCGGGCTCAGCTCCGGCGGCTTCTGGTCGTCGTTCGGCGCCTTCTCGGCACCGTCGGACCTCGCCTTCGCCGTGCTCAAGGCCGAGACCGGGGCGATGATCGTCGGTCTGGTGGCCGGCCTCCGCGGCCTGGAGGCCTCGGGCGGCCCGCGCGGCGTCGCCGACGGTGTGAACTCCTCTGTGGTGCTGTCGATCACGCTGATCTTCCTCTCCTTCCTGGGACTGACTCAGCTGCAGACGATGTTCTTCCCGAGTCAGGTGGCCTGAGATGACCACGAACGCGCCCGCTCCGGCCGGGACTCCCGAGGCGAAGCCGAAGCGCAGCCCCCTCGCCTCGGGTCCTGCGGGGCTCGTGGCCCGGATCGGCGAGGCCGTCGTCTTCGTCGCGCAGTCGATCTACCTGGTCCCCCTCGCGCTCAAGAGGTACCGCGGGGAGACCTCGCGGGTGCTCAAACAACTCGCGTGGGGCCGCGGATCCGTGATCGTCGACGGCGGCGTGGTCGTCATGATGGTCATCCTCGGCGCCGCCAGCGGTGCCGCGGTCGCGATCGAGGCCTACGCGGGCCTGAACCTCATCGGCTTCGGCCCACTCACCGGCGTCATCGGCGGCCTCGCGAACATCCGCGAGATGATCCCCATCTCCGCGGGCATCGGCTTCGCCGCGCAGGCCGGCTGCCGGATGACCGCGCAGATCGGCTCGATGCGGATCGCGGAGGAGATCGACGCCGTGGAGGCGCTCGGTATCCGGTCGATCCCGTACGTGGTCAGCACCCGCCTGATCGCCGGCATCGTCGTGGTGCTCCCCGCGTACCTGCTCACGCTGCTGCTGAGCTTCCTCACCTGCAAGCTCATCGTGGTCGTCTTCCACGGCCAGGCGCAGGGCACCTACAACCACTACTTCGAGCAGTTCCTCAGCCCCGGCGACATCGCGCTGTCCACGGTCAAGGCCGTCGTCTTCTGCGCGGCCGTCACGATCATCCACTGCTACTACGGGTACTTCGCCAAGGGTGGCCCGGAGGGCGTCGGCCTCGCGAGCGGGCGCGCCGTACGAGCGAGCCTCGTCACCGTGCTGACGCTCGACTTCATCATGACCATCGCGATGTGGGGCCTCACGCCCGAGATCGTGTTCAAGGGTTAGGGGGAGCCGTGTACGAATTGCTCGGTGGCACACCGCAACGCCAGCAGCGGGTCTTCTTCGTCGTGGGCGCCGCGACGGTCGCGGTCATCCTGGTCGCGGCCCTGGCCGGCTTCATCTCCTCGCGCATCCCCGCATCGGACAGCCGCCTCGCGGTCACCGTCGAATCCGCGGACGTGGGCCCGGGCGTGAAGGCCGGCACGCGGGTCACGCTCCGCGGCGTCCCGGTCGGCGAGGTCCAGTCCGTCGTGATCCCCCGCGCGGGCCAGGCCAAGGTCTCGGTCCGGCTGGATCGCGGGAGCATCCGCGGCCTGACCGACGCACTGTCGGTGCGGTACCAGCCCGGCAACTACTTCGGTGTCACCGAGATGGCCCTGGTCCCGGGCAAGGGCGGCGGGGACCTTCGCTCCGGCAGCACCCTGCGCCCCACGTCCAGCAACGACACCATCTCCGACCTGCTCACGCGGAGCGCAGTCTCCGTCTCGGGGGTGATGACGCCGAAGCTGATCGAGGTCACCAAGAAGGCCACCGCGTACACGCAGGCCATCACCCCGCTGCTGCAGGTCGCGTTCTCCGTCGAGCAGCAGAACGCGCTCACCGTCAAGGTGCCCATCGCGACCACGCTGCACACCGTGCGTACCACGCTCGACGGGGTGCCGGGCCTGGTCGAGGGCGCATTCGAAGGATGGTTCGTCCCGCAGATGCGCGGCGGCGAGGCCGCCGGCACCCTCGACTACACCGTCAACAACTACGACAAGATCGACAAGACGACGACCCTGCTGGGAACCGGCTTCTTCACCCCGCTCGCCGACATGTTCGGCTCGCACGAGGCCGAGTTCACGTCCGGCACCGTCCTGCTGCGCGTCGTCATGGACAGCACGACCAAGGTGATGCGCACCGTCAGCGTCCCACGCCAGATCGTCCCGTTGATCACCGGCCTGAACAACGCTTTCATCACCGTTCCGGAGGGCACCGCACTGCGCATGAACATCATCGCCGACCGCATCCCGGCAGCCGCCTCAGTGCTCGAGGGGGGCCGCTGACATGCGCGCGAAGAACACACGCGCCGCCGTCACCCTGGCCATCGCGCTCGTCGTCACGCTGGTCATCGCCGCGGGCATCTTCGCCGCGCTGCGCAACCCGGCGGGCGGCGAGACCCGCGGCTACGAGGCGCATCTGTCCGATGCGTCGGGCCTGCGCGTGGGCAGCGACGTGCGGCTGCGCGGCGTGCTCATCGGCAAGGTCACCTCCGTCGACGTCCGCAGCACGGCCGACGGGAACGGCAACGAGGCGGTGGTCGGCTTCTCGGCGCAGAAGGACCACCCCGTCACCTCGACCACTCGGGTCGCGGTCAAGTACCGCAACCTCACCGGCGAGCGGTTCATCGAGGTCCAGCCCGGCTCCTCCGCCGGCGGCGTGCCCACCTCGACGATCCCGATGGGCCGCACCACCCCGTCGTTCGACATCACGACCCTGTTCAACGGTCTCGCGCCCGTGCTGCGCACGCTGAGCCCCGAGGACGTCAACGATCTCACCCGCAACCTGCTCGGACTGCTGCAGGGCGACGACACCACCGCGGCGCAGACCTTCGGGGCGATCGACAAGATCACCGCGAACCTGGCCGACCGGCAGACCGTGATCAAGACCCTCGTCGACAACGTCACCCGGGTCGCGAACATGATCAACGACTACTCACCGCAGGTCGTGGAGTTCATCGTCAACTTCGACCTACTGCTGACGAAGGTGCTCGAGAACCTCGACGAGTTCCGGCGCACCGCCACGTACGGGCCCGGGTTCGGCGCCGCGACCAACCGGGTGCTCACGGCGCTCGGCCTGTCCAAGGACCTCGATGTGGAGAACCTCGTCCGCACGGCCTTCAAGGATCCGGGCGCGGCCGTCCAGGCCATGGGCAAGCTGCCCGGTCTGTTCACCGGCGTCGCCGCGCTCCTCGGCGCGCCGCCGGCACCGTGCTCGAAGGGCGCGGCGCAACTCCCGAACAAGGTCACCGTGCTGACCGGTGGAACGAATGTGACGGTGTGCCTGAAATGATCTTCACCGGACGTCCGCCCTGGCGCGGACTCATCAACCGCACCACACGGATCGGCGCGATCGCCGTGGCCGTCGCCCTCCTCATCACGGCGGGCCTGGCGTACGTGTACCTGCGCCCGCCGGGGCAGAAGGAACTCACCTTCGTCACCCAGGACGCGGCGCTCATCAAACCCGGTGTCGAGGTGCGCGCCTCGGGCGTGCGCATCGGCTCGATCTCCGCGGTGGAACTGCGCAAGGACGATGTCGAGGTGACGGCGCGCATCGACGACTCCGTGTTCGTGGGCGACCAGACCTCCGTCGCCGTCCGCATGCTCACCGTCGCCGGTGGCTTCTACGTCGCGGTCACCTCCGCGGGCCGGGCGTCCCTGGGCGACAAGCCGATCCCCCGCACCCGGGTGGAGCTGCCGTACAGCATCGGCGACCTCCTGCAGGACACTCCCGAGAAGCTGGTGCCGGTCGACCGGACGCAACTCGCCGCGTCGATCAAGGCGCTGAGCACGGGCCTCGACTCGAACCCGGGATCCGTCGACAACATCGTCAAGGGCGTGAACTCGCTCATCGGGCAGCTCACCGACCAGCGCGACCAGGTGGGGCGCATCGTCAACATCAGCACGCAGTACACCACCGATTTCGCCAAGCAGCGCGAGACCATCATGAACATGATCCACAAGGCGTCTCTGGCGATCGTCACGCTCGATCAGACCGCCGCGAACTTCGGCATCGCCTATCAGGGCCTCGCCGGGATGTTCGGCAAGATCAAACCCTTCCTCGACCTGTACTGGAAGTACCGCGACACGCTCGGCGACGCCTTCGCCAAGATGGAGTCCGCGCTGAAGACGACCAACGTGACCATCCCCGCGATGATCGGCGAGCTGCAGAAGGCGATCGACACCATGCAGAAGACCCTGGAGAAGCAGGGCAAGCCCATGTCACCGGACGCGGTGCTGGCCAGCCGCCTCTGCTTCCCGACGGCGACGGTGAGCTGCTGATGCGCCCCGCGAGGATCTCCCTGATCGCGGCGGCCACTGCGCTCGTCGCCGCGACGGTACCCGCTGCGATCGGCACCGCCGCAGCCGCTTCCACCACCCAGTGCGCCTACCTGGCTGACGGCATCGGCCTCTACCCGAACAACGATGTCACCCAGATGGGCGTGAAGATCGGTTCGGTGCGCAAGGTCGAGCCGAACGGCGACGGCGTGAAAGTCACCTTCGACGTTTCCGGCCGCACCCTTCCGGCGACCGTGAAGGCCGTCACCCGCTCCACCTCGATCCTCGCGGACCGGTCGCTCGAGTTGGTCGGCAACTACTCGTCCGGCGCGACGCTCTCGCCCGGAACGTGCATCACCCGGGACCGGACGGCGACACCGAAGTCGATCTCCGAGACCACATCCGCCGCAACGCGGCTGGTCGATTCGGTCACCGAGGGCGGCGCGTCCGCGGACCTCGGCAAGCTCCTCACCCGACTCGACACGGAGGTCGGCCCGTCGGTGCCGCCGCAGGCCGCACGCTCGCTCACCAATCTCTCGACTCTGCTCAGCGATCCGGCCGGCTTCCTCGGCGATGTGACCACCGTGGTGAGCGATATCCGGCCGCTGATGCAGAGCATGGACTCCCAGTGGGGCGAGTTGCTGCTCACCCTGCAGCACGTGGGCAACGTGTTGGACCAGTACGGCAAGGTCACCTTCCCCGCGGTGTCGGAGATCTTCCAGACGCTGCCGGTGTTCTTCCTGGTGGGCGACGATGCGATGCGCCGCTACGGCCACATCCTGCGGCCCGGCGGCACGATGGCCGCCGACGCGGTGCGGCTCGCCGCGACCGGCGTGCGCTCGAACGAGGCGCTCGCCCGGACGCTCCCGGTGTTCGGCTCGCAGATCGCGCCGTACCTGCCCCGCGGCGGCGACGAGGGCCCCGTGACCGTCGCCGGGGTCCCCGTCACCACGGTCGCGACGAGCGATCCGGCGAAGCTCTGCGCGAGCATCAACGCCCAGGCGCCGGGGAGTTGTTCGGTCGTCGCCGGCAAGGCGCAGACCGCCACCGTCAACCTGCTCCAGCTGCCCCTGCAGGGAGGTCGATGATGTTCGGCACTCGGAAGCCCGTCCGCTGGCTCCCCCGGTCCGTCGCCGCAGCGATCGCGCTGACCGCCGGCGTCATGCTCGCCGGATGCACGGTGAGCCCGGCGAACATGGACATGCGCAACCCGATCGGCGACGGCGACCAGTACGACGTGAAGCTGCAGTTCGCGGACGTCCTGAACCTTCCCATCGGTGCGCGGATCTCGCTCGGCGGGCTGACCGTCGGCCGGGTCAAGGCGGTCAACCTCGGTGAGGACGCGGCCACCGTCACCGTCCGCGTGGACAAGTCGGTCGAGCTGCCCTCGGACATCCACGCCTCGGTCCTGCAGGACACCCTGTTGGGTGAGGCCTACGTCCGGCTCGAGGCACCGGAGACGCCGAGCGCCTCCGCCACGCCGCTCCGCGCGGGATCCGTTGTCCCCCTGACGCAGACGAGCCCGCCCCGCTCGGTGGAGAGCACGCTCACCATCCTGGCGGACTACTTCGGCAGCGGCTCGGTGCAGGAGATCAGCCGCACGATCAACCGGCTCAACACCGCGGTGCCCAAGGACCGCCCGCAGTTCGAGCAGCTCTCCGATCAGCTGAGCCGCGACGTCACGGGCATCGGGTCGTCGACCGCCGAGGTCAACCGGCTGCTCGACTCCGCCACGGAGATGGCGGACCGACTGGCCAAGCAGGAGAAGAACTTCAAGGACACGTTGTCGCCCTACCACCTCAAGTACTGGAGCAACCAGGGCAAGCTGATGTCGAACATCGGCGTCCTGCTGCCCGCCGTCGGCGGCATGCTGCAACAGGGCTCGTGGCTGATCCCGCTGATGAACAGTTCGTCGGACCTGTTCGAGCTGCTCACGGCCGACATGGTGTCGCTGGGCACGGCGATTCACGGTGGATCGATCCTGGTGAACAAGAACCTCGTGCCGTTCGTGAACAAGCCCGTCGTCAAGATCGATTCGGTGACCGGCGCGGGCGGGCAGGATCTCTCGCCAGGCACGGTCAAGGTCCTCCGACTGATCGGACAGGCACGATGACCCGTTCCGGAATCGCCTCCACCCTCGGCCTGATCGCGCTCGTCGTCGTGTCGGTGCTCCTCCTGGGACAGCAGGGCGTGCAGTGGCTCTCGCCCTCGGGGCAGCGCACCGCCTACATCCAGCTGACCGACGCCAACGGGCTGCAGGAGGGTTCGCGGGTCCTCGACCGGGGCGTCGAGGTCGGCAAGGTCCGCGCCCTCACGGTCAACGCCGACCGCGTCGAGGTCGAGGTCCGCTACGCCAAGGACACCCGGATCACCTCCGGCGCGAAGGTCCGGGTCCAGAACCTGTCCGGGCTGGGCGAGACCTACCTGACCATCGCCCAGGGCGACGGTGCGCCCGTCCCCGACGGCGCCCGCCTCGAGGGCGTCGTGGACACCGCTGATTCCACCGTCGGCGCGCTGTCGAGTTCGCTGTCGCGCCTGATGAAGCAGCTCGATCCCGCGACGGTGCAGCGTCTCCTCGCACGCGCGGACGAGGCCCTGCCCGCCGGCGAGCAGACCGTGCCCACGATCGACGCCGGCGCACTGCTCACCGCGACGTCGATCCTGCGGCAGCTGCCCGACATCAAGGACCTCATGCAGTCCTTCAACTCGATCACCCCGCGCGCGGGCGACGTCGGCGCGCTGCTGCTGAGCCTGAACCAGCCGCTGCGGACCTTCGGCAAGGGCTACGGCGAGATGGCGCCGTACTCCGTGTCCTACATCAGCCAGGGCGACTATCCGAACGTCATCAAGGACGGCATGCTCGAGCTGTTCAAGATCATCCAGAACTTCGAGGACCGTTCGGCGTCCAGCGTGCAGTACCTGTCCGACCTGATGCTCCCGTCGGTGCGCGCCATCGCCGAGCCCCTCTCGACCATCAACGGCGGGCAGCTGCTCGACACCGCGCTCTCGTCCGTTCGCGGCCGCACCGGGGCCGTCACGCTGCGGATGGCACCGTCGGGCGCCCCCGCGGGCGCGACGGCCGCCAAGCCCTCCGGCGCACCGTCGAGCGCCGCGCCGGCGACCTCCGGGGCCGCCGCACCGTCCAGTACCCCTGCCAAGCCCCGCTGACGCGGGACCAAGGAGAACCCGGAGACCATGGCCCTCGCGCTCACCGATGTCCAACTCGCCCTAGCTGATTCGATCCGCGACTGGGCGGACCGCGCACACCCCGTCGATGCCGTCCGTTCGGGCGACCCCGGGGCCGTGGAGAAGGCGTGGCGCGGTCTGGCCGACATCGGGGTCTTCGGCATCACGCTGAGCGAGGACCTGGGCGGGTTCGGCGGGACCGCCGACGACGCGGCCGCCGCTGTCGAGGCCGCCACCGCCGTCCTCGCTCCCGGGCCGGTCGCGGGCACCGTCGCGGTCGGGGTCCTGCTGGAACGTCACCTGCGCGGGACGGACCGGCTCGCGGGTGTGCGGGCCGAACTCGCCGCGGGTGAGGCTCGTGCGGCGCTCGTCGTCGACGGTGACGGCTCGCTCGCCCCGGACGCCACCCCGGGTTCGCATCTCCTCGTCGCTTCTCCCGAGGGCACGTGGCACCTGCTGCCACCCGGGCACCCCGGGGTCGTCGTGGAAACCGTTGCCGGGCTCGATACCTCGCGACCGCTCGCGCGGATCCACCTGGAGGACCCCGCCTTCGGCGACGACACCCTGGTCCCCGGCGTCACCTCGGACGACGCCCGCGCGGCGCTCGCCGCGTTCGCCGCCGCGGAGGCCGCGGGCGTCGCCGCCTGGGCGCTGCGCACGGCGGCCGAGTACGCCAAGGTCCGCGTGCAGTTCGGCAAGCCGATCGGCTCCTTCCAGGCGATCAAACAGATCGCGGCCGACATGCTCTGCCGCTCAGAACAATCCGCCGCGCTGGCGTGGGACGCGGCGCGATCCCTCGGCGCGGGCCCCGAGCACCTGCTCGCCGCCGCTGTCGCCGCCGCGGGGGCCCTCGACGCCGCGGTCGAGAACGCCAAGGACGCGATCCAGGTGCTCGGCGGCATCGGCTTCACCTTCGAGCACGACGCCCACCTGTACCTGCGTCGCGCGACCGCGCTCCGGGCGCTGCTGGGCGATTCGCCGCGCTGGCGCACGCGCGCCGCGGAACTCGCCCGCTCGGGCGTGCGCCGAGGGCTCGACTACGAGGTGGACGGCGATCACGCCGGCGCCGCCGCGGAGGTCGCGGCGATCGCGGAACTGCCGGCGGGCGAGCAACGGCGCGCGCTGGCGGAGTCCGGACTGCTGGTGCCGCACTGGGATCCGCCCTACGGCCGCGGCGCGGGCCCCGCCGAGCAGATCGTGTTGGACGGCGCGCTCGAGGCGGCCGGGATCGAACGGCCGACGCTCGTGATCGGCGCGTGGGCCGCTCCCACCGTCCTCGAACACGGCACCCCAGAGCAGGCGGAGCGTTTCGTGTGGCCGACCCTACTCGGCGAGATCAGTTGGTGCCAGCTGTTCAGCGAGCCCGAGGCGGGTTCCGATCTGGCGTCACTGCGTACGAAGGCGACGCGGGTCGAGGGCGGCTGGTCGCTGACGGGCCAGAAGGTGTGGACCTCGCTCGCGCACGAGGCGGACTGGGCGATCTGCCTGGCCCGCACCGACCCCGACGCGCCGAAGCACAAGGGCATCACCTACTTCCTCGTCGACATGCTGTCCGACGGCCTGGACGTGCGGCCGCTCCGGGAGATCACCGGCGACGTCCGGTTCAACGAGGTCTTCCTCGAGGACGTCTTCGTCCCCGACGACTGCGTCGTGGGCCCGGTGAACGGCGGCTGGCGGCTCGCCCGCACGACCCTCGCCAACGAGCGGGTCGCGATGAGCGGCTCGGGACTGGGCGCCCGCCTCGAGGCGCTCATCGCCGAACCGGGCGCGGACGCCGACCTCGGCGAGCTCGGCGCGCTGATCACCGAAGCGGCCTCCTGTTCGCTCCTCGACCTGCGGGCCGTCATCGCCAGCGTCGGCGGCCAGGACCCCGGCGCCGCGTCCAGCGTCCGCAAGCTGGTGGGCGTGCGGCACCGTCAGGCGGTCGCCGAGGCCTGCCTGCGCAGTCTCGGTCCCGACGGTGCCGTGGCCGGCCCCGACGACCCCGCCGACGTGCGGTACGAGTTCCTGCTCACCCGCTGCCTGTCCATCGCGGGCGGCACCGAGCAGATCCTGCGCAATGTCGCGGCGGAGCAGTTGCTGGGCCTCCCCCGCTCCTGATCCGAACTCAACAGCGTCAGCCCAGAGGCCGTCCTGCGGAAACGCCTGCATCGAGTGCTTGCTACCCGCGAGTAACCCGCGGTTCCGCACCGCCCGACTGAAACCTGTTCTAGTATTCGATCATGGACGATTCCGCCATCTCCGCCGCTGCCGACGCGCTGCTCGGCGCCTACGCGGCGCGCACCCCGATCGACCCGATCATCAGCCGCTTCCCCGAGGCCACGATCACCGACGCCTACCGCATCCAGCAGGAGCAGGTGCGCCGCTGGGAAGCCGACGGCGACCTGGTGAAGGGCCACAAGGTCGGGCTCGCATCGCTCGCGATGCAGCGCCAGATGAACGTCTACGAACCCGATTTCGGGCACCTCACGGCGTCGATGTTCCACCTCGAGCAGATGCCCATCGACACCTCGGCGTGGATGCAGCCCCGCATCGAGCCCGAGATCGCCTTCGTCCTCGGCCGCGAGCTCAGCGGTCCGGGTGTCACGGTCGCCGATGCGATCCGCGCGGTCGATTTCGTGGTGCCCGCGCTCGAAGTGGTCGATTCGCGCATCACGGACTGGAACATCTCGATCGTCGACACGGTCGCCGACAACGCCTCCTCGGGTGGCGTGATCCTCGGCAGTCGCCCTACCCGCCTGCACGACGTCGACCTGCGCACCGTCGGGTGCACGTTCCGGATCAGCGGCGAGCAGGTGGGCACGGGCGCCGGCGGCGCCGTCCTGGGCTCGCCCATCAACGCGCTCGTCTGGCTCGCCAACACCGTCGGACCGCTCGGCACCGTCCTGCAGCCCGGCCACGTCGTGCTGCCCGGCTCGATGACCCGGGCCGAGCCCGTCCGCGCCGGCGATGTCGTCGTCGCCGACATGGGCCCGCTCGGGTCCGTGACCGCAGTCCTGGCCCCCTGACCACCACGAAACGGAGAATCACCATGAAGATCACCATCGGCGAGGCGTGCACCGGATTCGGCGTCTGCGAGGGAATCCGGCCCGATGTCTTCGAGGTCAACGACGAGGGCTTCGCCGAGGCCACCGACGAGGGCCTCACGGACGCCGACCGCGAGGACATCGAGTACGCGGTGAGTCAGTGCCCCACGCAGGCCATCACCGTCGAGTACTGACACCCCTCCGACCGAACAGCAGTGGAGCCCTGACCCTTCGGCGAAAGGTCGGGGCTCCACTGCTGTCGCGTCACGGGAGGGGGCCCGACGGTACGCCGCCGGGCCCACCCGTCAGGCCTGCTGCGCGGCCGCCATCTCGACGGCGATCGCGATGATCATGTCCTCCTGGCCGCCGACGTAGCCGCGGCGCCCGCACTCGTAGAGGATCTCGTACGCGGGTACCCCGTAGCGCTCCTGCGCCCGCTCCGCGTGCAGCAGGAAGCTGGAGTACACGCCCGCGGCGCCCTGGACGATCGAGCTGCGGTCCATCACCGGCAGACGCGTGATGTACGGCTTGACCACAACCTCCGCGGCGGCCATGAGCGCGTCCTTGTCGGTGCCCGTGCGGATGCCGAGCTTCTCGAAGGTGGCCGAGAGCACCTCGGTCGGCGAGTTGCCCGCGCCCGCACCGAGTGCCAGCAGCGAGCCGTCGATCCACGTCGCGCCGGCCCGGTGGGCGATCACCGAGTTCGCCACGCCGAAGCTGAGGTTCTGGTGGCCGTGGTAGCCGACCTGGGCGTCGTCGCCGAGCTCCGCGACCAGCGCCTCGACCCGCTCGCCCGCGTCCTCGAGGATGAGGGCACCCGCCGAATCGACGACGTACACGCACTGGCACCCCGCGTCGGCCATGATGCGCGCCTGCTTCGCCAGCGCCTCGGGCGTGGACATGTGCGAGAGCATGAGGAATCCCGCCGTCTCCAGACCGAGTTCCCGTGCGGCGCCGAAGTGCTGGATGGAGACGTCCGCCTCCGTGCAGTGAGTGGCGATGCGCAGCGCGCCCGCCCCGAGATCCGCCGCGATGCGGATGTCCTCGACGGTGCCGAGGCCGGGCAGCATGAGCACGGCGATCTTCGCCTGCTGCGCCTCGTCGACGGCGGCGGCGATCAGCTTGCGCTCGTCGACCAGGGAGAAGCCGTAGTTGAAGGTGCTGCCGCCCAGACCGTCCCCGTGGGTCACCTCGATGAGCGAGACCCCCGCATCGTCGAGGGCGCGCACGGTGTCACGGACGTTCTTCTCGGTGAACTGGTGCGCCATCGCGTGGCTGCCGTCACGCAGGGAGGTGTCGACGATGCGGACGTCCCGGTTCGGTTCGCTCCACAGGTTTCCGTTGATGCCGCTCATACCTTCACTCCTGCCAGGATGCGCTGCGCCAGCAGCTCGCCGGCGCGCGCGGCGGCGGCGGTCATGATGTCCAGGTTGCCCGCGTAGGTGGGCAGGTAGTCGCCGTTGCCGGCCACTTCGAGGAACACGGCGACGCGCGCCTTGCCCTCCCAGCCCGGCCGGGGCTCGTCGAACTGCGGGGGCGCCTTGAGCGTGTAGCCGGGAACGTACTGCTGCACGTCCGCCACCATCTGCTCGATGGACGCGGTGATCGCGTCCCGGTCGGCGTCGGGGTCGATGGCACAGAAGACGGTGTCCCGCATGATCATCGGCGGCTCGACCGGGTTGATGATGATGATCGCCTTGCCCTTGACTGCGCCGCCGACCTCCTCGATGGCGCGGGCGGTGGTCTCGGTGAACTCGTCGATGTTCGCGCGGGTTCCGGGGCCCGCCGAACGCGACGACACCGACGCCACGATCTCCGCATAGCTGACCGGCGTGACCCGGCTGACCGCGTGCACCATCGGGATGGTCGCCTGGCCGCCGCAGGTGATCATGTTGACGTTCGGGGCGTCGAGCTGCGCCTCGAGGTTCACCACGGGGCAGGCCAGGGGGCCGACCGCGGCGGGCGTCAGGTCGACGGCGACGATGCCCGCCTCGGCGTACCGGGGCGCGTTCGCACGGTGCGCCTTCGCGGACGTCGCCTCGAAGACGATCCGCGGCGGCTCGGGCCGGCTCAGGAGCCAGTCCACACCCTCCGCCGAGGTCTCCAGCCCGAGGTCGGCCGCGCGCTTGAGCCCGTCCGATTCGGGGTCGACGCCCACCATGTAGCGCACGTCGACGTGCTCGCTCCGCCGCAGCTTGGCCAGCAGATCCGTGCCTATGTTTCCGGGGCCGACAATCGCAGCAGTGACCTTGCCGTGTTCCGTCATCGACATCCCTCGTTCCCCGTTGCGACGATGGCCGCCGTTACCTTCTGAGTCATGTCTCACAGCGTCGACCACCGACGCCCACCGGTCCACGTTCGCGTTCCGCTGAGCGGGACGGCACCGCGGATTGGCCGACTCTTGACGATTGACGGAACTCGTTCTACTTTCGATACATATCATCGGTTTCGTCTCACATCATCCGGAGTGCCCATGACGACCGCACCGACCTTCGCCCCGTTCTCCGCCGAGACCTGGGCGGATCCGTTCGCGCTGTACCGGGACCTCCGCGCGTCCGGCGCGGTCCACCGAGCGGAGCCGCTGGACGGCGAAGATCTCGAGTACTACGTCCTCCCCCGGCACGCGGACGTGTGGCACGTGGTCCGCTCCCCCGAGGAATTCTCCTCCGCGCAGGGCCTGACGCTCCACTACGGCGAGCTCGAGAAGATCGGCCTGCAGGAGAATCCGCCGATGGTCATGCAGGATCCGCCGGTGCACACCGACTTCCGCCGCCTCGTGGCGCGCGGCTTCACGCCGCGACAGGTGTCCGCGATCGAGCCGGACGTGCGCGCCTTCGTCGTCGAGCGGATCGAGCGGCTGCGCGAGCAGGGCGGCGGCGACATCGTCGCGGAGCTGTTCAAGCCCCTGCCGTCCATGGTCGTCGCGCACTACCTCGGCGTGCCGCCGGCGGACCGCGGGAAGTTCGACGTGTGGACCGAGAGCATCGTCGCCGCCAACTCGGGCGGCGGCGACCTCGCATCCGTGGTGGCCTCCGCGGCCGATGCCGTCGGCGAGCTCATGGGCTACTTCGCCGCCCTCATCGAGCGGCGGCGCACCGAGCCGGAGGACGACGTGGTCTCGCACCTCGTGGCCGCGGGCATCGGTGCCGACGGCGACCCCGCCGGCGTGGTCTCGATCCTCGGATTCACGTTCACGATGGTCGCGGGCGGCAACGACACCACGACGGGGCTGCTCGGCGGCGCGATCCAGCTCCTGCACCAACGTCCTGACCAGCGGCGCCTGCTCCTCGAAGATCCAGGACTGATCCCCGGCGCGGTCGAGGAGTTCCTCCGCCTGACCTCGCCGGTGCAGGGGCTCGGGCGCACCACCACCCGCCCGGTGGAGGTCGACGGGACCGTGATCCCCGCGGACCGTCGGGTCCTGCTGCTCTACGGCTCCGCCAACCGCGACGAGACGGTCTTCGGTGACGACGCCGACACCCTGGACGTCACGCGCAACCCTCGCAACATCCTCACCTTCGCGCAGGGGCCGCACCACTGCCTGGGCGCGGCCGCAGCGCGGATGCAGTCGCGGGTCGCGCTGGAGGAATTGCTCGCCCGCGTTCCGGGGTTCGAGGTCGATCTCGACGGGGTGCGCTGGGCGCCCGGGGCGTACGTGCGGCGCCCCACGACGGTGCCCGTCACCGCGGGCCGGCTGCCGTGACCCGCGCAGCGAACACGAGCTGGTCCGACGCCGCGCGCTCGGGCGCCACCGAGCGGATCCTGGACGCGGCGGCGGGCCTGTTCGCCGAACACGGTGTCGCCGCGGTGGGCATGGACGACATCGCCCGCGCCGCGGGGTGCTCGCGCGCCACGCTCTACCGCTACTTCGCGAACCGCGAGCGCCTGCGTTCCGCCTACGTCCTCCGCGAGATGACCGGGGCCCTCGCCCATCTCGCGGCCCGCGACGGCGCCACGGGCACACCGCCGGAGCGGTTGGTGGGGGTCATCGAGTCCGCGATCGCCTACGTGCGGGAGCGGCCGGCGCTGCTGGCCTGGTTCTCCTCGGAGGACTTCGCCGTCGGCCCCGTCCTCGCCGAGAACGCCGAGGCTCTCGCCACCGCCGCTGCGGGCGCACGCGTCGCGGACGACCTGCCGGAGCTCGCCGATCCCCAGGTCTTCGATTGGGTCGTCCGCGTGATCGTCGGGCTGCTCACGCACCCCGGCGCCGACGCCGGCTACGAGCACGCACTCCTGGTCCGGTTCGTCGGTCCGATCGTCGATCGCCGATAGCGCGACGGCCCCGGGCCGAGGCTGGCAGACTGATCCCATGCGTCCCGCTGAGCGGAACGACGGTGCCACCGTCGACCGGATAGCCGCCGTGCTCTCCGCCTACCGGCCCGGCGACGGCGGCCTCGGCGTGTCCGAGCTCGCGCGGCGCACCGGCCTGCCGAAGTCGACGGTGCACCGCCTGACGGGGCACCTCGTGGCCGCGGGGCTGCTCGCGCGCTCCGGCACGGATCTGCGGCTCGGCCTGCGGCTCTTCGAGATCGGGCAGCTCGCGACCGGGCACCGGGACCTCGTCGACGCCGCACGTCCGCTCCTCGCGGACCTGCGCTCGGGCACCCGGAACACCGTTCATCTGGCGCGGCTCGAGGGCACCGAGGTCGTCTACTTCGAGGTCCTCCCGGGTCCGGACGCGCCGAACCTGCCGTCGCGGGTCGGCGGGCGCATGCCCGCGCACGCGACGGGCGTCGGCAAGGCGATCCTGGCGTTCTCGGACGCCGCGGTCGTGGACGGCGTGATCGCGACCGGCCTGCCCCGGCTGAGCACCCGGACCATCACCTCGCCCGCGATCCTGCGCCGGCAACTGCAGCGCGTCCGGGACGACGGCGTCGCCTACGAGCGCGAGGAATCGAGCACGGGAACCGTCTGCGTGGCCTGCCCGGTCCTCGACGCCGACGGTGCCCCCGTCGCCGCCGTCTCCGTGGCCGGGTGGAGCAACCGCATGCGTCCCGAGCGGGTCGCTCCCGCGGTCCGCGCCGCCGCCCTCACCCTCTCCCGCGTCGCCGCCCGCCGCCCCGATTGAACACCGTTACGGAGAGGAAACCCGCAGATCGGAATCTCCATAACGGTGTTCAATCGGGGAGGTGGACGGTGACCGTCGGCTCCCGTCCGCACAGGTCGACGAGGGCCACGCCGCGGCGGGCACCGTCGTACACCGTGGCGGTCACGGCCGTGCCGGAGGCGAGGACCTTGCCCACCTGCAGTCCGCGCAGGTGCAGCAGCTCGGTGGCCCGCCGCCGGCCGCTTCCGCCGACACCGCGGACGCCGCCCAGGAATGCCAGGGCGGCACGAGGACCGAGAGTGCGGAACAGACGCGGTCCGAGCAGGGCGCCCGCAGCGAGGCCGCGCGGCCCGGAGAGCAGCAGCTGCGCGATCATTCCGCGCAGCTCCCAGTGGGCGTGCAGCCCGGTGATCGCGGCGCCGTCGGGACCGTCCGCCACGGTGTACCGCAGGTGCATCGGGATGTGCAGCGTGACACCGGTACTCATCGTGGTGTGCACGGTGAGGTCGCGGACCATCAGTCCCTCAGCCGCGAGGATCACGTCGTGCTCGACTTCGAAGACGATGGTGTTCGGGCCGATGAACATGTCGTAGAAGCGGGCGATCGCCGCGGGAGTCGTCTGCGGCGGCGGCCCGACGGGGTCGTGCACGGCCCCGTCGGGCGCGAACAACGCGGTCCATGCCGCCTTGTCGTGCGCGGCGACGGCGGTGGGCGAGGCCTCGACGACCCGCCGGATCGCTTCGATGCCGGGCATCTACAGCTTCAGGGCGTGGGTCGCGGTGGCGCCGCCGTCCGCCACGAACTCGGCGCCGGTGCTGTAACTCGCCTCGTCGGAGGCGACGAACAGCACGAGCGAGGCGATCTCGTCGGCGCTGCCCTGCCGCCCGATCGGCAGTCGCTGCTTGAGCCAATCGGTCGGCGGTTCGTTGCCGCCCAGCGCATCCGCCACCATCGCGGTGTCGATCATGCCCGGATGCACGGAGTTGACGCGGATGCCGTACTGCCCCAGTTCCATCGCGGCGGACTTGGTCATGCCGCGGATCGCGAACTTACTGGCGGTGTACGCGGTGAGGTAGGGCATGCCGCCCAGCCCCTCGACGGACGAGGTGTTGACGATCGATCCGCCGCCCGCAGCCTTCATCGGCTCCACCGCGGCGCGCATGCCGAGGAAGCAGCCGAACTGGTTGATGCGGATGACCCGCTCGTAGTCGGCGAGTGCCGTCTGCTCGATCGCCGAGAAGAACAGCACGCCGGCGTTGTTCACCAGCACGTCCAGTCCGCCGAAGCTCTCCTGCACGGCCGCGACCGCAGCCGCCCACTCATCCTCCGAGGTCACGTCGAGGTGCCGGTACACGGCGGCGCTGCCGAGCTCGGCGGCCAGCGCCTCACCCTGTTCGTCCAGCACGTCGCCGAGCAGCACCTGCGCGCCCTCCGCGACGAACCGGCGCGCCACCGCGGCGCCCTGTCCCCGTGCGGCGCCCGTGACGAGCGCCCGCTTCCCCGTGAGCCTTCCGGTCATACCGATCACCCTTCCAACTGTGCTGCGACGAACATGCGGTCGTCGCGGTCCGCGAAGTAGCCGCCCACCGCGGCGGCGAGACCGGCCTCGTCCCACTGCCCGCCGTCGGCGTCGAACCGCTGCTCGAGCGAGGGCGGCGCCATGAGCGCCACCATCCCGCCGTGCACCACGAACACCTGCCCGTTGATCCTCGCGGCCTCCGGTCCGGCGAGGAAGCGCACGAACCGCGCCACGTGGTCGACCGACAGGGGGTCGACGGTGCCGTCGGGTGCGTCCCCGAAGACGCCCTCGGTCATGGCCGTCCGCGCGCGGGGGCAGATCGCGTTGGCACGCACTCCGTATCGTCCGAGTCCCCGCGCGGTCGCGATGGTCAGTGCCGCGATGCCGGCCTTGGCCGCCGCGTAGTTGGGCTGGCCGACCGAGCCGAACAGGAAGGCCTCCGAGGACGTGTTGACCACCCGGCCGTAGACCTCGCCGCCGGACGCCTTCGCCGCGTCCCGCCAGTACGCCGATGCGTTGCGCGAGAGCAGGAAGTGCCCGCGCAGGTGCACCCGGACCACCGAGTCGAACTCGTCGTCGGTCATGGAGAAGATCATCTTGTCGCGGCAGAAGCCCGCGTTGTTGACCACGATGTGCAGCCCGCCGAGCCCCTCGGCGGCGGCCATCAGCGCGTCGGCCGTCTCCCGGTCGCCGGAATCGCCGAGCACCAGCTCGGCGCGGCCGCCGTCGGCCCGGATCGACGCGACCACCTCCTCCGCCGCGGGCGAGACATCGCCCACCACGATCGCGGCGCCGCCGCGGGCGAGCGCCAGCGCCTCGGCGCGGCCCAACCCGGCGCCCGCGCCGGTCACGATCGCGACCTTGCCGTCCAGGCTCGCCACCTCTGCCTGCGTCATGTTCCACCCTTCGATGTAAGAACCTGTTCACTGCGGAGCTCACGCTCCCCCTCCACAGGAAAATACTGCCGAGACCGCGGTTTCGTTCCACTTTTCTAGAACTTGTTCTACAGTGACGCCATGCGGATCGACTATGCGCCGGAACAGCAGGAGCTGCGCGCGGAACTGCGCGGCTACTTCGCCCAGCTCATGACACCCGAGCGCCGCGAGGCCCTGCTCGGCGCCGGCGGTGAGTACGGTGACGGCGAGGTCTACAAGGAGATCACCCGGACCCTCGGCAAGGACGGCTGGCTCGCGATCGGGTGGCCCGAGGAGTACGGCGGGCAGGCGCGCCCGATGCTCGACCAGCTGATCTTCACCGACGAGGCCGCCGTCGCCGGCGTGCCCGTCCCCTTCCTCACCGTGAACACCGTGGGCCCCGCGATCATGGCGGGCGGCACGGCCGAGCAGAAGGCGGAGCTGCTGCCCGGCATCGCCGCGGGCGAGACCCACTTCGCGATCGGCTACTCGGAGCCCGAGGCGGGCACCGACCTGGCGGCCCTGCGCACCCGGGCCGTGCGCGACGGCGACGACTACGTGATCAACGGCCAGAAGATGTGGACCTCGCTCATCGAGTACGCCGACTACGTCTGGCTCGCCGCGCGCACCGATCCCGAGGCGCAGCGCCACCGCGGCGTGTCGATCATGGTGGTCCCCACCGCCGCCGAGGGCTTCTCCTGGACCAAGGTGCACACGGTGGCCGGCCCCGGCACCTCCGCCACCTACTACCAGGATGTCCGCGTGCCGGCCACGGCCGTGGTGGGCGAGCTGCACAGCGGCTGGAAGCTCATCACCAACCAGCTCAACCACGAACGCGTCGCGCTGACCTCCGCCGCCCCGCTGCTGGACTCGGAACGGCAGGTGCGGCACTGGGCGCAGAACACCAAGCTGGCGGACGGCTCGCGCGTCATCGACGCCGAGTGGGTCCGTACCCACCTGGCCCGCGTGTACGCCCACGCGCAGTACCTCAAGCTGCGGAACTGGAAGATCGCGTGGGCCGCCGACCACAGCGAGCTCGGCCCCGCCGACGCCTCCGCCACCAAGGTCTTCGGCACCGAGTACGCCACCGAGGGCTACCGGCTCCTCATGGAGGTCCTCGGCACCGCCGCGATCGTGCGCGCGGGCTCGCCCGGCGCGCTCCTGCGCGGCCGGATCGAACGGCTGCACCGCAGCTCCCTGATCCTCACCTTCGGCGGCGGCACCAACGAGATCCAGCGCGACCTGATCGCCGGAGCCGGGCTCCGGCTGCCGGTCAGCCGCTAGGACGTCAAGGAGACACACGACATGGATTTCACCGTCCCCGAGGCACGCACCGACCTCGCCGAGCTGACCCGGCGCATCGTCGAATCGTGGCGGGACAAGACGCCCCGCCCTACCGATTCCGGTCTCGACCAGGAGCTCTGGGCCACGCTGGCGCGGTCGGGCGTGCTCGACGCGGCGCTCCCCGCCACCGTGGGCGGCGGCGGGCTGGGCCTGCTGGCCCACACCGCGGTCCTGGCCGAGCTCGGTCGCGTCGCGGCCCCGGCGCCCTACCTCGACACCGTCCTGGTCGTCGCCGAGAGCCTCGCCGAGGCCGGGAGCCCGGAGCAGATCGAGCAGTGGCTGGTTCCGCTCGTGCGCGGAAGGTCCACGGCCGCGGTCGCCTTCGGCGATGCGCTGAGCGGGTTCACCGCCCGTCCGTCGGGTGACGGCTGGCGGGTCGACGGTGCCCAGACCGCGGTCTCGTCCGCCGCCTTCGCCGACCTCCTCGTCATCGAGGCGACGACGCAGGACGGGCCCGCGCTCTTCCTGCTCCCGCGCGCCACGACCGGGCTGTCGGTCACGGGCCAGCACGTGGGGAACGGGACCGATGCCGCGCTCGTCGAGGCCGATGCCGCGCTCGTGCCCGCGCCGGCGCGGCTCGGCGGCGCCGACACCGCGGCGCGCGCTCGCCGCCTCGCTACCCTCGGCTGGTGCGCTCTGCAGGCCGGCATCACGGAGCGCGCGCTCGAGCTCACCGCCGACTACGCCCGCACGCGTGAGCAGTTCGGCAAGCAGATCGGCTCGTTCCAGGCGGTCCGGCAGCGCCTCGCCGACGCCTACATCGATGTCGAGGCCGTCCGCCTGACGGTGCTCGAAGCCGCCTGGCGCGAGTCCGAAGGCCTCGATGCAGCGGCCGAGATCGCCACCGCCAAGTTCTGGGCCGCCGAGGCCGGACACCGGGTGGCGCACACCGCGGTCCACGTGCACGGCGGCGTCGGCATCGACACCGACCATCCCACCCATCGCTACTTCGTGGCGGCCAAGCGCGCGGAGTTCGCGCTCGGCGGCGCGACGGCCCATCTCCGCGCCCTGGGCGCGACCCTCGCCGGAAGGAACCCCGCATGATCCGCAAGACGTACAAGACCACGACCTCCGCCGTGTCGCCGAACGAGGCGGTCGACTACATCGTGATCGGTTCCGGCAGTGCGGGTTCCGTGATCGCCGGACGGCTCGCCGACACCGGCGCCAGCGTCGCGCTGCTCGAGGCCGGCCGCAACGACAACACCCGACTCGCCCAGGTCCCCGGCATGATCTCGATGGTCCACACGGTCCCGCAGCTCAAGGCGCGGGTCGCCTGGAAGCAGTACTCGACCCCGCAGAAGTTCGCCAACGACCGCCGGATCCCCATGACCCGCGGCAAGGTGCTCGGCGGTTCCAGCTCGATCAACGGCATGCTCTTCGTCCGCGGCAACCGCGCCAACTACGACTCGTGGGCCGCCGAGGGCGCCACCGGCTGGGACTACGAGGGCGTGCTCCCCGCCTTCAAGCGCCTCGAGAACTGGGAGGACGGCGCCACCGATCTGCGCGGCACCGGCGGCCCCATCGAGGTGACCCGACAGGCCCACCTCACCGACGCCACGAGGTCCTACATGGGGGCACTGTCGTCGACGCTGAACGCGCCCATGATCGACGACTACAACGGCCCGTCCCAAGAGGGCGTGAGCGTCTTCCAGCAGAGCGCCGCCGGCGGCACCCGGTTCAGCTCCGCGCACGGTTACCTGCGCGAGGCCCGCCCGAACCTGCGAGTGCACGTGAACGCCCACGTCAAGCGCGTGGTGATCGAGAACGGCCGCGCCACGGGCGTCGAGGTGCTGGACGGGAACGCCGTGACCACGATCCGCGCCAACCGCGAGGTCATCGTTTCGGGCGGTGTCATCGGCTCGCCGCAGATCCTCATGCTGTCCGGCATCGGGCCCGGTGCGCACCTGCGCGAGAAGGGGATCGACGTGCACGCCGACCTCCCTGTGGGCCAGAACCTGCACGACCACCTGTTCGTCCCGCTGACCTTCCTCATGAAGGACGCCGTCCACAAGGGCACGCCCGCGTACTTCGCGAAGGGCCTGGCGAAGGAGTGGCGCAGCCCCGGCCAGAGCTTCATGGCGAACACCGTTTTCGACGCCGCGGCCTTCGTGCGCACCTCCTACGCCAAGGACATCCCGGACCTGCAGATCCACTGCCTGCCGTGGAACTACCCGACGCCGAACCAGGACGCCGACAAGCTGCACATGGTCGACCCGCGGCCGGGCCTGACGATCCTGCCCACGTTGATCTACCCGCAGAGCCGCGGCGAGCTGCGGCTGAACTCGGCGAACCCGCTCGAGCAGCCGTCGATCGACCCCGGGTACCTCAGCGACCCGCAGGACACCGAGGTCCTCATGGAGGGCATCGGCATGATCCGCGAGGTGATGCGGCACCCGTCCGTCGCGCCGATGGTGAGCGAGGAGTTCACGCCCGGCGCCTCCTTCATGGACGATGCCGCCCTGCGCCGCGAACTCCCGAACCGCGTGCACTCGGTGTACCACCCGGTGGGCACCTGCCGCATGGGCACCGACGAGCGGTCCGTCGTCGACCCCGAGCTGCGGGTCAACGGGATCGAGGGGCTCCGCGTCGCGGACGCCTCGATCATGCCGTCCATCACGGGCGGCAACACGAACGCGCCGTCGTACATGATCGGCGAGATGTGCGCGCGGTTCCTCGGCGCGTGAGATGAGCGCTGCCCTCCCGCAGTCACTTCCGACTGTCGCCGACCTGCTGCTCGCCCGCGCCGGGGACTCCCGCGCGGGCCTGCGGGCCGGTGACCGGACGTGGACCTGGACCGAGCACGTCGAGCAGTCCGCGGTCCGGTCCGCCGTCCTGCGGGAGCTCCTGCCCGACGACGCCGGAGGCGGCCCCAGCGCAGGAGCTGCGCCCCGTCACATCGGGGTGCTGGCGGACAACGTTCCGGAGTTCTCCTTCCTGCTCGGCGCGGCAGCCCTGTCGGGTGCGGTCGTGGTGGGGCTCAACCCCACCCGCCGCGGCGAGGCGCTCGCCCGGGACGTCGCACTGGCCGATTGCGGCGTGGTCCTCACGCAGGGCCGGCGCGCCGCGCTCCTCGACGGCCTCGATCTCGGCGTGCCGGTCATCGACCTCGACGGTCCGCGGTGGGCGGAGCTGCTCGCCGCGCACGCGGGCGCGTCGCCGCCCGCCGCGGCGGTGAACACCGACAGCCTGCTGGCCCTCGTCTTCACCTCGGGCACGAGCGGCGAGCCGAAGGCCGTGCAGGCCACGCACGGCAAGTTCACGGGTGCCGGCATCATGCTGGCGCAGCGGTTCCGGCTGACCGGCGACGACACCGCGTACATCGCGATGCCCCTGTTCCACTCCAACGCGCTGCTCGCGGGGTGGGCTGTAGCGCTGGCCGCCGGCGCGACCATCGCTCTGGCCGAACGGTTCTCGGCGTCGGGCTTCCTCGACGACGTGCGCCGGTACGGCGCCACCTACGCCAACTACGTAGGCACGCCCCTGTCGTACATCCTCGCCACGCCGGAGCACGCCGACGACGCCGACAATCCGTTGCGCGTGCTCTACGGCAACGAGGGCCGCGCCGACGACATCGCCGCGTTCGCTGCCAGGTTCGGCTGCCACGTCCAGGACGGGTACGGCTCGTCCGAGAACGGTGTCGCGATCGCCCGCACGCCGGACACCCCGCCCGACGCGCTCGGCCCCCTGCCCGACGGTGTCGCCGTCTGGAAGCCCGGCACCGCGCAGGAGTGCCCGCGTGCCGTGACCGGCCCGGACGGGGCGCTGCTCAACGCCGACGAGGCGATCGGCGAGCTGGTGAACACCGCGAGTACCGGCGGATTCTCCGGCTACTACAAGGATCCCACCGCGGACGCCGCGCGCGCGACGGGCGGCGTGTACCGCACGGGCGATCTCGCCTACGTCGACGAGGCGGGCTTCGTGCACTTCGCCGGCCGCACCGGCGACTGGATGCGGGTGGGTGGCGAGAATCTCGGCGTCGCACCGATCGAGCGCGCTCTGCTGCGCCATCCCGCCATCGCCGAGGCGGCGGTGTACGGCCTGCCCGATCGCGTGGGCGACCAGGTGGCCGCGGCACTCGTGCTGGTCCCCGGCGCGACACTGACACCGGGCGACCTCGCGGACTTCCTCTCCGTCCAGCCGGATCTGAGCCCGCGCCAGCACCCGCGCCGCCTGCGCATCGTGGACGAGCTGCCCCGCACCCCGTCGTTCAAGGTGCTCCGGCGGGCCCTGGTCACCGACGGGATCGACGCCACCGATCCGCTACTCGGGTAGCAGTGACCGCACCGCCTCGATCGTGTCCGCCTCCGCGGCGGACTTGTCCGGGCGGTAGCGCAGCACCCGGGCGAAGCGCAGCGCAACACCGCCCGGGTACCGACGCGAGACCTGCACGCCATCGAGCTCGATCTCGACGACGATCTCGGGACGTAGGAACACCGTGTGCTCGTCCCGCTCGCGCTCGTGGAGCGGGAACTCCTCGGTCTGCCAGCGCAGCAGCGCATCGGTCAGGCCCTTGAAGGTCTTGCCCACCATGATCGGATCGCCGCCGCCCGGGTCCCGGGCACCGAGGTGCAGGTTCGAGAGCATGCCCGTGCGGCGGCCGTAGCCCCACTCGGCGCCGAGCACCACCAGGTCGAGCGTGTGGACCTGTTTGACCTTCTGCCACGCCCGCCCGCGGCGGCCTGCGGCGTACGGCGACGTGAGGTCCTTGATCATCACGCCCTCGTGGCCCGCGGCGAGCGCGGCGGCGTAGTGGGCGGCTGCCTCGTCCGGCGTGGGCCGGGCCAGGGCGGGGATGCGGAGCTCGCCCGCCGCGGCATGCAGCGCCTCCAGGCGCACGGACAACGGCTCGTCGAGCAGGTCCCGCCCATCGAGGTGCAGGCAGTCGAAGAAGTAGGGCCGCAGCACGGTGTCACCGGAGTCCGTCGACCCGAATCGGCTCATCGTCTCCTGGAAGGGCCGCGGCCGCCCGGCGTCGGTCAGCGCGAGCGACTCGCCGTCGAGCACCACGGAACTGCACGGCAGCTCCCGGGCCAGCGCGACGATCTCGGGCACCGAGCCGGTGATGTCGCGCAGCGTGCGGGTGTAGACGCGGACCTCGTCGCCGAGCCGGTGCACCTGGATCCGCGCACCGTCGAGCTTGAACTCGACGCTGACCTCCGGCCCGAGGTCAGCCAGCGCGGAGGCGACGCCCTCCGCCGGAGAGGCGAGCATCGGTGAGACGCCGCGCAGTACCTCCAGCCCGAATCCGGCGAGCTCAGCCGCACCGCCCGACAGCGCCGCCGCGGCGGTGTCCGGAAGGGAGCCCGAGAGCATCGCGGCCCGGCGCACCACGTTGAGCGGGACCTCGGCGGCGCGCGCCACCGCGTCGGTCACCACGCCCGCGAGCGCGCCCTGCCGCAGCTCCCCGGTGACGAGCCCGACCAGGAAGCGCTGTTCAGCCGCCGTCGCGCGGCCGAGCAACCCGGCGAGGACGGCGTCCCGTCGGGCAACCGAGCCGGCACCCGAGGTCCCGGCCAGCTCGTCCAGCGCGCCGGAGACCTCCTCGACGCTCAGCGTGGGCTCGGCCGCTGGGTCCAGACCGTCGACGGTGCGCCCGACGGTGCGCCAGCCCGCGCCGAGGCGGCCCTGCAACAGCCCGCCCGACAGCCACGCGACGACCGGCCGCACGTCCGCGACCCCGGCGGCGCGGATCACGGCCGCCAGTGCGGCGATCTTCGCGGTGCGCGAGCGGGTGCCCGCGACCTCGGCGGATGCGGCGACGACCTCGGCGAACAGCACTCCGCCATTGTCGCGCAGACCCCTGACATTTTCGGTGCGAGCGCCGCGACAGGCGGCGTCAGTGCCGTGCAAGGTCCGCGACAGCGACGCGATGCATCGTGATGAGCATGACGATCACACAGATGAGGACCGGCCACGTCCCGTCCTCCCCCACCGACCTCGCGATCGACGCCCGCGGTCTGGTCAAGCACTTCGGTGCCACCCGCGCCGTCAACGGCGTCGACCTGCAGGTGCCCACCGGCACCGTCTACGGCGTGCTCGGTCCCAACGGCGCCGGCAAGACGACCACCATCAGCATGCTCGCGACCCTGCTGCGGCCCGACGCCGGCAGCGCCCGCGTCTTCGGGCACGACGTGGTGGCCGAATCCACCCTCGTCCGCTCGCTCATCGGGGTCACGGGCCAGTACGCGTCCGTCGATGAGGACCTCACCGCGAGCCAGAACCTCGTGCTGTTCGCCCGGCTGCTCGGCAAGAGTCGCCCCGCCTCGCGGGCGCGCGCCGACGAGCTGCTGCACGCCTTCGGTCTCGAGGACGCGGCGAACCGTCCGCTCAAGGAGTTCTCCGGCGGCATGCGGCGGCGGCTCGACCTCGCGGCCAGTCTCATCGACACCCCTCCGCTGCTGTTCCTCGACGAGCCGACGACGGGCCTAGACCCGCGCACCCGGTCCCAGATGTGGGACACCATCCGCGATCTCGTCGCCCAGGGCTCGACGGTGCTGCTCACCACGCAGTACCTCGACGAGGCCGATCAGCTGGCGGACCGGATCGCGGTGATCGACCGCGGGCTGGTCATCGCCGACGGCACGGCCGACGAGCTCAAGGCCTCGGTCGGCTCCGCGACCCTGCAGCTCACGCCCGCCGACCGCGCGGACGCGCCGACGGTGGCCCGCACCGTCGAGCGGATCCTCACGGAGACGGCGGCGTTCAGCCCCGAGGCCGCCCGCGTGACGGCCCCGCTGCATCGCCCCGACCTCGTCCCCGACCTGCTCATCGCCCTCCGCGAGGAGGGCGTCGCCATCGAGGAGATCGTCGTCTCCAAACCCAGCCTCGACGAGGTCTTCCTCACCCTCACCGGCCGCCCCGACGACAGTTCGGAAGGCTCGGCCGCCACCGACACCGCCCAGGAGGCGTCATGACCACCACCCTCACCCCTGCACCCGGCAGGACGCCGGAACGCATGGCCACGAACCACATCGGCCTCGCCGAGACCGTCCGGCAGTCCTTCACCATGGGCTGGCGCGGCGTGCTCAAGATCCGGCACAACCCGGAACAGCTCTTCGACGTCGTGCTGCAGCCGATCATCTTCACGCTGATGTTCACCTACATCTTCGGCGGCGCGATCAGCGGCGACGTGCAGCACTACCTGCCCGTGATCATCCCCGGGATCCTCATGCAGACGGTGATCGTGGCGTCCATCGTCACCGGCACCCAGCTGCGCGAGGACATGGACAAGGGCGTCTTCGACCGGTTCCGGTCGCTGCCCATCGCCCGGATCAGCCCGCTCGCAGGTGCCCTACTCGCCGATGTCATCCGCTACCTGATCGCCACCGTCATCACCTTCGCGGTAGGCATCGCCATGGGCTGGCGCCCCGACCCGGTGGGCGTCCTCGCCTCGACCGCGCTGATCCTGTTCTGCGCCTTCGCGGTGTCGTGGATCTTCGCGCTGATGGGCTGCCTCATGAAGAAGGCCACGGCCGTGCAGGGCGTGTCGATGATGATCATGTTCCCGCTGACCTTCCTGTCCAACGCGTTCGTCCCGGTGGACACGATGCCGGGTTGGCTGCAGGCCTTCGTCAACGTCAATCCCGCGAGCCATCTGGTGACCGCGATCCGGGAGCTGTGCGACACCGGCCACGCCGGCATCCACGTGGTCTGGAGCCTCGTCGGCGCCGTGGTGCTGATCGCGGTGTTCGCGCCGCTCGCCGTGCGCGCCTACATCCGCAACGCCCGCTGACGCCGCGCTCCCGGCGCCGCCGCTACCCCTTCTCGCGCAGCGCGGCGGTGGTCTCGCGCAGGAGGCGGACCGCCCTCGACCGGGACAACCCGGCGATGCGGTCCGCCTCGGCGCGCCACCTGACGTCCGGGAGGTCCGACGGTGCCGCGAACCGCTGCAGCGCCGCGTGCATGACCGGGTAGTCCTGCCGCGCACCGAGCCTGCGCGCCAGGCTGATCAACACGGTGGCCTCCTCCGACGCCGGCTCGGTGGCGACGAGGTACGACCCGACTGCGAGCGCCATGGTCGCGGCCTGTGGGAGATCCCAGTACCCCGTGATACCGAACATGGCCTCGTCGCCGGCGATCAGCGCCGCGACCAGTTCCCGGCCGGTCTCCGCCGCGCCGCACTCGACGACGCCGAGCAGGGCCGTGGCGACGAGCATCTCGCCGCCGGGATCCCTCCCGCCGTTGGGGATCCGGCGTATCAGCAATTCCCCCGCCCGCCGGTACAGTGCCGCGTCGGGCTCGCCACGGAGCCGCGCCAGCTCCGCGGCGCCGATCAGCACGGAGGCCGCGACCTCGGGGCCGCCGTCCGGATCCGGTCCCGTAGGGTCCCAACCGTCCTCGAGCGTCCGCTGCAGGGCAGCGGCCTCGTCGATCCGGCCGAGGCAGCACAGACCGGCCACGAGGTACGCGGTCGCCTGTTTCACGTCCTCGTCCGCACCGATCGAGGCCAGCTTCTCGGCGGCGATCCGGTAGCGCCGGACGGCCTCCTCCCAGTCTGCCCGCTGGCCGTACACGCTGCCGGTGCTCATCGCCAACATCGCATCGGCCCACGCGTCCCCGTCGTGGCCGAGCGCGCTGATCGCCTGTGAATCCTGGAGCGCGCCCACGAGGTCACCGCGATTCTCCCGCAGGTTCATCCGGGCGGCGAGCGCCGGAACGCGGACCTCGTCCGCGGGGGCGTCCACGCCGGCGACGACGAGCCGCAACACGCCGGTCACCGAGTGCTGCAGGAACAGGGCGCCGAAGTAGTCCGCGGGTCGGTTCAGCCGCAGGTCGGGGCGGTGTAGCCGCCGGATCATGGTACGGCCGCGGGCCATGTGCCGCGCCCTCGGGTCGACGCCCGGCGCCGCGCACGAGGCGAGCAGCGTGATCTGCCACAGCTCCCGCTCCTCCTCATCGATGCCCGCGGCGATGGCGGCGCGCGGATCGGGGAGTGCTCCGACGATCCGGTGGCCGATCTCCTGGACCTGCCCGTGCAGGCTCCGCATCGACCACAGGCCCGCGATGAGTGGGAACACCCGGATCACCGTCCGGGTCGCAGCGGTGTCGCCGGCGACCATCTCCGCGACGGCGCCGCGGAGCACGAAGACCAGGTTCTCGATGTCCTCCGCGAGGCGTCCGATGACGCCGTGCCCGCCGACCGCACGGTATTCGCGCCACATCCGGACCGCGACGTCCGCCGCCCACTCCGCCATCGCGGCGTCCACGTCCGCCGATTCCGAGCCCTCGAGCGCCGTCGGGCCGCCCTCAGCGAGGCGTTCCTCGCCGAACTCGCGGACCGTCTCCAGCATGCGGTACCGGGTGCGACCGCCGTTCTCCGTGACCTGGAGGAGTGACTGATTCGCGAGCGAGACCAGTGCGTCGTCGAGCGCCAGCGGGTCGAGACCCGTCGTGGCGGCCGCCGCCTCGGCGTCGAACCCCGCGGGGAACCGGCACAGTCGGCGCAGCGACAGCTGCGCGTCCGGCTCGAGCAGGTCCCAGCTCCATTCGATGACCGCGTGGAGCGTCCGGTGCCGGTCCGGTGCGGAGCGATCCGCCGACCGCAGCAATGCGAACCGCTGCTCGAGCCGCGCGGTGATCTCCTCGACGCCGAGGGTCCGTACCCGTGCCGCCGCCAGCTCGATGGCGAGCGGCAGGCCGTCCAGACGGCGGCAGAGCTCGGCGACCGCCTCCACGGGAAGCCGCACGTCGGGGCGCACGGCGCGGGCGCGCTCGCCGAACAGCTCGACCGCCGCGGCTCCCTCGCCCTCGGTCCCGAGCACCGGGAGGGGGTGCACCCACTCGGCGCGTAGTTGCAGCGGAGATCGGCTGGTCGCGAGCACGCTGACCCCGGACGCCCCGGCGACGAGATCCGCGACGACGTCGGCACAGGCGTCCACGACCTGTTCGCAGTTGTCCAGGACGAGGAGGCACCGTCGGCGCCCGAGATGCTCCAGCAGACGCTCCCCCAGATCCCGGATCGTCATGCGGGGCAGGCCGTCCGCGCCCAGATCGGGTTCGGAGAGCCCGAGCACGCGCGCGACGGCGGGGAGCACGCCGTCGGCGGATCGGACCGAGGCGAGGGGCACGTAGTAGACCGCGGTGCCGGCGCGCGCGAGCGCGTTGCCGACGGCCTCGGCGATGCGGGTCTTCCCGACCCCGCCCGGCCCGAGCACCGTCACGATCCGCCGGTCCGCGAGCAGGCCGACGAGCTCCGCGACCTCGTCGTCGCGGCCGATGAGCGGCGTGACCTCGGCCGGGAGACCCACCGCGGCCGCCCGGTCGGCCGACGGTGCCGCGCTCGCCCCGGCCAGCAGGTCGCGGTGCAGGCTCGTGGCCTCGGCGCCGGGGTCCGTGCCGAGCTCTGTGATCGCGACGCGCCGGAGCTCGGCGTACGCGGCGAGCGCCTCGGACGTGCGTCCCGCGCCGGCGAGGGCGCGCATGAGCAACACTCGAGCCGGTTCGTCGAGCGGATCCGCCGCGATACGACGCTCCGCGATCGCCTGCGCCGTCGCATGATCCCCGTTCTCGAGGGCATCGGCGGCGACGCGGGCCTCGAGTCGGTCGAACGCCGACGCCGCGCGGCGGGCGAGCTTGTTCGTGGGGCCGAGGCCTTCGAGATCATCGCCGGGGGCGCCGCGCCAGAGCCGCACCGCGGCGGCGTGCCCTTCGCCCTCGCGCACCGCGGACTCCGCGCGGGCCAGGTCGGTGTCGGCCTCGAGACGGTAGCCGCCGGCGACCGCGTCGACCGTGACCGGCCGGAGCAGCGTGCGCAGCCGGGAGATCTGCGTGTGCAGCGCCGCGTGCGGGGACCTCGGGGGCTCGTCGCCCCACACCTCGTCGACGAGGCGGTCCGCGCTCACCGGGCGGCCGTCCGCCAGCACGAGGGCCACCAGCAGGCGCCGGGCCCGAGAGCCCGGTACGGCGCGACCACCGACGACGACCGGTCCGAGGACGCCGATCATCGCCGCTTCGTCGGGAGCGCTGCCGTCGTGCACCCGGCCAGCGTAGTCGCGTGGCGCGCGGTCAGCGGATGCGCAGCTTGCGCATCCAGCGCAGCACCTGGACGGTCTGTTGGGCGTACTGCGCGTAGCTCTGCCCCGGACGCACGCCGTAGACCTGCTTCTTCAGTGTCGCGAGGTTGGTGGTGTCGGTGTACTTGAGCAGGCCCGCGTCGCCGTGACGCACGCCGACCCCCGAGGCCTTCCAGCCGCCGGACGGGGTGCCCTTGCTCGCGAACGAGGCGGCGAAGCCGTCGTTGATGTTCACGTTGCCGGCCTCCAGCTGGGCGCCGACCCGTGCCGCACGCTGGAGGTCCTTGCCCCACACGCTGGCGTTGAGGCCGTAGCGGGTGTCGTTGGCGAGGCGGATGGCCTCGTCCTCGCTCGAGTACCGGAACAGGGCGACGACGGGGCCGAAGGTCTCGGCCGTCGCGAGGTGCATGTCGGGCGTGACGCCGGTGAGCACCGTCGGGGCGTAGAAGGCGGGGCCGACGTCCGTGCGTTCGCGCCCGCCGCACAGGACGGTGGCGCCCTTGGCGCGCGCGTCCTCGACGTGCGCGGCGACGCGGCGCAGCTGATCGGGCGAGGCCAGCGAGCCCATGTCGGGGTCGTAGTCGTAGGTCGCGCCCAGCTTGAGCGCGCCCGCGGCGGCCACGAACCGGCGGGAGAACTCGTCGAAGATCTTGTCGTGGATGTACATCCGCTCGATGTGCATGCAGGCCTGGCCGGCGTTGGCGAAGACGGCGAAGATCGCCGAGGTGATCGCCTCGTCGAGATCCACGTCGTCGAGCACGATCATGGGGTTCTTGCCGCCGAGCTCGAGGCTGCAGCCGATGAGGTTGCGCCCGGCCCGCTCGCCGACCGTCGTGCCCGTGGCGCTGGACCCGGTGAACATGACGAAGTCGGACTCGTCGATGAGGGCGGGCCCGACGTCGGGACCCTGGCCGCAGACCACCTGGAACAGCCCGGCAGGAGCGCCGGCGCGGCGCAGGAGCTCGACACCGTAGAGCGCGGCGAGGGCGGTCTTGTTGTCGGGCTTGAGCACCACGCCGTTGCCCGCGATGAGGGCGGGGATCGCGTCCGAGAGGGCCATCGCGAACGGGAAGTTCCACGGCGCGATCACGCCGATGACGCCCTTGGGGCGGTGCAGTTCCACGGAGTTGCTGAGCACCGGCACGGGGCCGCCGCGACGGCGCGAGCGCAGCAGCTTGGGCGCGGCCTTGAGGTAGTGGCTGATCACCATGGGAACGTCGCAGGACTCCTCGAAGGCCATCCGCCGATTCTTGCCGGTGCCGCTCTGGATGAGATCGACGAGGAGCTCGTTGTTCTCGAGGATCAGCTCGTGCAGTCGGCGGAAGACGGCGAGCCGGTCGTCGAGCGGACGCTGCGCCCACTCCCGCTGCGCCTCGCGCGCACTGGCGAACGCCGCGACGACATCGCTCGAGGTGGACTGCGGGAGCGTGCCGATCGGGGCCCCCGTGAAGACCTCGGTCATGGCGAACGGGTCGCGACTGCCGTCGGCCACCACGAGCGCCGTGAGGCGCTCGACGAGCTCGTCCGTGACGCGCGCGGGCAGGGTGTTCTGAATCTGCGTGGGCGAAGCCATACCGAACTGTAACCCAAAACATAGAACTTGTTCTAGATTCGAGGAATGGTCAACGATCTCAATCTGGGCATCAATCTCGGCTACTGGACGCGTGGGCCGGAGGACCACACCGAGACCGTGGTCGCCGCTGACGGCCTGGGCTACGACTACGTGTTCACCGCGGAGGCCTACGGCTCCGACGCCTTCTCCACCCTGGCCTGGTACGGGTCGCGGACGAAGCGGATCAAGCTCGGCACCGCGGTGGCGCAGATCCCCGCGCGCACGCCCGCCGCGACGGCGATGCACGCCCTGACGATCGACGGGCTGTCCGGCGGGCGCATGGTGCTCGGGCTCGGCGCCTCCGGGCCGCAGGTGGCGGAGGGCTGGTACGGCAGCCCCTTCCCGAAGCCGCTCGCGCGCACCCGCGAGTACGTCGACATCGTGCGCCGGGTGATCGCCCGCGAGGAAGCCGTCACCAGCGCCGGCCCGCATTACCCGTTGCCGCTGCCCGGCGGCACGGGGCTCGGGAAGCCGCTCAAGTCCATCGCGCTGCCCGTCCGTCCGCGGATCCCGATCTTCCTCGGCGCGGAGGGACCGAGGAATGTGGCGCTGTCCACTGAGATCGCCGACGGTTGGCTCCCGTTGTTCGTCGACCCGCAGCAGGTCGACGCGGTGTTCGGCGGGTCCCTCGCGGGTCGCTCCGCCGATTTCGAGATCGCGGCGACGGTGTCGGTGATCGTCTCCGACGACCTCGACGCGGCACTCACGCAGGCGAAGATCCCGCTGGCCTTCTACATCGGCGGCATGGGCCACAAGTCGACGAACTTCCACCTGGACCTCATCGGCCGTTTGGGGTTCGCGGACGCCGCCGTCGCGGTGCAGGAGAAGTTCCTCGCCGGGGATCGCGCCGGCGCCATCGCCGCCGTCCCCGACGAACTCGCCGACTCCATCGCCCTTCTCGGTCCGATCGACCGGATCGCCGAACGTCTCGAGCTGTGGCGGGACTCCCCCGTCACGACGGTGCTGTTCTCCGGAGTCCGGGACGAGCCGACCCTGCGCGCGCTCGCCGAGGCGGCCCGCCGCTGAGCGCACAGTCTCAGCGGTACCCGATCGCGGCGACCTCCTCGCCGGAGACCAGCAGCAGCCGATCACCCACGGCGACGAGCTTGCTCGACGACGCCCCCATGAACTCCGTCAAGGTCCACGCCCGGCTCCCGTCCCGCAGGTCGAGCGCGACCAAGCCCAGCTTCTCGTCGAGGAGCAGGGCGCGCTGTCCGTCCGAGACGACGGAATACCCGTTGACGCCGACGGACTTCCAGCGGAGCCGCCCGTCGGCCGCGTCGAGCGCGACGATCGTCCAGGTCTTGTTCTCGTACACGGACAGGAGAAGGGCGTCGTCGACGAGGCCGATCACGGTGCCACCACCGAGGCCGTCTTGCAGCATCGACGACGACCAGATCCGCGCACCGTCGGGAAGGGAGAACACCTCGCCCGTCTTCACATCGATGCCAAGCGGCCGATCACCCTCGACGAACCGCAGGTCCGCCGAGGATCGGAACAGCCGCTTCCCCGCGCCGTTGTAGATCGTCAGCCGCGAGCCCGAGGACGCGGTCACCCAGCCCTTGCGCGTGAGCCGATAGCACCCGTCGTCGTGCAGCGCCGGCAGGATCTCCGCCCCCGACGCGTCGAAGACGACGCTCGAGGAGCCCCGAATCGAGCCCCGGCAGACCGCACCGAGGTCGCCGCGCGACTCCCAGCCCAGGTTGCCGTCGGACGACGGCCCGTCGATCCGCCAGTCGAGTGCCGTCGCCGACCGCATGTCGCCGCCGGTCACGCGAAGGCTCTCGGCACCTGCGGAGACATATGCCAGCGACCCGCCCACCTGGATCACGCTGTGATAGTCCGTCGGCGCGGGCACCGATCCCAGGAGCTCCCCGGACCCGGTCGCGAGGAAGGAGACCGTCCCCGTTCTGCCACACGCGATGCGACCCTTCGCGAGCAGCGGGCTGCAGCCCGTGCTGTACGCGGCAGCCTCGGCATCGCCCTGTGGACCGCTGCGCCAGCGCACCGCGCCAGTGCCGATGTCGATGCCCGTCACCGCCTTCTCCGCCGCCACTCCCCGAGCCGACTGGACGAGCACGCCATCGCTCACGATGTACCCGGTGTCCTCGCGGGCTCCGTAGTAGGTCATCGGAGTCCCCCAGGAGCTCGCCCCGACCGCGCTCGGCTTCAACCGCCAGAGCGCCTGCGGCCGCTTCGCGAACGAAGCGCTCAACCGCTCATGGTCCGGGTCGATCGTGGATCCGGCGGATCGCGAACGCATCACCAGCACACCCGCAGTCACCGCCAGGGCGATGACGACGACTGCGGCCACCGCCACGAGCACGAGCCGCCCGCCGCGGGTCATCGGAGCACCTCCGCGGCGCCGCCGGTCGCGCCGTAGGCGACGACGGCGCTGTTGGTGGCCACGATGATCGAGTTCCCAGCCGCACGCAGTTCGGGCACGGAATAGCTTGTGCTGTCAATGGGATCGGGTATCCGCCACGCGACCGATCCTGTGCGCAGATCCGCGCCGACCAGCGCACCGTCGCGGTCGAGGTAGAATACGCGCACGCCGTCGGTCAGGACGTTCGCCCCCTTCACTCCGGGCACCGACCACAGGCTGGTTCCGCGTTCGGTATCCACCCCGGTCAATCCCGTCGAGCTCAGCACCACGGACACCTCTGTCGCGACGATCTCGAGTCGGTGGAAGTTCTCCATCGCGGAGGCGACCGGTCGCGCGGCCGCGGCCTTGCCCCGGAGGATCTCTCCGTTCACCGCGTACACGTCCTCCAAGCCACGCGCGACCACACTCGGAGTGGTGGCGTGGAACGACGACGGCGGATTGACCGGCACCGAACTGACCTCGCCGTTCGCACTGAACACGGATATCGCGCCGTTCGTGGCGTCCGTGGCGGGCGCTGTCACGGCGACGACGGCTCCGTCTGCGCGGGTCGCGATGGAGTACCCCTGAAAGGGCTCTCCGACCCGATCCCCCGTGCCGGCGCGGATCACGGTCGCGGCACCGTTCACGGAGCCGGTCACGAGATCGCTGGTGGCGGTCAGGCCCAGACTGTCCCCCTGCGTCACGGCGGCACGCGAGCGCTTCGTCCAGATCAACCCGTCGGTAGCGACCTTGCTCAGTTGCGTCACTGCGCCTACATACGCGGCGTCGCCGTTGTACGCGACCTGATAGGGCGACGTCCCGTCCGGTAGCTGGACCGGCCGGCCGGCCGTGCGCGCGGCGGGCTCCACGATCACCACCGATGGTGAGTTCTCCCCACCGGACCCGACGACGGTGCAGGCCAGGCGTCCGGAGACGAGAGTGTCGGAGCAGTGTCGGACCTGACGGATCCCTGGGCGCCACTGCCCGCCGGTCGCCGCGTCGAGGATGACGATCTCGCCGCCCGTCGAGACCACGACCGACGTGTCATCGGTCACTGCGCCGGCCTGCATGAACGACCTCGCCGGATCGACGACGTACTCCGCGCCGAGTTGCGCCGCCGTGACCGCCCATGCGACATCGGGACGCTGCGGAAACGCTCCGGTCAGTTGTCCGCGCACCGGACCGCGCGGCCCGTCGTCACGCTGGAGCATCACGACGCCGACCACGACGAGGGCCGCCACCAGGGCCACCGCGGATCCGATGAGCACCCACCGCAGGGGGCGGCGGGCCGGCCTCGCGGGCTGCGGACGGCCCGGATCGCCCTGCGGGTACGCGTTCTGCATGAATTCCTGCCCCTCGGCACGGCCCGGCCGCATCATGCGGTGGGCGGGTAGTAGGTGATCGTGGTATTGCCGTGCAGGAGGAATCCGCCGCCCACGCGGTACAGCGTGCCCCCGGCGATTCCGGTCGACATGGTCCACGCGGTACTGCCGTCGCGCACATCGATCGCGGTCAGCCCGCGAGTGCCGGCGGTGATCACGCGGGTACTGTCCGTCAGCCAGGTGCGACCCGTCTTCGTCCCGTAGCCTCCGAGGGACGCACGGGTTCCGGACCACCATCGCTCGCCGGTCGCCGGATCGAACCCTGCCAACTCCGAGCACGATGTGCCGCAGGATCGCTCGATGATCAGGGTCCCGCCCACCAGATAGGCGTCGCGGCGCTGATCCGCCGGATAGGTCGCGGGGTCGAGTCCCCACAGCCGGGTGCCCGAGGCGAAGTCGTACAGGTCCGAGCCGTTGAGGTACGGGGCATCACGCGACAAGCTGCCCGCGGTGTCGAGCGGAGCGTCCGAATCGGCGCGCAAGGTGTGCAGCGGCTTTCCGCGCCCGTCCAAGAACTGCACCGTGCGCGGGGAAACCGCCGAATCGCTCTCACAGGTCTGGCCCGCGACGCCCTGTCCCGGGCGCACGTCGAGCATCGTCAACTCCTCGGGGTACGCCGTAGCCCCGGTGCGGGCGTCGACCAGCACCTGGCCGGCGTCGTTGCCGAAGTGGATGAAGTCCTCATCCGCCCCGAAGTACAGGACGTCTCCCGTTCCCCAGCACCTCGCCGTGGGCGACGGTGACGTCTCCCACTCCGCCGAGAGGGACTCAACACTGCCCCTGGTCACGATCGTGGTGCCGAGGCCACCGCCACCGGTCACGCCCTGCACCGTCACGATGGACTCGCCCACCACCTCCACGTTGCGGACGGACCCCTCAGCGGGCAGGACCCGCTCGACGCTGCCGTCGGCGACGCGGATCAGCGACACACCACGCGCCTCGCCCGACGCGCCGGGCGTCACGGCGCACGGAAGCAGGCCGTGAACGGCCTTCGACGCGCACTTCTGTACGTCCGCAGGTGTCTGCCAAGCAACCCTGCCGGTCGCGGTCTCCAACGCCACCAGCACCGGATGCTGCTCCGTCGAACCGGATTGCGAGCCCGCAGCGATACCCACGACTGCCAGCTCGCC
This sequence comes from Tsukamurella pseudospumae, assembly GCF_001575195.1. Taxonomy (NCBI): domain Bacteria; kingdom Bacillati; phylum Actinomycetota; class Actinomycetes; order Mycobacteriales; family Tsukamurellaceae; genus Tsukamurella; species Tsukamurella pseudospumae. The sequence goes on from NZ_LSRF01000033.1 coordinate 217,914, forward strand.
GAGGTCGATGACGACGGATCGTCGCTGGTAGGTCATCCGCACACCGAACACCGGGTCGTTGAACATCGCGGGCGCCACCTCCGATGCCGCGACCGTCCAGCCGACCTCCGGGCCGCGCGGGAAGGCACCCCTGGTCTCTGCTTCCGCGAGGGGCCGGGGCGAGCGGTCCCGGTTCATCGCGTAGATCGCGATCCCTACAGCGGCCACGAGCAGCACGACCAGTGGTACCGCGATGAACAGTAGGGTGCGCGCGGTGAACCGATGGCCCTCCGATGCCGGATCGACAGGAGCCGCCGGCCGCCTCGAACGCGGCTGACCGGGCTGCGGCTGATGCGGATTCATCCCAACCACGCTCAGATCCAGAACTGCCAGCCGGGCGGCGGCACCGGCCAGGAGGGATCGGGTCGCCAGTCGTGAGATGGCACCCACCCCGCAGACGGTGGCGATGGCCAGCCGGGCGCGGGCCGGAAGGTCGCCGTCGGTGTTGGACGGATGAAGGGGGACGGATTCGCGGGCCGCGCACCGGATGGGCCGGGACCGTCGAACCGCGGAGGCCCGGGCTGAACAGGCGCACCGGCACCGATCATCTCCCGCACCTCGCTCCACCCCCGGGACAGTGGTACCGGCGGAACCGCGAAGCACAATTCGAGGGAGCCCCCGTCCTCGACCGCGCGAATGTCCGCGTACACGATTCCCTGACAGGTGAAATAGCACATCGCGATGAAGATGCCGCCGGCGATCAGCACCATCCCCATGAGCGCGAGCGGCAGCGCGAACCCCAGTATGAGCAGCGGCGCACCCACGCACGCCCAGAGCACATGGAGGCCGATCAGCTGCGGTAGTGCCTGCCGGGCGAGGCCCGCGGCCCTCCGAAGCGCGGCGAACACGCCCTTGCCCTCGAAGAGCACGGCCCACGGCGCGAACTCCATGGCGATGACCATCGACACCATGACAACGAAGGCGAACAGCGAGAAGGCGATCATCCCACCCGACGAGTAGTACACCTCCGCGGGGACCAACACGACGAGCAGCACCATCAGCAGGAAGGGAGCGACCAGCATGATCGTGAACACCGCAGCGAGAGGCACGAACCGCGAACGAATCCTCGTGAAGACCTCACGTGCCGTGGGCCGCTGTCTATTCCGAATCGTTGAGTCCGTCGCCACCGCGACGATCCCGATCCACGGCACGTCCAGGATCGCATTCACGACCAGAACCACGAGCCAGCCGATCACACCGAAGATCGCCGCGGTCTGCATCGCGGATTCCATGTCCGCGTACTCGGTCGTGTCCGACTCGAGTGCGTCGGCGATCGCCATGAGGACGAAGACGAGGACCGCGCTCAGGATGCCCACAGCCACGACATAGGCCAGCGCAGAAGCCAGAATAAACGGCCATGTGCGACTGAGGATCTGGAACGTGCCGACGATCAGTTCCTTGAACGTGAGCCTACGCGCGCGAGGCACCGGCGCGCCGGGGTACGGATACATCGGCCGAGTGTATCCGTGCCACTCCCCCCATGTCGATCCTCTGTTCGGATGAATCCCCACTCCCCCTCGCCCGATCCGACGCAGGGCGTCACCGCCGACCGAAGGTGAAGGCGAGGTCCCAGGGGTCGATGTTCCAGCGGCTGATGGCCTCGATCATCACGGTCGGGGCCGTCGCCACCGTCTCCGGGCCCGACGGTGCGCTGATCGTGGCGGTCCGGTCCCACTCGTCGACGTAGGGCGCCCACAGGTCCGACTCGCGGGGCGGCGGAGAGGTCTCGACGACGGTGACGAACACACCCGGCTCCGTCCCGGCGGGGAGTACTGCGAAGAGGCAGAACGGTTCCCGCCTCGCGTCCCCGGCGCCGCGCTCGACCACGAGGTACTCGTCGGTGGCGGCGCAGTGCTCGACCGCTCGGGTGAGCACCTCGCGGAAGTCCTCGAAGGTCGACCGGGAGGGCCGCTTCTCCGGCCCCAGCGCGACGACCTGCTCGGCCATGGTCAGGTTCCCGTCGGCGCCCCGCATCGGGCCCCGAGGGCGGACGAGCAACGCACCGTCGGGCTCGGAGAGGCGCGCCGCCTCGCGATACCGGTTCTCCTTGCGGGAGACGCGTCCGATCCGGCCGGTGGCCTGGGCGTCGCGGATCCACGCGTCGTCGGGCACCGACCAGAGCCGGGAGGCACCGTCGTCCGACCAGGTCCGGACGAGACCCCCGACGCAGGGACTGAGCTCGACGAGGCCGGTGGGATCATCTCGCTGCGCGTGCGATCCGGGCATGCTCACCCCTTACAGGAACGCCGCCGTCGATCCGCTCACCGGCATTTCGGGCATGCCGAGCTTGCGGTGGTCCCAGCTGCGCACGCGGTCTGCGCGGAGACGCACCGCGACGCGCTTGTTCATCATCGCGTCGATGGCGGGCTCGAGCTCCTCCGAGTACGGGCCGAAGTAGCGCTCGTAGACCTGTTCGCACACGGCGCGTACGGTCGCCTCGTCCTCGACGATCTCGGCCGTGCCCTCGAACGTGACGCCGCGGAGCTGATCGTAGGACTGGCCCGACTCGATCGACGCGCTCATCGCCGCGTTGCGGCGCAGGTTCACGACCTTCTGCGACTTCGCCTTCGTCTCGATCCACAGATCGCCGTCGATCACGGCGTACCACATCGCCACGAGGTGGGGCACCCCGCTGGAGCCGACAGTGGCGATGGTGGCGGTCCGGCTGCGCTCGATGAACGCCTCGATCTCCGCCTCGGACATCTGGATCTGGCCGCGCTGATTGTTTCCCATGGAGTCAGCGTGCCAGGTTCAGGCGTTCGACGGCGGCGTCGAACTCGCCGACCAACTCGGCCATGATCTCGGCGACGGGCCGCACAGCGTTCATTCTCCCCACGATCTGGCCCACCGGCATCGCGACGACCGAGGGATCACCCGAGGCGTGGATCCGGCTGTGCGCCTCCCCCACCAGGAGGTTCTGCAGGGGCATGGGCAGGGCCGACGGTGCGCCGGGCTCCTCCCAGGCCTGCGTCCACCGGGTCTTGAGCAGGCGCGCCGGCTTGCCGGAGAAGATCCGGGTGCGCACCGTGTCCGCACTCGTCGCGGCGACCAGGGCCTCCTGCATCGTCTGCGATGTGGTGTGCGTCTCGAGGTACTCGGTGGTGGTGAGCCAGTAGGACCCCATCCACACGCCCTCGGCTCCGAGGGTCAGCGCGGCGGCGATCTGCCGACCGGAGCCGATGCCGCCCGCGGCGACGACCGTGGCGTCCTCGCCCACCTCGTCGACGATCTCCGGCAGCAGCACCATCGAGGCGATCTCGCCGGTGTGGCCGCCGGCTTCGTAGCCCTGCGCGATGACGATGTCCACGCCGTTGTCGACGTGGGCGCGGGCGTGCTTGGCGCGACCCGCCAGGGCCGCGACCTTGACGCCGTGATCGTGCGCCGCATCGATCACGTCCGCCGGCGGAGAGCCGAGGGCGTTGGCGATCAACGCGATCCGATGCTTCAGCGCCACATCGACGTGGGAACGGGCGACCGAGTGCAGCCAGCCGAGCACCCCGGCCCCGGCGGCACCGTCGGGCAGCTCGGGTACGCCGAGCTCGCGGAGCGTGCGCTCGACGAAGGCGCGGTGCTCCTCGGGGATGAGTTGCGCGAGATCGCCGGCGGCGCCCTCGGTGGGCACCTTGTTGGGCATGACGATGTCGACGCCGTAGGGACGGCCGTCGGTGTTGGCGTCCATCCAGTCGAGGACGGCGTCGAGCTCGTCGGGGTCGTTGAAGCGGACGCAGCCGAGCACGCCGAGGCCGCCCGCACGGGAGACCGCCGCGGCGACGTGCTCGGACGGGGTGAACGCGATGACCGGGTACTCGATGCCCAGGTCGTCGCACAGGGGTGTGCGCATGGAATTCCTCCTGAAGAGATCTTTCCACCAAACTAGAACCTGTTACTGTTCCATGGAAGAGGATTCCCGCATTTGCCGATCCTCGTTTCGGCGAGGATCTCGACCCAGGAGGTCCAGCCGTGACCGATGTCGCCCCGCACGCCCTCGTCGAACAGCGCGGACACACGCTGCTCATCACCATGAACCGGCCGGAGCGCAAGAACGCACTCACCGGTGAGATGCTGCAGATCCTCAGCGACGCCTGGGATCGCATCGACTCCGACCCCGAGATCCGCAGCGCGGTGCTCACCGGCGCGGGAGGTGCGTTCTGCGCCGGGGCCGACCTGAAGAACATGGCGAAGTCCAACCCGGGAGACGCAATGTCCGGCGGCGGCTGGGATCCGGCACGGATCCCGGGACTGATCAAGGGCCGCCGCCCCGGCAAGCCGCTGATCGCCGCCGTCGAGGGCGCCGCCATCGCCGGCGGCACGGAGATTCTGCAGGGCACGGACATCCGCGTCGCGGGCGACAGCGCGAAGTTCGGTGTGTCCGAGGCGAAGTGGAGCCTGTATCCCATGGGCGGCTCCGCCGTCCGGCTGCCGCGCCAGATCCCGTACACGGTGGCCGCCGACCTTCTACTGACCGGCCGGCACATCACCGCCGCGGAGGCCAAGGAGTACGGGCTGATCGGACACGTCGTTCCCGACGGGGGCGCGCTGGACAAGGCCCTGGAGCTCGCTGAGCTGATCAACGCGAACGGCCCCCTGGCCGTGCAGGCGATGCTGCGCACCATGCGCGCCACCGAGGGCATGCACGAGGAGGAGGCCTTCGCGATCGACGCGAAGGAGGGACTGCCGGTGTTCCTCTCCCAGGACGCCAAGGAGGGCCCCCGCGCCTTCGCCGAGAAGCGCAAGCCCGTCTTCGAGGGCCGCTGACCCCTGCATTGAACACCGTTATGGAGAGTCCGACCTGCAGGTTTCCTCTCCATAACGGTGTTCAATTCGGTGGGGGGTCAGGCGTAGATCGCGCGCAGGGCCTTCTTGTCCGGCTTGCCGAGGGGGCTGATGGGGATCGAGTCGACGAGGTCGACGGTCTTCGGCGTGTAGACGGCGCCCTTGCGGTCGCGGACCAGCTCGCGCAGTTCCTCCACGTCCACCGTCGCGCCGGCGCGGGGCACCACGACCGCCTTGACGGCCTCGCCCCACTTGTCGTCGGGCACACCGATCACCGCCACGGACGCGACGGACGGGTGCGTGGAGATCACGTCCTCGACCTCGCGGGGGAAGACGTTGAAGCCGCCGGTGACCACCATGTCCTTCTTGCGGTCGACGATGTACAGATAGCCCTCGTCGTCGAAGCGGCCGATGTCACCGGTGTGCAGCCACCCGTGCTCGGTGGCCTCGGCCGTCTGCTCGGGCTTGTTCAGGTACCCCTGCATCACGAGGGGGCCACGCACGCAGATCTCCCCCGGCGCACCGGGTTCGACGGTGCGCCCGGCATCGTCGAGCAGGGCGACGGTCACCCATGGGACCGGCTTGCCGCAGCTCGCCAATCGTTCGGGTTTCGACGGGTCGTGGTCGCCGCGGCGGAGCACCGCGATCGTCATGGGGCACTCGGCCTGCCCGTAGAACTGGAAGAACTTGGGGCCGATCCGCTCGATCGCCTCGGTCAACCGGGTGGGTGAGATCGCGGACGCCCCGTAGAACACGGTCTCGAGGCTCGACAGGTCGTAGTCGTCGAACTTCGGGTGGTCGAGCAACGCGTAGATCATGGTGGGCACCAGCATCGTCGCGGTGATCCGGTACTTCTCGATAGCGGCGAGCACGGCCTCCGGCTCGAACCGCGGCAGCACGACCATGGAGCCGCCGGACATCGACGTCGGGTTCCAGAACGCCCCGCCCGCGTGGCTGAGCGGCGCGCAGACCAGGAACCGGATCTCGTGCGGCCATTCCCATTCCGTGCGCTGGATGCGCAGTAGCGACGCGCCGCCGGTGTAGCTGAGCATGACGCCCTTGCTCTTGCCCGTGGTGCCACCGGTGTACGCGAGGCTCGCGGTCGACGACGGATCGGCCGTGTGCGCGGTGAGCGGTTCGGGCTCGAAGCCGGCCGCCACCTCCGTGAGATCGACGCCGGTGCCCTTGGGCCCCAACGAGAGCAGCGTCTTCAAGCCGGGAACCCGTTCTCGCAGGTCGGCGGCGCGCTGCTCGTACAGCCGCGGATCGTAGATGAGGGTCTCGATCCCCGCGTCCTCCATGACGTACACGTGGTCGTCGAGGGAGCCCATCGGGTGGAGCGCGGCGAAACGCACGCCGGTGATCAGGTTGGTGGACTGGGCGATCAGCACCTCGTGCCGGTTGCCCGACAGCATCGCGACGGGGCTGCCCACGCCGAGACCGAAGGACGCGTAGGCCTGCGCGTACCGGCTGACCTCGTCGCGCACCTGCGCGTAGGTGAGCGTGCTGTCGCCCTGCGGACCGGTGACGTGCACGGCGGTCCGTTCGGAGTAGGCGCCGAGCGAGCCGAGCAGGATGTCGCCGGCCAGCGGCTCGCGATGCAGATCGTCCATGGAACACCTCGTGGATCGTTGCGGAACACCGCCTTCTCGTGCGGTACGAACGTCTCCACGGTAGGGGCTCAATCCCATTTCCGGGATACCCTTGCGCCAAAAAGTTAGAACATGTTTCACTCGTGAGGTGACCGCAGAACCGCAGACCCTCTCGGCGCCGATGAACCTGTCCTTCGACTACACCCGGTCGCTCGGACCGGTGCTGGGCGCGTTCATGACCAACCTCCGCGCGCGCCGCATCATCGGCACCCGGGACGCCGCCGGGCGGGTGCACGTGCCCCCGCTCGAGTTCGACCCGGACACGTACGCCCCCTTGAACGAGGTCGTCCCCGTGTCCGACACCGGCACCGTGACCGGCTGGACCTGGAACACGCACCCGGTCGACGGGCAGCCCTTCGACCGGCCCTTCGCCTATGCGCTCATCAGGCTCGACGGTGCCGACACCGCCGTCCTGCACGCCGTCGACGTCACGAGCCCGGACGAGATCTCGACGGGCATGCGGGTGCACGCCCGCTGGGCCCCCGAGACCACGGGGGCGATCGGCGACATCGCGTGCTTCGTCCCCGGAGAGGGCGACGGCGTGCCCGAGGGCGCGGCACCGTCGGACGATCCGGTGACGATGCTGGTCACCCCTGTCGCCCTGACGCTCGAGCACTCCGCCTCCGAGCCCGAGACCCGTTACCTGCGGGCACTCGCCGAGGGCCGGCTGGTGGGCCAGCGCTGCGGGAAGTGCGGGAACGTCTACGTCCCGCCCCGCAACGCCTGCCCGATCGACGGCATCCCGACGACGGAGGAGGTGGACCTTCCGGACACCGGCGTGGTCACCACCTTCTGCGTGGTCAACGTGCCCTTCCAGGGCCAGCGGATCAAGCCGCCGTACGTCGCCGCGTACGTGCTGATCGACGGTGCCGACATCCCCTTCCTGCACCTCGTGCTCGGCTGTGACCCGGCAGAGGTCCGGATGGGCATGCGCGTGCGGGCCACGTGGAAGCCCCGCGAGGAGTGGACCGAGAGTCCCGGGAACATCTCGCATTTCGAACCGACCGGTGAGCCGGACGCCCCCTACTCCAGTTACGAGAAGCACCTGTGAGCACACGCACCTGCACCGACCCGGACGGCTCCGTCGCCGTCGTCGGCTACGCCGCCACCCCGTCGCTCCGCGCCGCCGAGACCACCACCAACGGCGTGGAGATGCTGATCCCGCTGTTCGCGGACGTCTTCGCTCAGACCGGACTCACCAAGTCCGACATCGGATTCTGGTGCTCCGGCTCGTCGGACTACCTGGCGGGACGGGCGTTCTCGTTCATCGCCGCGGTCGACTCCATCGGCGCCGTGCCACCGATCAACGAGTCGCACGTGGAGATGGACGCGGCCTGGGCGCTCTACGAGGCGTGGATCAAGATCCGCACCGGCGAGATCGACACCGCGCTCGTCTACGGCTTCGGAAAGTCCTCCGCCGGCGTCCTGCGCCGCACGCTCACCATGCAGTTGGATCCGTACACCGTCGCGCCGCTGTGGCCGGACTCGGTGTCGGTCGCCGCGCTGCAGGCGCGCGCCGGACTCGACTCCGGCGCATGGACCGAGGCGGACATGGCTGCGGTAGCCGCGCGCAGCCTCACCGACGCGACCACGAACCCGGCCGCGCAGTTCTCACGTACCGTCTCTCCCGAGGAGTTGCTGGGGGAACCGATGTGGTCGGATCCGTTGCGCCGGCATGATATCGCGCCCATCACCGACGGTGCCGCGGTCGCCATACTGGCGTCCGCCGACCGCGCTCGCGAACTCCGTGAGAACCCCGCTTTCATCACCGGCCTCGAGCACCGCATCGATTCCCCCGCACTGGGCTCGCGTGATCTCACACAGTCCCCGTCGACCACTGCCGCGGCCCAGGCCGCCGGCGCGGACGGCGTGCAGTTGGCCGAGCTGCACGCGCCGTTCACACACCAGGAACTGATCCTGCGCACCGCGATCGGGCTGGGCGACGACGTGCGGATCAATCCGTCCGGCGGTGCGCTCGTGGGCAATCCGATGTTCTCCGCGGGGCTCGCGCGCATCGGCGAGGCCGCCCGCGCCGTGTGGAACGGCGACGCCGAGCGCGTCCTCGCGCACGCCACCGGCGGGCACGCCCTGCAGCAGAACCTGATCGCAGTGATGGAGGCCAAGTGATGGGTAAGCCCACCGCCGTGCTCGGAACCGGCCAGACCCACCACCGAGCCAAACGCACCGACGTCTCCATGGCGGGCATGATCCGCGAGGCCGTCGACGCGGCCCTGCTCGACGCGGGCACCACGATGGCTGACATCGACGCCATCGTCATCGGCAAGGCCCCCGACATGTTCGAGGGCGTCATGATGCCCGAACTGTTCCTCGCCGACGCACTCGGTGCCGTCGGCAAGCCGATGCTGCGCGTACACACCGCGGGATCCGTGGGCGGGTCCACTGCCAATGTGGCTGCCGCGCTGATCAAGTCCGGCGTGCACAAGCGGGTGCTCACGGTGGCGTGGGAGAAGCAGTCGGAGTCGAATGCCATGTGGGCCTTGTCGATCCCGGTTCCATTCACCGTGCCCGTCGGCGCGGGCGCGGGCGGCTACTTCGCGCCGCACGTGCGCTCCTACATCCGCCGCTCCGGGGCGCCCTCTCACGTGGGTGCCATGGTCGCCGTCAAGGACCGGCGCAACGGCGCCCGCAATCCCCTGGCGCACCTGCACCAGCCCGACATCACGCTCGACTCGGTGCAGGCCTCGCAGATGCTCTGGGACCCCATCCGGTTCGACGAGACCTGCCCGTCGTCCGACGGTGCCTGCGCCATCGTCCTCGGCGACGAGGCGGCCGCGGCGGAATCCGAAGCGGCCACCGGAAACCGCGTCGGCTGGGTGCTCGCGACCGCGATGCGGACCGAACCGCTCGCCTACGCGGGACGCGAGCACGTGAGCCCACAGGCCGGACAGGACGCCGCGGCAGCGCTGTGGCGTGATGCCGGCATCACCGATCCCCTGAACCAAGTGGACGCCGCCGAGATCTACGTCCCGTTCTCGTGGTTCGAGCCGATGTGGCTCGAGAACCTCGGCTTCGTCCCCGAGGGCGAGGGCTGGAAGCTCACCGAGTCCGGGGGCACCGAGATCGGGGGCACCCTGCCCGTCAATCCGTCCGGCGGCGTGCTGTCCTCGAACCCCATCGGCGCGTCTGGCATGATCCGGTTCGCCGAGGCCGCCAAACAGGTCATGGGCCGCGCCGGGGACTACCAGGTCGACGGTGCCCGGACCGCCCTGGGCCACGCCTACGGCGGTGGCTCGCAGTACTTCTCGATGTGGCTGGTGGGGGCGGACAAGCCGCGATGATGGGCCGGTGCGCGGCGTTCGTCGCAGGCACGTGCGGTGGTTGGCTGACAGCCGGCGCCGTCACCCGGCTCCCCCGCCGATTCGGCACTGCAGGAGCCGCGACGGGGCTGCTCGTGGCGGCGGGCATCTACCCCGCAAGCAGGTTTCGTCGCTCGGCACCACGCCGCGGAGAGATCGCTGTCGTCACGGCGTGCGGCGCGGCGCTGCCCCTGGTGCTCCAGCTTCCCCCGCGACAGGCCCGGCACCTCGTGGCCGTCGGATGGCTTGGTCACGCGGCGTTCGATGCTCGCTACCACCATGCGGCGTCCGAAACAGCTCTACCGGCCTGGTATGCCGCGTTGTGCGCCGGCTACGACATCGGACTGGGCGGGGCACTTCTGATCATGAACCGCTACTCCGCCGGGAAATCGAGTCTCACGGTGGATCGTTCACGTCCAGCGACGTAACAATGCTTCCGCGCGACACTCGGATTCTGCCCACTACGGACACGCCGTCCGAAACGGACAAAATCCGAGTGTCGCAGGGAAGTCGATCTCCACGGAACCAGGGCTCGTCCGACCCCGCTTTCAGCAGCCAGTCCCGTCCCCGCGACATGTGGCACACCTACCGCGACGCGACTGTGCCCCCGAGAAGGATCTCGGGGGCACCGTCGTCGTGACGAGCGGCCCTACTCGTACGCGACCTTCCAGTGCTTGATGCCGTTGAGCCAGCCGGACCGCAGGCGCTGCGGGGGCTCGAGCTCGCGGAGGTTGGGCATCACGTCGGCGATCGCCTTGAACATCAGGTCCATCTCCAGGCGAGCGAGGTTCGCGCCCACGCAGTGGTGGGTGCCCGAGCCGCCGAAGCCGACGTGCGGGTTCGGGTCGCGGAGGATGTTGAAGGTGTACGGGTCCTCGAAGGCGTCCTCGTCGAAGTTGGCGGAGGCGTAGAACAACGCGACGCGCTGGCCCTTCTTGATCGTCTGCTCGCCGAGCTGGACGTCCTCGAGGGCGGTGCGCTGGAACACCGACACCGGCGTCGCCCAGCGGACGATCTCGTCCGGCGCGGTGCGCGGGCGCTGCTCCTTGTAGATCTCCCACTGGTCGGGGTGATCGACGAAGGCCTTCATGCCATGACTGATCGCGTTGCGGGTGGTCTCGTTGCCGGCGACCGCGAGCAGCAACACGAAGAAGGCGAACTCGTCACTGCCGAGCGACTCGCCGTCGATATCGGCCTGGATGAGGGAGGTCACGATGTCGTCCATCGGACACTTGCGGCGTTCCTCCGCGAGGTTCCAGGAGTAGCCCGTGAACTCGGTCATCGCCTCGAGGTAGTTGCCCTCGAACTCCGGGTCGTCGTAGGCCATCATCGAGTTGGACCAGTCGAAGAGCTTGCGGCGATCCTCCTGCGGCACGCCGAGCAACTCGGCGATCGCCTGCAGGGGCAGCTCGCTCGCGACCTGCTCCACGAAGTCACCGCCGCCGGTCTTCCGCGCCTCGTGCACGATCTGCTCGGCCCGCTCCGCCAGCGCGTCGTGCAGCGACTGCACGGCCTTGGGAGTGAACCCGCGCGAGATGATGCGCCGCGTCTTGGTGTGCTGCGGCGGATCCATGTTGAGCAGCAGCATGCGCTGCATGTCGATCTGCTCGCGCTCGATCTCGGGCCCGAACCGCACGATCGCGCCGTTCTCCCAGTTCGAGTACTGCTTCGGGTTCCGGGAGATGGCCTTGATGTCCTCCAACTTGGACACCACCCAGAAACCACCGTCGTCGAAGCCCGTGGTGCCGGGCGGGATGTCCTGCCACCAGACCGGCGCCGATCGCCGGAGTTCGGCGAACTCGGCTTCGGGCCGCCGCTCCGACCACAGGTCGGGGCTGGTGAAATCGAACCCCGCGGGGAAGTGCACGCTCACGCCGCCTCCTCAAGCGTCTCCACCTGGCCCTAGCCAGGCGCATCTGAAACATGTTCTACTCATTGAAGCACAGACTGTCCGCCCGTGAGCTAGATTGCGGAGGACGCTGGTTGCACAGCAGTTACACAGGGACGAATCCGTCGCGGCGCCACCGCATGAGGCTCGACAAGGCCGGAGTTGCGCGCCACAATCGAGAACGTGCTCTACCCACAGGGCGGAGCCAAGAATGTGAGGAACGATCGATATGGGAATCCCCGTCATCGTCGACGCCGTCCGCAGCCCCATCGGCAAGCGGGGCGGTTGGCTGAGCGGACTGCACCCCGCCGAACTCCTCGGGGGCACCGTCACCGCCCTCCTCGGACACGCCGGGGTCGACCCGGCGCAGATCGAGCAGATCATCGGCGGCAATGTCACGCAGGCCGGTGAGCAGGCGGGCAACATCACCCGCACCGCCTGGCTCAACGAGGGTCTCCCGGAGCTGACCGGCGCCACCACGATCGACGCGCAGTGCGGATCGGCCCAGCAGGCCACGGGCCTGATCGCAGGCCTCATCGCCACCGACGCCATCGCGGCCGGCATCTCGTGCGGAGTCGAGTCGATGAGCCGGATCCCACTCGGCGCGAACCGCCCGGAGGGCCTGGGCACCTCCCGTCCCCCGTCGTGGACCATCGACATGCCCAACCAGTTCCTCGCCGCCGAGCGGATCGCCGAACGCCGCGGGCTCACCCGCGAGGACATCGACGCCTTCGGCCTCGCGTCACAGCGCAAGGCGCTCCAGGCCTGGCAGGAGGGGCGGTTCGACCGCGAGGTCGTGGCGCTCAAGGCCCCCGCGATGGCCGACGGTGCGCCCACCGGCGAGACCATCGAGGTCTCCCGGGACCAGGGCCCGCGCGAGAGCACGCTCGAGGGGCTCGCCAAGCTCAAGCCCATGCTCGACGGTGGCCGGCACACGGCCGGCACGTCCTCCCAGGTGTCCGACGGTGCCGCCGCCGTACTGCTCATGGATTCCGACCGCGCCGCGGCGCTCGGCCTGAAGCCGCGCGCCCGCATCGTCTCCCAGGCCCTGGTCGGCGGGGAGCCGTACTACCACCTCGACGGGCCTATCCGTGCCACCGAGCGAGTCCTGGAGCGCTCCGGCCGGTCGCTGCGCGACATCGACCTGTTCGAGGTCAACGAGGCCTTCGCCTCCGTCGTCCTGTCCTGGCAGCAGGTCATCGGTCCCGACCCGGACAAGGTCAACGTGAACGGCGGCGCCATCGCGCTGGGCCATCCGGTCGGCTCGACGGGTGCGCGGCTCATCACCACCGCGCTGCACGAACTGGAGCGGCGCGACGCGTCGAGCGCGCTCATCGCGATGTGCTGCGGCGGCGCGATGGCCACCGGCACCATCATCGAGCGGATCTGACGGCATGCGGGTAGCAGTCACCGGCGCGGCCGGATTCGTGGGTGGAAACCTCTTGCAGCAGTTGGTCGAGCACGGGCACGAGGTGGTCGCGATCGACCGGACCTCGTCGCCGCACGCACCCGAGGGCGTGCGGTGGGTGCAGGCGAGCGTCCTCGAACCGGACGAGATGCGCGCGGCGTTCGAGGGCGTCGAGGTCGTCTACCACCTGGTCGCGATGATCACGCTGCGGATGGAGGACGAGGCCGCGTGGCGCCTCAACACCCAGGGCGTGCGCATCGTCGCTCGCGCAGCGCTCGACGCAGGTGTGCGGAAGATGGTGCACCTGAGTTCGATCCACGCGTTCGATCAGGACCTGGTCGAGGTCATCGATGAGACCGCGCCGCGGTCCGTGCGCCCCGAGATCCCCGTCTACGACCGGTCCAAATGGGCCGGCGAGCAGGAGCTCCGGAAGGTCATCGACGACGGGCTGGACGCGACCATCTGCAACCCCACGGGCGTGTGGGGGCCGGCTGATCACGGCGTCGCCCTGTCGCGCTTGAATCGACTCGCGCACACGGCCGCCCGTGGACGGATGCCCGCCTTCGTCTCGAAGGCCGGCTTCGACCTGGTCGACGTCCGGGACGTGGCCGCCGGCGTCATGCTCGCCGCGGAGAAGGGCCGGACGGGCGAGAACTACCTGCTCGGTGGAGAATTCGCGCCGATCATCGACGCGATGCGTCTGTCCGCACGCGCCGCGGGCCGCTCCGGACCGCGCGTGGCCGTGCCGATCGGGGCGCTCGCCGCGGTCATGCCCGTCCTCGAGCCGATCAACAGCCGGCTGGGGTCCGACGTGCTGTCGAAGGCGGCACTCGGACCACTCTTCGCATCCCCCCTGGTGGACATCTCGAAGGCCCGTAACGAACTCGGGTACGCGCCGCGCTCGATGGAGAGCACCGCGACGGAGCTGGTGCAGTTCTTCGTGGACTCCGGTCGGCTCAGCGCCCGGGCCTGACCTCACGAACTCGGCCCACCCCTCGCCGAGACGCGGCCGGCCGCGCGGAGATCCCCTCCCGCGCGGCCGGCATCGTCGTCTCCCGGGGCTCCGCCGGAGCACCCGGGCCTGCGTTACGCGCCGTAGACGGCCTCCGGGGCCGGCGCCTCGGCGATCAGGCCGCGCACGACCGTCCCGAGTTCCGCGGGCTCCCAGCGGGCGCCCTTGTCGCGCTGCGGGCCGTGTCGCCAGCCCTGCGCCACCGAGACCTTGCCGCCCTCGACCTCGAAGACGCGGCCGGTGATGTCCGCGGATTCAACACTGCCGAGCCAGACCACGAGCGGCGACACGTTCTCCGGCGCCATCGCGTCGAATCCGTCCTCGGGCGCGGCCATGTCATCGGCGAAGGTCGTCTCCGTCATCCGGGTCCGGGCCGCAGGCGCGATCGCGTTCACGGTGATCCCGTACCGCCCCATCTCCGCGGCCGCCTGGATCGTCATCTCGGCGATGCCCGCCTTCGCGGCGGCGTAATTGCCCTGGCCGATGCTGCCGAGCAGGCCCGCGCCCGAGCTGGTGTTGATCACCCGCGCGTCCGGCTGCCGCCCCGCCTTGGACTCGTCCCGCCAGTAGCCGGCCGCGTGCCGGAGCATCGCGAAGTGCCCCTTGAGGTGCACCCGGGTCACCGCGTCCCACTCCGCCTCGGACATGTTCACCAGCATCCGGTCCCGGAGGAAGCCCGCGTTGTTCACCAGGACGTCGAGGCGCCCGAACTCGTCGATCGCCGTCCGCACCAACGCCTCCGCGCCCGCCCAATCGGCGACGTCCGACGGATTCGCGACCGCCCGGCCGCCCGCGGCGCGGATCTCCTCGACGACCTGCTGCGCCGGTCCCGACGAGGCCTCGGCACCGTCGAGCCCCACGCCGTAGTCGTTGACCACGACCGCCGCGCCCTCCGCGGCGAAGGCGAGTGCGTGGGCGCGACCGATACCCCGGCCGGCTCCGGTGACGATGACGACGCGGCCGTCGACGATTCCTGTCATGAGTGTTCTCCTAATTGGTGGTTCGGATCTACCGCGCGTCGCGCTCGGCGTTCGCCGCGGCGAGGAAGGCGGGGCGTTCGCCGCCGCCGTGGACGAGTAGGGTCGCGCCGCTGACATAGGACGCGAGAGGCGACGCGAGGAACGCGGCGCACGCGCCGACCTCCTCGGGATCGGCCAGGCGGCCGAGCGGCACGGTCGCGCCGATGGCAGCGATGCCGGCGTCGTCGCCGTAGTGCTGCTCGGCGGCCTCGGTGCGGACCATCCCCACGTCGAGAGCGTTGACCCGCACCGCGGGTGCGAACTCCACCGCGAGGCTCGCCGTGAGCGAGTCGAGCCCCGCCTTGGCCGCGCCGTAGGCCGCGGTGCCCGGCGAGGGGCGGGTGGCGCTCACGCTGGAGACGTTGACGATCGCCCCTCCCCCAGCGCTCTGCATGACCGCATTGGCCTTCTGCGCCACCAGGAGCGGCGCGAGCAGGTTGAGCCCGACGACCTTCTCGTGGAAGCGCGGCGAGGCCGTGGCGGCATCGGCGAAGGGGGCACCGCCCGCGTTGTTGACGAGCACGTCGAGCCGGCCGTGCCGGTCGACGACGCCGGCGATCAGGGTCTCGACCTGCTCGGGCTCGCGGACATCGGCGGCGACGAATTCGGCCACGGCACCGTCGACCTCGACCTGACGCTCGGGCTCCCGCCGGGCGCAGACCACCACCGTCGCCCCGTGCCGGAGGAACACGCGGGCGATGCCCGCGCCGATCCCGCGGACGCCACCGGTGACCAGGACCACCGCGCCCTCGAGTCCCAGGCCACCTGGGACGGCTGCGCTCGACATGGATTCTCCTCTTCGTATTCCGGCTGACCCGGCTTCGGTGGTAGCGTACCAAGCAATTGCTAGGTTTAGATCACGTTCTACCTGTCTACCTCGAAGGAGTCGGTGTGCCTTCACCGATCACGACCACCGTCGACGAGCCCGGGATCCACACGATCACCGTCGATGCACCCCCCGTCAACGCCCTCACCGTGCAGGGCTGGTTCGACCTCGCGAACGCCATCACCGAGGCGGGTCGCGACCCGTCGTGTCACGTCGTGGTGGTCCGCGCGGCGGGCCGCGGCTTCAACGCCGGCGTGGACATCAAGGAGATCGACGCGGCGCAGGCCGCCGGCGACGGCTACGGCGCGCTCATCGGCGCGAACGCGGGGTGCGCCGCGGCCTTCTCCGCGGTGTACGACTGCGCGGTCCCCGTGATCGTCGCGGTGAACGGCTTCTGCCTGGGCGGCGGCATCGGCCTCGTCGGCAACGCCGACGTGGTCGTCGCCTCCGACGACGCCACCTTCGGGCTGCCCGAGGTCGACCGCGGAGCGCTGGGCGCCGCAACGCATCTGGCGCGTCTCGTGCCGCAGCACCTCATGCGCACGCTGTACTTCACCGCCGGCACCGTGACCGCGCAGCAGCTGGAGCACTTCGGGTCGGTGTACCGCGTGGTGCCGCGCGACGAACTCGACGAGACCGCGCTCGAGGTGGCTCGGGCCATCGCCGCCAAGGACACCCGGGTGATTCGCAAGGCCAAGGAGGCCATCAACGGGATCGACCCGGTGAACG
Source organism: Tsukamurella pseudospumae (assembly GCF_001575195.1). NCBI lineage: Bacteria > Bacillati > Actinomycetota > Actinomycetes > Mycobacteriales > Tsukamurellaceae > Tsukamurella > Tsukamurella pseudospumae. The sequence goes on from NZ_LSRF01000033.1 coordinate 234,577, forward strand.
TGCACACCAGCTACCGGTTCGAGCAGGGATTCACCTTCGAACTCAACCTCGCGGGCTACTCGGACGAGCACCGGCGGGAGTTCGTCGCCACCGGCCGCACCGTCGGCGACGCGTCCAGCGCCGGGGGCGGAGCGAGCGGGCGGCCCGTATCCGACGACGCAGCACAGGAGAACGCATGAGCGACAAGACCATGACCCCCGAGCAGGTGGTCGCCGAACTCGAGGACGGCATGACGCTGGGTATCGGCGGCTGGGGCTCGCGGCGCAAGCCGATGGCCCTGGTGCGCGCGATCCTGCGCTCCGACCTCACGGACCTCACCGTGGTGTCCTACGGCGGCCCCGATGTGGGCCTGTTGGCCGCGGCCGGGAAGATCCGCAAGTTGGTGTTCGGCTTCGTCACCCTCGACAGTGTGCCGATCGACCCGAACTTCGCCCGGGCCAGGCAGTCCGGCGCCATCGAGGTGGCCGAGTGGGACGAGGGCATGTTCGCCGCGGGCCTCAAGGCCGCCGTGCAGCGCCTGCCCTTCCTGCCGATCCGGGCCGGCCTGGGCTCGTCGGTGATGGACATCAATCCCGATCTGCGCACCGTCGTCTCGCCCTACGCGGACGGCGAGGAGCTGGTGGCCGTGCCGGCGCTGCGGCTCGATGCGTCACTCGTGCACATGAACCGGGCGGACGCCCGCGGCAACGCCCAGTACCTGGGTCCGGACCCGTACTTCGACGACGACTTCGCCCTCGCCGCGGACCGCTGCTACGTCTCGTGCGAGCGGATCGTCCCGACCGAGGAGCTGGTGGCCGGCGGACCGGTGCAGTCGCTGATCATCAACCGCAGCGCCGTCGCCGGCGTCGTCGAGACGCCGAACGGTGCCCACTTCACGACCGCCGTCCCGGACTACGGCCGCGACGAGAAGTTCCAGCGGCACTACGCCGCGAGCGCCAAGGATCCCGAAGCCTGGGCCGCCTTCGAGGAGCGCTTCCTCAGCGGCGACGAGGCGCACTACCAGGCTGAAGTGGCTGCATGGGCCGCGGAATCGGCTGAGCAGGAGAAGAAATGACCGACATCACCCGCGCCGAGGTCTGTGTGGCCGCGATCGCCGATCTGTTCCGTGGCGACGGTGAGATCACCGCGAGCCCGATGGGCCTGATCCCCTCGCTCGGCGGCCGACTCGCCCGGCTCACGTTCGCCCCCGACCTGCTGCTGTCCGACGGCGAGGCCTACCTCGTCGCCGATGCGGCCAACCCGTCCGCCGGGATCGAGGGCTGGCAGCCCTTCAAGAAGGTGCTCGACGTGGTGGTGCCGAACGGCAAGCGCCACGTCATCATGGGCGCCAGCCAGATCGACCGGTTCGGCAACCAGAACATCTCCGCCATCGGCGATCACGCCGCCCCGACCCGACAGTTGCTCGGTGTGCGCGGCGGTCCGGGCAACACGGTGAACAACCGCACGTCGTACTGGATCCCCAAGCACTCCACCCGCGTCTTCGTGGAGGCCGTGGACGTGGTGAGCGGCGTCGGCTACGACCGCGCCCGCGCGGCCGGTCCCGCCGCGAGCCGGTTCCACGACATCCACCGCGTGGTCACCGATCTCGCCGTTCTGGGCTTCAACGACGACGGTGCGATGACCATCCTGTCGGTACATCCGGGGGTCACGGAGCAGCAGGTGCGCGAGGCGACCGGATTCGAGCTGGACGGCGCCGGCGCCCCCGAGACCCGCGTGCCGACCGCCGAGGAGCTCGAGCTGATCCGCACCGTCGTCGACCCGAAGGGCCTGCGCAGCAGGGAGGTCCCCGCATGACGCTGCGGACGCGCCTGACGGAGCTCGTCGGCATCGAGCACCCCGTGGTGCAGACCGGCATGGGCTGGGTGTCCGGCGCCCACCTCACCGCGGCCACGGCGAACGCGGGCGGCCTCGGCATTCTCGCGTCCGCGACGATGACCTACGCCGAACTCGAGACGGCGATCCGGAAGACCAAGGAACGCACCGACAAGCCCTTCGGGGTGAACCTGCGCGCCGACGCGGAGGACGCGCAGCAGCGCGTGGAGCTCATGATCCGCGAGGGCGTGAAGGTCGCCTCCTTCGCGCTCGCGCCGCGCAAGGAGATGATCACGCAGCTCAAAGACGCCGGGCTCGTGGTGATCCCGTCGATCGGCGCGGCGCGGCACGCCGAGAAGGTGGCCGCGTGGGGCGCCGACGCCGTGATCGTCCAGGGCGGTGAGGGCGGCGGCCACACCGGCGGTGTCGCCACCACGCTCCTGCTGCCGTCCGTCCTGGACGCCGTGGACATCCCCGTGATCGCCGCCGGCGGCTTCTTCGACGGCCGCGGCCTCGCTGCGGCGCTCGCGTACGGCGCGTCCGGCGTGGCCATGGGCACCCGCTTCCTGCTCACCCGGGACAGCCGCGTCCCCGAGTCGGTCAAGGCGGAGTACCTCCAGCGCGGGCTCGCGGACACGGTGGTCACCACCAAGGTCGACGGTATGCCGCACCGGGTCCTGCGGACGGCCCTCGTCGAAGCCCTGGAACGATCGCACGGCGTCGCCACGCTCGCGCACGCCGCGCGGAACACCCTGCGGTTCCAGGCCCTCACGGGCGTCTCCTGGAAGGGACTCGTCACCGAAGGCCTCGCGCTGAAGAAGGGCGGCGACCGCACCTGGAGCCAGCTCATGATGTCGGCGAACACGCCGATGCTGTTGCGCGCCGGGCTCGTCGAGGGCAATACCGACGCGGGCGTGCTGGCCTCGGGACAGGTGGCCGGCATCATCGACGACCTGCCGACCGTGGCCGAGCTCATCGAGCGCATCGTGGCCGAGGCCGAGACCCGCCTCGACCACCTCGCCACCCTGCGGGCCTGACCCGCACCGCGCACCGTCGCACCCGTTTCCTGACTCAACAGCGTTAGCCCATACCGAACCCGCAGGTCACGGTATGGGCTAACGCTGTTGAGTCAGAGGGGGCGGCTCAGAGTCGCTCGATGATGGTGACGTTGGCGGTGCCGCCGCCCTCGCACATCGTCTGCAGGCCGTAGCGGCCGCCGCGGCGCTCGAGCTCGTGCAGCAGGGTGGTCATCAGCTTGGCGCCGGTGGCGCCCAGGGGATGCCCCAGCGCGATGCCGCCGCCATTGACATTGACCTTGTCATGCGGGATGCCGAGCTCGTCCATCCACGCCAACGGCACCGAGGCGAAGGCCTCGTTGCACTCGAACAGATCGATGTCCTCGACCGTCAGACCCGTCTTCTGCAGCGCGTACTGCGTGGCCGGGATGGGGCCGGTCAGCATCCACACCGGGTCCGCAGCGCGCACGGAGATGTGGTGGATGCGGGCACGGGGCGTGAGGCCGTGTCGCTGGGCGAAGTCCGCCGACGCGACCATGACGGCGGCGGCACCGTCGGCGATCTGGCTCGCGACGGCCGCCGTGATCGCGGAACCCTCGGCGAGCGGGGCGAGTCCGGCCATCTTCTCCAGTGACGTGCCCCGACGGGGCGTCTCGTCCACCGCGAAGCCGTCGACCGGCGCGATCTCGGCCGTGAAGCGGCCGGCGTCGCTCGCAGCGATCGCCCGCTCGTGGCTGGCGAGCGCGAACTCCTCCATGCGCGCGCGGGAGACGCCCCACTTGGTCGCGATCATGTCGGCGCTGGCGAACTGCGAGACCTCGACGTCGCCGTACCGCTCGCGCCACCCCGTCGAACCGGAGAACGGGTCGTCGAAGCCGTACTCGCGCCCGGCGAGCATCGCAGCGCTGATCGGGATGGCGCTCATGTTCTGCACGCCGGCGGCGACGACCGCGTCGGCGGTGCCGGACAGCACGGCCTGCGCCGCGAAGTGGACGGACTGCTGGCTCGATCCGCACTGACGGTCGACGGTGACACCCGGGACGTGCTCGGGCAGCCCGGCTGCGAGCCAGGAGGTGCGCGCGATGTTGCCGGACTGCGGGCCGATCGTGTCGCAGCAACCCATGATCACGTCGTCGACGAGCTCGGGGTCCACACCCGATCGGACAACCGAGGCCCGCAGCACGTGCGCGCCGAGGTCGGCGGAATGCACGGCCGCCAGAGACCCGCCGCGTTTACCGGTCGGGGTGCGCACCGCGTCGAGGATGTAGGCGCCGGGGGCGAGGTCGGTCATGATTGCTCCTTCTCGGGACTGGCGATCCCGTGCTCGAGGATCGTGAGGTACTGATCGGCGACCGTGCCGACGGGCAGTTGCCCGCCGGGCCGGTACCAGCGGACCGCGATCCAGACGGTGTCGCGGAGGAAGCGGTAGGTGACGTCGACGTCGAGATCTGCACGGAAGGCGCCGGATTCGATGCCCCGACTGAGGATGCCGCGCCACATCGTGCGGAACTCCTGCAGAAAGTCGGCGATGTAGCCGAACCGCTCCTGCTGGGCGAGGCCGCGGGCCTCCGACTGGTAGATGGCGACGGCGTCGGGCCGGGCGTCGATCGCGTCGAACGAGGCGATGACGCACCCGCGCAGCTGTTCCCGGGGATCGTCGACGGCGGCCAGGACTGCGCGGTAACCGCCGAAGAGCTCGCCGAGGAACTCCCGCAGGATCTCGTCGAGCATCGACTCCTTGGAGTCGAAGTGGTGGTACAGGCTGCCCGACAGAATCCCTGCCGCGTCGGCGATGTCGCGGACGGTCGTGGCGCGGTAGCCGTTGTCGGCGAACAACTTCGCACTGATGGACAGGACCTCCGCGCGCCGCGCGGACGGGTCCGGTTTAGGCATGCTGACTACTCACCGAGACCACCTCGCCGGTCATGTAGCTCGAGTAGTCCGAGGCCAGGAAGGCGATGACGTTCGCGACCTCCCAGGGCTCCGCGGCGCGGCCGAAGACCTCGCGCCGCGACAGCTCGTCGAGCAACTCGTCGGAGGTCACCTTCGCGAGGAAGGCGTGCATCGCGATGCTCGGTGCGACGGCGTTGATCCGAATCCCGTGGGGTGCGGCGTCGACCGCGGAGCACCGGGTCAGCGCCATGACGCCCGCCTTCGCGGCGGCGTAGTGGGCCTGCTCGGCCTGGGCGCGCCAGCCGATCACCGAGGCGTTGTTGACGATCACCCCGCCCCCGCCCTGCGCGATGAACCGGTTGATCGCCGCACGGGTGGCACGGAAGGTGCCGGTGAGGGTGACATCGAGCACGCGCGACCACTGCTCATCGGTCATGTCCTGCACGGCGACGCTGCCGCCGAGGCCCGCGTTGTTGACCAGCACGTCGACCCGCCCGAAGCGCTCGGCGGCACCGTCGAGCAGGGCCTGGACCTGCTCCTCGACGGTCACGTCGCAGACGATCGCATGAACGCGATCACCGAACTCCGCCGACAACTCGTCGCGCTTCTCACCGAGGCGGCGCTCGTGCCAGTCGGAGATCACCACGCGGCCGCCCTCCTCGAGGCAGCGGCGGGCGGTTGCGGAGCCGATGCCGGTCCCGGCGGCCGCGGTGACGACGACGACCTTGTCCTCGACGAGGTTGCGGCCCTTCGGATACTGGGGTGCGGGGATCGCGTTCACGGGCGCGCCTCTCTGGGTAGGCCGAGCACGCGCTCGGCGATGATGTTGCGCTGGATCTCGTTGGAGCCGCCGTAGATCGTGTCGGCGCGGGTGAACAGGTACAGGCGCTGCCAGTCGTCCAGTTCGGGGTCGGCGAGTAGCCCGGCGGCGCCGCGGACGGTCATGGCGATCTCGCCGAGCCGGCGGTGCCAATTCGCCCAGAGCAGCTTGGCTACCTCGGCGGTACCGGTGGCGGCGGAGCCGAGGGTGCGGAGCGCGTGCGCGCGCATCACGTCGAGGTCGGTCCACGCGCGCCGGAGTTCGTCGGCCACCTCGGGCCGGTCGGCGGCTCCGGTGTCCAGGGCGAGGTCGGTGAGCCGCTGCAGCTCTCGACGGAAGCCGATCTGCTGGCCGAGGGTGGCGACGCCGCGCTCGAAAGCGAGGGTGCCCATCGCGACGCGCCACCCCTCGCCGGCCTCGCCGACGACGTTGGCCGCGGCGGTGCGCGCACCGTCGAAGAAGACCTCGTTGAACTCCGAGGTCCCCGTCAGTTGGACGATCGGGCGGACCTCGATCCCCGGCTGGTCCATGGGCACGAGGAGATACGAAAGCCCCTTGTGCCGCGTGGATCCGGGTTCAGTGCGGGCGACCACGAAGCACCAGTCGGCGACGTGCGCGAGGGACGTCCAGACCTTCTGCCCGGAGATCACCCACTCGTCGCCCTCGAGGCGCGCGGTGGTGCTGACGTTCGCCAGATCGGAACCGGCGCCCGGCTCGGAGTAGCCCTGGCACCAGAGTTCGCGGACGTCGCGGATGGCCGGCAGGAAGCGGGCCTTCTGCTCGTCCGTGCCGAAGGCGATGAGGGTGGGGCCCAGCAGTTCCTGGCCGAGGTGGGAGACCTTGGCGGGCGCGCCCGCGCGGGCGTACTCCTCGTGGAAGATCACCTGTTGCGCGAGAGAGGCTCCGCCGCCGCCGTTCTCCGCGGGCCAGCCGATGCAGTTCAGTCCCGCGGCGGCCAGATGCCGCTCCCAGGCGACGCGCTCGTCGAAGAACTCATGCTCGCGGCCGGGCCCGCCGGCACCTCGGAGCCCGGCGAACTCTCCGGACAGGTTGGTCGCGAGCCAATCGCGGATCCGCGCCCGGAATTCCGCGTCCGTCTCGTCGCTCGCCGTGGCCACGGCACTCCCTTCGCCACTCACCAAGCAAGTGCTTGGTGGAATCAGGTTACACAGACCTGCCTCGCACTGTAACGTGTTCTACCAAGCACTTGCTAGGCAGAAGGGTTTGCGCATGTCACGCACCATCGCAGGGGCTCTGCGCGGCGCCGCGGAGCAGTACGCGGATCGCACCGCCGTGGTCGACGGCGACCTGCGGATCAGTTACGGCGAGCTGCACGAGCGCGTTCGCGACGTCGCGCGGGCGCTCCTCGCGGAGGGGATCGAGAAGGGCGATCGGATCGCGATCTGTGCGCCCAACGGGCACGAGTGGATCGAGGCCGCGCTCGGCGCCGCCTACATCGGCGCCGTGCTCGTTCCCGTCAACACCCGGTACACCGGGCCCGAGATCGTGGACCTGCTGGTCCGCACCCGCTCACGCGCCTTCGTCGTCGCGGGCCCGTTCCTCGGCGTCGACCGGCTCGACCTCGTGGTCGACACGGCCGGCGGCCTCCCCGGCGACATCGTCGCGGTGTTCCGGCTCCCGGACTGGAACGAGGTGCCCGCGCGGGGCGCGCACGTCACGGACGCGGAGCTCGACGGTGCCGCCGCCGCGGTCGCCCCCGACGCACCGTCGGACATCTTCTTCACGTCCGGGACCTCCGGACGGAGCAAGGGCGCGGTGAGCACGCACGCGCAGACGCTCGCCAACGCGGCGAACTGGGCCGAGCTGGTGGGCGTCACCGACGCCGACCGGTACCTGATCGCGAGCCCGTTCTTCCACATCTTCGGGTACAAGGCCGGGATTCTCGCGGCCCTCCAGCACGGCGCCGCGATCTACCCGGCGCAGACCTTCGACGTGGTCCGGACCTTCGAACTCATCCAGCGGGAACGGATCTCGATCCTGCCCGGCGTGCCCACCGTGCACCAGATGATGCTCGACCACCCCGCCCGCGCGGACTACGACCTCTCCAGCCTGCGCGCCGCCACCACCGGCGCGGCCACGATCCCCGTCGTGCTCATCGAGCGGATGCGCGACGAGCTGCGGTACGACCGGGTGCTCACCGCGTACGGGCTCTCGGAGGCCCCCGTCGTCACCATGTGCCGGGAGGACGACGCGCCCGAGGTGATCGCCACGACCTCCGGGCGCGCCGTGCGCGACATGGAGGTCCGGGTCGCGGACGACGGGGAGATCCTGGTCCGCGGGCCGAACGTGATCGCCGAGTACTTCGAGGATCCCGCGGCGACTGCCAAGGCCTTCGGCGCAGACGGCTGGTTCCACACCGGTGACGCCGGGTCGATGGACGAGGCCGGGAACCTGCGGATCACCGACCGCATCAAGGACATGTTCACCAACGGCGGCTTCAACGTCTACCCGGCGGAGATCGAGCAGGTGATCGCGCGGATCCCCGGCGTCTCGGAGAGCGCGGTGGTCGGCGTGCCGGAGCCGCGCCTCGGCGAGGTCGGCAAGGCCTTCGTCGTGCTCACCGCGGGGCGCGAGCTCACCGAGGAAGCCGTGATCGAGCACTGCCGGGAATTCCTGGCGGGCTTCAAAGTCCCCCGGAGCGTGGAGTTCGTGAGCGAACTGCCGCGCAACGCGACCGGAAAGGTGCTCAAGCGCGTCCTGCGCGGCGAGCCCGACCCTGCAGCAGGAGAGAAGCGATGACCGATTCCGTACCCCAGACCACGTCGGACGACGGCGCGACCGCGGAACCGGAGGTGGTGACCTACGAGGTGCGCGGCCCCGTCGCCGTGGTCACGATGAACCGGCCCGAGTACCGCAATGCGCAGAACTCGGCCATGACCTACGCCCTGGACGCTGCCTTCGTCCGCGCGGTGGAGGACCCGGCCGTGAAGGTGATCGTGCTGGCCGGCAACGGCAAGCACTTCTCCGCCGGCCACGACATCGGCACGCCGGGCCGGGATGTGGACCAGCACTTCGAGAACAAGGCCGTGCTGTGGTGGGACCACGTGGGCCGCGAGGGCGGCGATCAGCGCTTCGCGCGCGAGTCCGAGGTGTACCTCGGTATGTGCCGGCGGTGGCGGGAGATCCCCAAGCCCGTGATCGCCTCGGTGCAGGGTGCGTGCATCGCCGGCGCGCTGATGCTGGCGTGGAGCTGCGACCTGATCGTGGCCTCCGACGACGCCTTCTTCTCGGATCCCGTGGTGCGCATGGGCATCCCCGGCGTCGAGTACTTCGCCCATCCGTGGGTGATGGGCCCGCGCGCGGCGAAGGAGTTCCTGTTCACCGGGGACCGGTTCTCGGCGCAGCAGGCCAAGGAGTGGGGCATGGTCAACCGCGTCGTACCCCGCAGCGAGCTCGAGGAGGAGACCCTCGCGCTCGCCGAGCGGATCTCGGACATGCCGAGTTTCGGTCTGGCGCTGACCAAGAAGGCCGTCAACCAGTGCGAGGACCTCATGGGAATGCGCGCGGGTATGGACTCGGTCTTCGGCCTGCACCACTTCGCACACGCGCACAACGCCGAGATGTCCGGCGGGGATTCGCTGGGCGGGCAGAGTGCCAAGTCGATGGCGTCGGGCGCACGGAAGGCCGAGTAGTGGACCTGGACTTCGACGACGCCACCCTCGCGTTCCGCGACGAGGTGCGCGCCTGGCTCGCGGCGAACGTGCCGGCCGAGCCGCTCCCGTCCTTCGACACCGCTGAGGGCTTCGCCGCGCACCGCGCGTGGGAGGCGACGCTCGCCGACGCCGGTCTGGCCGCAGTGTCCTGGCCCGCCGAGTTCGGCGGCCGCGACGCGACGCTGCTCCAGTGGGTGGTCTTCGAGGAGGAGTACTACGCCGCGGGCGCTCCGCTGCGGGTGAACCAGAACGGCCTCTTCATGCTGGCCCCCACGCTGTTCAGCCACGGCACCGACGAGCAACGCGCGCGGATCCTGCCCGCGATGGCCCGCTCCGAACGGGTCTGGGCGCAGGCGTGGTCCGAGCCCGAGGCGGGCAGCGACATCGCCTCACTCCGATCGACTGCCACGCGCGTGGACGGCGGCTGGAAGCTGTCCGGCCAGAAGACCTGGAGCTCGCGCGCCGCCTTCGCCGACGGCGCCTTCGGCCTGTTCCGCAGCGAACCCGGCTCAGAGCGGCACCGGGGCCTGACCTATCTCACGTTCGATCTGAGGGCGCCGGGCGTGACGGTGCGCCCCATCCCCCAGCTCGACGGTGAGCCGGGCTTCGCCGAGATCTTCCTCGATGAGGTCTTCGTGCCCGACGCCGACGTGATCGGCGAGCCGGGTCAGGGCTGGCGCGTGGCGATGACGACTGCGAACAACGAGCGCGGCCTCTCATTGCGCAGTCCCGGCCGGTTCCTCTCCGCCGCGGACGCCCTCGTCGACCTGTGGGAACGCGAGGACGGCGACACCACGAGCGCGGACGCACAGCGCGTCGCCGATGCGTGGATCGGCGCCCGCGCCTACCAGCTGTACACCTTCGGCACCGTGACCCGCCTGGAGGACGGCGGCGAGCTGGGCCCGGAGTCCAGCGTGAACAAGCTGTTCTGGAGCCACCTCGACGTGGCGCTGCACGAGACCGCGCTCGACCTGCTCGGGCCGCTCGGCGAGCTCACCGGCGCGGATGCCCCGGATGACGGGCGATGGCCGGCCGGCTATCTGTTCTCGCTCGCCGGCCCCATCTACGGCGGCACCGACCAGATCCAGCGCAACACCATCGCCGAGCGCCTCCTCGGCCTACCCCGGGGAGCCCGATGAGATTCGTACCGTCGCAGGAGAACCAGGACTTCGCGAGCTCGCTCGACGACCTCCTCTCGAGTGCCGACGTCGTCGCTGCCGCGCGCGCGTGGGCGGCCGGCGACGCCGGACCCGGACACCGGATCTGGGGGGCTCTCGCCCGCCTCGGCGTGCCCGCGCTCGCCGTGCCCGAGGAGCACGGCGGTGTCGGCGGCGACCCCGCGGATCTCGCGGTCGCCTTCCAGCGCCTGGGGTACCACGGTGTTCCCGGGCCCGTCGTCGAGTCGATCGCCGTGCTGCCCGTGCTGCTCGGCGCCGACTCCCCACACCTCGCCGCGCTGGCGGAGGGCGCGATCGGCACCGTCGCCCTCGCGCCCCGCACCCCGTTCCTCCTCGACGCCGATGTCGCGGACCTGCGGTTCGTCGCGGGCGTCGACGGCTCGATGACCGAGGTTCCGGCACCGTCGACCGAGCCTCTGGGCTCCATCGACCGGACGCGCCGCCTGTTCCACCCGCAATTGAACACCGTTACGGAGGGAGAACCTGCAGGTCGGATTCTCCATAACGGTGTTCAATCGGGAGAGGTGGCGGGGGCCTTCGCGGTGGCGGCGCAGCTGCTCGGCGCCGGGCGGCGCCTGCTGGACGACACCGTCGAGTACGCGAAGGCACGGTCGCAGTACGGCAAGGCGATCGGTGAGTACCAGGCGATCAAGCACCTTCTCGCCGATGTGGCGACGCGCCTCGAACTCGCAGCGCCGCTCCTGCACGGAGCTGCGGTCGCCCTGTCCGGGGCCGCCTCGCGCGGTGTCGATCTGGACCCGGTGCGCGACGTGTCCGCGGCGCGAGTCGCGGCGGCCGATGCCGCATATCTGGCCGCGCGCACCGCGCTGCAGGTGCACGGCGCGATCGGCTACACCGCCGAACACGATCTGGGCCTGTGGATCACGAAGGTCCGAGCGCTCCAGTCCGCGTGGGGAACCCAGGCCGAGCACCGCGCGGTCGTGCTCGACGCGGTCCGGAAGGCGGCACGATGACCGACGAGCTGAACGACCTCGCCGACGCCGTCCGCAGCGTCGTCGACCGGCGGTGGTCGGCGGCAGCGCTGCGGGCCGCGATCGACTCCCCCGAGGGCTACGACCGCGACCTGTGGTCGGTGCTGTGCGAGCAGGTCGGCGTGGCCGCGCTCGCCGTCCCCGAAGAGAACGACGGCGTGGGCGCCGGGGTCCGCGCGCTGCAGGTGGTGGCGGAGGAGCTGGGGCGCCAGCTGATCCCGTCGCCCTTCCTCGGCTCCGCGGTCCTCGCGACCGCGTTGCTCGCGCAGACCGACGACGCGGAGCTCCTCACCGCCCTGGCCTCCGGCGCACGCACGGCGACGGTGGCGTTCGCGGGCTCGTCGTTCGCCGACAGGCCGATCACCGCCGCCGCCGGAACACTCTCCGGCACCGCGCAATACGTCCTCGACGGTGACCTCGCGGACGACCTTCTCGTGGTCGCGGGCGACGAGCTGTACCTCATCGACGGGGCGTCGGCGCACCGTCGGCACACGCCCTCGATGGATCCCACCCGACGGTTCGCGGAGGTCACCGTCGACGGGCTCGCCGGACGGCTACTGCCGGGCGGCTCGGAGGCCGTCCTCTCGCACGCGCTCGACGTCACGTGCGCCGTGCTCGCCGCCGAACAGGCGGGGGCCGCGGCCCGGGCTCTCGAGCTCACCGTCGAGTACGCGGGCTCCCGCGTACAGTTCGGCCGACCCATCGGCTCCTTCCAGGCGCTCAAGCACCGGATGGCGGACATGTACGTGCTCGTGGAGTCCGCGCAGTCGGCGGCCGGCGCCGCGGGCGACGCCCTCGACCGCGGCGACGCAGACGCGTCGCTCGCCGTCGCGACGGCGAAAGCGTACTGCTCGGAGGCGCTGTGTACCGTCGCCGCCGAGATGATCCAGTTGCACGGCGGCATCGGCATCACCTGGGAACACGACGCGCACCTGTACTTCAAGCGGGCCCACTCGTCGTCGCAGCTGTTCGGCGACCCGACCCACCACCTGGCTCGGCGGGCTCTGACGCACACCTGAAACATGTTCTTGCCGCGCCTCGCGACACGATGTACTTTCGTAGGCGAACTACTTGCGAAAGGAAACACCGATGGCGAGCAGCACGCGTACGGACGGCGACACCTGGACGATCACAACCAGCGTGGGCTTCACCGCGCTGCTGGTGGCCGCTGCCCGGGCCGTGGAGACCGAGCGCCCCGACGCCCTCGCTCAGGACCCGTACGCCCGGGTCTTCCTCGAGGCGGCGGGCGACCAGCGCGCCGTCGCGCTGGCCGACGCCGGGGACGGCGCGGGCAATCCGATGGCGGCAACCCGCCACCTCGGCGTGCGTACCCGGTTCTTCGACGACTTCGTCCGGGACGCCGTCGCCGCCGGCGTCCGGCAGGTCGTCATCCTCGCCGCCGGGCTCGACGCCCGCGCGTACCGCCTCGACCTGCCGGCGGGCACCGTCGTCTACGAGCTCGACCAGCCCAAGGTGCTGGCGTTCAAGGAGGAGACTCTCGCCGCGCACGGGGCGAGCCCGGCCGCCGGGCTGCGGCACGTCCCCGTCGACCTGCGCGACGATTGGCCGGCCGCCCTGCGGTCCGCCGGGTTCGACGGTGCCGCACCGACCGCCTGGCTGGTCGAGGGCCTGCTCCCCTACCTGCCCGCCGCGGCGCAGGCGCTGCTCTTCGAGCGGATCGTGGAACTCTCCGCACCGGGTAGCCGGGTCGCCGTCGAGGGTCAGATCGGATCGCTCGACCTCGGCCGGTTCCGCGCCATCACCGACAGGTACTCGCAGAAGGGGAATCCCCTGGGCGACTTCGATGTGACCGCGTTGTTCGTCACCGATGAGGACCGCGCCGATCCCGCCGAGTACCTCGCCGCGCAGGGCTGGACCGTGACTCGCGCGGGGAACCCGGTGGAACTGGGCCGCAGCTACGGCGTGCGGGACACCGTTCCCGCGGACGCGGAACTCCTCTCCGGCACGATCGGCTACTTCACTGCGGCGCTGCCCGCAGGCTGATGGTGGGAGTACCTCGTCTTGCATGGAGTGTAGATCGCCTTCAGTTTCACGATGCACTGCGCTGATCGCGTCCGCGATCGTGCTCGGCACCGCGGGGTGCACGACGGCACCCGGGGAGCCAGCAGGCGACGGCCACGTCGGCGATCGAGTCCTCATCCGCGCCGACGACTGCCCCGTCCGCGGCACCGTCGTCCGCGGCGGTCCCGGTGAGCACGGTGCGCGAACGGTGTCCCGATCCGTATCCGGGCGCCGGCGGGCCGGACTGCTTCGCCGAGGCGGACGGATACCGCGTGACGAAACAGCTGCGCGACAAGCGGGCCGTCGTGACGGTGCAGCGCGCGGGGGCCACGGTCCAGACGATCACCGTCCCCGTCGACGGCTACGTCGGATCGGGGGCGCTACTCCTGCGCCGCCTCACCGCGGACGCCGCACCTGACATTCTGGTGTCGACGACGGGCTCCGGCGCGCACGGTCAGAACTCGACCTGGTCGGTGTGGCACAGCTCCGGCGGCGCTTTCACCCCGATCGGCGACCTCTACGGCAACCAGTTCTGGGACGCCGGCTCCGGCCTGGTCGGAACCTACGCCTCCGGCGGCGGATGGGCGGTGACCTTCTCCACCCGCGCGGACGGTCGGCTCCGCGCCGTGGCCGAGGTCGGGCGCTCCGACACCGCGGGGTTCCGCGACCCGAAAGCGCCGGAATGCACCGTGATGTCGAGCAAGGCGGGCGCGCCCGCGGACCCGTGTGCGCTGGCACTGAGCCAGGCCCACGAACACGGGCTGAAGACCTGAGCTACATCCAGTCGTCGCCGACGGGCCAGGTGAGGAACGAATCGAGCGACAGGGCACGGGGAATGGCCTGGCCGGGATCGGTCACCGTCTGGGTGTAGCGGCCGCGGTAGAACAGCAGCGGCCGACCGGCGTTGGGCGCACTGAGCTCGAGCACGCGACCGATCACGATGTGGTGGTCGCCGCCGTCGTGCACCGTCTCCACCGCGCAGTCGATCCAGCTGAGCGCACCGTCGAGTAGCGGAGAGCCCGTGCGGGAGGGCTTCCAATCGACCGCCCCGAACTTGTCCGGATGCCGCGATCCGAACACGGAGCTGACGTCCTGCTGGCCCTCGCCGAGCACGTTCACCGCGAACCGGCCGGAGCGCTCGATGGTGCGCCACGCGCCCGACGTCTTCATGGGACAGAACAGGACCAGAGGGGGGTCGAGCGAGAGCGCCGAGAAGGACTGGCAGGCGAATCCGACGGGGCCCTCGTCGTCGGCCGCGGTGATCACCGTGACGCCGGTGCAGAAGTGCCCCATGGCCGTCCGGTAGTCGAGCGGCTCGATCGCCGCGGGTGCGGTCATCACTGCTCCTTGAAGCCGATGGTGAAGTCGTGTCCCCAGAGGCTGACCGCGGTGGACTCGCGGGCGATCCAGTCGTCGTTCTCGACCTCGAGTCCCTCGCAGCCGAACTCGATGTCGAAGCCGCCCGGTGTCTTCATGTAGAAGGACAGCATCTTGTCGTTGATGTGCCGCCCCAGAGTGGCGGACATCTTGACCTTCTTGCGGTTCGCGCGATCGAGGGCGAGCCCGACGTCGTCGGAGTTCTCCACCTCGACCATGAGGTGGACGATGCCCGTCGGGTTGGGCAGCGGCAGGAAGGCGAGCGCGTGATGACGCGGATTGCAGCCGTAGAACCGCAGCCAGGCGGGGTCACCGTCAGCCGGACGACCCACCATCTGCGGGGGCAGGCGCATCGAGTCGCGCAGCTTGAAGCCGAGCACGCCCTGGTAGAAGTCCTGCGCCGCAGCGTCATCGGAACAGGTGAGCACGACGTGCCCGAGCCCCTGCTCGCCGGTGACGAACCGATGCCCGTAGGGGCTCACGAACCGCCGACCCAGGTACTGCGCCCCGTGGAAGGCCTCGAGCGTGTTCCCCGCCGGATCCCGGAACCGGATGAGTCCCTCGACGCGACGCTCGAGCTTCTCCTCCTTGGTCCCCTCCTCGAAGGAGACACCGGCTGCCGTGAGCGTGTCGCGCAGCTCCTGCAGGCCGGTCGCGTCGGTGACCTCCCACCCGGAGACGAGCAGGCGGTCCTTCTCGCCCGGCACGATCACCAGCCGAGCCGCGAAGTCATCCATGCGCAGGTAGAGATTCTGTGAGGTGTCGCCCGCACCGGCCGGTGGAGCACCCTCCATCATCCCGAGTACCTTGAGCCCGTACTCGCGCCAGGCCGCCATGTCGGTGGCCTCGATGCGCATGTACCCGAGCGCCTTGATCGCCATATTCGTTCTTCTCCCCGAATGCCTTTGTCAGCCGGCCAGGAAATCGGCCGTGAGCCGGTTGAACTCGTCGAACTTCTCGAGCTGCGCCCAGTGCCCGCACTGCCCGAAGACGTGCAGTTGTGCGCGCGGGATCTGCTTGAGGGCGAGCAGGGCACCATCGAGCGGGTTGACCCGGTCCTCCCGGCCCCAGATCATCAGCACGGGCTGACGCAACTTGTACGCGTCGCGCCAGAGCATGCCCTTCTCGTAATCCGCGGAGGCGAAGGACTTCCCCATCGCCGTGAACGCGGCGATCGCCTCGGGGTCGAGCGCGAGCTCGAAGCGTTCCTCGACGAGTTCGGGCGTGATCATCTTCTGGTCGAAGACCATGATCCGCAGGAAGTCCTCGAGTCGCTCCTTGCTCGGCGCGGCGTAGAACTTCTGCAGGGTGCGCAGTCCCTCGGTGGGGTCGGGCGCGAAGGTGTTCACGCTGAGCCCGCCCGGCCCCATGAGCACGAGGCGGCCCGCGCGGTCCGGGAAGTCGAGCGCGAACCGCACCGAGGTGCCGCCGCCGAGAGAATTGCCCACCAGGTGAACGCGTCCGGTGACCCCGAGCGTGTCGAGCAGGCCGGCCAGGGCCGTGGCGCTGTGCACGAAGTACTGCGGGTGTTCGGTCGGCTTGTCGGACCGGCCGAAGCCCGGCTGATCGACCGCGAGCACGTGGAAGCGCTGCGCCAGCACCGGAATGTTGCGCCCGAAGTTGCTCCACGAGGAGACGCCGGGGCCGCTGCCGTGCAGCAGGACGACGGTGCCGTTCGCCCGGTTCTCCTCGCCGACCTCGTGGTAGTGCAGGGTGAGTCCGGCCGCCGTGGTGGCGAACTTCCCCTCCTTGAGGACGTCGATCTCGGTGTCCGCCACCTCTAGACCATCCCGTCCATGACGGGAAGGCCGAACTCGCCGGTGCCGAACATCTTGTAGGCGCGCTCGGGATCGTTCGCGGCGTGCACACGGCCCGCGTGGGCGTCGCGCCAGAACCGCTGGATCGGCGTGCCCTCGGCCAGCGCGCGGCCGCCGGAGTTCTCGAACATCCGGTCCACGGCGAAGATCGCGCGCTCGGTGCCGCGCACCTGATCGCGACGCACCTTGAGCCGCAGGTTGAACGGGATCTTCTCGCCCGCCTTGACGAGGGCGTACTCCTCGTTGATGTTGGAGATCAGCTGGAGCCAGGCCGCATCGATCTCGCTACCGGCCTCGGCGACGCGGACCATGGCGAACGGGTCCTCCTTCGCGGTCTCGCCGGCATAGGCGGCGCGCACGCGCTTGCGCTGGTGCTCGACGTGCGCGTCGTAAGCGCCCTGCGCCATGCCGATGATCGGAGCCGTGATCGTGGAGGGGTGCACCGAGCCGAAGGGCATCTTGTAGAGCGGGCTGTCGTTGACCTCCTGGCCCGGGCCCTTGCACTTGCTGACGTCCTTGAAGCTCAGCGCGCGGCGCGCGGGGACGAAGACGTCCTCGACCACGATGTCGTTGCTGCCGGTGCCCCGCAGGCCGACGGTGCGCCACACGTCGTTGATCGTGTAGTCACTGATCGGCACGAGGTAGGTCAGGAAGTCGACCGGCTTGCCGTCCTGGAACGCGGGACCGCCCAGCAGCGCCCAGGTGCCGTGGTCGCAACCGGAGGAGAAGCTCCACTTGCCGGAGAGCCGGTAGCCGCCCTCGACGATCTCCGAGCGGCCCATCGGCGCGTACGACGACGAGATCAGGGTGTCCTGGTCCTCGCCCCAGACCTCCTGCTGGGCCCGGTCGTCGAACAGCGCGACGTTCCACGGATGGATGCCGAGGATCGAGGAGACCCAGCCGGTGGATCCGCACGCGCTCGCCAGCATCTTGACCGCGGTGTAGAAGTCCGCCGGGTCGGCCTCGAAGCCGCCGTAACGCTTCGGCTGCAACAGACGGAAGAAGCCGCTCTTCTGCAGCGCCTTGATGGACTCGGCCGGGATCCGGCGGGCGTCCTCGGTCTCCTGCGCCCGGTCCCGGAGGGTGGGCAGCAGCTCCGCCACTTCCGCCAGAACCGCGTCGACGCTCTGATCGCTCATCTTTCCTCGCCTTCGTCAGGGCCACCTGGCGAGCACCCACGCCCGCCGCTGGAGACCAATACTAGAACACGTTCTCATTTTCTGACGCGAAACGCTACATCAAAGGTTCCGATCCACCTATGTTCCTGATGCAACCGGTTCCGACACCGACCGAGGAGAGCCATGCCCGAAAGCCGCCGCCCCGTCGCGTTCGCCGACATCGATACATGGGACCTGGAAGCCGACGTGGTGATCGCGGGCCACGGCATCGCGGGAGTCTCCGCGGCGATCGAGGCCGCGCGAGCCGGTGCGGAGGTCCTGATCCTGGACCGCGCCGGCGGGTGGGGCGGGGCCGCGGCGCTGTCCGGCGGGTGGATCTATCTCGGCGGCGGCACGCCGCTGCAGCGGGCCCTGGGCTTCGAGGACAGCGCGGAGAACATGGAGACCTTCATGACCGCCGCGCTGGGTCCGGGCGTCGACGGTGGGAAGATCCACGCCTACGCCCACGGCAGCCTCGAGCACTACGACTGGCTCACGGGCTGCGGCGTGGTGTTCAAGGAGGAGTTCTGGGGCGAGCCGGGGTGGGAGGTGCCGCACGACGAGGGACTGGGCTACTCCGGCGGCGAGAACGCGTCGCCCTTCCGTGAGATCGCGACGCCCGCGCCGCGCGGGCACATCCCGCAGATGACCGACAAGCGGACCGGCGTGCGCGGCGCCGGCTACATGCTGATGAAGCCCCTGGTCGAGACCGCCGAGACGCTCGGAGTACGCGCCGAGTACGACATTCGCGCGCAGCGCCTGGTGACCGCGGCGGACGGCACGGTCGAGGGGCTCGTCGCGCGCCGGTTCGGCACGGACGTGCGCGTGCGGGCCCGACGGGGCGTCGTCCTCGCGACCGGCAGTTTCGCCTACAACGCGGAGATGATCGAGGCCTACGCCCCGCGCCTGATCGGCCGTCCGGCCGCCGCCATCGAGGAGCACGACGGCGCCGGGATCCTCATGGCACAGGCCGCCGGCGCCGCGCTCGCCCACATGGACGCCACCGAGGTCGCGTTCTTCGGCGACCCGCAGATGATGGCCCGCGGCATCCTGGTCAACGGCCGGGGCCAGCGCTTCATCGCCGAGGACACCTACGGCGGCCGCATCGGCCAGGCCGTCCTGATCCAGCAGGACAACGCCGCGTACCTCGTCATGGACATGGACGCGCACGAGGAAGCGCTCGGCACCGAGACCTCGACCCCGTACTTCCGGCAGCCGCCCACCTGGGCGGCGGAGACCGTCGCGGAGCTCGAGTCCGACATGGGCCTGCCCGCCGGGACGCTGACGGCCACCGTCGACGCCTACAACCGGCACGCCGCTGACGGCGCCGATCCCGTACTGCACAAGAAGGCGCAGTGGCTGCGCCCACTGTCCGGCCCGGTCGCCGCGTGGGACATGCGCGGATTCACCGCGGGCTTCACCCTGGGCGGGTTGCGCACGGACGTCGATTCGCGGGTGCTGCACGTCGACGGTGCGCCGATCCCCGGCCTGTTCGCCGCGGGTCGGTGCACCTCGGGCGTCTGCGCCGGCGGGTACGCGAGCGGCACGAGCCTCGGCGACGGGAGCTTCTTCGGTCGCCGGGCGGGAGTCTCCGCGGCATCCGGGTAGGCGTTGATTTGCGACTGCACCGACTCAGCAGGGTCTCCACCATCGAGTCGTCGCGATCGCGCAATCCGCACTGATACGGCATACCGAAGAGAAGTTCAGTCACCGGACATCCAGTGCCACATCGTCACTCGTGTTCGCTACCACCTACCGGGGCGCGCGTCGCACACTGGGAGTATGTCGGTATGACTGCGACGATCTCTGCCGCGTCCGCACCCCGACGAGGAGGGCGTGGATCATGACGCATCGAGTCGATTCCGGAACTCGGCGGCTCGGCGGTTTCGCCGGCCGAGTCCTCGCCATCGCCGCCGCGGCGGCCCTCTGCGTCGCGGCGATCGCGGTGACAGTGAGCATGTGCAGCGGCCCCTCGCCGGCGCCGCGCCCGGTGGTCGCGCCGTCCGGGACATCGGGCGCTCCGTCGGCCATCCCCTCCGGTCCCGCCTCCCCGAGTCCGAGCGCACCGTCGACCCCGACCGCGCCGAGCATGCCGAGCACGCCGTCCGCGGCGGCCCCGTCGACCCCCGTCACCACACTCGCCCCGACGCCCCGGACCACCACACCGGCCGCCACCGCGCCCCCGCGCGTGACGCCGACGACCACGCGGCCCGCGCCGTGCACACCCGGTTCGCGCTGGGTCTTCCGGCCCAGCACCGGGACCTACGAGAAGATCACCATCCCCTGCTGACCGCGCTCCGGACCGCCTCGACCATCGCCGAAGCAGAAAGGCGAGCAGAGCCCGCGCCTCGAGGTGAGCTCGCCGATCGACGTCATCCCTAGATACTGGAACGTGTTCTAGTCTATGCTGCAGTCATAGCGCGTACCTGCTGCCCATCGGCGCAGGTGAGGCTAGAGAACTTGTTTCAGCAATGAGGAGAGTCGATGACGGCGGAAGCCACCGAGTACGACGTGATCGTGGTGGGCAGCGGCGCGGCGGGCATGGCCGCCGCGCTCAAGGCCGCGGACACCGGGCTCAGCGTCCTGGTCGTGGAGAAGGCCGAGCACTACGGCGGATCGACCGCGCGCTCCGGCGGCGGCGTCTGGATCCCCGGTAACGAGGCGCTGATGAAGGCCGGGATCAAGGACTCCCCGGACGAGGCGCGCAAGTACCTGCACGCCATCATCGGCGACGTGGTTCCGGCCGAGCGGATCGACACCTACATCGACCGCGGCCCCGAGGTGATCGAGATGATGCACCGGATGAGCCCGCTGGAGCTCACCTGGGTGCCCGGCTACTCCGACTACTACCCCGAGGCGCCGGGCGGCCGCGCGCACGGGCGCTCGTGCGAGCCGAAGCCCTTCGACGGCAAGCAGCTGGGCGACGAGCTGAAGAACCTGGAGCCGGACTACACCAAGGCCCCGATGAACCTCGTGGTCACCCAGGCCGACTTCAAGTGGCTCAACCTGATCATGCGTCACCCCAAGGGCGTGGCCCGCGCGCTGCGCGTCGGCGCGCGCTTCTACACCGCGAAGGCGCGGGGCAAGCACCTCCTGGGCCGCGGCCAGGCTTTGGTCGCCGCGCTGCGCGTGGGTCTGCAGCGCGCGAACGTGCCGCTCTGGCTGAACACCCCGCTGGTCTCGATCCAGCAGGAAGGCGACCGCGTCACCGGGGTCACCGTCGAGCACGAGGGCCGGCCCGTCGTCCTGACGGCGCGCCGCGGCGTGATCCTCGCCGCCGGCGGCTTCGAGAGCAGCAAGGAGATGCGCGCGCAGTATCAGCGCCAACCGATCGGCACCGAGTGGACCAACGGCGTGCCCGCCAACACGGGCGATGCGATCCGCGCCGGCCAGGCCGTGGGCGGCGCTCTCGAGTTCATGGACGACGCCTGGTGGGGACCGTCGATCCAACTGCCGAAGATGGCCTGGTTCGCGCTCTCCGAGCGGTCGCTGCCCGGCAGCCTCATGGTCAACACCGCCGGCGAGCGGTTCGTCAACGAGTCCGCACCGTACGTCGAGGCCGTGCACGCCATGTACGGCGGCGAGTACGGGCAGGGCGACGGCCCGGGCGAGAACGTGCCCGCGTGGCTCGTCTTCGACCAGCGCTACCGCAACCGGTACCTGTTCGCGGGACAGAGCCCCCGCCAGCCGCTGCCCAAGCGCTGGTTCGAGTCCGGCTGCATGGTGCG
Source organism: Tsukamurella pseudospumae (assembly GCF_001575195.1). Classification (NCBI taxonomy): domain Bacteria; kingdom Bacillati; phylum Actinomycetota; class Actinomycetes; order Mycobacteriales; family Tsukamurellaceae; genus Tsukamurella; species Tsukamurella pseudospumae. The sequence goes on from NZ_LSRF01000033.1 coordinate 256,063, forward strand.
GGCGAGCAGCCTCGCCGAGCTGGCCGAGAAGATGGGCGTGCCGGCCGAGGCGCTGACCGGCACCGTCGAGCGGTTCAACGGTTTCGCCCGGGCCGGGCGCGACGAGGACTTCCATCGGGGCGAGAGCGCGTACGACCACTACTACGGCGATCCGCGCAACAAGCCGAATCCCAGTCTGGCGGAATTGGCCACGGGGCCGTTCTACGCTGCGCGTATGGTTCCCGGCGATCTCGGCACCAAGGGCGGCCTGCGCACCGATGTCGCGGGCCGGGTCCAGAGGGAGGACGGCACCGTCATCGACGGGCTGTACGCCGCCGGCAACACCAGCTCGCCCGTCATGGGCCACACCTACGCCGGTCCCGGCGCCACCATCGGTCCCGCGATGGTGTTCGCGTACCTCGCGGTCGAGGACATGGCCCGTCAGGAATCATCGACGCCCGCGGCGGCAGCCCCCGCCCGCGCGGAGGAGGAGATCTCATGAGCAGCACCACCGAGGCGGCGGCCCGCCTCATCGACAGCGGTACCGCGCCCACGCGGTACGCCCGCGGCTGGCACTGCATCGGCCTGCTGAAGGACTTCACCGACGGGAAGCCGCACGCCATCGAGGCTTTCGGTACCAAGCTCGTGGTGTTCGCCGGCGAGGACGGCGCCGTCAACGTGCTCGACGGCTACTGCCGGCACATGGGCGGCGACCTGACGCAGGGCACCGTCAAGGGCAACGAGATCGCCTGCCCGTTCCACGACTGGCGTTGGGGCGGCGACGGCAAGTGCAAGGGCATCCCGTACGCCAAGCGCGTACCGCTGCGCGCCCGCACGCGGACGTGGCCCACGATGGTCGAGAACGACCAGTTGTTCGTCTGGCACGACGTCGAGAACTCCAAGCCCCCAGCGGAGCTCACCATCCCGAAGATCGACGGTGACGTCGACGGGCCCGAGTGGTCGAACTGGGTGTGGAACGAGATCGTCATCGAGAACAGCAACTGCCGCGAGATCGTCGACAACGTGGTCGACATGCCGCACTTCTTCTACATCCACTACGGCCTGCCCACGTACTTCAAGAACGTCTTCGACGGGCACATCGCCTCGCAGTACCTGGACACCAAGGGGCGCAACGATGTCAGCGACATCGGCCTCTCCGGCGGCGACGACGTTCTGCTCAAGTCCGAGGCCCACTACTTCGGGCCGTCGTACATGATCAACTACCTGCACAACGACTACAAGGGCTTCCTGATCGAGAACATCCTGATCAACTGCCACTACCCGATCGATCAGAACTCGTTCAAGCTGATGTACGGCGTGAAGGTCAAGAAGCTCCCCGGTTTCGACGACGAGAAGTCCGATTACCTGGCCGGCAAGTTCGCCAAGAACGTGGGCCTGGGCTTCCTGCAGGACGTCGAGATCTGGAAGAACAAGACCCGCATCGACAATCCTCTCCTCTGCGAGGAGGACGGCCCCGTCTACCAACTGCGCCGCTGGTACGAGCAGTTCTACGTCGATGCCGCCGAGGTCTCCGAGGACATGACGCAGCGGTTCGAGTTCGAGATCGACACCTCCCACGCCGTCGAGGCCTGGGAGGCCGAGGTCGCGCAGAACATCGCGCGGCAGGAGTCCGAGAAGGCCGCGGCCGCCGACGCTTCCGGCGCGGGGGCCTGATCCGCATGTCCCCGACGGTGACGATGTTCGGCGAGCCGGTGACCAGGCCGGCGACGGTGGCCGACCGCGAGGGCTTCCTCACGGACGGTTTCACCCCGCTGAACTGCGGCACCTGCGGGGTCGCGGTGCAGGTCAAGAAGAACAGCCGCGAGCAGACCTCGATCCAGTGGTACGGTTCCGCGCGGGAGTGCGCGGTCTTCGCCGCCGACGGTTCCGGCTCCGCGCTGCGGGCCACGTGCCCGCGACTGATGGAATCCATCACGCGCGCCGCCAAACTGGGCGAGGTGCCCGTCCCGACGAACGACATGTCGTCGGACACCGACTAGGAGAGTGACGAAGAAGTGAGCATCCACCGACTGCTGGTCGCCAAGGTGGTCGCGGAGACGCACGACGCGCACTCCATCGAGTTCGAGGTGCCGGCCGAGCTGGCGTCGAGCTTCACCTACAAACCCGGCCAGTTCCTCACGCTGCGCGTCCCGAGCGAGCGGACCGGCTCCGTGGCGCGGTGCTACTCGCTGTGCAGCGCGCCGCACGACGACGGTCCGCTGCGCGTGGCCGTCAAACGCACCGCCGACGGCTACGCCTCGAACTGGCTGTGCGACAACGCCACCCCCGGCATGGAGATCGACGTGCTGGTGCCCGCGGGCATCTTCACGCCGAAGTCCGTCGACGTCGACATGCTGCTGTTCGCCGGCGGCAGCGGCGTCACGCCGATCCTGTCGATCCTGCGCACGGTGCTCGAGACCGGTAGCGGCTCGGTGACGCTGATCTACGCCAATCGCGATGCGCAGTCGGTGATCTTCGCCTCGGCGCTGGCCGAGCTGACCCGGACGTATCCGGATCGGCTCGCGGTGATCCACTGGCTGGAGTCCGTGCAGGGTCTGCCGAGCGCGGCGAACCTGGCGACGCTCGCGGCGCCGTACGTGGACCGCGAGGTGTTCGTGTGCGGGCCCGGCCCGTTCATGGACGCCGTGTCCGAGGCGATGACGGGGCTCGGCAAGGGGCGCCGCGAGGTGCACATCGAGAAGTTCCGTTCCCTGCCCCGCAACCCCTTCGAGGTCGAGGCCGCGCGGGAGGAGGCGGAGGAGAGGGCCGCGATCGCCGAGGCGGAGGATCTGCCGGTCGCGGACGCCCCCGCACCCGCCGACGACGGGGGCACCGTCACCGTCGAACTGGACGGGAAGACGACCGAGCTCGCCTGGCCCGCGGAGAAGAAGCTGCTGGATGTGATGCTGGCCGCCGGCATCGAGGCTCCGTACTCGTGCCGCGAGGGCGCGTGCAGCGCGTGCGCGTGCCGCCTCGTCGACGGCGAGGTCGAGCTCGCGCACAACGAGGTGCTCGATCAGGAGGACCTCGACGACGGCCTCATCCTCGCGTGCCAGTCGATGCGCCGCAGCGCGGCCGTGCACATCACCTACGAATAGACCCATTGCCGGACCCACTGCACCAAGGGAGACCCATGCCCATCGACCCGTCGGTCGCCATCGGCGCCGAGCTCGGCACCGCCGAGTTCTCCTGGAGCACCTCGGATGTGCTGCTCTACCAGCTCGCCCTGGGCGCGGGCGCGGACCCGCTCTCGCCGCGCGAGCTGCGCTACGCGACCGAGCAGGGCACCGTCGTGCTCCCCACCTTCGCGACCGTGGCCCAGAACTTCCACGCCACCGAGGCACCGAAGGTGTCCTTCCCCGGCGTGGAGATCGACCTCGCGAAGGTGGTGCACGGCAGCCAGTCCGTGACGGCACACCGCCCGCTGCCGGTGTCCGGCAGTGCGGTCGCGCGCACCCGGATCAGCGATGTGCACGACAAGGGCAAGGCTGCGGTCATCTGGCAGGAGACCGAGGTGGTCGACGCCGCCGGCGAGCCCTTGTGGACGGCGCGATCCTCGATCTTCGCCCGCGGCGAGGGCGGTTTCGGCGGGGAACGCGGACCGTCGGAGAAGCTCGAGCTGCCGGACCGCGAGGCCGATGTGACGGTGGACGTCCCGACGCTGCCGCAGCAGGCGCTGCTGTACCGCCTGTGCGGCGATCGGAACCCGCTGCACTCGGACCCGGCGTTCGCGAAGCGCGCGGGCTTCGACGCGCCGATCCTGCACGGGCTGTGCACCTACGGGATCGTCGCCAAGGCGGTGACCGATGCCGTGCTCGACGGCGACGCCTCCGCGGTGGGCTCGTGGTCGGCGAAGTTCGCCGGGATCATGCTGCCGGGCGAGACCCTGCGCGTACGGATCTGGCGCGACGGCGTTCGGCACCTGGTGACCGCGGAGTCGGTGGAGCGGTCCGCGCCGGTGCTCGCGGATGCGGTGTTCACGGCCCGCTGATCGCGCGATGCCCCGGAGCCGGGTCTGATGGACGCGCACCTACCGCATGGGATGCGTTGTAGTTCGAAGAGCCATACGCGCAACGCATACCTGGATATGCGCAGTTCAATAACCCTTTTCAGCCGCGTGGGTATGCGCTTCTTGCATACCCCGAGGGTCGGCCACGCCGCGACGAGCTCGGCACCGTCGGCCACCCGTCCCCACGGCCGTACCGGACCGCAGTCCACCGATCGGTTCGTGCCGGATCCGGCCTCGTGTGGGCGTAGAAGCGTGGATTCACAGACGGGGACGGATCACAGGCCTAGAGGGCGGGCGGTGGCCATGGCTCGGTCGACCTCCCAGAAGGCGCGGAGCGCAACGATCTTCCCGGCATCGTCGACCTTGTACGTGAAGACGCCTTCCGCGTCGATGACGTGCCCGCCGATGACGGTGCGGATGAGGCCCGTGAAGGCGACCTCGTTCCCGCAGGCGAAGCCGTCGCCGAAGAGGAACTCCAGGGACTCGGCGACGCCGATCGTCTTGTCGTAGAAGGCTGCGATCTCCTCTCGGCCGTGATGCCCCTCGCCCTCGGGGTCGAACCCGGAGGGGCCCACCGGATCCTCGACGACACCGTCGGCGGCGAACAGGTCGAGCCACTCCTCCTTGCGGTGGCCGCTGGCCGCCGCCTGGGAGGCGCGTCCCGCGAGGACGGCGGGGTGATCGTCTTTCATCGGGATCTCCTTGAACTTCAGGCGAACTTACTGATGACGGAGTCGGCGTAGCGGCGCAGGTGGTCGATCTTGGGCTGCAGCGGCTCGGTGTCGGGTCCGAGCTGGTAGGGCAGGCGGAAGCCGACGATGACATCGGTGACGCCCTTGTCCTCAAGGCGCTTGATGCCGTCCACGGTGTACGCGTCCAGGGAGATCACGTGGATCTCGAACTCCTTCTTGTCGTGCTCGGCGCGCAACTCGTCGATCCGGGCGAGCATGCGGTCGAGCTCCTCGCCGTCGCCGCCCGCGTGCATCCAGCCGTCGCACAGGCGCACCGCGCGGCGCAGGGCGGCGTCCGCATGGCCGCCCACCAGGATCGGCAGCGGCTCCGTCGGAACGGGGGCGATCTTGATCGACGGGATGTCGAAGAACTCGCCGTGGTACTCGAAGTACTCGCCGGTCGAGAGCCCCTTGATGATCTCGATGCACTCGTCCATCCGCTTACCCCGGCGCTCGAACGGGACACCCATGATCTCGAAGTCCTCGGGCCACGGGCTGATCCCGACGCCGAGAGAGAACCGGTTCCCACTCATCGCCGCCAGCGAGGCGGCCTGCTTGGCGACCAGCACCGGTGGGCGGATCGGCAGCTTGAGCACGAAGGGCGTGAAGCGGAGGGTCTTCGTGGACGCCGCGAGTGCCGAGGCCAGCACGAAGGTCTCGATGAACTCCTTGCCGTCGAGGAACTCCCGGCTTCCATCGGGCGTGTACGGGTACGTCGAGTCCGAGACCTCGGGATACGCGATGCTGTCGGCCACGCACATGCTGTGATAGCCGACCTCCTCGGCCGCCTGTGCGAGCGGCACGTAGTACGACGGGTCCGTCATCGCCTCGGCGTACGTGAATCGCATGGTCACCCTTTCGTCGATCCGCTTGCGGGCGTTCGCCCCACTTGCTAAAAATAGAACACGTTTCACCGTTTGTACGCGGTATCGAGATCAGGAGTGCGCGTGGACTTCCGTCCGGACGAGAACCAGGTGGCCGTCGCCGGCCTTGCCGCCGACGTGCTCGGCCACGCCGCCGCGCGCCGTGCCGACGGCGCCGCCGCCCACACCGAGGACGCCTGGCGCGCCATCTGGGCCGACCTCGCCAAGGCGGACCTGCTCGGCCTTCCCGCGCCCGAGGACCTCGGCGGCGCAGGCCTCGGCGCCGAGGAGGTGGCGGCCGTACTCACCGAGGGCGGGCGGCTCGCGATCGGCGCGCCCCTGCTCGCCGGGCTCGCACTCGGCATCCTGCCCGTCGCGGCGCACGGCACCCCCGAGCAGCGTGCGGCCCTGCTGCCCGCGGCCCTGACCGGCGACGAGCTCATCGTGGGCGCCCTGGGCGAGGCGGGCGCCGCCATGCCGGTCACCCCCGCGACGCGCGCCGTCCGCACCGCGAGCGGGTGGGCGCTGACCGGACGCAAGGTCGCCGTCGGCTACGCGCAGCACGCCGCGCAGCTGCTCGTGAGCGCGGCCACCGACGACGGTGCCGCGGTCTTCCTGGTGCCCGCGTCCGCGCCCGGTGTCTCCGTCGTCCCGAGCCCCACCTCGACGGGTGCGCCTGAGGGCACCGTCGACCTCGCGGGCGTGGAGGTCCCCGCCGAGGCGGTACTGGGCGCCTCCACGGACGGCACCGTCGCACAGGCGGTGCGGGAGTGCGGCCTGACGGGTGCGGCCGCCGTCGCCGACGGTGCGCTCGCCGGAGCCCTCTCGCTCACCGTCGACCATCTGCGCAAGCGTGAGCAGTTCGGGCGCCCGCTGGGCGCCTTCCAGGCCGTGGCGCAGCAGATCGCGGACGTGTACATCGCCTCCCGCACGCTGCACCTCGCAGCCGTCTCCGCCGCGTGGCGCACGGGCACCGGGTCCCCCGCCGACGAAGCCACGGCGCTCGCGGCGCACTGGCTGGCGACGGAGGCACCGTCGGCCGTGCGGACCTGCCACCACCTGCACGGCGGCATCGGGGTCGATGCCACGTACCCGCTGCACCGGTTCTACTCGACCATCAAGGACCTCACCCGGTTCGTGGGCGGCGGCCCGCAGACGGTGCGCGCCCTCGCCGCGGCGCACCGCGACGACGCCACCGGCGCCGACGAGTCCGGGCGGTTCCTCGCGCTGACCACCGCGCAACGGGCGCTGCAGGCGGAACTGCGCGACTACTTCTCCGCACTGATGACCCCCGAGGAACGCACCGAGATGCTCGTGCAGCGGCACGGCGAGGTGTTCCGGGACGTGGTGCGGCGCATGGGCCGCGATGATCGCCTGGGCGTGGGCTGGCCGACGGAGTTCGGCGGCAAGGGCTTCGGGCCGATCGAGCAGTACCTGTTCGTCAACGAGGCCTCGCGCGCCGACGTGCAACTACCGTCGGTGACACTGCAGACCGTCGGGCCGACGCTCCAGGCGTTCGGCACCGAGGAGCAGAAGGCGCGGTTCCTTCCCAAGATCCTCTCGGGCGAAGTGCATTTCGCCATCGGCTACACCGAGCCCGAGGCGGGCACGGACCTCGCGTCGATCCGCACCACCGCCGTCCGCGACGGAGACCACTACGTGGTGAACGGCCAGAAGATCTTCACGACCGGCGGCCACGACGCCGACTACGTGTGGATCGCGGTCCGCACCGACCCGGATGCCCCGAAGCACAAGGGCATCTCGATCCTCATTCTGGACACGAAGGATCCCGGCTACAGCTGGACGCCGATCATCACGGCGGACGGCGCGCATCACGTGAACGCCACGTACTACAACGACGTGCGGGTGCCCGCGGACATGCTGGTCGGCGTCGAGAACGAAGGGTGGAAGCTGATCACCACCCAGCTCAACCACGAGCGGGTCATGCTCGGCCCGTCCGGCAGGATCGGCTCGCTGTACGACCGGGTGGACGCCTGGGCCCACGAGAAGGAACTGCTGGGCGACCCCGACGTGTCGGGTGCGCTGGCGCGGGTCCGCGCGGCGGAGCTCATCAACGAGTTGCTGAACTGGCAGGTCGCGGCCGCCGAGGCGGGCGGCCCCGTCGACGTGGCGGACGCCTCCGCCACCAAGGTGTTCGGCTCCGACCGGATCCAGGGCCTCACGGCGCTGCTGGAGGAGACGGTCGGGACGCACGGCGACCCGTCCGATCCCGCGACCGCGGAGCTGCTGCACTGGCTCGACGTCCAGGCCAAGCGGCACCTGGTACTGACCTTCGGCGGCGGCGTCAACGAGATCCAGCGCGAACTCATCGCCCTCATGGGCCTGCAGCTGCCGCGGGTGCCCCGATGAGCGCGGCGAGTCCCGCGACTGGCGGCACGGACGAGACCACCGCCGCCGTGCTCGCCGCGGCGGAACGGATCCGCGCCCTCGGCGAATCCGCACCACGAGCCGGCCGGGACCCGGTGAACCAGCCGATGATCAACAACTGGACCGAGGCCATCGGCGACGCCAACCCGCTGTACTCGGACCCCGCGTTCGCGGAGCAGTCGGTGTTCGGCGGGCCCGTGGCGCCGCCCGCGATGGCGCAGGTGTGGTCCATGCGCGGGCTGCACGGCGAGCGCGCCGCCGACGACCCACTGGGCCTGATGACGGAAGCGCTGGACGAGCTCGGCTTCACCTCGGTCGTCGCCACCAACTCCGACCAGACCTACCACCGGCACGTGCGCCCCGGCGAGGAGATCACCGCGTCGTCGCGCCTCGAGGACGTGGTGGGCCCCAAGAAGACCGGGCTCGGCGAGGGCTGGTTCTTCACCACCCGCACGCTGTGGCGGGTGGGCGACGAGGTGGTCGCCGAGATGGTCTTCCGGATCCTCAAGTTCCGGCCGCCGGCCGCCGACGCCGCCCCGGCGGAGACCGCCGTGCCCACCGCGGGGCCCAGCGGACGCATCGTGGACGCCTCCGGCTACGCGGGCGGCGTGCTACGGCCCGTGATCTCGCGCGACACGGCGTTCTACTGGGAGGGCGCCACGATCGGCGAGCTGCGGATCCAACGCTGGGGCGAGACGCTGCGGCACCCACCCGGGCCCATGGACCCGGGCGGCGACCTGTCGCTCGTCCCCGACCACATCGTCTCCCCCGGCACCGGCACCGTCTTCAGTTTCGTGGTGCACCACCACCCCAAGGTCCCCGGCAAGCGACTGCCCTTCGTGGTCGCGCTCGTGGAGCTCGACGAGGGCGTGCGCGTACTGGGCGAGCTGATCGACGTGGATCCCGAGACCGTCGAGATCGGGATGCCCGTACAGGCAGTGTTTTTGCGAGTCGATGACGACCTGACCCTGCCCGCGTGGGAGGCCCGGTGACGTACCCCTCTTCGCTCCGCGATGACGACGACATGACCCTGCCCGCCTGGGAGGCCCGGTGACGTACCCCTCTTCGCTCCGCGATGACGACGACATGACCCTGCCCGCCTGGGAGGCACGATGACGTACCCCGCAACCCTCAGGGCCGCCGAGGTCACCGTCGGGACGGCGCTGCCGCCCATGACGATCCACGCGACCACGACCTTCGTCGCGACCACCGCGATCGCGACCCGCGACTTCCAGGACGTCCACCACGACCGCGACGCGGCGATCGCGCGCGGCAGTAAGGACGTCTTCGTCAACATCCTCACCGACAACGGCCTGGTCCAGAAGTACGTGACCGACTGGGCGGGCCCGGAGGCCTTCGTGCGGAACATCTCCATCCGGCTCGGCGCGCCATGCTACGCCGGCGACACCCTCGCGTTCTCGGGCACGGTCACGCAGGTCGACGGTGCCGCCGTCACCGTCGCCGTGACCGCGAAGGACAGCCTGGGCGACCACATCTCCGGCACCGCGACCGTGGTGCTGCCGGCATGAGCGGGCTGAGCGGCAGGGCCGCGATCGCCGGCATCGGCGCCACCGAGTTCTCCAAGGACTCCGGCCGCAGCGAGCTGCGCCTGGCCGTGGAATGCGTGCGCGCGGCGCTCGACGACGCGGGCCTCACGCCGCAGGAGGTGGACGGCCTGGTGACCTTCACCATGGACACCAACTCTGAGATCGCCGTGGCCCGCGAGCTGCGCATCCCAGAGCTGAAGTTCTTCAGCCGCATCAACTTCGGTGGCGGTGCGGCCGCGGCCACGGTGCAGCAGGCCGCGATGGCCGTCGCGACCGGCGTCGCCGACGTCGTGGTGGCCTACCGCGCCTTCAACGAGCGGTCGGGGCACCGGTTCGGGCAGGTGTCGAACGCCGCTGCGCAGCAGGTGAACACGAACGGCATCGACAACGCCTTCCACTACCCCGCCGGGATCGCCACGCCGGCAGCCACCGTCGCCATGGCGGCGCGCCGCTACATGCACGACTTCGGCGCCACGAGTGAGGACTTCGGCCGCGTCGCGGTCCTGGATCGCGCCCGGGCCGCGACCAACCCGAAGGCCTGGTTCCACGGGAAACCGATCACCCTCGACCAGCACCAGGCGTCGAAGTTCGTCGCCGAGCCGCTCCACCTCCTCGACTGCTGCCAGGAGTCCGACGGCGGTGTGGCGCTGGTGATCACGAGCGCAGAGCGCGCCCGCGACCTGCAGCGGACGCCCGCGATCATCTCCGCCGCAGCGCAGGGCAGCGGCCCCGACCAGTACGTGATGACCAGCTACTACCGCGACGGGCTCACCGGCCTGCCCGAGATGGGCGTCGTGGCCGGCCAGCTGTGGGCGCAGGCGGGAATGGCACCGTCGGACATGGACCTGGCGGTGCTCTACGACCACTTCACCCCCTACGTGCTCATGCAGCTCGAGGAGCTCGGCTTCTGCGGGCGGGGGGAGGCACCGTCGTACCTGGCCGCCGGCACCTGCGAGCTCGACGGGGCCCTGCCCCTCAACCCGCACGGCGGGCAGCTGGGCGAGGCGTACATCCACGGTATGAACGGCATCGCCGAGGCGGTGCGCCAGCTGCGCGGGACGGCGGCCAACCAGGTCGCCGGCGCGGAGCGCGCCGTGGTGACCGCCGGGACCGGGGTTCCGACCAGCGGTTTGGTGCTGAGTAAGGTCTGAGGGATGAGCGAGTCGGATTCGGACAAGGTGGACCTGCGCAGCGAGATCCCGCGCTTCAAGGAAGCCACCCCGCCGCCCGCGTTCGGCGAGTTCGTCGAGAACATGCGCCGGCTGCAGGACCTCGCGGTGAGCGTCGACGCCCCCGACGGGGTGTACGAGGCCGCACGGGACAGGGTCGCCGAGCTGATCGAGCTGCTGGCCCCGTTCCAGGCGCGCGAAGGCAAGGGACCCGCGAACCGATCCATGTCGCTGCCCGGGCGCGGCAGCCTGCTGATGCCGCCCTTCCACGTCGAGAAGTTCGATGCGGAGTCCGTCGTGGCTCGCGGCGTGCTCCGTCGGTATCACCTCGGCGGCGGCGGGGTCGCGCACGGCGGCGTCCTGCCGCTGATCTTCGACGACAACTTCGGCAACGTGGTCTACGCGGCGAAGCGGCCCATCAGCCGGACCGCGTACCTGCACGTCAACTACCGCAAGGTGACCCCGCTCGACGTGCCGCTCGTGATCGAGGGCAAGGTCGATCGGGTGGACGGGCGGAAGACCTTCATCACCGCCCGGCTCACCGAGGAGGACGGGACACTGCTGGCCGACGGCGAGGGCCTGATGGTGCAGCTGCTCCCCGGCCAGCCCTGAGGCACGCCGGGGAGCCGTTCGCGCGGCCGAGCCGCGGCTGCTACTTCTTGCCGCCCAGCGCCCCGTCGATGCTGCTCACGTCGCTGATCACCCAGTTCTGCTTGGTGTCGATCGTCAGCGCGTAGGTGGTCACGGACGGAATCCCCTGGGGCCGCTGCGTGCTCTTGGTGACGACGTTGACGAAGACGTTGACGACCATGATGTCGTCCTTGTCCGAGACGACGATGGTGCCGAGCGGAGTGGCGGTGGACTGCCACTGCAGCGGTACGTACACCTGCTCCAAGTCCGTCGAAGCGGTCTTGAGCGTGTTCGCCAGCTCCGGCGTCGTGTTCGCCACCAGCGCGGTGCGCCAGGGATCGAGGTTCTGGTAGTCGACGGTGGCCGCGCCGATCGCGTACTTGACCGCCACGTCCTTGGCGCGCGCGTTCCGGTCCTCGGTGTGGGTGATCGACGCCAGCTGCCCGCGCGCGTCGTCGCGATCCGACGACGCCGAGAGCCAGAGGAATCCGAACGCGGTCGCGGCGACGGCGAGGACGACGACGACCGCCGCCAGGCCGAGCATGAGCGGCGTGACCACGATGCCCCGCTGCTTCTCCGGCTCCGCGGATGCCACCTGCTCCGCAGCCTTCTTCGTGAGCTTCGGCGTCACCGGTGCGGTCGGCTCGTCGACCTCGTCCGCGCCCGTCAGGCCGTCGTCGAGGACCCCGTCCGGATCCGATTTCGTTGCCGCCATGGTGCTACCCCTCTCCCGCGGCGCCGTCCTCGAATGCCCAGGCAGGACAGCTCAGCGCCACGGTATCGTGAGCAGAACTGTAACACGTTCCAGTTTTGGCCGGAACGATTCGCGGACGATTCCCGGAGCCGGGCGTCACATCGACGCGACGGCCCGAAGGCTACCCGGCACGGGACTGCCGCGCGAACGGATCGTCGAACACCGCCGTCGACTGCGCGGCGGCGATCCGCCAGGCCCCGTCCTCCTTGGACAGCACGTAGAGCGGGGCGGACTCGAGCTGCGGCGCACCGTCGGACCCGAGGGGCCGCACCCGGACGCTCACCGCGGCCACGTCCGGACGGATGAACAGGATGCGCTCGACACGGTAGTGCGCCCCTGCCCGCACCCCGGAACCGCGGACCGTCCGCGCGAGGAAGCCGTCGATCGCGGCCCTGCCGTGCAGCCGGCGGCCGTGCGCGGTGGTCCAGACCGCGTCGTCGCGGAAGAGCGAACGCACGCGGGGCACGCTGCCCTCGCGTTGCGATGCGAGCACCTCGGAGACGAACTCCACGATCGCGGCGGCGTCGTCGAGCGTGCCGTCGCCGAGGACGTCGGGAAGGTCGCGGAAGCGGTCGTCAGCCATGCCTCCAGGCTCGCTTATCAACCCCGGTTGAGGTCAAGGCTTCGATTCAGTGCGATTCGAGGGGATGCGCATCCACGCGCCGGTAGTACAGCTCGTGGATCAGGCGCAGGGTCAACAGAACGCCGGTCACGATCAGCAGGAAGATCATGAGCCGGAACGTTATTCGGGCCCGCATCGGGCCGGTAGGGATGTTGACGCGGTCCTGACGGAACCTTGACGGCGGCGACGTCAAAGTGATATCACTTAAATTAAGTGATATCAGAATAAGGAGGGGTGATGACAAGCATCGTTCAACCCGAGGACACCCAGGTGGCCGTCACGGAGCGCACCGCGTGGCATGCCGGCGCCGGCGCCGCCGTGGCCGCGTTCGTCGGCTTCCTCGCGCTCGTCGCGGGCGCGGTCGGTCTGGTGATCCTCTCGATCTCGACGCAGACGCCGGTGCTGATCGTCGGCGCGGTCGTCCTGGCCATCGCCGCGCTGCTGCTGGTCAGCATGGTCGTGGTCGTCGCGCCCGGGCACACCCTGGTGGTGCAGCTGTTCGGCAAGTACGTGGGAACCGTGCGCGCCCAGGGCCTCGGGCTCGTCCTACCGCTGACGACGCGGCAGCGGGTCTCGGTGCGCGTGCACAACTTCGAGACCGCCGAGCTCAAGGTGAACGATTCCACCGGCAACCCGGTGAACATCGCGTCGATCATCGTCTGGCAGGTCGCCGACACCGCCCGGGCCACCTTCGCCGTCGAGGACTACGAGGAGTTCATCGTCTCGCAGGCCGAGTCCGCGCTGCGGCACGTGACCACCAGCCATCCCTACGACGCCGACGAGGGCGTGGCGGGCGCGACATCGCTGCGCGGATCCACCGACCAAGTGGCCGCCGAACTGGCCGAACAGGTCGCCGCGCGCGTCGAACTGGCCGGACTCGAGATCCTCGAAGCGCGCATCTCCTCGCTCGCCTACGCCCCGGAGATCGCGCAGGCCATGCTGCAGCGACAGCAGGCCTCCGCCCTCCTCGCGGCGCGCGAGAAGATCGTCGAGGGCGCCGTCGGCATCGTCGAGAACGCGCTCACCCGGCTCGAGGAGAACGGCACCGTCGAGCTCGACGACGAGCGCCGGGCCGCAATGGTGTCCAACCTCCTGGTGGTCCTGTGCTCGGACAGCCGCACCACGCCGGTGGTGAACACGGGGAGCCTGTACAGCTAGTGGACGCACCGGAGGCGGGAAAGGAGCGGGGCCGCAAGGCGGTCCCGCTCCGGATCGACCCCGCGGTGCACCAGGCGCTCGCCAAGTGGGCCGCGGACGATCTGCGCAGCGTCAACGCGCAGATCGAATTCCTCCTGCGCCGCGCGCTCGACGATGCCGGGCGCATGCCCGCGAAGGCGCGCCCGATGCGCGGGCCGGGGCGGCCGCCGACGAACCCTGAACAGCCCTAACGATTGTTGTCCAGATCGATAAGGCAAGCGTAACCTTCCTTCTCGCAGATCGCGGCCCCGCGACATCGCGACCGGAAGGAACCCCCGTCCCATGAAGCTCTCCCTGGCGCGCGTCACGCTCGCCGCACTCACGATCGGCGCGCTCACCGCGTGCGGCAGCGGCGCACCGTCGGACTCGGCGAACAGCAGCACCAGCGCCGGAGGCGGGTTCCCGCGGACCGTCGAGCACGCGATGGGAACGACGACGATCCCGAGCGCGCCGCAGCGGGTGGCCGCGCTCGACGCGTCCTTCACCGACGCGACGCTGATGCTGGACACGAAGGTCGTCGCGTTCACGGAGTACAACACCCTCGGCAGCAAGCTGCCCGACTACCTCGGCGCGTCCGCGACGAACTTCGGCGCGGAGGCCGTGAGCGTCGGGAAGCTCGCGGCGCCGTCACTGGAGAAGGTCATCGCCACCAAGCCCGACCTCATCGTCAGCGCGAAGGTCCGACACGGCAAGGAGTACCAACAGCTCTCGGGTATCGCGCCGACGGTCTTCAGCGAGACCACCGGTCCCACGTGGAAGGACAACATCCGACTGCTGGCCAAGGCCCTCGGCAAGGAGACTCTCGCCGACCAGCGGCTCGCGGAGTACGAGGCGCAGGCGCGGGCGGTGGGCGCCGCCGTGAAGGCGAAGGCGGGACCCGACACCACCATCTCCGTGGTGCGCTTCCTCGACGGCCCGACGCGCCTCTACGCGAAGAAGTCCTTCTCCGGCATCGTGCTCCAGGACGCGGGTCTCGCGCGGCCGGCGTCGCAGGACATCGACGACTTCATGACGGAGATCAGCGCCGAGCGGATCCCCGCCGCGGACGGCACCAAGATCTTCGTGACCACCAACGGCGACAAGGGGTCCGACTCGTTGAACACCTTCCGGCAGAACCCGCTGTGGGCCCCGCTGGTGCCGCGGGTCGTGGAGGTCAAGGACGCCGAGTGGATGAGCGCCGTGAGCGTGCAGGGCGCCTATCACATCCTCGCGGACATCGCGAAGGCCTTCGACGTGACGGGTCCCGTTGTCCCGGCGTGGATCTCGGGGAAGTAGCGCGCCCGGCGGCCGCTTAGGCGACCGCCGCGGGGACGGCGACTCGAGGCCGGATTCGACGGATGGGGTCGATCCGCGGGCTATGAAATTGTGACCGCCAGTGCCAAACCGGACGTCTCCGGTGGGCACTGGCAGTCACGATGAACGGGGCGGCGAACGCGGTGCACCGTAGCATCGGGGCATGACAACGGTGCCGATCCTCGCCGAAGCAGGACTGAGTGAATGCGCGCGGATACCCGAGTGCGCTCAGGAGATGAACCGCGACATGCTCGTCTTTCTCGGGATCTTCGGCGGCGTCCCCCTCCTTCTGATCGTCTCCGCGGTCGTGTTCCTGCTGTTCCGGGTCCTCCCGCGGCGGCGATGATGACGGTGCAGCCGACGATCGAGCGCGAGACTCTCGACGCAGAACTGCGTGCTCAGTTCGAAACCTTCCTCGATGAGCACCGGGAGCGACTGGCCGCCGTCCTCGACGGTCTCACCGAGCAGGAAGCAAGGGCGTCTCTCGTCCCGTCCCGCGCCACCCTGCTCGGCCTCCTCAAGCACGGATCCTTCGTGGAGAAGGTGTGGTTCGACGCCGCGCTCACCGGCCGGACCCGCGCGGAGATCGGGATCCCCGAGAACCCGGACGAGTCCTTCGTCCTCGCCGCCGACGACGACATCCCGACGGTGCGCGCGACGTACGAGCAGGCGTGCGCCGCCTCCCGCCGGGCGACTGCGCATCTCTCGCTCGACGACCCCCTGCCCGGACATCGACTCAGCCCTCTGCCCCTGCGATGGGCGTATCTCCACGTGCTGCGCGAGCTGGCCCAGCACCTCGGTCACGCCGAGATCCTGCGGGAGCAGCTACTCGCCAAACGTGCCAGCTGAGCGGTGCATTTGGTGGTCGACGGGGCGGTCAGTACACTTGGTCCTCGGTCCTGCACCCGTGTGGGGCCACGCCGCCTTAGCTCAGTCGGTAGAGCGCTTCACTCGTAATGAAAAGGTCGCGAGTTCGATTCTCGCAGGCGGCTCCACCGAAGGCCAGGTCGGACACGTTTTCCGACCTGGCCTTCGCCGTACCCCGTGCCGTCGCCGGATGTCTGGACACACTCGCGCCCGAGCCCTGCAGCGCAGAGCCGGGCACATCCCGGATTCCCGGACTATCGTCTGGACTCATGTCCAGCTCGACGGAACTCCCCCGCAGGCGGCTGTCCCCGGCCCAGGCCGAGACGGTGGCCAGGCTGTGCGCCGCGGTGCCGGCGGCGCTCGCCGAGCACGGTGTCGACGGGTTCACCGTGCGCGTGGCGGCGCGCGCAGCGGGCGTCTCGCCGGCGACTGCGTACACGTACTTCTCCTCAAAGAACCACCTGATCGCGGAGGTGTTCGCGCGCCGCGTGGAGGCGGAACTCGTCGGGCCCGACCCGGCGGCCGCGCCGCGGGAGCGCGTCCTGCAGGTGCTCACCGGCCTCGTCGAGCTGGTGCTGATCGACCCGCAGTTCGCGACCGCGGTGAACACCGCGCTCCTGGGCCACGAGTCCGACGCCCAGGCCGCGCGACTGCGCGTCGGGCTGCTCATCCGCGCCAGGCTGTTGGAGGCCCTGGGGCGCGGCGCACCGTCGGGCCTGGTGGAGTCCGTCGAGCTCGCGTACTCCGGCGTGCTGGTCCAGGCCGGGATGGGGTACCTCGACGTCGAAGCGTCGAAGGCGGCGCTGACGCGCGCCGTCGACCTGATGATGTCGAACTGACGGACAAGAACCTGTTCCCCTTCGACACGTTCTGGACTATTGTCTGGACACATGTCCAGTCCAATTCTCGATCCGTACTCCTACGCCTTCCACGACGACCCGTACCCGGTTTTCGAGCGGCTGCGCGCGGAGCGGCCCGTGTACTACAACCCGGAGCGCGACTTCTGGGCCCTCTCGCGGTACGACGATGTGCGCGCCGCCTTCCGCGACACCGAGCGCCTCTCCAGCGCGTGGGGCGTGACGCTGGAACCCGCGGCCTACACACAGGACGCCGAGTACGCGATGAGCTTCCTCGCCATGGACGACCCGCGTCACCTGCGGATCCGGCGACTGGTCGCGAAGGCGTTCACCCCCAAACGCATGGCGGCACTGCGGCCGTGGATCGAGGAGCGCGTACGCGCGCACTGGGCGGCGTGCCTGGACCGCGGCGAGTTCGACTTCGTCGCCGACTTCGCCGCGCTCGTCCCGATGGAGGTGATCTCCGAGATGATGGGCGTCCCGATCGCCGACCGGGACGAACTGCGCCGGCTCGGCGACGTGTTGATCCACAGGGAGGACGGCGTTTTCGACGTCCCGCAGCCCGCCGCGGAGGCCTTCTTCGGCCTGTATCGGTACTATCTTGACCTCGTCGGCGAGCGTCGCGCTCGGCCAGCGGACGACCTGGTCTCCGCATTGATCGCTGCGCAGGTCAAGAACGACAGCGGTGCACAGGAATCGCTCACCGACGCGGAGATCGTCGGCATCCTGATCCTCATGATCGTGGCCGGCAACGAGACCACCACCAAGCTGCTGGGCAACGCGATCTACTGGGGCGCACGACATCCCGACGAGGGAGCGAAGCCCTTCGGCGCACCGTCGGCCATCCCGGACTGGTCGGCGGAGACCCTGCGCTACGACACGTCGACGCAGATGTTGCTGCGGCGCGCGGCCACCGACGTGGAGTTCCGTGGAACTGTAATCCCCCAAGGGGATCGGGTCCTGCTGCTCGTGGCGTCGGCGAACCGCGACGCGGACGTGTTCAACGATCCCGCCGCGTACCGGATCGGTCGGGACACCTCTGCGTCACTGAGTTTCGGCTTCGGGAGTCACTTCTGCCTCGGCTCGCACCTGGCGAAGCTGGAGGCCGATATCGCGCTGGGCGAGGTGGTGTCGACGGTGCGCGGCTACGAGGTGGACTTCGAGAACGTCGAGCGCGTGCACTCGCTCAACGTGCGCGGACTCTCCTCACTGCCGGTGCGGGTCTCGCGACGGTGATCCGTCCCGTTAGTCGACGAGGACGCGCCACCACCCGTCGGACAGGCTCTGGCATCGATTGGTGCCGCAGCGGTCCGGGGAGCTCCCGTCGGGCCGGTATTGGAGCGTCGTCATGCTGAAGAACCCGTCGCTGCTGAACAGACGGAAAGTGACCACTCCGTCGACCTTGCTCGTGCTGGACACCTCCTGAGTGCCGATCGTCCGATCATTCTGATCGTGGAACTCCGCGCGCGGATCGGCGATCGCCTCCCGCGCCGCCACGGTGAGCCGGGGCTCGTCGTACGCCCACCGCGCCTTCTGCGGCAGTCCCGAGAATGCTGCACCCAGCCCGAGCAGGCCGATCGTCGGGATGATCAGCAAGTGCCATGCGAACCGCTTACGACGGAACGCCCAGGTCACGAGGTAGGCGAGCCACGCGACGACGAGCGCTACGCCGACGAGGAGCGTGAGCACCGACCACCCGAAGCCCGCGCCGATGGTCTGCGCCCACAACCAGGCGAGCACCTCGATCACGACAAGCCCGGCGAGAATCGCACCGAAGGTCCCGAGCGCCGTCGCCCCCTGACCGGAATCCGCATCCATCACGCCAGGATAGCGATTCACGAACTACGTCTAGCGGATCCATCGCGGGATCAGGCGGACGAACACGACCATCACCACCAGCTCGACGAGGGTCTGCGTGACCACCACCAGCGGCGCCAGATCGTACGCGGCCGGTAGGGCCAGGACCAGCGGCAGGATCACCAACGAGTTCCGGGTCACGCCGCTGAACACGACGCTGCGCCGGCTCGGGACGTCCAATCCGGCGAACCGTCCCGCGACCGCGCCGATCGGGGTCATGACGACCGCGAACAGCACGTAGACGGGGACCGTCAGCAGCAGAGACGACAGCTCGGAACGCACACCCGCGATCTGCGACGCGACCACCACCGCGAGCGTGAGCACCATGACCGGCACCATCGCGCCCGACACCGCCGCGGAGAGCACAGCACCCCAGCGAGTGCGCGCCGCCGCCCACTGCGTCGCACCGGCCAGCACCAGCGGCAACGCGATGATCACGACGAACGCTCGCACGAAGGGCGCGACGTCGAGGGTCCGCACGACATCGGCACCCACGAACAGCCACAGGTACGCGGGCAGCAGGATCATCTGCGCCAGCATGAGCAGCGGCGCCGCGGCGAGCAGCCGGTCCTTCGCCCCGCCCGCGAGGCCGCTGAACACGATCACGTAATCGATGCACGGCGTCAGCAGTACGAACAACACCCCGACCAGCAGCACCCTGTCGTGCGCGACGATCCGCGACACCAGCAGCACCACGATCGGCACGGCGACGAAGTTCACCGCCAGGACCGTGCCGAGGAAGCGGACATCGCGCAGCGCCTCCCCCATGCGCGCGAACGGGATTCCCAGAAAGGTCGCGTACAGCAGCGCGGCGAGGGCCGGTTCGACGAGCGCCCCGGCGGGGCCGGACACCGTCGGGACGGCGAGGCCGAGCGCGGCACCGATGGCGAGCCCGGCCACGTACAACGCGACCTGGTGCGTCTCCATCCGATCCACGACTGTCCGAATTCCCGTCACGCGCACACCCTAGCGACGCCCCGGATCAGTAGGGTTCCCTCCATGGGTGCGCCGACGGAACAGAACTGGCCCGAGCCCTCGGACCGGGTCAAGGAGCTCATCCGGCGCGCCGCGGAGTTCGCCAGCAACGCCCCCGACGAATGGGTGACCGCGCTGCAGGACGCGACGCTGACCGGCATCATCCTGTCCCCCATCGCCGCGGATCCGACCCTGGCGGAGCTGGTGCGCAACTCCGACACCGCGGTCATGCTGCACTGGGCGGCGCACAACCTCGCGCACCCGGGCCGCCGGGTACCGCCGAACATCGACTCCGCGGACGCCCTCGCCGTCGCCCGGGACCTCGTCCGACGGGGCCTCGACCTGCACGGCATCGACACCTACCGCAAGGGCCTCAACACCGCCTGGGCGCTGTGGATGAACGTCTGCTTCGAGCTCACCGACGACCCCGCGGAACTGCGCGAACTCCTGTCCGTCACCTGGGCCTCGATGTCGGCCTACGTCGACGACACCATCGACGCGATCACGATCCGGATGGCCGGCGAACGCGAGCAGCTCACGACGGGGACCAACGCGGACCGTCTGGCTGCGGTCACGCTGATCCTCGAGGGCGCCCCGATCACCCGGTCACGGGCCGAGCAACAGCTGGGATACCGGCTCACCGGCCCGCACACCGCCGCGGTCATCTGGACCACCGGCACCGTCGGCGACCTCGACGCCGCCGCCCACGCCCTCGCGCGGCACGCCGGGGTGACCCGGCCGCTGACCGTCGTCGCGAGCGCGTCGGCGCTGTGGCTGTGGCTCCCAGGCACCGTCGTCACGAACTCCGGAGACCTGGCCCGCGAGCTGTCCGACCACCCCGAGGTCCGCGTCGCGATCGGCCGACCGGGCGACGACCTCGAGGGTTTCCGCCGCAGCCACCTGGACGCGGGCACGGCGCAGCGCGTGATGACCCGGCTGCGGACCCGTCGCCGCGTGGCCGGGTACGACGACATCGCGCTGATCTCGCTGGTCACGAGCGACACCGGGAAGGCCGACGAGTTCGTCCGGGACACCCTCGGTGACCTGCTGACCGCCGACCGGGAGACCCGCGAGACCGTGGCCGCGTACGTCGACGAGCAGTTCAACACCTCCCGCACCGCCGAGCGGCTCTACACCCACCGCAACACGGTGATCCGGCGCCTGACCAGGGCGGACGAGCTGCTTCCGCGCCCGCTGACGGACAACCCGACGGGCGTGGCCGTGGCGCTCGACGTGCTGCGCTGGCTCGGCCCGGACGGGCCCGCATGACGCGGCCCGGACGGCCGGCATGACGAGGCCCGGAAGGCCGGCATGACGCGGCCGGGCGGGCCCGCGTGACGATCTGCACCAACCTGTGGGACAACCGGGTGCAATCTGCGCTGGCCGCGAGGGGCCGCCGAGCGAGAGAGTGAGTCATCGGTTCTATCACGGAGCCCTCGGACCAGGAGAGACACGCATGACGAACACCACCGGAGAGCATCTCGACATCATCGTGATCGGCGCCGGCATCTCCGGCATCGGCGCGGGACACTACATCACCGACGAGCTGCCGTCGAAGTCCTTCGCGATCCTCGAGGGCCGCGCGACCTTCGGCGGCACGTGGGATCTGTTCAAGTACCCCGGCATCCGGTCCGACTCCGACCTGCACACCTTCGGCTACGAGTTCAAGCCCTGGGAGTCCAAGGACTCCATCGCCGACGCGCACAAGATCATCGACTACCTGCGCGAGACGATCGAGGAGAACGACCTCACCGACAAGATCCGCTACAACCACAAGGTGCTCTCCGCCGACTGGTCGAGCGAGGACGCCCGCTGGACCCTGCAGGTCGAGCGCGACGGGGAGCAGGTCGCGATGACCGCGAGCTGGGTGTTCTTCGGCAGCGGCTACTACGACTACGAGCAGGGCTTCACCCCCGAGTTCACCGGCCGCGAGACCTTCGCGGGCCAGATCATCCACCCGCAGTTCTGGCCCGAGGACCTGGACTACACCGGCAAGAAGGTCGTGGTCATCGGGTCCGGCGCCACCGCCGTCACGCTCGTCCCCTCGCTGCTGACCGGCGCGAAGCGGGCCTCGCACGTCACCATGCTGCAGCGCACGCCGAGCTACATCATGCCGGTGCCCAAGCAGGACCCGCTGACGAACCTGTTCCATCGGGCCTTCGGCCACAAGATCGGCCACGGGCTCAGCCGCAAGCGGTTCATCTGGCAGCAGCGCGGCGTGTACGTCTTCGCCCAGCGCTTCCCGGATCTCGCACGCAAGATCATCCGCAAGGAGAACGCCAAGCGCCTCCCCGAGGGCTACCCGGTGGACGTGCACTTCAACCCGCCGTACAACCCCTGGGACCAGCGCCTGTGCGCCGTTCCCGACGGTGACCTGTTCAAGGCCATCCGCAGCGGCGACGCGGCCGTGGCCACCGACAAGATCGTGACCTTCGACGAGACCGGCATCGAGCTCGCCGGCGGCGAGCACCTGGACGCCGACATCATCGTCACGGCCACCGGCCTCAAGCTCAAGCTGTTCGGCGGCGTGCAGCTGTCCGTCGACGGGCGGCCCGTCGACGTCACCGAGTCCGTGATCCACCGCGGCGCGATGCTCTCGGGCGTCCCGAACGCGGCGCTCGCCATCGGCTACACCAACTCGTCCTGGACGCTCAAGGTCGGGATGCTGTGGAAGTACATCACCACGCTGATCGGCACGATGGACGAGCGCGGCCTCGACACGGCCGTCGCGGTCGCCGACCCCGACATGCCGACCCGCCCCGCCCTCGACTTCGAGGCCGGCTACGTCCAGCGCGCACTGAACGAGCTGCCCCGCCAGGGCGAGGCCGACGACTGGCGCATGTCCATGAGCTACTTCGAGGACGCCAAGCGCCTGAACAGCGAGCTCTCCCTCGGAGAGGAGTCGGGCCTGCGGCTGACCTCCAGCGCGCACGCCAAGGTCACCGTCTGACCTGCAACGATCACCGCTTCCGCCCGTCTACCGCTACCGTTGACTCGGTGCGGTCGACGGGCGGCGCGGATGAGGTGGGGATGAACGAGAAGCAAGTCGCGGGTCAGCGGGTGACCCGTGCGCTTCGCCGCGGAGGTCTCGGATGAACGAGCAGCAGGTCGCGGGCTACCGGGTGGTCCGCAAGCTCGGCGGCGGCGGCATGGGCGAGGTCTACCTCGTCCAGCACCCGCGCCTGCCCCGCCAGGACGCCCTCAAGCTGCTGCACACGTCCGTGAGTAGCAACCCGCAGTACAAGGCGCGGTTCGATCGCGAAGCCTATGTGCTCGCGCAGCTCAACCACCGCAACATCATCCACCTGTACGACCGGGGCGAGGTCGACGGCCGGCTGTGGATCACGATGGAGTACGTCGCCGGGCCGGACACCGCGCAGATGCTCGCCCAGCGCGGGCCGATGCCGCTGCCGCTGGCGATCGAGATCGCCGACGGTGCCGGGGCGGCCCTCGACTACGCCTACCGGCAGGCGCGGATCACCCACCGCGACGTCAAGCCCGCCAACATCCTTGTGGCCTTCGATTCCGACGGTGCGCCGCAGGTCAAGCTCGCCGACTTCGGCATCGCCAAGGCGGCGGGCGAGGCCGTCGGCGTCACGTCCACGGGCATCACGGTCGGCACGATGTCGTACATGTCGCCCGAGGCCTTCGACAACAAGAACCTCGACAACCGGGCGGACCTGTACTCGCTCGGCTGCACCGTGTTCGAGCTGCTCACGGGCGCGCCGCCGTTCCCCGGCGACTCCCCCGCGGCCGTCATCGCCGCGCACCTGAACCAGCCCGCCCCGAAGATCACGGCCCGCAATTCTTCACTGCCGGGCCACCTCGACGCCGTCTTCCGCAAAGCCCTCGCCAAGCGTCCCGAGGACCGGTACGCCACCTGCGCCGAGTTCGTCGCCGGGCTGCGCGGAGAATCGCCGTCCGTGCCGCCCGGCACCGCACAGCAGCGTATGCCTGCGGGGACCGCGCAGCAGTCCGTTCCCGCCTTCACCGGCGAACACACGGGCGCCCAGCCCGGCTCCGGCACCGCGCCGTACCCGGGGCCGCCGACGGGGCAGTACGTCCCGACCGGCGAGTACCCCGGACCGCACACCGCGGCCCAGCCCGCTCCCACCCGTGCCGAGCAGCTCCCCGCCTCGGCCCGGCAGCAGGAGCCACTCACACCCGCCCCGGCGAAGCCCCGGAGGTGGGGCCGCGCGGTCGCCGCGCTGGTGGCCGTGGTGATCATCGCGCTGGCGGCGGGCGTGTTCTACGTGGTCAACCAGCCCGGGGGCGGGGGATCCGGCGGGGGCGGCTCGACGGTGACCGCCTCCTCGGTCACCCCCGTCTACTTCCAGGGCGGCGCCGAAGCGTCCAAGTACGCCCAGAACGTCCTCACGGGAGACAAGCCGTCCTGGCGCACCGACGACTACTTCTCCGGTCCCGGCTTCGGCGGCCTCAAGAGCGGGACGGGTCTGCTCATCACCCTGGACAAGGCGGTGTCGATCACCTCGGGCACCATCACCTCGCCCAGCGACGGCTCGACCGTGGAGATCCGGATCGCCGACTCGGCGTCGCTGAACTCGCTCGACGGCACGACCAAGATCTGGAGCGGGACACTGTCGAGCGGCGAGACGCACTTCAGCGCGAGCGGGGCACCGTCGTCGAAGTACGTGCTGGTGTGGATCACCGGACTGGTGAAAGTCGACAGCGGTAAATGGTCCACCACCCTGGCGCAGGTCCAGTTCAGCGGGAAGTAACCACCAGCTCCCCCGCTCGGCCGGGCCGGCTCAGCGGCGATGGTCGCGCAGCGCCGAGGAGACGCCGGCGGCCATCGCGTCGAGCGCGACGACTGGCTTGACGTTGAGGTCGATGGCCTCGCGGCACTCGAGGATCGACTCGACGCACCGCAGTAGGCCCTCGGGGCGGGCGAAACCGGCGAGCCGCCGGGTCTGCTCGGCTTCGTCGGGATGCATGAGGGTGACCTGCGCGCCCGTGCCCTGGACCAGCGCATCGCGGAACAGGGCCGCGAGGTCGATGAGCGCGCGGTCGAGCGCATCCCGCACCGCACGGGTGCCGCGGGCCTTCTGCCGCTTCTCGAGGTCCTTGAGCTGGCCCGCCGAGCCGCGCATGACGCCCGCAGTGCCGCGGCCGCTGCCGCCCGCGCCGAGGGCCGTCTTCAGATCCTCGGTCTCGCGCTCGTTGAGATCGGCGTTGATCTCCTTGGCGGTGCTCTCCGCGTCGCGGAGCAACTGCTCGACGACGCCGTACACGCCCTCCGAGGTGGCGGCGCGGGCCAGCCCCAGCGCCTGTTTGCGCTGTTTCTGCGCCTCGGGGTCCGTCGCGAGGCGTTTGGCCCGGCCGACGTGGCCGCCGGACACCCCGGCGGCCCACGCGGCGCGATCGGCGTCGATGCCGTCGCGCTCGAGCACCGCGGCGATCGCGGGCGCCGAGGGTGTGACGAGCGGCACGTGCCGGCAGCGGGACTTCAGGGTGACGGAGATGTCCTCAGGGTCGACAGTAGGCGCGCAGAGCAGCACGATCGTCTGCCCCGGCGGCTCCTCGACCATCTTGAGCAGCGCGTTGCCGGCCTGCTCCGTGAGGCGATCGGCGTCCTCGATGAGCACGATCTGCCAGTGCCCGACGGACGGCCGCCGCGACGCGTCGGCCACCACCTCCCGCATCTGCTTGACGGCGATGGACAGCCCGTCCGGGGCGATGGACCGGACGTCGGCATGGGTCCCGGCCAGCACCGTCGTGCAGGCGCGGCAGCGTCCGCAGCCCGGCTCGTCCGGGTCCTCGCACTGCAGCGCCGCCGCGAGCGCGCGCGCCGCGACGGACCGGCCGGACCCGGGCGGTCCGGTGAACAGCCACGCGTGCGTCATGGCCGATCCGGCGAGGTCCGCGACCGTGCCCCCGCTCGCGACGACCTCCCGCGCGGCCGTCGCGGCGGCCCGGAGGCCGACCACCACCGCTTCCTGCCCCACCAGGCGATCGAACACTGAGCTCACCCCCACAGCTTAGCCATCCGGCTGGCCCTCCCCCGATCACACAGCGCAGGCTAAGTTGGAGCGGTGGCAGCACCGAAGAGCAGACTCAGTCGCGCACTGCGACTGGCGCGGTGGCTCGCCAAGACGCCCTGGCCGATCTTCGCGCTCGACATCCTGCGGTCGAACATCCTGGGCGCGGTGTTCGTGTTCGGCTTCCTGCGGTTCGCGCTACCCGTTCAACAGTCCGTGCAGTTGCAGGAGATCAGCGGCGTCAACCTGCTGGTGTTCGTCACCTACCTGGTGGCCGCGAGCCTGCTGGGCATGCTGATCGGACTGCAGCTCGTGCTGCCGGTGCTGCGCTGGCATCGCCGCAGCGCGCCCCACGACCCCGAGATCTCCCGCCGCGCACTGGCGATCCCCGGGCGCATGGCGCTCCTGCAGGCCGTGCTGTGGCTGGTGGGCGGCGCGATCTTCGTCGTCATCAACTTCACCAGCTCGCACGGCATCCCCATCGTCATCGCGATGACGGTGCTGCTGGGTGCGATCACCACCTGCGCGCTGAGCTACATGCAGACGGAGCGGGTGCTGCGGCCCATCACCGTCGCGGCGCTGGCGCAGGAGCCGCAGGGTACGGCGGGGCTCTCCGTGACCACCCGGATCCTGCTGAGCTGGGTGCTCGGCACCGCGACCCCGATCGTCGGCATCATCATGGTCGTCGTCTCCCAGGAGACCGGCGTGATCGACCCGGACGCGCGCACCGTCGTCAATCCCGTGCTGCTGCTGTCGGTCGTGGCCCTGGGCGCGGGCCTGCTCGGCACCGTGCGCGCGGCGAAGTCGATCGGCGACCCGATCAGCGACCTGTTCCGCGCTCAGCGCAAGGTGCGGGGCGGCGACTTCACCGCGTCGGTGAAGATCTACGACTCCAGCGAGCTGGGCCTGCTGCAGGCCGGGTTCAACGACATGGTGCACGACCTCGCCGAGCGGCAGCGGATGCGCGACATGTTCGGCCGGTACGTGGGCGAGGACGTCGCCCGACAGGCGCTCGAGCACGGCACGCACCTCGGCGGCGAGATCCAGGAGGTGGGCGTCCTCTTCGTCGACCTGGTGGGCTCCACGAAGCTCGCCGTCACCGAGGAGCCGGCGGCAGTCGTGGACCTGCTCAACGACTTCTTCAAGGTGGTCGTGGACCTGGTCGACCTGCACGGCGGCTTCGTCAACAAGTTCCAGGGCGACGCGGCACTGGCGATCTTCGGCGCCCCGCTGCCGCACCCGGACGCCGCAGGAGCCGCGCTGGCGGCGGCGCGGGAGATGCGGTTCCAGCTCAGCGACGTGCTCGGTGGGACGGGCTTCGGGATCGGCGTCTCCGCCGGTCAGGTCGTCGCCGGACACATCGGTGCGCGGGCGAGGTTCGAGTACACCGTGATCGGCGACCCGGTCAACGAGGCCGCCCGGATCACGGAGATCGCGAAGTCGGAGCCCTCGTCGCTGCTCGCCGCCGGCCGGGCCGTGGAGGCCTCGACGCCCGCTGAGCAGGCCCTGTGGGTGCTGGGCGAGGCCATCGAACTGCGCGGGCGCGGCCAGCTCACCCGACTGGCGCGCCCCGTGGAGGACTGAGGGCCGCGGGGCGCCGCCGATGCGCTCGACCGCCGAGGCGGAGGGCGGGGCGAGGGCGGGCGCGGCACAGGGCGTGGTCCACCTGACCACCCATGCGCCGGACGCATGGCTACAAAAACCCATTTCAGAGACTGTTTTTCGCGTTCTTGCCATGCGTGCCACGCATGCCGCACCACACTGAGCCGGTGGCGGATGCGAGAGAAGCGTCGGGACGCCACGGCGTTCGGCGGTGCCGCTCGGCAGGCGGTGTGGGCGTCACCATGCGACCGAGTCGCAGTCGACATCTTTCGAAGCGTTCTGCGACAGATCGGACTGAATCGATCGCAGAAAGCTTCGAAAGATGTTCGCCGGGGTGCGGTTTCGCAGAATCTTCAGTAGTGCGCCCCGGGATCGACCGCGCGTACAGGGACGCCCGCAGATGAGCGCCATGCACGGCGCGCATACCCTCCCGACTGAAAACCGGATTGACCTGCGGAAACCGCGCCATACGCGCGGCGCATGGCGTTCTGAACGGCCTCGCCTTCCTGCGCTCCCGACGGCCCGTCGAAGACTGAAGCCCGACGGACCCGCCGGGGTCCAGTAGGTCAGCTCGCGTCGGTCGACGCCGCCGCCGGCGCCGTGGTCTTCTTCGCGACGGTCTTCTTCGCCGCCGTCGTCTTCTTGGCCACGGTCTTCTTCGCCGCCGCCTTCTTGGCAGCGGCCTTCTTCGCGGGCGCCTTCTTGGCCGGCGCCTTCTTGGCAGCGGCCTTCTTGGTGGCCTTCTTCTTCACCGGGCCGCGGGCGCGACGGTCCGCGAGCAGCTCGGACGCGCGCTCGTCGGTGATCGTCGCGACCTCGTCGCCCTTGCGGAGCGACGCGTTGGTCTCGCCGTCGGTGACGTACGGGCCGAACCGGCCGTCCTTGATGACCATCGCGGTGCCGGACACGGGGTCGTTGCCCAGCTCGCGCAGCGGCGGCGCAGCGGCCGCGCCGCGGCCCCGTCGCTTGGGCTCCGCGTACAGCTTGAGCGCCTCCTCGAGGGTCACCGTGAACATCTGGTCCTCGGTGGCCAGCGAGCGGGAGTCGGCGCCCTTCTTCAGGTACGGCCCGTAGCGGCCGTTCTGGGCGGTGATCTCCTCCTTGGACTCGGGATCGACGCCGACGACGCGGGGCAGCGACAGCAGTCGCAGCGCGTCCTCGAGCGTGACGGTCTCGATGTCCATGCTCTTGAGCAGCGAGCCGGTACGCGGCTTCGGGCCCTCGACCTTCTTCTTCCGCGTCTTCGGCTTCGCCTTCGCGGCGCCCGTCTCGTCGAGATCCTCCGCCTCCGCGGGCTCGTCCTCGGGCGCGGGCAGGAGCTCGGTGACGTACGGACCGAAGCGGCCCTCCTTGGCGACGATCTCGTGCCCCGTGGCCGGGTCGACGCCCAGCGGGCGGCCGTCCTGCGGGGTCGCGAACAGTTTCTCCGCGACCTCCTCGGTGAGCTCGTCGGGCGTCATGGACGCCATGATGTTGGCGCGCTGGACCGTCGGTTCCCCGGCACCGTCGGCCGGCGCGACGGTGCGCTCGAGGTACGGGCCGTACCGACCCACTCGCACGTAGACGACGTTGCCGTCGGTGTCGGTGTAGAGCGGGATCGAGTTGATCTCGCGGGCATCGATCGCGTCGAGGTTCTCGGCGACGAGGTTCTTCAGGCCGGGCGAGACGCGCTCGGCACCGTTGGGCTCGACCACGTCGGAGCCGAAGTAGAACCGGGTGAGCCAGTCGACGCGACCCTCGCGGCCGCCGGCGATCTCGTCGAGATCGTCCTCCATCGAGGCGGTGAAGTTGTAGTCGACGAGGCCGCCGAAGTGGCCCTCGAGCAGCCCGATCACGGCGAAGGCCACCCACTGCGGGACGAGGGCGTTGCCCTTCTTCACGACGTAGCCGCGGTCCTGGATGGTCTTGATGATCGACGCGTAGGTCGACGGTCGGCCGATGCCCAGCTCCTCGAGCGTCTTCACCAGGGAGGCCTCGGTGAAGCGCGCGGGCGGGCTGGTCACGTGGTCCGCGGCGGTCAGCTCGGCGGCCGTGATCGCCTGCCCGGTGACCAGCTGCGGCAGGCGCGACTCGGCGTCGTCGGCCTCGCCGCCCGCCTGGTCGTCGACGGTCTCGACGTAAGCCGAGAGGAAGCCGGGGAAGGTGATGGTGCGGCCCGACGCGGCGAACTCGCAGTTCTCACCCGACGATGCCGTGCCGCCGATCCGCAGGCTCAGGGTGGTGCCCTTGACATCGGCCATCTGCGAGGCGACGGTGCGCTGCCAGATCAGCTCGTAGAGCCGGAACTCGTCCGAGTTCAGCACGGACGCCAGCGCGCCCGGCGTCTGGAAGGTCTCGCCGGCGGGGCGGATCGCCTCGTGCGCCTCCTGCGCGTTCTTCACCTTGCGCGTGTACTGGCGCGGCGTGGGATGCACGAATTCGGGCCCGTACAGCTGCCGCGCCTGGTCCCGGGCCGCGGTGATCGCGGTCTCGGACAGCGTGGTCGAGTCGGTACGCATGTAGGTGATGTAGCCGCCCTCGTAGAGGCGCTGCGCGATCTGCATCGTGCGGTCGGTGGTGAACCGCAGTTTGCGGCCCGCCTCCTGCTGCAGCGTCGAGGTCATGAAGGGCGCGTAGGGCTTGCGCGTGTAGGGCTTCTCCTCGACCGAGGTCACCGTCAGGCTGGCGCCCTGCAGGCTCGCCACCAGGGCGTTCGCCCGGGCACCGTCGAGCACCGTGATCCCGGCCGGCTTGCGGAGCTGTCCCGTGGCGTCGAAGTCGCGGCCGGTGGCGACGCGGTCGCCGTCGATCGAGACGAGACGAGCGCCGAAGGTGCGCGGCGTCGCCTCGGCGCCGGCGTCGAGCTGCGCGGCGATGTCCCAGTACCCGGCGGTGCGGAAGGCGATGCGCTCGCGCTCCCGGTCGACGATGATGCGCGTCGCGACGGACTGCACGCGGCCGGCGGACAGGCCCTGGTTGACCTTGCGCCACAGCACGGGGCTGACCTCGTAGCCGTAGAGGCGATCGAGGATGCGACGGGTCTCCTGCGCGTCGACGAGGTTCATATCGAGCTCGCGCGGCTCGTCCGCGGCCGCGAGGATCGCCTGCTGGGTGATCTCGTGGAAGACCATCCGCTTGACGGGGACCTTCGGCTTGAGCACCTCCTGCAGGTGCCACGCGATGGCCTCGCCCTCGCGGTCACCGTCCGTCGCGAGGTAGAGCTCGTCGGCCTGCTTGAGCAGGGACTTCAGCTCGGAGACGGTGGAGCGCTTGCTCGCGGAGGTGACGTAGTGGGCCTCGAAGTCGTGGTCGACGTCGACGCCGAGGCGGGCCCAGGGCTTGCCCTGGTCGGCCTCGGGGAGGGGATTGTCCCGGCTCGGGAGGTCACGGATGTGGCCCATCGACGCCCGGACCGTGTAGTTCGGCCCCAGGAAATCGCCGATCTTCTTGCCCTTGGCCGGGGACTCCACGATGACCAGACGCTGCAGACCGTCGCCGCCTGCTGCCTTCCCGCGTGCCGCCATGGACCCTCCTGATCTGTTCCGGTGGCACCTGCGTCACCACCAACGACCCCTCACGTCACCTACAACGCAGCGGTCACTCCGGTACGCATTCTGCCGCACCTTTCGCCCCACCTTATATACAGGGTCCGTCGCACGCCTCGCGGAATACTCGCTGTCAGTCCGCGACGGAGCGTCCCGACACTCGCGCCGTGTGCCGCCTAAGAACGTCGGTGGTCGCGCGCTGGAAGTCGGCGATCGTCTCCTGTTGTTCCGGCGTGAACCGCTCGTCGAGCATCGCGGCCATGTCCACTCCGAGGGGGCCGAAGACCTCCGCAGTCCGCCGATCGAGGTCCGGGTTGGATGCCAGGCTCACCACGATCCGCCGACGGTCCTGCGAGTCCGGCTCGCGCAGCGCGAACCCACGTCGCACCAGTCGGTCGACGAGGCCGGTGACCGCGCCGGAGGTGAGGCCCGTGTGCTCGACCAGCTGCGACGCCGAGACGGGGCCGAGGCGGCGAAGGACGTCCAGCGTCTTACGCTCCACGGCCGTCAGCCCCATCGACCTGCCGACGGCCTCGTGGAACATCACGATGGCGGTGATGAACTCCCGTCCCAGCAGTTCACCCGGCGTCGGCTCCGACATGACTCGATGTTATCTCAGCAGATAATTCTCTTAGTTGCTAAGTTATGAGAGTGACCAAGATTCTTAGGAGTCCTGCGCTGGCTCTGTACTTCCTCTCCCCGCTGATCGGGGAGTTCTTCCTGGGCGATTTCCCGGTCGTCCTGCTTCCGCTGATCGTGGTGCTCGCGCCCTGGTACGGCGCGGGCGCGCTCCTGATCCGGGAGGTCGCGCGCCGACGCGGCCGGGGCTGGCCGACGATCGCCCTCCTCGCTCTCGCCTGGGCGTTGATCGGCGAGGGCCTGCTCGGACAGTCGCTGTTCAACCCCGGCTACGCCGACGCGCACTTGCTTGACCACGGCTTCCTGCCGGGGCTCGGCATCGGCGCGACGTGGACCGTCTTCGTCCTCGCGATCCACGTCGCCTTCAGCATCTGCCTGCCGATCGCGATAGTCGAGCTCGGCATGTCCGAGCCTCGTCAGCCTCTGCTGCGCCGCCGAGGAATCCTCGTGTGCACGGCGCTGCTCCTGGTCGGAGCGGTCGTCACCGTGACGACGGCGTACCGCACGTGGGGGCACTTCGTCGCCCCGTGGCCGCGCCTCGCCGGTACCGCCGTGATCGCCGTGGCGCTCGTCGCCCTCGCCCTCCGCCTGCCGGGCCGCGCGCCCGACGGTGCGCGTCCGCCCGGGCCCGGCATCGTCTGCGGGCTCTTCCTCGCATGCGGCGCCGCACTACTGGGCGGCGTGCGTCTCGCGACCGCGGCCGGACTGGTGACGATGACGGTCGGCATCGTCGTGGCCGTGATCACTCTCGCCCTGTGGGCACCGTCGCCGATGTGGACGGACCGGCATCGTCTGGCGGTGATCGCGGCGGGGCTCCTGACCTATGGCTGGTCGGCACCGATCCGGATGTGGGGCCACAGCCCGGCCGACCACGCCCTCGCCCTGGTCAGTGGGGTCGTCTACCTCGCCGCGGAGACCGCGATCGTCGTCCACCTGCACCACGCGGTCGTCCGCCGCGAGCGCACGACCTACGGCTGAGGCCAGTGCGCAGCGGCATCGGGATGCGCCGGCGGGTCGCCGATGCTCTCCCGCAGACGCAACAACCGACGGTGCCCGGAGACCCGCAGCGCGGGTCTCGTCCCGCGGGTGCCCACGAGGGTCGGGGCGACGCCGGCGCGCATCAGGGCGGTGGCCAGGACCGGTGCGCTCTCGGGCGCGTGCGGGTCCAGGTGGAGCAGGTAGTGCACGCCGTCGACGTCGCCCGCGGCCAGGGCCCAGGCACGCAGGGCCCGCGGTCCGGGCACCCAGGTCGGGGGTGCCGTCTTCGCCGCACCGCGCGTCCAGGCCAACGACATGGGCTGCAGTTCGGGCGCCGCGAGGGTCCGGACCAGCGGCGTCCCCTCCTCGGAGACGCCCTGCTGGGCACGCAGCCCCGCCTCGTCGATCATCACGGCGATGGCATCGGCGCGCCACTGGTCCGGGACGACCACCGACACGCGGGCACTACCGCCCAGCTGCACGATCTGCCCCGACGCGGCCAGAAGACCGGCCAGGTCGCGCGGCGACGGCTCGGTCTGCTCCGCGGAGAACAGTGACAGTTGGGACACATGATGAGCCTAGAGCCCCGTGGTGCGGCAGAGCTCCGTCGACACGAGAACGTGACCGAAATGCACAACGCCCCTCCGCTGTGACAGCGGAGGGGCGTTGCGAGAAACGCTTATCGCGTGGTGCGGGGTTTCTTAGAGGGCGCGGACGCCGGTGGCCTGCGGGCCCTTGGTGCCCTGGCCGACCTCGAACTCCACGAGCTGGTTCTCCTCGAGGGTACGGAAGCCGTTGCCCTGGATCTCCGAGTAGTGGACGAACACGTCATCCGAGCCGTCGGCCGGTGCGATGAAGCCGAAGCCCTTCTCCGCGTTGAACCACTTCACAGTTCCCTGTGCCATTGAGATGTTTCCTAACTTGTCTAACTACCGGTGTAGGAACCGTTCCCCGAGTGGGGTGCGACTCCTGGCCGGTTCCGGCCGCCATACTTTCTGGAGCCGTTTGCGGAGACCGCACACAAAAACCTTCAGTACCACGCCCGCAACATCGATCCCCCGATGGTCCTCTAGGACCCCCGGCGGGAGCTGCGACCGCATACAGTCAATCACGATTTCCAGGCGAGCGACAGCGGGCGGCGGGAATTCGCCTCATGTTCACCCTCCGTCCCACCCGCCGATCGCCTGTTCGCGCCGCCGCTAGACTGGACGAAGCCCGCCGTCACCGCCTCCTGCGGCCGCGGGCGCACGTTTCGAAGCGAGGTCTGACACGGTGGAGCACAACACCTTCGGGCGCGAGCTCCTGGCCAGGATCCAAGCCGGCGCAGGCCCCGGCGCCGAGAGCCTGACTCATGTCGCGGACATCCCGTCACGGCGCGCGGAATTCGCCGACTGGCCCTCATGGGTTCCGCCCCGCCTGCGGGACGGGCTCGTCGACGAGGGCGTCCAGCGGCCCTGGCGACATCAGGCCGAAGCGGCGGAACACGCGCACGCAGGCCGCCACACCGTGATCTCCACGGGCACCGCATCGGGCAAATCGCTCGCCTACCAGCTGCCGGTGCTCGCAGCGCTCGCCGACGATCCGCGCGCGACGGTGCTGTACCTCTCGCCCACGAAGGCGCTCGGCACCGACCAGCACCGCGCGGCGGTCCGGCTCACCACGGACTACGGCCCGCACGACGCCTCGCCCGCCATGTACGACGGTGACACCTCGCAGGAGATGCGCCGCTGGGCGCGCTCGGACAGCCGCTGGGTGTTCACGAACCCGGACATGGTGCACGTGGGACTGCTTCCGCGGCATGCGAAGTGGGCGCGATTCCTGCGCGGTCTGCGCTACGTCGTGGTGGACGAGTGTCACCATTACCGCGGGGTGTTCGGCTCGCACACAGCGCTGGTGCTGCGGCGCCTGTTGCGGGTGGCGGCGAAGTACGGCGCCACGCCGACGGTGATCTGCGCGTCCGCCACCACGTCCGATCCCGGCGGCGCGGCGTCCCGGCTGATCGGCGCCGACTGCGTTGCCGTGACCGAGGATTCGTCACCGCACGGACCGCGCACCGTCGTGCTGTGGGAGCCCCCGCTCCTGCCCGACCTGGAGGGCGAGAACGGCGCGCCGGTGCGCCGCCCCGCGACGACCGAGGCGGCGCGGATGCTCGCCGACCTGGTGGTCGAGGGTGCGCGCACCCTCGCGTTCGTCCGGTCCCGACGGTCCGCCGAGACCGTCGCGCTCTCGGCCCGGCGGATGCTCGCGGAGGCCACCCCGGAACTGGCCGAGCGGATCGCCGCCTACCGGGCGGGGTACCTCGCCGACGACCGGCGTGCCCTGGAGCGGGGGCTGAACGACGGTGCGCTGCTGGGCGTCGCCACCACGAACGCCCTGGAGCTGGGCGTGGACATCGCGGGCCTGGACGCCGTGCTGATGGCGGGCTTCCCCGGCACCGTCGCCTCGTTCTGGCAGCAGGCGGGGCGCAGCGGGCGACGCGGGCAGGGCTCGCTGATCCTGCTCATCGCCCGCGACGACCCGCTGGACACCTACCTCGTGCACCACCCGGAGTCGCTGCTCGGCAAGCCGGTCGAGGCCACCATCACGGACCCGTGGAACCCCTACGTCCTGGGGCCGCAGCTGCTCTGCGCCGCGAGCGAGATCCCGTTGACCCGACCGGAAGTGGTATCGCTGGGCGCGGTGGACGTGGTCGGGCGACTCGTCGCCGACGGGCTGCTCCGCGAGCGTCCGGCCGGCTACTTCCTGGCCGCGGGCATCGATCCCCATGCGGGCGTGAACATCCGGGGCGGCGCGGGCAGCGAGATCCTCATCGTCGAGGAGGCCTCGGGCCGGTTGTTGGGCACCGTCGACTTCACCCGTGCGCTGTCGACGGTGCACGAGGGCGCGGTGCACGTGCACCAGGGCGAGTCCTACGTGGTCGACGAGCTGGACCTCGACGAGGGCCTCGCGCTGGTCCACGCGGAGGAGCCCGACTGGACCACCTCCGCGCGCGAGGATCTGGACGTGCACGTCACCGCCGTCCACGCGACGGAGGTACTGGGAGAGGTGGCCGTACGGTTCGTCTCCGTGGAGGTCACCAGCCGGGTGGTCGGCTACCTGCGCACGCTGCGCAGCGGCGAGGTACTCGACGCCGCCCCGCTGGACCTCCCCGAGACCACGCTGGCGACGCGCGCGGCGCTGCTCACGCTGTCGCCGGAGGTGCTCGACGGCGCCGGCCTGGTCCCGGAGCGCTGGCCCGGAGCGCTGCACGCCGCCGAACACGCCGCGATCGGCCTGTTGCCGCTGGTGGCGTCATGCGACCGCTGGGACATCGGCGGCCTGTCGACCGCGCTGCACGAGGACACCGGTCTGCCGTCGATCTTCGTCTACGACGGCTACCCCGGCGGCGCCGGTTTCACCGAGCGCGGCTACGAGTCGATCGCCACGTGGCTGGTCGCCACGCGCGACGCCGTAGCCGCCTGCGAGTGCCCGTCCGGCTGCCCCTCGTGCGTCCAGTCGCCCAAGTGCGGCAACGGGAACGACCCGCTCGACAAGGAGGGCGCGGTCATCGTCCTCGACCTCGTGCTCGCGGCGGTGGCCCGTGGAGAGTGAGCTGCCGGAGCCACCCCGGATCGACCGGTACGCCGAGTTCGTGATGTCGATGCCGGAGGAGTCGCGCCGCCGGCTGGGCAGGCTCCTCGAGAACCTCGCCACCCGCGACGAAGGCGGCTGGCTCATCGTGAACCAGACCGCAGACGACTTCCTGCGCAGGCATCGGGAGTACCTGCGGTCCATCGTCGACAACGACTACCCCGACGCCTTCGACGCCGGGGAGTGAACCGCTACTTCGGCGGCAGGGACCGCGCGTAGTCGACGGTGCGCCGCACCCATTCCGCGAGCTCGACGTCCGAGGCCGTCGCCTCCGCGCTGAGGTCGAGCCAGCCGCGCATCTCGCGGCCGCGCATGACGGTGGCCCGCACGTGCGGCCCGATCAATCCGTCCGTGGCCTCCGGGTGCAGGTGGACCATCGCCTCACCATGACTGTTCGCCGCGATCGCCATGTGCCCGTCGACGAGGAACGCCAGCCCGCCGAACATCCGCTTCTCGATGACCCCGGGTTCACCGTCGATCGCGTCGCGGATCCTGTCCGCGAGCCCCTCGTCGTACGCCATCGTCTCAGTGTGCGCCGGTCGACGGCACCGCGCAGCACGTCTGTGCTCGACGCAGCTCAGGCGGGGAGGTGAAGCAGATCGCTCCATCCCTCCGCGAGAATGCTCCGACGGAGCACATCGGAGGCACCATTGACTTCCAGCCACCTCGCGACGGCGATCTTCTGCTGTTCGTTCGGCAGGTCACTGACGCCGAGACGCATGCGCAGCTGGGGGATACTGAAGATTCTCGGCGCCGAGGCCGCCGGCACCGCGGACAGGTCATCGGAGAATCTCGACATCTAACCCACCACCCTCCCGTGCAGGAGCGGGACGGCGCCGGGCCGATCCACCCTCCACAAGCGTACAACTGGATCGAGGAGCAGCACCTCCCCCTGGTATCCCAGGTCGGTGAGCCCGATACCGCCCACCCAGAGCCTCGAGTACCACGTGGCAGTTCGAGGCGGATCACGACCGGGCCACCGGCTCCGGGTGGGGCGGCGAACTCGCTGACAGCGATGTCGCGATTCAACGAGGAAGCAGTGATCCCGTCCAGTCGGAGGTCGCGAGGACCGGCCGATGTGGGCTTGTCGTACGAGTCGCCGAGCGCGCGCTCCACACTCCGAATCCCGCGCCACACCGTCACGTCGCGAAGGTCACTCGGGCCCCGCACGCGCGACGGCGACGGCCTCGTCGGACCCGAAGACCGCCAGCGAGACCGGGACGCTCACGCGCACGACCACGTCGAAGCCGTCGACGGAACAGGCGCGCAGCGATCCCGCGTTGGCCCGGGCCAGACGGTCCGCCGCGGCGCACGCCGCGTCGACGTCGATCGCGCTCGCCGCACCGGCGAGCGCCGCGAGGTCGGCGGCGGC
Source organism: Tsukamurella pseudospumae (assembly GCF_001575195.1). Lineage (NCBI taxonomy): Bacteria > Bacillati > Actinomycetota > Actinomycetes > Mycobacteriales > Tsukamurellaceae > Tsukamurella > Tsukamurella pseudospumae. The sequence continues at coordinate 293,545 of NZ_LSRF01000033.1, forward strand.
CTGGGCTCGGTGGCGCGCGGACACCGCGGCGCCGACGTCCACCACCATGACGACCACGGTGATGATCGCAGCGACCATCACCGCGGCCAGCACCGTCGCCACCCCGTCCTCCGCGCCCGCACGCAACGGCGCCGCCCGCGGCCGAGCGCAGGTCACGGCCCCGTCCCGGGCTCGACCGCCGCCACCGCGACGGCGGACACCGTCAGCCCTGGGAGCAGCGCCACCGGGGCCCTGACCCGCACCGTGACGGTCTCGCCCTCGCGGCTCACCGTCGACGACGCGCCGGGCGGCCCGACCTCGGCGACCGCACGGGACGCTCGACCGTCGTCACCCCGGGCGGCGAGTCGAGCCGCCTCCCGCGCCGCGTCGACGCACCGGACGTGCGCGGTGACACCCACGACCGCACCGACGCTGAGCACCAGCACCGTGATCAGGCTGGCGACGGCGAACGCGGCCTCGACCGTGACCGCGCCCGCATCGCCCGCTAGCCGGTGGAGGTGCCCAGCGCCTTGCCGATGATCGAGGTCAGACCGCTGATGATGTTGTCGCCGGTGACGACCCCGTAGAGCACCGCGCCGAACGCCGCGGCAGCAATAGTGCCTATTGCATATTCGACGGTGCTCATCCCCTCGTCCTCCAGCATGAGCTCGGTCATCCTGCACCGCAATCGAATCCACATTCCATCCCCCTTCCGTCGGGCCGCTACAGCAGCCCCTCCCCGAGCACCTTGCCCGCGAGTCCCATCACCACCGGCACAATGCCGAGGCACACGAAGGCCGGCAGGAAGCACAGGCCGAGCGGCCCCGCCACCGCGACCCCGGCGCGCTCCCCCGCCGCCACGGCTCGGTCCTCCGCCTGCGCCCGCTCCGTGCGCGCCAGGTCCGCCAACCCGACCGCGGGCGGCGACCCGGCCCGCGCGGACCGTCGCAGCATCCGCGTCAGCGCGACCACTTGCGGGTCCGCCGAGTCGGTGCGCCAGGCGGTTTCGGCGTCGGATCCGAGTGCGAGCAGCTCCGCCGCCCGGTTCAACACCTCCGCCAGCGCCGCCGGCGCCTCCCCGGCTACCGCCCGTGCCGCGTCCGCCGTCGGCATGCCCGCGCGCAGGCACACCGCGAACAGGTCGTACGCCGCTGCGGCGTCGAACGGGTCCGGTTTCGGGGCACGGCGCGGGATCCGGGGGCGGAGCCGCTCCGCGCCGCCCGGGGCGTCCGCCGCCAGCCGCGCCCGCGCCGCCAGGGGGAGTACGAGGACTGCGGCCGCGAGCATGATCAGGGCCGCCGCGAGCGGCCCGTGCCCGCTCACGAGCCGTCCCCCGACGACCGACTGCCCGACGGTGCGCCGGCGGCACCGTCGGCGATCGCGCGGGACCAGAGCAGCCCTGCGCAGGTCAGGCACGTCCCGACGACGAGCAGTACCCCGCCCGCACCGGTACCGAGCAGGGTGCCGACGGGGTCGGCGTCGATGAGCTGCCCCATCAGGACGCCCAGGACCGGGAGCGCCGCGAGCACCTGCGCGGTGGCGCGAGCTCCGGCGAGGGCGGAATGCGCACGCCCGAGGTATCTTTCGCGGGAGCGCAGGTCCTCGCGCACGGACGCGAGCAGCTCACCCATGCCGATGCCGTGCCTGGTCCCCGTCTCCCACGCGGCCGCGATGCGTGTCCAGGCCGCGCTCTCGGCGGCGTGCGCCCGGAGGCCCGCCGCCACGTCGCCACCCAGTTCCGCCCGCCCCGCCATCTCGGCGAAGACCGCGCGTACGTGCGGATCGTCCGCGTCCCGTCCCGCCGTGCCGCACGCCGCAGCCGGGTGCGCGCCGACGGACAGCTCCGCGACCATCGCGTCCACGCCCGCGAGGACCGCCGAGAGCCGCGCGGCGGCCTCGTTCCGTGCGCGGGAGCGTGCCCACAGTTCCCGGGCCGTGCCCGCGGCCAGCGCCGCGGCGAGGGCCTGCCCCGGTCCGACGGCCAGCGCGCCGACGGGAACGGCGACGGCGAGCCAGCCCCACCGCATCACCCGGTGCGGCTTGCCCGGTGCGTTCATCGCGCGGAGCCTGGCCGCACCGAGCCCGCCCGGCCACGCCAGCAGCGCGGCGGCGAGGAGCATCAGGACCACGGCCGTCACGACGCACCCCGTTCCGCGAGCAGCGCGGACACCCGGTCAGCGGACGCCGTGAAGCCGCCGTCGCGCTCCCAGACGGGCAGGACCCGCACGTAGCCGGATCCGCCGCGCTCGACCACGCCGATGCTGCGCAGCCCGCGCCGGCCCGACGGCCAGCGGTGCACCGAGAAGACGATCTGGAAGGCCGCCGCCAGCTGTGCGTGCAGTGCCTCCCGGCCGAGCCCGCCGAGCGCGGCGAGCGCCTCGAGCCGCGCCGGGACCTCCCGCGGGGAGTTGGCGTGGACGGTGCCCGCGCCACCGTCGTGGCCGGTGTTGAGCGCCGTGAGGAGGTCGACGACCTCGGCGCCGCGCACCTCGCCGACCACGATCCGGTCCGGCCGCATCCGCAGGGCCTGCCGCACCAGGTCGCGGACAGTCACCTCGCCGACGCCCTCGACATTGGCCCCGCGCGCCAGCAGCGAGACCACGTGGGGGTGCACCGGATCGAGCTCGTGCGCGTCCTCGACGCACAGCACCCGCTCGTCCGGATGCACCGCACCGAGCAGCCCGTTGAGCAGCGTGGTCTTGCCGGAGCCGGTGCCGCCCACCACGAGGAACGCGAGCCGCGCTGCCACCACCCGGCGCACCAGCTCCGCCACGTCCGCAGGCACCGCGCCGCCGTCGATCAACGTATCGAGCGTCTGGGTGGCCGGCCGCAGCACGCGGAGCGAGATGCACGTGCCGCCGTGCGCCAGCGGCGGGAGGACGGCGTGCAGCCGGATCCCGCTGCCCGCCCGGCCGCCCGGACCCGCGGGCAGGTGCCCGTCGACCCACGGCTGGGCGTCGTCGAGGCGCCGGCCCGCGGTGAGCGCGAGCCTGGCCGCGAGGCGGCGGACGGCATCGTCGTCCTCGAAGACGACGTCCGTGAGCTCGAGCCCCGCACCCCGGTCGACCCACACCCGCCGCGGGCCCACGACGAGGACGTCCGCCACCGCCGGGTCCGCGAGCAGCGGCTCGAGCCGGCCGGCGCCGACGAGCTCCGTCTCGAGATGGGCGAGACCGTCGAGCAGGTCGGTGTCGCCGAGGACGCCGCCGCATTCGGCGCGCAACGCGGCGGCCATGACATCGGGTGTGAGCGCGGTGGCGGTGTGGGCCAGCCGCTCCCTCACCCGGGCGAGCAGGTCCGGATCCGGCGAGGTCACGCCGCACCTCGCCGCACGCCGTCGAGCACGCGCCCGGCCGCGACCGCGAGGGGCGTCCCCTTGCGCAGGCGCAGCCCGGCACCGTCGAGCTGCTCGTCGAGACGTGGCTGCGGGCGCATCGAGGCCAGGAGCGGGAGACCGACCGCCCGCTCCACGTCGCGCGCCGACAGCCCGCCCGGTGACGGTCCGCGGACCACCAGGCCCACCGATCGGGCCCTGTCCGCCAGCCCGCCGGCCACCGCCCGGCCCGCAGCGCAGCCGCGGACGGTGGCGCCGACCACCACGACCACGACGTCGGCGACCTCCAGGCACGCCGAGGTGGCCGGGTCGTCGCGGCGCGGTAGATCGACGACGGTGACCCCGACGCTGCGGCGCCCCGCGTCGATGACCGCGAGCAGGCCCTCGACGGGGATCTCGGGGACGCCGACACCGCCGGCGGACAGCACCGCGACGGCGCCGGCTCGGCCCGGCAACGCCGCCACGAGCGCCTCGGACGGGACGTGCCCGCCCCGCAGCGCCAGATCGCCCCAGCGCAGGCCCGGCAGGTCCGCGCAGCCCAGCAGCAGATCCAGGCCGCCGCCCCACGGATCCGCGTCGACGGCCAGTGCCGTCACGCCCCGGCCCGGTGCCGCGACCGCGACCGCAGCGGCCAGCACCGAGGCGCCCGCGCCGCCGTGCCCGCCGACGACGGCCACGACCCTGGACCGCTCACCGTCGTCCGGCTCGCGGGCGGCGAGGAACCGGGCGAGGTCCCGAACCTGCCCGGGGAGGACGAAGACCTGCGCGGCGCCCACCTCGACCGCGGCCGCGAGCTCGGCCAGCCCGGCCTGGGCGGCGACGATCGCGACGCCCTCGCGACGGGGCAGGCCGCCGGCGCGGGCGGCCTCGGCCATCGCCGTGGCGGCGCCCAGGTCCAGGACCATGCCCGCGGCCGACGCCCACCCGGCGCGCGGCCGCCCCCGGTCGATGTCCGTCACCGTGCGCGCCGCCGCCGCCGCCGCGCGACGCACGTCGTCCGCCAGCGCACCGTCGGCCACCGCCATGCCGATCTCGATCCCTCGCATGGGCCCAGCATCGCCCTCGGACCGGCCCGATCCCCCTGCGTCCGGACCCGGCCTGTGGAGGAATCGCGTCATTGCAGAAACCTGTGGAGGAATCCGGGGTCCGCTCTTGCGGGGTACGGATCGATGTGGCAGCGGTAGTGTGTTCCGCGTGAGCCCAACCGCGCCCGACGAGGCCCCGGTGCGCCGGGTCGCCGCCTTCTTCGACCTGGACAAGACGATCATCGCGAAATCGTCCGCGCTGGCGTTCTCGCGCCCCTTCTTCGACGAGGGCCTCCTCAACCGCCGCGCCGTGCTCAAGTCGAGCTACGCGCAGTTCCTCATGATGCTGACGGCGGCCGATCACGACCAGATGGAGCGCATGCGGGACCACCTCACGCAGATGTGCGAGGGCTGGAACGTCGAGCAGGTCAAGTCCATCGTGCGCGAGGCCCTGCACGATGTCGTCAATCCGCTGGTGTTCGCGGAGGCGTCCGAGCTGATCGCCGGCCACCACGCCCGCGGGCACGACGTGGTGATCGTGTCGGCCTCGGGCGAGGAGATGGTCGCCCCGATCGCCGAGATGCTGGGAGCCGACTACGCCGTCGCCTCGAAGATGAAGGTCGAGGACGGCAAGTACGCCGGCGAGGTGGAGTTCTACTGCTACGGCGAGAACAAGGTGGTCGCGATGGAGGCGCTCGCCGCCGAACACGGATACGACCTCTCGCAGTGCTTCGCATACTCGGACTCGATCACCGATGTCCCGATGCTCGCGGCCGTCGGCCACCCGACCGCCGTGAACCCCGACCGCGGCCTGCGCAAAGAGTCGTCCGAGCGCGGTTGGCCCGTCGTGTCCTTCTCGAACCCCGCCCCGCTCCGGGACCGGATCCCGACCCCCTCGCGGAACTCCGTCCTCGCGACGGCGGGCCTCGGCATGATCACCGCAGGTGTGGGGTTCGCGACTTACCTTGCGCTGCACCGGAAGAAGAGCTGACGACGGATCGCGACCCGCATCATCGGGGAAAATTCTCGCTCACCCCTTGCTGTGACGGCGATCACAGGGTAGAAATGAATCACGGAGCGGCGCAAAGCCAGATCCTCACCGGAAGAGAAGGTCGAGGGTCCCTGAGCGTCAAGGCTCCCAGCACGGACACCAGGCACCCACGCGGAGCTCGCCACCTATGGCGGAAAGCGCTGTCGGCCTGCGTCACCGGAGAAATCAGTGGTCAGCACAAGGTCTGCGGATAGTGGACCTCTCTCCGGCTACGCCGAGGCCGTAATACAGCCCACCCTCACGCACGCTTGGTAACCGGGATCCGTGCTAGCGAACGGCGATTCGGACCCGTTCTTCAGGACACACCGCCAGGTGCGCACCTGGAGCTCAGGCCGGGTCGCCGTTGCGCATGTCCGGGGTAGGTGGCGCGATCAGCGCTCGGCCAACGCGAGTGCCTCCGCTCCTCCCGCCTCCAGCGCCTGGCAGCACAACACCACCCACGCCACTACGCCGTCCGGGTCCCCCATCCCGAACGCGTCCGCGGCATCGGCGTAGCTCGGGGCGAACTTGAGCCACGTGGTCTCGGGGATCCCCAGCGCGTGCGGGTCCAGACCGGACGCCACGGTGACCAGGCGCGACGCGGCGCGGGCCACCACCCCGTCGGACACCTCGAAGGGACGCAGCGACAGCAGCTCCCCGTGCACGACAGCCGCGATCACCGGTGCGGGCGCCTGCGTACCGCCCGTGACCAGCTGCGCGAGCAGCGAGAGCCGCTCGCCCGCGCCCGGTCGTGGCCGGCCGAGCCGGGAATCGTCACCGTCGACCAGATCGGCAGCGGCCAGGGTGTGCAGCCGGGCCAGCACCTGGAGCGGCGCGCGGCGCCACACCCCGACGCTCGCGTCCAGCAGGTCGCCGTCGATGGCCTGGTAGGCGCGCATCGCGCCCGCCAGGACCGGGTCGTTGATCAGCTCGTCGCGGCTCAGCGCAACCGCGGCACCGTCAAGCGCCGCCGACGCGCGGGCACCGCGCAACGACGATTCCGTGGCCGTCGCCCGCCACTGACGACGGTTCGCGGGATGACGGTGCACCTTCGCGAGCGCCTCCCGGGCAGCGGCGGCCGCCTCCGCGACGGCGGGCACGGCGACGAGCGGGCTCAGCGGGTCGGTCATGAGCCCACCCTAGCCCGGTCGCGCCGCCGCCCGGCCGCCCTGCCCGGCGCCCCGCGGATCAGCCCGCGAGCTCGATCGACCCGCCGGGGATGGCGTCGATCAGCTTGCGCGTGTAGTCCGAGGTCGGGTTGTCGTACACCCGGTCCGTCGGTCCCTGCTCCATCACCTTGCCACCGGCCATCACCAGCGTCTGGTGCGCGATCTGCTTGACCACCGCCAGATCGTGGGTGATGAACAGGTAGGTCAGGCCCAACTCCCGTTGGAGCCCTTCGAGCAGGGTCAGGATCTGGGCCTGCACCAGCACGTCGAGCGCCGAGACCGCCTCGTCGAGCACGATGACCTCGGGGTTGAGCGCCAGCGCCCGCGCGATCGCGACGCGCTGCCGCTGACCGCCGGACAACTCGTTGGGGTACCGGTGCATGGTGTCGTTCGGGAGCGCCACCATCTCGAGCAGTTCCTTCGCCCGATCCACCCGCGAGTTCTTGTCGCCGACACCGTGCACCACCAGCGGCTCGGTGATGGCGCGGTAGATCGAGTACATCGGATCCAAAGAGCCGTAGGGGTTCTGGAACACGGGCTGCACCCGCCGCCGGAACTTCTTGGCCTCCGCGCCCTGCAGGGCGCGCACGTCCGTCCCGTCGAATTCGACGGTGCCGCTGGTCGGCTCGAGCAGGCCCAACACCATCTGCGCCACCGTCGACTTGCCCGAGCCGGACTCGCCGACCACCGCGGTCGTGGTGCCGCGCAGCATGGTGAAGCTGACATCGTCGACCGCGCGGAAGTCGCTGCTCTGGAAGGGCAGCGACCCACGGATCGGGAAGTCCTTCACCAGGTGCGAGGCGACGACCACCTCCTCGATCCCCTTCGTCGACGCGTCCTGGGCCTCGCCCGTCAGCGTCTCGGCGTACACCTTCTCGTCCCGCGCCACGGCCGCCGGCTCCCGGACCTCGGTGACCGACGGTGCGTCCGTCCTGCGGGCCGCGAGCGACGGTGCCGCGGCAACGAGCCGCTTGGTGTACTCGTGCTGGGGATCCTGCAGGATATCCAGCGCCGGACCGGATTCCACGACCCGCCCCTTGTACATCACCACCAGATGGCTGGCCCGCTCGGCGGCGAGCCCCAGGTCGTGCGTGATGAGCAGCACCGCGGTCCCCAGCTCCTGCGTGAGCGACTCGAGGTGGTCGAGGATCTGTCGCTGCACCGTCACGTCCAGGGCCGACGTGGGCTCGTCGGCGATCAGCAGCTTCGGCCGGCAGGCCAGGCCGATCGCGATGAGCGCGCGCTGCTTCATGCCGCCCGAGAACTCGTGCGGGTACTGATTGACGCGCTTGTCGGGATCCTTCATGCCGGCCTCGGCCAGCAGCTCGATCGCCCGCCTCTTGGCATCACCCTGTTCCGCGTTGTTCGCCTTGAGCGTCTCCCGGACCTGGAACCCCACCCGCCACAACGGATTGAGGTTCGTGTTCGGATCCTGCGGCACCAGGCCGATGCCGCTTCCGCGGATCTTCTGGAAGTCCTTCTCCGAGGCGTGCGAGAGGTCCTGGCCGTCGAACACGATCTGGCCGCCGGCCACCTTGCCGGTGCCCTGCAGCAGGCCCATCACGGCCGCGGCCGTCGTGGACTTGCCCGAGCCGGACTCGCCGACGATGGCCACCGTCTGGCCCGGGTAGACCGTGAGGTTGGCACCCCGCACGGCCTGGACCTGGCGGTCCTGCACTCGGAACTCGACGACCAGGTCGCGGATCTCGAGGAGGGGTTCGGGTTGAGCACTCATCAGCGGGTCCTCGCCTTCGGATCGAGAGCGTCGCGCAGGACGTCACCGAGCATCATGAACGTGAGCACGGTGAGCGCCAGGGCACCGGCGGGGTAGAACAGGATCGGGGTGCCCTCGCGCAGCAGGTCCTGCCCGGAGGCGATGTCCTGGCCCCACGAGACCTCGGTGGCCGGGAGGCCGATGCCGAGGTACGAGAGCGTGGCCTCGGTGACGATGTAGATACCGAGGGAGATGGTCGCGATCACGATGATCGGCCCGAGGCAGTTCGGGATCACGTGCGTGAAGAGCGTGCGGACCTTGGAGGCCCCCAACGACTTCGATGCGGTGATGAACTCCTCGTTCCGGATCGAGATGGCGGCCGACCGCGCGATCCGGGCGATCTGCGGCCAGCTGAAGATCGCCAACACGAAGACCACGGTGAAGACGGTGCGGTCCTTGATCATCTGCATGACCACGACCGCGGCCAGCATCAGCGGGATGCCGAAGAAGATGTCGGCGACGCGGGCGATCACGGAGTCGAGCCAGCCGCCGTAGAAGCCGGCGATGGTGCCCAACAGACCGCCGATCACCACCACCACGATCGTCGTGAGGACCCCGACGAGCACCGATGCCCGAGCGCCGTAGACCATCCGCGCGAAGATGTCCCGGCCCTGCTGATCCGTGCCCAGCAGGTGGTCACCGCCCGGCGAGAGCAGGGACTGCTGGAGATCCTTGAACTGCGGGTCCTGACCGGCGAAGTTGAACAGACTCGGCCAGATGACGACCAGCAGGATCAGAATCAGCATGATCGACGCGACGATGAAGACGGGCTTGCGGCGAAGCTCCATCCACGCCGACTTCCAGAAGCCCGCGGGTGCCGAGTCGGTGTCGACCGCGTCGACCGCTCCCACCTTGACGTCCTCCGCGGAGGCGACGAAGCGTTCCTGTCCCGGGTAGATCTTGTTGTCAGGCATAGCGAATCCTCGGGTCGAGGGCGGCGTAGAGCAGGTCGACCACCACGTTGGAGATCAGATAGATCAGGATGAGCACGGTGACGAACGAGACAACCGTGGGCGCCTCGCCGCGGATCACCGCCTGGTAGATGGTGCCGCCCACGCCGGGCACGTTGAAGATTCCCTCCGTGACGAGGGCGCCGCCCATCAGCGCACCGAGGTCGGCACCCAGGAAGGTGACCACCGGGATCAGCGAGTTCCGCAGCACGTGCACCACCACGACCCGCCAGCGCGGGAGGCCCTTGGCGGTGGCGGTCCGCACGAAGTCGGCGGTCAGGTTCTCCGCCACCTGCGAGCGGGTGAGCCGCACGACATAGGCGAAGGACACCAGCCCGAGGACGATGCCCGGCAGCAGCAGGTGGTAGAAGTCCAGGTTGCCGCCGACGGTGACCGGGAACCATTGCAGTTTCACGCCGAAGACGTACTGCGCGATGAAGCCCAGCACGAAGATCGGCACCGCGATGATGATCAGCGACACGAACAGGATCGTGGTGTCGAAGATCTTCCCCTTCTTGAGGCCGGCCAGGACGCCGAAGAAGATTCCGAGGATCGCCTCCACCGCGAGCGCGATGAGCGCCAGGTTCACGGTGACCGGGAAGGCCCGCTTCATCACCTCCCACACCGGCTGCCCGGAGAACGAGGTGCCGAAGTCGAGCGTGAACACGCCCTTGATGTAGTACCAGTACTGCCAGAAGAAGTTCTGGTCCAAGTGATACTGAGCGCGCAGGCCCTCGACCACGTCGGGCGGCAGCTGCCGATCACCGCCGAGCGCGGCGATCGGGTCGGACGGCACGAGGAAGACGAGCGCGTAGATCAGCAGCGTGGCACCGAAGAAGACGATGACCAACTGCCCGAGCCGGCTCAGGAGAAATCTCAGCATCGGTCGTCACTCCTTGGTGATGTTCGGATAGTCGGGGTCACCGCTCCAGGTGAGCTCCGCGTTGACACCGTCCGCGCGGCCGCCCACCGCCAGGTAGTCCCACAACGGCACCACCGGCAGATCGTGCAGGAGGATCACCTGCGCCTCGTTCGCGAGCCGGTTCGACGCCGTCTGGTCGGGAGCCTGCTCCGCGGCGCGGACCTTCGCGTCGAACTCTGGATTGCTGTAGACCGCGTCGTTCGAGCTGCCGGTGCTGATGTACTGCGGCCCCAGGAAGTTGAGGAGCGAAGGGTAGTCCGCCTGCCAGCCGGTCCGAGCCGCAGATTTCAGCGAGCGCGCGGTTACTTCGGTGCGGATCTGCTTGAAGGTGGCGTAGGGCTTGCCCTGCGCCTGGATGCCGAGCGTGTTCGTGATCTGGCCGCACACCGCGTCCACCCAGGTCTGGTGGCCGCCATCGGTGTTGTACGCGATGCTGAAGATCCCATCCCAGGGGCGGATCGCGTTGGCTTGTGCCCACAGCTGCTTGGCCTTGTCCGGGTTGTGCTTGAGCGTGTCGTTGCCCGGGATGTTCGGATCCCAACCGGGGATCGTGCGGGCCGTGAAGTCCACCGAGGGAATACGGGTACCGAAGAAGATCTTGTCCACGATGAGGTCCCGGTCGACCGACATCGAGATGGCCTCACGACGCAGCCGTCCCTCCTCGTCGTACTTGAAGTGGTCCAGGTACTCCGGGATCGAGAAGGCCTGGGTCTGCGCGGTCGGCTTGACCATCGCGCGCGAGCCCAGCGACTTCTTGTACGAGCGCAGCGCGCTGGGCGGCAGGATCTCCATCACGTCGAGGTTGCCCGACCCGAGGTCGGCGTACGCCGCATCGAGCGTGGCGTAGAGGATGAAGGTCAAGCCGCCGTTCTTCGGCTTCGTACCCTGGTAGTCGTCGTTGCGCACCATGTCGACCTGCACGTTGTGTCGCCACTGCTTCAGTTTGTACTGGCCGTTGCCGATCGGGTTCTGGCCGAACTTGTCCTTGCCCTCGGTGAAGAAGACGTCGGGCAGCGGAACGAAGGGGGTGTGGCCGAGACTCAGCTTGAAGTCGATGTTCGGCTCCGTGAGGTCGATCGTGAAGGTGTTGTCGTCGACGACCTTCAAGCCGCGCATCTCGGTGGTCGACGTGCCCTTGTGCGAGACGTCTTCGAAACCGTCGATCGCGGCGAAGAAGTCCTGCTGCTTCTGCAGGTTCCCGACCGCAGCACCGAAGTTCCACGCCCGCACATAGTTGGAGGCCTTCACGGGCGTACCGTCGGTGAACTTCCAACCGGGCTTGAGCTTGACGACGAAATGCTTGTTGTCGGTGGTGTCCACCGACTGCGCATTCGCCAGCTGCAGCTTGCCGTCCGCGTCGTACTGATACAGACCGGTGAACAGGGAGCGGATCATGCGCCCGCCCATCTGTTCGTTGGTGTCAGTGGGCACGAGCCCGTTCTGGGGCTCGCCCGCGTACGCGCGGATGATCGCGTTCGGCCCCGTCGTGTTGACGGACCTCGCGCCCTCCATGCTGCACCCCGACACCGCCAGGGTCGCCGCGACCGCGGTAGCGAGGATCGCCCGCGCCGCCGGCCACCGCCTACTTCGTATTCCCACAACTTCCTCCGCCTGAGTTCGGCTATCTGGTGAACAGAACCTTAAAGGTGTCCACGCCGCCTGTCCCGGCAAACGTGAGCACTCCTACCGGAATGCTCTGGATTGCGGCCGCCGGGCGATGCGGGCGCCCGGCCTCGGGGACCTGCAACCCTCGTGCAACCCCTGGTCGATACGGTCGAATTTCAGCTTTCCCACCGCCCGCCACCCACGCCGTACCTAGGATTCGACTTATGACTGATTCCGCGACAGCCGCCTACCCGCCCTCCGCTGAATTCGCAGCTCAGGCCAACACGCACGGTCGGGAATTGTACGATCGTGCCGAAGCTGACCGTTTGGGCTTCTGGGCGGAGCAGGCGAACCGGCTGCACTGGGACACCCCGTTCGACGAGGTCCTGGACTGGAGCGGTGCCCCGTTCGCCAAGTGGTTCGTGGGCGGCAAGCTCAACGTGGCGTACAACTGCGTCGATCGCCACGTGGACGCGGGCAACGGCGACCGCGTCGCGATCCACTGGATCGGCGAGCCCGGCGACAGCCGCGACATCACCTACTCCGACCTCAAGGACGAGGTCAGCCGTGCGGCCAACTACCTCAGCTCGCTGGGCCTGAACGCCGGCGATCGCGTTGCGATCTACATGCCGATGGTTCCCGAGGCCATCGTGGCGATGCTGGCCTGCGCGCGTCTGGGTCTCACGCACTCCGTGGTCTTCGGCGGCTTCTCCGCCGGCGCGCTGCGCTCCCGCATCGACGACGCGCAGGCCCGCGTCGTGATCACCACCGACGGCCAGTTCCGCCGCGGCAAGCCGACGCCGCTCAAGGCCAATGTCGACGAGGCGCTGGACATGGACGTGGACGGCAAGCAGGCCGAGTCGGTCGAGAAGGTCATCGTCGTACAGCGCTGCCGCAACGACATCGATTGGCACGACCGCGACGTGTGGTGGCACGAGAGCGTGGGCGCGGCATCGTCGGACCACACGCCCGAGGCCTTCGACGCGGAGCATCCCCTGTACCTGCTGTACACCTCCGGCACCACGGGCAAGCCCAAGGGCATCGTGCACAGCTCCGGCGGCTACCTGACGCAGGCGGCGTACACGCACCACTACCTCTTCGACCTCAAGCCCGAGAAGGACGTGTTCTGGTGCACCGCCGACATCGGCTGGGTCACCGGGCACACCTACATCGTGTACGGCCCGCTCGCCAACGGCGCGACGCAGATCATCTACGAGGGCACCCCGAACTCGCCGAACGAGCACCGGCACTTCGAGATCATCGAGAAGTACGGCGTCTCGATCTACTACATCGCGCCCACGCTGGTCCGCACGTTCATGAAGTGGGGCCGCGAGGTCCCCGACGCGCACGACCTGAGCTCGATCCGCCTGCTGGGCAGCGTCGGCGAGCCGATCAACCCCGAGGCGTGGCGCTGGTACCGCGACGTGATCGGCGCGGGGAAGGCCCCGATCGTCGACACCTGGTGGCAGACGGAGACGGGCGCCGCGATGGTCGCACCGCTCCCCGGCACCACGACGCTCAAGCCCGGCTCGGCGATGGAGCCCGTGCCCGGTATCAGCGCGAACATCGTCGACGACGACGGGAACAGCCTGCCCCGCGGCGAGTCCGGCCTGCTCGTGCTCGACAAGCCCTGGCCGGCGATGCTGCGCGGCATCTGGGGCGATCCGGAGCGCTTCGTGGACACCTACTGGTCGCGCTACGCCGACCAGGGCTGGTACTTCGCGGGCGACGGTGCGCGGTACGACGAGGACGGCGCCCTCTGGGTGCTGGGCCGCGTGGACGATGTCATGAACGTCTCGGGTCACCGCATCTCGACCGCCGAGGTCGAGTCGGCCCTCGTCGGCCATCCCGCCGTCGCCGAGGCCGCGGTCGTGGGCGCCTCCGATGCGACCACGGGCCAGGCCATCGCCGCGTTCGTCATCCTGCGTCAGGGCGTCGACGCCTCCGATCCCGCGCGGCTGGTGGACGAGATGAAGGCGCAGGTGTCCAAGGACATCTCGCCGATCGCCAAGCCGCGCGAGATCAACATCGTGCCCGAGCTCCCGAAGACGCGGTCCGGCAAGATCATGCGCCGCCTGCTCCGCGACGTGGCCGAGGGCCGCGAGCTGGGCGACACGTCCACGCTCGTCGATCCGTCGGTGTTCGAGAACATCCGCAAGCAGAAGGGGTAAGCCGGGGGGCTGGCCCGAGACACGGGAGGGCGGTAACGTCAGGCCACTGTGACGTCGCATCACGCGACCGCGGTGTCCGGGCCTGCCGCCCTTCTCCGTTCCGTCCGGTCCTTCGTTCTCCCGTACGCCCGCCTGACGGTGGCGGGCTTCCGCCAGCAGTCCACCTACCTGGGCGCGGCGGCCGCCGGCGTGTTCACCAACGCCGTGTTCGGGTTCATCAAGATGGCCATCCTGCTGGCGACGCTGGCCGGGGCGGGCGGCACGGCGGGCGGCTACACCCCGCAGCTGATGGTGAGCTACATCTTCCTTTCCCAGGGCATGCTGTCGGCGATCGGCGCGTTCGGCGGCGACGGTTCCCTGGCGGAACGTATCCGGAGCGGCGACATCGCCGTCGATTTCCTCCGCCCGGTCGACGTGCAGTTCGCCACGCTCGCGACGGCGGTCGGTGGCGCGGTCTACTCGCTCATCCCGCGGGCGCTGCCGCTCGTGGTGATCGGCGCGGCGACGTCCATGATGGCCTGGGCCGCCGAGCCCGCGGCGTATCCGCTCGGCGCGCTCAGCGTCCTGCTGTCGATCGTCCTCGCGCAGGCGCTGCTGTACTGCGTGCAGATCCTCGGCTTCTGGGTCGTGGACACACGTGGTATCCAGACGTTCTACGTCGTCGCCGGTACCTTCCTCATGGGGATGTTCGTCCCCGTCGGCATGTTCCCCGGATGGCTCGCCCTGATCGCGGAGTACACGCCCTTCGCGTGGATCCTCATGCCGCCGTGCGACATCCTGTCCGGGCGGATCGACGCCGCGGCGGGACTGACCGCCGTCGCGGTCCAGGCGGGGTGGACGCTGGCCGTCCTCGCGCTGGGACACGTCCTCACGGTCGCGGGCCGACGACGTCTGGAGGTGCAAGGTGGCTGACACCGCCTCCGCGCGGCGGCCCGGGCCGCTGGCCCCGTACCGCGCCGTACTGTTCTCCCGGGTCCAGGCGCAGGTCACCTACCGGGCCTCCCTCACGATGGACCTGTTCTCGGCGCTTGTCCTCGGCCTCGTCGAGCTGGCGGAGGTGTGGCTGCTCTTCCACAACGCGCCCGTGATCGGCGGCCTCACCTTCTCCGCGGTGCTCCTCGTGTTCGCCCTGGCCGACCTCTCGTTCTGCGCAGCGGACGTCCTCTTCGGCCGCCTGGACAAGCTGCCGCGCTACGTGCGCGCCGGCACCATCGACGTGTTCTACCTGCGGCCCCAGCCGATCCTGGTGCAGCTCATGACGAGCGATATCCGGATCCACCGGCTCACCCGCCCCGCCGTCAGCCTGTTCGCCCTCGGGTACGCCCTCACGCACAACGAGATCGACTGGGGCCCGGGCACGCTGGGAATGCTGGCGCTGACACTGGTATGCGGGCCGACGATCTACGCGGCCGTCTTCGTCATCGCGGCGGGATGTCAGTTCGTGCTCGTCAACGCCGCCGAGTTCACGAGCTCGTTCGTCTACGGCGGCCGGTACGCAGCCACCCAGCCGGCGTCGGTATGGCCGGGAGCGATCAAGGCCACCTTCGGCTTCGTCCTTCCGCTCGCGTTCACGGGGTACCTTCCCGCGCTGTACGTCCTTGACCTGCCCGGGCAAGGAGTCTTCCAGCCCGGGGCGGCCTGGCTGCTGCCGGTGGTCACGGTGTGGGCACTGGTCCTGGCGGGCGCGACATGGCGGTACGGGCTCCGGCACTACCGAGGAGCGGGCGGATGACCGGCGACCACGTCATCGAGGCGCAGGGCCTGACCCGCACGTTCGTCAAGCGCGGATGGAACGGCCGCACCAAGGCGGTCACCACTGCGGTCGACCATCTGGACCTGCGGATCACCCCCGGCGAGTCCGTCGGATACATCGGCGCGAACGGCGCCGGCAAGTCGACGACCATCAAGATGCTCATGGGCATCCTGGTGCCCACTTCCGGGACGGTGCGCACCGTCGGGCTCGATCCCCTCGCCCGCCGACGCGACGTGGCCCGGCGCGTCGGCGTGGTCTTCGGGCAACGCTCGCAGCTGTGGTGGGACCTGTCCACGGGTCGGTCGCTGGACATCCTCGCAGCGGTGCACCGCCTGCCCGACGCGGTCGCGAAAGAGCGGGCGGGCAAGCTGATCGAGCAACTGGAGCTCGGCGAGTACCTCGACCGTCCCGTGCGACAGCTCAGCCTGGGCGAGCGGATGCGCGCGGAAGTGGCCGCGGCGCTGCTGCATTCGCCGGACCTGCTCATCCTCGACGAGCCGACCATCGGCCTCGACGTGCTCAGCAAACAGCAGTTGCGGGAGTTCCTCATCGCCGAGCGCCGCGAGCGCGGCCTCACCCTCCTGCTCACCACCCATGACATGGGCGACGTGGAACGCCTCTGCGAGCGCATCCTCGTCGTCGATCACGGGCGCACCGCGTTCGACGGCACGCTCCCCGGCCTGATCGACACCGTCGGCGCCGCGCGGGTACTCGTAGTCGATCTGGACCGACCGACCCCGGATCTGCAGGTCGACGGTGCCCGGCACCTCGCGAGCGAGGGCGGGGGCCTCCGGCAGCGGCTCGAGCTCACCGGCCCGCTTCCGGCGGTCCTGTCGGCGATCTCGGCGTGCTCGACGGTGCGCGACCTCACCGTCGAGGAACCCGACGTCGAGGACGTCGTCCGTCGGCTCTACGAGCGATCCCGGCCGAACACCTGAGCGCGCAGCGCATCGACCGGGTCGCCGCCCCGTGCGGGCGGCGGGCCCGCCTCGGGAATCCCCAGCGGCCCGGTCAGGTCCTTCTCCCACCGCGTCCAGTCGGTGACGGCCCAGCGCTCGGCGAGGGCCCACCGTCCGGCCCGGCGCTCGAACCGGTCCACGTAGCGCAGGCCCAGCGTCAGGTAGGCCTGCAGCTCCGCGCCGGGCGCGGACCAGTGCGTCGCGGTGCAGTAGGTCTCGACCACCGCCACGTCCCCGGACAGCTCGCACAGGTGGTTGCCCACCTGGTGGTGCGTGCCGCCCAGCGACTCGAGCTGCCCGCGCACCCAGGGCACGTACTCCTCGACGGGGCCGTCGAATCCGGTGTGGTGGTCGACCGCGCCCGGGTGATAGCAGGCGCGAACCGCATCGAGGTCGAGCCGGTCGATGCCCCGGCAGTAGCGCAGCACCACGTCGTGGATCTCGGTGCGGGCGAGCAGATCGTCGACGGTCATGGGCCCCAGTGGACCACGCGGGCGCGACCCTGTAGGCAGTAATCCATGGGCTTCACGCGCGAACAACTCCTCGCCTACTCCGATACGACGGTTCCCGACCTGATCGGTCCCGGCTGCCGGCTGCTGTTCTCGGGCATCAACCCCGGCCTCTGGACGGCCGCGACCGGGGCGCACTTCGCCCGGCCCGGCAACCGCTTCTACCCCGCGCTGTACGCCGCGGGGATCGTCGACCACCTCATCGACGCGTCCGACGGCATGACCTTCGCCGACCGGAACGCGCTGGTGGACGCGGGGATCGGCATCACGAACGTGGCGCCGCGGGCCACCGCGAAGGCGAGCGAGCTCACCGCCGAGGAGCTCCGGACCGGCGGCGAGGCGCTCGTCGAGCGCGTGTCGCAGGTGGCCCCGCGGATCCTCGCGGTACTCGGGATCACCGCCTACCGCACGGCCTTCCACGAGCCCAAGGCCGCGCCCGGCCCGCAGGACCGCACCATCGGCGACACGCAGGTGTGGGTGCTGCCGAATCCCAGCGGGCTCAACGCCCACGAGACCGTCGACACGCTCGCCGCGGCCTACCGCGCGGCCGCGGAGGCCGCGGGCGTCAGGATCCCGCCCGCTGCAGAGCGTCCGCCCGCACCTGGACCAGGGTGAGGTCGAGGAGGGGCGTCGCGACCCCCAGCTCCCGCGCGCGGACCGCGAGGTCGCCGAGGATCTGCTCGGCCTCATGGGGCAGGCCCGCCACGAGATCCCGGTAGAGCGAGGAGGTCATCGTCGAGTCGGCGTCCACGAGCGTCGCGACGGTCCGCTCGTGGGAGGCCGCGGGAACCGGGTGGCCGGCGGCCGCGGCCACCCCCTCGGTCTCGGCGATGAGCGCCCGCACCTGCGGCTCTCCGCCGGCGCGGATCACCGGGCCCGCCGCGCTGCGGAACAGGCAGCAGTCGATGCCGCTGGCGGCGATGAACGCCCACTTCGCCCACATCGCGCCGACGATGTCGTCCTCGACGGTGAGCCGGATCCCCGGCACGTCGAGGGCCTCGGCGACCGCGGGCGCACCGTCGCCGATGGTGATGGCGGACCAGTCGTTCATCTGGACCACGGCACCGTCGTCGAGGGTGGCGACGATCATCGCGAGCCCGCCGAGGACCCGGCTCCCGAAGGCCTGCTCGAGCCGGTCCACGTGGGCCATACCGTTGAGAACGGGCAGGACGACGGTGCCGTCCCCCACCGCGGGCGCGACATCGGCGATCGCGGCCTCGAGCGCGGGTGCCTTGACCGTGATCACCACGAGGTCGAAGGCTTCGGGCGCAGCGGCGAGCTCGTCCGCCGTGCGCACGCCGACGCGGAGCGTCCGGGTGCCGGACGGGTCCGTGAACCGGAGTCCATCGCGCCGCAACAGGGCCGCGCGGGCGGGCCGGACGAGGAAGGTCACGTCCCGCCCGGCCTCGATCAGGCGCGTTCCGAACGCGCCACCGGTCGCACCCGCACCGACGATCAGGATCCGCATGGATCAGACCCTATCGAGCTCCACGTCCCGCGTCTCGCGCATGACGACGAGCGCGATCAGCGTGGCCAGGCCTGCGATCGCGAGGTAGACGCCCACCCACGCGACGCCGTAGCTGTGTACCAGCCAGGTCGCGATGAAGGGGGCGATCGCCGCGCCGAGGATGGACGCGAGGTTGTAGGAGACGCCGCTGCCGGTGTACCGGACATTGGTCGAGAACAGCTCGGGCAGCACGGCGCTCATGGGGCCGAAGGTCAGGCCCATGAGCGTCAGTCCCACGATGAGCACCGTCAGCATCGAGCCCTGCGTGGTGCTCGCCGGGTCGAGGATCCACTTGAACAGCAGGCCGTAGACGATGATCGCGACGGTCACGACGATCAGGACGAGCCGGCGCCCGAACCGGTCCGCGAGCCAGCCGGAGACCGCCACGAAGACCGCGAAGAAGAGCACCGCGATCAGCTGCATCTTGAGGAAGTCGGTGAACGAGAAGGTCAGCTTGATACCGGACTTGTCCACGACCTTGCCCACGCCGTACGACGCGACCCACGTGGTCACCAGGTAGAACAGCGTGTACGTGGCGACCATGACGAAGGTGCCGATGATGAGCGGGCGCCACGCCGTGCGGAAGACCTCGCCGATCGGTGCCTTGACCTTCTTGCCCTCCTCGACCGCCTTCGCGAAGACGGGCGTCTCCGAGATCCGCAGTCGCACGTACAGGCCCACGATCACCATCACTGCGGAGAGCAGGAAGGGCACGCGCCAGCCCCAGGTCATGAAGGCGTGGCTGGTACTCGGATCCTTGGAATCGAAGTCGAGCACCTCCATGAGGATCAGGAAGACGCCGTTGGCCAGGAAGAAGCCGAAGGGAGCACCCAGCTGCGGCCACATCGCGGCCCACGCGCGTTTGCCCTTCTCCGCGGTCTCCGTCGCGAGCAGCGCCGCTCCCGACCATTCGCCGCCGAGCCCGAGTCCCTGGGCGAAGCGCATGAGTGCGAGCAGTCCGGGGGCCCAGTACCCGGCCACGGCGTAGGTCGGGAGCAGACCGATGAGGAAGGTCGCGACGCCCATCGTGAGCAGCGAACCCACGAGCGTCGCCTTGCGGCCGATCCGATCGCCGAAGTGGCCGAACAGGATCGAACCGAGGGGCCGCGCGGCGAAGGCCAGTCCGAAGGTCGCGAACGAGCTGAGCAGCGCCGCCGTGTCGTTGCCCTTCGGGAAGAACAACGTGGGGAAGACCAGCACTGCTGCGGTCGCGTAGATGTAGAAGTCGAAGAACTCGATGGTGGTGCCCACCATGGAGGCGACGACGATCCGACGGCGGTTCACGGGCCGGTCGGTTGCGGTCACGGTCATGAGCGCAGAGATTACCGTTCGCGAGGTGCACGACCGCGAGTGACCCGGATCACCGGGCGGCACTGGGGTAGGTTCGACGGATGACCGACGCACCGCCGCGGTTCACGGCCTCACGCGCATTGATCCGCTTCCTCCGCACCGAGACCGTCGGCGGCACAGCACTTCTCGTGGCCGCAGCCATCGCCCTCATCTGGGCCAACTCGCCGTGGTCCGGCGGCTACCTGCACCTCGGCGAGATCCACCTCGGCAGCGACGACTGGAGCGTCTTCGGCCAGAGCCTGCACCTGCGGCTCTCGCTCGCGGACTGGGCCAAGGACGGCCTGCTCGCGATCTTCTTCTTCGTGGCCGGGCTGGAACTCAAGCGCGAGTTGGTGGTCGGGGAACTCTCCACGCTGCGCGGCGCCGCGCTGCCCGTGCTGTGCGCGGTCGGCGGCGTCGTCGTCCCCGCGGTCATCGCCTTCACGGTCGCCCGCGACAATCCGCACATCGGCAGCGCGTGGGCCATCCCCATCGCCACCGACATCGCGTTCGCTCTCGGCATCCTCTCGCTCATCGGGTCCCGGCTGCCCTCGGGGGCGCGGGTGTTCCTGCTCGGCCTCGCCGTGGTCGACGACCTGATCGCGATCGCCGTCATCGCCGTCCTGTTCGCGGGGGACCTCCGCGCGGGCTGGCTCGCCGTCGCCGCCGCCGGCTGCGCGCTGTACTGGTTCGGGCAGCACCGTCGGATCTCCACGCCGTTCCTCTACGTCCCGATCGCGATCGTCGTCTGGGTGGCCATGTTGCAGTCGGGGGTGCACGCCACGATCGCGGGCGTGGCGCTCGGCCTACTCACCCGCGTGAAGCCGGACCCCGGCGAGCACTCGTCCCCGGCCGAACGGCTCGAGCACCGGATCCAGCCGGTGTCGGCGCTGATCTGCGTGCCGGTCTTCGCGTTCTTCGCGTCGGGCGTCGCGGTGAACGGCGCGGTGTTCCGCGAACTGTTCACCGACGACCTGGCGCTCGGCATCATGATCGGCCTGTTCGTCGGCAAGATCGTCGGCATCTCGGGCGCCAGTGCCCTGGCGGTGCGGCTCCGGCTCGCCGAGCGCCCCGAGGGTCTGGTGGGCCGGGACATCCTGGCGCTCAGCGTGCTCGGCGCGATCGGCTTCACCGTGAGCCTGCTGGTCGCGGAGCTCGCACTGCCCGCCGACGAGGCCGATCTCGCGAAGGCCGCGGTCCTGCTGACCTCCGTGGTGGCGTCCGTCGTCGGGTCCCTGCTGCTGCTCCGGCGTGGGAGGGTGCACGCGCATCCGTGACCTCTGGCACGATGACTACAACTAGAGGAGGACCACAGTGAGCTTGGACAGCACACCCACAGGCGGGACCCCGCGCACGCTCTCGGCGATCCCGCTCACCGATCCCAACGTGACCGCCTCCGGCGATCCGACGATCGGCAGCCTCGTGCGCGACGCATCGGCCCAGGTCTCCTCGCTGGTCCGCGCCGAGGTCGAGCTGGCCAAGGCCGAGACCATGCGGGACGTGAAGAAGGCCGCGACGGGCTCGGCGTTCTTCGCCGTCGCAGGCGTCGTCGCGCTGTACTCGTCGTTCTTCTTCTTCTTCTTCCTCGCGTGGCTGCTCAACGTGTGGCTGCCGATGTGGGCGGCCTCGCTCATCGTGTTCGTCCTGATGCTGATCGTGGCCGGCCTCGCGGCGCTCTTCGGCTTCCTCAAGGTGCGGAAGATCCGCGGCCCGCAGAAGACGATCGCCTCGCTCAAGGAGTCGCAGTCGATCCTCAAGGGCGACGTCGACCCGATGGCGGCCCTGAAGGGCGGCGCACCGTCGGGCGACGCCCGGCGCTGACCCGACGAGCCGAGGCGAGGAGAAGGTGACCAGCCCCGACCCGTCGAGCGTCCGGTTCGCCGGTCCCTGGGAGCACCTCGACGTCCGCGCCAACGGGATCCGGCTGCACGCCGTCGAGTACCGGCCGGACCCCGGTCCCCCTGCCGCCGATCGGCCACTCGTGGTGTTCCTGCACGGCTTCGGCGGCTTCTGGTGGAGCTGGCGGCACCTGCTGCCCCAGCTGCACGAGGCGGGCCACCGGGCGGTCGCCGTCGACCTGCGCGGCTACGGCGACAGCGACAAGCCGCCCCGCGGCTACGACGGCTGGACCCTGGCCGGCGACATCAGCGGCCTCATCCGCGCGCTCGGCCACACGTCCGCCGCCGTGGTCGGGCACGGCGAGGGCGGCCTGGGCTGCTGGGCCACGGCCACCCTGCACCCGCGGGTCGTCTCGGCGATCGCGGTGATCTCCTCGCCGCATCCGATCGCGCTCAAGCGCTCGGCCCTGCGCAACAAGGACCAGCGCTCGGCGATGCTCGGCCCGATCACCTTCGCGCAACTCCCCCGTGTCGCCGAGGACCGCCTGACCAGGGACGACGGCGCCGAGATCGGTGCCCTGTACGCCGCCCGCAGCGGCGCGACCTGGCGCCGCACCGCCGACTACGCCGAGGCGCTCACGCAGTACCGCAGCGCCATCCAGATCCCCGGCACCGCGCACAGCGCCCTCGAATACGCGCGCTGGGCCTGGCGCAGCCAGTTCCGGCCCGATGGCAGCCGCTTCCTCAGCAGCATGAACCAGCGGCTGCACATCCCGGTGCTCGCCTTCCGCGGCGAGGACGACCCGTACGTCCTGCCGCAGCCCGTGTACTCGAGCCACGACTGGGCGAACGACTACCGGGTGCGCGCGGTCGAGAACGCCGGGCACTACGCGCACGAGGAGGCGCCCGGCATCGTCGGGCCGCAGTTGGCGACCTTCCTCGCGGACCTGCCCGGGCCCCGCCTCCTGCCCTGAGCAGGCCCGCGGTCCCGCAGGCCGACGGTGCCGCGGCCCGGACCCGTGAGTCGGGCGCCGTCAGCGGTTGACGCAGTCCCCCGTCGAAACGCCTGCGGTGGCGGTACTGCCGGCCTGCAGCGCCGGCTCGACCTGCTTGGCGGTGAGCGCGAACGCGGTGTCGGCGTCGTCGACCGCGACGCCGAAGATCACCCCCACCACGTTGCCCTGACGGTCGAACATCGGCCCGCCGGAGTTGCCCGGGCGGACCTGCCCGCGCAGCAGGTAGACGTCGCGCCGGACCTGCGCGTCGCGGTAGATGTTGCGACCCTCGAGGGTCTGCTGGCTGCGCACGCGCGACGAGGACAGGGTCAGCGGCCCGCCGCCGGGGAAGCCGAGCACGAAGCCCGGATCGCCCGGCTTGGCGCCGTTGAACACGATCCGCAGCGGTGCGGCGTTCATGCCGGGCACGTTGAGGACCGCGACATCGGTCTGCGGGTCGAAGTAGACGACCTGCGCGCTGTACTTCTTGGTGCCGTCGACGGTGACCTGCACGCTACGAGTACCGGCGACGACGTGTGCGTTGGTGACCACGCGGCCGGCCGTCGAGACGAAGCCCGAGCCCTCGAGCGCGCGGCTGCAGGACGGGGCCTGGCCGTCGATGCGCACGACCGAGGAGCGGACCCGCTGCACGACGGGGTCGGTGAAGTCGACGCGGTCGGGGGCGTCGACGCTCACCACGGGAGTGTTCACGAACGGCCCCAGTGCCTGCGGCAGCCCGGAGTCGTCGATGATCGACGCGAACTTCTGCGGCAGCCCGTCGGCGCCGACCACCTTGGCGAAGCCGTTGACCTTGCCGAGCACGTACGAACCGTTGACGGACCGCGCGATCTGCGGGGCGGCGGCGGTGGTGAGCGGGATCGCGACCAGCCACGCCGCCACCAGCAGCGCGCCCACCTGCACGACCGCGCCCACGCCGGAGTCCACCGTCCGCAGGCCGCCGTGCCGGATCGAACTGCGCACGGCGCGGCCGAGGACCATGCCGGACAGCTCGCCGATGATCACCAGGCCCGCGAGCAGGCCGACGCCGAGCACGACGCGCCCCGTCGGATTGTTCACCGAGTCGAGGACGTGCGGGGCCAGCAGGACACCCGCCGCGGCGCCCAGCACCACGCCGACGAACGCGAGCACCGAGGCCGCGGCGCCCTGGCGGTAGCCCGACAACGCCGCGAGCAGCATGAGCCCGACGACGACCACGTCGACCCAGGTCGATCCTGTCATCGGGCGTTCTCCTGCCAGGTCGCGGCGCGCGCCGCGGCGGCGCGCACCTCGTCGGTGAGTGGCCGCACGTCGTCGGTGTTCCACGGGCGTTCCCAGCCCGCGGAGCGGATCAGCGCGTTCACCAGGCCTCCCGTGAAGCCCCAGACCAGCATCGGCCCGGCCGCGAACGCCGGCCCGCGGTAGAAGGACTTGCGCACCATGAACCGGTGCGCGGGGTCGATGAGCTCCGCCAGCGGCACGCGGCGGACGAGCGCGGTCTCGCCCGGATCCACGACGCCCACCTCGGACGGCCGTGCGGCGTAGCCGATGACCGGAACCACGCGGAAGCCGGACACCGGCACCTCGATCGGGTCGAGCTCGGCGAGGATCTCGACGGAGTCGGGGTCCAGCCCGGTCTCCTCCCACGCCTCCCGCAGCGCGACCGCCACGTCGTCGGCGTCCCCCGGGTCCCGCTTGCCGCCGGGGAAGGCCACCTGGCCCGAATGCTGCCGCAGGGCCGACGCGCGCTGCGTGAGCAGCACCGTCGCGTCCTCGGGCGGGGTCGCGCCGGACGCGCCCGGGTCACCGTCGAACAGGATCAGGACGGACGCCGGACGCGGATGCTTCGCCCGTTGCAGCGCCGCGACGGCGCCGCCGCGCAGCCGGAGCTCATCGGCGACATCGCCGAGATTGCCCAGCAGCGGGTCGAGCCACTGCGGCGCGCTCATAGGCTCACCCCGAGCTCGGTGCGGACCAGGGCGGCCACGTCGTCGGCGGAGGTGAAGGGTTGGGCGTGCACACCGGCAACAGTGCCATCGGAACGCAACAGAACGGTCACGGGGTAGGCGCGCGGGGCGCCGAGCAGCGCCGCGACGACGGCCTGCGGGTCCTGCACGGTGGGCAGCTTCACCTTCAGCTCGGCCAGGAGGTCCAGGCCCGCGACGGGATTCGGGTCGGCGTGCACGCCGAGCACCGTCAAGCGGTCACCGGCGCGCGCGGCGATCTCCGCGAGGGCGGGCAGCTCGACGCGGCACGGCCCGCACCACCAGGCCCAGACGTTGATGAGCGTCGGCCGGGCGGTCGGGGCCGCGAGGTCCACGGGCGCACCGTCGCCGAGGCAGCTCAGCGACAGGCCCTTCAACTGCACGGCGCCGACCCCGGCGGGGCACGCCGGCTGCGCCGCCCTCTCCCGGGCCTCCGCCAGTCGGCCGGGGCTCACGTCGGCCGACGGTGCCGCCCCCCGCGTCGGCGAGGTCGGCGCACCGTCGCCGCCCCGGGGCCAGATGGCGACGGCCAGGGCGACCACGACGACCGCGCACACCACGAGCCAGCGCACGCGCGCAGGGACGCGGCCGGGCCGCTCGCCCGGGAGCAGCGGGGCGGGCGTGGTCATCGACCCGCTCCGGCCTGCACGCGGCGCCGGCGGGGCGGGGGCGGCGCGATCTCCAGCAGATGGTCGCGCTCCGGGCCCTTGACCAGCTCCGCGGCCTCGACGGGGTCGATCGGGCCGGCGCCGAACGAGGGGCAGTCCTTGGCCAGGACACACACGCCGCACGCGGGCTTACGGGCGTGACAGACCCGACGGCCGTGGAAGATCACCCGGTGGCTCAGCAGGGTCCACTCCGCGCGCGGAATCAGCTCGCCCACGGCGTGCTCGATCTTCACCGGGTCCTGCAGCTCGGTCCACTCCCAGCGGTGCACGAGGCGGGAGAAATGCGTGTCGACGGTGATGCCGGGGACGTCGAAGGCGTTGCCCAGGATGACGTTCGCCGTCTTGCGGCCGAAGCCCGGGAGTGTCACGAGTTCCTTCATCGTGCGCGGCACCTCGCCGTCGAACCGGTCGACGAGCGCCTGCCCGAGCCCCATGATCGAGGTGGCCTTGTTGCGGTAGAAGCCGGTGGACCGGATGTACTCCTCGAGCTCCGCGCGGTTCGCCCCCGCGTAGTCGGCGGCCGTCCGATACCGGGCGAACAACGCCGGTGTGACTTGATTCACCCGGACATCGGTGCACTGCGCCGAGAGGATCGTGGCGACCGACAGCTCGAGCGGATCCGTGAAGTCGAGTTCGCAGTACACGTGGGGAAACGCGGTCGCCAGGGTCCGGTTCATCCGGCGGGCGCGCCGCACCAGCGCGAGGTGGGATTCCGGCTCCTGGGGCATGAGAATCGATTCTAACGACGACGACGTCACTCGTTCGTTGCCGTATCGAGACCTTGGCTGTGTTTACTGTCCGGCATGCAAGGATTGCTCGGGCTGCTGTTCCCGGTGGTGCTGATGCTGTTCGCATTGGCCATGGAGCGTATCGAGACGCGGGTGACCGCCGAACGTGCGGCACCGCCCGTCACCGGCGACGACGAGGTGCCCGATGTCGAGACGCTGGCGCGGATCGGGCTGCCCAAGGCCGTCGACAGCCTCGACCTCGACGGCGGCGCCGACCGACGGGCCAGCTGAGACCGCGCTCCTCGACCTGACGAGCCCTCGCCCAGCCCGCCTTCGCCGACTTCGCTACGGCATCGGACGGGCCGGATGTGGAACGCAGACGTGCCGTTCATCATGCGAACGGGTAATGTTCACGACAGACGTCTGTGCGATTTCCCACATCAGCGCGGAACGCTGCATAAACTCACACTCCAGGTCGCGGCGATCACCGCCTGCGACGGATGGTCGATCAAGGAACGAGGTACCCCGTGGACGAGGTCCTGGCGCGGGCCGGCATTTTTCAGGGTGTCGAGCCGGGCGCGGTCGATGCGCTCACCAAGGATCTGCACGAGGTCGATTACCCCCGCGGGCACGTGATCTTCAACGAGGGCGAGCCGGGTGATCGGCTGTACATCATCCTCGCCGGCAAGGTGAAGCTCGGCCGCCGCTCGCCGGACGGTCGCGAGAACCTGCTGTCGGTGATGGGCCCGTCGGACATGTTCGGTGAGATGTCGATCTTCGACCCGGGCCCCCGCACGTCGAGCGCCACCTGCATCACCGAGGTCCGCGCGATGACGATGGACCGCGAGGCGCTGCGCGCGTGGATCCGCGACCGGCCGGAGATCGCGGAGCAGCTGCTGCGCGTGCTCGCGCGCCGCCTGCGCCGCACGAACAACAACCTGGCCGATCTGATCTTCACCGACGTTCCCGGCCGTGTCGCCAAGCAGCTGCTGCAGCTCGCGCAGCGCTTCGGCACGCACGAGAACGGCGCCCTGCGCGTGACCCACGACCTCACGCAGGAGGAGATCGCGCAGCTCGTCGGCGCCTCCCGCGAGACCGTGAACAAGGCCCTGGCCGACTTCGCGCACCGCGGCTGGCTCCGCCTCGAAGGCAAGTCCGTGGTGATCACGGACAGCGAGCGTCTGGCCCGCCGCGCCCGCTGAGGCCTCGCGACCGCGAGGTCCCTGATCGAGAAATTGTCCGGTCATTCGTTCTCACGATCATTGAGACGAACGACCGGACATTTTCGTCCGCGGGGCGGCGCACGGCCCCCGCCGGCATCACGACGCGCTGCCCGCCCCTTCGAGCCTCGGTGCGTGTCGGCGACGACACGCCGAGGCGCCGTCGCAGAGGTGCACCCATGTCCGTTTCGGCACGGGCGGTCACGGTTGCACAGCCCCCGGACCGATACGGGGAACCGTGCCGCGGCCCTGCGGACCGGGCGCCTCAGCCCCGTTCGACGAGGTACCGCAGCTGGACCTTGACGGACATGCGCGCTGCCGGCCACGCCTTCTTGTCGACGTCGCGGTAGACGTGCTTGACGACCTTCATCGGCTTGGCCTCGGCCGCGCTCACGCCGAGCTCGTCGAGCGCGTCCCGGACCTGCTGCAACCGGTCCTGACGGTGCGCGGCGTACGCCGCGACGACGGGCCCCGCGTCCGGCAGGTCCGGGCCGTGGCCCGGCAGCAGGACGCGACCGGCGGCCACCGTCGACAGCGACTCCAGCGAGCCGAGGTAGTCGGCGAGGGTGCCGTCCGTGGCGTCGAGAACGGTGGTGCCGCGCCCGAGCAGCGTGTCGCCCGAGACGAGAGCCCCGGGGTCGCCCTCGGCACCGTCGACCAGGAAGCTCAGCGAATCGGCCGTGTGCCCCGGCGTGTGCAGCACCGTGATCCGCAGACCCGCGACCTCGATCACCTCGCCGCCGACGAGCGGCGTCGCGGTGTTGATGCAGTACTTCGGCGAGAAGGCGCGGATGGGGCTGCGCGTGAGCTCCTCCCACTTCTTGAGCCCGCCGGTGTGGTCCGCGTGCCGATGCGTCACGAGCGTCAGCGCGACGGTGCCCGCCGCCTTCGCGACCCGCTTGAGGTGCTTCTTGTCGCCCTTGGGGCCGGGGTCGACGACCACTGCCTCCTCGCGCCCGGGCGCCCGGAGGATCCAGGTGTTGGTGCCCTCGAGGGTCATCACCGACGGGTTGTCGCAGAGCAGCACCGCAGCGAAGGGCGTGACCTGCCGCAGCTTCCCCGGTGCTGGATGCTCGAGGGTCATACCTGGACCGTGAGCTCGACCTCGACGGGCGCACCCAACGGCAGCTCCGCGACGCCGACGGCGGACCGGACGTGCACGCCCGCGTCACCGAAGACCTCCCCGAGCAGGAGCGACGCACCGTTGACGACGGCGGGCTGACCCGAGAACCCGGGCGCGGAGGCGACGAATCCGGTGACCTTGACGACGCGCTTGACGTTATCGATGCCGACGAGCGCGTGCACGGCGGCCAGTGCGTTGAGTGCGCACTGGCGGGCCGCGGCCACGGCTGTCTCGACGTCCACGACACCCTCCGCGTTCTCGCTGACCTTGCCCTGCGCGAGTAGGGCACCGTCGACGAGCGGGAGCTGGCCGGACGTGTGGACCAGGTCGCCCACCTGCGTGGCCGGGACGTACGCGGCGAGCGGCGGCACGACCTCGGGCAGGACGATGCCGAGCTCGGCGAGCCGGACGGACGCGGCGGTCACGAGAGCGGCCGCTTCATGTAGGCCACGTGCTGCTCACCGGTGGGGCCGGGGAGCACGGTGACGAGTTCCCAGCCATCGGAGCCCCAGGTGTCGAGGATCTGCTTGGTGGCATGGGTCAGCAGGGGGATGGTGGAGTACTCCCACGTGGTCTTCTCGCTCATGGCCTCACCCTATCCACCTCCCGGTCAGCGCGATAGGCGCGATCCCTACAGCGGTGCAGAACGTGTTCTCGGTCGCATTGCACGGGGAGGTTCACGCTATCGGCCCGGGCGTGCAGGGCGGTATGGATATGCTCCGGTCGTGGTGGTGAGTGAGGCGGGCCCCGGCGGGGTCGCGCAGGACACGGCGGCGGCATGGCCCGATGGGCTGCGGGACTCCCGGCTGCACTTCGTGTCCGGCAAGGGCGGGACCGGCAAGTCGACGGTGGCCGCGGCGCTCGCGCTCGCGCTGGCCGAGCGCGGTAGGAAGGTCCTGCTGATCGAGGTCGAGGGCCGCGCCGGCATCGCCCCCACCTTCGAGCTCGGCGAACTGCCGCCGACGGAGACGAAGATCGCGACCGCCGGTACCGGCACCGTCTTCGCGCTCCCGATGGACGTCGAGGCCACCTTCCTCGACTACCTCAAGACCAACTACGGCATGGGCCTCGCGGCCCGCGCGCTCAAGTCGATCGGCGCGATCGAATTCGCGACGACGCTGGCGCCGGGCCTCAAGGACATCCTCATCACCGGCAAGATCATGGAGTGCACGCAGCGCCGTGACCGCGACGGCCGGTACGCCTACGACGCGATCGTCGTGGACGCGCCGCCCACGGGCCGGATCGGGAAGTTCCTGGACGTGACGCGGGCGATGAAGGAGATCGCGAAGGCGGGCCCGATCGCCGGCCAGGCGGACCGGGTGGTGCGCCTGCTGCACTCCCCCGACACCGTCGTGCACCTGGTGACGCTCCTCGAGTCGCTGCCGATCCAGGAGACCGCGGAGGCCGCGCGGGAGCTGCGCGAACTCGATCTCACGGTCGGCGCGGTCATCGTCAACCGGACGCTGCCGCAGCTCCTCGACGCCGACGAGCTGCGCGCCGCCGCGGACGGCACCGTCGACGGCCCCGCGGTCCGGGCCGCGCTCGACGGTGCCGGGCTCGCCCTGTCCGACGAGGATCTCGCCGGGTTGCTCACGGAGACCATCCAGTTCGCGCGAACGGTCGACGGGCAGGACGAGGCGCGCGCGGACCTGCGGGCGATCGATGTCGCGGGCCGGTTGGAGCTGCCTCTGCTGACCGGCGGGGTGGACCTGCGAGGCGTCCGCGAACTGGCGGGTGCACTGGAAGAGGCGGGGGTCCGATGATCGGCCTGGAACTGGGTCCGCAGCTGGTGGATCCGGGTACCCGCGTGGTGGTGTGCTGCGGCTCCGGCGGCGTGGGCAAGACGACGACGGCCGCGGCGATGGCGCTGTGGGCGGCCGAGCAGGGGCGTCGCGTGGTGGTCCTGACGATCGATCCCGCACGCCGGCTCGCACAGGCGCTCGGCGTGGCCGACCTGACGAACGAGCCGCAGGAGGTGGACGTCCCCGGCGACGGCACCTTGCACGCGATGATGCTCGACATGAAGCGGACCTTCGACGAGATGGTCACCTCGAACGCGGATCCCGCACGCGCGCAGGAGATCCTGAACAACCCCTTCTACCAGACCGTGGCCAGCTCGTTCTCCGGAACGCAGGAGTACATGGCGATGGAGAAGCTTGGCCAGCTCACCGCCGACGAGCGCTGGGACCTCGTGGTGGTGGACACGCCGCCGTCGCGCAACGCCCTCGATTTCCTGGACGCGCCGAAACGGTTCGGCTCCATGCTCGATTCGCGCCTGATGGGGCTCATCGCGGGCCCCACCCGTGGCTTCGGCCGGCTGGTCTCGGGCGGCATGGGGATCGCACTGAAGCTGGTCTCGACCATCGTCGGCAGCCAGATGCTCTCGGACGCTTCCGGATTCGTCTCCCAGATGGACACGCTGATCGGCGGCTTCCAGGAGCGCGCGGATCGTACCTACGCGATGCTCGCACGGCCCAGCACGCGTTTCGTAGTGGTCGCCTCACCCGAGGAGGACACGCTGCGGGAGGCGACCTACTTCGTGGAGCGCCTCGCGGGCGAGTCGATGCCGCTCGCCGGCCTCATCGTCAACCGCACGCATCCCGGACTGGCCGCGGTCCCTGTCGAGGCCGCCCGCGCCGCGTCCGGCCGTCTGGGGCCCGACGGCGCCGCCCGCACCGCCGAGGCCGTCCTCCGCGTGCACGCGTGGCGTGCGGAGATCGCGGCGCGCGAGGTGCAGGTGCTCGGGGAGTTCGTGCGACGGTGCCCGACGGTGCCGGTGGTCGGCGTGCCCTCCCTGCCCTTCGAGGTGGCAAACCTGGAGGCGCTGCAGGCCGTCGCCGAGCAGATCGTCGGCCGAGTTCAATAGCTGGACAAACGAAAGGGCCCCACACCGTCGAAGGTACGAGGCCCTGATACCTCCCGCCGGGAGGCGGGGAGTCAGCCGGCGACGACGCGCTTGCGATCGCGCTGGGCTTCGAAGAAGGCGCGCCAGCTGGTGACCTCGGGGTGCTGGCGGAGGAGGGCGCGGCGCTGGCGCTCCGTCATACCGCCCCAGACGCCGAACTCGACGCGGCTGTCGAGCGCGTCGGCACCGCACTCGAGCTGGACCGGGCAGTGACGGCAGATGGTCGCGACCTTGCGCTGGGCGGCGCCACGGACGAACAGCTCATCGGGATCGACGTCACGACACTTGGCCTTGGAGACCCAAACCAGGCGATCCTCGTCGTCGACCAGAACCCGTGCACTTGTCATGTGACATCCCCTTTCGCGTGTCGTGGTCCCGACCTCCCCTCGGTCCTTCCCGGAGGTGTACGGGGGGCCGATCGAGGTGCTCACCACATCGTCTGCAATAGTGTTACCTGAATCACACGGAGGAAACAAGTCGGGGACCGAGGTAAATCGGAACAGTGGTCCAAGAAAATCTGTACGTCCGTACCGATGCCCAGGTCGGCGCGTCGGGACCCCGGAATCGGGCGGGTCGGCACGTATCCTGGTGACCGTGTCGAAACCCGGAGTGATCGCGAAACTGGTCGGCTGCATCCTGCTGGCCGGCCTGCTGGTCGCCGGTGTCCTCTTCCCGTACATCGGCGGCGTCGGCCTCATCTCGAACCGTGCGGCGGACACCGTCGACAACATCAGTTCCGAGCTGCTCGAGGGCCAGGTGCCCGAAGTGACCACGGTGGTCGACTCGACCGGAGCGCCGATGGCCTACCTCTACGACCAGCGACGCGTGCAGGTCCCGTTCGACCAGATCTCGCCGAACATGGTGCGCTCGATCATCTCGATCGAGGACAAGCGGTTCATGGAGCACGACGGCGTGGACTACCAGGGCACCCTGCGCGCGTTCCTCAAGAACCAGTCGGCCGGCGAGGTCCAGCAGGGCGCATCGACACTGGATCAGCAGTACATCAAGAACTACCAGCTGCTCGTCCTCGCGAAGTCGGACGCGGACCGGCGGGCGGCCGTCGAGACCACCCCGGCGCGCAAGCTGCGCGAGGTGCGGATGGCGCTCACGCTCGAGCGCACGCTCACCGAACGCGCGAAGAAGGAACACGGCGTCGACGACACGCGGGCGAAGGTGATCGCCAAGGAGCAGATCCTCGCGCGGTACCTGAACCTGGTGCCCTTCGGCAACGGCGCCTACGGCATCGAGGTGGCGGCCCAGACCTACTTCGGCAAGCGGGCCTCGCAGCTCAACATCCAGGAGTCGGCGATGCTCGCCGGCATGGTCCAGTCCAGCTCCTCACTGGACCCGTACACCAACCCCCAGGGCGTCACGATCCGGCGCAACACCGTCCTGGACACGCTCGTGGCGAACTTCCCGGACAAGGCCGCGGAGTACCAGGCGGCGAAGCAGACACCCCTCGGCGTTCTCCCGCGCCCGAACACGCTGCCGGGCGGCTGCATCTCCGCCGTCGCGAACCGTGGCTACTTCTGCGACTACGTGCTGCAGTACCTCGCCCAGGCCGGGATCCCCAAGGACATGGTGATGCGCGGCGGCTACACGATCCGCACCACTCTCGACCCGCGTGTCCAGGACTCGGTGCAGTCGGCGCTCACCGCCACCGCCAGCCCGACGCTCTCCAACGTCGCGCAGGTCATGAACGTGATCAAGCCCGGTCAGACCTCGCACGACATCGTCGCGATGAACTCCTCGCGCGTCTACGGCCTCAACGTGGACAAACGCGAGACCGTCCAGCCCGAGCCCTTCGCGCAGGTGGGCGACGGTGCCGGCTCGACCTTCAAGATCTTCACCGTCGCGGCGGCGATGGAGAAGGGCATGGGTCTGGACACGAACGTCACCGTGCCGTCCACGGTCTCGGTGAAGGGGATGGGACACGGCGGCTACGCGGGCTGCCCGTCGGATTCCTACTGCGTGAAGAACGCGGGACCGTATCCGTATTCGATGTCGCTCACACAAGCCCTCGCGACCTCGCCGAACACGCCCTTCGTCAAGCTGATCGAGCAGGTCGGCGTCACCCCGGTGGTCGACATGGCGGTCAAGCTCGGCATGCGCTCGTACACGCTGCCCGGCAGCTCGGGCTTCGGCAACGACAGCCTCGCCGACATGTTCAAGAAGCAGAACCTGGCCTCGTTCACCCTCGGTCCGACCGCGGTGAGCGCGCTCGAGCTGACGAACGTCGCGGCCACGCTGTCGTCGGGCGGCATGTGGTGCCCCGCCAACCCGATCCAGTCGATCACCCAGCCCAAGCGCAACAGCGACGGCATCCAGACCGTGGGGGCCGACGGTAAGCCGGAGACGACCCCGGTGCCCTTCAAGTCCGAGAAGTGCGAGCAGGTCATCGACAAGGGCCTGGCGAACACGCTCGCGAACGCGCTCAGCCAGGACGACCGGGGCGGGGGCACCTCCGCGGGCTCGGCCTCCCGCGTCGGCTGGACGCTCCCGTTGTCCGGCAAGACCGGCACCACGGAGACCTTCCGTTCGTCGGCCTTCCTCGCGTTCACCAACCAGTACGCGGGTGCCAGCTACGTCTACAACGACGGCAACTCCCCCGGCCCCATCTGCACGAGCCCGCTGCGGCCCTGCGGCGAGGGCAATGTCTACGGCGGCAACGAGCCGGCCCTGGCCTGGTACACCGCGATGAAACCGATCTCGACGATCTACGGCCCCGTCGCGCTGCCCTCGGTCGACCCGAAGTACCGGGACGGCTTCGGCCCCGGCAAGATCCCGAACGTGATCGGGCTCAACGAGTCCGCGGCACGCGCCCGGATCGAGGCCGCAGGCTTCAAGGCGACCGTCGCGTACGTGAACAACTCGGCCGCGAAGGGCACCGTCGTCTCGACCTCGCCGTCCGGCTTCACCCAGCCCGGCTCGACGATCACCCTCAACCTGTCGAACGGCATCGCCCCGGCACCGACGGCCCCGTCGCTCCCCGGCGTCCAGACGGGGCCGGGCGGCACCACGATCACCATCCCGGGCTTCGGGCAGTTCACCATCCCCGGTGCGGGCGGCCAGGGCGGCGGCCCGGTTCCCACGCCGGCGCCGACCCCGGACAACTGACGTGCGCGGCGGACGCGCCGTCGTCGCGCTCCTGCTGGCGGGTTCGACGGTGACCGCGTGCGCCGGTCCGGCGTCGCCGCCCGCCGGGTCGACCGGCCGGTCCGGCGCGTCGGTGGCCGTCTCGGTCGCGCCGTCGACCACGTCCGCGGCGGAACCGTCGTACGACTTCGGTCCTCCCGGGCCCACCGCGGCCCCGGCGCACGGCTACGTACCCGGTCTCGACCGACGCAAGGGCGTCGACGGTCCACTCACCTACGACGTGCAGGTGCCGACGTTGTCCGGAGGTGCCGCCGCCGTCACTGCGCGGTTCAACGCGTCGATGCAGGCCTCGCTGTCGGAGGTGATGAACGCCCTGACCAAGAACGAGCGCGCGACTCTCGCGAACGGCAATCTGGTCAACGGCGAACGCTCGCGGGTGACGCACATCGGCTCTCGCGTCGTCGCCGGCATCCTGCTGACGAACTACTACGTCACGGGCACGGCGCATCCCAGCAATGGTCTCGGCACCATCGTGATCGACACGACCACCGCGCAACCGATCTTGCTCACGCAGGTCTTCCCCACGTCCGAGGGGCAGGCGCGGGTGCTCTCGCTCGTTGCCGCGAAGCGGTACGGTCCAGCGATTCCGTTCGCCCGGGAGTTCGCCCGTGACCTCGCGAACTGGGTTCCGTCGGACGAGGGCCTCACGGTCTACCCCGACGTGGCCCACGCGGCCGGCGACTACGGTACGGTCACGATCCCATGGTCCGAGCTGAAAGACGTGGTGGCACCGGCGATGTGGCCGGTCGTCACGTCCTGATCAGCCGATCTTCGGGGTCACGCGGTCGAGGATGGCGGCGGTGTCGACGTCCTGCGGGAGGGTGCCGAAGACGTCGCCGCGGTCGCCCGCGAGCCGGCTGCGGGTGTAGGCGTCCGCGACGGCGGGGTGGCCGAACCGGACCAGGAGCGAACCCTGCAGCGCCGCAGCCATGTCGCCGACGAGGCGGCGGGCGCCGAACTGCAGCGCCGTCTGATCGCCGAGGTCGAGCGCACCGAAGGAGCCCTTGAGCTTCGCGACGGCAGCGTCGTAGACGGAGTCCGCGCCGGCGGCGGCGTCGAGCTCGGCGAAGAACGCCGCGACGGCCTGCGGTTCGCGGGCCATGGCGCGCAAGACATCCAGGGCTGCGACATTGCCGGAACCCTCCCACACCGAGAGCAGCGGGGCCTCGCGGTACAGGCGCGGCATCCGCGAGTCCTCGATGTAGCCGTTGCCGCCCAGGCACTCCAGCGCCTCGGCGGCGTGGATCGGGCCGCGCTTGCAGACGTGGTACTTGGTGACGGCCAGGGCGATCCGGCGCAGCAGCGACGCGTCCTCGTCGCCGGCGACGGAGCGGTCGGTGAGTCCCGCGAGCCAGAGCCCGGCGGTTGTCGCACCCTCGGCCTCCACGGCGAGGTCGGCGAGCACGTTGCGCATGAGCGGCTGGTCGATGAGGCTGGCGCCGAAGGCCTTCCGGTGCGCGGCGTGATGCGCGGCCTGGGTCAGCCCGGCCCGCATGCCGGTCGCGGTGCCCAGCACGCAGTCGAGGCGGGTCATGTTGACCATCTCGACGATGGTGCGCACGCCGCGCCCCTCCTCGCCGACCAGCCAGCCGACGGTCTCGTCGTATTCGACCTCGCTGCTGGCGTTGGAGTGGTTGCCCA
This sequence comes from Tsukamurella pseudospumae, assembly GCF_001575195.1. Lineage (NCBI taxonomy): Bacteria > Bacillati > Actinomycetota > Actinomycetes > Mycobacteriales > Tsukamurellaceae > Tsukamurella > Tsukamurella pseudospumae. The sequence goes on from NZ_LSRF01000033.1 coordinate 329,817, forward strand.
GCTTGTCCTTGAGGCGCTGCAGGGCGAAGACATTGCGCGTCCCGTCGGGCAGCACGCGCGGGATGAAGAAGCACGAGACACCCGACTCGGTCTGCGCGAGCGTCAGGAACAGGTCGGACATCGGCGCCGAGGTGAACCACTTGTGGCCCGTGATCCGGTACGTGCCATCGGATTGCGGGATCGCGCGGGTGGTATTGGCACGGACGTCCGAGCCGCCCTGCTTCTCGGTCATCGACATGCCGGCGATGAGGCCGCGCTTGCTGAGCGGGGCGCGCAACCCGAAGTCGTACTCCTTCGCGGTGAGCAGCGGCTCGTACTGCGCCGCGAGCTCCGGGTTCGCGCGCAGGGCGGGGACCACGGCGTAGGTCATGGAGATCGGGCAGCCGTGTCCGGCGTCGACGTGGCCCCACACGCTGAACTTCGCGGCGCGCACCAGGTGCGCGTTCGGGCTCGGGTCCGCCCACGGCGCGGCGTGCAGGCCGTGCTCGACGGCGACCGTCATGAGCCGATGGTAGGCGGGGTCGTACACCACCTCGTCGACACGGTTGCCGTACCGGTCGTGGGTCTTCAGGACGGGCGGGTGCGCCTCGGCGAGGTCGCCCCACTCGAGTGCCTCGGCGGTGCCGCCGAGCGCGCCGAGCGCGTGGATCGCGTCCAGCTGCGTCGCGTCCACGTGCGCGCAGCGCAGCGCATCGTCGATCATCGGGGTCTCGGCGGTGTTGAAGCCGAGCAGCGGGGGCACCTGGTTGGTCACTTCGTGCGTGGGCATGCTGCGGTTCCTCCGGTTCGACGGTGCGCGACCCGCCCGGGCCGTTGCGTCCAGTGTTGCATATGTTCGACAGTCGCACCACAGATGCAATGGATCCGTGGGGTCAGCTGTTCTCCCGCGGTGTAGCGTCGACGCCGATGTCCCCCTCCCTCACCGCCACGGTCTCGGCACGATCGGCCGTGCTCAGCCTGCTGCTCGGCGCGCACCCGCCCGAGCTGGAGGGGCGCGAGATCGTGGCGGCGATGCGACTGTTCGGAGTCTCGGAATCGACGACCCGCGCCGCGATGTCGCGCATGGTGACCGCAGGCGACCTGGTGCGCGACGGCGGACGGTACGCGCTCTCGGAGCGGCTGGTGCGGCGTCAGGCGCGCACGGACTCCCCCACAACGACGGTGTGGGACAGGACGTGGGAGACCGCGATCATCACCACGAGCGGCCGCAGCGCCGGCGACCGCGCGAACCTGCGGGCCGAGATGACCCGGCTCCGCCTCGCGGAGCTCCGCGAGGGCGTGTGGATGCGGCCGGCGAACCTCGACCGCCCGTGGACCGACGCGGTGCGGGACGTCGCGTCCCGCTTCTCCGCCCGGCCCGAGGACGACCCCGTCGAGCTCGCGCACGCGCTGTGGGACCTGCCGGAGTGGTCCCGGCACGGGCACGCGCTGCTGGCCGCGGTCGATGACGCGGGCGACGACGGGCAGGCCCGGTTCCTGACCATGGTGGCGCTGGTGCGCCACCTCTACGAGGACCCGGTGCTGCCGCCGGAGTTGCGTCCCGCCGACTGGCCGGCGGAGGCGCTCACCGCGGCCTACGCGGACTTCCGCGCCTGGCTCGCGGCGATGCGGATCGGCCGGGGCTGAGGCGGCCGCCGCCGATCAGGCGAGGGTGTTCGCCACCTTGGTGATGCGCGCCTGCAGCCGACGCAGCTGCAGCCCCTGGTCGTCGAGGCGGCGGGCGATGGACTTGACCGCGTCGCACGAGCCGGTCTCGTGCAGGCTGCGGGCGTCGATCTGAAGGTCGTCGCCGGTGCGACCGAGGGAGTCTGCAATGAGTGTGAGCTGGGCGGTGAGATCGTCGAGTTCGCTGCGGACGCTGCCTGCGAGCCCCATGATGTTCCCTCTCTGCACGACCCCGGACGGAGCCGTTCCACCTGCACAGTAGGTGGCGAGTGTTACCCGTGTGACGAATTGCAGGTGACCGATGCGTGTCCGTTACCCGACGATTCGTCGGCATCGCACGCCGCGCCCGCTGTGATCGTCAGGCACTCCCGAGGCCCGCGAAGACCACGTCGAGTAGCCGGGTCGCCTGGGCTCGGCCGTCCGGCGTGGGCGCGACTCGCCAGAGGAAGCTCATGAGCATGATGACGTCCGCAGCGTCATGCCCCTGCGCGACAACACCTTCCGCAACGCACGCATCGAGCAGCTTTCCTACTGCGACGCTCATCGGACCCCATGCTTCGTCTGCGACGGCCTGCGCGGCGGCCGAGTGCAAGGCGTCGCCCAGTCGGTGTTTGCGGCGGATCGAGGCCGCCAACATCGCGAACCACTCGACGAAAGCATCCTTCGCCGAGGCGCTCGCGCGGAGGACGTCGTCGACGGATTCGGCGAGCGCGTCGATCTCGCCCTGATAGGCGGCGAGCAGGAGATCGTCACGGGTCGGGAAGTGACGGTAGAGCGTGCCGGGACCGACCCCCGCGCGGCCTGCCACCGCCGTCAGGGTGGCGTGTGGATCCTCGGCGAACAGCTCTCGCGCGGCGTTGACGATGAGGGCCCGGTTTCGAGCGGCTGCGGCGCGCTGGCGCCCGTACCCGCCGGCCTGGTCGACGTCCTCCACAGGTTTCCTCCCGTTGCCTTGCGGAGGATCCTCCGCTATCTTGAAATTACGGAGAATCCTCCGCATGTTGTTGACCATACCGCGCCGAGTCGCACAAGAGGCGGCGCTGAGGAGTTTGAAATGACACAGGTGCTGGTCACAGGTGGGTCGGGATTCATCGGCGGTTGGTGCGTCCTCGCCGCGCTCGAAGCCGGACATGATGTCCGAACGACCGTCCGCAATCTCGACAAGGGGGATGCGCTGCGCACGCGACTCCATGCCGCCGCCACCTTCGACGATTCCAGACTGACCGTCGTCCAAGCCGATCTGACCAGCGACGACGGCTGGGGCCCGGCCACCGCCGGAGTGGACTACGTACTCCACGTCGCGTCACCGACCCTGCGCAACGGCCCGGTCGACGAGCAGCAGATGGTTGATGCGGCGCGCGGCGGCGTGCTCAGAGTACTTCGCGCGGCTCGCGGCGCCGGCGTTCAGCGTGTTGTGCTGACGAGCGCGTCCGGTGCCGTCGTGTACGGGCACGAGCCGCAGTCGGAGCCGTTCACGGAAGAGGACTGGACTGACATCGATGCCGGCGTCCCGCCGTATCAGAAGTCGAAGACTCTGGCCGAGCGTGCCGCGTGGGAGTTCGTCGCCGGCGAAGGGCAGGGCCTGGAGCTCGCGACGATCCAGCCGACCGCCGTCCTCGGCCCGCTTCTGGGCAACGATGATCCGCCGTCGCTGCGCACCGTCGCCGGCATGCTCAACGGGTCCTTGCCGGTATGTCCGCCGTTCGGCACCGGCTGGGTCGACGTCCGCGACGTCGCGGACCTGCACCTGCGTGCGATGACCGATCCGGCGGCCGCCGGGGAGCGGTTCATAGCAACATCCGGGCACAGTCTGAGGATGGTTGAACTGGCGCGGATTCTCCGAGATCGACTCGGCGACCGAGCGGCGAAGGCGCCCACGCGAGAGATGCCCCTGCTACTGGCGAAGGTTCTCGCCCTGGTCAATCCGCAGATGCGGGCCCTGCGGCCGCAGCTCGGATTGAACCTGGACTCGAGCTCGGCCAAGGCGGAGCGAGTGCTCGGTTGGCGGCCCCGAACGGTCGCGGATTCCCTCGAAGACACCGCGAACAGTCTTCTCTCGCAGGGATCGGCGGCCGACTGACATCCCGCACAGCTGTGCACGTTCCACGTCGATCCGGACGAGGAACGGTACGTCGACGACGTGCCGCCTAGAGGACCGTCGAACCGTGCCGTCCGGCACCGTCGGAGAAGCGGGTGGCACCCTCGACCGCTCCGTCGGCGAGCGAGGCCAGGCCGTAGCGGTACTCGATCGCGAGGGCCGCGGGCTCCGGCTCGGCCTCGCCCTCCAGCATCGACAGCCTGTCGTTCCGCAGGCAGGCCTGCGGGAATGCGGCGAGCTGCCGACCGAGCTCGACGGCCGCCGCCAGGGCGGTCCCCGGTTCGACGGTGCGGTTGACCAGCCCGATCGCCTCGGCCTCCGCCGCGCCGACGGGGCGGCCGGTGAGGATCAGGTCCATCGCGCGGCTCGCGCCGATGAGCCGGGGCAGGCGCACGGTTCCTCCGTCGATGAGCGGCACGCCCCAGCGGCGGCAGAAGACGCCGAGGGTCGCGTCGCTCGCGGCCACGCGCAGGTCCGCCCAGATCGCGAGCTCGAGACCGCCCGCCACGGCGTGGCCTTCGATCGCGGCGATCACCGGCTTGCTCAGCCGCAGGCGGGAGACGCCCATCGGGGCGTCACCGTCGGGCTCGACCCGGTTCGGGGTGCCCGCGGCCACGGCCTTGAGATCGGCCCCCGCGCAGAAGGTCCCGCCGCGACCGTGCAATACGGCTACCGCGGCGTCGGGATCCGCCTCGAAGGCGCGGAAGGCGTCCGCCAGGGCTTCGGCGGTGGCGCGGTCGACGGCGTTGCGCACGCCGGGCCGGTCGATCTCGACCACGGTGACGGGCCCCTCGCGGGTGACGACGACGGTGCTCATGACGACGTCGGCCCGTGGACGGCGGAGCCGGTCGCGATGCCGGTGACGGTGCAGACCCCGAAGCGCCCGCCGCGGTCGAACATGCTGGCCGAGGAGATGCTGACGCCGTCGACGATGACGAATTGATCCGCCTCCAAGCCGATCTCGTCGCTGATCGGGGCTCGCGCGAGCGCCATCGAGACATCGCCGTTGATGGTCTCGACGCCGCCCGTTCCCATGCCGGTGACCAGGTTGGTGCAGTCGGAGACCATCGCGGCGCGGGCGAAGGGCGTGGTCTCCTCGCCGTCGAGAACCCGCCAGCCGGCCGTCCAGATCCGCTTGCGCTCGGCGTTCGCCCACGCGGCGGGTGTTTCGGCGGAGATGTAATCGCCGTTCCCGCTTGCCATCGCGAGGCGCAGCCCGTCGTCGGGCGGCGGCGCGGGGACGTGCGGATCGGACCAGACGGCACCGTCGGGCTGCGGGGCGGGGTGGTAGAAGGTGACTGTAGCGCGGACGACGGTCTTGTCCTCCTGGACGATCTCGGCCTCCGCCACGCGGATCCGGCGACCCGAGCGGACGAGGCGGGTGCGCACCTCGAGGTGGCCGGAGCGGACCATCCGGAACATGTCGCAGTGCCACCTCGCGCCGACCAGTCCCGCACCGAACTCGGTGTCGAGGACCTGCGCGAGGAGACCCGTGATCGCCGGGCCGGACAGGGTGCCGGGCGCCCAGCGCCCTTCCGCCGCGGGCAGCGAGTCGAAGCCGCCGCCGCTCCGGGTGAATTGTGGTGATACGTCCTGCCTGGTCACCCTTATCGGTCTACCAGGCGCCCGGACGGGGGTCGTCGGCAACCCGGTCGTCAGCAACCCAGCTGGTCGGCGAGGTCGTCCATGCCGGTGGCGTGGTAGGCGTCGAGCGGTTCGCGCTGTTCGGGCTTGTCGACGGGGCCCCACTCGCGCGGCCGTTCGACGTACGCCGTGCGCAGCCCGCAGGAGCGGGCGGCGGCCAGGTCGGAGACGTGCGTGGCGACCATGAGCACCTCCGCGGGTTCGACCCGGAACAGTTCGGCGATGCCGAGATAAACCTCGGGAGCGGGCTTGTAGTGCCGCCACAGGTCGGCGCCGCCGAGGAAGTCCCAGTCGAACCCGTTGTGCTTGGCCATCTCGCTGAGCAGCGCGACATTGCCGTTGCTCAGCGCGGTGACGGTGTACCGGGCCGTGAGGCGACGGATCGCGCCGGCGGCGTCGGGCCAGCCGGGGATCACGTGCCACGCGTGCACGGCATCGTCGAGTTGCGCTGCGCCGGCGACGGTCCCGTGCTTCTCCCGGAGGATCGTGTCGAGTTCGGAGCGGTGCAGGTCATCGAGCAGCGTCCACGGTCGGACGCCGGATTCGACCTCGGCGAGCGCGGGGCTGTAGCGCAGGCGCCATTCGAGGGCGAGCTGCCCCGCGTCGATGTCGGGGAAGATCCGCGCGAGCGCCGCCGACACCCCGGTGTGCCAGTCGGTCACGGTGCCGAAGGTGTCGAAGGCGAGGACCTTGATCTGCTCCATGCATCGATCCTGCCAGCCGCGGCCGCCGAACAGGTCCGGGTCGCGCGACGGTGCGGTACCAATGGGGGCATGGGTGATTCGTTCTTCGTGAAGCTGTGGCCCCGACTGGTCCGGAACGAGCCGCCGTTGGTGAGCGAGCTGCGGCGCCGCAACCTGGCGGGGCTGTCCGGTCGCGTCCTCGAGGTGGGCGCCGGCACGGGCACGAACTTCCCGCTCTACCCGGCGGACGTCACCGATGTGGTCGCGCTGGAACCGGCCGCCGAGCTGCGCGCCCTCGCCGTGCGGGCTGCGGACGGCGATCCGCGGATCGAGGTCCGGCCCGAGCGGCTCGACGAGTACGTTCCCACCTCCCCGTTCGACGCCGTCGTCTTCAGCCTCGTCCTCTGCTCCCTTCCCGACCCCGAGGGTGCCGTTCGGCAGGTCCGCGAGCTCCTGGTGCCCGACGGTGAGCTCCGCTTCCTCGAGCACGTCGCCGCACGGGGCGGGATCCTGGAGGGCGTGCAGAAGGCGGCGGACGCCACCGTCTGGCCTCGAGTGTTCGGCAATTGTCACGCCCACCGCGACGCCGTGGGCCTGATCAGCGGCGCCGGTTTAGCCGTGACCACCGTCGAGGACCGGATGCTGGCGCCCGCCTGGGTCCCCTTCCCGACGTCACCCCTAGTCCTCGGCCGGGCGTCGGCCCGGTAGAACTGACGGATGACGATCGACGCGGCACACCTCGGGCTGGACACTCGGCTCACCCTGCTGGCCGCGGGTCTCGTGTTCTTGTGGGCGCTCGCGCTGGGAGTGTGGAAGTACCACGGGATCATGACCTCGCCCGACCATCAGGCGCACGTGTACGTGGACATCGCGCACCGCGCCGCACTGCTGTACTCGTTCGCGCTGCTGCTGACGGCCGTGTTCGTGCAGTTGAGCGCCTGGCCACAGTGGGTCGACCTGACCGCCGCCGCAGTGCTGACCTTCTTCTTCGCCGCCGCGATCGGCAGCTACTGCTGGCACGGCGCGCGCCGCGACACCGACAATCAATTCGCCCCGCCCGCTCCCGGAGTTCACGGGTTCATGCTCGCGCTGATCGTCGCCGAGATCGGCGCGTTCGCAGTCCTTCTCGCGGGGTTCGTCGCGGGCTGGTAGGCGCGAGCTCACTGTTGGTCAACGCAGCGGACGCGGTTCACCGATCAGGCCTCGGCGCACGGAGGACCTCTGTGACATCGCGATGGAAGCCATTGACCAAATCGACCATGCTGGAAACGAAGCCGTTCTCCGATGCCGCCCTTTTCGATCCCATCGACGCCTCTGCGGTGATCGTGAACTCGCGGATGTCACGCCCGCTGGGAGGCACGAGCATCGCCGGGTCGTCCCGAGCGGACTCCATCAATGCGGACGTCGTCTCGGTTCGACTCCCGAAATGGTGCGCCGTCACTCGAAGCTTCGGAGGCGCGGCGTCCAACTGCCGCAGGAGCCAGTTGATCTTGGTCGTCGTCCTCCCCGCTCGTGGCGCCTGGACAGCCTGAGAGCAACCGACTTTCAGCCGCGACAGGTTGGCGTTCAACACGATCGGCGCAGTCGCCCCGTCGACACGGAGCGTCCCGAAGAGCTCACCGGAATCGGCCAACTGCTTGGCCCGACTGACAGCATCCGCACGACTACTCGGAATCTGCGACGACGCCGTCTGGCCGGTCAATGCGGTGAGCTGCAGCGCGAGATGTCTCGTCAGTTGATCGAACCGCGCGCAGACCTCCGCTGTCGCCGGATCGCTCGCCGAGAGCGTCCCGTCGGCGACGCCGTTTCTGACCTTGACCCAGTGACGACCCATGTCGCCGAACTGCCACATACCGGCCTGCTGCTCCGACGCGTACAACAGGAACTGCTCCATGATCCGATCATGAAGACGATCTCCACCTGAAGCCGCTAGGGCCAGTGAGCCCTCGGTCACGATCTCTTCCCACGAAAGATGCGTCACCGAAACAGACTTCGGTGGTCGCGCCTTCAGCTGAATCGGCAGTTCGCCGGGACAAGGCGGCACATCGCAGGTGATCGTGACGACGGCGTCGAACCCCTTTGCACGAGCAATCTGGACGTACCGGTCGATCTGATCGGCGTTGAGCGCTCCCTTCGCCGTCTTCACCTCGACCAGCGCCACCCACTCCTTCGACCCGCGCGACACGCGGATGAGACCGTCCGGCCGGTGCTCCTGCCCTCCCAGTGGGAACACGACCTCCGTGAATGTCTCGGTACGGCCGCGCGGTGCCCCCATGAGCGAGGCGATCCTGCGACCGAATTCCGGAACCGTCGACATCACCGACAGCAGTACTGAGGTCGTCCGCCCCTCCTGCTCCGCACTGCTCCTGATCCCCACCGCTGGGAACAATCGGGCCCGCCGCCACGGGCCCGCCGCGACCTCGACGGGGAGGCCCGGACACGCTCGCTCCTTCCAGTCCACAGGCAGCTTCGCTACGGCCTTCCTTCGGCGCGAGAGAGCGACCTTCGTTCCCGGCACAACCGGCACATCGCCGACGAACTCCTGTTCCTCGATGACGTCCGCCGCTCCGCCGGCGACGTCGTCATCACGATCGGCGGGCGGATCATCGACGTCGACGCCGTACTCGCCGACCAGAGCGCGCAGGCCCGCACTGTAGCCCTGCCCGACCGCGCGAATTTTCCACTCCGATTCCCGGCGGTAGATCTCACCGAAGATGACGGCGCGCTCGCCCGCCAAGCCCGTCAGTTCACTGACCACAACGGAATCGGACGACTCATCGGTCGACTCGGCCGTCATGCAGAGCGATTCAGCCTCACCGAATGTGCGTTCCGTCCCGGCGGAACCGTCGATGCTGGCGGCGATGAGGACTCGATCGACCGACTCCGGAAGTCTCGCAAGATCCACCTCGATCGTCGCCTCGTCAGCGGTCACCTCACCCGACCCGACACTCGAGGTCAGACGAACAGCCGCATCGGCCCCCAACGGTTGGTTGTAGAAGATCAGGTCGTCATTCGATCGAACCTTCCCATCACCACCGAGAATGAGCACGCTGACGTCGGTGGGAATCCTCTCCACGTCCGCACCGACCCTCGTGGCGATCGTCACGGTGACATGAGCGCTCGGATCCCCGAACACTTCGCCGACCTTGATGTTCGCCCCCTTGACGAGGACATGCGACTCCGACATTTCGTCAATGTATCGCCGCCCGCCTCAGGGCGTCGGCAAAGTCCCCAGCTTCATCCAACGCCGTCGGACTCCCACGCTGGATCACGCTTCCCCGACTGCCCCGGACGACGTTCCCTGCACGTTGCACGTACGTGTTAGCTTGCAGATCATGCGCAGTCGGCGTGGTCGTGCAGCGGCCCTCACAGCCGTGGCCATCCTCGTCGCCGGCTGCACCCCGATCGCGGGGACCGCCGTGCCCGATCCGACTGCGATGAAGCGTTTCCAGCTCAACACCGGCAACTTCTCCACGACTCCACGCACGGTGACGGCGGGCAACGCGCTCGATGCATGGCAGCAGGAGGGCTGGCGGATCGCGTCCGCCGTCGTACCGCCGTGGGACGTCGACACGACGCTCGGCACCACCGGCGGCGGGGATGGCAGCAGCATTCCCATGTTCACCGCGACGCAGCTGATCAAGACCACCGACGCCGTCACCGCGGAGCAGGCCGTCGCCCTCGGAGCCAACGGCTACCAGACCGGATACCTCGCCAGCAGCCACGACACCGCTGACCGGACGCGACTCAGGATCGGGATCCTGCGGTTCGCCGACGAAGCCGCGGCGACACGCGCGGTCGCGGCGGCCACGGCCAAGAGCCCGTCCAACACGCGGACGGTCCCCTCCGACTTCCCGGTGCCGGGCGCCTCCCTGACGCTGCTCGGAACGAAATCGAACGAGACCATCGTCGGCATCACGACGATGGTGCCGCGCGGGAATCTCGTCGCCATCGCCGGAGTCCGCGCCGCGGGCACGCGCGACGACACCGACCGGCTACTCGCCCTCGTCGGCCGGGCGCTCGCCGCGCAGGTGGCGAAGCTCGGCGACTACCGGCAGACCCCGTTCGACGCGACCAGGGCCGAGATCCCGCCCGTACCGATGGACGACGACGGCATCGTCGGGCTCACCCAGGAACCGAAGCAGGCCCAGGGCTCCACCGGACTGTCGTCGAACAACGCCCCGGGTAGCGGTTGGGGCGATGCGCACGCCTACTCCCTCAGGGGGCACGAAACCGTCTCCGGGCTCGAGCGTTTCGGCTCCGCCGGCCCGAACACCGTCTACCGGTTCACCGACGAGGCATCTGCCGCCCGCATCTTCACCTCATGGGTCGGCGACAAGCGTGAGACGATCCCCGGGATCACAGGCCAATACGGTGGCTGCGTCACGGGTCAGGTGCTCACCATCTGCTTGATTCGCCAGGGCCGCTACATCGCCGAGTCCGTGTCGCAGACATCCGACGCCTCGAAACAGCTGTCCGCCGCAATGTTCCTCAAGCTCCGGTCCGCGAAGTGACCTCGGAGACTTCTCCGACGGTGCCCCATCCGCGTTGCTCGGTCGTCATGCTTCTCAGACGATTCCGGCCGCGACGAGAGCACCCACGATCAGCAGCACCGCGGCGGTGATCAGGTTCGCGCCCTTGTCGATCCACGCACCGCGCAACTGATACCCCGCGAGCGCGCCGAGCATCGTGAGGCCGACGATCGTCCCGATCGTCACGATCGAGAAGGCTACGAGGGTTCCCGTCGCGGCGACGACTCCGAGACCACTCGCAGCGAGGAACACCGGCAGGATCGTCAGATCCGGCGACGCTGCGGCTCCGAAGGGGACCACGAACGCCATCAGCCGCACCGTCCTGCCGCCGTGGTCGTGCGCATGACGGCCGTCGTGCACGTGACCGCCATGGTCGTGTACGTGGTGACCGTCGCCGTGGCCGTGGCCACCGTGCTCGTCGTGGGCATGGGAGTGGCCGCGCCCGAGGACCTCCATCACGAGGAAGACCAGGCCGGTCAGGACCAGGAGGCCGCCCACGATCAGGCTCTGGTTCCGCTCGATGACGGAGCGGAACTGCAGTCCGATCGCGATGATCGCCGCGCCGAGTAACAGCGACAACGCGACGTGCGCAACACCGGCGAGTGCGGACAATCGCAGCACTCGACGCAGCGAATAGCGTTGCGTCCGTGCAATCACCGAGAGCGGAACCCAGTGATCGGGCATAACGGCGTGGCCGAATCCGACTCCGGCGGAGGCTGCGATCAAGGCGGGGGCGGCGAGGCTCATCGCGTAACCATATCGCATATCTGCGTATCAATGAATATACGAAGATCGCGAATCACAGGTGTAGCCTGTGCGATGACCGGCGCCGCGCCGACGGAGGAGGCACTGCAAGATGGGCCACTCAGCCACCGACATCTACAGCGGATCGACCCACCACCCCGAGCGACTCAGCAATGAGCAGGTCGACGCGGCGGTCTCCATGCTGGCGATGCTCGCCGAACCGACCCGACTCCGGCTGCTCTGGGCCCTGCGCGATGACGAACTGGGTGTCGGCACCCTCGCCGAGAAGGCCGGCTGCACACCGACCGCAGCTAGCCAGCACCTCGCGAAACTGCGTCTCGCCGGTGTGGTCGTCAACCGCGCCGACGGCACCGCCCGGCTCTACCGCCTGGCGGGTGGGCATGTCCTGCGTCTCCTCCTGGAGTCCGTCGCGCAGGCCGACCACACCGTGACGGGAACGCCCGACCACCTCTGATCACCGCGCGGGCACGCCCGGATCGCGCCCACGGAGCACCGTCGACACCCCTACCGGCTGTACGTTCCGGAACAGGACGTGCGGCTCGTATTCGCGTAGCCCCAGCCCCATTTCACGGTCGTGTCGGCGGTGAAGCGGACGGTTCCGGCACCGGTGTCGATGTCTGCGAACCGCCCATCGGCCGCCCGCAGCACTCCATGGGCACCCGTCCGTAGGTTCTGCCAGGTCAGCGTTCCGGAGGTCTTCGGCATGACCTGCATGAATCCTGCGTTGTACTTCGACGCGTCGGCGATGGTGTCCACCCAGGTGCGGCCGGGGACCGGATAGCCGCCGTGCACACCGTCACGATCGGACGCACTCACCGAGACACCGTCGCTCGTGCAGACCAGCGCTTCGCCGCCGGCCGCCTGAGCAACGCCGCCGCCCGCGACGAACAGCCCCGATGCGGCGACCGCGCCGGCGATTCCCACGACGAGAGAGGGCTTCACGTCCACAAGATGGAGCCGTGAGTTGGTTGAGGTCATGTCGAGTCTCCTACTCTTGCTGTGGATCGATTCCTTCCAGAACGTCGACGCCTGGATGTTATTCGTTACGTTCGCTACTTAATTCCGGGAACTCTCAGCCCGCCCCTTACCTCGACTCGCGAGGACGAGCCCCACCACGGCCGCCGCGACGTAGACGACGAGGTGCACCACGAACCCGCCGGGCATCCATCGCAACAGCCCCTCGTTGGCGTGATCGACGAGCAGTCGAATCCCGCCCTGCACTCCCAACACCAGCAGCGCAATGCCCGCTACCAGCACGATTCCACTCCGCACCGCCACACCCCTACCTAGCAGTCTTGTTGGTTCGATCGAACCATAACATCCTGTTGTTACGCTCGCACCACGAAAATTCGAGAAGGGCTGGACGCGATGCCGAGGCAGGTGGACCACGACGAGCGACGGCGCCAGATCGCGGAGGCGGTCTGGCGCCTGGCGATGCGGGGCGGTCTCGAGCAGGTCACCCTGCGCCAGGTGGCGACGGAGGCGGACGTCTCCGCTCGACTCCTGCAGTACTACTTCGGAACACGCGATCAGGTGCTGCTCGGCGCACTGGAGATCCTCAACGCCGACGCCGAACGCCAGGCGAAGCGACGCATGGACGAGCTCGGCGAGTCACCGACCATCCGCACCGTCGTCCGGGGCGTCCTCCTGGAGATGCTGCCGCTCGACCAGGAGCGCCGCGACCGGCACACCGTCTACGCGGCCTACTTCGTCCGCTTCCTCACGGAACCCGCCCTCGCGTCGGTCGCCGAGGCGGCCACCTCCGGGCTCGCCGATCTGGTGACGGACCTGATCGCTGCCGCCCGCGCAGCCGGGCAGGTCGTGGAAGGCGTCGAACCCGCCGTCGAGGGAGCCTTCCTCACCGCCGGCGCGGAAGGCCTGCAGACGCGGATGCTGCTGAGCCAGTTGTCGTCCGACGACGCCATCGCGATCATCGACCGCCAACTCGATCGCGTCTTCACGACTGCATGACCGCCCCGACGACGGCCACCCCTACTCGGCGCACAAGTAAGGCCCCTGGCCAGTGTTTCCACTGATCAGGGGCCCTGCTGTCGTCTCAACCAACGAGTCGGGGTGGCGGGATTCGAACCCACGACCTCTTCGTCCCGAACGAAGCGCGCTACCAAGCTGCGCCACACCCCGTGGTGACAACCTCGATAAGGTTACTACAGCCACCGTCGGGCGGGAAATCGGCAGGTCAGGCCTGTACTGCCTCAGGGGCGATGACGGGGCCGAGCTCGACCTCCCGATCGCGGACGGGCGCGCCGACGAGGGTCAGCAGCGAGGCCTCGGGGCGACAGAACGTGCGGAACGGCGCCCAGGGCGACGTGCCGAGGCCGGCGCTGACGTGCAGCTTCATGTGCGCACCCCAGGCGGAGGCGCCCTTCACCCGCGAGCGATCCAACCCGCAGTTGGTGATCAGCGCGCCGTACACGGGCAGGCACAGCTGGCCGCCGTGGGTGTGGCCGGCGAGGGCGAGGTCGTAGCCGTCGGCGGCGAACTTGTCGAGCACGCGCGGCTCCGGCGAGTGGGTGAGGGCGAGCCGCAGGTCGACGGCCTCGTCGGCCCGCCCGGCGATCGTCTCGTACCGGTCCCGCTCGATGTGCGGATCGTCGACGCCCGCGACCTGGATCGTGACTCCCCCGGCCTCGAGCCGGCGGCGTTGATGCGTGGCGTCGAGCCAGCCGCGCTCGGCGAACGCGGCGCGCAGGTCCTGCCAGGGCAGGGGCTCGCCGTGCTTGCGCTCGTGGTTCTTGTCGAAGTACTTGGCCGGGTTCTTCGGGGTGGGCCCGAAGTAGTCGTTGGACCCGAACACGAACAGGCCGGGGCGCGCCAGCAGCGGGTTCAGGGTCTGCACCACCGACGGCACGGCCCGCGGATGCGACAGGTTGTCACCCGTGTTCACCACGAGGTCGGGCTCGAGCGCCGCCAGGTCCCGCACCCAGCCCTGCTTGAGCCGCTGCCCGGGCGTCATGTGCAGGTCCGAGATGTGCAGGATCCGCAGCGTGGGCGTGCCGGGCGGCAGAATCGGCAGCGTGTGCTCGCGCAGCGTGAACGCGTTGCGCTCGAGGACCGTGGCATAGGCGATGGACGCGACGCCCGCGCCCGCCAGGCCGGCGCCGGCGCGGATGAGTGGGTGAACTGCCATTGCCCCAGGATACTCAGCTGCCGCCCCCACGCACACCGCGTAACTTGGAGGCCATGTCAGAAGTGAAGGCCGCGATCCGCGACGATCTCAAGACCGCGATGAAGGCCAAGGACGTCCTGGTCACCGGCACGCTGCGGATGCTGCTGTCCGCGATCCAGAACGAGGAGACCTCGGGCACCGCGCACGCGCTCACCGACGAGGAGTTCCTCAAGGTGGTCGCGCGCGAGGTGAAGAAGCGCGGAGAGGCGGCCGAGATCTTCGCCGCGAACGGCCGCGATGAGCTCGCCGACAAGGAGCGCGCCGAGGCCGAGGTCATGTCGCGCTACCTGCCGAAGCAGCTCGGCGACGACGAGCTGAACACCCTCGTCGACGCCGCGGTCGCCGAGGTGACCGCCGAGCTCGGCGAGGCCCCGACGGTGCGCCAGATGGGCCAGGTCATGAAGGTCGCGAACGCGAAGGCGGCGGGCGCCGCGGACGGCAAGCGGCTGTCCTCCGCCGTCAAGGCCCGGCTGGCCTGACGGTGGCGAAGGCACGCCGTCCGGGCGCGATGTGGCTGTGGGTCCTGATCTCCCTCGCCGCCGGCGCGGGCGCCATTGCGCTCCACGTCACTGCGATCATCCAGTGCTCCGCGCTGCTGGGCACCATGGGCTACCCGGGGAACTTCCCGGGATCGCCGCTGGGCGTGCGCACGATCACGATTCTCGTGCTCGCCATCGCGGGGCTGGTGGTGTGCGCCGCAATGGCGTTCACGGGCCTGTTCGCGCTGTTCGGGCAACGCTGGGCGACGGCGCTGTACGGCCTCGCAGTGTTCGCCGGGTTCCTCGCCGCCGCGGCTGCGGCGCTGCTGGGGAACGAGCGCGCCTACTCGGATCCGGTGAGCCGCTTCGGCATCGACCACAACGGCGCGCCGCTCGCAGGTCTGCCGATGTGGGGTGCAGTCATCGTCATGCTGCTCATGCTGTTCTCGCTGATGCTCACGCGCCCGGTGTACCGGTACGCGCAGGAGCGCAGCGGCGCGTAGCGCAGATCAGAGTGCGCCGAGGGCGTAGCCGCCCCACACCGCGACGACGCTCGCGACCAGCGTCGTCAGACCGTAGACCACGCCCTCGCGGTAGCGCTTGTCCCGCAACAGGGTCAGCGTCTCGACGGTGGCGGTACTGAAGGTCGTGTAGCCGCCGCAGACGCCGGTGCCGATGATCGCGAGGGTCTCGCCACCGACCCCGTTCTTCGCCGCGAGGCCCGCGAGGACCCCGAGCACGAAGGAGCCGGTCGTGTTGATCACGGCCGTGGACCACTCGACGAGTCGGCGCCGCAGCGCACCGTCGACCAGGTACCGCAGGACGGCCCCGAGCCCGCCCCCGAGGGCGATCAGAAGGGTGGTCACGCCGGGATCACCTTGGGCACCAACATCGCCCCGGCGAGCGCCGTGACGAGACCGAGGAGCACCGTCGCACCGGCGTACACGGCGCCGACGGCCGGCGAGGCACCGTGGATGTCGAGCGCGAACGCACTGTAGGTGGTCAGTCCCCCGCAGAAGCCCGTGCCCAGCAACAACTTGACCCGACGGTGCCGTTCGTCGTCGGGCCGCTGCGAGAGCGCCTCGACCACGCCGCCGAGCAGGAACGCGCCGACCATGTTCACCGCGAACGTGGCCCACGGGAACGGGGTGTGCGGCAACCAGTGCCCCACCTCGGCGCGCGCAAAGGTACCGACCGCGCCGCCCAGGAACACCAGTCCCAGGGCGGCGGGCCGCAGCAGAGTGCTCAGCGGACGATCAGACCGCGGTGGTCAGGTCGACGTCGATGTTGCCGCGCGTCGCGTTCGAGTACGGGCACAGCTGGTGCGCCTTGGCGACGATCGCCTCGGCGTCGGCCTGCGCGAGCCCCGGGAGGGTCGCCGTGATCGCGGCGTTGATACCGAAACCGGTCTCGGTCTTGCCGAAGCCGACGGTGACCTCGACGGTGGCGTCGTCGGGGATCGCGACCTTCTCGTTCCGGCCCACGGCGCGGACGGCGCCCAGGAAGCACGCCGCGTAGCCGGCGGAGAACAGCTCCTCCGGGTTGGTGCCCTCGCCGTTGCCGCCCATCTCCTTCGGGGGCCGGGTGTCGAGGTCGATGCGGCCGGTGGCCGACTTCACGTGACCGTCGCGGCCACCGCCGTTGGCGGTCGAGGAGATGGTGTAGACGACGTCCAGGCTCATATCGGGCGCTCCTTCGCATTCGTGCCGCCCGGTCCGGGCGGCGTCCCCCTCGACAGTAGTCCGCATCACCGCTCACGTCCCCGGGGTTCGACGGTGCGCCGACCCGAAGCGGAACGCGCCCGGAGTGTGCGGCCCGAGGGAAGCGAGTACCGCAGGAATCAGCGCGCGGCGGCGCAGTCGGGACAGTAGCCCCAGAAGGTGACCTCGGCCTCGTCGATGAGGAAGCCGTGATCGTCGTCGGCCGTGAGGCACGGGGCGGCGCCCACGGCGCAGTCGATGTCGACGATCCTCGCGCAGGACCGGCACACCAGGTGGTGATGGTTATCGGCGACCCGCGCCTCGTACCTGACCGCGGATCCGGCGGGTTCGATGCGCCTGAGCAGGCCTTTCTCGGCGCAGACGCGCAGCACGTCGTAGACGGTCTGCGTGGCGACGGTGCCGAGCCTGCCCCGCAGGAACTCCGCGACGTCGTCCGCGGTGGCATGGGGATGCCCGTCGAGGAAGCCCAGCGCGGCGACGCGGGGTGCGGTGATCCGCAACCCCACGCCGCGCAGCCGATCCTCGGCGTTGTCCACCTCGCTCATGCGAAATAGAGTACGCCCGATGTCAGAACGATTCCAGGTTCAATCGCGAGCTGTGAGCAGACCGGCCTTCCGACCGCGCCACTGGCGCCGTCCGAGGTGCGGCGTCCCGAGGAACTCGTCGATGACCGGCGCCAGCTTGTCCGCACGGGTCACCAGGTCCACGTGGCCGCCGTCGTGACGATGCAGGGTGGCCCGGGGCAGCAGGGTCTCGAAGATCCGCCCGTTGACCATCGGGACGATCGGGTCGTCCTCGCCGAACACCAGGAGCGTCTTCTGCCGGATCACCGGCAGAGCGAAGATCGAGGTCCACACCGACCCGGCCATGAGCTGGTGCAGGTAGCCCATCTTCGAGCCCGCGTGCATCTGCCGCGAGAAGGTCTCGCCGATGTCCGCCGAGTCCTCCCGCACCGACCCGCCGTACAGCTCGCCGGCCACCTGCGCCGCGTACTCCGGATCGCGGAAACGCTTCGGCGTGACCATCTTCCGGAGCACCCGCGGGTCACCGGGAACCATGATCGCGCCCGTTCCGGTCGACACGAGGATCAGCCGCCGGCAGCGCATCGGGTTCTGGAAGGCGAACTGCTGAGCCAGCGCACCTCCCCAGGACAGGCCCAGGATGTCGACGACGCCGACGCCCAGCTCGTCCAGCACCCTGCCCAGGACCCACGCCAGGTACGGAAAGCCGTAGGGCAGCATCGACGTCGGCGACTCGCCCGTGCCGGGCGCGTCGAACCGGACGACGGGGCGCTCGGGGTCGAGGGCCTCGACGAACGGGTCCAGCACCTCGAGGCTCGCGCCGATCCCGTTGCACAGCACCAGCGGCACGCCCATGCCGGGACGGTAGCGCACCCGGATCCGCTGCCCGCCCGTGGCGATCAGCAGGTCCTCGGGCAGCTCCACCTCGGTCCCCTCGGCACCGTCGCCGGCGCCGGATGCGTTGTCGCTCATCGGTACAGCACCACCGTCTCGGCGATGCACGCCGGACGGTCGGCACCGTCGACCTCGTAGGTCAGGCGGAAGACCGCCTCGATCGCCCCGTTCTTCTCCTGCGCGGACACCAGCTCGACGGTGGCCCGCAGCCGCGAGCCGACCGGCACGGGCGACGGGAAGCGGACCTTGTTGAGCCCGTAGTTCAGCGCGGCCGAGAACTCCTCGACGACGACGGCCTCCTGGAGCAGCACCGGCGCGAGCGACAGGGTGAGGTAGCCGTGCGCGATGGTCCCGCCGAACGGGCCCTTCGCCGCCTTCTCCGGGTCGACGTGGATCCACTGATGATCGTCGGTGGCGTCGGCGAACAGGTTCACCCGGTCCTGGTCGATGCTGACCCACTCGGTGGTGCCGAGCGTCTGCCCGACGAGTGGAAGCAGGTCCTGCGGGGTCTTGACGGTGGTGGTCATGCGCTCACTTCTCCATCACGTAGGTGCCGGGGGCGGGGGCGAGGGGCTCGTAGCCGGCGGCACCCAGGGCCGACGGTGCGTCGACCTCCGCGCCGCTGCGGGCGTCGAGCCACTCGAGGTGGTGCGGCCACCAGGAGCCGCCGACCTTCTCGGCGCTCTCGAACCACTCCTCGGGCGTCTGGTCCTGCAGGACCGGCGCGGTGCGGTAGGAGGCCTTGGGGTTGCCGGGCGGGTTGACCAGCGACGCGATGTGGCCGGCGGTGGACAGCACGTAGGTGTTGTCCTTGCTGCCGAACAGCGCGGCGCTGCGCTCGGTGGCCTGCCAGGGGCAGATGTGGTCGGAGATGCCCCCGAGCACGTACAGGTCGGCCTCGATCTTGCCCAGGTCGACCGGGGTGCCGAGCATCGTCGACGCGCCGGGCGTGACCAGCTTGTTGTCCAGGCCCATGAGCACCATGTCGCGGTGCAGCGCGGCGGCCATGCGAGTGGTGTCGGCGTTCCAGAACAGCACGTCGAAGGCGGCCGGCGGGCGGCCCTGGATGTAGTTGTTGACCACGTAGCGCCACACCAGGTCCGTCGGGCGGAGCCAGGCGAACATCTCCGCCATGGCGGCACCGTCGAGGTAGCCCTTGCTCGCGGAGGTACGGATCGCGGCGTCCGCGGCCCGACGGTCCGCCAGCGCGGAGGCGAAGCCCGCGTGGCTCTGATCGAGGACGGTGACGCCGAAGGTCAGGCCGGCGATCCGGTCGCCGTGGCCCGTGGCGAACAGGTGCGACATGACCATCGCGGTGAGGATGCCGCCCGAGCAGGTCGCGAAGACGTTCGCCTGGTCCGACCCGGTGATCACCTGCAGCGCGTCGAGCGCCTCGATGATGGCCTTGCCGTACTCGTCGAAGCCCCAGTCCCGGTGCCGCGCCGAGGGATTGCGCCACGAGATGGCGAACACCTGCTGGCCGCCCTTGACGTAGTGCTCCACGAGACTCCGGCCGGGCGCGAGGTCCATGATGTAGAACTTGTTGATCACCGGCGGCACCAGCAGCAGCGGGACCTCGCGCACCTGCTTGGTCTGCGGGGCGTACTGGATCAGCTCGAACATCCGGGTCCGCAGGACGACGGTGCCCTTCGTCGTCGCGACGGACTCGCCCACGTTGTAGGCCTTCGGGTCGATCATCGACGGGATGCGCGGCTTGGAGGCCATGTCCTTGGCGAAGGCGGTGAGGCCGCGCACCATCGACAGCCCGCCGGTGTCGATCATCGCCTTCCACCCGAGCGGGGAGACGAAGGGGTTGTTCGTCGGCGACAGGCCCTCGATGAGGTTGTCGAGGACGAACCGCATCTTCTCGGCGTCCTTCCAGTCCAGGTCGGCATCGTCGTAGAGCTGGTTCGCCAGGTCGGAGATGGCCAGGTAGGCCTGCTCGATGCGGTTGAGCAGCGGGTTGTTCGCCCAGGCGGGATCCTTGAACCGGAAGTCGCCCTTCTGCGGCTCGCGGCCGCTGCGGCCGACGGCGATCAGGCCCAGCTCCTTCGCCAGGCCCGCGGCGCGCTCGGCCACGGTCACCGGCTGGCCGGCGAGGGACTGCCCGAACCGGGCCCAGGCGGCGTTCGGCACCATGCGGGACGCGAAGCTCTTGGTGGAGTTGACGAGCAGCAGATCCAGGGGGGCGACGATCTCGTCGGCGCCTTCAGCGGTGGTGGTCATGTCAGGTGGCCTCGACTCTCTCGTTCGTGGGTTGTCAGTTGATCTCTACGGGGACGGTGATGTCGCGCTTCTGGACCTTGCCGGTGGCGCCCTTGGGGAGCTCCGTCAGCAGCCAGATGTGGCGCGGGTACTTGTAGGCGGCCACGCGGTCCTTGACGTACTGGCGCAGCTCGTCGACGGTGGCCGTGGCGCCGGGCTTGAGGGCGATGGCAGCGCCGACCTCCTCACCCAGTTCGGCGTGCGGGATGCCGATCACGGCGGCCTCCGCGATCTCGGGGTGGCTGTAGAGCACCTCTTCGATCTCGCGCGGGTAGACGTTGAAGCCGCCGCGGATGATCATCTCCTTCTTGCGGTCGACGATCGAGAAGAAGCCGTCCTCGTCGACGATCCCGATGTCGCCGGTGGAGAACCAGCCGTCGGCGTCGATCGCGGCGGCCGTCGCCTCGGGCAGGTTCCAATAGCCCTTCATGACGTTGTGGCCGCGCACCTGGACCTCACCCCGCTCGCCCTGCGGCGACTCCCTGCCGGAGTCGTCCACGACGCGCATCTCGACGCCCTCGATGGGGGTGCCGATGGTGCCGGCCTTGCGCGGCTTGTCCGGGTGGTTGAAGCACGCGACCGGCGAGGTCTCCGACAGTCCGTAGCCCTCGAGGATCGCGGCGCCGAAGGCGTCCTCGAAGTCGGTGATGACCTGCAGGGGCAGCGCCGCGCCGCCGGAGGCGCAGACCTGCAGCGAGGAGACGTCGTCGCCGGGCTGCTTCGCAGCGACGAGCGCCGAGTACATCGTGGGCACGCCCTCGAAGATCGTGACCCGGTCGCGGGCGATCACCTCGAGTGCCTTGCGCGGATCGAACCGGGGGATCAGCGTCAGGGTGAGGCCGAAGCGGACGGCCGCGTTGAGCCCACAGGTGAGGCCGAAGACGTGGAACAGCGGCAGGCAACCCATCATCACGTCGCCGGGCTTCGCGTGGAACAGCGTGCGGCCGGCGATCTCGCAGTTGCGGCCGAGACCGTCGTGGGTGAGCTCGGCGCCCTTGGGCTTGCCCGTGGTCCCGGACGTGTGCAGGACGACCGCCGTGTCGGAGGGCTCGCGGGGCTCGACGGCCGGCGCGGGCCGCTGGTCCGCCAGTAGGGCTGCGAGGGCGGCGTCGTCACCGAAGTGGCAGGTGGCGCCGGCGGCCTTCGCCCCGGCTTCGGCGTCCTCGGCGAAGACCGGCGTGGCGAACAGTGCCTTGGCGGACGTGTTCGCCAGGTAGAACTCGACCTCGGCTGCCTTGAGCAGCGGATTCATCGGTACGGCCACCGCGCCGCGGCGCATGATCCCGTAGAAGACGATGGCGAAGGCCGGGGTGTTCGGCAGCATGATGCCCACCCGGTCCCCGGGCTCGATCCCCTGGTCCGCGAGATAGCCGGCGAACCGCGCCGAGGCATCGTCGAACTGCGCGTAGGTGTACGTCAGGTCGTCGCACTTGAGGGCGATCGTCGCAGGGTGGGCTGCCGCGGCGGCGGTGAGGTTCTCGGCGAGGTTCGTCATCGAGTGCTTCCTTCGTGTGGTGTCGTCTTCGTCCATTCCAGAGTGACCCCTCACACCCCACCGGGTCGATGGTGACGGAGACAGCCTTTCGCAGCCGTGGGTGTTACCGAGCACAATCACCCGTGCTGGGAATCCCGGCTCACTTCCCGAAGGGGGCCGCGCACGGCGCCGGAGCCGCGGCGCGGGCGGCCTGCGAGCTACCGCGGGAGCGGCGGGCGCCGCAGGTGGAAGTCGGTGACGCCCTGATAGGCGTGGCCCGCCTGGAGCACCAGTTGCTCGGCGAATTCGCCGCCGCAGAACTGGAAACCGAGCGGCGTTCCGCGGTCGGTGAACCCGCCGGGCAGGGTCAGCGAGGGCAGCCCGGCGATGTCGAGCGGTGCGGTCGGCACGAGCAAGCCAGCGAGCAGTTCCTCGTCGCTGCCCAGGTTCGCCATCTGCGCCAGCGTCGGCGAGGCGATGCCCGTGCCGGGGAGCAGCAGCAGGTCCACCGTCGCGAACAACCGCCGGCAGCGGCCGATGAAGTCCCGCCGCCATTCGAGCATCCCCTGGTACTCCACGCCGCTGATCCCCTGCCCGAGGGTGATCAGATCCCGCAGGTCCGGACCGTATTCGGCCTCGCGCCCCGGGAAGGTGTCGCGATGCTCGTAGGCGGTCTCGACGGCGCACAGGGGAGCCCAGTGCTGCGCCGCCGCCGCGAAGTCCGGGGTCTCGACCTCCACCACCAGGAAGCCCAGGTCCCGGACCGTCTCGACGACACCGTCGAGCATGGCGCGGGTGGGGGCGTCGAAGGTCTCGTTCAGGCGCGGGTCGACGCCGAGCCGTGGGACCCGGCGCAGCTCGATGTCGTGGAGGTAGTCCGGTACGGGCAGGATCGAGGTCGTCGGATCGTGCACGTCCTGGCCGGCGATGGCGCCGAGGATCGCGGCGCAGTCCTTCGCGCTGCGCGCCATCGGGCCGACGTGGTCCATGCTCGCGGCGAGCGCGGTGCTGCCGTGCCTGCTCACGCGGCCCCAGGTGGGCTTGAGCCCCGTCGTCCCGTTCGCGCTCGACGGTAGGCGGATCGACCCGCCCGTGTCCGTGCCCAGCGCGCCGAAGCACAGCCCGGCGACCGGCGCCACGCCCGAGCCGCTCGACGACGCCCCGGACCAGGTGTCGGGGTCCCAGGGGTTGACCGGTGTCGGCAGGTCCGGATGGTGGGCGGTGTAGGCACCCTCCGTCATCGTCAGCTTGCCCAGGATGACGGCGCCCGCTGTGCGGAGCCGCGCGACGACGGTGGCGTCGTGGTCCGCGCGGTGGCCGGCGTGCACGGTACTGCCGGAGCCGGTCGGCGCGTCCGTCGTGTAGAACAGGTCCTTCACCGCGAGCGGAACACCGTGCAGCGGACCGCGATACCGGCCGCAGGCCAGCTCGGCATCGGCCCGGGCCGCGGCGTCCAGCGCCGCCTCACGCCCGACGTGCGCGTAGCTGTGCAGGTCCGGATCGAGGGTCTGGATGCGGGCCAGCAGCGCCTCGGTCACCGCGGTGGAGGTGGTCCGCCCGGAGCGGATGAGCTCCGCGACGTCGGTCAGGTCGAGGAAGGCGAGATCGTCGGCATCGGGCATGGGAGAGTCCTCCGGATCGATGTGGCGCACGTCACGTGCGGCCCCCTCAGGCTGTCACATCACGCGGTGCGTCGATCTGTAAACGGACACGGGCGTCGACCTCGAACGCCAGGCACAGCTCGGCGACCTCGCGGGGCGCGTTGATCGATCGATCCGTGAGTTGCTCGATCCGGCGCAGGCGGTGGCGCACGGTGTTCGGGTGCACGAACAGCCCGGCCGAGGCGTCCTTGACATTGCCGTCGTGCGCGACCCACGCGCGGAAGGTCGCGAACAGCGGATCCCGATCCTCGGCGGGCAGCGCGTAGAGCCTGCGCAGCACCGCGCGGGCCAGGTCCACGGTGGTCTCGGGTGCGGCGATCGCCGCCGTGCCGAGGACGGAACCGTCGAACACCGACACTCCTGTGCCCGGCCCGACCAGTTCCCGCCGCGCGAAGTTCAACCCGTGCGGAGTGTCCCGGAGTTCGCTGAACGGCGCACTGACCCCGACACGGGCGGTCGCGATGCGGCGCAGCAGGTCGATCACGGCGGTCCGCACGGCGACGGTGGGCGCGTGCACGATGCCGATCTGCTGGTCGGGCAGCAGCCGCCACGCGGAGTAGACATCGATCGCTCGGAGCCGGTCGACGATGCCGGGCAGGGGCTGCTTGCCCACCTCCGTTGTCGCCGCAGCCACCGCGAGGTAGGGCCCCGTCGTGGGCAGACGCAGCAGCGTGGCGATCTCCCACAGGCTCTGATCGCTCGGGATACGCCCCTGCAGAAGGTGTTCGGCGAGGGCGGCGCGCTCGGCGGCGTCGTCGAGGGCCTGCTCGGTGGTCCGGTCTCGATGGGCCCCGGCCATCGCATCGACGAACTGGTCCTGCGCCTCCCACATGTGCTGCGCCGCGCTGAGGAGGGACTGCCGACTGAGGCCCGGTTGTGCCTCCGCGACAGCCATCACCTCCTGCCACATACGGTGCACGCCGATGCGGTAGGCGTGCATCACGGCGGCGAGGGGTACGCCGAGCTCGGCCCGGGAGCGACCGGTCGCCGCGGCGGGAGCGGTGTCGAACGACGAGGCCGTCAGCGCGTTCACCATGTACGTCAGGTTGTCCCGCACGGACTCGGTGATGAGTTCGTCGGAGACCGCGTCGGACGCCCCGTAGAAGGGGATGTCCGCGCGGATCGACCCGACGACGGCCACCGTCACCTCGCCCATCCGGGCGATCAGCGCCTCCCGGATCTGCGCGATCTCTGCATCACTCACACCTGTCGATTGTGCTGCCTCCCGCCGTCCGGCGTGCCCGATTCACCGCGCGTGGCACACCTCGGGCATCCGGACGTGCTCGAAGCCTCCGGCGACTCGACCTAGACTCCGGCTCATGGATCTGATCCGGCACCTGCGGTTCTTCGTGGCGGTCGCCGAGGAGCAGCACTTCGGGCGCGCCGCGGACCGGCTGGGCATCACCCAGCCGCCGGTCTCGGCGGGCCTCCGACGGCTGGAGGAGGCGCTGGGCGTCACGCTCATCGATCGCAGCCGACGGGGCGCCGACCTCACGCCGGCCGCCCGCGAACTGCTGCCACGGGCCCGCGTCATGGTGCGCGACGCGGACCGGTTCGTCGCGGAGGCGGCGCGACTCGGGGCCGGGGCCGGCGAGCGGCGCGTCGCGCTGTGCGACGCGCTCGGGTCCGCGGTCTCCGCCGTCTGCGCCGCGGCTCTCGCCCAGGCGGACGACGGTGCACCACTGACCCTCTCGGCGGGCCCGTCACCTCACCTCGCGCGGGCCGTCGGCGAGGACCTGCTCGACGTCGCAGTGGTCGAACACCCCGTACTGGGGGGCGGGGCACCGTCGGGTCCCGTGATCGCGCTGCCTCGGGACTTCCTGGTGCCGGACGGCTTCAGTGCGCCGCGGCTGCGCGATCTTTCAGCGCTCGCCGTCGCATTGCCACCCCGCGCGGCGAACCCGCCCGCGGCGGATCTGCTGCTGGACCGCCTGACCGCCCGCGGCATCACCTCGTCGGTGTTGATCGCCGAAACGGAGGCAGCGGCACTGGCAGCCGTCGCCGCGGGTCTCGCGTTCACCCCCGTACCCGCCGGCGGTGGGGCCCCAGCGGGTACCGAGCGCCGCTCCGCGAACGACTTCCCCCTGCGGGTCAAGGTTCTCGGGCACCGGGATCATCCGGACACGGCCCGTCTCGAGTCCGCGTTGTGGCGCGCGGGGCGGTCCCGGAAGTGACCGCGGGCGACGCGCGCGAGCGGATCGAGGCGGTCTTCGCGGACGCCGGGTGCAACGGTTGGTTGCACGCCCGGGTGATCGGCGACGGTGCCGAGCTGTCGGTGCGCGGCGGGCAACCGGTCGTGCCCGCGTCGGTCTACAAGGTCGTGTTACTGGTGGCCGCGGCGCGCGCCGTCGACGCGGGTCGGCTGGATCCGCGGGCCCGGGTCGTCGTCGATCCGGCGACCGCGACGCCCGGCCCCACCGGCCTTGCGGCGCTGTCGGATCCGGTGGAGATGAGCGTGCGCGACCTGCTCCGGTCCATGGTCGCAGTCTCGGACAACGCGGCCGCGGGCGTGGTGATGCGGCTCGTCGGTCTCGATGCCGTGCAGATGACCGCGCGCGACCTCCGGCTGAACGACACGCGGATCGTCGGCGGAGACGCGGAGATCCACGCCGCGATGATGGCCGAGACCGACACCCGGACGGTCGCCGAGGCGTTCGCGGCCCTTGCGGACGACGACCTCGCGCGTCCGGTGCGCGCCTACGACCCGTCGTTCGGCAGCGCCACGACGGCAACGGACATGACGGCACTTCTCGCCGCGGTGTGGTCCGACACCGCGGCCTCCGCGGAGCAGTGCGCGTTCGCCCGGTCCGCGCTGGGCGGTCAGGTCTTCCGCCACCGCGTGGCATCGGGCTTCGGTTCGGCGCCCTCGATCGCGGGCAAGACGGGGACCCTCGGCGCACTCCGGAACGAAGTGGCGGTCGTCGGCTACCCCGGTGAGCATCCCGTCGCGGTCGCGGTGTTCACCCACGCAGCGCGCAGCGACCCGAGCCTTCCACTCGTCGACGCGGCCATCGGGCGGGTGGCCGCGATCGCGGTCGATGCACTTCGCGTGCCCATCGACCTGTAGCGATATCGATCCGCTATCGCCCGGGAGCGTTTCGCACTTTGGTCGATATCACCGCGCGCAGGTTCACTGGTCGCCATGCGCCATTCCTCACGCCGGCACGCGCCGACCCGACCCGCCCGCGCACTGCCCGGCGTCGCCCTGGTGATCGCCGCCCTCGCGGGATCGCTCGTCGCGTGCTCGGAGGACGACGTGGTCACCAAGTTCGCGACCGCGGTGTCGGCGCGCGACGCGGCGCACGCCGGCAACCTCACGTCGGACCCGACCTCGGCGACCGAAGGGCTGCAGGCCACCTTCGACGGCATGGGCGACGCGAAGCCCACCGTCACCGTCGGCAAGGACGGTGAGGATCGAACTCTCACCTGGTCGTGGGCACTACCGCGCCAACACGGCGTCCGGTACACCACGAAGATCGCAGCCGGTGGCGGCAAGGTCACGTGGGCACCGACTCTGGTCCACCCCGACGCCGTCGCCGCGGGCTCGCGCCTGCGGTACGCCGACGAGAAGCCGTACACCACCAGGGTCGTGGATCGGAAGAATGCACCGCTCATGACCTGGCAGACGGTCACCGTCGTGAATCTCGCCCCGGAGAAGGCCGTGTCCGCGGCGGACGCGCTCGCCACGAAGCTCCGCACCGCCGACCCGTCGGTGACCGCCGCCGGACTCCGGAAGTCTGTGGCGGGCAAGGACTCCCCCACCGCCGTGATCTCACTGCGGGCCGACGACGCGAAGCGGGTCGGCCCGCTCACCGGGATCGACGGGGTGACGGTCCGTGAGGAGGGCCGCCTGTTGACCGCCTCGCCCGCGCTCCGCTCCCCGGTGATCCCGGGGTTGGAGGAGCGCTGGCGGCGGGACGTCGACGCTGCGGCCGGATCGTCGGTCACCGTCGTCGACCGCGACGGCGACCCGGTACGCCTCGTCGACACGTTTCCAGCGAAACAGATCCCGCCCGTTCGAACCACCGTGGACGCGGGATTGCAGCGCGCCGCGAACGCCGCGGTCGCGGGCGAGAAGCGCGCGACGATGCTCGTCGCGATCCGCCCGTCCACCGGCGGCATCCTCGCGGTCGCGCAGAACGCCGCCGCCGACACGCAGGGCCCCGTCGCACTGACCGGCCTGTACGCGCCCGGATCCACCTTCAAGACGATCACCACCGCCGCGGCGCTGGACGCGAAGATCACCACCCCGGACGCACAGCTCGCCTGCCCCGGTCGAGCGACCTTCGGCGACCGCACCATCCCCAACGAGAACGAATTCACCCTCGGCACAGTGCCTCTGCACACCGCCTTCGCCAAGTCCTGCAACACCACGATGGCGGGCCTGGGCACGAAGCTCGGCGACACCGCGCTCACCGACACCGCGAAACGTTTCGGCCTCGGCGTGGACTTCACCCTCCCCGGCATCACCACCGTGACCGGCTCGGTACCCGCCGCGCGCACGTCGGCCGAGCGCGTCGAGGAGTCCATCGGGCAGGGGCGGGTCACGGCCTCGCCCTTCGGGCTCGCCGTCGTGGAGGCCTCACTCGCCGCCCGCAGTACGGTCCGGCCCGCACTGTTCGACGGTGAACCCGCCCGCACGGACACCGAAGCCCTGCCCATCGACGCCGGCGTCGCCGCGGCGTTGCGCGCCGCGATGCGGGAAACAGTGACCGCGGGGACCGCGACCGCATTGCGCGACATCGAGGGCCTGGGAGGCAAGACGGGGACCGCGGAGTTCGGCGACAACACCCACGCGCACGGCTGGTTCGCCGGGATCGTGGGCGACCTGGCCTTCGCGACCCTGGTCGTCTCCGGCGAGAGCTCGGGCCCCGCCGTCGCGGTCAGCGGCGCCTTTCTTCGCGGCGCCGGCGGCGACCTGCCGTGACCGCGTGTGCAACCGCACATCACGTTGATACACTGAAACCAACATTCACTGTGAAGGGGTTTTCATGGCACACCGTCGCCCGCTCGGCCGCCGCGCGCTGGCCACCGGCCTCGCCTCGCTCGGCCTCATCTCGATGAGCCTCGTCTCGCCGATCGCCGTCGGCGCTGCGAACGCGCTCGAGCCCTGCCCGCCGGGGCAGATGCCCTTCTACAACGGCAAGAACTGCGCCATGCAGCTGTGCACGCCGCCGTACAACCCCACCTTCCCGCCGTGCACGATGCCCCTGCCCACGCCGACCCCGACCCCCGGGATCACCGGGCCGAGCGGAATCCCCGGCCAGCCCTTCTGACCGGGCCGGTAGGCTCGGCCCGATGTTCGTCAAGGTGTGTGGGCTGCGGACCGCCGAGACCGTGGCCTCCGCGGTGGCGGCGGGCGCTGACGCGGTCGGCTTCGTCTTCGCACCCGGCAGCGTCCGGCTGATCGACGCGGGCGCGGCCGCGCCGCTGGTCGCGGGAGTGCCCGAGAGCGTCGAGACGGTCGGGGTGTTCCGCGGTCAGCCGATCGACGAGGTGCTGCGCCTGGCCCGCGAGGCCGGGGTCGACACGATCCAGTTGCACGGCGACGAGCCCGACGACCACTTCGTGCGCGCCACGGCCGCGGGGTTCTCGACCATCCGCGCGATCTCCGCGGTCCGGTACACCGCCTCCGGGCACGCGGGCCCCGAGCGGCTGCTCATCGATGCGACGGTGCCCGGTTCGGGCGCCGCCTTCGACCCCGCGGACCTACCGGTTCCCCCGGACGCCGACTGGCTGCTCGCCGGCGGACTACGCCCCGACAACGTGGCCGCGCTCATCGCGGCGTTCGGGCCGTCCGGCGTGGACGTCTCCAGCGGCGTGGAGTCGGCGCCCGGCGTCAAGGATCCGGCCCTCATCCGCGCATTCCTCGCCGCCGCCAAGCCCTGACCTGCCGCTTCCCGCCCCGTCCGCCTCCCCTACAGGGGGTAGTATTCGGCGCATGCTCCGCCCCGCCCGCCCCGAAGCCACGATCCGTGGCGCCGCGGTGGGCGTGGTCTCCTTCGCCGCGAGTCTGACGGCGCACGCACTCGCCATGCGGGGCACCGGAGCGGCGATGCCGGGACACCACACGGGCGGCGCGATGCCGATGACGTCCGCACACGCCGGGCACTCGATGCCGCCGATGGCCTCGATGCCGGGCCACGACATGGGTGCCGCAGGGGCGCACGCGATGCACGACATGACGTCGACGGCGATGCCGGCTGGGGCACCGTCGGTCCCGATGACCGCAGTGCTCGTGCTGGCGCTCGCGTGCGCGGCGCTCGGGGCGCTCGCGGCCCGGCCGCGCACGACCAGCGCCGCCGGCGCAGCGGCGATGCTGCTCCTGGGCCAGGGCGCCGGCCACCTCGCACTCGGCCTCACGATGGGGCACCTCGCGCTGAGCCCCACCATGGCCGCTGCCCACCTCGCCGCAGCGATCGTGGCCGGCGCGGTGATCGCCGGAGCCGAGCACGCGCTGCGCACCGCCCTCGCCACACTCGCGCCCCTGGCAACGACGTGGCGGGAGCGGCCCGGCACCGTCGTCGCCCCGATCTGGACCTTCCGCGTCGCCCCGCTCCCCGTGCTCGCGCGGCACGGGGCGCTGCGCGCGCCGCCGCGCTGACATCACCTCCCTCTTCTCCGCCCGGATCGGCCCCGCCGCCCGGGCTTCCCGCGCGTACGCGCACAACTCTCGAGGTGACTCATGTCTGTGACCGAATCGGCGGCCGAGAACGCGCCGCCGACCCAGCCACCCCCAGCCGCCGGCCCGCCGGCGCGGCCGGGGTGGCGCGCCGCGATCCTGCGGCTGCACTTCTACGCGGGCCTTCTGGTCGGCCCGTTCCTGCTCATCGCGGCGATCAGCGGAGGGCTCTACGCCGCGGCGCCCACCGTCGAACGATTCGTCTACGCGGACCAGATCGTCGCCGCAACGGACGGTCCGGCACGGCCGCTGTCGGAGCAGGTCGCCGCAGCGCAGGCGACCCGTCCGGATCTCCCGGTCGCGGGGGTCCGCACGGGGGACGGCGCGGGCCGCACGACCCGCGTGCTGTTCGACGATCCCGCTCTCACGGCCGAGGGGCGCCAGCTCGCGGTGTACGTCGACCCCGCGTCGGCGCGGGTCCAGGGCGCGCTGCCGGTCTACGGCTCGGCCGAGGCCCTGCCGATCCGGTTCTGGATCGACAGGTTGCACGTCGATCTGCACCTCGGTGCCGTCGGCCGCTTCTACAGCGAGCTCGCGGCGTCGTGGCTCTGGGTGGTCGCCCTGGGCGGCCTGTTCCTGTGGTGGCGGCACCGTCGGGGGAACCCGAAGCGCATGCTGGCGTACCCGCGCGCTCAGAAGGGCCGGGGTGGCCGGATGAGCCGCCACGCAGCGATCGGCACATGGCTGCTGGTGGGCCTGCTGTTCTTCTCCGCGACTGGCCTGACCTGGTCGAAGTACGCGGGTGAGAACATCGGCCAGCTGCGAGCCGAGCTGGGCTGGGTCAAGCCGACCCTGTCCACCTCACTCACCGCGGGCGGCGCGAACACCGGCGGCGGCGAGCACGCCGACCACCAGATGCCCGCCGAGGTTCCGACCGTGTCGCCCGAGGTCGCCGCGCAGACCCGGGCCCGCAACATCGCGGTCCTGGACCGGGCCGTCACGGCCGCCGCGGAACGGGGCGTCGACGGTGCCGTCCAGGTCTCGATCCCGACGGATCCGTCCGTCGCGATCACTGTCGCGCAGACCCGGCAGCCGTGGCGGATGGGCGTCGATTCGGCGACGATCGACCCGTCGACGGGGCAGGTGGTGACCGTGCTCGCGTTCGCATCCTGGCCGCTGTTGGCGAAGGCGACGGAGCTGCTCATCAACACGCACATGGGCTGGCAGTTCGGTCTGCTCAATCAGATCGCGCTGATCGTGTTCGCGGCGCTGCTGGTGACCGTGATCGTGCGGGGCTACCTGATGTGGTGGCAGCGGCGACCGAAGCGGGGCGGGTTCCCGACACCGGCCGCCCGGGGCGCGATCCGGAAGGTCGAACCGTCGCACGCGATTCCGGCGATTCTGGGCATAGCGTTCCTGGGCTGGTTCCTCCCGGTGTTCGGTGTTTCGCTGCTCGCATTCGTCGTCCTCGACCTTGCGATAGGCGTGGCTAAGAGGGGTAGGGCTAACCTAAGAAATAGGGTCTGACCTGCGCAAAGGGTCGCCTTGCCTGCGTTGCGCGGCAGCTGGAACGGTTCTAGAGTCGTCCGTATGAAGCTGACGGATGCACTCGAAGAGAAGTTCAACGATCAGATCACGCTCGAGTTCGAGGCCTCGCTGGTCTACCGCCAGCTGGCCATCGAGATGGAGATCCGTGACCTGCCCGGTATCGCGGCGTGGCTGCGCCACCAGGCCGACGAGGAGATCGTCCACGCGAACAAGTGGATCGACCACCTCTCGGACCGCGACAACCACCCGAAGATCGGCGCCTCGGCGGCCCCGAAGGTGGACGTGACGACCGTCCTCGACGTGTTCGAGGTCGCGCTGGAGCACGAGCGTCGCGTGTCGGACTCGATCCGCGACCTCTACCGCGCCGCGAACGAGGACATCGACTCCAAGAGCCTCATCCAGTGGTTCGTCAACGAGCAGGTCGAGGAGGAGGCCACCGTCAGCGAGATCGTCGGTCGCCTCAAGCTCATCGACGGTGACGGCCCGGGCCTCCTGCGTCTCGACGAGGAGCTGGGCTCGCGCCCGACTCGCACCACCGAGGCCTGATCAGACCACTATTGCAGCCCGGGAAACGGGGCTCTCCGCATGCGGAGGGCCCCGTTTTTCGGTTGTCCATCTTGACCGCACGTGCTAGTTTTTGACCATGGGGCCAGAAAATAAGTCGGACGGCCAGAGGTCGTTCATCGAGGAGGCGCGGCGCCGGCAGATCATCGCGGCGGCGGCCGAGGTCCTCGCCGACGAGGGGTACGGCCGCGCCACGTTGGCCCGCATCGCCCGACAGGCCGGGATCTCCAAGGGCGTCATCTCGTACCACTTCGACGGCAAGGACGACCTGATGCGACAGGTGGTGATCCACCTGTTCGTAGCCGGTGCCGAGTTCATGGGCCCCCGGCTCGCCGAGCAGCACACCGCCACCGACATCCTGCGCACCTACATCGCCACCAACCTCGAATACATCAAGGCGGAACGCCGATTCCTGGGCGCCATGGTCGAAGTGGTCCTCAACCTCCGCAATCCGGACGGCACCCCCGCCTTCACTCCGAGTGACGGCGAGA
Source organism: Tsukamurella pseudospumae (assembly GCF_001575195.1). NCBI lineage: Bacteria > Bacillati > Actinomycetota > Actinomycetes > Mycobacteriales > Tsukamurellaceae > Tsukamurella > Tsukamurella pseudospumae. The sequence goes on from NZ_LSRF01000033.1 coordinate 362,631, forward strand.
AGGAGATGCTCGCTCCACTCGCCGAGATCCTGCGAGGCGGCCAGGAATCCGGCGAGTTCTCCACCGACTTCGACGCGATGATCATGGCGCGCCTGATCCGCGACGCGATCGACGGCGCGGCCGGCCACGCCGCCCGTGACCCCGAACTCGACCTCGACGCCCACGCGGAACAGATGGTCCGCGTCTTCCTCGCCGCGGTGCAGCCCTCGCCGCACGGATCCGCATCACTCGCACCATCGGAGGACACCGATGACTGAGACCACGCCCGCTCCTTCCGTCCACCCCACCCCCACGTCGCCCCCGCCCGTTGCGTGGGTCGCGATCGTGCCCGTCGTCGTACTCGGCGCGATCGCCGCCACGTTCGGCGCGAGCAAGTACCACCTGTTCGGCGACGAGCTGTACTTCATCGCAGCCGGACAGCATCTCTCCGTGAGCTACGCCGACCAGGGGCCGATCCTGCCCCTGCTGGCACTCCTCGGCAACGCCATGCCGGGCGATTCACTGGTACTGTTCCGCCTCCCGTCCGTTCTCATCACCCTCGTCGGGATCCTGTTGTCGGCCTTGCTCGCCCGCGAGTTCGGCGGCGGACGTCTCGCGCAGGGCCTCTCGGCGGGTGCGTACGCGACCTCGACCTTCCTACTGCTGCAGTCCTCCCTACTCGCCACCAACGCGATCGACACTCCACTGTGGGTGGCGGTCACCTGGCTGGTGGTGCGCTGGGTGCGCACGCGCCAGGACTGGCTCCTGTTCGCAGCGGGTGTGGTGACGGCCATCGACATGCAGGTCAAGTGGCTGATCCCGGTGTTCTGGGTGTGCGTGATCGCCGCCTCGCTGATCTGGGGGCCGCGCGAGCTCCTCCGGCGCCCCGCGCTGTGGGCGGGCGGCGCATTCACCGTGATCACGATGATCCCGGCGCTGATCTGGCAGGCTCGACACGGCTGGCCGTACCTGCAGCTCACGAGCCAGGTCGCGGAGGAGAGCCAGTACACCGGCGGACGATTGTTGTTCGTCCCGATCATGCTGCTACTCGCGGGAATCCTCGGCACACCGTTGCTGGTGTACGGGCTGTACGCGCTGTTCCGCTCGCCGGACCTGCGACCGTTCCGCTTCCTCGCCCCCGCGTTCGTGCTGCTGGTGGTCGTCTTCATCCTCACCGCGGGACGGCCCTACTACCCCGGCGGCATGCTGCCCGTGATCATCGCCGCGGGTGCCGTCGCCTTCGAACGGATCCGATGGCCGCGATTCCGATGGATAGCCGCGCCACTGTCGGCGTTCGCCGTGGTCTTCGTGGTCGTGAGCCTGCCCTTCACCCCGGAATCGAAGATCGCAGAACCGAAGTCGGTCATGGAGGCCGGGATGCAGATCTCCGTGTACGGCCAGTTCGGTTGGCCCGAACTCACGCGGGCCGTGGAGGATTCGATCACCGCGCTGCCCGAATCCGAACGCCCTCAGGCGATCGTCACGAACTCCTACTGGCAGTCGGCGGCCCTGCAGTACTACGGAAAGGGTCTCCCCCCGGTGTACAGCCCGAGCCGCGGGTACGGCTATCTCGGGCAGCCCGACGATTCCGCGACGACCGTGCTCTGGGTCGTCGACTCCGACGCGGAGCAGCCGGGCGACATGTGCGAGACCTCGCGAACCCTCCGGTCGGTGCACCACCGCATCGGGATGCCCACCGCGTCGACCGGTGTCGACATCCGACTGTGTCATGCCCGCGCGCCCTGGTCGCAGCTGTGGCCGGACCTCCGGCGGATGTGATCGGCGCGCGGCTCAGACCAGCTGATCCAGAGCGATCTCGAACGCGGTGGCGGCCACCAGCGTCGAGCTCGCGGACCGGGCGTGGCAGCGCTCGAGCGCGGTGCCGATGGTGCGGGAGACGTCACCGAAGATCGACTCGTCGGAGACCTCGACCTCGCCCTCCATGAGCATCGCGAACGCGCGGGTCATGCCGCAGTTGGCGATGAAGTCGGGGATCACGGCAACCTGCTGATCGGCGTGCTCGTAGACGGGACCGTAGAAGATCTCGGGGTCGGCGAAGGGCACGTTCGCACCGCACGCGACCACCTCGAGGCCGGCGCCGATCATCGCGTCGACCTGCTCGCGGGTCACGAGACGCGATGCGGCACAGGGCAGGAAGACCTCGGCGCCGACCGACCAGATCCGCTCTGCGGCCTCGTCGAAGGTCAGCAGGTCGTCGGCCACCAGCTGGTTGCCCTGCTTGGCCAGGTACAGGTCGGTCACCTCGTCGGCGCTGATGCCCTCGGGCCGGACGATGCCGCCGTCACGGTCCAGGATCCCGACGATCCGCGCCCCGGCCTGCCCCGCGTAGTAGGCCGCCGCCGCACCGACATTGCCCCAGCCCTGCACGATCACGCGCTTGCCCTCGAGCGAGCCACCGTGCACGCGGTAGAAGTGGAGCACCGATTGCGCGACACCCCACCCCGTGATGAGGTCGGCCACGCTGTAGCGGCGGCCGTGGTCCGGCGTGAACCGAGGGTCCTCCACGATCTTCGCGACGCCGAGCCGCAGCTGCCCCACCCGCTGCACGTGATCGCGGCCGTCGGGAGCGAAGTGGCCGTTGACGACTACCTCCTGCGGGTGCCACAGGCCGAGGCTCTCGGTGATCGGGACGACCTCGAGCTTCTCGTCCACGTTGAGGTCGCCACCCGTGCCGTAGTACGCCTTGAGCAGCGGCGTGACGGCCGCGAACCAACGGCGCAGCACCTCGTCCTTGCGCGGATCGGTCGGATCGAAGTCGATGCCCGACTTGGCGCCACCGATCGCCGGGCCGGCGACGGTGAACTTGACCTCCATCGTCTTGGCGAGCGACTCGACCTCCCGGCGGTCCAGGCCCCGTCGCATCCGGGTACCGCCACCCGCGGCCCCGCCGCGCAGGGAATTGATGACGGTCCAGCCGCGGGCCGAGGTCTCGGGGTCGTGCCATTCGAAGACCACCTCGGGCGCCTTGGCTTCGAACCTGGTGAGCAGCTGCTTCATGTCGCTCCTGTGGGTCTGCGAGATCGGGTGTGAACGAGATCACTGTGCGACCGGATGACGGCTCCGGACAACCGATGCACGACTGACCGCGCAGAATGCCCATCCCATGTCGGACCCGCGATCGAGAACTGCGCAATCTGCTCAGCGGCCCGCGTCGAACGTGATCAACCGCGATAGCGGGGTGCTCTCGACACCGGCCGGGCGTCGAGCGTCCGCAACAGCGGCATCGCCCGGAAGGGCACGATCTCGGACAGCACGACGATGCTGATCGACCGCGCGACCAGCGGCGATCGCCCGATCCGGAGCAGCGTCTCCTGCAGTCCCCGATGCGAGTCGGCGGCCACGCGGCAGAGCACGTCACTGCCGCCGGTGGTGGCGAAAGCCTCGAGCACGTTCGGGATCCCTGCCAGTTCATCGGCGACGGCGCTCAGCTCGCCCTGGGCCGTCTCCAACTGCACGAAGCACTGGACACCGAAGCCGGCGGCCGCGACATCGAGGTGCGGCTGGTATCCGGCGATGACGCCCGCGTCCTCCAGCTTCTTCAGCCTGGCCTGCACGGTCGCGCGGGCCACGCCCACACGGCGCGAGGTCTCCAGCACGCCGATCTGCGGGTCGCGGTTCAGCGAGTCGAGCAGCGCGAAGTCGACATCGTCCAGTTTCACCGGTTCCTGCATGACGACATCCTTCCTAGTCGAAATGACTACATCAGTCGGTGTATCACCGGCGCATCACGGCAGTTTGAGCATTCGAAGCTGTCGATATTGCCACCGGGCCGCGCGCGGCCGATCGTCGTGATGCACGTTACATCCAGCCCGGAAGGTGAGCAGACCCATGACGCAGACCACCGCCCCGCAGTCCTCCCTCGAGCAGACGCTGACCGACGAGGAGAAGCTCGCGGGCCTCGGCGCCGACCAGCTGCAGCAGCTCGTCGGCCTCGTCTCCTACGACGCCACGCGCGACGACTTCCCCGTCAACGGCTGGGACTCGATCGTCTTCGTGGTGGGCAACGCCACCCAGACGGCGCACTACTACCAGTCGGTCTGGGGCATGGAGCTCATCGCCTACCGCGGCCCGGAGCAGGGCGAGCGCGACCACAAGTCCTACGTGCTCCGTTCGGGTTCCATCCGGTTCGTCGTCCAGGGCGCCGTCAGCCCGGACAGCCCGCTGATCGCGCACCACACCCGTCACGGCGACGGGGTCGTCGACATCGCGCTCGAGGTCCCGGACGTGGACCGGTGCATCGCCCACGCCCGGGCCTCCGGCGCGACGGTGCTCGAGGAGCCCCACGACGTGACCGACGAGCACGGCACGGTCCGGATCGGCGCGATCGCGACCTACGGGGAGACCCGGCACACGCTGGTGCAGCGCGTGGTCGACGGTGCGCGGTACCAGGGCGCGTACCTGCCCGGTTACGTTCCGGCCACCAGCACCTTCCGCAAGCGCGACGGTGCCCCCAAGCGGATCTTCCAGGCCCTGGACCACATCGTCGGCAATGTCGAGCTGGGCCGCATGGACGAGTGGGTCGGCTTCTACAACCGCGTCATGGGTTTCACCAACATGGCGGAGTTCATCGGCGACGACATCGCCACCGACTACTCGGCGCTCATGTCCAAGGTGGTGGCCAACGGCAACCACCGCGTGAAGTTCCCCCTCAACGAGCCCGCGATCGCGGCCAAGAAGTCGCAGATCGACGAGTACCTCGAGTTCTACGGCGGGCCGGGAGCGCAGCACCTCGCCGTCGCGACCAACGACATCCTCACCGCCGTGGACGCGCTGCGCGCGGAGGGAGTGGAGTTCCTCAACACCCCTGACGCCTACTACGACGACCCCGAGCTGCGCGCCCGGATCGGCGAGGTGCGGGTGCCCGTCGAGGAACTGCAGAAGCGCGGCATCCTGGTCGACCGCGACGAGGACGGCTACCTGCTGCAGATCTTCACGAAGCCGCTGGGCGACCGGCCCACCGTGTTCTTCGAGCTCATCGAGCGGCACGGCTCGCTCGGCTTCGGCAAGGGCAACTTCAAGGCCCTGTTCGAGGCCATCGAGCGCGAGCAGGACAGCCGCGGCAACCTCTGACGCGACACCACCACCAGGAGGGTTCCCATGGCCTACTACCGCAGCGTCGGCACGATTCCGCCCAAGCGCCACACCCAGTTCCGGCGAGAGGACGGCGAGCTCTACTACGAGGAGCTGGTCGGCGAGGAGGGCTTCTCGTCCGACTCCTCGCTGCTGTACCACCGCGGCATCCCGTCGGCGATCACCGCGGCCGAGCCCTGGGAGCCGAGCGACCTGAGCCTGACGCCCAACGCCCCACTGCTGCCCCGGCACCTGCGGCTGCACGACCTGTTCGACGACGCCGCGGCCTCCGCCGCGGACGTGGTGACCGGCCGGCGGCTGGTGCTGGGCAACGCCGACGTGCGGATCTCCTACGTGGTGGCGGGCGCACCGTCGCCCCTGTACCGCAACGCGATCGGCGACGAATGCGTGTACATCGAGGACGGCGCCGGCACGGTCGAGACCGTCTTCGGTGCGCTCACCTTCCGCACCGGCGACTACGTGCTGATGCCCCGGGCCACCACCCACCGCTGGGTGCCGGCCGCGGGAACGACGGTGCGCGCCTACGCGATCGAGGCGTGCGGCGGGGGCGGCGGTCACATCGCCCCGCCCAAGCGGTACCTGTCGCGGTACGGGCAGCTGCTCGAGCACGCCCCGTTCTGCGAGCGGGACCTGCACGGACCGTCGGAGCCATTGCTGCGCGCGGGCACCGACGTCGAATTGCTGGTCAAGCACCGCGGCCCCGGCGGCGCGACCGGCACCCGGTACGTCCTGCCGACGCACCCGTTCGACGTGGTCGGTTGGGACGGCTGCCTGTACCCGTACACGTTCAACGTGGAGGACTTCGAGCCGATCACGGGCCGGGTGCACCAGCCGCCGCCCGTGCACCAGGTCTTCGAGGGACACAACTTCGTGGTCTGCAACTTCGTGCCGCGCAAGGTCGACTACCACCCGCTGTCGATCCCCGTGCCGTACTACCACTCCAACGTCGACTCCGACGAGGTGATGTTCTACGTGGCGGGCGACTACGAGGCGCGCAAGGGAACGGGCATCGGCCCGGGATCGATCTCGCTGCATCCGGGCGGCCACGCCCACGGCCCGCAGCCCGGCGCGATGGAGGGCAGCATCGGCCTGGAGCGGTTCGACGAGCTCGCCGTCATGGTCGACACCTTCGCGCCGCTGCAGCTGGGCGAGGGCGCCCGCGCCACGGACGACGGTGCCTACTACCGCAGTTGGTCACGGTGACCGCCCTGCTCGCCGGGTTCGTCGACGACGCGGGTCTGTTCCCGCCGACGGCGCTGCCGATGAGCGAGGCCCTGGCCCGGCACCGGCACGACCTCGCCGTGGGCGATCCGATGCTCACGCACCGGTTCCTCTGTCCCGCAGCGCGGATCGACGAACTGCGTGCGCACCTGGTCGAGGACGACCGGATCGCCGTGGGGATCATCGCATCCGCGGACGCACCGGACGGTGCCCTCGCCGCCGCGGCGGCCGCCGCCGACGCCGACCCCCGGACGCAGCTCGCGCTGGTCGAGATCGCCTGCGATCTCGCTGATCTCGACCCCGCGCTGGCAGCCGCCACTGCGTACGGCACCCCAGTTTTCGTCGAGGCCACCGAGCGCACCGAATCGCCGCGTTTCGCCGCGGTGCTCGCGGGACGCGGTGCTGGCCTGAAGATCCGGTGCGGCGGCGTGCGCGCCGACCTGTTCCCGGAACCCGCCGAGGTCGCGAACGCCCTGGTCTCCGCCGCTGCGGCAGGCGTGCCCGTCAAGGCGACCGCCGGCCTGCATCACGCCGTGCGGTACCGGGACCCGGCCACCGGGTTCGTGCACCACGGCTTCCTCAACCTGGTGGTCGCAGCGGCGCGCGCCGCCGCAGGAGCCGGGTCCGGTCCCGTGGCCGACGTCCTGTCCAGCGCCGACGGTGCCGCCCTCGCCGCCGAGGCCGCCGCCCTGACGCCCGACGGTGCCACCGCGGCCCGTCGCCTGCTCGTCTCGTACGGATCCTGCAGCACCACAACCCCGCCCACCGAAGCCGCCGATCTCGGACTCTCCCCCTCCGCTCTCGACACAGAAGGACAACGATCGTGACCACCACCTGGGCGCCCGTGCCCGCCGGCTCCGGCTTCGGCGTCGAGAACCTGCCCTACGGGGTCTTCCGCCCGGTCGACGGCGCCGCCCGCGTGGGCGTGCGTATCGGCGACCACGTGCTCGATCTCGCGGCCGCCCTCGGAGACCCCGTGTTCGCGACGCCGTCGCTGAACGGCCTCCTCGCCCGCGGCCGCACGGAGTGGAGCCGAGTGCGCGCCGAGATCGTCGCGCTGCTCACCGATCCCGCGCGCGAGACGGACGGAGCCGCGGCCCTGCATCCGCTGACGGAGGTGACGCTGCATCTCCCCTTCGAGGTCGCCGACTACGTCGACTTCTACGCCAGCGAGCACCACGCCACCAATCTGGGCCGCATGTTCCGCCCGGATTCCGCTGCGCTGCTGCCGAACTGGAAGCATCTGCCGGTCGGGTACCACGGTCGTGCGGGCACCGTCGTCCCCTCCGGGACGCCCGTCGTGCGGCCCGCCGGGCAGCGGAAGGCACCGTCGGACGACGCACCGGTGTTCGGTCCGTCCGGTCGCCTGGACATCGAGACCGAGCTGGGCTTCGTCGTGGGTGCGCCGACCACGCTCGGAAGCAGCATCGGCACGGGCGATTTCGCCGAGCACGTCTTCGGCGTGTGCGTGGTGAACGACTGGTCGGCGCGCGACATCCAGGCGTGGGAGTACGTGCCACTGGGCCCGTTCCTCGGCAAGAGCTTCGCAACCTCGATCTCGCCGTGGATCGTCCCGCTGGAGGCCCTGGAGGCCGCTCGCGTCGTGGTCCCCACGCAGGACCCCGTGCCGCTCCCCCACCTGCGGGAGATCGAGAAGTGGGGCCTGGACATCGTTTTCGAGGTCGAGCTCAACGGCGTGCAGATCTCCCGCCCGCCCTACGCGCAGATGTACTGGTCACCCGCGCAGATGCTGGCGCACATGACCAGCAACGGCGCGAGCCTGCGCACCGGCGACCTGTTCGCCTCCGGCACCGTCTCCGGCCCGGAGCGCGACCAGCGCGGCTCGCTCATCGAGCTCACCTGGAACGGCACCGAACCACTGCGTCTCGCCGACGGTTCCGAGCGCACCTTCCTCTCGGACGGCGACGTGGTCACCATCAGCGCCACAGCGCCCGGACCGAACGGCACCCGCATCGACCTCGGCGAGGTCACAGGCAGGATCGCACCCACCCCGAGCTGACGGCGGACCGTCGAAACCCGGAAGCACCGGCCGGGCCGATCGGGTGCGGGAAGGCATCCGCACCCGTTCCGCACGTACGCACCCGGCATACCGGGTGCGCTCGGGTGTTTCGGGTGCGGATAGCCTTCCGCACCCGAATCGCCCGAGGTCTAGACCAGCAGTTCCGCGATCTGCACCGTGTTCAGCGCAGCGCCCTTGCGCAGGTTGTCACCGCTGATGAACAACGCCAGGCCACGTCCCTCGGGCACGCCCGGATCCTGGCGGATGCGGCCGACGAGCGAGTCGTCGGCGCCCGCGGCGGCCAACGGGGTGGGCACGTCGACGAGCTTGACGCCCGGCGCGGATGCGAGCAGCTCCTGCGCCCGCGCGACCGACAGCGGCGAGGCGAACTCGGCGTTGATCGACAGCGAGTGGCCGGTGAGCACGGGCACGCGCACGCATGTTCCGCTGACCAACAGGTCGGGAAGGCCCAGGATCTTGCGCGACTCGTTGCGCAGCTTCTGATCCTCGTCGGTCTCGCCCGAGCCGTCGTCCACGATCGCGCCGGCCAGGGGCAGCACGTTGAAGGCGATCGGCGCGACGTACTTGTTCGGCGCCGGGAACGTCACGGCGGAACCGTCGTGCACCAGCTTCTCGGCCTCCGGCTCGACGGCGCGCACCTGGGAGACGAGCTCCTCCACGCCGGCCAGGCCCGAACCGGACACGGCCTGGTACGAGGAGACGATCAGCCGCTGCAGGCCGGCCTCGTCGTGCAGCACCTTGAGCACCGGCATCGCGGCCATCGTGGTGCAGTTCGGGTTGGCGATGATGCCCTTCTTGAGGTCGCGGACCTGCTCGGGATTCACCTCCGAGACCACCAGCGGCACGTCCGGATCCTTGCGGAAGGCGCTCGAGTTGTCGATCACGGTGACACCGGCGGCGGCGAACCGCGGCGCCTGGACGCGGGACATCGTCGCACCTGCGCTGAACAGCGCGATGTCGAGGCCCGCGGGGTCTGCGGTCTCGGCGTCCTCGACGACGATCTCGCGGTCGCCGAAGGGCAGCGTCCTACCCGCGGACCGCGAGGACGCGAAGAACCGCACCTCGTCGGCCGGGAAGTTCCGGTCCAGCAGCAGCTGACGCATGACGGCGCCCACCTGGCCGGTGGCGCCGACGACTCCTACACGCACACCCATGACTACCGCCCCGTTCCCGCGTAGACGACGGCCTCTTCGTCCGTGCCCAGGCCGAAGGCGTCGTGCAGCACCTTGACGGCCTCGTCGAGCTCGGTGTCGCGGATGAGGACCGAGATGCGGATCTCCGACGTGGAGATCAGCTCGATGTTGATACCGGCCTGCGACAGCGCCTCGCAGAAGGTGGCGGTCACGCCGGGATGGCTCTTCATGCCCGCGCCGACCAGCGAGACCTTGCCGACGTGATCGTCGTAGACCACCGAGTCGAAGCCGATCTCGCGGCGCAGCGCCTCGAGCTTCTCCACACCCAGCGGGCCGAGCTCGCGCGGCAGCGTGAAGGTGATGTCGGTGCGGCCCGTGTCGACCTTGGACACGTTCTGCAGCACCATGTCGATGTTGATCTCGGCGTCGGCGATGGCGCGGAACACGCGCGCGGCGTAGCCGGGCTTGTCCTCGAGGCCGACGACGGTGATCTTCGCCTCGCTGCGGTCGTGGGCGACGCCGGTGAGAATTGCCTCTTCCACGGGGATGTCCTCCATAGATCCGTTGACGATGGTGCCGGGCTTGGTCGAGTACGAGGAGCGCACGTGGACCGGGACGTTGTAGCGGCGCGCGTACTCCACGCACCGGAGCATGAGCACCTTCGCGCCACACGCGGCCATCTCCAGCATCTCCTCGAAGGAGACCTTCTCGAGATGGCGGGCATTGGGCACGATGCGCGGGTCGGCGGTGTAGATGCCGTCGACATCGGTGTAGATCTCACAGACATCGGCGTTCAGTGCCGCGGCCAGGGCGACGGCCGTGGTGTCCGAGCCGCCGCGCCCGAGCGTGGTGACGTCCTTGGTGTCCTGCGAGACGCCCTGGAAGCCGGCGACGAGGACGATCTTGCCGTCGTCGATCGCGGCCTGGACGCGCCCCGGGGTGACGTCGATGATCTTCGCCGCGCCGTGCTTGCTGGTGGTGATCACGCCGGCCTGCGAGCCCGTGAAGGACTGCGCCTCGGCGCCCAGGGAATGAATGGCCATCGCGACGAGCGCGTTGGAGATGCGCTCACCCGAGGTGAGCAGCATGTCCATCTCGCGGGCGGGCGGCGCGGGGCACACCTGGTTGGCGAGATCGAGCAGCTCATCGGTGGTATCGCCCATCGCGGAGACGACGACCACGACGTCGTTCCCCGCGCGCTTCGTCTCGACGATCCGTTCGGCCACGCGCCGGATGCGCTCGGCGGAGGAGACGGAGCTGCCTCCGTACTTCTGGACGACGAGTGCCACGTGGAACCTCTCCGTTGCGGGCTTCGATGGTCGACTCGATCCTACCGACCTGGGTTCTTCGGATTCGAGGGCACCGTTCCAAGCGGTGCGCAACCCGCCGTTCAGCGACATCGGGGATGATCGACGGGAACGCGAAACCTCAGGAGATCCGATGAACCCCTACGGCGGCGGCCAGAACCCCGGTCAGTACCCCGGTGGCCCGTACCCCCAGGGCGCCCCGCAACCCGGCGGACCCACCGGCCAGCAGTACGGCGGGCAGCCCTCGCAGAGCGGATTCCCGGGCCGGCCGGGCCAGCCACAGAGTCCGAGCCAGGGCCCGCAGGCCACCACACCCTTCAGCCCGCAGCAGGGCGGGTACCCGCAGGGGGCGTACCGGCCGGGCGGCTACCCGCCCGGACCGCCGCAGCCCCCGTACGGCGGCCCCGGTGGTCCCGGTGGCCCAGGCAATGGCGGCGGAGGCGGCAACCGCAAGGGCCTGATCATCGCGCTGACCGCGATCGTCGCGATCCTGGCCGTCGCCGGGGTGATCGCGATCGTCGTCGCGACGAAGAGCGACGGCTCGTCCACGACCGCCTCCCCCGTCACCTTCTCGGCCGATGCCAGCACGACCGGCGCCGCGCCCACCACGGGCGCCGCCCCGACGACCGGCACCGCGCCCGCCACCGAATCGGACGGCTTCCTCACCACGGCGCCCAAGCCGACCAGCGGCGCACCGTCGGGCGGCGTGTCCGTGCAGCTCAAGCTGTCCGCGGGCGGCAACGGCGCGGGCGTCGTCATGGTCACCGGCGTCCAGGAGGGCACGGTCCCCAAGGCCTCGACCCTGCCGTGGGAGTGGCAGGGCACCGCGACGATCGGCGCTCGGATGTCCCTGATCGTCACCGGGACCGGCCCCGTGACCTGCACCATCACCGTCAACGGGCAGGAATTCGCCAAGTCCGGCGACAACTACGTCAACTGCACGATCACGCGGATCAGCTCACCGTGACCGCGGTCGGCGCGCGCGGCGACGACGCCGACCGGACCGTCGGTACGATGCAACGCGTGCCGACCGCCCCCGACCTCGCCGCGACCGGAGCCGACACCCGAGCGGGCACCGGCGCCGCGCCGGCACCGTCGTCCCTGCTCGACCGCACCCGGTCGATCTGGCTGCCGATCGTGTTCTACCTCGCGATCCGCGGTATCGGGCTGGCGGTGCTCGCGCGATTCGCGCAGCTCCGCAACCAGAACCTCGCCGATCTGCTGACCGCGTGGGACGGCAAGTGGATGATCGGGCTGGCCACCTACGGCTACAACGACATGCCGTGGCGGTTCGTCGACGCGCGGGGCGAGCACACCGCCGACACGGCCTACGCCTTCTTCCCCGGCTTCCCCATGCTGGTCCGGGCGGTGGCACAGCTGCCCGGCTTCGACGCCTACCGCGCGGCGCTCACCGTCAACACGATCCTCGGCTGCGTCGCGGCGGTGGCCGCCTATCGCCTGGGCCGGCTCTGCGTCGAGCACATGCCGCGCGTGCCCACCCACCTCGCCGAACGGGCGGGCCTGCTCACGACCGTCCTGTTCGCGGCCGCGCCGATGTCGATCGTGCTGACCATGGCTTACACCGAGGCGCTGTACTGCGCCCTCGCCGGCTGGGCCCTGGTCGGGGTCATGGAGCGCAGGTGGATCCTCGCGGGCGTCTGCACGGCGCTGGCGGGGCTGTGCCGCCCCACCTCCGTGGTCCTCATCGGGGTGGTCGCGCTGGCGGCCCTCATCGCGGTCCTCTCGTCCGACGGTGCCGAACGCGTCAAGGCCGTCGTCTGCGTGCTGCTCACGCCGATCGGGTGGCTGACCTACCTGCTCATCGTGGCGCACCACACCGGGAGCCTCACGGGGTGGTTCCGCATCCAGACCGAGGGCTGGGGCACGACCTTCGACCTGGGCGTGCAGACCTGGCAGTTCGTCAACTACAGCCTGATCAACGGTTCCGACATCGCCGACCTGTCGGTGGTCGGGCTGCTCGCCGCATCGATCGTGCTGATCGTGCTCGCGATCCGCGCGAAGATGCCGTGGCCGATCACGCTGTACGGCTCGCTCGTGGTGGTCTCACTGCTCGGCTCCGGCGGCCTGATGATGTCGCGGCCCCGGCTGCTGCTGCCCGCCTTCGTGCTGCTCATCCCGATCGCGATCGGCCTGGCGAGGCGTTCCCGGAACGTCCAGATCTGGACCTGCGTCGGCATCGTCACGGTCACCTGCTGGTACGGCGCCCACATGGTGAGCGTCTACCCGCACGCCATGTGACGGGATTCGGGCACGGCGCACCGTCGGACCCACGAACGTGGCGTCCGCTCCGTCCGGGAGCGAGGACGGTGCCGCGTACTCCGGGCACGGCGACGGCCGACAGGACGACTGCCCTGCCGGCCCCGCCGATCGGAACTCTCAGGCGCGCAGACTGAGCGGACGGATGTCCGTCCACGCGGACTCGATGTACTCGAGGCACTCCGCCCGCGAACGGCCGCCCTCGCCGAAGGCGATCGTCCAGCCCCGGGGCGCCGGCCGGAAGGTCGGCCACAGGGAGTGCTGGCCCTCGTCGTTCACGAGGACCTCGAACTCGCCCGACTCGTTGTCGAAGGGATTGTTCATTTCATTTCTCCTTTGTGGGAGGGATACGGCGATGGGTTGTCGATGAGCACGCTCGCGGCGCGAGCGCGCGGGTCAGTGGCGCATGTAGGCGCGCGCGGCGAAGGGCACGATGACGACGATCATCACGAGCGAGACGATCGCGGAGTAGGCGGTGGCGTGCTGCGCCGCCCAGTTGACCGGCTCGTTGAACACCGGCTTGGGACTCAACGGATTGCCGAAAGCCTCACGGAGCGAACGGGCCATCGAGGTCACCGGGTTCCACGACGCGATCGTGCGCAGCGGGCCCGGCAGGTCGCCCGACGCGATGAACGCCGACGAGATGAAGGCGATCGGGAACATCACGATCATGCAGAGCGCCTGCGCGGACTCGGGCGTCGAGACCGAGAGGCCGATGAGCGCGCCCAGCCAGGACATCGCGAAACCGAACAGCAGCAGCGTCGTCAGGGACAGGGCCGCGTCGACCCAGCTGCCGCGGAACCGCCAGCCGACCAGCAGGCCGACCACGAGCATCACCGCCACGCTGATCACGTTCACGACGAGGTCCGAGAGCGTGCGCCCGACCATGACGGCGAGCCGCGACATCGGCAGCGAACAGAACCTGTCGATGATGCCGTTCTTCATGTCCGATGCGACGCCGATCGCCGTCTGGCCGGAGCTGAAGGCCACCGTCTGGACCAGGATGCCGGCGAGCAGGAACTCGCGGTAGCGGTCGCCGCCCACCTCGCCCCCGAGCGCCGAACCGAACACGTAGCTGAAGAGCAGCACGAACATGATCGGCTGGACCGTCGCGCCCAGGAGCAGCTGCGGGATCCGGATCAGCGTGGTCAGGTTGCGGCGGGTCATCACCGCGCAGTCACTGAGGAATCCGTTCAGCGACGACTCCCGCTCCTGCGGGAAGGTGATCGCGGTCATCAGTTGCTCTCCTCGGTCTTGTTCGCGTCCTCGCCGGTGAGGGCGAAGAAGACGTCGTCCAGGGTGGCCTCGCGCAGCATCGCGGACTCGACGTGGACGCCGGCCTCGCGCAGGTCGTTGAGGACGGCGACCAGCTTGTACTGGCCGTCGGCCACGCGGATGGCACTGAGGCCGGAGGCCTCGCGGATCGCCGTGCCGTCGATGGCGTGGCGGGCCAGGATCGGCCACGCGGTGACCCGATCGCGCTCGCGGATCCCGATCTGGATCAGGTCGGCCGCGGCGGCCGACTTGAGCTCGGGCACCGTGCCGGACCGGATGATCCGGCCCTGGTCGATGATCGTGACCAGGTCGGCGAGCAACTCGGCCTCGTCCAGGTACTGCGTGGTGAGCAGCACCGAGATGCCCTCCTCCTTGCTGAGCCGGGCGATCACGTCCCACACGTCCTTGCGGCTGCGCGGGTCGAGACCGGTGGTCGGCTCGTCGAGAACGACGAGGCGCGGCCGCGCGATGATCGCGCCGGCCAGGTCGAGACGCCGGCGCATGCCGCCGGAGTAGGTGCCCGACGCGCGGTCGGCGGCACCGGTGAGCCGGAACTGCTTGAGCAGCTCCGTCGCCCGGGCCTTCGCAGCGCCCTTGTCGAAGCCGTACAGGCGGGCGAACATCTCGAGGTTTTCACGGCCCGTGAGGTTCTCGTCCACGGCCGAGTACTGGCCCGAGAGGCCGATGATCGAGCGCGCCCGGCGCGGGTCGGCCAGGGCGTCGACACCGTCGATGGTCACGGAGCCCTCGGAGGGCTTCATGAGCGTCGAGATGATCTTCACCGTGGTCGTCTTGCCGGCGCCGTTCGGGCCCAGCAGCGCGTGCACGCTGCCCGGCGCGATGTCGAGGTCGACCCCGTTGAGCGCGTACACCGCCTTCTTGCCGCGGCCGTACTTGCGGGTCAGGCCCCGGACGCTGACGAGCGGCTTGGTGTCGTCGAGCGTCTTGCTCGTGGACTTCACCACGCTGGTGTAGTTGCCCGTGAGGAAGACGTTCATCGTCCGGGCGATCTCGTCGATCGCCGGGGCGGAGCCGAGCTGATTGTGCGTGGCCTCGATGTCGTGCACCTGCACCAGGCCCGTCACGTACGGCCGCCACAGCTGCGGCACGAGGCCACCCGTCGGCTGCTCCGTCGCGCGGAAGACCAGCATGTTGCCGTCGTACTCGCGCGGACGGTGCGAGTAGCCCAGCGACGTGTTGTGCCGGTAATTGGTGAGCAGCCGCTCCATCTGGCCGCGCGAGAGCTCCCGCGCCGGTCCGCCGGCGGAGGCCAGCAGGTCCAGGGCGTCGTCGGTGCTCAGCTCGGCGTCCTCGTCGATGTCGAGGCCGACGAACTCGCGCAACAGCGCCGCGATCGACATCTCCTCGCGCGGTCCGCGGTAGTCGCCCAGCGGGTACGCGTCCATGAGCGCGAGGTTGACCTTCTCGCCCAGTTCCCGCAGCTCGACGGCCATCTCGTGCGCGATCAGGCCGCCGAGCGACCAGCCGAGGAGGTTGTACGGACCGTGCGGGCGGGCCGCGCGGATGGACCGCACGTAGGTGCGGGCCAGTTCCTTGATCGAGTCCGCGGGCGGCATCGGGTAGGAGATCCCGGGAGCCTGCATGCCGATGATCGGGATGCTCGGGTCGAGCTCGCTGGAGAGCCCCAGGTAGTTCCACGCCAGACCGACGGCGGGGTGGATGCAGTACAGCGGGTCCACACCTGGGGTGCCCGCGCGCAGCGGCAGGATCGGGTCGGTGATCGCGGTATCGGAATCCGCTGCCACACCGGTGATCACGGCAGTGGTCGAGACCCGGGCCGGAGCACCCGCGATCCGTGCCGCGATGGTCCCGACCTTCGCGTCCTCGAAGAACCAGCGGATGCTGGCGTCCTCGGAGCTGAACCGCTCACGCAGCCGGTCGACGGCGATCGCGGCCTGCAGCGACGTGCCGCCGACGGCGAAGAAGTCGTCCTCCATGCCCAGCGACGCGACGCCCAGCACGTCGGAGAGGATCTCCGCGACCGCACCCTCGAGGCTGGCCGACGAGACCGCGCGCCGTTTGGGCGCCGCGGGCTCGGCCAGTGCCGCCAGGGGCGAGACCGGAGCCTCGTCCGCCGACGGTGCCGGCGTGAGCGGCGCACCGACCGGAGGCAGGGCCTTGAGATCCGTCTTGCCGTGCGCCGTGACCGGGACTCTGTCGATCTCCTGGAACACGGCCGGAACCATGTGGCGCGGAAGCCGATCCGCGACGTACGCCCGGAGACCGTCCACGGTGACGGCACCGTCGGTCACGTAGTACGCGACCAGCCGCGCCGCGGCCTGCGCCTCGAGCGAACCCTCGGGTCGGTCGACGACGACGACGGCCTGCCGCACGTTCGGGTGTCCCTCGAGCGCCGTGACGATCTCGCCCGGCTCGACGCGGAAGCCGCGCACCTTGAGCTGATCATCGCTGCGCCCGACGAACTCGAGCACCGGATCGCCGGATTCCGATGCGCGCCAGCGCACCAGATCGCCCGTGCGGTACATGCGCTTGTAGCCCTGCGCGTCGTTGTACGGGTTCGCCACGAACCGCGATGCCGTAAGATCGGGGCGGTCCAGGTAGCCGTGCGCCACACCGGGTCCCGCGACGTACAGCTCGCCGACGGTGCCGGGCGCGACCAGGTTCAGCCGCTCGTCGCAGATCATCAGCTGCGCGTCCGTGACGGCACTGCCGATGCCCACGTTCTCGGGATCGACGGCGCCGATGGTCGCGGCGATCGTGACCTCGGTCGGGCCGTAGGCGTTGATCAGGATGCGCCCGTCGGACCAGCGGCGCGCCAGCTCGGTCTGCAGCACGTCGCCGCCGACGCTGAGCGCCTCCAGCAGCGGCAGGTCGCGATCGGGGATCGTAGCCAGCGCGGCGGGAGTGATGAAGGCGTGGGTGACCTCGTGCTCGGCGAGGAAGTCGCCGAGGGGCGAGCCGCCGTAGAGGGTGACCGGCGCGACCACGAGCTCGGCGCGCGACCAGGTCGCGAGGAGCAACTCGAGGATCGACGCGTCGAAGCTCGGCGACGCGAAGTGCAGCACCCGCGCGTTCGCCCCGACGGCGTGCTGGCGCACGAGCGTGTCCGCCATCGCGGCCAGACCGCGGTGCGGGACGACGACGCCCTTGGGCTTGCCGGTGGAACCGGACGTGTAGATCACGTACGCCGGGTCGTCCATGCCGATCTGCGCGATGTCCGCCGATGGGTGCTGCACCCGGGACGTGCTCAGGTCCACGGTCACCCAGTCCACGAGCTCGGGCAGGTCGCTCGCGGTGTCGCGCACCGTCAGGCCCATCGCGGGCTTGGCGTCCTCGAGGATGTACTGGACGCGCTCGGCGGGGTAATTCGGGTCGACGGGCACGTACACCGCGCCGAGCCGTGCCACGGCCCAGAACGCGACGACGGACGCGGCGGAGCGCGGGATCGACACCGCGATCCGGGTGCCCGCCCCCACGCCCAGGCCGGCCAGGCGGTTGGCGAGCGCGGAGATCGACGAGTCCAGCTCGGAGTAGGTGTACCGCACGTCGCCCGCCCGCAGCGCGGGCGCGCCGGGACGCTGGCGCACGGCGCGCGCCAGGATCTCGGCCATGGTGTGCGGCTCGATCGTGGTGGAGGCCCGCCGGAACAGTTCCTCCTCCTCCGGCAGCAGCACCGGAAGATCGGCGACCGGCGTGTCCGGCGACGCGACGCCGGCGGTCACCAGGCGCACGAGGCGGGCGACGATGCCCTCCGCGGTGCCCGGACGGTACAGGTCGGTCCGGTACCGCAGGTTGAACCGCAGGCCCTCCTCGACCTCGCGGACCTCGAAGGTCGCGTCGAAGGTCGTGGTGGCGGCGGCCAACGGCAGCGGCTCGAGGTCGAACAGACCGCCGCCGTCGGAGCTCAGCACGCTCAGCGGGTCGCCGAGGTTCTGATGGCTGAGCACCACCTGGAACACCGGGTGCCGGTCACGGCTGCGCGGCGGGGCCAGCGCCTCGATGACGCGCTCGAACGGCGCGGTCGCGTGCACCAGGTCGTCCAGGTCACCGCTGCGGATCCGATCGACGAGCGCGTTGAAGGTCTCCGTGCCGGTCACCGAGGTGCGCAGCGCGACGGTGTTGACGAACATGCCGACGACGTCCCGCAGGCGACGGTCCGTACGACCGATCACCGGCGTGCCGATGACCACGTCGTCGGCGTCGTTCACGCGATGCAGCAGGGCGGCCAGGGCCGCGTGCAACACCATGAACATCGAGACACCGCGCTTGCCGGCGAAGTCCGCCAGCGCCTCCCGCTCGGCGAGCGGCAGGACGACGGCGACCTCACCGGCGTCCGTGGAACCGATGGTCGGCCGCGGGCCGTCCGCGGGGAACGAGCTCTCCTCCGGGATGCCGCGCAGGCGATCCGCGAAGTAGTCGACCGCGCCGGCGTCCTTCTCCGCCTGCCCGCGCTGCCACACCGCGTAGTCCGCGTACTGCAGCGGCAGCTCGGCCCACTGCGGCTCGGTGCCCGTCGTACGGGCGAGGTAGGCGGCCATCAGGTCGCGGGTCAGCGGCACCACCGAGGCGCCGTCGGCCGCGATGTGGTGCACAGCGATCGCGAGGATGGATCCCTTGCCCGTGGGCGCCGTCATCACGCGCAGCGGGAGATCGCGGTTCAGCGCGAACGGGCGCGCCACGAACTCGGCGATCGCCGACTCCTGGCCGGCGACGTTCGACGTGGCGGTGCCGACCTCGGCCGCGAAGTCGCGAACCACCGGCGCGCCGGCGGGGAGGATCTCCTGGTAGGGGCCCTCCGCAGACGACGGGTACCGGGTGCGCAGGCTCTCGTGCCGCTCGAGCAGGTCGCGCAGAGCGGCGTCGAGCACGGCCTTGTCCACCGGGCGGCTCGCGAGGAAGGCAGCACCGATGTTGTAGGTCGGGCCCGGATCGATCTTGTTCTGCAGCCACATCCGCTCCTGCGCGGAGGACAGCGGCATACGGTCACCGCGCTGGACACGACGCAGCCCCTGGTCCTCGAGAGCGGACTCGTTGGAGATGCGGTCGGGATCGCCCGTCAGGGCGGTCGCGATCGCCGCCGGGGTGCGGAGATCGAAGACGGTGCGCGCCTCGATCCCGTTGCCCAACAGGCTCACCAGCTCGTTGGCCGACAGCGAGTTGCCGCCGAGGTCGAAGAAGTCGTCCTCCACGCCGATCGCATCGCTGCCGAGCACCTTCCGGAACGCCTCCACGACGCGGGCCTCACCAGGAGTGGTCGGCTTCGCGGCGGCGTTGCCGGTGCCGCCGAAGTAGGGCTCCGGAAGCGCGGCGTTGTCGAGCTTGCCGGTGTTGCCCATGGGCACCTTCGCGATGATCATCACCGCGGCCGGAACCATGAAGCCGGGCAGTCGCGTCCGGACGTGCGTGCGGACCTCGGACGGATCCACGTCGCCCTTGACGTACGCGACGAGCGCGGGGGCACCGTCGGGCCCCGGACGCACCTGGGTCGAGACGAAATCGACCCCGGGCATGGTGTCGATCGTGGAATCGATCTCGCCCAGCTCGATCCGGATGCCGCGGATCTTGACCTGGAAGTCGTTGCGGCCCACGAAGTCGACGATCAACTGGTCGGCATCGCTGCGGGTCCAGCGGACCACGTCACCGGTGCGGTACATGCGGTCGCCGGGCTCGCCGTACGGGTTCGCCACGAACCGCGACGCCGTGAGCTGCGGGCGGCGGTGGTAACCCCGGGCCAGCTGCGGCCCGGCCACGTACAGCTCGCCGGGCATGCCGACGGGGACGGGGCGCAGCTCGTCGTCGAGCACCAGGAGACCCTGGCCGCGGACGGGCGGCCCGATCGGCACGCGGCCGTCGCCGGACAGCGCGTCGGAGATCGCCGTCATGATGGTGGTCTCGGTGGGGCCGTAGCCGTTGTGCAGGCGCCGGCCGACGCTCCACTTCTTGGCCAGGCCGGGGCCGAGCGCCTCGCCGCCGGCGAGCACGTGAGTCCACGAGGGAACCGCGTCGGGGTTCACCGTCGCCAGGGTGGACGGCGTCAGGAAGCCGTGGGTCACACCGTGATCGGCGATGATCCGCTCGAGCTCGCGACCGCCGGTCGTGCCGGCGGGCACGACGACGAGGGGCGCGCCCACGCGGATCGCGAGCAGGTGCTCGAGCACCGTCGCATCGAAAGCGGTGGAGGCGAAGGCCATCACGCGCGTGTCGGCGCCGCTCTGCAGCCGCACGTGCAGTTCCTCGGCGAAGTTGCCCAACCCACGGTGCGTGACGACGGTGCCCTTCGGCTGTCCGGTCGAGCCCGAGGTGTAGATGACGTACGCGGCGTCGTCGAGGTTCGGCACGATCTGAGGGTCGTAGCCCTCGCCGCCGAGCTCGTCCATCGCCACCCAGTTGACGCCCTGCACACCGGTTCCCGTCGCGGTCACGCCCACCCGGGCGCGCACGTCGTTCGCGATGTAGTCGCGCCGGTCCTGGGGGTACTTCGGGTCGACCGGGGCCACGGCGGCGCCGGCCAGGGTGATGCCCCAGAAGGCGGTGATGGACTCCGCCGAGCGGGGCAGGTCCGTGAGGACCGCCTCGCCGGGGCGCGAGCCCGCGGCCAGGACGGCCGCGGCCACCTTGCGGGCGTCCGCGTAGAGCTCGCGGTAGGTGAGCACACGGGCACCGTCGATCACGGCGGGCCGGTTCGAGTAGGTGCGAGCGGCCTCGCGCATGAGCTGGCCCAGCGGCGTGTGGAAATCGGCCTCCACGCCACGCACGGGCGTCAGCTCCGCGAGCCGGTGCGCCGACATGATCGGCAGCTCGCCGATCGTGGTCTGCGGGTCGTGACCCACCGCGGTGAGGACCGCGACGAGCGCGTCGAGGATCGACTCGGCCTGCTCGGTGCGGTAGAGCTCGGACGCGTAGCGCAGCTCGATCGTGCCGTCGGCGCCCAGCGTGACCTCGAGGTCGAAGCGGGCGATCGGAACGTCCACCGGGACCACCTCGACGTCGACGCCCGCCATCGGGAAGTGCGTCGTGTCGAAGGGGCGCTGGTTCAGCATCACCTGGAAGACCGGGTGGCGGCCGGCGGCGCGCGGCGGGTCCACCAGTTCGAGCACCGACTCGAAGGGCAGGTCGGAGTGGTCGAGCGCGTCCAGATCGCCCTGACTCACCGCGGCGAGGTGCTGCGCGAAGGTCTGATCGTCGGTGGTGCGGGTGCGCAGCGGGATCGAGTTGACGAACATGCCGACGAGACCGTCGAGCTCCGCTTCGCCGCGTCCCGCGACGGCGGTGCCGATCACCAGATCACCCTGGCCCGACAGGCGCGCGATCGCGGCGGCGAGCGCGGCGTGCACCACGATGAACGGCGTGGTGGTGTGCGCTCGGGCCAGGCCCGCGACGCCCGCCCAGACCTCGGGGGCCACGCGCGTGTCGATCGAGCTGGCGGCCGAGACCACGCCGCCCGAGCGGGGCACGGCGGCGGGCGGCACCGACTCGGCCGGCGGGTCGGCCAGGACATCGGCCCAGAACCGGTCCAGAGCCTGGCGCGGGGCACCGGTGAGGCGGTGCTTGTAGGAGCGTGCGTGCTCGGTGTAGGTGCGCGGCAGCGGCGGGAACTTCGGCGCCTTGCCCTGGGTACGCGACGCGTACGCGGTCGCGAGGTCGCCGGCCAGCGGCATCATGGACCAGCCGTCGGCGGCGATGTGGTGGATCACCAGCACGAGCACCTGGTGCCGGTCGTCGATGCGGTAGAGACGCGCGCGGATCGGCACGTCGGCCGCCAGATCGAAGGGCTCGCCGGCGTAATCGGTGGCGGCGGCGGTCAACTCGTCGAGCTCCACCGACCGCTCGGTGAACGGCACCAGGTTCGGCCCCGCGGGCAGCACCTGCACCTCGGGCTCACCGGCCGTGGGGCCGTTGCGGTAGACGGTGCGCAGCGGGGTGTGCCGCGCGACCACATCGCCCAGGGCGACGCGCATTGCGGAGACGTCCACGTCTCCACGCAGGTGCAGAGCGACCGGGATGTGGTACGAGCCATCGGGACTCAGGCGGTTGCGGACCCACATCTGATGCTGGGCGGGGAGCAGCTCGGCCGCCTCCTCCGGGTCCGACGGTGCCGCGTACTCCGGCTCCGGCTCGGCTCCGGCCACATCGACGGCCGAGGATGCCGCCAGCGCGGCGGCGGGCACCGGCGCGCCGCCGATGGCGGCCGCGAGCCCCTCCACCGTCGGGTTGGCGAACACCGTCGCCACGCTCACGCGGCTACCGGTCGCCGAGCCCAGGCGGGCCGCGATACGTGTGGCGGACAACGAGTTCCCACCCAGATCGAACAGCGTGGTCGCGACGTTGAGGTCGTCCTTGACGACGCCGGGGATCACCTCGGCGAAGGCCTCCGCGACCAGCATCTCCGCGTCGGTCCTCGGGCCGCGTCCGGCGACCACCGCGACCGCGCTGCGCTCCGGCTGCGGCAGCTGCTTGTGATCGACCTTGCCGTTCACCGTGAGCGGGAACTCGGCGAGCGGAACGATGTGCGCGGGAACCATGTACGCGGGCAGCTCAGCGGCGATGCCCGCGGAGATCGCGTCGGGCTCCGCGGTGCCGGTCACGTAGGTCACGAGCTCGGCGGTGGCGGTGTCGTCACCCTTGACCACGGTGATCGCCCGCTCGGTGCCGGCCACGCGCATGACGGCGGCGTCGATCTCGCCCAGCTCGATGCGGAAGCCGCGGAGCTTGACCTGCGAGTCGATGCGGCCGAGGAACTCCAGCGCACCGTCGGCGTCCCACCGGACGAGATCGCCCGAGCGGTACATCCGCGCACCGTCGGCCTCGAAGGGGTTGGCCACGAAGCGTTCCGCAGTGAGCGCCGGGTTGCCGTGGTAGCCCCGGGCGATGCCCGGACCGGAGATGTAGAGCTCGCCGGGCACACCGGCGGGCGCGGGACGCAGGTACGGGTCGAGTACGTACAGCCGCGTCCCGGGGATCGGTCCACCGAGCCGGACCGGAGCGTCGGCGTGGAGGCCGCCGAGCGTGACGGCGATGGTGGTCTCGGTGGGGCCGTAGACGTTGACGAGGGTACGGCCCTCGGTGGCCCACTTCTCCACGAGCGCCTGCGGGACGGTGTCGCCGCCGACGCCGAGCGAGGTGAGCTCGGGCAGCTTCTCCGGATCCATCGTGGCGACGGCGGCGGGCGTGATGAAGCCTCCGTTGACGCCGCCCTGCGCGAGGACCTCCTCGAGCTCCTCGCCGCCGTAGACCTCCGGCGGCACCACGACCAGGGTGGACGCGCTGTCGACCGCCATGAGCAGCTCGAGCACGGAGGCGTCGAAGCCCGGCGACACGAAGTGCATGACGTGCGAGCCGTCGGCGAGACCGTGCGAGCGCACGAGCTCCGCGGCGAGGCTCGACAGGCCGCTGTGGGTGACGCTGACGCCCTTGGGCCGGCCGGTGGAGCCGGACGTGAAGATCAGGTAGGCGGGGTTGGCGAGATCGATCGCCGGCCAGTCCGCGTCGCTGCTCCCCGCGTTCGCACCGGGCCCCCACACGCGGGCGAGGTCCGCCGGCGTCAGGGTGGCGACCGGGGCCGCCGCCGTGGCGATGTGCTCGGCGCGCTCGGCGGGCAGTTTCGGGTCGATCGGGACGAACGCGGCACCGGTCTTGGTGACGGCCCAGACGGCGATGACGGACTCCAGCGAGCGCGGAATACGCAGCGCGACACTGGCCTCCGGGGCCGCGCCGACCGTCATCAGGTAGCGGGCGAGGCGGTCGCTGTAGCGATCGAGCTCGGCGTAGGTGATGCTGCGGTCACCGTCGACTACCGCGACCCGGTCCGGATGCGCTGCGGCGGCGCGGCGCAGCAGGTCGGGCATCGGGACGGACGGCCCGGCGGCCTGCCGCGCACCGTCGGCCGCGCCGGCGAACCGGGTCCACTCGACGGCCTCGGACTCGGTCGCGACGGTGAGCGCGGAGAGCGGGGTGGCGCCCGTGGCGGCCGCGAACCGGTCGAGGTACTCCATGAACCGGGCGTAGTGCGCGTCGAGGTCCGCGACGGAGTACGACGCGGGGTTGGCCTCCATGTCGATCCGCAGCGCGCCCTGCTCGGACTCGTAGACGGTGACGGCGACGTCCTCAGCAGGACCCGAGGTGAGCAGGTTCAGGGTGCCGGCGGCCTCGCCCAGCGTCATCGCCGAGGAGAACATCATGATGTTGATGGTGTCGCCGAAGGTGGACCCGACGACGCCCTCGCGGAGCGTGGGCGCCTCCATCCGCGCCGCGGGGTAGAGCTGGTGCCGCAGCCCGTTGCGCAGGTCGAGCCCGGTGCCGTCGATGACGTCGGAGACGGTGGCGCCGGAACCGGCCCGCACGGGGACCGGTAGCACGTTGGCGGTCATGCCGGTGGAGCCTCGCAGGGCCGCGGTGGTGCGCGCGGCGACGGGGACCGACAGCGAGATCTCCTCCCGCCCCGACACCGCGGCGACGTACGCGCCGAAGGCCGCGATGACGAGCCCCGTGCGGTTGGTGCCCAGCCGCTCCGCCGCCGCCTCCAGGCGCGCTCCCGCTTCGGAACTGGGAACACCGTTGCGACGCAGGTTCAGGGGCGACGGTGCCGCGGCCATGCGGCTCAGGCCCGCGGCCTCGGGGAGCGTCGCGACGATCTCCGCCCAGTAGTCGGCGTCACCGTCGGAGCGCGCGGACGCGAAGTACTTGTCCTCGGCCGTCACGAACCCCTCGGGGCCCAGGGGCGCGGGCTTGAGCGCAGGAGTCTCCCCGCCGGTGACGCGGGCGGTGTACAGCTCCGCGACGCGGCGCTGGAGCGTCGAGGCACCGTATCCGTCGATGACGACGTGGTGCGCGCGGGCGTACCAGAGCCAATGCTCGTCGGCGACGCGGATGAGCCTGTTGATGATGAGGTCGTCGACGGCGAGGTCGAGCGGACGGGAGTACTCGGCGCGCATCCAGGCGACCGCGGCATCGATGCGCTGATCCTCGGGAAGGTCCGCGAGCCCCAGGTCGATGACCTGTGCAGCACCGTCGATGGAGCGATCGAGCCGCTGTACCGGCGCGCCCGACTCGTCGACGTCGATGCGGACGTACGGCGACTGGAACTCGTCGCCGGCCTCGCGGGTCACGGCCTGCATGGTCTCGACGTCGAACGGTCCGCGGATGTCCACGTACTGCGCAACGGTGTAGGCGACGTCCGGGGACATCTGCTGGCTGAGCCACATTCCGTACTGGGCTCCGGTCAAGGAGTGCACCACGTGCTCCACCAAGCTCTCCTTCGCATCGCGATCGCAACGCAGAACGGTTGCAATCGCAGAATTGTAGGGAGGTCAACGTTGAAATTGCAACATCTTCAACACGGATTCCCGCGGGTGAAGGCCACAGCAAGTCAGCAGGTGAAGGATGTGATGGTTCGCCAAAGTTCACCAACCGCCATCTGTCCTGCGGATTCACAGACAAACGTGATCATCAACGGCAGCTCGCGATGCATGATCACGAATTCTGCAACCTGCACCGAAGCACGGGATCGTCGGAACGTGTTCTAGATCACACCCGGTCATCGGCGCACACACCGCCCTGCCGCGCGGTCGCACCGTGCGCTACATTCGACCTGTGCAGTGGCGCGCCCTTCTCCTCGGTTGCCGCGGCGGGGTCTGATCCAGACCGGCTCCCCGTCGCGGGTTGAGCCGTGGGAACAACGGCACCGCCGGTCGAGCCCTCCAGGTCGCATCGCGACCGATTACGTCCCTGCCAGCCGCAGGGGCGCCCCGAGAAAGTAGCCTCGACACCATGAGCCCTGCAGCCGATTCCTACACGTCCGGCGTATCGAAGATCACCGCCCCCGCCGGCCCCAGCAACCCTGGCCAGCCCGCGTGGAACCCGCAGCGCGGAAGCGCCATGCCCGCCCACCGCTACCGCCCCTACGCGGACGAGGTCGAGCAGATCGCGCTCCCCGACCGCACCTGGCCGGACAAGGTCGCCACCACCGCTCCGCTGTGGTGCGCCGTCGACCTGCGCGACGGCAACCAGGCGCTCATCGACCCCATGAGCCCCGCGCGCAAGCGCCGCATGTTCGACCTGCTGGTCCGCATGGGCTACAAGGAGATCGAGGTCGGCTTCCCGTCCGCGAGCCAGACGGACTTCGACTTCGTCCGGGAGATCATCGAGGACGGGGCCATCCCCGACGACGTGACCATCCAGGTGCTGGTGCAGTGCCGCGAGGAACTGATCGTCCGGACCTTCGAGGCCTGCCAGGGCGCGAAGAACGTGATCGTGCACTTCTACAACTCGACGTCCGTGCTCCAACGCCGAGTGGTCTTCCGCGCCGACAAGGCCGCCATCAAGAAGATCGCCGTCGACGCCGCCCACCTGGTGCGCCGCGAGGAGAAGAAGTACCCGGACACCGCCTGGCGCTACGAGTACTCCCCCGAGTCGTACACCGGCACCGAGCTGTCCTTCGCGAAGGAGGTGTGCGACGCGGTCGTCGAGGTCATCGACCCGACGCCCGCGAAGCCGATCATCCTGAACCTGCCGGCCACCGTCGAGATGGCCACCCCGAACGTCTACGCCGACTCGATCGAGTGGATGAGCCGCAACCTGAACCGCCGCGACAGCATCATCCTGTCGCTGC
Source organism: Tsukamurella pseudospumae (assembly GCF_001575195.1). Taxonomy (NCBI): domain Bacteria; kingdom Bacillati; phylum Actinomycetota; class Actinomycetes; order Mycobacteriales; family Tsukamurellaceae; genus Tsukamurella; species Tsukamurella pseudospumae. The sequence goes on from NZ_LSRF01000033.1 coordinate 389,565, forward strand.
ACCCGCACAACGACCGCGGCGAGGGCGTCGCGGCGGCGGAGCTGGGCTACCTGGCCGGCGCGGACCGGATCGAGGGGTGCCTCTTCGGCAACGGCGAGCGCACCGGCAATGTCTGCCTGGTCACGCTCGGCCTGAACATGTTCAGCCGCGGCATCGACCCGCAGATCAACTTCTCCGACATCGACGAGATCCGGCGCACCGTCGAGTACTGCAACCAGCTGCCCGTGCCCGAGCGGCACCCGTACGGCGGCGACCTGGTGTACACCGCCTTCTCGGGCAGCCATCAGGACGCCATCAACAAGGGCCTGGACCAGATGAAGGTCGACGCCGACGGGGCCGACAAGGACGTCGACGACATCCTGTGGCAGGTCCCCTACCTGCCGATCGACCCCAAGGACGTGGGCCGCAGCTACGAGGCGGTCATCCGCGTCAACAGCCAGTCCGGCAAGGGCGGCGTCGCGTACATCATGAAGACCGACCACGGGCTGCAGCTGCCGCGGCGCCTGCAGGTCGAGTTCAGCCAGTCGGTGCAGAAGATCACCGACGGCGAGGGTGGCGAGGTCACGCCGAAGGAGATGTGGGACGTCTTCGCCGGCGAGTACATCGACCCGATCGTGCCGCTGGAGCGCATGCGCCAGAAGGTGACGGCCTCCGAGGTCGACGGTGGCGTCGACCGCATCGACGCCGTGGTCAAGGTCGACGGTAAGGAGCAGGAGGTCTCGGGCGAGGGCAACGGCCCGCTCGCGGCGTTCGTGGACGCGATCAGCACCGTCGGCTTCGACGTCCGGGTCCTGGACTACAGCGAACACGCCCTCTCCGCCGGCGACGACGCCCAGGCCGCGGCATACGTCGAAGCGATCGTCCGCGTGGACGACGAGGACCGCACCGTGTGGGGTGTGGGCATCGCCCCGTCGATCACGACCGCCTCTCTGCGCGCGGTGGTCTCCGCGGTGAACCGCGCGAACGGCAGCGTCCGAGCGACCGAGGCCGCCGTCGGCGAGGCCTCGACGCGCACCTGGGCCCCGTAGGTTCCTCCAGCTGCAGCAGAAATCCCCGCTCCCCTCGTGTATTCGCGAGGCGAGCGGGGATTTCTGCGGGGAGACGCCTCAGCGACCGGATCTGGTGCGGACCGCGAGGGCGGCGGAGGCGATCACGGCAAGGCCGCCGAGCACCGTCGACCACCCGACGGACTCGCCGAGCAACACAGCGGCCCAGGCGATCCCGAACACGGGCTGGACCAGCTGCACCTGGCTGACGGTGGCCATCGGTCCGATCGCGAGGCCGCGGTACCAGGCGAAGAAGCCCAGGAACATGCTCACCACGCCGAGGTAGGCGAAGGCCCACCAGCCGGATGCCGTGCCACTCACCCCACCTCGGGTACTGAGGGCCGTGAGCACCAGCATCACCGGCGCGGCCACCACGAGTGCCCACGAGATCGTCTGCCACGCGCCGAGTTCCCGCGAGAGCAGTCCACCCTCCGCGTAACCGATCGCCGCGGCGACCACCGCGCCGAACAGCAGGAGATCCGAGGCGCGCAGGGTGCCGAGGCCGCCGCCCTGCAGGACGGCGAAGACCACCGCGCACACCGCGCCGACCGCCGCGGCGCCCCAGAACGCGGGACGCGGCCGTTCTCCTACCCGCCACACGGCGGCCACAGCGGTCGCGGCGGGCAGCAGGGCGATCACGACGGCACCGTGCGAGGCGGAAGCCGTGGTCAACGCGAAGGAGGTCAGCACGGGGAAACCGATCACCACGCCGAGCGCGACGACGCCGACGCGGACCCACTGTCGGCCGCGCGGAAGCGCCTGCCGGGTGGCGAACAGCGCAATCGCTGCCAGCGCTGCGGCCACGACGGCACGGCCGGCGCCGACGAAGAGCGGCGGGAGGCCGCCGCCGGCGACCGCGACGCGGGTGAAGGGCACGGTGAAGGAGAAGGCGAGCACCCCCAGGAGTCCCCACAGCAGCCCCGATCTCACGATCGGCGACCCCGGTATCACTGGTCGACGTTGGACAGTAGCGCTATCATGCTGGTTCATGTCTGACGATAGCAGTGGGGCACGTCTGACGACAGCCCTCCGATCCTGGATCGCCGCGGCTCCACCCGGCGCCAAGCTCCCGTCCACTCGGGCGCTCGTGGCCGAGTACCGCGTCAGCCCCGTCACGGTGCAGCAGGCGCTGCGCTCGCTCACCGCACTCGGTGTCATCGAGACACGGACGGGTGTCGGTACTTTCGTGCGCACAGAGCGCGCCGCGCGGCCCGTCGACCTGGGCTGGCAGACCGCCGCCCTGGGCGCTTCGGGGCGCCGCACACCAGTCGCGCCCACCGCCCTGCAGCCGTCCGACGGGGACGCCATCGGCCTGCACTCCGGGTACCCCGCGCGGGAGCTGCTACCGGAACGCCTGGTCCGGCCTGCCCTCGCCCGCGCTGCGCGGAGCGAGGCGCTGATGGGACGACCGCCCGTCGCCGGGCTCCCCGAGCTGCGATCCTGGTTCGCCGCCGAACTCGCCGCGCAGACGCCGGCCGGGACCGGCCCCGTCGGCGCCCGCGACGTGGTGGTCACGCCCGGCAGCCAGGGCGCCCTGCTCGCCGCCTTCCGGGCGCTGGTGGGCGCCGGGCGGCCGCTGGTGATGGAGTCACCCACCTACTGGGGCGCGATCCTCGCCGCGGAACAGGCTGGGGTCGAGGTGTTCCCGGTACCGAGCGGACCGTCGGGCCCGGATCCGGACGTCGTGCGGCGCATCCTCGCCGAGACCGGGGCGCGCGCCTTCTACGCGCAGCCGGCGTTCGCGAGTCCGACGGGTGCCGTGTGGGATCCGGACCGTGCGGGGCGGATCCTCGCCGCGGTACGCGACGCCGGCGCGTTCCTCATCGAGGACGACTACGCGCGGGACTTCGGCATCGACGCCGCGCCGGTCCCCCTCGCGACGCGGGACGACTCCGGACACGTGGTGTACGTCAGGTCCCTGAGCAAGAGCGTCGCGCCCGCGGTGCGCGTGGCGGCGATCATCGCGCGCGGCCCGGCCCGGGACCGGATCCTCGCCGACACCCAGGCGGACGCGATGTACGTCAGCGGCGTCCTCCAGGCGGTGGCACTCGATGTGGTCACGCAGCCGGCCTGGCGGACGCACCTGCGGCGGCTGGGACGGCAGCTCGGCGACCGTCGAGACCTGTTGCTGCGCAGCCTCCGCGCGCACGCGCCCGATGTCGCCGTGGACGCAGTACCGCGCGGCGGCCTCGCGCTGTGGGCGCGCCTGCCCGACGAGGTCGACCTCGGCACCGTCGTCGAACGGTGCCGCCGCGACGGCCTGATCGTGGGTCCCGGTGACGAGTGGTTCCCCGCGGAGCCCACGGGGAACCACCTCCGTCTCGCCTACGCCGGACCGCAGCCCGAGCGCTTTCCGGAGGGGTCTCGCATCCTGCAGAACGCGCTCACACCGACGGCGTGAACGCCTCGAACCACACGCGCTCCCGCGGGAGACCGGCGACCTCGAGCTGATCGGCCGTCCCCGACATGAAGGGCAGCGGTCCGCACAGGTACGCGTTCGCATCGCCCGGGATCTCCATCCCGGACAGGTCGATGCGGCCGCGGGACTCCCCCTCCTCCAACGGATAGCCGTCCGGGAGATCGTCGTACCACGTGTGCAGCTCGGCACCCGGGATCCGCGCGACCAGCTCCGCGAGCTCGGTGCGGTGCGCGTGCGTAGCGCGGGTGCGGTCGGCATGCGCGACGACGACTCGCCGGCCGCCCTCCTCCTCCGCGAGGTGGTAGAGCATGCCGAGCACCGGCGTGATGCCGATGCCCGCTGATGCCAGGACCAGGGGCGTCGTCGGATCGCTGTCCAACACGATGTCGCCGAAAGGCGGGGAGACCTGCAGCTCGACACCCTCGAACGCGTACTCGTGCAGGTACGACGACACTTCGCCGTCGCGCCGGACCCCGACCCGCCATCGGCCCTCTCCGGCGCCGGAGAGGCTGTACTGGCGGATCTGGCGGGCACCGTCGGGCAGGCGGACCGCGACCGAGACGTACTGCCCGGGGAGGAAGTCCGGGAGCGGAGCCCCGGACGGGTCCGCCAGGACGAAGGCGACGGTGCGCGGGGTCTCCTGCTGCCGCTCCGCGACGACGACGGTGCGCCATACGGATTCGGGCGTGATCGCGGCGGCTGCGTAGAGCCCCTTCTCGATGGCGATGAGTTCGTCGGCGAGCTGCCAGTACAGCGCGGTCCAGGCCTCGGCGACCGCCGGTGTGACGGCCGCCCCGAGCACCTCGCCGATCGCCGCGAACAGGTGCTCGTACACGACCGGGTACTGATCCGGCGCGACGCCCAGGGATGCGTGCTTGTTCGCGACGCGCTCGAGCATCGTCCGCGCGGAGACCTCGTCGTCCACGACGGCCGTGGCGTACATGGCGATCGACGCGGCGAGCGAGCGCTGCTGCGCGCCCACCGCCTGGTTGCCCCGGTTGAACAGGTCGCGCTCCAACGCGGGATGCGCGGCGAACAGGCGGCGGTAGAAGTTCGGCGTGATCTCGTCGATCGCGCCGCCGACGGCGGGCAGAGTCTCGCGGATGACGATGATCTGGGGTTCGGTGAGCATGGGGCATCTGTCCTCGGGCTGACGGGAAGGGCTACTACGACGTTATGTAGTAGTAGCCCGTCGCCGCCAGGGACGGATGTCCCGCAGCTCCGGGACCTACCGCTTGAGGCCGTGCCGCCGCGCCACGATGCTGGACACCACCTCGACCGGGACGAGCCTCTTGAGCAGGAAGACCAGCGGCGCATTGCTTCCCACCGCGTAGAACTCGCGCGGCTTGTCGGCCTCGATCGCCTTCACTATGACCTCCGCCACTTCCGCCGGCGTGATCCCCGAGCGCTCGTTCGCGTCGAGGTTCTCGATCATCGTGTCGAAGTCGGCGCGGTACACGGAATCGTCGGCCACGTACTTGGTGCGGCGCTCGCCGATCCCGGTGGCGATCGAGCCGGGTTCGACGGTGGACACCCACACGCCGAACGGCGACAGCTCCTGCCGCGCCGCCGAGGCGAAGCCCTTGAGGGCCGCCTTCGCGGCGACGTACGAGCCGCGGTACGCGAGCGGGAAACTCGCGAGCATCGACCCGACCATGATCACCCGGCCGTGGCGCCCCTCACGCATTGCGGGCAGCAGGCGCTGGGTGAGCTGCACGGCACCGAAGACGTTGGTCTGGAACAGCCGGTCCACGGCGTCGGCGGGCAGCTCCTCGAGCGGCCCCGACTGGCTCTCACCCGCGTTGTTCACGACGACATCGACGGCGCCGGCCGCGGCGGCGCACTCCGCGATCGACGCGCGATCGGCGAGGTCCAGCGCCAGGTACTCGACTCCGGGGATCCGCTTGTCGGCGGGGATCGTCTCCGGGTTCCGGCTGGTGCCGAGCACCCGGTATCCCTTCTGCGCGAGCAACTTCGCCGTCTCGTATCCGATGCCCGACGATGCCCCCGTCACCAGTGCCGTCCGCTCAGTCATGTCCGTTCCCCGTTCGTCCGCCGGTGGCGGCCGCTGCTGCGCGGCCCGCCGTCATCCCCGAGAATATGCACCCGCCGAGGAACGTGCCCTCGAGAGCGTTGTAGCCGTGCACCCCGCCGCCACCGAACCCCGCGACCTCGCCCGCGGCGTACAGGCCGGGGACGGGGGCACCGTCGGCCCCGAGGACGCGCGCCTTCAGATCCGTCTCGAGTCCGCCCAGGGTCTTACGGGAGAGGATGTTCAGGCGGACGGCGATGAGCGGCCCGTGCGCCGGATCGAGGATCCGGTGCGGCTTGGCGACCCGCACCACCTTGTCTCCCAGGTAGTTCCGCGCGTTGTGCATCGCCTGCAGCTGGGCGTCCTTGCTGAAGGAGTTGGCGACCTCGCGGTCGCGCGCCTCGATCTGCCGGCGGAGGTGGTCGAGGTCGACGTGCCCGCCGCGGCCCAGGCCGTTCATGCCCTCGACCAGTTCCTCGAGGGTGTCGGCCACGACGAAGTCCTCGCCGTGCTGCTTGAAGGCCTCGACGGGGCCGGGCGCGCCCTTCGACTTCACCCGGCCCAGAGCCAGTTTCAGGTCCTTCTCGGTGATGTCCGGGTTCTGCTCGGAGCCCGACAGTGCGAACTCCTTCTCGATGATCGACTCGGTGAGGACGAACCACGAGTAGTCGTAGCCGGTCTCGAGGATCGCCTTCATCGTCGAATTGGTGTCGAAGCCGGGGAAGTTCGGGGCGGCGAAGCGGTTGCCGTTCGCGTCGAACCACAGCGACGACGGCCCGGGAATGATGCGGATCGCGTGGTTCGGCCAGATCGGGTCCCAGTTGTGGATGCCCTCGGTGTAGGCCCACACCCGATCGCGATTGACGATGTTCGCTCCCGCTTCCTCGGAGATCGCCAGCATGCGGCCGTCGACGTGCGCCGGCACGCCCGCGATCATGTGCTCCGGGAAGGGGCCGAGCCGCTCCGTCGGCCAGTACTGCCGCATGAGCTCGAAATTGTGGCCGATGCCACCGGAGGTGACGAGCACCGTCGGGGCGCGGAACGCGAACTCCCCGACTGCTTCCCGACCGCTGGCGACGCCGCGATCGAGGTCGGAGGGTTCGAGGACGGCGCCGCTGACGCCCACGATCGCGCCGTCGTCGCTTCGCTCCAGTTCGTCGACGCGGTGTCGGAAGGCGAAGCGCACCAGGCCCTGCCGCTCCGCTCGCTCGACCGGCTCGCGGAACACGCGCACGACCTCGGGCCCCGTCCCCCAGGTGAGATGGAAACGCGGGACGGAGTTGCCGTGTCCGTCGGCCGCGCCGCCGCCGCGCTCCGCCCAGCCCACCACGGGTGTGAAGCCGAGCCCGAGACCCCGCAGGTAGTCGCGCTTGCGGTGCGTCGCGAACTCGACGTAGGCGCGGGCCCACTGCCTGGGCCAATGGTCCTCATCGTCGCGGTCGAAGCCCGCGGACCCCGTCCAGTCCTGCCACGCCAACTCGAAGGAGTCCTTGATGCCCAGGCGCCGCTGCTCGGGCGAATCGACCAGGAACAACCCGCCGAGGCTCCAGAAGGCCTGACCTCCCAGGTTGTTCCGGTTCTCCTGGTCGAGGATCAGGACCCGACGGCCGACCCGGGACAGCTCGTACGCCGCGACGAGGCCGGCGAGGCCCGCCCCCACCACGATCGCGTCGGGCGCGAAGCCGTTCGGACCCGTCGACGATTCCTCGGTCATGCGTCCACCTCTCGATGCCCATAACTGGACTGGCTGTTCTACTTATCGCTAGCATGGCACGCATCACATCCCGCGTCAACGAGAGGACGAGCGATGGCCAAGGGCGAGCAGACCCGCGCCCGCAGCGTGGAGCGGTTCCTCGACGCGGGCCTGGACGTGTTCGCCGAGCGCGGCTATCACGCTGCGTCGATGGACGAGATCTGCCGCCGCGCCGACCTGTCCCGCGGCGCCTTCTACTCGAACTTCTCCGGCAAGGAGGCGCTGTTCCTCGCCCTCTTCGACCGGCACACCGAGCGGCAGGTCGGACGCGTCGCCGCCGTGATCGACGGGGCCGGGTCGCTGGACGACGCGATCGCGGCCGCTGCTCTCGCCGCCGCGCCCGACGATCCCGAGGAGCGCCGCTGGGGACTGCTCTCCACCGAGTTCACCATCTTCGCCGCCCGCGACGAGGCCGCCGCGGCACGGCTCACCGAGCGCGATCGCGCGGTCCGGGAGCGTCTGGCGGGATCGCTCCGCAGGTTCGTCCCCGCCGACGACGCGGCGTCGCTGGCTCGCTTCGCCATCGCGCTCTACGAGGGCGCGCAGCTCACCCACCTGGTCGACGGTGACTCGGCCGCGGCCCGGGAGTTGCTCCTACGCTTCCTGCCCGCCGGGCTGCACACCGTCGCCGAGCGCTGACGGAGCCCCGACCGTGCGATCGCCTCCGGCGAACACTCCGCACAGCAGCAGCGGTATCAGGAGCACCAGGAGGCTGATCAGCGGCAGGTTCCAGTTCCCGTGCACGCCGTGCAGCACGCCCATGAGCATCGGGCCCCACGCGGCGAGCAGGTACCCGACCGTCTGCGACATCGCCGACAGCGAGACCGCTTCGGCCGTGGTCGCTGCGCGCAGGTTCATCATCGTCACCGCCAGGGAGATCATCGCGCCCAGGCCGAAGCCGACGAAGACGTTCGCGATCCAGGCCCCGATTCCGTTCCCGAAGGCGAGGACGCCGAGTACGCCGATCCCCTGCAGCGCCACGGCCGCCACCGCGACGATCCGCTGCTCCCGGCGCCGGGCCGCCCACTGCGGGAAGGTCAGCGCGGTCAGCACGCTGAGCAGCCCGCCGATGGCGAGCATCGCCCCGGCGGTCTCCGCGGACAGTCCGCGGTCGCGGTAGATCGTGGGGATCCAACCGATCAGGGCGTAAGCCTGCAGCGACTGCAGGCCCATGAAGCCGGTGACGGCCCATGCGACCGGGCTGCGGAGCACCGTCCGGACGGCACCCGGCGCGTCGGCACCGTCGGCCTCGGGAATGTTCCGGCGGAACCGGAGGTACCGCACCGTCACCACGGCGAGCAGCAGGACCGCGACCAGCGCGGGGACCGCCCAGAGTGCCAGCGCTCCCCGCCAGCTGCCGCCGAGCGCGGTGGCGCCGGGCACCGTCAGGGCGGAGGCGAACCCGGTGGAGACGCAGACCATCGCGGTGAACAGGCCCGTCATGAGACCGATCCGGTGCGGGAAGAAGATCCGTACGAGGACGGGACCGAGCACGTTGCCCACCGCGATCCCCGCGCCGGCCAGCATCGTCCCGCCGAGAAGCACGGGCCAGCTCGGCAGGATCCGGAGCGCGCTGCCGACGGCGATCATCGCGAGCGCCACCGCCGCCACCAGCGGAGCGGTGTACCGGCGGGCCAGGCGGGGCGTCGCGGCCGAGAAGAGGCCGAGGCAGAGGACGGGGCCGGTGGTGAGCAGCGCGACCTCCGCGCCGTTCAATCCGTAGGCATCGCGGATCTCGGAGAGCACAGCGGACGAGCTGCCGAAGATCAGCCGCAGGCAGACCCCCATCACGATGAGAGCGACCGCGCAGGTCAGGGCACCGACCGCTCGCAGCGCGGCGGGGGATGAGGACTCCTCACGGACGGTCACCCCTCGAATCATGGGATGTATTCGGCTCGGGGTCAATTCTCGGGACCCGTCGGCGCGCTACCGTGACGGAGGTGGCCGCCCTCCCGAACGACCGCATCATCGGATACCGCCTCCGCGCCCACGGGCTCGTCGAGCGGGCGGATCCGGACGCCCTCCCGACGGCGGCCGGGCGGTGCGGAATCCAGGACAGCCCGCCCGGATCCGCGCTCCTCGCGCTGCACGCCCGGGTCACCGGAGTCGCCCCCGGCACCCTCGACGCGCGCCTCGACGACCGCGCCCTGCTGCGTACGTGGTGCATGCGCGGCGCCCCGTTCGTCATCCCCGTCGACGGTGCCGCCGTCTTCACCGCCGGCGTCCTGCCGGGCACCGAAGCCGCCGTCCGGCACTTCCTTCTCGGGCTCGGTCCTGCGCTCGACGATCTCGGGATGTCCGCCGACGGTGCGGTCGCCGCCGTCGCGGTGCGCACGACCACCGTGCTGTCCGGTCGCAGGCTCGCGATCGGCCCGCTCGGGGCGGAGGTCGCCGAGGCGATGACGGCCGAGCTCAGCCCGGCACAGCGCTCGGTCTGGACCGCCGACGGGCCGTGGTCCGCCGGGCAGTCGCTCGGCGAGGGCGTGGTGCACTTCTGCCTGCGGATCCTCACTCTGCGCGGGCTCGTGTGCTTCGCGCCGCGGGAGGACGACACCGCACCGTTCGTCCTCGTCGAAGAGTGGCTGGGCCACCCCCTCCCGGGACCGGATGGAGACGATGCCCGCGCGGAGCTCGTCCGGCGGTACCTGCGCTGCTACGGGCCGTCGACGAAGGCCGACTTCGCCGCATGGCTCGGCGTCCGCGCCGGCGACGCCGGCCTGTGGTGGAACCTCGTCGAATCCGACCTCGAGCGCGTCGAGACGCAGGCGGGGCGCGCGTGGGTCCACGCGGACGACCTCGAATCCCTGCGGACCGCAGCGGATCCCGCCGGGACCCGCCTGCTCCCTCCCCGCGACCCCTACACCCGGGCCCGGGACCGCTCCGTGATCGTCGCGCCCGAGCACCACCGGGCTGTGTGGCGCACCGTCGGGGAGCCTGGCACGGTCCTGATCGATGGACGCATCGCCGGGACCTGGCGCCCGCGCAAACACGGGAAAAGGTTGACCCTCACCATCACTCCCTTCGCGCCGCTCTCGGCTCGAGCCCGCAGGGCCGTGACTCACGAGGCCGAACAGGTGGGCACGCTCCGCGGTGCCGCATCCACCGAGGTCGCTATCGACTCCTAGCGCCCGCGGAAATCTCCGGCCCCGTCAGATATCTCCGGACACACCGACTATTCGCGGGGCGAGCGAGGATATCTGCCGCGCGCGAACATTCCTGCCGCCTTACGGCTGGACCGCGGCGACCTCCTCGTCGAGGGCCCGCAGGACCGCGGCGACCGCGGGGCGGCGCTCGGCGCCGGGCCGGATCGCGACCTCGAGGATGCGGGCGGCGAGCACGCCGACGATCTCCAGCCCGCGGACGCCCGGATGGGTCACGGCATGCCGGGCGACGAGCGCCACGCCGAGATCGGCGGCGACCATCGCCTGGATGGTGTGGAAGTCGTTGATCCGCTGGACGACCCGCGGCTGCACGCCGGTAAGCGTGGCCAGCGAGCGGAGCACGTCGTCGACGGGGAAGCCGTCCCGCACGCTGATCCAGTCCAGGTCCGCCAGCTGCGTCGCGTCGACCCGGCCCGCGTCCGCCAGCGGATGTCCCAGGGGCACGACCAGGTCGATCGGCTCGCGCATGAGGACGCGAGAGGCGATGCGCGGACCGCCGAGCGGTGCGGCGCGCTCGTCCCGGTGCGCGACGACGATGTCCGCGTCGGCGAGCATCGCCGGGAGTTCCGTGCCCGGCAGGTCCGCGTCCGACGCGGTGACCCGCACGCCGGCGGCCCTCGTCCGGCGCAGCACACCCGGCAGCAGCAGCTCCGCCGCGGACGGGAACAGCGTCAGCCGGACCACACCGACCGGCGTCGAGCGGTAGCGGTCCATCTCGGCCCGGGCCCGATCGAGTTCGCCCAGCACCGATTCCGCGCGCACGACCAGCGCAAGCCCGGCGTCGGTGAGCCGCACGCGCCGGCCGTCGGGTTCGAGCAGATCCACCCCGGCCTCCCGGGCGAGCACCTTGAGCTGCTGCGACACCGCCGACGGGGTCATGTCCATCGCCCGCGCCGTCGCGGCTACCGTGCCGCGGTCGGCGAGCTCGCGCAGGATCCGCAGGCGGTGGACGTCCATGCGCAGTGAGCGTACGCGCGGCTCAGCGCAGGGCGTACCCGCCATCGACGTACAGCGTCGAGCCCGTGGTGTAGGTGTTCGTGAACAGATGGACGACCGCAGCGGCGATCTCGTCCTCGGTCCCCGGCCTGCCGAGCACCGCCTCGCGGCGGATGTGCGCGAACGCCGCGTCCCGAGCCTCGTCGGGCCGCCCCGCCCACAGGTTCCCGTCGACGGTGCCGGGCGCGATCGCGGTGACCCGCACCGGCGCCAGCTCCACGGCCAGGCCGCGGGCGAGCCCCTCGATCGCGGCGTTCGCGGCGACATAGGGCGCCGCCGGCCCCGCGGGCCGGACACTGGCGGCGCCGGAGACCAGAACGACTGCGGCATCGGCGCTGAACTTCGGCAGGGCGGCCTTCACCACGCGGTACTGGCCCCAGAACTTCGATTCGAACGGGCTCCGTGCGGCATCGGGGTCGAGATCCTTGAAGGAACCCACCGTGTAGGTGGCCGCGGTCGTCAGCAGTGCGTCGACCGTGTCGATGTCCGCGAAGAAGTCCTCCACGGACGCGGGATCCGCGGTGTCGACGGCCCGCGCCGTCGCGCCCGGTCCCAACTCGGCGACGGCACCGTCGAGCCGCTCCCGCGAGCGACCACCCAGGACGACCCGGGCACCGTCGGCGATCACGCGGCGGGCGACGGCGAGGCCGATCCCGCTGCCTCCCCCGATGAGGACGACGGTGCGATCGCGCAGTTCGAAGGTCATTCCGCGACGCTAACCGCAGCTCTGCACCGGCGGCAGACCTGCGCGCCGCATGATTCCAGGTTCATGTAGGTCGACTACATGGTTGATCAAGAAGTATTCGATTGTGCTTCCGCTCGCGCGCCGGAACAGTGGAGGTCATGAGCCCCCGTGACCGCCTCGTCGCCCTCACCGTCGTCGTGCTGTGGGGGCTCAACTTCCTCGCCATCCGCTACGGCCTGGACTACTTCCCGCCGTTGTTCCTCGGCGCCCTGCGCTTCCTGGTGCTCGCGGTCCCGGTACTGCTGTTCGTGCGGCCGCCGAAGGGCCCGGTGAAGTGGCTGCTCCTCTACGGAATCGGTTCGGGCACCTTCCAATTCGGGCTGCTGTTCACCGCGATGCACATCGGCATGCCGACCGGCCTGGCCTCGCTGGTCCTGCAGTCCTCGGCGCCGTTCACGGTGTTGCTCGGCGCGGTCCTGCTGCACGAGAAGCTGACCGTCCGGCAGGTCGCGGGTATCGGGATCGCCGTCGTCGGCATGTCCCTGATCATCCTGGACCGCGCCGACGCCGCGTCCGGGGTCGGCGTCCTCGGCGTCGCCCTTACCCTGCTAGGTGGTCTGAGCTGGGCGTTCGGCAACATCGGACAGCGACTCGCGGCACCGTCGGAGCCCTTCCGGTTCACCCTGTGGATGTCGGTCATCCCGCCCCTGCCCCTGCTGGCGCTCAGCGCCGCGATCGAGGGGCCCACCACGGGCTGGAAGGCCCTGGCCCACAGCTTCGACGGTGCCGAGGGCCGCCTCGCGCTCCTGGGCGTCGCCTACATCGCGATCATGAGCACCGTCGTCGGCTACGGACTGTGGGGCGCGCTGATGGCCCGCTACCCCGCCTCGACGGTGGCGCCGGCGACGCTCCTGGTTCCCGTCGTCGGCATCGCGGCGAGCGCGGCCGTGCTCGGCGAGCATCCGACGGCCCTCGCCCTGACCGGCGCGGCAATCGTCATCGCCGGCTGCCTGCTCGGGATGCTGCGCAAGCCCGCTCCACTACCGGGTGGCGATGAGGGCGGTCGTGCCGGCGGCGAGCTCGACGTCACGATCGCCGATGACCGCGGCGAGCGCGGCGCGCAGGGCGGACCGGCGGTCGTCCGGCAGCGTTGAGTGCGACGAATAGGTGAAGACGAGGTCGAGCCACCGCTCCTTGGGCTGCGTCTCGGTCCAGTCGTCCTCGCGCTCGGTCACGGCGAAGCCCGCGTCCTCGAACGTCCTCCTCAGCGCGGCCATCCGGAACATCTGGTCGTGCGGGGTCCCCGCGCCAGCGGCCTCGACGTTCACGTAGTCGCTGCTCGCGGCGCGGAGGTCGTCGTTGGGCGGTGACGTCGGGCGGAGCTTGTTCCACAGCAGGACCACGCGCCCGCCCGGGTTGAGCAGCTCCAGGAAGCGCGGGATCGCGCGGTCCGCGTCCACCCAGTGGAAGGACTGCCCGAACGTGATGAGGTCGAAGGTGCGGCCGCGGTCGTCCCACTCCTCGAAGGTCGCGACCTCGGCCGGCACGCCCGACGCCCGCGCGAGGGCGGCCATGGCACCGTCGGGCTCCACGGCCAGGACGTCCAGGCCCCGGTCCCGCAGCTGCCGGGCGAGGATCCCCGTCCCGGCGCCGACGTCCAGGGCCGAGCGGCCCGTCGCGATCGCGTCGAGGGTCACCTCGCTGTACCGGGGCCGGAGCCGGTCGTAGTCCGCCGCGATCGCCCCGAACGACAGTGCCCGCTGCCGGTCCTCGTGCAGTTCAGCCATGCAACCACCTTGCCCTATCCTGGAACGCATGCCCGGACTCCCCCTCCGCGCCCGCGCGGCGCTGCTCGCCGCCCGATCCGCAGCCTGGGCGTCGCAGCGCGCCGGGCGCGGCAAGGGCTCGATGATCGGCGGCCTCGTCGCGCTCAAGATCGAGCCGAATCTCATGGCCCGGCTGGCCGACGGTAAGCGGACCGTCGTCGTGACCGGCACGAACGGCAAGTCGACCACCACGCGGATGACCGCCGCCGCCCTCGCCACGACGGGCCGCCCGGTCGCCACGCAGGCCGACGGGGCCAACATGGACGCCGGCATCGTCGCCGCGCTCACCGCGCACCAGGGCGCGTCGCTCGCCGCGCTCGAGGTCGACGAGCTGCACGTGCCGCACGTGCTCGATGCCACCGGCGCCGAGGCGCTCGTGCTGCTCAACCTCTCCCGCGACCAGCTGGACCGGGTGGGCGAGATCAACGCCATCGAGCGCCGCCTGCGCGCGGGCGTCGACGCCCACCCCGAGCTGACGGTGGTCGCCAACTGTGACGACGTGCTCGTGACCTCCGTCGCGTACGACGCGAAGAACGTCGTGTGGGTCGCCGCCGGGGCGGGGTGGACCAGCGACTCCACGTCGTGCCCCCGCTCGGGCGAGCCGATCGTCCGCGACGGGGACCACTGGTACTCGACGGGGACCGATTTCTCCCGCCCGGAGCCCGACTGGTGGGTGGACGAGTCGGACATCCACGGGCCGGACGGCTTCGTCGCTCCGCTGGTGCTGGCGCTGCCCGGCCGGGCGAACCGCGGCAACGCCGCACAGGCCGTCGCCGCCGCCGTCGCCATGGGCGCGGATCCGCTGGAGGCGGTCCGCGCCGTCGGCACCGTCGGGGAGGTCGCCGGACGGTACTCGACCGTCACCGTCGGGGAGCACACCGTCCGGATGCTGCTCGCCAAGAACCCCGCGGGCTGGCAGGAGGCCATGTCGATGATCGACGGCACCGCAGAGGGTCTCGTGATCGCCGTGAACGGGCAGGTACCCGACGGCGAGGACCTGTCCTGGCTGTGGGACGTGCAGTTCGAACGGTTCGAGAACGGCAAGGTCGTGGCGTCCGGCGAGCGCGGGGCCGACCTCGCCGTGCGGCTGACCTACGCCGGCGCCGAGCACACCCTGCTCCCGGATCCGTTGGCCGCCATCGCCTCCTGCCCGCCCGGGCGCGTGGAGGTGCTCGCGAACTACACGGCGTTCCGCGACCTGAACACGGCACTGGAAGGGCGGAGCGCGTGATCGACTTCTCCGGATCCGAGACCCGGATCACCGAGTCCACCTTGGTGATCGGCCTCGTGCTGCCCGACGTGATGGGCACGTACGGCGACGGCGGCAACGCGCTCGTACTGCGGCAGCGTGCTCGGCTGCGCGGCATCGACGCCGAGGTCCTGCCGATCACACTGTCCGACCCGGTGCCCGCGTCGTGCGACATCTACACCCTCGGCGGCGCCGAGGACAACGCGCAGCGGCTCGCCACCCGACACATGACGCGCTACCCCGGCCTCCAAGAGGCTGCAGCGAAGGGCGTTCCGGTGCTGGCGATCTGCGCTGCGATCCAGGTGTTCGGCCACTGGTACGAGACCTCCGAGGGCGAGCGCGTCGACGGCATCTCCCTGTTCGACTTGACCACGACACCGCAGGAGAAGCGCTCCATCGGTGAGGTGGAGGGCGTACCGCTGATCGAGGGCCTCACGCAGCCGCTGACCGGGTTCGAGAACCACCGCGGCGGCTCGACTCTGGGGCCGGACGCCGCACCCTTGCAGCGCGTGGTGCGGGGCACGGGCAACGGCGCCGGCGTGGCGGTCGACGGGGTCGTGCAGGGCAGCGTGCTCGGCACCTACATGCACGGCCCGGCGCTGGCCCGGAATCCCGAGCTCGCGGACCACCTGATCTCCCGTGCGACCGGGCGGCCGCTCGAGCCCCTGGACCTGCCGGACGTGGAGCTGCTGCGCCGCGAGCGCCTGCGGAAGTAGGCGCGCCCCGGCGTGAGTCCGCGGGCGCGAGCAGGCAGGTGGCTTCTCGAAAGCCATGCGCGAGACGCATGGCTACATCACCCCTGTTCATAAGGCATTTCTACACTCGAGGCCATGCGTGCGATGCATGGCCTCGCGCCGGATCCGATGAGTACGACCCTCGTGAGAGAACTTGTCAGTGGGTCGTTCTAGCGTGTCCCCATCATCGAGAGTTCGGGGGGACTTCATGAGCAGAACGAGCAAGCAGCGGCGGGACGCGCGGAAGAAGCGGAACCGACGAGCGCCGACGCCGCCGAGGAAGAATACGCAGGCAGCGACGCCGGCGATCCCCTTCGACGGATCGAGGTCGAACCACACGCCGACCTCAGATGCGGCGGATCCGGCTTCACGGAATCGCAAGGACGCGAGGGACGCCCGGCTCGCCACGCTGTTGCGATTCCTCTACACCCGCGTCGAAGACTCCCTCTACGAGACGATGTGCGAGTTGTACGAAGAGCTGTGCCCCGACGACGACCCGTCCGTCATCTACGAGCTGGCCGTTCCGGAGACGGCGGTCGCTGAAGTGGCAGTGGAGATCATCCGGGTCAGCGCTGGCGGGTGGCCGGACGAACCGAAAATGAGCGCCGCATGAGTAGCACAATGAGTGCTACATTCGGGGATATGGAGCAGATCGGGGTCCGGGAGCTGCGGCAACACGCCTCGAAGTACCTCGCGCGTGTGGAGGCGGGCGAGGAGATCGAGGTGACCAACCACGGCAAGCTCGTCGCTCGCCTGGTGCCGGTGAGCGAGAAGGAGCGCCAGTACCGCGAATTGGTGGCCTCGGGACTGATCATTCCCGCCGAACGGCCGCTCGACTTGGCCGCGATCACAGCGATGCGGAACGCCCGCCGTCCGCGCGAACCGGGCGAGAAGTCGTTGACAGAGATCCTCATGGAAATGCGGGATGAATAGTGATCTATCTCGACACGTCCGCTCTCACGAAGATGCTGAACCCGGAGAACGAATCGGATGCGCTCGCCGCGTGGATGGCTGCACAAACCGACGGAGGAGAGGAGCTGACCACGAGCGTCATCGGCCGGATCGAAATGGCGCGTGTCGCCGCGCGGTCACCTGATCCGGACGACGTTCCGCAGGCACAATTCGTAGGATCCCGGCTGGTGACGATCCCACTGAACACGACAATCGCGCGAGCGGCGGAAAGCGTGGGCCCGGCGTACCTGCGCTCGCTCGACGCCGTTCATCTTGCATCGGCCGTCAGCATCCGGGACCAGATCGCTGCCTTCGTCAGCTACGACAAGCGACTTCGCAAAGCCGCAGAGGCGGAGGGGCTCACGGTCGTTTCGCCGGGAGCGGAGGAGTAGTCACCAGAGCCCGAGCACGGCCTGTTCGGTGGAGAGCAGGCGCATCTTGGTGGTAACGCCGCCACCGGCGGAGAAGCCGCCGGTGCGGCCGTTCGCCGCGGTCACGCGGTGGCAGGGCACCACGGGCGGGTACGGGTTCTCGCCCAGCGCCCGCCCGACGGCCCGCGCAGAACCGGGAAGTCCTATCTCCGTGGCGATCTCGCCGTAGGTACGGGTGCTGCCCGGCAGGATCCGCCGGGCAGCCTCGTAGACGGCACGCTGGAAATCGGTGAGCCCGTTCATATCCAGCGACACCCACGACAGGTCGTCGTCGAGGTTCGCACCGGAGACCAGGTCGACGATCGCGGCGATCACCCGCGCGACCTCGGCGGGCGGCTCGGACGGATCCGCCCCTGCGCCGAGATGCCGGGCCGTCGCCTCGTCGGACTCCTCCGGCAGCCGGACGGCGGTAACGGCATCGTCTGCGCCCCAGGCGATCCCGCACCGCCCGACGGCGGTGTCGAAAAGGGCGTAGCCGGCCGTCACGGTCAGGCCGTCCGCCGCACGAGCTCGTCCAGATTGGCCTCCATGCCGGCCCGCCACACGCCGAGACGGTAGTCGACGATGCGCCCCTCCTTCTCGGGCTGCGCGGCGACCACGGCGGCGAAGGGCGAGGCACCGTCGCCGACCCGGGCCCACTGCCGGACGATCGCGCCCTGCCGGGACGGGTCGACCTCGAAACCCCAGGTGGCCCACGGCGCAGCTCCCTCGGGCCCGACGGCCCAGACCCAGCGGCGCCCGTCCTCGACCTCGACGACGACGGAGTCGGTGGTCCACTGCCCCAGCTGTTCGTTGCTGTTGTACCCGCGGAACCGCGCCCCCTCGGCGACGCCGGTGGCACCGTCGAGCCACTCGGCGCGCTCGAGCTCACCGTCGACAATGGTGGGCAAGGCGATGTCGGTGACGAACTCCCACGCCTGTTCGGGTGAGCAGTTCAGGACTCGGGAGACCTCGACGGTCGGGTTGTCACGCAGGCGCATGATCGGATCCTATTCGGCGGCCCGCGCGGCGACGACGGTGCAGCGCTCCCGCGTACCGTCGACCGCGAACCAACCGCGCTCGAACTCCTGCCAGCGCGCGAGCTCCGCGCGGGCCTCCTCGCCGTCGCGCGCGACGGCGCGCTCCAGCCGCTCCTGTGCGGTGCCGCCGTCGAGCCACAGCGCCAGCGAGATCCGGTCGGCGAAGGCACGACGCGCACTGGAGACGCCCTCGATCACGATGAGCGGGGCCCACGGCAGGCGCAGTTCCTCGCCCGGCGTGGGGACGCCCTCCCGCCAGACCATCGGGCGGTAGAAGGCGTCACGGCCGCGCACCAGCGGGTCGATCACTTCGGCCACGAGCTGCGGCCACCACGACACCGGGTCGTCCCAGGTCGCGTAGTGGTCCGTGCGCACCAGGGCGACGCGGGCACCCTCGGCGCGGAGATCGTCGACGAGGCGCTGCGCGTAGGTCGATTTGCCGGCCCCGGACGGCCCGTCGACGGCGACGATGCCCTCGGGCACGCCCAGCCGGGCCAGCACGTCAGCGGCGTTCACGGGTCAGCTCGGCGGCGTCTCTTCGAGCACGCGGGGCGGCTCGGCGAGGGTGCGGCGGCCGCTCATCGCCCGGCCGAGGGTCAACTCGTCCGCGAACTCGAGCTCGGCGCCCATGGGCAGACCCGCAGCGGGGCGGGTCACGCTCAGGCCCGGGAAGTCCTTGAGCATCCGGACCAGGAAAGCCGCGGTGGCCTCACCCTCCGTGTTGGGATCGGTGGCGATGATGACCTCGTCCACATCGACGCCGTCGACCGCGGTGCCGAGCCGTACGAGCAGCTCGCGGATCCGCAGCTTGTCGGGTCCGATGCCCTTGATCGGGTTCAGCGCGCCACCGAGCACGTGGTAGAGCCCGCGGTACTCACGGGTGCGCTCCACGGCCTGCACGTCCTTGGCCTCCTCGACCACGCAGATCTTCGAGGTGTCACGCCGCGGATCCGAGCAGATCCGGCATCGGATCTCGGCCGAGACATTGCCGCAGACCTCGCAGTAGCGCACGTCGTTGCGCACCCGGACGAGGGCATTGGTGAGCCGATCGATGTCGGTGGGCTGCACCCCCAGGAGGTGGAACGCGATGCGCTGGGCGCCGCGCGGCCCCACCCCCGGGAGCTTGGCCAGCTCGTCGATCAGCTCCTGAACGGGTCCTTCGTACACGTGCCGACCGTCAGAAGGGCAGGCCGCCGGCCAGCGGCCCCATCTTCTGCTGCGCCACCGCCGCGGTGTTGTTCTGAAGGTCGGTGAGCGCACCCAGGACCAGGTCCTGCAGGGTCTCGACATCCTCCGCGTCGACCACCTTGGGATCGATGGTCACGGCCGTCACCTGGCCGTCGCCGGTGCCGGCGACCTTGACGAGGCCGCCGCCGGCCTGCCCCTCGACGGTGGTCACCGCGAGTTCCTGCTGTGCCGCCATGAGCTGCTGCTGCATCGCGCCGACCTGGGCCATCAGGTCTTCCATCGAGCCTCCGGGCTGCATGCTTGTCTCCCTACGCCGGTCTCACGACCCGCTATGTCCGATTCATGTTACTCGTGATACCACTGTGCCGGTTGGGGCGGTACAGTGCGATCTGTGAAGAACCGCCGTTCCGCCCTCCTGGCCGCGACCATGATCCCCGCGCTGGTCCTCTCCGGCTGCACCATCGGTGACGCCGGACAGCGACGGGACGCGGCCGCTCCCTCCAGACTATCGTCCGGCGGGCCGGCACTCGTGAACAACGCGGCGCCGCTCGGTGCGGGCGCGCTGAGCGGCAAGAAGATCTTCGTCGATCCCGGCCACAACGGCGCCAACGACGCGTCGATCAACAAGCAGGTACCCACCGGTCGTGGCGGGACCAAGCCCTGCCAGACCACCGGCACCACCAGCGTGAACGGTGTGCCCGAGCACACCTTCAACTACGCCGTGGCCTACAAGCTGTATCAGGTGCTCACCGCCGCGGGCGCCCAGGTGATGCTCTCCCGCAACGATGACACCTCCGTCGCCTCCTGCATCGACGCCCGCGCCGAGGCCGCCAACACCTGGGGCGCCGACGCCGCCGTGAGCATCCACGCCGACGGCTCCGCCCCCGGTAACCGAGGGTTTCACGTGAATCTTTCCTCGCCGCCGCTCAACCCCTCACAGCAGACCGCGAGCCCCACGTACGCCAAGGCGATGGTCTCGGCGCTGACCTCCGGCGGCTTCACCCCGGCCACCTACATCGGCTCCGGCGGCCTCTACCCCCGCTCCGACCTCGCCGGGCTCAACCTGTCGACGGTGCCGTCCGTGCTCGTCGAGGCGGGCAACCTCAAGGACGCCGCCGAGGCCAAGGTCCTCGAATCGGCCGACGGCCAGCAGCGACTCGCCGACGCCATCGCCGCCGGCATCGCCGCGTACCTCGCAGCTCCGCAGACCAAGTAGTCGTGAATCCGGCCGATTCCTAGGTCACGAGGCCGAATCGTCCCTCGTGGCCGAGGAATCGGCCGGATTCACGACCGTCAGTTCACGGAGGCTGGCGTATGCGCGCTCAGCCCCGTCGATCGGGTCGACGAAGGCCAGACGTCGCGCCAACAGGCGCAGTGGATCGCTGAAATCGCCGTCCACGACCTCGCGTGCCTGCGGGTACAGCGGGTCCCCCAGAATCGGGGCGCCAAGACCGGACATGTGCAGCCTCAGCTGGTGCGTCTTCCCGGTCTCCGGCCGCAGCCGGTACCGCCCGACGGTGCCGCCTCTGCCGTCCGGGAGCTCCGCCTCCAGCTCGACGTGCGAGCGCGCGTTCATCGGGCCGTCGACCTCGTAGGCCCGCATGATTCCCGGTGTCTTCTCGATCCGGGACTCGACGACGGCCGGCAGCTCGAGGTCCTCACGGATCGGCGCCAGCGCCGTGTACTCCTTGCGTGCGCTCCCCGTCGCGAACAGCTGCTGGTACGCGCCGCGCACCGCGGGGTCACGCGTGAACAGCAGCACACCGGCGGTGAGCCGGTCCAGACGGTGCGCGGGCGAGAGCAGCGGCTCTCCCAGCTCGCGACGCAGTCGGACCAGGGCGCTCTGCACCACCCGCGCACCGCGGGGCATCGTCGCGAGGAAGTGCGGCTTGTCCACGACGACGATCCGCTCATCCTCGAACAGGATCGGCATAGCGAAGGGCACGTCGACCTCGTCGGGCAGTTCGCGGTACATCCACACGGCCTGCCTGGCCGTCACGGGCGTCGACGGGGCCAGCGGCGCACCGTCGGACCCGAGAACACACCCGTGGGCGCTTTCCCGGGCCACGTACTCCGAGGTGCCCGGGAACCGGGCCTCCAGGACCTCGCCGAGCGTGCGCCCGGCCTCCTCCTCGGCGATGACGAGACGCGTCGGGTCGACCCCGTCGCGCAACGGCAACGGCGCGACGGGGGCGCCGCGATGCCGCCGCGGGCGCCTAGCCGTTGGACTCGACCTGCACCTTGAGGTTGGTCAGCAATTCGTCGTAGATGCGGCCGAGACCCTTGGGCGCGAAGGTCTTCTCGAAGAAGCCGCCGATCCCGCCCGCGCCCTGCCAGGTGGTGGTGATCGTGACGGTGGACTGCTCGCCGGCGCCGGTCACGCTGTAGACGGTGACCATCGAG
Source organism: Tsukamurella pseudospumae (assembly GCF_001575195.1). Taxonomy (NCBI): domain Bacteria; kingdom Bacillati; phylum Actinomycetota; class Actinomycetes; order Mycobacteriales; family Tsukamurellaceae; genus Tsukamurella; species Tsukamurella pseudospumae. Next base: position 411,458 of record NZ_LSRF01000033.1, read on the forward strand.
CTGTTCGCATCGGTCTCCGTGACGGAGTCGCCGGAGACGGTGACGGTGGCCCGCACGTTCCGGGAACGCTTCTCGGTGGCCTGCAGAACCCATTCGGCGACGGTGCCGGCGCCGTGCCCGCCCTCGACGACACGGAAGTCGCGGTAGTTCGGGGGCAGGATCTCGGCCCGGCGGGTGTAGTCGGCGACGGCGGCGAGGACGGCCTCGGGCGCGGCGGCGATCGTGGTGGACTTGGTGGCGGTTACCTGGGCCAACGTACTTCGATCCTCTTAGTGACGGGGCCGGCGGCGAGGCCACCGGCATGGATGTCGGCACCGCCGACGTGTTCGATGCCAGCCTAACCAATCGGTAACGAGGCGCGCGCGTCGCGCCCGAGAGGTATAGCGTCGGTAGATGTGAGCGATCGCAATGCCGCGCCGGTCCGCACTCCGACCACAGTCCCGATCGGGGGCGAATCCGCCTACCGAGAGGGCCTCGAGCGCCTGCTCGCCAGCTATCGCGCCATCCCCGCCGACGCCCGCGTGCGCCTGGCGAAGAAGACCTCGAACCTGTTCCGGGCCCGGGCCGCGACCGACGCACCCGGCCTGGATGTTTCGGGTCTGGGCGAGGTGATCTCGATCGACCCGGCGGCGCGGACGGCCGACGTCGGTGGGATGTGCACCTACGAGGACCTGGTGGCGGCGACGCTGCCCTTCGGACTGGCTCCGACCGTCGTGCCGCAGCTCAAGACGATCACCCTCGGCGGCGCGGTGACCGGCATGGGCATCGAGTCGAGTTCGTTCCGCGCCGGCCTGCCACACGAGGCGGTCCGCTCGATGGACATCCTCACGGGTACCGGCGAGATCGTCACCGCCACACCGGATGGGCCGCACGCGGACCTCTACTTCGGCTTCCCGAACTCGTACGGCACGCTGGGCTACTCGACCCGCATCACCGTCGAGCTGGAGCCGGTGGGGCGGTACGTGGAATTGCGCCACGTGCGCTTCCACACCCTCGACGACCTGCAGGACACGATGATCGACATCGTCGACGAACGCGAGTACGACGGCGAGCGGGTCGACTACCTCGACGGCGTGGTCTTCTCCGCCGACGAGTCCTACCTCGTCCTGGGCCGCGGGACCGACGAGGACGGGCCACTCAGCGACTACACGGGCCGGGACGTCTACTACCGGTCGATCCAGCACGCCGACGGCGTCACCCGCGATCGGCTGACGACCCACGATTACCTGTGGCGGTGGGACACCGACTGGTTCTGGTGCTCGCGCGCGTTCGGAGCGCAGAACCCCACGGTCCGGCGACTGTGGCCGAAGCAACTGCTGCGCAGCAGCTTCTACTGGAAGCTCATCGCACTCGACCGCAAGTGGGACATCGGCGACCGGCTCGCCGCCCGCAAGGGCGAGCCGCCCGGTGAGCGCGTGGTGCAGGACATCGAGGTCCATATCGACGACATCACCGAGTTCCTGGAGTGGTTCCTCGAAGAGATTCCCATCGAGCCGATCTGGCTGTGCCCGTTGCGGTTGCGTGAACCGCTGCCGCCGGGCGCGGATCCGGACCGGCCCTGGCCGCTCTACCCGCTGGAACCCCGCGAGACCTACGTCAACGTCGGCTTCTGGTCCGCGGTCCCGAAGCAACCCGGCCAGATCGAGGGCCGGGCGAACCGCCTGATCGAGGAGAAGGTCTCGGAGTTGGGAGGACACAAGTCCCTGTACTCCGAAGCCTTCTACGAGCGCGCCGAGTTCGACGAGCTCTACGGCGGAATCCACTTGGAGAAGTACAAGTCCCGGTACGACCCGGAGGATCGTCTCCTGGGCCTGTACGACAAGACAGTCAGGAGGCAGTGATTTGACGCGCTCCACGGAGCATCTCCCGAAGCTGAGCCTCGCGGAGATCATCGAGAAGGTCGCGGGCGGGAAGCTCGCGATCCGGGTGAAGGCCTACGACGGCTCCTCGGCCGGCCCGGACGACGCACCGTACGGACTCGACCTGCTCACCCCTCGCGGGACCACGTATCTCGCAACGGCACCGGGAGACATGGGCCTCGCCCGCGCCTACATCGCCGGCGACCTCGAGCTCACCGGCGCTCCCCCGGGAGACCCGTACGAGGCACTCAAGGCGCTCTCGGACGACCTGCAGTTCGCGAAGCCCGGGCCGAAGCTGATCGCACAGATCGCGCGGTCGGTGGGCGCCGAGCGGATGATCCCCGTGGCGCCGCCGCCGCAGGAGGCGATTCCCCGCTGGCGTCGCATCGCAGAAGGGCTGCGGCACAGCAAGGCTCGGGATGCGGACGCGATCCAGCATCACTACGACGTCTCCAACCGGTTCTACGAATTGGTCCTCGGCCCGTCGATGACCTACACGTGCGCCTGCTACCCGGACGTGGACGCCACACTGGAGGAGGCGCAGGAGAACAAGTACCGCCTGGTCTTCGACAAGCTCCGGCTGAAGGCCGGCGACCGGCTGCTGGACGTCGGCTGCGGCTGGGGCGGCATGGTGCGCTACGCCGCCCGGCGAGGTGTGCACGTCATCGGCGCAACGCTCTCCAAGGAGCAGGCGCAGTGGGCACAGGCCGCGATCGAAGCCGAGGGCCTCGGCGAGTTCGCCGAGGTGCGCTACAGCGACTACCGCGACGTCCCGGAGGGCGACTTCGACGCGATCAGCTCGATCGGCCTGACCGAGCACATCGGCGTGCACAACTACCCGTCGTACTTCACGTCACTGCGCGACAAGCTGAAGACCGGTGGGCTGCTGCTGAACCACACCATCACGCGGCACGACAACAAGCTGTCGGGCAAAGGCGGCCAGTTCATCGACCGGTACGTCTTCCCCGACGGCGAGCTCACCGGCTCCGGCAGGGTGATCGCCGCGATCCAGGACGTCGGCGGCATGGAGGTTCGGCACGAGGAGAACCTGCGCGAGCACTACGCGCTGACCCTCGCACAGTGGTGCAAGAACCTGGTCGCCAATTGGGACGAGGCCGTGGCCGAGGTGGGCCTCGGCACCGCCCGGGTGTGGGGCCTGTACATGGCGGGATCGCGGCTCGGCTTCGAGCGCAACGTGGTTCAGCTGCACCAGGTCCTGGCTGTGAAGCTGGACGAGAAGGGTGGCGCCGGCGACCTGCCCTTGCGCCCCTGGTGGGACGCCTGACGCCGGAGCCCTTCCCCCTTCCCGCGACAGAGAAGTGTTCCCGCGATCACCGTGGTGATCGCGGGAACGTTTCGTCGTCGCGGGAACGCAGCGGAGCGCTCGCCCCGATCAGATCGGGCGGGCGCCGAGTTCGTTGCGGAGCAGTTCGAGAGCGATCTCGTCGGGGTCGCGGCGGGGCGCGGTGGCGCCGCCCGACACCGCGTCCTCGCGGTGTGCGGCCTCGATCATCTCCTCCTCGGAGACCTCCTCGACCGGCGCCGGCTCGGGGTCCGGCTCGGGCGGAAGCGGGATGTCGTCATGGTGCGACGGTGCGCGGTTCTCCCGCCCGGCGGGCCGGGGGTCGGGCCGCTGATCGCCCGCACGGCTGCGCCGTTCGAAGGTGGGCGGGGCCTTGCGCTGCGGTTCCGCGGCAGGACGCTGCTGCGGCTGCGCGGCGGGCGCTCCTTGCTGCGGGCGGGCGCCGCTGCCGTCGCCGACCTCGACGTTCCACTGGGTGCCGAAGACCTCGCGGACCGCCTCGCGCAGGTTGCCCACGTGCTGCTGGTCGCTGAACCGGCCGAGCAATGCCGGGATCGGCAGCGCGAGATGCAGGACATCCCCCGCCAGGCCGAGCACCTGCATGTTCGTCATCAGCGTGGCCGTGACCTTGCTGCGACTGCTGACCGCCCGGAGCACCTTGGGCCAAGCCGTGCGGACCTCGTCGATCGACGGGCCCGACGCTACCTGCGCCGCAGCGGGGTCCACCCGGGGCGCCGGCGCGGGCTCGGGCACGCGCTCGGGCTCGTACGCGGGCTCCGGTGGCGCGACCGGCTCCGGCGCGGGCGGTGCCGACTGCTCGACCGGCTCCACGCGCGGCGGCACGGCCGGTTCCGACTCAGCGACGGGCTCGGGGTTCGGCTCCGGGTCCCGCTCGGGAGCCGGCCGGTGCAGTACCGGCTCGGACTCTGCGACCGCCGCGGGCTCGGGCGCAGCGGGCTCCTGTACAACGGGCTCCGGCGCGACGGGCGCGACGGGCGCAGCGGGGGCGGCTTCCGGCGGCGCTGCGGGAGCCGCCTCAGCCTGCCGCTGGCTGGGCCGAACGAAGCGGGAGGCGGCACCGTCGGGCTGGGGGGCGGGGGCCGACGACGGGGCCGGGGTGGCACCGTCGGACACCGGACCGGTGGGCACGGACCCGACGGCGAGCGGCGCGCCGGCGGGCCGGCGTTCGAGCGCCTCGATGCGCTGCAGGAGGGCGGCCTGCGAGTCGTCGGCGGCGGGGAGCAGCATCCGCGCGCACATGACCTCGAGCAGCAGCCGAGGCGACGTCGCGCCGCGCATCTCGGCGAGGGAGGCGTGCGTGACCTCGGCGCAGCGGGTGAGCGTGGCCAGCCCCAGCTTCGCGGCCTCCCCGCGCATGGTCTCGAGTACATCGACCGGCACGTCGATGAGGCCGCGATCGGCCGCGTCGGGCACGGTGTGCAGCAGGATCAGGTCCCGGAGGCGTTCGAGCAGGTCCGTGGCGAACCGACGGGGATCGTGCCCGGCCTCCATCACCCGCTCGACGGCGCCGAACAGCGCGGCACCGTCGGACGTGGCGAGCGCGTCGACCGCGGCGTCGATGAGGGCCGTATCGGTGACGCCGAGCAGGCCCAGGGCGCGCTGATAGGTGACCCCCTCGGCGCCCGCGCCGGCGAGCAATTGGTCCATGATCGACAGCGAGTCACGCGGCGAGCCGCCGCCGGCGCGGATGACCAGCGGATAGACCTGCGGCTCGACGGAGACGTGCTCGGCGCCCGTGATCTTCTCCAGCAGCGGCCGCATCACGTTGGGCGCGAGCAGCCGGAACGGGTAGTGGTGCGTGCGGGAGCGGATGGTGGTGAGCACCTTCTCCGGTTCCGTGGTAGCGAAGATGAAGATGAGGTGCTCCGGCGGCTCCTCCACGATCTTCAGCAGGGCGTTGAATCCCTGCGGCGTGACCATGTGCGCCTCGTCCACGATGAAGACGCGGTAGCGGGACTCGGCGGGGGCGTAGAAGGCGCGGTCGCGGAGCTCGCGCGCATCATCGACACCGCCGTGGGAGGCGGCGTCCATCTCCGTGACGTCCAGATTGCCGGGACCGCCGGGGGCGAGCGCGACGCACGAGTTGCAGACCCCGCACGGCGTGCTGGTGGGCCCCTGCTCGCAGTTCAGTGAGCGCGCCAAGATACGGGCCGACGAGGTCTTGCCGCAGCCGCGCGGCCCGGAGAACAGATAGGCGTGGTTGATGCGGCCGGAATCGAGCGCGGTACTCAGCGGCTCGGTGACGTGCTCCTGCCCCACGACCTCGGCGAACGTCGCTGGACGGTACTTCCGGTAGAGAGCCACGGTGTCAGGCTACCGGGGCGGGGTGACATGCACGGCCGACGGTTCATCGGTGCACATGCCGCCTCGCCCCGGTGGCGCCCTACTTCTTGTCGCGATCCAGACCGAGCACGTCGGTGATGTAGAAGAACGGGTCGGTCTGATCCGTCACGCCCACGACGTTCGCGGCGCCGGGACCGTACGCGGCGATGCGGACCTGGCCACCGGTGTGCTGCTCCTCGCCGGGGTCGAGCGACGTGCCGTAGTTGACGGTGAGGACTCCGCCGTCCTTGGTGTTCAGCGTGCGGGTCAGGCCGGGCGTGACGGTGCCCGCCTCGATGATCTGGCTGGTGTGCGCGTGGTCGCCGGTGACGATGACCAGGGTGTCCTTGTCCTGCTTGGCGAACTCGAGCGCCGTGGAGACGGCCTCGGACAGCTGCACGGTCTCGCCGATCTGACCGCAAGGATCGGCGTCGTGGTTGGCCTTGTCGACGGACCCGGACTCGACCTGCAGGAAGAAGCCCTTGTCGCCCTTGAGCAGATCGATGGCCTTCTTCGTCATCGACGCGAGCTTGGGGGTGGCACCGAACGCCGGGTTGGGTGCGCAGGTGATCGGCGCCTCCTTGCCGCCCTCCTTGGTGGCGGTCGCCTTGTCCCACAGGCGAGGCAGGTTGCCGTCGGCGAACACGCCGAGCAGCGGCTTGTCCTGATCGGCCGCCTTGATCGCGTCGAGCTCGTCGCCGGAACGGACGATCTGGTAGCCGCGCTCCTTGGCCTGCGCCTCGAGGGTCTTGTCCCGGTACTCACCCGCGGTCGCGGTCTGCGAGAAGGTCTTCCAGCCGCCGCCGAGAGTCACGTCCGCACGGGCCGCCAGCAGCTGCTCGGTGATGGAACCGAGGCCGCCGTTCTCCAGCGCGTCGGAGGTGCACTTCTCCTTGGTCTCGACGGGGCCGTAGCACTTGCGCTGGGAGACGTGCGCGACCTGCACGGCGGGGGTGGCGTCCTGCAACTCGGTGGTGGTGACGTTGCCGGTCCGGCGGCCGTTGGCCCGCGCGATCTCCAGGATCGAGCGCTGCGGCTTGCCGTTCACGTCGACCCCCACGGCGCCGTTGTAGGTCTTGGTACCGGTGGCCCACGCGGAGCCGGAGGCGGCGGAGTCGGTGGTGTAGTCGGGCTTCTTGGTGGTCTTGTCCAGCGCGTAGGTGGTGTAGTCGCCGGAGAGCGGCAGCTCGTCGATGCCGGGGATCCTCCCGCCCGCGCCCCACTGGTAGTTCCGCGCCAGCGTGAGTTCCTGGTTCGCGGTGCCGTCGCCGATCACGAGGATCACGTTCTTCGCCTTCGACCGCTGGATCGAGTCGGCGATCGCCTGCGTCTGGTCGCCCGCGAGGCGCTTGGCACCGCCGTGCGCAGTGATGTCGCCGGCCGCGACGCGATTGATCTCGACCTTCGCCGCGGTCTCACCCGAGACGCCGGGACCGCCGTTGTCGCCGCCGCACGCGGCGACCATGCCGAGCACCGCCACAGCGCTCACCGCGAGAGCCACCGGGGCCTTGCCACTACCGAGTTTCGTCATTCCAGCATGGAAACATGCGCATTTGAACATTTTTCGGTGCGCAGATGAACAACCCGTTACCGGGGCGCGCGAAGGCGCGCGAGCGGTCCGGCGGCCGCCTGCGCCATCGCGGATCCGAACAGCAGGCCCAACGCCAGGGCGCAGATCACCGCGCCCACGTCGACGACGGTCCGCACGCCCTGCTGCGGATCGATGCCGATCGAGGTCACCGACAGCAGCCCGAGACTGCCCGGCACGAGCACCCAGAACGCGGGTAGGAAGACCACGAGCCGCGGCAGCTGTGGCCGCAGGTACGCGGCCAGCGAGGCACCCAGGCTGCCCGCGATGGCGCCGAGGAAGCCGCCCAGCACCGCACCCGACGCCGCCTGCCCCGCGAGTTGCGCCCCGAAGGCCGCCGCAACGACCAGCGCGATCGCCGGCAGCAGCCGCATGGACGCCCCCTCGTTGAGGCACAGCCCGACGCAGATCACCGCCAGCCCGACCGGCGGTCCCCACGCCCCCAGCTGGTTCACCCGCACGTTCGCCAGCAACTCGGGTGCGACGCCGAGCACCGTCGTCGCGCTGAGGATGCCGAGGGAGAAGAGCAGCAGCTGCACCGTGCCGAAGGTGAGCCGGGCGCTGCCCGCCACCATCGCCCCGGCGGCCAGCTCCGACATGCCTGTCACCACGAGCGCGCCCGGCAGCAGGACGGCGAGCGGCGCGAGGAGGGTGCGCAGCGGACCGTCGAGCCAGCCCGCCTGCGCGGCGGCGAACACGCCCGTGCCCACCACGAACGCGGCGATCGTGGGGAGCAGCGTGGCGGCGAGCCGCACCCGGCCGGCGAGCCGGACGAGCAGCATCACCGCACCGCCGCCGATCGCGGCGGCGGCGATGTTCGGCCACCCGGGCTGCAGCAGCATCGCGATGCCGACCGCGATGACCGACCACGACAGGTCCTGCAGCCATCGCGGGTAGCGGTGCGGCAGCGACCGCAGGTTCCCCAGCCGCGCGAACGCCTCGTCGGCGGTGAGCCGCCGGGCGTTCAGGCCACGTCGGACCTCCGAGACGACCGCGGACTGGTCCAGCCGGAGCGGGCCGGCGACGGACTCGAACGTGGCCGGGGAACCGGGCTCGAGTCCCAGCGTGAGCCCCGTCGGTGTGGCGCCGACCTGCGCGAGCGGATAGCCCAGAGCCGTGGCGACGCCCTTGAGGTCGTACTCGACCTCGTGCACGGGCTGGCCCCCGGCGATCATCGCGGTGCCGAGGTAGGCGAGCAGCCGGCGGTCCTCGGCGACGCTGTCAGGCTGCACGATCGGCCCGGTCCGCGCGCCGCAGATGCCAGGTCGCGCCGACGAGGGTCGCGGCGAAGATCCACACGTAGACGCCGCCCGCGAGGGCCTTGAGCAGCGGATTCTCCATCGGCCGCAGGAAGATGCCGATGGCGTAGGTGTCGTGCACATCGTCGACGCCGGTGGGCTGCAGATGCGGGAAGTAGGTCACCCAGATGAAGGTGGCCGCGACGAGCCCGACGGCCGCCAGCAACGGGAGCGCACGGTCCACCCACGCTTTCGCCTGCAGCGCACGACCGAGCAGCAGTACCAGCAGCGGCACGATCCACACCCAGTGGTGCCCCCAGGAGAAGGGCGACACGGCGCAGGCCGTGAGCCCGACGACGGTGATCGCGAGCAGCGTCTCGCCGCGACGGTGCGCCCACGCCGCGATCGCCAGGCCCGCGAGCGCGGCCGGGACCGCGACCGCGAGCCAGATCGCCGTCGAGGGCTTCTCCGCGTGGGTGAGGAAGGCGATGAGGCCGTTGATCGACTGGTTGCCCACCTGGTTCGGCTCGCCGACGCGGTTGGCGTCGAGGAACGTGCCGGACCAGTACTTCCACGACTCGTGCGGGATCACCAGGAACCCGATGACGACGGTGCCGACGAGCGCGCCCAGGGCGTTCCGCGCCTCCCGCCACTGCCTGGTCACGACGAGATAGGCGAGGAAGAAGGCGGGCGTGAGCTTGATGCCCGCGGCGATGCCGATGCTGAAGCCCTTGAACCGTGCGCCCCTGGGCCGCCCCAGATCCCACAGCAGGAGCAGCATGAGGAAGACGTTGATCTGGCCGAACCAGATCGTCGTGCGGACGGGCTCGAGCACCGTCGCCACGAGGGTCAGGCAGATACCGGCGAACCACAGGCGCCAGTCCCGGGCGAAGCCGAGCAACCGGAAGGCGATCATGATGCACGCCAGCAGCGCGAGCAGCACCGCCCCGGTCCAGACCCAGCGCATCACGTCCGTGGACATCCAGCTCAGCGGCACGAACAGCACGCCGGCGAACGGCGTGTACGTGAAGGGCAGGATGTCGTTGAGCAGGGCACCGTCGTAGAGGCCCTCGCCGCCGCGGGCCACGATCTGGCCGCCCTTGCGATAGACCTCCGCGTCGATCTGGTTGTGGAACAGCCCGTACATCGGCGTGGAGAACGGGATCCGGACGAACTGCTGCCACACGGCGACCCCCGCGGACACCGCGAAGAGGGCCAGCACCCACCACTGCCGGGGGAACCGCCGGCTGTTCTCGTCCGCCACCGGCGCGATCCTCCTGCTCTTCGCGCGCCCTATTCGGGCTGCGACATCAGCTTTTCAGCAGAAGCCAAGAGTACACAGGTCGCCACGCCGTCCATTGCGGTCTCAAGCTCATCGATCGACGGGAAGGTCGGCGCGAGCCGGATGTTGCTGTCGTGCGGGTCCTTCCCGTGCGGGAAGGTGGCGCCGGCGGCCGTCAGGGCGATCCCCGCCTCCTTCGCCAGCGCGACGGTCCGCGCCGCCGTCCCGTCGAGCACGTCGAGGCTGATGAAGTAGCCGCCCGTGGGCTCGCTCCAGGACGCGACCTTAGCCGCGCCGAGCCGCTCCTCGAGGATCTCCAGGACCCGCGCGAACTTCGGCGCGATGAGGTCGCGGTGCTTGCGCATGTGTGCGCGCACGCCCTCCGCGTCGCCGAAGAACCGGACGTGCCGCAGCTGGTTCACCTTGTCGGGCCCGATCGAGGTCAGTCCGGTGTACTTCCCGTACCACGCCAGGTTCTCGGCGGAGGCGCCGAGGAAGCTCACGCCGGCACCCGCGAAGGTGATCTTCGAGGTGCTGGCCAGCACGTACGGCCGGTTCGCGTGGCCGGCCTCGGCGGCCAGGCCCAGGACGTCCGGGTCCGACGGTGCGTCGCCCACCAGGGGGTGCACGGCGTAGGCGTTGTCCCAGAAGATGCGGAAGTCCGGCGCGGCGGTCGGCATCGAGACCAGCTCCCGGGTGATCTCCTCGGAGTAGACCGCCCCCGTGGGGTTGGCGTACTTCGGCACGGTCCAGATGCCCTTGATCGACGGGTCGTTCGCCACCAGATCCTTGACCACCGCCATGTCGGGGCCGTCCGGGTTCAGGGGCACGACGATCATCTCGATGCCGAACTCGGCGGTGATGGCGAAGTGCCGGTCGTAGCCGGGGGCCGGGCAGAGGAACTTGACCGACTCCTCTGCGCCCCAAGGCCGCTCGCCGTCGACGGTGCCGTGGATCCACGCGAGCGTGATCAGGCGGTGCATGATCTCGAGGCTGGAGTTGTTCTGCGCGTAGAGGTTCGCGACCGGGATGCCGAGCAGCTCACCGAAGATCGACCGTAGCTCGGGCAGGCCGGCGAGGCCGCCGTAGTTGCGGGTGTCGGTACCGTCCGCGGCGCGGTAGTCGCCCTCGCCGGGCAGCGCGAGCAGCGCGTTCGACAGATCGAGCTGGTCGGGCGCGGGCTTACCGCGGGTGAGGTCCAGCTTCAACCCCTGGGCCTTCAGCGTCTCGAACAGCTCCGTCAGCTTCGCGTGGACATCGGCGAGCTCGGACTGACTCAGGGACACGTAGGTGGACATCGGGTGCGCCTCCGGCGGAAATCGGGCCCGGACATAAAGGGGACTCCGCGCACCCGCCAGAGCCCGTTGACCCTTGCTGCGTTCCCGCCCTGGGGGAGTTCACAGGATGGACGCCGCGCGGAGTCCGTGGACCACTATACGGGTCCGGCCCCGTTTGGGTCGACGGGGGCCTTCGTCTACAGTGGTCCACGGAGGATTCGCCTAGTGGCCTATGGCGCTCGCCTGGAACGCGGGTTGGGTTAATAGCCCTCAGGGGTTCAAATCCCCTATCCTCCGCAGATCAGGGGCGGTTCCGAGTTCATCGGAACCGCCCCTGAGTCGTTCCTCGGCATAAACGGCACGGTCCAACGGTTGCTCCGGTGAGAACCGTCCCGTTCCCCGAGCAAGGAGTCACCGTGGCCAAGGGCTATTGGGTCAGCGTCTACCGCGTCATCAAGGATTCCGAGAGGCTCGCCGCCTACGACGAACTGGCGCGGGTCGCCGTCCAGGCCGGAGGCGGGCGTCTCCTCTCGCGCGACGGGCGTGTCACCGCGTACGAGCAGGGCGTCGCCGAGCGCACGATCGTCATCGAGTTCGACAGCTTCGAACAGGCCGTCGCCACCCGGGAGAGCGCGGCGTACCAGGAGGCACTGGCCGCGCTGGGCGACGCCGTGGAGCGCGACTTCCGCATCGTCGAGGGGCTCGGCTGACGGTGACCGACGACCGCTTCCGCAGCGCCGAGGGCGCCCGCGCGGTGGGCGAGGAATACGCGCGACTGGTGTCGACGTACCTGCCGGGCGTGGAGCGCACCGTCGTCGATGGGACGCACGTCCTCAGTGCCGGGCCCGACGGTGCCCCTTCCGTCCTGCTCCTGCACGGCTCGGGCGGCACGTCGCTGAACTGGGCGAACGAGATCCCGCAGCTCGCGCGGACGCACCGGGTGCACGCGATCGACCTGCCGGGCGAGCCGGGCGGCACCGTCGTATCGCGACTGCCGCTGGAGTCTGGTGCGCACGCCGCCTGGCTCGCGGGCGTGAGCGATGCGCTCGACGCGGCCGAGGCGACGGTGATCGGGGAGTCGCTCGGCGGATGGGTCGCGCTGGACTACGCGGCCGAGCACCCTGCCCGCGTCCGGACCCTCGGCCTCCTCTCGCCCGGCGGGCTCGGGCCGCGCCGAACGGCTCCGCTCCTGGTGGCGGGCCTGTTGAGCCTGCTCGGCGAGCCCGGCCGCCGGGCCGCGATGCAGTACTTCACGGGCTGGACGCCGCCCACGGACCCCGGACTGGGCCGCGATCTCGCCGCGTTCAGCGGGCTCACCTTCCGGAACTTCCGGCCGCGCACCGACGGCCTGCCCGTCTTCCCCGACGCCGCGCTCGCCGGCATCACCGCCCGGGTGTCCGCCGCGTTCGGCGGTCGCGATCGGATGCTCGACGGTCCGCGCGCCGCCGAGCACGCGCGGGCCGTGTTCGGCGAGGACGCGGTCGCGCTGCTCCCGGACGTGGGGCACCTGCTCCCCGACCGCGCCGAGCGGGTCCTGGCGGTCTGCTCGGGGTAGCCGGGCGGCGAGCCGCACCGCGGAGGGTTGCGTTCGTGAGCGCAACGAGACGACCCGTGCGAAACTGAGAGCAACCTGAACACGAGAGGCCGCACCGTCATGCGCGAAACCGCCCGCAAGCTCGGATACGTCCTGGTCACACTCCTCGGTGCGATCACCCTCACCCTCACCTCGGCGGTCGCCTGGGCGGCGACGACCGTCCTCGTGGTGCCGGGAACAGGCACCAAGGACCCGTCGAAGGTGGCGGGCTACCAGGAGCACGCGATCGGCTATTACGTCGCGCCGACCGGTGCGTGCGCCGTCCCGGGCGGCTGTGAGGCGACCCCGGTGCCGTACATCGCCGAGTTCTGGCCCATCCCACTCTCCGGGTGGGGCGGCTTGCAGGGCGCGAAGTGGGACGATTCCGTCGCGAGCGGCGTGACGAGCCTGAACACCGCGTACGGCGCGGCGGACAAGACCGATCCGATCGTGATCTTCGGCTACTCCCAGGGCGGCACCGTCGTCAGCGCGGTCAAGAAGCAGCTGGCGGGACAACCCGGCGGCGTCCCCGACAATGTCTCGTTCGTCCTCATCGGCAACGCGAGCCGCCCCAACGGAGGGCTGTTCACGCGGCCGTCCTTCCTCGGCCACATCCCGATCGTCGATGTGACCTTCGGCCCCGGAACGCCGACGAACACCGCGAAGCCCGGCACGATCAACACCACCGATGTCGCGTTCCAGTACGACGGCGTGGCCGACTTCCCCCGCTACCCCGTCAACCTGCTCGCGACGGCGAACGCGCTCGCAGGATTCTGGTACGTGCACGGCACGATGCTCGCGCCCAAGGGATCCGACGATCAGTCGGCCACGCCCATCGGATACACGCCCGACGAGGTACGCGCGGCCGTCGACGCGGCGACGAAGGACTGCACTGCGGCCACCTACTGCCAGACCAGCGGTGACACCAGGTACATCACGCTGCCGGCGAAGATCCTGCCGATCATGCTGCCGTTGCTCGATCTCGGCGCCGCGACCGGGACGACCGCCGTCGTCCGGCCGTTCGTCGACCTCGTCTCCCCGCTGGCGCGCGTGATCATCGAGACCGGTTACGACCGTTCCGATTACGGGAAGGCGACGCCGTTCGGGCTGCTTCCCCCGATCGATCCGCTGCGGCTCGGCGGCGACCTACTCGGTGCTGCGGTCCAGGGCGTGGGCCAGGCCGCCACAGGCACGGGCGACGCGTCGCGCTACCTGGCGCCGACATCCACCGCGACCGCAACGACGACCGCTGACGCCCCGACCAGTGGCACCGAGGCTCCCCCGGCGGGCGATCGGTCGACGCTGCTGCAGCTCGCCAGAAGCGCCGCCCCGCTGCCGAACACGACATCGCAGGCTGAGACTTCCGCCGCCGAGTCCGCGATCCCGACGGAGCCCGCAGGCTCGACCGAGCCGGCTGCCGGAGCTGGGACGCCGACCGGAGAAGCGCCGTCCGAGCCGGCCACACCGGTCGTCACGGACGCGGCCGCGCCCGGAAGCGGCGCGGCAACGGCGGAGACACCGACGGGATCGACGCCGAGCGCGACCGCTCCGTCCGAGCCTGCGCCGTCCGACCCTGCGATGTCCGCGCCGGAGAAGGACTCCGACGACGCACCCGTGGTGCCGGCCGCGGCGGCCTGACCGCTACTCGCCCGAGAAGAACGCGGCGGTCCGCTCGCCCTGCGCGCGAGCGAATTCGGCGGGCACCCCGGCGGACTCGGTCGCCGCCGCCCACGACATCGCCGACTCGACGATGAAGGACTTCGCGGCCGGCGTCGCGAAGAACGCTTCGGCATCCTCCGGGCGGTCCTGGCCGGTCGTGATCAGTGCGTTCAGGCCCAGGAACCCCAGATCCCAGCCGACGCCGGTGGCGCCGGGTCCGAACTGCTCGTAGAAGTCCCGGGCGTTCTCCCCCGAGTGGGTCAGCGTGAGACGGGCACCGTCACCGTCGGCCTCTACGGCGACCTCCACCTGCGAACTGCCGCCCATGATCTCCCAGGAGATCAGGTACCGGTGCGGCGCATCGCATTCGAGCACGGTACCGGCGGCGTTACCCTCCACCTGGAAGCGGCCGCCGAGTACGAGCTCGCCGTGGACCGGCGCGAACCAGCGCGGTAGGCGCTCGGCGCTGGTGACGGCGTCCCAGAGGTCGGCGACGTCGGTGGGGTAGGTCTGGCTGAGCGAGGCGGAGACGAAGACCTGCCCCTCGCCGCTGTCGCGCACCTCGGCGCGACGGGTGACCGCCGCCGGCTGGGCCGTGGCGAGATCGTCGATGTCGTAGGTCATTTCTCGTCCTTGTCCCTAGTCGATCGGCGGGCCCTCTTACCGCGCGCGATCTCGGTACCGAGGGCCGCGAGACGCGGCGCCCAGAAGTGTCGGAAGGGCACCAGCCAGTCATCCACCTGACGCAGCGGTTCGGGGCGCACAGCGTACAGGCGGCGCGTCCCCTCCGGCCGGACGGCGACGAATCCCGCCTCGCGCAGCACCTTCAGGTGCTGCGAGACCGCGGGTTGGCTGATCCCGAAGCGTGCCCGCACGTCGTCGCTCAGCGCGCCCGCCGACAGCTCCCCCTGAGCGAGGAGCTCGATCAGGTGGCGGCGGACGGGATCACCGAGGACGTCGAAGGCGTGCACGAGAACAAGTATTTCAGTAACTGCTTATATAAGTCAAGAGTGAATAAATGGGCGCGATACTGAGGGCATGGCAGACATCGACTGGGAGGCGGTCGGGACGGCGCTCATCGCGCAGGTGGAACGCGCCGTCCGCGTCGCGGCGGAGGACTCGCACGGCGCGGCCCTGCGGTGCGCAGCGTTCCACGGCTTCTACGCCGACGGCACGCAGGTCGCGTGGCCGGTGGTCTCCGTGGCCACCGCCGAGTGGGTCGCCGACAACGTCGCCGAAGGCGGGCTGAACCCGGCCGACATGCCGTACTTCTACGACCCCGACGATCCCGACCGGCTCGAAGCCGCGATCACCGCAGCGGCCGTTGCGGACGACGGCGAGCGGTTCGCGGAGGTCGTCGCGCGGTTCGAGGACGCCGTGGTCGCGGCCTGCGCACCCGCCACCGCCCGCATCCGCGCCGCGGGCCTGGTGGGAGGGGACTTCTTCGTCGTCGCCGCCGACGAGGGCGAGGAGCTGGTGCCCCGCTCCGTGTCCGCCGCCGTACTGCGCGAGTGCTTTCCGCGCCTCGTCGCCGCGGACACCGAGCGCGCCCGGATCGCCGGCCTCCCACCCGCGGAGCGGGCCGAGGAGTTCCTCGCCCTCACCGGCCGGTTCGACGGTCCGCTCACCGCCGAGGACGGTGCCGCCGGGCTGATCGGGCTGGGGGCGGAAGCGCTGCCGGCCCTCATCCGACGGATCGCCGAGGCGCGCGACCCGTGGTGGTTCGCCATGATCGCCGCCGAGATCGGCGTGCCCGACGAGCGGGTCGTCGCCGCGCTGACGCGCCGTCTGGGCACCGTCGGCCTGCGGGAATCCACGCTCAACTGGCTCGCGTCCGCACTCGGCGCCCTCGGCCGCCTCGACGCCGTGGAGGCGGCCGGCGCTTCCGACGAGGCCGTCGCGGCAGCCGCGTCATTCCCGCTGCGCTCGATGGTGCGCCCGCGCGGACCGCTCGACTACGGCCCCCTCGCCGACCTGCTCCAGCGCAGGCCCGACCTGCACCGCCCCGTCGCGGAGCGCCTCGCGCCCGGCACGAGCTACCGCGAGCTCGGCCCGGGCGACGCGCCGGCGGCATTCGCTGCGCTCGCATCCCCCTGGCCCGTGATCCGGTGGCACGCGATGTTCGTGCTGTCCCACGCGCGCCTCACGCCCGCCGAACGCGCCGCGTTCCGCAGCGCCCACGCCCGGCTCCTGATGGACGACCCGTCGGCCGAGGTCCGGGAGTACGCCGGGCGGGTCGCGCCCTGACCCTACCCGACGGTGACCGTGATCGTCCGCTCGACGACGGGCTCGTTCAGCTTCGTCGTGTCGACCTTGAGTATTTCGAGGCTGTCCTGCAGCCCGTTGGCCAGGATCTTCGCCGTGAGCTGGAAGGGCGTCCTCGGGCCCGCGATCCCAGCGAGTCCGAAGTCGCTGTCGTTGGCGATGAACAGGGTCTTCCCGCCGTCGGTGGTCGCGAGGCCCTCCACCTTGTCGTGGCCGAAGAAGGTCCCGGCGGGGTTGAGCTTGTCGACCAGGCCGCTGAGGTCGAGGGCCGTCGTCTTGCGGACCGGGGTGATCCCGGCGCCCTTGAGCGCCGCCTCCGCCTCGGGCGTCGTGCTCACGCCCACGATCGTCTCGGGAGTCTGCTCACCGAGCGGGGTGGCACCGTCGAGGCTGATGCGGTAGACGGTCTTGTTCGCCCGAGGGGCGGGCTTGCCGTCGCGCTCATCGACGAGGAACTCCGTGTTGGAGATCGCGGTGATCTCGGAGACCGCCTTCTTGGTGTCCTTCGGGTTGTCCAGGAGGTAGACGAACTGCTGGACGGCCTTGGTCTTGAGGTCGACGACGACGATCCGCACGGCCGGCACCTCCTTCGCGTTGCCGTTCAGGCCCGGGACGTTCAGCGCCGACTGCATGATCCCGACCAGGCGCGAACCGTCGGGCGTCACGGTGAGTCCCTCCATGCCCTGGTTGGGCGTGCGGGACTTCAGCACCTCCGGCAGCCCCTTGCCCGGCACGAGGCGATCGAGTTCCTGGCCGTTGGCATCGAAATGGATGAGGAAGGGCCCGTATTCGTCGGACACCCAGAAGGATCCGTCGGGCAGCGCGACGAGCCCCTCGGGATCGATGCCGTGGTCGGTCGGCGGGATCTCCCGGCCGTCGAGGTCGAGCATCTTCTCCCCGGTCGGTGCGGCGGTGTCGTTCCTACCGTTGAGCGGCTTGCCGTCGCGACCCTTGAGCGTGATCACGCTGGTCAGCTTCACAACACCGTCCTCGAGCGCGAACCGGCCGATCTGCGGCGTGAAGTCCGGCGTCACCGACACCTTCTCGTCCTTCCCGGGACCGTCGACGTTGGGGCCGCGGTCGGTGAGGCCGTAGAACTCGCCCTGCGCGCCGGGGACCGGCGTCCACACCGAGCCGTAGCCGCTGCCGTCCACGGATACGCCGCCGACGGTGGCGAGCGGCGGGATGTCCGATGAGTACAGCGCGACCGCGGGTGAGACAACGGCCTTGAGCTGGACCGACCCGGTGAAACCGGCCTTGGGCTTGAACACCAGAGCGCCGCCCTTCGCCGCCTCGACGGTGCCGTCGGCCGTCGGCTTGACGGCGACGACGGCGCCGCCCTGCGCCAGACGCGCGAGCTGCCCGGCGCTGATCGTGAGCGGCGCGTTCGCACCGGTCTTCAGATCGAGCTTGGCCGCGTCCTCTGCCTTACCGGGCGAGCAGGCGACGAGTGTGCCGCCCGCAAGAACAGCGACGAGGGCGGCGGCGAGGTGGCGACGTGAACGCATGTCCTGTGCATACCAGATGCGGATGAACCGGACGCTACCCGAAGCGAGCGACCAACTCCCTGCGGTTGGCGACGCCCGCCTTCGGGTAGATCCGGTACAGGTGCCCCTCGACGGTGCGCAGGGCGACGCCGAGCACCTCGGCGACCTCCCGATTGGTGCGGCCCGCCACGACGAGCTTGATCACCTCGCGCTCCCGCGCGCTCAGGCCCTCGTACGACGGGGCCGCCTCCGCCTCCGCGGCCACGCGCGCGTCCCGCACTCCCATGCCCCACCCCCGGTCCGCGAACAACTCGCTCTCCGCCCGCAATGCACGTGCGTCCCGCTCCGCCATCGCGACCGCGTAGTCGTGTACCGACGCGACGAGCGGAGTGTCGAGCCGCGTCGCCAACGCCGCCGTGACCGCCACCTGATCCCGGGCACCCAGCCATACCAGTCGGATCCGCATCCGCAACTCCCCAACCAGGTCACCCCGCGCGTGCGCCCCCGCGACGGCGCGCTCGAGGTGGCGCACCGCCTCGCGATCGTCGCCAGCGATGCCCGCGCGCGCGACGTGTAGCTCCACGTCGAAGAAGTGGACGTACGGGGGCATCGTCGCAATGGCGAACTCGCAGGCCGCGACTGCCTCCTCGCGCTGCCCGGCGGTCGACGCGGTGTCCGCGAGCCAGGCCGCCACGACGGCCTGCCACACGGGGGTGGCACCGCTGCGCGCGGCCTGCGCCGCACGGCGCATCGCAGCGACGGCACCGTCGATGTCACCGGCCGCGATCGCGACCCGACCGGCGAGCGCGTCCACAATGCCCGTGGCCTGCGGCTCGCCCGCGGCGCGCGCGTACAGGTCGTCGCAGATCCGCAGGGCCTCGTCGACCCGTCCCCGCGCCAGCGCCGAATCGGTTAGGGCGAGGCCGAGAGTGAACCGTTGCGTCCCCGAGGCGCTGCGCTCCGAAGCCGCGAAGCCCAGGCGCGCATGTCGCTCAGCCTCCTCGAACCGCCCTGCAGCCGACAATGCATTGGCAGTGGCACTGGTGAGCCAGACCATCGCCGGGGAATCGATGTCGACCATCTCCACCATCGGCAGTCCGTCACGAAGCACCGTCGCCAGGTCGCCGGCGAAGAACGAGAACTGGATCATCAAGGCGTCCAATAGATCCCGATGCGGGGACTGAGCGAACCGCTCACGAGCTGCGGTGACCACAGCAAGCGCCCGATCGCCGGCGCAAAGATTGCAGTGCAGGTTCGCCGCGCGGGCGGCGGCGACCCGCACCGCGGTCGCGTCCTCGAGGTCCTGCGCTGCGAGGTCCGCCAACCGGGCTTCGGCGTCGTCCGCCGCGCCGCTCCACGTCAGCGCCTCGGCGAGCACCAGGACACCCTCGGCACCGGCTCCCGCGTCAACGGCCAGGCGCGCCAATTCCCTGGCCAGCCCGATATTTCCGACAGTGTGCGCCGCCTGTGCGGCCTGGACCAGCAGCCCCGGGTCGTACTCGGCGACCGAACCCCGCCGCATCACCAGAGCGCTCTGGATCAGGCGACGCGGGTCGGAGTCGGTCCGAGTGCGTAGCGCACGCACGAGATCCGCGCACAGTCGATCCCGGTCCGCCGCGCCGAGCTCGGCCAGCGCCTCATCTGCGACAGCACGCTCCGCCAGAGTGACGCGCGCGCTGAAACGGACCGCCTGCACTCGAACCAGACCCGCGGATTCGACCGCCGCCGTCGCCTCGGACCCGAACAGGCGTTCTGCATCGTCGAGTGAAAGATCGCCTGCGAGCGCGAGTGCTTGAAGAAGGCGTCGATGCAACGGATGCAGTGAGCGAACGGTCGGCGGGCGTTCGCCGCCACCTCCCCCTTTCCAGGTGACCACCGGGAGAGCGTCGATGAACGCCCGCACGGCGCCTTCGCTCACCTCCTGCGAGCGCGACGCGAGGGCGACGACGCGCACCGCACCGCGGAGCACCGACTGGTGCAGCGAGATCGCACTGAGCGGATCGAGAAGGTGCACATGGTCGATCACGACCACGGGCTCGCCAAGTGCGGCGATCTGCCGGCAGGCCTGTGCCATCAGGGCCGGGGGATCGCCGCCGGACAGCCGGACCATCCCTCCTAACGCCCCGAACGGTAGATCGTGGAGGGCCGCGCTCCCTTCGACCCGGAAGACCGAACGACCGGCTATCCGCGCGCGCTTCGCGAGGTCGGAGAGCACGGCGCGCGCGCCGACGGCACCGTCGATCCGCACCGCACAGGCTCCCTCACCCGCCACGACCTGGTCGAGTACCGCGTCCACGCTCATGTCTCCGTCTCCCGCCACGGCAGTGCGTCCACCAGCTCGGTGCGGTTGCTCACCCCCAATTTGGCCAGCAGGTGGTACACGTGTCCCTCTACCGTGCGAATCGATACACCGAGCCTGGTCGCGAGCTCGCGGGTTTCACCTCCGCGCGCGAGCTCGCGTGCCACGTGCCGTTCCTTCGCACTGAGCCCGGCGCAACGCATCTGGGCAGCCCAGCGCGCTGGTGTCCGGAGGTCTGAATCCGAGCACACCGAGGCGAGGGCGGCGGTGGCGGCAGGCCCGTCACCGGCCCGCGTGTATTCGACCGCAGCCCAGGCCTGCGCATCGGCCGCCGCGGACGCCATGCCCGCGGCGTGCAGCCGCCGGCCCGCCTCGAGCAGCGCCCCGGGCGCCCGCGAGCGAAGCGCCCGGGCGAAGCCGGCCACCAGCCCGGCACCGACCGGACCCCCCGGCGGGTGCACGGTCGACGACGGTGCGGTGCCGCGATCGCCGAGGCGAGCCAGTGTTAGGCGCGATCGCAGCTCCGCCTCGCGATGCCCCTGTGCGAGAGCGTCTTCGAGCGCCGCGCGCGCGGCGTCGACAGCCCGCTCGACGTCGCCGCGGGCCGCGAACGACCAGGCCCGAGCAAGTCCCAGATCGGTGCGGTACACCTGCATCCCGTCCAGTTGCTGCGCCTCGGCACGGCCCAGGGCCGAAGCCGATTCGCCATGCCGCCCCAGCTCTCCCAGTGCCTGCGCCAGCCCGGCCCCAGCGACGCTCTGCCAGCCGCGCGGCATGCCTTCCATGGCGATCAGGGCTTCCTCGAAGGCTGCGCGGGCAGCCTCCGGCCGACCTGCGGCCAGCAGTGCTCGCCCGCGCGCCACGGCGACGACGGCCGACGCATGTGGTGCGCCAGCGGCGAGCCGGTCGAAATCATCCCCGCGGCGCAGCGCCCGTCCTGGGTCACCGTCGGCAATCGCGGCATCGGCCGCTGCCACGGCGAGCATGAACCTCTGCACGCCGGAGTCGCAACGTCGGGCGGCGGCCAGTCCCACACTGATTGCGGCCTCGGCTGCCCGGCTTTCGCCGTGGGCCGCACGGGCCGCGGCCGCGGCACTCGCGGCCCACACCACCGCCACCGGTGACGGGTTGTCGAGCAGTGGATCAGCCAGGGCGAGAGCGCCATCCAGATCGCCTTCGAAGTACCGCAGTAGCGCGATCGTGGCGTCCAGCAGAGCCGCATCGGGGTGCTCACCCAACTCGTCGCGGCGCTGCTGCAGCAGCGTGCGAGCGGCGTCGATGCGGCCGTCGTTCCAGGCGAGCGAGCCCGCTCCGACGAACGCACAGAAGGAGCGCAGTTCCGGCGGCGCCCCCGGCACGTCCAGCCCGGCAAGTGCGGACTCGACCGCGGCACCGTCGCCGGTCCAGGCAGCCGCGGCGGCGAGTTGGAGCCGCGCAGGCAGACCACCCCCATGATCCGCGGCGAACTCCGCGAGGCGCCGCCCGAGATGTGGTTCGCCCATCGTCGCCGCCGCGGCGGCACCGGCAGTGAGGACGTCCACGTCGATGCATCCCGCGTCGGCGCGGGTCATCAGATCGGCCATCCAGATCACGTGCCGTGTATCGGCCGGTCCGCAAAGTCCGGCCGCGGCCTGGGCGGCCCGCACCACCTGGCCGGCGCGCAATCGCCGCGCGGCGATCCCCATGCCTTCAAGGAGCCGCTGCGCGACGTGGGGGTCCGCCAGTCGTAGTGGGTCCCCCGGTCCGAGTATCTGCGCGGCGCGGAGCCGACGCAGGTGCTCCTCGTCTATGAGCTGTGGCCGGAGGACAGCCGGCAGGGTGCCGGCCACCGCGAGGATCTCCGCCGCCACAACGAGATCAGCGTCAACCGCGGGCGCCCGCCGGGGCCCTGTCCGCGGAGTCGAACGTTCGACGATGCGGTGCCCGTCCTGTCGTAGCCGCCGAACGACGATCGTCGATAGCGGGTCCAGATGCTCGGCATCGAGGACCACGATCCGCGCCGGCCGCGCGGCGCTGACCTGCGCGATCGCCGCACCGATCAGCTCCGACGGCGCGGCGGCCGCGGGGACGTCGATCTCGCCACCGAAGGACGACAGCGGGATCTCGACGCCGGGGATGCCGACCACCGTGAACGTGGTGATCGGCATCCCCCGCGGCCCCGCACCGGCACCACCGCGGCCATCGACCATTGCGAGATTGTAGCGCCGCGACGGCACTGCTGCGCGTAGTCCGAACGATGTAATTTCGTTACGGCAGAACAACTACCGGTCACAGCAACTTCGGTATCTCGCACCTGTGAACCTCCTATGGCGAGACTCCACCGGCACCTCCCACGCCTCCGCTACCTCCGGCGCCGCCACCGCCCCCGGTACCGCCGAGTCCTCCGTACCCGCCGGAGAACGCGCCGCCGCTACCGCCGGGCTCTCCGCCCGTTCCCGGGGTTCCGGGGTTCCCCGGCGAGCCATCACGTCCATCGATCCCGGGCATGTTCCCCGTTCCCTGATCGCCCGCTCGGCCGGGCTGACCGGGCTGCCCGGCGGCACCGCTGCCGCCTTGGTCACCCTGCTGCCCCACCTGCCCGGGCTGCCCGACGATGCCGGGGGTCCCGCCCGTGCCCGCGGAGCCGAACAACCCGCCCGACCCACCGGTGCCGGGCCGACCACCTGCGCCCCCGGCACCGCCCGCGCCGCCGATCCCGCCCGCGCCACCAGCGCCGCCGCCGCCCGGAGCACCCGGATTGCCGCCGTTACCACCAGGACCGCCAGGACCGGAGTAGCCACCGGTTCCACCGATACCGCCGGGCCCACCGCTTCCGCCGGTACCCCCGGGCGCACCGGCGCCACCATCGCCGCCACTCGGGGTCGATGCACCGAATCCGCCGGCACCGCCGTTTCCACCGAGACCGCCCGTGCCGCCCTGGCCGCCCACTCCGCCGACCCCGCCATCACCGCCCGGACCGCCCGTGCCGCCCTGGCCGCCATCACCGGCATCGCCGCCGGTGCCGCCGGTGCCACCGGTGCCACCGCGACCGCCCTGTCCTCCGGTGCCGCCGGAACCACCGTTGCCGCCCTGACCACCCCCGCCGAACAGCGCGAACAGACCTGCACGTCCGCCCGCTCCACCGGAGCCGGCGGCAGTGCCCGACTGTCCCGCCCCGCCCTGGCCGCCGGTCCCACCTGTCGCCCCGGCGGTACCCGAACCGCCTGTGCCTCCAGTACCTCCTGCCCCACCGACTCCGCCACGTCCACCGGTCAGCCCGGTTCCGCCGATTCCTCCCGCGCCGCCGTTCTGCCACTGATAGAACAGCGCATCGTCACCGTCGGCTCGACCCCACAGGCCGTCGCCGCCGGCGAGCCCGGGATCGCCGGGCTGCCCCGGTGCTCCCCGCGGACCGGTCCGACCGACGCCGCCGACACCACCGTCTGTTCCACCACTGCCTGGCGATCCGCTGCTGCCCTGGCCGCCCGGGGCGCCCGCGGCCCCGCTCCCGCCGTCGCCGCCGCGACCGCCGTAGGCGAAGACGGCGAGCAGGCCTGCCGCGCCACCGCTTCCGCCGTCCGTACCCGCGAATGTTCCGGTGCCGTTCGCCCCGCTACCGCCGTTCCCGCCGTTTCCGCCGAAAAGGCCGCCATTGCCACCCTTGCCTCCGGCAACGCCGGCGACGGTGCTGTTCCAACCGTTGCCGCCCTTCCCGTACAGCAGGCCGCCGTCGTAGCCATCGGGATGTGCGGCGGTGCCGTCTGCGCCGTCGCCGATGAGCGCGTGGACAGCACCCGCGAGGGGATTGAACGGGGCGATCGCGCTCGCCACATTCTCCACCGCTCGTCCGGGAACTGATCCGCCGGTGACGATGATCCCGACCAGCGAACCCGGCAGCACCGAAGCGAGATCGGGTCCCGAATTCGAGAGTGCCGCCGGACTCGTCGCGATCTGCGTCGACACCAGTAAGGTCGCGGACGAGGGTGCCTCGGTTGACGGATCAGCGCCCGACCCAACACCCGACGGCCGATCGGGACCGGTGCTGCCCGCCAATGAAACGGTCGTCGCTGGGGAGCGGAAGTGCGGCGCAGAAGACAGACGTGGCGCCCCGAGCGGCGACCGTCGGACATCCACGGTCCACCCGTGCGGAAGCGGGATCACCTGGAGTTCGCCGTCGACCCGAGTAACGGCAGCCCGAACCCGTACCGCTAGCACGGCGGAGCTAGCTCGTGCCTGAACGTGGGACGGCAAGGGTGGTACGGAACGAGCCGCATACGGCGCGGGCACCGTACCGATGACCGCGAGCCCGGTCACCGCGGCTGAAAAGAGCACCGTTCGTCTGGTCGTACTGGACATGATGATTCCTTATGTTCGCTGGTATCCCGAGGACTGTTCACTCACTGGTGCGATGCGCCGGTCGAACCGGGGGCACCATCGGCGCCGGCACTGCCCGGTGCACCTGCTGCGCCGGGTGATCCATCCGCGCCGGGGCCGCCGAAGACGGCTCCTCCGGTGCCGCCCGCGCCGCCGGCACCGCCACTGGCGCCCGCCCCGCCCGCGCCGCCGATGCCTCCCGCACCACCGGCACCCGGCGTTCCCAGGTTCGTCCACCCGTGGTCGGGGGAGTTGTGCCCGCCCGCCGCGCCTCCGGCTCCGCCGTCGCCGCCGGACGAGCCCGATCCGCCGGCGCCACCGCTGCCGCCCGCACCTCCGGCGCCACCGATTCCGCCGAGCCATCCGCCAGCTCCACCCGTACCGCCGGACGAGCCCGCCGATCCCGCGCCGCCCGGGAGTCCGTCACCGCCGCGACCGCCGCGACCGCCCGTTCCACCGGTGGCAGTGCCGCCCACGGATCCCGGATCGACGGTTCCGCCGGATCCGCCTGCTCCTCCGGCCGCTCCGGTGCCTCCCGCGCCTCCGGCCCCGCCCGTTCCACCGCGGGCGATACCGCCTCCGACGATGGTCGCCCACCCGCCGGGACCGCCGGATCCGCCCGCTGCGCCGGCACCGCCCGCGCCGCCGGGCCGCCCCGCGCCACCCGCCGCAGAACCGGTGCCGTAGTTGTGTGCGGCTCCGCCCTCGCCGCCATTCCCACCGGCTACGCCGGGCCCTCCCGGTTGGCCCGCTGCAGCTGCGTCCTCCCCGGTGACGGTGCCCGATGTGGTCCCGGAGGCCGGCTGCCCGTTGAGCCCCGACGGGGCTCGGGCTCCGGAGGCGGTGGGGTTGACGGCATCCGTGCCCCGGACTCCCGGAGCCCCCGCGCCACCCGCGCCGCCGGCGCCGAAGAACAGCCCGCCCGTCCCGCCGTTGCCACCGTTCGCCCCCGCGACCGTGCTGTTCCAACCCGCGCCACCGTCTCCGAGAAGAAGGCCCGCGTTGCCGCCATCCGGGTGCGCCGCTGTTCCCGGAGCTCCGTCAGAGATGAAGACCCGAACGATTGACGCGAACGGGTTGATCGGAACCACCGCATCAACGAGGACGACGATGACTCGGCCGATGACGCGTCCCGCCTGTGACACAGCGCCCACCATCAGGTCGTATCCGGGCACGTGCTGTAGGAGGGAGGCGAACTGCGTCACCGCGGGCAGGGCCATCGGGTTCGGTGGCGCCATCGGGCTCGGTAGCACCGAGGCGTGGTCGGGAACGACGAGGCTCGCCGAGCGTGCCGACACACCGCCTAAGACCGAGTCCGTGAGCGTCGGGGCGGTGGACCTGACGGTCCCCGTGACCGACGCGAGCCCTGCGGATCCCCGCGGCACCGCGATCGTCGTGCCGGTTATCACGTTCGCCTGCCTGAGCACATCGTCGACCTGTGCGATCACCGCCAGCATCGCCTGGTTGACGGGAGGCGGCATATGCCGGACCACCGAGTTCGGGGTGAGGGCGGGGGCCACAGTGGGGCCGGCCCCGGCGGGTGGCGCGAAGATCAGCACCGAACTACTTGCCATTGCCACGCCGGCGACTGCGGCCCTCCGGATTCTGCGGGACATGGTTCCTCCTCGACTGGACGTTCGGCTCCAGCCAAGCCCTTCCGGTCGAGGACGTCGCGAGTAGTCGACTACGCGAAATCCCACCGCGAAAATTCGAGTAGTCGACTACTCGTGCACCAGGGCCTCCGGGCGAGAAGGCTCGGTCGGAGAAGCTCCTACGCGTCAGGAGGCCGAATCATGCCCGACGGATATCCGCACACCTATCCCGGCGGACTTCGCCGCTCACGCGGACTGAACTGGCCGTCCGGACGCAGGTCCGATCGATCGATCTCCATCGACGTGGTGCGCGGCGCGGATCTGGTTGCGCTGGCGGTCGAGTTCTTCGAGGTCGGGTTGTCCGTCGAAGCCGGAACGCCCGTCATTCGCGCCGTTGACGAAACGGCGGCCCGCATGATCGTTGGGTTCTCGTACCAGCACGGACAGGAGGCGGCGCAGTTCGTCACCGATCCCGGTGGGCCGGCGACGTATGAGGTGGTGGACGGCTTCCTCGACCGCAAGCACCCGATCACGCCGCCATTGGCAGCGTTGTCTCGTCCGGTGACCCCGGTCGCCTATCAGCCGGCGAGGGCGAGCCGCCTCACCTTCCGGATCGGACCCGACGACCGGATCGAGTTCACGCGCACCGGGATTCTCGCCGCGATCCGCACTCTCGAGCCGATTCTTCCCCAGGCCGCTCGACCATCCGGTGCGGCGGGCGCTGTATCCGCCTCATTCGACACCCGCCCGTCGCTCCTCTGGGTAGGACCGGACCTGATCGGCCGGTACACCGGGGCCGGACTGGTCATCGCCGCGGCGACCGCCGCGGACCGTCGCGCCCTTCCCGCCCCCGCCACCCGGGCAGAGGCGGCGGAAGTGTTCGCACGCAACATGGACCTGATCCGCAACGTCGGCGGCACCGTCCGCGTGGAGTCGGGCCATTCGCTCACCGCCGGGCTGCGGGATCTGCTCGGATCGAAACGCGTAGTGCAGCTTCCCGGCGGACCACGTCTGCCGATCCCGATTCCGCCGATCCGCGACGAATGGTGGAAGCACCCGGGCGCGGTGTCCCTTCCCCCGCGGTGGGACGAGACCGCCATCGAGGCACCGTATCGTCTGGTGATCGCGCCGTCCCAGGACGGCGTCTGGACCCACGCCGACGGCACGGTGGACGACGGGGCCGGTGGTGGCGCCGTCGAGCTGTGGCACAGTCGATTGGCGACCCGCGTCGACGGCGCGGTGGACGAGGGCCCACGCAGCGACCGCATCGTCCGGGCCGTCTGGACGCGCGACCGCGACCTCTACCCGAACTGGATCGAGACCGACCCGCCGGTGACACCGAGCAAGGACGATCCGTTCCAGGCCACGGGTTCCCTCACACCGAGGGATCGGAACTGCCTCGTTCGGCAGACATCCGAACACTGGCCGGGGATCGACGAGCCGCGCTCGGTGCGACCCGTGGCTGCGGATCGACTGTGGCTCTCGGCGCTCGGTGCGTGGCTCGACCTGCACGGCGCGTGGTACACGAAGGAGTACTCGGCATCGCACCTGCGCGCCAAGGGCGGCCTGAGCTCGATCCTCGCCTGGGACCACATCGCCCCGCAGGGTCGCGACCAGTACGTCCGGGTGGTCTACCCCGGCTACCTGTACCCGCTCGGACACGCCGCCGCACTGGTGAAGGTCACCGAACGCCAGGTGTCGGGCCCAGGACAGGGAGTCGACGCCGGGCCGACCGCGTCGCTGTACCAGCGGATGTACATCGTGGTCAGCGAGCGCAGCCGCGACTACCCCGACACTCCGGCCTGGCCGTTCAGCAGAGTCGACCTAGGACCGGCCACCTCGCCGCCGATCCTCAAACCCTCCGACGAGGAGGTCTTCTGGCCACGGCTCGCCGAGACCACCCCGGTGATGTTCGATCTGCGCACCACCGATCGGGTGGGACGCGAACAGGTGCTCCGCGCGCCGCTGCTCTGGGTAGCGGAATCGGTTTCTCCCCTTGATGGTCGAATCGGGCAAGCGTACATCGGCGCCGACCCGTCCTGGCGCAACATCGCCGCCCACGGACAACGCGTCGGGTTCACACGCGACACCGGCTCGGTCAACCCCACGCAGGCCTTGCGGTTCACCGGAACCGCCGCACAGGGCGACAGCGTCCCCCGGCTGGAGTCCGCGGACATCACCGTCGAAGCCGCCGCGCGGTTGGCCGCCACCCCGCCACTCACGGTGCGGTACCGAGTCCCCGGTCCGGAGGCCGGCGACCAGCGCGACGCCCCGTGGCCATCGGCCGCGGTATCCGACGATGTCTGGGCGGTGGTCGATGCGAAGACCGCGGGCAAGCCGGAGGTCATCTCGTTCGGCACCCCCGCCGCCGGCAGTGACCGGGCCGGTGGATTCGTCACGCCGAACCTGCCCGCCCGGTTCCTCTCCTGCGCGAAGGGCGCCGTCGGCACCCCGAAGGACGCGCTCGACGGGAGCCTGCAGGATCCGGCAGCGTTCTTCGCCGGGGCACTGCCGCGGCTGTTCGGGTTGGTCGACCTGGCTGCGCTGATCGCACCCCGCTCCCCGCTCCCCGCCATGGTCACCGAGCAGCTCACGGCGGTCGCGGCGCTCGTGCAACAAATCGACCGGGGAACCGCTCTCGCGGCGCAGCTCGCGGCCGATGCGCCCGGCAAGGTTCTTGCCGAGGCCAACGCTCTACGCGCGCAGCTGGAATCGCTCGCCGGGCTCCTCTCCCAGGCCGTCGGCGCCGGGGCCGATCCGAAGATCCCCGAGCTCACCACTGCGGTCACCGATGCCCGCAACGCCCTTGCCACCCTGCTCTCCGAGCCCGAGCTCCCACTCCAGGGCTGCAGCGCGCTCAAGGCCCTCGACGGTGCCCTCGCGGCAGCAACCGACATCGCCACAGTGATCAACGCGATCGGCGCACATCCGAGCTTCCGGTACGAGTTCCGCCCGACGTTGAAGACCACCTGGAAACTGCCCACCGGCGCAACCGTTCTCGAGCTCGAGAAAGATGGCTTCACGCTCTCGGTGACGGGCGAGGTGACCGGGAACGGCACCGTCACCATGCGATCGTCGGCGGAGTTGCGGAACGTCACCCTGCACCTGATCGGAACCGAAGACGAAAACTTCTTCCCGCTGATGCGGGTGAAGGTGAAGAACATCTCCTTCGTCGCGGGCACGTCCGGCAAGCCCGAGATCGACGTGAAGATGGGCGAGATCGCCTTCCTCGGCATTCTGGGATTCGTCGACCGGCTGCGGCGACTGATCCCGCTGGACGGCTTCAGCGATCCACCGTTCGTGGACGTCGACACGAGCGGCGCGCGAGCCGGGTTCACGCAGGCCATCCCCAATCTCGCGATCGGCGTGTTCAATCTCAGCAATGTCTCGCTCGGCGCCGACGTGCAGATCCCGTTCCTGGGCAAGTCGCTCAGCGTCGGCTTCAACTTCTGCACCCGCGAGCGACCGTTCGCACTGACCGTGCTGTGCCTCGGGGGCGGCGGATGGTTCGTCGTACGGCTCGCGCCGGACCGACTGACGTTGCTCGAGGCCGGTCTCGAGGCCACCGCCGCATTGGCGGTCGATTTCGGAGTCGCGTCGGGATCGATCTCGGCATCGATCGGCGTCTACCTGCGGCTCGAGGGTGACGGCGGGCAGCTCGCCGCGTACTTCCGGATGCGCGGCGAGGTCAGTGTTTTGGGCCTGATCTCGGCGTCCATCGAGCTCTACCTGGAACTGTCCTACGACTTCCACACCGGCAAACTCGTCGGCTACGCACGGATCACCGTGCAGGTATCGGTCGCCTTCTTCTCGCAGAGCGTGAGCATCGAGTGTCGTCGACAGTTCGCCGGTTCCAACGGGGACCCGACGCTCGCCGAACAGGTCCTCGAAGCCGATCGCTCCGCACCGGCCTGGGACGAGTATTGGAACGCATTCGCAGTGGAAGGGTTGTGAACTGATGGCCGAGAACTTCATCGCGATCGCCCTGCCTCATTCCACCCGAGATGACGACCGGTTCCACGTCTCGGTGTTCATCAGCCCGAAGCTCGACGGTGCCGACCACCTCGGGGACTTCCCCACGTTCGCCGAGTGGACCGCGGTAGTCGCCGACGGCCTCCGGGTGAACCTGCTGTGCAACGGCACTGCCGTGCCTGCGCGCCCGCTCTTCGAGGCGCGAGGCGACATCCTCGAACCCGGTCTCTGGGCGGCGTTGTTCCCATCCGACACACCGGTCCGGTTCAATGACGTGCCCGACCTGTACGACCGTCCGTGGGGCACCTTCGATGCCGCAGCAGTCCACGACCTCGGTGCCATGGTGGGGCTGCTGACCGCCGCGTCGTCGATCGAGCGCCCGCCAGCCCCGTTGCAGCACCCGCTCGGACCGGCCCTGTTGGCCGAGCTCCGCAGGCCCCGGCGCGGTCATCGTCAGGGGTTCCTCCCCACCGAGAAAGACGCGACCGGGAGCCCCATCCGGCTGACCGTGGACGACGAGGGATTGACCGCGGAGTACGACAGACGCATCGGGCTGGATGACATGCCAGACGGTGACCTGCGCCGGCGCCCGATCCGGGAGGCGCACCTGGACGAACGCGGTGCTGTCGGGGTGATGCTCGAGCGCCTCCACGAGGCGCGCCGCCATTACGACCGCCCGGACACGAAAACGCCGTATACGGCGACGCCCGTCCCGGCTGCTCCGCTGCCTCCACTGCCTGCACGGGACCCGGAGTTCCACGAACGGATCGGAGCGCTCGGCGATCATCCCGATCTGCTCCGCCGGCTCGGGTTGGTGATCGATCTCGCAGTGCTCGAACCGGGATCGCTGCGCACCGCCGACTGGATCTCAGCCGAGGTCAACGTCGGCGATCTGGCCGGCGCGGCGCCGCGCACCGTCTGCCGCTGCACCCTCGACGGTGCCCTCGTGACGGTTCCGTCCGACGTCGACTGGACGGACGGCGCATTGGCACTGGGGGATTCGGCGCACTTCTCGGTGTTGGACGCCGATGCCGACGGTACCGCTCTGAAGACCGATCAGTACGTCCGGCTGCTTCCACGACTGACGTTCGCCGAGTACAACGGCGAGCAGGTCGACGCGGCATCACCGGCGCTGCGTTCCAGCGGGTTCACCGTCGTACGTACCGGGAGGGCCGATACGGTGCGCAACAGCCTTCCTCGTCAGAAGGAGTTGCGCGACACGGTGGATCTGGGTGCGGAACTGTTCAGTGAGGACGTCGCCCGCGGTATCCGCGTGGAGGCGATGGACACCGCGGACGGAATCTGGCGATCATTGCATGCCCGCACCACCACGGTGACTCTGCTCACCGACGGGGCCGAGCGCGATCTCGGTGCCGGTCATGGTTTCCTCCAGGGCAGCCCCGTCGAACAGGGCATGACCCCCGACAAGAAGCCGGAGAACACCGTGCACGCGCACGAGGCCGTCTTCGGGTGGGAGGGCTGGAATCTGTCCGTGCCGCGGCCGGGACGGCGTATCGACAACGTCCCCGTGCTCCGGCCCGACGGTACGCCTCAGCTCGACGAGCACGGCTACCCGGCGATGCGCGAGCAGGTGCTGCCGGACCCGGCGGCAGCGGACCGCCCGACCAACCCCCTGACCTTCCGGCACCGTTCGGTTCCGGGCACGCTTCCCGCGTTGCGATACGGTCATTCCTACGCGTTCCGGGCGTGGATGGTGGACCTCGCGGGCAACGTACGCCCGGAGCCGTCGGTCGACGCCGACCAGGATGCAGCCGAAGCCCACTGGCGAGGACTCCTCGAATCGGTCGGTCCGGGTTCGTTCGCGGCCGAGCAGATCGCGGCGTGGAGCTCGCTGTCGAGTCTCGGAGAGCGCCTGGGAGCGGTCGGTTCCGGGCTGCTGCAGCACGCGCAGGACGCCATCGCCTCCCCGCCCGTCGGACCTCCCGTCCCGGCGCTCCCCGAACCGGTCCACGCCGCCATCGCGGCCCGGTTCGCCGCACGACTCGGCGTCATCCGTGATGTTATGACGCCGAGCACCACGCCCGGAAGCATGCTGACCTCCGCTGCGCGGGACGTTCTCCGACAGGCGTACGCGGACGACTTCGGCGCGCTCACCGATACGGACCCACGGGTCCTCTCGCACGTGCTGGCAACGCAATTCGCCCGTCTGTACGGCGGGCAGGACAACGACTACGCCTTCCGGGACGGGAGGCGCACCGTCACCGTGCCGCGCCCGTACCTGAGGTGGGATCCGGTGCAGCCCCCGACCCTCGTACCCAGGAGCCGGTACTCCTCGGCCGAGTCCCAGCGGGTGATGGTGATCAGGTCCTCGGTGGAGCAGGACCCCGAGACCTTGGCGATCACCGTGACGACGACGGGAGAGGTCAACCAGCGGCTCGTGTTGCCGCCCAAGGTATCGCAGGTGCAGGCCGAGCACCACGGTGCGTTCGATGCGATGGTCCGAGGCGAGCGAACCGCCGGTGACAGGTCCGCGGGGATCCGCCTCGCGCTCGGCGCGGCACTGCGGGAGAGCGGATCGATCACGGACCCTCGGATCGCGCGAATCTCCGACCCGGGCGTCTTCGACGAGCTGCCGAAGGGCGCCCTTGTCGTCGAGCTCGAGCCCGGCGCGGACGAGAAGGACCGGGTCGAACTTCCACTGCCCCAGGGCGAACCGATGCCGGCCAAGCAGTACGTGCGACATCCGGGGACGCCGATGCGAGTTCCCTACCTGCCCGATCCGCTCGTTCGCGGAACCGCGTTCCAATTCCCGGACGCGCAACTCTCCCCTGCGCTCGAACCACCGTTCGGCATCGAAGGTTTCAGCCTGAACTACCCGTCCGACGCCGCGGCCTGGCCGGAGGCGTCCTCGGCGCAGATCACGCTCGCGGGTACAGCCTTCCCCGACCGGCCGACTGCATCCGCGGCGAACGGCGAGGCCCGCTTCGTAGTCCCCGCAGGCGCGACACTGCGGGTCCGTGTCTCATCTTCCCTACGCGAGGGAGCACCCGATCTCCTCGGCAGCTGGCGCGCGCAGCCCGAGTCCCTCCGCGACCTGTCCGGCATGCTCACCGCTGCCCACGACGGCTACCTCTGGTCGCTCACGCCCGCGGAGGAGGTGCGCCTGGTCCATGCCGTGAATCGGCCCGTCGAAGCACCGACGATCCTGAGTCTGGAAGCCGGCCGCACCGATGCCTCGACCTACGCGAACATCTACGGAAGCATCGCGGTTCACGGAGGCAGCACCGGAGACCTCTGCCTTCGCGGCAGCTGGACCGATGTGTCGGACGATCTCGCGAGCGCCGGGCCCGTGCGCACGTCCAGCACCGTCGATGCGTTCAGAACCGCCGTCGAGGAGACGGAACGACTGGCACTGCTGTGGTCGCGCGACGACCTGCCCGACGGGGACGTCGCCTGGCCCGAGGACGCCACCGTCCGCCTGCACGGAACGCGCCACGACTTCGGCGATACCAAGCATCGCGACATCGACTACCGATTCATCGCCTCGAGCCGATTCCGGGAGTACTTCCTGCCCGAGGATCCGGCCGACCCCCAGCCCGAGACCCATGTGATGAGCGCGTCTATCCGGGTATCGGTTCCCTCGTCCTCGCGGCCACCAGCACCACAAGTTCATTCGGTGGTCCCGCTGTTCCGCTGGTCGACGGACAGACCGTACCAAGTTGGTCAGCCACTCGCGCTCCGGCGGGATCGTCGCGCGGGAGTGCGGATCTACCTGCACCGGCCGTGGTTCGGCTCAGGCGACGGTGAGCTCCTCGCTGTTCTGCTGTCCCCCAGCCCCGGAGACGGCGGTACCGGACCGTACTCCCGCTGGGCGGCCGATCCGATCTGGGAGACCGAGTCCGCGTTCGACGGTGACCTGCACGGACTGACCATGACCGATTTCTTGACCACGGTCGGCCTGGACGATCGGCGTGATCCGTCCGAGCCGTGCCGGATCGGGCCGAATCTGGACGCACCGGCCGGCCCCGACTCCACGTACCGCGTCACCGCACTCGGCTACGAGCCCCGGTACAACGCAGATCGTGGGTTCTGGTTCGTCGATGTCGCGCTTCATCCACGGGACGCGGCGTGGCCCTTCCTCCGGTTGGCCGTGGCTCGGTACCAGCCGGACAGTATCGCCGGCTGCGAGCTCTCCGCGCCGACGGTCTGCGACTTCTCCCCGATCCCACCGGAGCGCACCCTCCACGTCACACGGGTGGATGACGGTGCCGTCCGTGTCGCCGTCTCGGGGCCCTCCGCGACTCGGCATACAGGCTCCGAACGGGTACTCGTCGCCACGCTGCAGGGACGCATTCCGGACCTTCCCGGCGACCTCGGTTGGCGGTCGATCGCCCATGCCGAACTGGCCGATCTGGCTACCTCCGGCGGCCCGGTCAGGCAGTGGTCAGGGAAACTGACCCCACCCGCGGGGACCGGCATCCGCACGCCCTCCGGTGGATCAGGATGCCGGGTGACGGTGGAGGAATGGGAGCGCTTCCCCGGTGATCCGGACCAGCCCGGTGGGGACCCCCGGTGGGAACAGCGCCTCGTGTTCGCCGACGAGGTCGAGCTGTGACAGATTGCGCGCATCCCCGCCACCCCCAACCATCGGAAGCAGCGAAATGACCACTCTCAGAACCGTATCAGCCGACCGCGATGACATCATCATCACGACACAATCGGGCTGGGGCGTGATCGGATTCGACGGACGCAACCTCGATGCGCCGTACTTCGCCCGCAACGGCTCCCGCATTGGCGATTGGCTACTGGGCAGCACCGAATGTGTAGTCCGAGCGCGTGCCGATCTTGACGGGGACGGAATCGGAGAGGTTCTCCTGTCCAGCCCGTGGGGATTGGGGGTACTGAAGGCGCGCGGACGCCAGATGACGAGCATCGCGATGGCCCAGAACGGTTCACGCGTCGGCGGCTGGGTGGTAAACACGGCAACCGACACGATACAGGGATCCGGGGATATCAACGGTGATGGCCGCGAGGAACTCCTCGTTACCAGCGACTGGGGGCTTGGGCTGCTGAGCTTCAACGGTCGCCTGACAACACTAATGCTGGCCCCCAACGGAACCCGATTCGGACAGTGGTTGCTCAACACCGCGGATAACAATTTTGTAGCAATCGCCGACTTCACTGGGGCCGGACGCGCACAGGTCCTCGTCACGAGCCCTTGGGGACTCGCCGTACTCGGCTGGATCGGCGGAGCTCTCACTACCGTCACCGCGATTCCTAACGGTATCGATCTCGGTGGCTGGCGCCTCGACACCACACAGGACAGGATCGAGTGTGTGGCGTACTTCGACGGACGCGGCGTTGCGCGAATTCTGGTGAACAATCAGCGAGGACTGGCGATACTGGGTGTCGACGGCTCCACCCTCAAGGCGATCGCCGTCGTGGACGACGGCGCCGACCTCGGCGGCTGGGCTCTCGACTGCCATGACAATCAACTCAGCCTGGCAGCCGACTTCTACGGATACGGCCGTTCCGACCTTCTCATCACCGGAAAATCGGGCATCGCGATCGCGGGGATTGACAGCGGCACCTTGCGCACATCCGTCGTCGTCTCGAATGGCACTCGGCTGGGCCAGTGGCTTCTTAACACGCGGGACAACCGATTCGCGATCGCCGACCTTGACGGGGATGGCCACGATGAGATCTTCGTCTCGAGCCCATGGGGCGTCGGAGTCCTAGCCCGGGCCGGCATGAACTTCGAGTCTCGTGCCACGCATCCGAATGGGAACGCACTGGGCGCGTGGACCACATCGACGAGCGATGCTGACTTTATCGCGACCCCGCAGACTGCGACCGCGATTATCCTGTGGCATCAGCATTGGCATTCGGCAGTGGACAACACCGCCGCTGTCTTGCGGACCCGGGGATACAAGACGATCGTGACGCAGTCAGAGGACTTCGGCCTCACGGCGCTCCGCCGCGTCGCATTGACGTGTCGCCCATCCGACCGCGTATTCGTGTATCTAGCAACCCATGGGGCCTCAGCCCGCGCCTACTCCGACACCGGCACCGAAGCGTGCGACACACATTCGATCCTAGTCGGGCTACCCGCGACAGACGACCCGAAGGGCTTGGGCACAGAAGCATGGGTCGATTACGGAGAGCTCAGGAGGATATTCGAGCGCATCGCTGCTTCAGGCTCTGAACTGAGCGTCTTCGACGGGTCCTGCACCGGAGGCGAGGCATCCCTAGCAGCAATCGGACAGCGCTACTCGGCGTTGTCCACTGTCGCAGTCTTCTCACCGGGAGCCACCTTCACACCCGACCCCTCAGTGCTCATGAACGCCACCGCTCGGCCGGCATCGTTCGGTCTGTGGTGGAGCCGACAGAAGGTTGCCAGCCTCATGACTGCTCAAGTTCCCCACAGATTCCCGCAGAAAATATACCGCAATGACGAGACCCAGATCAACCGCGCTTCCCTGTTTTATCGATCGGCAATAGATCTATACGAAACGATCGCCGGACCGTGGTTCTTCGAAGACGGTCGTTGCGAACTGTTCAAGTACGTTTATGGCGACAAGTGGTCCGCATTCGATCATTCAAAGCAGGCTGAATTCACAGTTCCGCTCGAGCAATACCTGTCCAACCGTTTGGCGCCGATGACTGATCTCGAACCGACTATAGACGATCTTCGAGCCGTTCTTACTGACACTTCTATCGTCGCCCGGGCAGCCGAGGTGTATGCTGAATTCTTCCCATCTTCGTGGCAGACGATGTTCGGAGACCTCACGTGGAATATCAAGACCGAGCCCGTACGCGTCAGCCCCTGGGGTACACCTATCGAACCCGGACGGTTCACTGGAACCGACGGATTTCACCGCCTGGTACGCGCGGTCATTACTGGCATCGACTCACTGAAGACTCTGTGCGACGAGCAGATACAGCTGCTCCGCCAACTGGACGTGCGCGTGACGCCCAGCATCATTCATACTCAGACGGTACCGATTTCGGATCCGAATACCACCAGAGCTGCAAGCGTTCTCTCGCAAATCGAGTTCAGCCGAGCTGCGGAATTCGAGATGCAACACATTAAGTCGATTCTCCGAGGAATGCCTCGCGACCTGGCTGGTACTCCGGACTACACTCGGCTCGTCGATGCGCTTGGCGAACTGGTGTCGACCGAACATGTGTCTTTAGGTACGAAAGATCTAGCGGCTCGCATCTACGCGATTCAGATCGCCAGCATCCCGGTGAAGGATCACCTGCTGTACGAGCTGACTATCGTCGAAGAAGCCGTCTCACGAGCTACCAGCCGGCAAACGGAACCCGGTGATCTCGTGAGATTCTGACTCAGCGAATTCAAAGTCGGTTGCCCTCCGCGTCCCAGTGCTCGGCGACCTTCTTGCTGGGCTGCACACGGGGCGGCTCGCCGGGCATCTTGGGGTAGTCGGGCGGGTAGTTCAGCTCGACGGGGTGCTGCTCCCACAGGTCGAGCAGGGGCGTGAGGTCGTGCGCGACCTCGTCCATGTCGGCCCACGGGTTGCCGTCGGCGAGGCGCTCGGGGACGGTGAACAGGTTGAGCTCGTGCGGGTCCTGCACCTCGGCCAGCTGATCCCAGGTGAGCGGGGTGGAGACGGTGGCGCCCTGCACGGCCCGCAGCGACCAGGCGGAGGCGATGGTGCGGTCGCGGCTGTTCTGGTTGTAGTCCACGAAGATCCTTGCCCCCCGCTCCTCCTTCCACCATGCCGTCGTCACTCCGCTGTCGCGCTTCTCCAGCTCGCGGCCGAAGGCGATGGCGGCGTGCCGCACGTCCACGAAGTCCCAGCGCGGCGCGATGCGCACGAACACGTGCACGCCCCGGTTGCCCGACGTCTTGCAGTAGGCGCGCAGGCCGAGTTCGTCGGCCAGTTCGCGCGCGACGCCGGCGACGCGCACCGCGTCCCGGAAGTCCGTGCCGGGCTGCGGGTCCAGGTCGATCCGCAACTCGTCGGGATGGTCGACGTCGGCGCTGCGTACCGGCCACGGATGGAAGGTGATAGTGCCCATCTGCGCGCACCACACTCCGATCGCAGGTTCGGTGGGACACAACTCGTCGGCCGGACGGCCGGACGGGAAGGCGATCCGCACCGTCTTCGCGTAGTCAGGCGCGCCGCGCATCATCCGCTTCTGGTAGAAGCCGTCGGCGTCCTTGTCCTGCGGGCCCTGTGCCAGCCGACCGCCGGGGTGGACGCCGCCCGGCCACCGCTCCAGCGCGGTGGGGCGGTCCCCGATGGCGGCGAGCAGCGGCTCGCCGACCGCCGCGAAGTAC
This sequence comes from Tsukamurella pseudospumae, assembly GCF_001575195.1. Lineage (NCBI taxonomy): Bacteria > Bacillati > Actinomycetota > Actinomycetes > Mycobacteriales > Tsukamurellaceae > Tsukamurella > Tsukamurella pseudospumae. The sequence continues at coordinate 449,817 of NZ_LSRF01000033.1, forward strand.
TGCGCCACCTGGAGTTTGGAGACCTCGGGGGTGAGGTCGGTGGCGGGGTAGATGATCCGGTCCGGGCTCGAGACCCGGACGGTGCGGTCACCGTCGGGCCCCTGGACGAGGACCTCCGCCGCCGGAGTCTTGGCCATCTACTTCCCTTCCTGCAAGACGTCGTCGAGGTCGTAGTTGACCGGGACGTCGAGCTGCTCGTACCCACAGCTCAACGGTTCGCGGTCGGGGCGCCAGCGCTTGAACTTCGCGGTATGCCGCAGGCGCATGCCCTCCATCTGGTCGTAGTCGAACTCGACGACGAGCTCGGGGCGCACCGGCACCCACTCCCCCGTCTTCTCCGCGGAGGACCAGCGGTTGGGCTCGCCCTGCGCCGACTCCGCGGTGCGCATCGGCTCGAGCAACTGCAGGTACTCCTCGCGCTTGGCCGCGGTGAACGCGCCGATCCCGCCGATCGAGAGCATCTCGCCGTCCCGGTACAGGCCGAGCAGGACGGACCCGACGGCGTTCGGCTGCGACTTGTGCATCCGGTAACCGATGACCACCGCCTCGGCGGTGCGGGCGTGCTTGACCTTGATCATCTCGCGCTTGCCCGGTAGGTAGTGCCCGTCGATCCGCTTGGAGATCACCCCGTCGAGGCCGGCGCCCTCGAACCGTTCGAACCAGTCGGCGGCCACGGCGGCGTCGGTGGTGACGCGGCTGATCTTGCAGGTGCCGGTGCCGGCGTAGGCGGACTCGAGGACCTCGCGCCGCGCGGTGAAGGGCTTGCCCATGAGGTCGACGTCCGCCATCGCGAGCGCATCGAAGCCGATGAAGATCGCCGGCGTCTCCTCGGAGAGCTTGGTGATCCGCGACTCCGCGGGATGGATCCGTTGCGAGAGCGACTCCCAGTCGAGCCGCTTGCGGCCCTCGCGATGCGCCGCGACGGCGATCTCGCCGTCGAGCACGCACCGCTCCGGCAGCTCCGCACGCGCGGCGGCCACCACCTCCGGGAAGTACCGCCCGAGATTCTTGCCGCTGCGCGAGCCGATGAACACCTCGTCACCGTCGCGGAAGATCAGGGCGCGGAAGCCGTCCCATTTCGGCTCGTGCGAGTACGCGGTGTCACCGTCCGAGCGCGGTATCGCCTTGGCGGCCTTGGCGAGCATCGGGTCCAGCGGCGGGTTCACGGGGAGGTCCACGCGTCCGATCGTAGGCGGGGCCACCGACACGTGACCCCGCCGCGGGGAAATCCCGCTATCCCATGCTCTTCTGACCGTCGATCGCCTCGCGGATGATGTCGGCGTGGCCGGTGTGCTGCGCCGTCTCCGCCGCGATGTGCAGGAAGACGCGGCGCACCGACCAGAAGACGCCCGGCGGCTGCCACGGCGCCTCGGGCAGCTCGTAGGACGCGTCCAGATCCGCGGTGCGCACCATCTCGTCGGTGATGGCGCCCGTCCGCTCGTATTCGGCGAGAGCCCACTCGAGGGTCTCACCGTCGACCAGCCGGAAGCCGTTCTGGAACGCCTCGATCTGCCCGTCGGCGGGGTTCTCCCAGTCGATGTCTGCCATCACGTGGCCCTCGCCCCGCGCGAACTGCTGCCACCCCTTCTCGACCGCGGTGACGTGCTTGATCAGCCCACCGATCGTCAGCTCGCTGACGGTGCTACGGGTGGTCGCCTGCTCGTCTGTGAGGTTCTGCGCGGTGAACCGGAGGAAGTGCCTGCGACCCGCGAGGAGGTCGAGGATGTCGGTGCGCTCTGCGGAGATGTTCTGTGTCTCGGTCATGTCTAGAAGGCTATGAGGTATTAGTGTCAGTTTCTGTCCGTAATGGAAAACACACTGGAAGACATGGCGAACACGAGCTCCCGCACCCTGCGACTGCTGTCCCTCCTGCAGACGCACCGGTACTGGCCGGGCGGCGAACTGGCCGACCGGCTGGAGGTCTCCGTCCGCACCCTGCGGCGCGACATCGAGCGGCTACGCGATCTCGGCTATCCCGTCAACGCCACCCGCGGCGTGGACGGCGGCTACCAGCTGGCCGCCGGTGCCGCCCTGCCGCCGCTGGTCCTCGACGACGAGGAGGCCGTGGCGATCGCCGTCGGCCTGCAGACTGCGGCCCAGGCCGGGATCGCCGGCATCGCCGAGACCTCCGTGCGCGCGCTCGGCAAGGTCGCGGCGGTGATGCCGCCGCGGCTGCGCAAGCGCGTCGAGGCGCTGGGCGCCGTGACCCAGCCCGCCGTCCTCACCGGTGGCCCGGCGGCCGACCCGCGCATCCTCACCGGCCTCGCGGAGGCGTGCCGCGCCGAGGAACGGATCGAATTCGGCTACACCGCCGCCGACGGCGCGCGCACGGACCGGCTCGCCGAGCCGATGCGGCTCGTGCCACTCGGGCGCCGCTGGTACCTCGTGGCCTACGACCTGCACCGGCATGACTGGCGCAGCTTCCGGCTCGACCGGATGGGGGCACCGTCGCGAACCGGGGTCCGGTTCCGTCCGCGCGCGCTGCCCGCCGAGGACGCCGCGGCCTACGTCCGCTCCTCGGTCGCGCGGACGCCGAGTCGGCGCATCGAGTTCCTCGTCGATGCCCCCGAGGAGCGCGTCCGGGCCGCGATCGGCCCGTACGCCCGCATCGAGTCCGACGGTGCCGCCACCGTCGTCCGGATGGAGACCGAGTCCCTGGACTGGCCGGCCATGGCGATCGCGGTCCTCGGCGCGCCGGTCACAGTGGTCGAGCCGCCGGAGCTCGTCGAGCACGTGGCGCGCTGGGCCGAGAACCTCGGCCGGGTCCGCGGCGTTCGTAGACTGGAACGATGACAGCCGGTCGGTACGCCCCCAGTCCGTCGGGCGACCTGCACGTGGGCAACCTGCGCACGGCCCTGCTCGCGTGGCTGTTCGCCCGCTCGACGGGGCGCGAGTTCCTCCTGCGCGTCGAGGACCTCGACCGGGTGGCGGACGGCGCCGAGGCCCGCCAGCTCGCCGACCTCACCTCGATCGGGCTGGACTGGGACGGGCCCGTCGTCCGGCAGTCTGCCCGGACGGACCGGTACGCTGCGGCGCTGGAGAAGCTCGACGTCTACGAGTGTTATTGCACGCGACGGGAGATCCTGTCCGCTCCGTCGGCGCCGCACGCACCCGAGGGGGCCTACCCGGGCACGTGCCGCGATCTCACCGAGGCCGAGCGAGCGGTCCGGCGGCGGGACCGTCCAGCAGCGTTGCGCCTGCGTTCCGCAGTCGACGCGTTCACGGTGACGGACGTGCTGCACGGCGAATACACCGGCGTTGTCGATGATTTCGTGCTCCGCCGGGGCGACGGCACCTACGCCTACAACCTGGCCGTGGTGGTCGACGATGCCGCCCAGGGCGTCGACCAGGTGGTCCGCGGCGACGACCTGCTGTCCTCCGCGCCCCGCCAGGCCCACCTCACGACACTGCTCGGAGGCGTCCCCGCGACCTACGCCCACGTACCGATGGTGCTGGGCCCCACGGGCATCCGCCTGGCCAAGCGCGACGGTGCCGTCACCCTGGCCCAGCGCGGTGGGGCGGGCGTGGTGCTGCCGGAGATCGCCGCGAGCCTGGGGCTGCGCGGGAGCACGCCACACGAGATGCTGGACGATTTCGACCCCGCCCGGCTGCCCCGGGAGCCGTGGACCCTGCCGCTGTGACCGAAGACTTCGGTCACGAAACCCAAGGATCCTTGGGCCCCGTGACCGAAGCGTTGCGGCCTAGTCGGACTTGGCGAGGTGGTGCTGGGTGCCGCGGTAGTAGCGGCCCAGGAACTCCTCCTTGAACTCCCAGTACGTGCCGTCGAGCATCGACTGCCGGATCTTCGCGACCAGCGAGACGATGAACTGCTCGTTGTGGATCGTCGCGAGCGTGGCCGCGAGCCCCTCCTTCGCCTTGAACAGGTGATGGATGTACGCGCGGGTGTACTGCGAGGTGAAGTTCTCGGTCTCCGGGTCCAGCGGCCGGAAGTCCGTCTTGAACCGCGAATTGGTGACGTTGTAGCGGCCGTCCAGCGAGTAGATCGCGCCGTTGCGCGCCACCCGCGACGGGGACACGCAGTCGAAGGTGTCGATGCCCTGCTCGACCGCGGCGAAGATGTCGTCCGGCTCCGAGATGCCCAGCAGGTGCTTCGGCTTGTCCTCCTCCAGCTCCTGGTTCACCCAGCGCACGATCGTCGACAGGTTCGCCTTCTCCAAGGCGCCGCCGATGCCGTAACCGCCGAACCCGAGACCGCCCGAGAGCCGGTCCTCGTCGCTCAGCGCGCGCAGATCCCGCGCCGCCTTGCGCCGCAGGTCCTCGTACTGCGCACCCTGCACGACGCCCCACAGGGAGATCGCGTCGCGGCGCTGCGCCGTGAGCCAGTTGTGCTCGGACAGGCAGCGGCGGGCCCACAGGCGGGTCCGCTCCAGCGACTCCACCTGGTATGCACGGGAATTGTGCAGGGTGGTGAGCTCGTCGAAGGCGAAGATGATGTCGGCGCCCAGCTGATGCTGGATCTGCATCGACACCTCCGGGGTGAACCGGTGCTCGGTGCCGTCGATGTGGCTGCGGAAGGTGACACCGTCGTCATCGACGCGCGAGAGGCGGTCCTTGCCCTCCGCGATGGCGTCGTCGCCCTGGAGCTCCTCCCCGCCGTTCATGTCGATGACCTTCTTGAACCCGGAACCCAGCGACATCACCTGGAAGCCACCGGAATCGGTGAAGGTCGGGCCGTCCCAGTTCATGAACTTCCCGAGCCCGCCGGCCTGCTCGACGATGTCCGGACCGGGCTGCAGGTACAGGTGGTAGGCGTTCGCGAGCACCGCCTGCGCCCCCAACTCCGAGACCGCCTCCGGCAGCACCGTCTTCACCGTGGCCTTGGTACCCACGGGAATGAAGGCGGGCGTGAGGATCTCACCGTGCGGGGTGAGCAACCGACCCGCACGGCCCAGCGGACCGTCGGGCCCCTCGAGGCGTCCGTCGATGTCGAAACGCGTGGGGTCGCTGATGTGCTCGCTCTGCAGGCGCGTCCGGCTCGCCATGGACCGGTAGTCCGACCGCAGCGCACTGAGCTCCGCCGCGATCACCTTGTTCTGCTCACGCAGCTGGGCGATCTCGTCGAAGGTCCGGTCGCCCCGCGGGCGTCCGACGATCGGTCCCGTGGTCGTCTGCTCGGGCCGCGGAACACCGGGCCGCGCCACCGGGTACTCCCCCGTGTCCTGCGCAGTGGGCTCGGGCGCCTCGACCTGCGCGGCCTGTTCGACGGTGGCCGGCTCGTCCTTCGCGAGCGGCACCAGGGGAACGGGGCCCGTGGGCGCGTCCGAGGGACGAGCGACGCCGTTCGCGTGCCCGTTGAAGCCGTTGGTGTCGACGCTGTCGACCCCGTTGAGCTGCTGCACGCGGGCCTTGCCGCGGGCGTGGACGTCGGTGGGGCCTGCGGCGACGAGTTGTTCAGTGGGGACCGGGATCTCGGCGGTAGCCGGGGCGGGGAAGGCGACGGTGTCGGCCCCCGCATCTCCACGGCCGAGCATCGCGACGAGCGCCTCGCCCTCGATGTCGACGTTCGGCAGGAGCTTGTCGAGCCACTTGGGCAGCCACCACGCCCACCTGCCGAGCAGCATCATGACCGACGGGATGATCACCATCCGGACCACGAAGGCATCCAGCAGGACCGCGGCCGCGAGGCCGAAGCCGATCTCCTTGATGAACACCTGCTCGTTGAGGATGAACGAGGCGAACACCGAGATCATGATGATCGCCGCGGCGGTCACCACGCGGGCGCCGTACTGCACGCCGGTGATCGTGGCGCCCGTCGCGTCGCCGGTGTGCACGAACTCCTCCCGCATCCGCGAGACCAGGAACACCTGATAGTCCATCGCCAGGCCGAACACGATGCCCACCAGGAAGATCGGCAGGAAGGACACCAGCGGCTGGGTGTTGTCGATGAGTCCGAGCGCACCGTCGGTGAAGATCGCCGAGGTCACGCCGAAGGTGGCCACGACGGACAGCAGGAAGCCGAGCACCGCGGTGAGGGGCACCAGGATCGAGCGGAACGCGATGAGGAGCAGGAGGAAGGCCAGGCCGACCACGATGGCCACGTAGATCCACAGCGCCGTGCCGAGCTTGTCCGAGATGTCCATCTCGATGGCGGTGTTGCCCGCCACGCCGAGGTCGACGCCCAGGCGACTGACGGTGCCGTTCGTGCCGTTCGGCAGGGCGCGGAGCTTGTCCACCAGGTCCTTGGTGTCCTGATCGTTCGGCCCGCCCTTGGGGGTGACCATGATCTGCGCGGCACTGTTGTTCGGCGCGAGCGCGGCGATCTGCGCGTTCTCGACCAGCTTCGACATGCTCGGGTCGGTGTTGATCTTGTCCACGATCTGGGAGTACGCACGCAGCCGCTGGTCCTGGTTCGCCCCGGAACCGTCGACCGCGACGAGCAGGGTGCCGTTCGCGCCCTTGCCCCAGCCGTCGGAGACGAGGTCGTAGGCCTTGCGCTCGGAGGTGCTCTTCTCGCTCATGCCCGAACCGGGCAGCGCCGTCTTCATGTCCTTGATCGGGATCGCCAGGATGCCGAGCACCGCAACGCCGGCGATGAGAGTGATGACGGGGACCTTCTTCACCACGTGTGCCCAGCGCAGGCCGTTGGCGACCCGGCCCTCGCCCTCGTCCGTGTCCTGCGGATGCAGGCCCTTGACCCGGCCGGCGAAGACCTTGGAGCCGAACAGCCCGAGGATCGCGGGCAACAGGGTGAGCGCGACGACCACCGCGATACCGACGCCCCACGCGGCGGCGACGCCCATCTGGCCGAGGAAGTCCATTCCGATGAAGGCCAACGCGGCGAGCGCGATGATCACCGTCAGACCCGCGAAGATGACAGCCGACCCGGCGGTGCCCACCGCGATGCCCGCGGCCTCCGCCCGCTGCTCCCGTGTGGTGGCGCCGAGGCGCCGGAGCTCGTGCCGGTACCGCGAGACGATGAACAGCGCGTAGTCGATGGTGACGGCCAGGCCGATCATCGACGTGAGGACCGTCGGGAAGGTGCCGAGCTCCACGAAGTGCGTTGCGATCATGACGCCGCAGATCGCGACCGGCACGGCGATGATCGCGTTGATCAGCGGCAGGCCCCACGCGACGAGCGAGGCGAAGGTGATGACGAGCACGATCGCCGCGACGATCATGCCGATGATCTCACTGGTCATACCCATGTCGGCGTTCCCACGCGCGGCGGAACCGTCGGCCTCGACCTGCAGGGTGCCGCCCGACGCGGCCGCTCCCGCCTCGCGGGCCTTCTTCAGGTTGTCCGACAGGTCCTTCGGCAGCTCGGTGACCTTGTCGACGAAGTTGACGGTGATCTTCGCCGTCTTGCCGTCGGGACTCACGGAGGAGGTGACCGCCGCGTCCGCGTCCTTCTGCGCCTGCGTCTTGGTGGACGCGATGTCCTTGCCCTGCGCGGCGATCGTCTCGAGCCGTGCCTTCTGATCCGCGGTCAGACTGTTCGGGTCGAGCTCGACGGTGGGGTTGTGCAGCAGCTCCGGGTCCTTGACGACCGTGACCTTCTGCCCGTCGTCGCCGTCCTTCGTGAGCGCCTTGATGTCGGCGATCGTCTTGTCGATGCCGGCGGCATTACCGGGATCCGTCAGCTTGCCCTGAGTGGCGTGGAAGACGATGGTCGCTGACGCCGTGGTGAACGGGTCCCCGCCCTTGTCGCCGAAGTTCGCGGACACGATGTCCGTGGCCTTCGCCGAGGGCAGGCCGGGCAGCGAGAAGTTGTCGACGGTCGGCTTGCTCAGCGCCGCGGCGCCGAGCCCCATGCCGACGAGCAGCAACAGCCACACGGCGATGACCTTGAATCGGTTGAGGTAGGCGAACCTACCCACCCGGTACAGAAACAGTGCCATGGAGGTACTCCGAGTCGTCGAGGCGCGAGAGCTGCGTGATACGAGTCGCTGTCGAGTGTACCGATGGTTTCTATCCGCAATGAAGTCGCTGACCGGCAGTTTCGTGAGGCTCATCACCGAGGCACGCGTACTGTGCAGGGCATGACCGCCCTTCAGCGCTTCACAACGCCTGTCACAGCCGTCGCAGCCGTCACGGCGTGCGGCCTCGTCCTGGCCGGCTGCGGCAGCTCCTCCGACTCGTCCACCGCCCCCGCACCGTCGGCCACGACCGCGGCCGCCGCGGAGACCCGCGCCGAGATGTGCGGGCAGACCCGCGGCCCCGACGGGGCCCTGTACGTCCACGCCCTCGGGACCGTCAAGGTCGACTGCGCCGAGGCGATGCGCGTGGCCACCGCGTTCGGGCCGAAGATCGCGACGGGACAGCCCGTCACCGTCGAGGGCTGGAACTGCACCTTTCCGACGACCCCCGGCATGCTCGCGCGCTGCGACGACGGGGACAGGGCGATCGGCTTCTTCGGCGCGCACTGACCGCCGCCGACACCGTCCCTCACCCGAGCGGACTACGCCGCGCCACCCCTATGGGTGATCCACTCGCGCGGCAACCACTCCTAGCGTGACGCCCATGAAGAAACTGCTGGTCGGCGCCCTCATCGTGCTGGTATTCCTCGCCTACGCACTGCCGCCCTACCTCACGGGCGGGAGCCGTATCCCGCTCGAGCAGCAACCGGACTGGTACTACGGACTGCTCGTCGGGCACATCCTGCTCGGGTCCGTCGCGATGCTCGCCGGGCTGGTCCAGCTCGGACGTCGCTGGTTCGCGCGGTACCACTGGATCGCCGGCCGGATCTACGTGGCGTGCGCGCTGCCCGTGGGGCTCGCGGCCATCGCGATCGGGACGGTCACGCCGTTCGGGCCGGTCAACGCCGTGTCCAACGTGACGCTCGGCTCACTGATGCTGCTGTTCACCGCGCTCGGCGTGCGGGCGATCGTCGGGCGCGACGTGGCCGCCCACCGGCGCTGGATGCTGCGCAGCGCCGCGCTGATGTACTCGGTGATCCTCAATCGGATCCTGGGGCCGATCGCCTTCCTGGTCCTCGGCGCCGCAGGCGTGCCCGAGTCCTTCCTCGATGCCTGGGGGCCGGCCATCGTCGCGCTGCCGAGCTGGCTCATCGCGCTCGCCTTCTGCGAGTGGTGGCTGCGGCGACCGATACGGCGCGGGCGCGCCCGAACGTCGTCTCCAGCGGCGCGGTCATCGCGTGACCGGGGCATCTCGGCAGCGACTGCCGCACGGACCGACGTGTGAGCGGGCACCCGCTCCGGAAACGGATGTGCGTTGTGAGCCACGCATGGTGACACCGCACGAACGAGTAATGCCCCGCGATCCGCATCACTGCAGGTCACGGGGCATTCCCTTGGCGGTGGCGGAGGGATTTGAACCCTCGGTACGGGGTTACCGCACACAGCATTTCGAGTGCTGCACCTTCGGCCGCTCGGACACGCCACCGTCGCGAAACTTTACCGGAAGACGTCTCAGGCGTTAAATCGGCAGGTCACGGCCTGTGCGGGGTGAAGAAGTCGGTCAGCAGGGCGGCGCACTCGGCCTCACGGACGCCGCCACGCACGGTCACCCGGTGCGTGACGCGCGGGTCGCGGACCACGTCCCAGACCGAGCCCACGGCCCCGGTCTTCGGCTCGAAGGCCCCGAACACGAGGTGCTCGATCCGGGCGGAGACGAGCGCGCCCGCGCACATCGCACAGGGCTCGAGGGTCACCGCGAGGGTGCAACCGCCCAGGCGCCAGCCGTCGCCGAACCGCGCCGCCGCGGCCCGCAGCGCGAGGACCTCCGCGTGAGCCGTCGGGTCGCCCAGCTGTTCCCGACGATTCCCCGCGAGCGCGAGCACGGCACCGTCGGGCGCGAGGACCGCAGCGCCGACGGGCACGTCGTCGGGCCCTGCGAGGTCCGCAGCCTCGAGCGCGAAGCCCATGGCCGCGCGTTCGGCGTCCAGCAGGGCCACTAGCCGAGCGAGTCCAGGACCGCGCCGAGCTGGGAGTCGAAACCGAGGCGCTCCGCGATCACCTGGAGCTGCTCGTCCGGGTACAGGTCGGGGTCCGCGAGCAGGACGCTGAGCTCCTGCTCCCCGAGTCCGAGGTCGCCGAGGATCGCCAGGTCGCCCTCGGGCCAGGGGTCGGTCTCCTCGATCTCCTCGGGGTCGATGTCCGGCACCTCGACGTTGAGTCGCTCCAGCGCCTGCTCGGCCAGCTCGTCGAAGACGGCGGCGGTGGCGTCGGAGAGCAGCAGGCGCGTGCCCGACGGACCGGGCCGGACCACGACGAAGTACTCGTCGTCGACGTTGAGCACGCCGAAGACCGCTCCGGTGACGCGCAGCGCCTTGATCTCCTGCTCGGCCTTGGCGATGCTGCCCAGCGCGCCGGGGTCGAGGAGGTGCACGGTCCAGGTGGTCTCCTCGCGGGTCACTGCCACGGCGTAGCCGTCGGTGTCGTCGTAGCGCTCCGGTGAGGTCTGTGCGGCCATGGGTGAAACCGTATCCGTAAACGCCCGTCCGCGACACGTCCATACGGCTTCCGAACGCCGCTGTGGAACGCTGTCGGGGTGTCCGCGCAGCATGCTCCTCATTCCGACGTCCCCGTCTGCGTCCTCGGCCTGGGCCTGATCGGCGGCTCGATCCTGCGGGCCCTGGGCCGTGCCGGTCGCCCGGCGTACGGCTGGAACCGCTCGGCCGCGGCGGTCGACGACGCGGACGCCGCCGGATTCGATGCCTCGTCCGACCTGGTCGCGACCCTGCGGCGGGCCGATCAGGGCCGGCACGTGATCGTGGTGGCCGTCCCCGTCCCGGCCCTCGACGGCGTGCTGGCCGCCGTCGCCGAGCACGCCCCGAACGCATGGCTCACCGACGCGGTGAGCGTCAAGGGGGACGTCGCGCGGCGGGTCGCAGCGGCCGGCCTGACGGGGCGCTACGCCGGCGGCCACCCGATGGCCGGGACCGCGTTCTCCGGCTGGGAGGCCACCGACGCCACCCTGTTCGACGGTGCCACCTGGGTCGTCACCGCCGACGACGACACTCCCGCGCAGGCCTGGCGCCTGGCCGCGACCGTCGGCCTGGACTGCGGCGCCGTGATCGTGCCCGCGGGATCCGCCGAGCACGACGCCGCCGTCGCTCGGATCTCGCACTCGGTGCACGTGGTCGCCGAGGCCGTGGCCATCACCGCCGAACTGGATCCCGCGGCCAAGCAGCTCGCCCACTCCCTGGCCGCGAGCAGTTTCCGCGATGTCACGCGGGTGGCAGGCACGGCACCGTCGCTGGTGAACGCGATGTGCGAGGCCAACGCCGAGGCCCTGCTCGACGCGCTCGACGACACGATCGCCGAGCTGATCGCCGCGCGCGCCGAACTGGCCGGGCGGGGCACCGTCGGCGATATCACCGAACGGGGCTACGCGGCGCGCAAGCGGTACGAGAACGCCCGCCGCACCCCGATCGCTCCCGTGCTCGACGGGGCGCAGTGGCAGCGGGCGCTGCGCGAGGCGGGTCACGCGGGCGGCGTGATCACCGCTCTGGACTGAGTACCGCTCGAGGCGATCTACCCAACGCGGGTCGACAGGCCGGGGTAGTCGATGACGAAGCCGTCGGCGTCGACGGAGAGCTTCGAGCTGGACACCGGCGAGATGACGGTGATGCCGTCGGCCGCACCGTCGTAGTTGATGACCGTCTCCTTGACCTGCAGGCTGGGCAGATCCACGTACACGACCGGGACGTCGATGGCCTCCGCGTGGGTCTGCAGGTCGAACCGGCGGACGGTCAGCGCATTGAAGAACGCGGACTTGAGCACGTCCACGCTCAGGGCGCCCGAGAAGAAGCCTCGCTCGGAGCCCTGCGCACCCTGGACCAACCAGTGGTTCTCGCCGTCGCGGGCGATGGTCACCTGGGACTCGCCGGCCTCCGTCAGAGCGTGCACCGAGAGGCGCTTGGTGACGCCCTCGTCGTCGGTCACCAGGTCGTAGGAGGCGTTGAACGCCGGGCCGTCGGCCGTCGGCGCCGCGATGATCCGGCCGTAGGCCTTGATCCGGTCGCCGCTGAGCTGCACCCGGACGGACTCCAACAGGTTCCCGTCCACGGAACGCCAGGTCAGGATCCTGGGCCAGCTCGCCCCGGTGATCACGGTGGCCACGGCATCTGCGGAAGTAGACGTACTCACGCCGTCCACGGTAGCGCCTGTCGTTCGGCGCGAACGAACCACTGTGGCAAGCACTCGCACGGCCGCGGGCCTGTGCGCATTGTCACAGGCCACGGCCGTGTGACTACAGGGCGGCGACGGCCTCCAACTCGACCACCTGGTCGTCGTACCGGAGCCGGCTCACACCGATCACCGACAGCGGCGGCAGCTCGACGAAGACCTCCGCGAGCGTGTCCACCGCGACCTGCAGGTCCACCTGCAGGTGCTCGGCGACGAACACCGTCAGCCGCGCCACATCGGCGAGCTCGGCCCCGCGCTCCCCCAGGATCACCCGGAGATTCGCGACGACGGCCCGCACCTGACCCTGGACGTCCCCGGGGGCGACGGTCGTACCGCCGGCGTCGAGCGGCGCGACGCCGGCGATGTGCACCGTGGTGCCGGCGGGCACCGTGGCGCTGTAGGCGTGATCGACCGCGGTGGTCAGCTGGTCCGACCCGTGCAGCTGCACCTTCCCCATGATCAGGCGGCGTTCTTCTGGACGGCCGCGCCGACGCGGGGCAGCGCCGCCACGACGTTCTCCTTGGCCTTGCCGCGCAGGCTCGAGTAGGCCTTGCGCAGCGCGGGCTGGCTCGTGGACTCGGCCTTCGCGTCCGTCACGGCGAGCAGTGCGTCGCCGACGGCGTCGCCGCGGGCCGCGAGGAACTGGCCGAAGTCGCCCGGGCCCTGGGCCGAGAACTCGGTCCAGAACGGATCGAGCGCCGCGGCGAAGTCGGGCAGCAGCTTGGTCAGTGCCGACTCGATGACCGTGGGCGAGACCTTCTTGACCGCCGCGTACGCGGTCTTGATGACGGTGCCGGACAGGCCGCTCTTGTCGCCGACCTCGGCTTCGACGACCGACGCGAAGTCGGCGACGACGGCCGGCTGGCGCGCGGGATCGAGGAGCGTGGTGGTCAGCGACATGGGAAACCTCCGGGATTCGGGTCTTCGTCAGCGATGTACGCGATCGAGCCTATCGGGCACCGCGGGCACGTGCGGAGTGTGCATCCGGCGTGCTCCGGACACCACACGAAATGCCGCTGTTCTGCATCAGGTCTGTAACATCGTCACCACGGATTTGTGAGGTATGTCACCGGTGTTCTAAGTTGACGGTTGAAGAAAGGGGTTGCAATGGCGACCAGCCGATCCGGCAGAGCGAACGCCCGACTGTCCGGCGTCCGGTTCCCGCTGTGGGACCGCAGCCCCGCACTGCCCGCGCCCGTCAGCGTCGAGCATCACGCGCGCGTCGATCACGCCCTCCCCCTCGGCGACCCCACCGGCGGCGCCGACGCCCTCGCCTGGCGCGAGGCCGTCGACGGCCGGCTCACGTACCCCCGCGTCCACATCGACCGCAATGTCGACATCCGGATGTCCGACGGGGTGGTGCTGCGCGCCACCGTCATCCGCCCCGCGGAGATCGACGGCGTGCCCGCGGAGCGCCCCTACCCCGCGATCTTCAACCTCAACCCGTACAACCGCATGGTCGTGGACGCCATCGACGAGACGACGCACGCGGCGTTCGTCGGCCCGGCGCTGACGAACGCCTCGAAGGCCCTCACGGGCGGGACCGTCGACTTCTCGGGCGGCCTGCTGCAGGGCTTCGGCATCAACCGGCGGCTGGTGCGCAGCGGTTACGTCCAGGTGATCGTCGACGTCCGCGGCACGGGCACCTCGCACGGCGTGTGGCAGATCCTCGGGCCGCGGGAGCAGCAGGACTCGGTCGAGGCGCTGGCCTGGGCCCGGGAACAGCCCTGGTGCGACGGCAAGCTCGGCATGGGCGGGTGGTCCTACTCCGCGATCAACTCGCTGCAGGCCGCCGGCCACGCGCCGGAGGGCCTCGGCGCGGTGTTCGCGATCGAGGGCAGCGAGGACATCGTCCGCGACATCTACATCACCGGCGGCCTGCCGTCGGTGTTCATCCCGCTCTGGCTCGGTGCCGTGAACGGGCTGAAGTGGCTCTACAACCCGCGAACGCTGCTGCGGGACACGGTGAACGGCAACATCTTCCGCTGGTTGCGCAGCCGCATCGTCTCGCCCGCGACGGAGATCTCGTCGGTCGTGACGGGGGTGCTCACGGGCCGCGATCCACGGGTCAACGACAACCCCTACTTCACCGAGCGGAACGCGAAGATCGACGAGATCACCGCGCCCACCTTCCTGTTCGGCGGCTGGCACGATCTCTTCGGCCGCAGCACGCCGCGCACCTTCGCGCGCCTGAATCTGCCTCCGGGACAGAAGCAGATGGTCATCACCGACGGCTTCCACTTCGACATGGGCGCGGGCTTCGGCGGCACCCAGGCGCCGCCGCGGATCGACGTGCTCGAACGCGCCTGGTACGACCGCTGGCTCAAGGACATCGACAACGGCGTGGACCGCTACGGCCCGGTGACCCTCAAGCAGCAGGGCGGCGGCTGGACCGCGGGCGAGTCCTTCCCCCGCGCCGGTGCCCGCACCCAGCGGCTCTACGCGACCCCGGCACCGTCGGGCACGGCCGACCACGCCAGGTACGACGGTGCGCTCGCCACCTTCCCGGCCCGCCGTCGCGAGGCCGCGTCCACGCGGATCGATCTGCGCGGCCTCGCCTCGCCCGATCTGACGATGGTGCTCGCGGGCCTGACGAAGGCGGTCCCGGCCTGCGAGAACGCGAGCATCCAGGAGCGCGGCGCGATCTCCTTCACCTCGCCGCCCGCGGCGGTTCCGGTGCAGCTCAGCGGCGCGATCAACGTGCACCTCGTGACGCAGTGCGAGGGCGATGAGGCGATCTGGACGGTGACCGTCAACGACGTCGCCCCGGACGGCACGTCGACGGTGCTCTCGGGCGGCGCCCTGCTCGCGTCCAACCGCGCCGTCGATCCCACGCGCAGCACGTTCGACCTCGACGGCGAGCTGCTCAGCGCCTTCCATCCGCTCACCTGGTCGGCGAAGCAGCGCGTGGTGCCGGGCGAGATCATCGAGCTGGACATCGACGTGGTGCCGACCGACGCGCTGCTCGACGAGGGCCACCGCCTGCGCGTGGACGTCTACGCCGGCAGCGTGCCCCGCTACCTGGCCACCGTTCCCGACCTGGTGAAGACCCGGTTCGGCAAGCAGACGGTGCTCCTGAGCCCGGAGCGGCCGTCCTACGTGAGCCTGCAGCTGGTCGGCGATCCCCGCTGGTGACCGCTCCCGCCCCCGAGCCGCCCGAATCGCGCCGAACGGCCCGGTTCGGCGCTATCTTCGGTACTACGATGGTTGCCGGATCCCGAGCCGTCGCGTCCGTGGGTGCGGTCGCGCGGCTGCACAGCATGTTCGTCGACGGTGCGGTCGACGATGCGGCGCTGCGCGCATCCCATCTGCGCCGGCTCATCGCGGAGAGCTGGCAGCGCAGTCGCGCCGGGGGCGTGAACCCGGACGGCGGGGCACCGTCGGGCAGTGAGGCGCTGGACGCGCTGCGGGCCCGCAACCCCCTGACCGGCGTCATGCCGGTGATCCGACACCTGCTCGTCGACGATTCCGCGGGCGCGATGGTGGCCGTGGCGGACCGGGACGGCACCCTGCTGTGGGTCGAGGGCGACGGTGCCGCGGTCCGCAGCGCCGCGGCCATGAACTTCGCGCCGGGCGCGGACTGGAGCGAATCCGCGGCGGGGACGAACGCACCGGGCACCGCGCTGGCGCTGGACGCGGAGGTGCAGATCTCGGGGTCCGAGCACTTCGCGCGGCTGGCGCACGGGTGGAACTGCACCGCTGTCCCGATCCACGATCCGGTCACCCGGGCCGCGGTCGGCGTCCTCGACGTGACGGGCGGCCCGGAGGTCGCGACGCCGCAGGCCCTGGCGCTCGTCCGAGCGGCGGCGCTCGCCGTCGAGGGGCAGCTCGCCGTACTCCGGCTGACCGAGCCCGCGCCGGCACCGTCGGCCCGGCTGCGCCTGCTGGGCGCCCGGCCCGTGCTCGAGCTCGAGGGCCGAACCGTCCCGCTCACCGGACGCCACGCCGACATCCTCGCGCTGCTCGGGCGGCACCCGGAGGGGCTCACGGCGGATCACCTGGCGCTGCTGCTGGACGAGCGCGATCTCGACGTGGTCACCGTGCGCGCGGAGGTCTCGCGGCTGCGCAAGACCATCGGCGCGGACTTCCTCGGCTCCCGCCCCTATCGGCTCCTGCGGCCACTCGCGTCGGACGCGGACGAGGCGGCGACATCGATCCGCGCGGGCCGCGTCGCCGACGCGCTCGCCGTGTACCGCGGTCCGCTCCTGCCGAACTCGCAGGCTCCGGGCGTCGTGCGCCTGCGCGCCGAGCTCGCGGGAAGCCTGCGGTCGGCAGTGCTCGCGAGTCGGGACCTGGGCCTCCTCCGACGGTGGCTGGACCTCCCGGACGCGCGGGACGACGAGCACAGCTGGCGCGTGCTCCAGGCGCACGGCGACGCGCGGGCGCGGGCCGAGGCCGACGGGCGCCTCGCGGCGATCGCGATCGACCTGGCCTGAGCCGGTTCCAGCGCGCGGAAAGCGGCAGCGCGGACCACCCCTACCAGGGCCGATCCGGGTTGCAACCGACTGCAACGGTGTTGCAACGATCACTGCGTATGGTGGAATGTGACTGAAGTCACCAACTCACCTGGAGGCACGCCATGACCGTTTACGCCCGTCCCGGAGCTCCCGGCTCCGTCATGAGCTACCAGCCCCGCTACGACAACCTGATCGGCGGCGAGTGGGTCGCGCCGGTCAAGGGTCAGTACTTCGAGAACCCGTCGCCCGTGACCGGCCAGACCTTCTGCGAGGTCGCGCGCTCGACCGCGGAGGACATCGAGCTCGCCCTCGATGCCGCGCACGCGGCCGCGCCCGGCTGGGGACGGACCTCGGCGACCGCCCGCGCCAACATCCTCATGAAGATGGCCGACCGCATGGAGGCCAACCTCGAGGCCATCGCCGTCGCCGAGTCGTGGGAGAACGGCAAGCCCGTCCGCGAGACCCTCAACGCCGACATCCCCTTGGCCATCGATCACTTCCGCTACTTCGCGTCGTGCCTGCGCGCGCAGGAGGGCGCGCTGTCGGAGATCGATGAGAACACCGTCGCGTACCATTTCCACGAGCCGCTCGGCGTTGTGGGACAGATCATTCCGTGGAACTTCCCGATCCTCATGGCCGTCTGGAAGCTGGCCCCAGCACTGGCCGCGGGCAACGCGATCGTGCTCAAGCCGGCCGAGCAGACCCCGGTCTCGGTGCTGTACCTGTTCTCACTCATCGGCGACCTGCTGCCCCCGGGCGTGGTGAACATCGTCAACGGCTTCGGCCTCGAGGCCGGTAAGCCGCTGGCCTCGTCGAAGCGCATCCGGAAGATCGCCTTCACCGGCGAGACCACCACCGGCAAGCTGATCGCCGGCTACGCCGCCGACAACCTGATCCCGGTCACCCTGGAGCTGGGCGGCAAGAGCCCGAACGTCTTCTTCAAGGACGTCATGGCCGCGAACGACGACTACCAGGACAAGGCCCTCGAGGGCTTCACGATGTTCGCGCTGAACCAGGGCGAGGTCTGCACCTGCCCGTCGCGCGCGCTGCTCGAGCAGCCGATCTTCGACGAGTTCCTCGAGCTCGGCTCGATCCGCACCAAGTCGATCATCCAGGGCGATCCGCTGGACACCGACACGATGATCGGCGCGCAGGCGTCGAAGGAGCAGCTCGAGAAGATCCTCTCCTACATCGACATCGGCAAGAACGAGGGCGCCACGCTGGTCACCGGTGGCGAGGCGGCCGACCTGGGCGGCGACCTGTCCGGCGGCTACTACATGCAGCCCACGATCTTCTCGGGCGACAACAGCATGCGGATCTTCCAGGAGGAGATCTTCGGCCCGGTGCTGGCGGTCACGTCCTTCGACGGCTACGACAACGCGATGGAGATCGCCAACGACACCCGCTACGGCCTCGGTGCGGGCGTCTGGTCGCGCAACGGCGACGTCGCCTACCGCGCGGGCCGCGACATCCAGGCCGGCCGCGTGTGGACCAACACCTACCACCAGTACCCCGCGCACGCGGCGTTCGGCGGCTACAAGGACTCGGGCATCGGCCGTGAGAACCACAAGATGATGCTCGATCACTACCAGCAGACCAAGAACCTGCTGGTCTCGTACGCGCCGGGCGCGCAGGGATTCTTCTGATCCCTGCGTCCCACACCAGGTGAGGGTGTCAGCGGCGCCGCTCCGATCCGTTCGGGGCGGCGCCGCTCGCGTGTCCTGGTGATTCGCCTTCGACGGTGCGCCGCGGCCGCGCTGGGCGGGCGTGCCAGCCGGGCGGTGTGCAAGCACACGCCCACCAAGAGGCCGTGTTGTTCTCGCAAGTCATGCGCGCGACGCATACCCACACACATGCAGGTCAGAGGCTATTTTCGAAGCAGGGCCATGCGCGCCGCGCATGGCTCCCCCTCGCCAGCCCGACGGTGCTACGCGCCGGGCCGGGCCGGGCCGGGCCGGGCGCATCGCCGCACACCCCTCGTCGCGTCCTCGGCTCGCGGTGTGGTGGCTCGCGGCGACTGAGTTGCCACGGACTCGCTGCGGATTCGGCAATCGGCCTGCGATTTCGCGCCGAATCCGCTGGCAATCGTCGTCCCGCGCACCACGTCGTCGTCCCCCGCGCCACACCAAGAGGCGGCTCAAGCAGTTCGTCCCCCACGAAACGCCGGGCGTTTGGTGGGGGTGGCGTTGTCCCCCACGCCGCACCGTCCTCCCCCACGCCGCGCCGCCCGGCATCGTCGGCCTGCACGGCCTGAGTTGCGCGCCTGTGCCATTGTGGCGATGCGTTCGCACATTCCGCCGCGTAGCCTGGGCGAATGGTCGATCCCCGACTCGTCCCGGACCGTGTGCTGCACGTGTATCCCGACTACGAGCCGTCGCCGCTCCTCGGCGTCGACCGGACGCGTCCGTTGACCGGCGCCGAGCTGGGCCTCTCCACCGGCCTCGCGGGGCGGGTCGAGGCCTGGCAGTCCCTGTTCGAGGCCGATCATCGGGGTCGCGAGGGTTGGCGGTCCGACGGCGCCGCCGCCGAGTACCGGGGCGAAGGCCTGGCGATCGTCGCGGCCCTAGTCACGGAGCTGCCTGGCTTCGTCCTCGAGTACCGCCTATGGCCGGTCGGCGAGCACGGGTACTCCGGGGGCTGGACACGAGGGTGGTCACCGTCGGGCGAGACGCCGCTCCCGGCGGGCACGACGGTGCGCGAGTTCGACACGGCACCGGAACGCTGGATCCGCTTGATGAACGACTACTCCGGCCCGCCCCTGTGGGCCACCTACGGCGGGATCGGCCCCGAGCACCTCGACCTTCCGGAGGACCTGGGCCACCAGCTCGACGCCTGGCAGGACGAGTTCGATCGGGAGTACCACTGGGGCAGCGGCTGGGGCTCCGACGCGGTGGCGCACGCGCACGCCGCCGAGGGACGCAGACTCCTCCCGCTGATCGCCGCGGACCTTCCCGGCCACGTCATCGAACTGAAGACCGGCGACGAGCCCGTCTACGCCGGCGCCTGGATCGACGGCTGGCTCCCCGTACTCCCGGAGGTGGCGCTCACCCCCTGGGCGGAGTGAGTCAGTCCACCGGGATCTCGGTGGTTCCCAGGACGTCCCCGAGCTGCCACGGGTCCCGACCGTGGGCGATGTTCATGTCGCAGTGCACCTTCCCGTAGCCCTGGGGCAGGTCGGCGCGGTGTCCGGCACCGTCGGTGTACTGCTGAGCCACGTAGCGGCGCCCCAGTTCGGGCGCGGCGGCGAAGTCCGGTGGAGCACCGAACGAGGGCACGACGAACGGTATGTCCGGCAGATTCGGCCAGATGCCGATGTCATTCGGGTTCAGGTAGCCGAGGCACCGCACGGGCCGTTCGCCGACGGTGCCGCCCCGCCACGCCGACGCGCCCGCGACGAAGCCGTTGAAGGCGTCGGAGTGATCGCCGACGATCTGCCCGTTCCACGACTCGGCGTCGGCCATCGTCACCACATCGGGCCGGTCCTCGCCCTGCATCTCGAGGTGCACCGCGAGCGTCTCCTCCCAGTTCGGGCGGACCACCGCGTACACGATCGCGCCGACGAGCCGACCGTCGTCGAGCATCCGGCGCACCGTGGCCCAATTGGCCTCGAACCGCCGGTCCCGGTAGGTGCCGTCGTTGGAGCGGATCGCCACCCAGCGATAGGGGTAGTCGTCGGGCAGCGGAGGCTGCCACTCGGACACGTCCGCGAACAGCGTGCTGCCCTTCATGCGCGCGGCCCGTGCCCGTCTCAGCCTCTTCCTCATCGCACCTCACCTTCGCCGTTCCCCGCGTCGTCTGCTGACGCTACCCCGGTACCGAGACGTCATGGGGCGATATTTACCCGGTCTTGGGTTGCGCGAACGTCTTTCATCCGGGCAATCTGGTCGGATGTTCTCACTCACCGGCAGGGGCCGGGCCTTTCTCGCGTCGGCGGTCGCGCTCGTCGCCGCCGTCGTCGTCCTCGGGCTGCTCGTCGGGTGGAAGCCCGTCACCGAGGCCGACGGGGAGGTGCTCGAGGAGATGGTCGCGCACCGCGACACGGGAACCACCACAGTGATGAACCTGATCACCGACGTCTTCTCCCCGGGCGCGACGATCGCGATCGGCGTCGTGGTCGCCGCGCTGCTCGCGTGGCGACGGTCCGCCGCCTCCGCTGTGTTCGTCCTCGGCTCGACGGCCGCCGCGTCGGCGATCGCGCTGGTCCTCAAGTCGCTGTTCGCGCGGCAACGGCCGCCGGTGATCGACCACCTCACCAATGAGTCCGACTACGGCTTCCCGTCCGGCCATGTCACCGGGACGACCGCCCTACTGCTCGCCACGACGGTGGCCGTCACGGTCGGCTGGCCGACGCGTCGGCGCCTGCTCGCGCTGGTCGTCCCCGCGATCGTGGTCGCCGCGGTGGCGGCGAGCCGCCTCTATCTGGGCGTGCACTGGTTCTCCGACACCGCCGCGGGATTCGCGGTCGGGCTCGCCGGCGTGGCGGTGGGGCTGGCGCTGCTCCCGCCGGACGCGTGGGCGCGCTGGGACCGGCGGCTGTCGGACATCGTCGGACGGCGGCGCGCGCAGCGCTCGCGTCCGGCACGTCACGCCGCTCGCTGACCGACCGACCGACCGAGCGCGCCGTCAGGTCTGCGGGGCGGGGCAGGCGGCACCGTCGGCGCCCGCGATCCGCACCCGGGAGACGAACCGCTTGCCCGTGGATCCCTCCAGCGAGAAGCCCGCCGCGCGGCCGGGTTCCAGGTCCAGAACGAGAACGCTGTTCTCCCAGACTCGCGCCTCGCCGTCGGACACCCAGATCGGCACGGCGCGATCGTCGCCCAGTTCGACGGTGCCGAGCCGCACGTTGGCATCGCCGAGCCGGAACTCGTCGATGGTGAAGATCATCGGAGCGGAGCCGTCGCAGCATCCGCCGCTCTGGTGGATCAGCAGCGGGCCGTTACCGTCCCACAGCTCCCGCAGCATCTCCCGCGCCGCGTGCGTCGATTCGACCCGCTCGTCCATGTCCGGTCCTTCCGCCTGATTCGACGGTAACACAGCGCGAACGACGGCGATGCCGGTTCAGTCGTTCGGCGCCGCGTGCGCACCCGCCCGTCGGCCGGAGAAGACACAGTCCGCCAGCGACAGTCCGCTGACATAGGAGTTCGAGCACACGCCGACGGCCGCACGACCGGCGGCGAACAGCCCGGCAACGGCGGCACCGTCGGGTCGCAGGACCGCCCCGGTCTCCTCGTCCACCACGAGACCGCCGAGGGTGATCATCGGCATGGGGTAGCTGACCCGCGCGCGGAACGAGATGTCGAGCAGGGTGAACGGGCCGGTCGCGATCGGCCGGCGGACGGCGTCGGGCTTGCCGAGCGGGTCGGGCTGCCCGGCCTCGACGGCCCGGTTGTGCGCGTCGACGGTGCGCCGGAGCCCCGTCGGGTTGATCCCCGCCCGCCGCGCGGCCTCCTCGAGCGTCGCGCCCCGCCTCGCGCCGAGGCGCAGCAGTCGCTCCGTCTGCAGGCGCTGGAACCAGGTGGACTGCTGCGGGATCTGCTTCCGCGCCTCGGCGAGGAGCGGCGCGTCCACGAGTAGCCAACCGCGGTGATCCGGGCGGGTCGCCAGGGCGTCGCCGAGCGCTGCACCGTACCGTGATTCGTCGATCATGCGACCGCCGTCGCCGCCCACGGCGAGTCCGGCGAAGAAGGCGCTGGGCGGGCCGACGAACCGCCAGTTGGAGATGTGGTCCATCTTGTCGACAACGGCACCGGCTTTGCGCCCCAAGGTGATTCCGCTGCCGTCGTCGGCCGCGGTACCCAGCGGCAGGCCCTCGTCCCACGGGAAGTCAGGACGATGCGCCGCCACCATCGCGCGGTTCGCGATGAATCCACCGGTCGTGAGGATCACCGACGAGGTCGCGCGGATCCGGATCGTGCGGCCGTGGCGGCGCTCGATGCGATCGACGATCGCCTGCAACGCCGATCGGAAGCCCTGGTGGTAGACACCGGGTTTCGCGGAGAGCTTCGTCAGCGCGGCGAACCGGCGCAGGACGGCGGGCGGCGCACCGTCGAGCGTGACGGCCTCGACACCGACGACCCGACCCTCGTCGAGGACGAGATCGGTGACGCGCGTACCGGTCCGGACCCGCACGCCGGCACGCGCGGCGGACGTCGCGAGGGGACGGTAGAAGGCCTTGCCGGAGACGCCGGGGCCGTGTGCGCGGTGTCCGCGCTGCCGCGGGACGGCGCGGTCGGGGAACGAGTTCTCGCTGCCCGAGTAGTAGAGGTAATAGTCGTCGGTGGGATACGAGGTCTTGTAGGGGCAGGGCGACGGGTCGAAGGGCACGCCGTTGCCGGTGAGCCAGTCGATCATCGCGGGCGATCCCTCGCAGAACCGGCGGAGCGTGGCCTCGGAGACGGCGTCGCCCACCTCGCCCCGCAGGTAGGCGTACATGTTGTCGGCGGTGTCCTCGACCCCGGCCTCGCGTTGCACCCACGTGCCGCCTCCGGCGTAGACGATGCCGCCGGACAGGTCCGTCGCGCCGCCGCCGAGGTAGCGGTCGACAGCGAGCACATCGGCGCCGTCCTCCCGCGCCGCCAGCGCGGCCACGACCCCGGCACCGCCGTAACCGACCACGACCACCTCGGCCGACAGATCCCAGTCGTTCATGCCCAGCCACCCGTTCGTGTCGATTTCTAGAACACGTTACAGAATTGTGGGCGGCTGCCCATCGGAACAGCGAAGGGATCGCACCTCCGACGCGCGTTGGAGCGTCGCCGCGAACTTCCAACGAATGAGCAGCAACGTTGGAGGTTCGACCGTCGCGCGCAACGCTCGTTGGAGCGTCTCGCGAGCGAAACACGAAAACGCCAGGTCAGATATGATCTGACCTGGCGTTTCCATACTGTGCGCCCGAAGGGATTCGAACCCCTGACCTTCTGATCCGTAGTCAGATGCTCTATCCACTGAGCTACGGGCGCATACCCATATTCAATTCTCGCCGGTCCGAAGACCGACGTGGCGGAGGCGAGAGGATTTGAACCTCCGGTCCGGTGTTGGCCGGACAACTCATTAGCAGTGAGTCCCATTCGGCCGCTCTGGCACGCCTCCAAATCGGACGCGCTGCGCGAGCGAACCTTGCGGGTCACGCGCAACCGCCGAGCAGCTACTTTACACAACCTCCCCGCAACCCACAAAACGGCAGGTCATCCACGATCTGGGCACGGACCCGGTCAGATCGGCTCGGGCGTCAGCAAGTCCTCCCACGTGAGGTCCACGCGCACGGCCGCACCACCGATCATCCGACGCACGACGTCCTCCGCCAGCGCGCGGAGCCGGTCGCCACCGTCGAGCAGGGACCGCGACCGCCCCTCCGCTCCGACGGCCACGAGGTGGACGTGCACGGCCGCCAGCCGCGTGCCCGCGAGGTCGAGGGCGACGTCCGCGACGGCGGCCGCCTCAGCGGCCGCGGCGTCCGAGAGCGCCGCGGTGACCGCCTTGGAGAGGGCCAGCTCGGTGACCGTGATCCCCGGCCGCACGGTCTCGATCACGCGCGAGCGGCGGGGCAGTCCCGACACCTGGAGCGCGACGGCGGCGCGCAGTCGATCGACGGCATCGGCACCCCAGCGGGGGTCGACCTCGGGCGCGACCGCATCGGGTCCGGCCAGCCCTGCGAGCCGACGTGTCGCGTCGGCTATCCAATCGGTGGCCTGCGCCGGTTCGGCGTCGCCGCCCTCCACTCGCCTGAAACTCATCGCACCCCCAGTGTGACCACGTCGCGCCGGATTGCACAACGTCCCCGCCTCCGCGGGCCGCGTCGGATCGGTCATGGCCAGTACTCCCCCAGCGCCTCGGCGAGGCGCTGGCGCGTCCGCTGCAGGTGACCGCGCACCGAGCCCTCGGTGGTCCGCAGGACGCCGGCGATCTCGGCGACGGAGAGCCCGTCGACCTCACGCAGCCACCACGCCGCCCGGGCCGGGTAGGGCAGCCGCCCGAGCTCACGCCCGAGGGCGTCGAGGAAGTCTCGATCGGTCGCCCTCTCGACGGGCCCGGGGCCGCTCGCCGCGGCCTCGTCGACGGCCTCCGAGTCGACCACCGGCGCGCGCCGTCGGAGCACGTCAGCGGTCTTCCGCGAAGCGATCGAGAACAGCCAGGTGCGCAGGCTCGATCGGAAGGCGAAGGTCGGGAGCGCCTTCCACGCCGCGATCAGCGACTCCTGCACGATGTCGTCGCAGTCGCTGCGCTCGGGCATGGTCCGCGCCACGAACCGGTGCACCGCCGGCGCATGGCGCTGCACGAGCACGTCGAAGGCGGCGGTGTCGCCGCGCTGGGCGCGCCTGGTCAGCGTCTCGTCGGACAGCGACCCCAACAGATCTGCGCCGGACAATCACCCTCCCAGTGTGAGATGGATCACAATCGCGTGCCGATTTCCCGCACACCGCGACTCACCCAGTGTGCCGGAACGGATCCCGGTGCATCAGTCGACACAAGGAGACGGAAGATGACCACGACCACCACCAAGCCCGCCGCCGCGACCACCGACGAGTCCACGGCGACGAAGCCGGGCTCCGCGGTCTCCACCCAGGTCGGTCGCGGCACCACCAGCATCGCCGACATCGTCGTGTCCAAGATCGCCGGCATCGCGGCCCGCGAGGTCGACGGCGTCTACGACCTCGGCGGCCAAGCCGCCCGCGTCGTCGGCCGCATCCGCGAGACCCTCCCCGGCGCGCCCGACCTCACCCAGGGCGTGACCGTCGAGGTGGGCGAGAAGCAGGCGGCCGTCGACGTGGCGATCGTCGCCGAGTACGGCGTCGCCATCCACGATCTCGCCGCGGGCATCCGCAGCAACGTCATCGACGCCGTCGAGACCATGACCGGGCTCGAGGTGACCGAGGTCAACGTCACCGTCCACGATGTCCACTTCGCCGACGACGACGAGGCCGCCGAGGGGACCTCGACGGAGCCGCGAGTCCAGTGAGCGCAGCGCACGCAGCGCGGGTCGACGGCGTCGTCGCCGCGGTGACGGCCGTCGACGGAGTGGTGGACGTCCACGCGGGCGGCCCCGGCTCGCCCGCCACTCATCTGCCGGGCCGGACGGTCCGCGGGGTCCGCCTCGACGACGAGGGCGGCCAGGTCTGCGTCGTCCTCGAGTTCCGCCGCGACGTCGACCTGGTCGACCTCGCGGACCGGGTCCGGCGGGCGGCGACCGACGCCGCGGGGGTCCCCGTCGACGTCGTCGTGTCCGACATCGTGGTCCCCGACCTCACGGGGGCCGCTTCTTCGAAGGAGTACACCGCATGACACCAGGAAACTTCACCGTCTGGGGAGGCGTGATCGGCCTCCTGGTGGCGATCGCCGTCGTCGTCGGCGGGCTCGTCGGCCTCTTGCTCGCGATCGTCCTCGGAGTGGCGGGCATGGCCGTCGGCGCCCACTTCGACGGTCTCATCGACCTCACCGCCCTGCGGCGCCGCGACCGGAGCTGACCATGACCACCGAATCGGTGACTCCCGATGCCCCGATCGAGGCAGAGACCGCCGGTGAGTCGGGCGCGGAGCGAGCATCCGATGCCGCCACCCGGGGCCGCACCGTGATCGACGACCGCGTGCGGCGCAGGCTGATCGAGCACGCCGTCCTCACGGTGCCCGGCACCGAGCGCCGCCGCGGGCTGGCGACGCGGCAACTTCCCGCGGTCCGGTTCGCCGACCGCGACCGCAAGCAGGTCGACGTGCAGATCGCGGCCGAGTGGCCGCTCGACGCGGCCCTCCTCGTCCCGTCGGTGCGCACCGCCGTCGACGAGGAGCTCGCCCGGAGTCTCGGCTCCGCCCCGGAGGAGGTGCACGTGCACATCACCCGGGTCAGCGACGAGCGCTCGACCTCCCCTGCCGTGTTCCTGCACCGGCATCCGATCGTCGAGCCGGAGACGCACACAGCCGCGCGGACCTTGCGCAAGCAAGCACCCCGCCGCGCGGCCGGCGCGAGCATCGCGACCGTGCCGCTCCTGCTCTGCGTCCTGGCACTCGGCGTCCTCGCCGTGCGCGACACGGTGGTCTCGCTGGGCTGGGTGGCCGGCCGCCGCTGGCTCGACACCGTGCCCCGGATCGCCGACGACGTGCAGTGGGCCTGGTGGGCGTGGCCCGCGACGATCGGCGCGATCGTGGTGGGAGTGGTGCTGCTCATCGCTGCCGTCAAGCCCCGGCGCCGCAGCCACGCGCCCGTGACCGACGACCTCTGGTTCCACCGGCGCATCGACCTCGACCGCCGTACCACCGAGGAGGTGGCCCGATGAAGCCCTCGACCCGCGTGATCGACCGGCTCGTGGCGGGCCTCATCGGACTCGTCCTCCTCGGCGGCGGACTGTGGGCCCTCGGGTACCGGCTCGGACAGCGCACCGCCACGGACGCCACCCACCGGGTGTCCACCGCGACCATCACGCGACTGCCCGACGAGCCGTGGTGGCCCGCGGTGATCGGCGCGGCCGGCGTGGTGCTGATCCTCGGCACGCTGTGGTTGCTGGTGCGGCACCTGCGGAGCGCATCCACGCGCATGATCCGGACGGAGGGCGGCGGCACCGTCGACCTGGGACGGGTCGCGGAGGCGGTGGCCTCGGACCTGTCGCGGAGCCCGCTGATCCGCCGGGCCCGGCCGTCGACCGCGGTGGACAGGGGCCGGCCGATCATCCGGATAGCGGTCAGCGTCGTCCCCGAGGCATCGGTCGAGGACCTGTCCGCCCTGGCTTTGGCCGCGCGGCGCGAGGTCGCCGCCGCGACCAATCCCGACGTCGGCTTCCAGGTCCTGGTGAACGATCGGCGGGACGACAAAGGACTTGGGGAACGCCCCCGAGAAGAAGAACACCGAACGATCTCCGAGAGGACATAGGCATGGGAATCGCAGACGACGCCAAGAACAAGGCCGAGGATCTCAAGGGTCGCGTGAAGGAGACCGCGGGCACGGCCACCGGCGACGACGAGCTCAAGGCCGAGGGCCAGGCGGATCAGGGCCTCGCGGCGGTGAAGGGCAAGATCGCCGACGCCGCCGACAAGGTCAAGGACGGCGTCGACGCCGTCAAGGACAAGCTCTCCGGCAACTGACCCGCGCCCGCAGCCACCGGAGCCGGTCCCCGCGACCGGCCTCGGTGGCTCGGGCGGTTCAACCATCGGACTACCCTGGCGGGGTGGCCACCGTGAACCCGTCCGACCCCGCGCCGCTGAGCATCCGCTCCGACCTCGACGCCCTCCCGGCGTACGTCCCGGGCAAATCCGCGCCCGGCGCGATCAAACTCGCCTCCAACGAGATCGTCGACGGCCCGCTCCCCTCCGTCGCGCAGGCGCTGGCCGAGGTGCTCCGCACGGCCAACCGCTACCCCGACAACGGCGCCGTCGCCCTGAAGGCCGAGCTCGCGAAGCTGACCGGCGCCACCGAGGATCAGCTGCACGTGGGATGCGGCTCCGTCGCGCTGTGCCAGGACCTCGTGCAGATCACCTGCCGGCCCGACGACGAGGTGGTCTTCGCCTGGCGCAGCTTCGAGGCCTACCCGATCGTGACCCGCGTCGTCGGCGCCGTGCCGGTCCAGGTGCCACTCACCGCCGATCACGTGCACGACCTGGACGCGATGGCCGCCGCGATCACCGACCGCACGCGCCTGGTCTTCGTCTGCAACCCGAACAACCCCACGGGCACGACGATCTCGGAGGAGCAACTCGAGGACTTCCTGGCGAAGGTGCCGTCGAACGTCGTCGTGGCCCTCGACGAGGCCTACTACGAGTACCACCGTCCCAACGACCAGACCGGTGACCGCATCGACGGCGCCGCGCTGATCGCCCGGCACCCCAACGTGATCGCGCTGCGGACCTTCTCGAAGGCCTACGGCCTCGCGGGCCTGCGGGTGGGCTACGCCATCGCCGGTCCCGATCTCATCGCCGCGCTGACGAAGGTGCACCTGCCCTTCTCCGTCAGCGTGCCGGCGCAGACCGCCGCCATCGCCTCGCTGCACGCGAACGACGAGCTGCTGGCGCGTACGGAATCCGTGGTGGCCGAGCGTATCCGGGTCCGCGACGCGCTGCTCGCCGCCGGCTTCGAGGTCCCGCACACGCAGGCCAACTTCGTCTGGCTCCCCCTCGGAGCCGATTCGCTGCGGTTCACCGCCGACGCCGCCGAGGCCGGCCTCCTGGTCCGCGGCTTCGACGGTGCCGGGGTCCGGGTCACGGTGACCACTCCCGAGGAGAACGACGCCTTCCTCGCCTTCGCGACGGGATGGCAGCGGTGAGCCTGGGTCGGTACGAGTTCGCCTTCACCGCACACGTTCCCGTCCGCTGGTCCGACATGGACGCCCTGGGACACGTGAACCACGCGCGGATGGTCACCCTGCTGGAGGAGGCCCGCATCCAGTGGCTGCTCTCCGCCGGCGAGAAGTACGCCCCACTGATCAAGAGCGCGTTCATCGCAGACGTCGCGATCAAGTACAAGGCCCAGCTGTACCACGAGGATTCGCCGGTCCAGGTGGGCATGTACATCGCGTCGAACCGCAGTGTCGACTTCACCATCGGCTACGAGGTACGAGCGAAGGACGCTGCGCCGGAGTCGAAGCCGGCCGCCCTCGCCACCACGCAGATGGCCGTCGTCGACATCGAGAAGCGCAGCCTGCGTCGGCTCACCGACGAGGAGAAGACCTACCTCGCGTCCTGGTCCCGCGGCTGAGGCAGCGCCGGCCGGGCACCGTCGGGCAATGCGCGCGGGAGGTCGCCCTTGGCGCCCATGATCTGGCCCGCGACGCGGCGCGCGCTCTGCGTCGAGATCTCGCGCTCGCCGGAGCGGGTGACCAGCTCGTGGATCTGCTGGTCGATCGACTCGATCGACATCCGCCGCGGACGTTTGGCGTCGGCCACGTCCACGAGGTCGCCGACGCGGGTGAGCGCCGTGACGCGGTCGACGAGTTCGTCCCACACCTTGTCGAGCTCGCCGGAGCGGGTGCCGTCGGCGAGCCCCGGCGCGTACCGCAGCTGCCCCCACACCGCCTTGAGCTGCGCCACGTCCGCGGAGATCTGCACCAGGTCCGTCGGCAGGTCCAGCTGCCCGAGCTGCTCGTCGAACTCGCCCGCGCTCACCGAGCGCGAGTAGGTCACCTTGTCGTACACGAGGCCGGCGACGAACAGCAGGACGTCGTAGCGGTCCTCGAAGATCAGTAGACGCTCGTCGGGCGCGCCGTGTCCGTCGACCCAGCCCGCTACCTGCGGCGCGAGACGCAGGACCGGCCCGGCCACCCGGGCGACGGTGCGCGCCGCCACCGCCGCGGCCGACGGGGTGACGGGCAGCGGCGTCAGGCACAGCGCGTCGAACAGGGCGTCCCGCTCGTCGAGATCCAGGTGCACGGCGTCCTTGCGGGCGCGGCGCACGGCCCGCACGCCGGCGGCGAAGGACAGCCGGTTGAGCGTGAACGCGTGCCGGAAGCCGGCGAGCTTGCGCCGCGCGTCGGCGGCGCGCACCGCCTCGGCCGCACTGCGGGCCTGCTGGAACGGGCTCGGGGGCGCACCGTCGGACCAGCCGGGCCGGGCGGGCGCGCCGGACGCGGCCTCGTGCTCGGCGATCCGGCTGAGCCGGCGCAGCTTGGAGTAGCCGCCGATGTCCGGGAAGGCGCGCTCGGTGTCGAAGCGGTTGAGCACCACCTCACGGCCGGCGGGCGACAGGTGCCCGGCGGCGATGAGCAGGGCGGCCTCGTCGGACAGTTCCCGCCGAGGCATGGGGATGGCGCGCGCGTCGCACCAGCGGCGGACGGGCGCGTCGATGTGCACTTCAGGATCCGGTCCCGTCACCGCTGCACCTCCTCCGCCGATCGATCGCGTCCCCCATCATCCCCGAAGGGCAGCGCCGCGCGCAGCGCCCACGCCAGCGGGACCGTCACAGCCGAGGTCGCCAGGAAGACCACGGCGATGTTCCCGGTGAACAGGGGCCACCCGAACACGTCCAGGAGCAGCACGTCCATCACGATGAGGTGCACCAGAAAATACTCGTAGGAGACGCCCCCGAGCCAGACCATCGGCCGGATGCCCAGTGCTCTGTGATACCCGGAGCGGGAGGTCGGCGCCAGCGCGAGCGGCGCAATGAGCGCAGCGGCGACAACGAGGTAGAGCGCCGATTTCACGAGCGCCTCGAGCACGCTCTTGGGGACCATCGTCGGCGGCCCCCCGATCGCCGGCAGGGCCGACACCACGAACGCCGCGAGCGCGACCGCGAGAGAGGCGGGCGTGGCCCGGGCGGGCCACCGTCGGACCAGGGGGACCGCGACCGTGAGCGCCATACCGGCGACGAACCACCACAGGTAGGCGGGCGGCCACATCCGCGCGGTGAGCTCGATACCCGGGGCGACGAGAATCCAAACGGGCGTGATCGCGGCGAGCGCGGCGAGGCCCACCAGGAGCCGGGCGGGGCGCCACCGGTACCGGCAGAGGACCGCGGTGAGCAGCCAACCGAGCAGCGGGAGGGCCAGGTAGAAGGCCATCTCCACGGCAAGGCTCCACGCCTGGGTCAGCCCGACGCGCAGGTGCCCGAAGCCGTAGATCTGCGTGAAGGTGAGGTTGCGCACCAGACCGTCGACACCCCGGCCCGACGGATTCGGTTCCGGCCGCACCAGCCCCAGGGCGTACACGGCCACCACGACGACCCAGTACGCGGGCACCACGCGACGGAACCGGTGCCACGCGTACCGTCGCAGGTCGGGCTGCTGGCCGGTGCCGTCCTGCAGCAGACGCACCCACGGCCGGAACAGCAGGAAACCCGAGAGCGCGAAGAAGATCGGGACGCCGATCTCCAACCGAGCCCACAGGTGACCGGCGAGATCGTCGGTGTAGTGGCCGGTGTAGAACGCGGCGTGCGTGAGGCACACCGCGGCCGCGGCCGCGGCCCGCAACCCGGTCAGCGACGCCACCCGACCTTGCATCCGTCCATCTTGCCCGGCGGCGATCTTGCCCGGCGACGCCGGGCGGCGCGTCAGCCCCCCGGGACGTCCTGCAGGACCCGCTCCTGGAACACGCGCCGGTACCCGAGGGGAGTCATGCCGGTGTCGCGCCGCAGATGCGCGCGCAGGCTCGCGCCCGTGCCGAGCCCGGACTCCTCCGCGACGGCGTCGACCGACAGGTCGGTGGTCTCGAGCAGCTCCCGCGCGCGGTCCAGCCGGCGACGCAGGATCCAGGCGCCCGGCGTCTGCCCCGTCTCCTCGCGGAAGCGTCGGTTGAACGTGCGCACGGACAGGCCGGCCCGGCGGGCGAGCAGGTCGACGGCGAGGTTCTCGGCCACGTGCCGGGCCGCCCAGTCCCGCACGTCGACGGTGCTGCCGGTCCCGCTCGCCGGGACCGGCGCGTCCACGAACTGCGCCTGCGTGCCCGGCCTACCGGGCGGGACCACGCAGTGCCGCGCGACCTTGTTGGCCACGGCCGCACCGTGATCCGCGCGGATGAGGTGCAGGCACAGGTCCAGGCCGGCGGCCAGGCCCGCGGAGGTGAGCACGTCACCGTCGTCCGTGAACAGGACGTGGTCGACGAGGCCGACCCGCGGATAGAGCCTGCGCAGCTGCGCGCCGTACTTCCAGTGGGTGGTGACGCTGCGACCGTCGAGCAGTCCCGCGGCGGCGAGCACGAAGGCGCCGGTGCAGATCGACACGATGCGGGTGCCCGGTCGGATGGTGGCGAGGGCGGCGCGGACGTCGTCGGGCAGCGTGCCCTCGTGCCGAGGGCCGGAGATCTTCGTGCCGGGGACGATGACGGTGTCCGCGACGGCGAGCACCTCGGGGCCCACCTCGGGGGTGATCGCGTAGCCGCCCGTGGCCCGCACGGGTTCCCGATCGACGCCGCAGGTGATCACCCGGTACAGCGGCCGCTCGTCCTCATCGGTCGCCTCGGAGAAGCACATCGGCGGGATGGCGGCGTCGAAGCCGATGATCGGTTCGAGAAGCAGGACGGCCACCGTATGCATGGCAGAATTCTTTCACATCTTGTCAGTGATGCCACTGGTTCGGTGTCGCCGGATCCGGGAATCTGATGCGGTGAGCACTCCCCTGCGGCGCCTGCGCGGCCCCCACTACGCCTGGATCGTGGCCGGCGTCAGCTTCGTGACGATGCTGGGTGCGGCGGGTTTCCGATCCGTGCCCGGCGTGATGATGGACCCGCTGCACATGGAGTTCGGCTGGTCCCACGCCACCATCGGCGCGGCGATGTCGGTGAACATGGCGCTGTTCGGACTCACCGCACCGTTCGCAGCCGCACTCATGGACAAACTGGGCGTTCGACCGGTCGTGGTGACCGCGTTGACGCTCGTGGCCGCGGGCACCGGGCTCGCGGTGTTCATGACCGACGCCTGGCAGCTGGTGCTGTTGTGGGGCGTGCTGGTCGGGCTCGGCACGGGTTCGCTGTCGACCGCGTTCGTGGCGACCATCGCGATGCGCTGGTTCGTCGCCCGACGGGGGCTCGTGACCGGCGTGCTCACCGCCGCGAGCGCGACCGGCCAGCTGATCTTCCTACCCGTCGTCGCCGCACTGTCCGAGGCGCACGGCTGGCGGACCGCGACGCTCGTGGTGACCGCCGTCGCGGTGGCGGTGATCCCGGTGGCCGGGCTGCTGTTGCGGTCGTGGCCTTCCGACAAGGGCCTGGCGCCGTACGGCGGCGCCTCGATGGTGACACCCGCGGCCCCGGCCGGCGGCGCCGTGAGGGCCGCCCTCGCCGGGCTCGTCCTGGGCGCCCGTCGCCCCGCGTTCTGGCTGCTGGCAGCCAGTTTCGCGATCTGCGGCGCCACGACCAACGGCCTGCTGCAGACGCACTTCATCCCCGCCGCGGGTGACCACGGGATGCCCGCCACCGCGGCCGCCTCGCTGCTCGCGATCATCGGCGTCTTCGATGTGGCGGGCACCATCGCGTCCGGCTGGCTCACCGACCGCGTCGACTCGCGGATCCTTCTGGTGATCTACTACCTCGGCCGCGGGCTCGCGCTGGCGCTGCTGCCCTCACTGTTGTCGCCGCACGTCGCGCCGGGACTACTCGTGTTCATCCTGTTCTACGGCCTCGACTGGGTCGCGACCGTGCCGCCGACGATGGCACTCGCGCGCGAGCACTTCGGCGAGTCGACGCCGGTGGTCTTCGGCTGGATCTTCGCCGCACACCAGCTGGGCGCCGCGGTCGCGGCCTTCGGCGCCGGCTACATCCGCGACGCGTCGGGCGGCTACGACCCCGCGTTCTACGTGGCGGGGGCGCTGTGCGTCGCAGCCGCGGCGATGTGCTGGGCGGTCCCGCGAGCGCGCGCCACTACCACGACGCCGGAACGCGTCACCGTCTGACCGCTCAGCGCACGGCGTCGGCGAAGAGGCGACGCCCCTCGGCCCTCGCGTCGGCGAGCCGCACCGCGGCGATCACGCCGGCAGCCGCGGAGCCGCCGCCTCAGGGCGGTCCTCGGGCCAGACGGTGGCCTCGCGCACGTCCCGGTACTCGACGGTGCCGGTCACCGCGGGCGCGGGCCCGGCGTCATGCCGACTCGCAGTCGAGGACCTCCGGCACCGGGTAGTTCGAGATGTGCACGTACAACAGCGACACGTCCAGCGACAACGGAGAATTCACGGTTCCGCACCAGGCTGTCGACAACCTCGACGAGTGGTTCCGCGGGGTCCCGGCGTACCGGCGGGCCGCGTCCAGGCGCCGAGTGGGGTGAGGTCGATCCCGAAGTGATGCGCGCGGCGCATCGCCCGGCAGGGTGCTCACAGACCGTGACATCGGTCGGAACCGGTCAGAGCGGTCGTTCATGACTCGGCCTGATCCGTGAGCAGACCGATCGAGTAGTTCGCGATCTCGTCGACGACGATCGGCGTGACCGTGATCCAGCCCGAGCCCTCCGCGATCTCCGGCAGCGGATGAACCGACGTGATCTCTCCGCGCACGAGCGGCGCCTCCGACCTCTGCCCCGGCGGCCTGATCCTCTCGTCCGAGAGGTCGATCTCGAGCCGATCGCCCGTCGCCGGCGGATCCGCCGGGAACATCGAGGCGGGAGCGATGAAGCGCACCGTGCGGCGCGCACGATCCTCGCTCGCGAGTCGGTCCTCGATCTCCGCGTCGGTGGGGACCCGCAGATCGATGACCCGCAGCCCGACGACGACGCCGATCGTCGCCGCACCACCGCTCTCCAACTGCTCCTCCGGCCAGCGCGTCGCCTCGGCGACCTCATGGAACTCCCGAGACTCGGGGTCTACGCGCAGGGTCCGGTCCGCACCGATCGGCAGGAAGCGCCCCGTCTCCTCGATGACCTGCTCAACGACACCCGTCAATCGTGGTTTCGCGGTGTGGTCGTGCCAACTGAGCACCAGAGCCGTGTCACCGGCCGGCTCGGACAGCCCGGACCCGAGCTGCGCGACGATCGACCCGAACCGCACCAGCCCGGTCCGCGGGTCGAAGCCGGTGACCGCGGGCGCGCGATACCCGGGGCTCTCGCTCTCGTAGACGGTGAGGGTGCCGCTGAGCTCGGCCCCGACGCGGGGAACCGTGCCGCAGCACTGGTACTCCCAGTTGTCGATGTGGACGTACAGGAGGGAATCGCCCGACGGCGACGGAGTGTTCACAGCTTTCACCGGACGTTAGGCGAACCGCGGCGCGAAGACCCCGGAGCCCGGTGTACCTGCCTTCAGCCTACCGAAGACCCCACGCGAGATTCAGCAGAAGCCGCACTCGCCGTTTGCGGCGAGCTGGGTGAAACAGTTGGGGCACAACTTGGCCGGACGGGGCTCGGGCTTGGCCGCCGCCTTGGTGGGGCGGGCCGACGGTGCCCGCGTCGCGCGGGGTGCCTCGGCTGTGCGGGCCTTGACCACGCGGCCCTTCGAGACGGCCTTGGTGGGGCGCACGCGGGCGGCCTTCGCCGCGGCGGCGCGGCGGGCCTCCTCGAGCTTGGGAGTCAGCTGCGGGCCGGCGCCGGCGGGCACCGTCGCCCCGAAGTGGAGGTAGCAGGCGAACCGGGCCGCGGCGGCGTGCTGGTCCAGGTTCTCCGGGACCGGGAGGTCCGCGACGGCGACCGCGTAGGCGTAGCCCTCGCCGACGGTCTGGTCGTGGGCCACCATCAGCGCCACGAGCGGCGGCTCGCCGGCGGCCTGGCAGCGGTCGGTGACGCGGCGCTGCAGCGCGGCGATCCAGAGCCGGACGGGCGCGCGAGTGGCGATGCCGACATCGGCCTGCGCCCGCGCCGCGAGTTCCGCGTAGCTGATGTACGAGCCGTACCGCCCGGCGAGTTCGACGAGGGCTGCGTGGGCGGCATCGGCCCACTGGTCGAGCGCCTCGGAGAAGGGCACGGACAGTTCGTTGGCGCTGCGCCAGGCTTCGAGGTCGATCGGGTCTTCGGGGGCCACGGCGGCTTCACTCACCCGACCATTTTACGGCGAGCCATGGGGTACAACGCAAACCGTTCAGCCGCGCGTGAACTGGGTCACGACGTCGTACCCGATCTTGCAGATGAACGCGGAGACCACGACCAGGAAGACGACCTTGACGAAGTCGCTCCCCTTGGCCACTGCGGTCCGCGCCCCGAGGTAGCCGCCCGCGACGTTGGCGCAGGCCATCGCGACGCCGAGTTTCCAGTAGCCCGCGCCCTGCGGCAGGAACACCACGAGCGAGGCGAGGTTCGTCGCGAAGTTCGCGACCTTGGCCTTCGCCGAGGCCTCGAGGAAGGAGTAGCCCATGAGCCCGACCATCGCGAACACGAGGAAGGAGCCGGTGCCGGGGCCCAGCGCACCGTCGTACACGCCGATCGCGAACCCGGCGAGCCCGGCCGTCAGGAGATGACGGTGCCCGCGGTACCGCAGGTTCGTCTCGTCGCCGAGGTCCGGCTGGCGCAGCGTGTAGGCGAAGACGGCGATCAGCGCGGCCAGGATGATCGGGTTGAACGCGGAGCGCGGGATGTGCGAGGCGATGATCGAGCCGCCGATCGCGCCCGCGAACGCCGGGACGGCCAGAGCCACGGCGGTCCGCGGGTCCGGGCGCACGCGCCGCCAGTAGGTGATGCTGCTGGTGGTCGTCCCCGCGATCGAGGCCATCTTGTTGGTCGCGAGCAGGTGGATGGGCGCGGCCGCCGGGAAGGCGATGAGCAGTGCGGGGAGCTGGATGAGCCCACCGCCGCCCACCACGGAGTCCACCCAGCCCGCGGCGAGCGCGGCGATCAGCAGGAGGAGCAGCGTCGTCGTGGTGATATCGGGCACCGCTCGATCGTGCTGTAATGGCCTTGTGCATATCAACCCTTACGGCGAGGGTCCGGTCCTGCTGGCCGAGGATCTGGCGAACGATCCGCCCGTCGACCTCCGCGACCTGGTCCGACGGTGCGCCGCCCACGACGTCCTCGTCGAATCCGTCGGCCCGGAGGACTACGCGGGGTGCCGGGAACTGATCGCGGCGTGGCTCACCGTCGTCGACGCGGAGGAGGTCGCGGACCGGGTGCAGCGACTCAACGCGCTGCTCGCGGCCCACGCCTCGCATCCGCGGGTCACCGACCACGCCGGGACCGGCTGGCACCTGCACTACCGCGAGTCGGGGGCGACGCTGACCGGGCAGCTCGCCGTGCTGATCCTCACCGGGACGGCCCTGCACCTGACCACGCGGGGCATGAACCGGCTGGGTCGCTGCGCCTCGTCGGACTGCGATCGTGTGTTCGCGGACGTCTCCCGCAACGGCCGACAGCGGTACTGCTCGCCGCGGTGCGGAAGCCGCGAGGCGGTCCGGCGCCATCGCGCGGGGTGAGCACCCCACAACACGACGGCCCGAGCGTTGGACACCTGGACAGCCCCGGGCGGACCGTCGACCCCGTAGATTGGAATCCCGTGCCTATCGATGCGAGCGTGACGGACCTGACCGCCGACGAGAAGAGCCGGCGGGCCGCCGACGCCGTCGGATACCACCGGGTGCACCCCGATACCTACCTGGTGGGGCGCGAGAAGGTGCGCGAGTACGCCATCGCCTCCCAGTTCACGGACCCGCGCTTCTTCGACCTCGAGGCCGCGCGCGCCGCCGGCTACGCCGACCTGGTGGCGCCGCCCATGCTGGTCAGCGTCGCCGGCGTGGTGGCGAACCGCCACCTGTTCGACGACGGCGTGGTCGGCTACGGCGCGAGCCAGCTGATCCAGGCCGACGAGTCGATGACCTACCACCAGCCCGTCGTCGCGGGCCACGAGCTCACCGTCCACGTCCACGTGGACAAGTACCGCCAGGTGGGCGGGTTCGACATGGTCACGATCCGCAACGAGATCTATTCGCAGGACGACGAGCACCTGGTCACGTTCTCGACCACGCTGATCGGCGGCACGCCCGACGACACCGTCGACATCGGCGAGGTCGCGGCGAACGTGGTCATGCACGGCGTGATGGCGTCCTGACGGCGCGGCGCGCGGCGCAGCGCCCATCGCGGCGCGATCAGTCGCGAATCGGCCTGCGTGCGAGCCACGCAGCGACGATCGCTCCGGACACGTTGTGCCACAGCGAGAAGACCGCCGACGGCAGCGCAGCCAGCGGCGAGAAGTGCGCAGTGGCCAGGGTCGCGGCGAGCCCGGAGTTCTGCATACCGACCTCGAACGCGAGGGCCCGGCGCGCCCGGTCGTCGAGCCGCCCCACCTTGCCGGCGAGGTAGCCGAGCGCGAGCCCGAAGCCGTTGTGCAACACCACGGCGAGGAAGACGATGCCGCCCGCGGCGGCGAGCTTGCTCG
Source organism: Tsukamurella pseudospumae (assembly GCF_001575195.1). Lineage (NCBI taxonomy): Bacteria > Bacillati > Actinomycetota > Actinomycetes > Mycobacteriales > Tsukamurellaceae > Tsukamurella > Tsukamurella pseudospumae. The sequence goes on from NZ_LSRF01000033.1 coordinate 488,063, forward strand.
CGCTGCCCGCCACCACGATCGCGACGATCAGCGCGATGACGATCGCGGACGCCCACGGGAGGACCGGAAGCGCCTTCGCGACAAGACTCTTCGCGAACTTCCGCGCCATGACGCCGAGGATCACGGGCAGCAGAACGGTTTTGACGATGTCGAGCACCATCCCGCCGGCATCGATCGGGAGGTACGAACCGGCGAGGAAGAGCACCAGCAGGGGCGTCACGATCGGGGCGATGAGGGTGGAGACACTCGCGACGGCGACCGACAGCGCCACATCGCCCTTGGCCAGGAACGCCATCACGTTCGACGCCGTCCCCGACGGGGCGCACCCCACCAGGATCACGCCCACCGCCAGCTCGGGTTCGAGCCCCAGCGCGTGCGCGATCACCCACCCCGCGCCGGGCATGATCACGTAGTGCGCGACGATGCCGAGCACCACCGCCCACGGGCGCTTCGCCACCGACGCCAGGTCCGGCGGGGTCAGCGTGAGGCCCATGCAGAACATGATCACGCCCAGCAGGTACGGCACCGACGGCGCGAGCGGCTTGAACGTCCCGGGCGCGAGGTAGCCGACCACGCCCGCCACCAGCACGAGGAGCGGGAAGACGGTGACCGCAGTCCGCGCGATCCGCGCCTCCGCGGCCAGTGCCGGATTCGACGGTGTTTCCGCAGGACGCTGCTCAGACATGCTTCGATACTCTCACTTCGTTCATCGGCGGGAATTCCGAACCCGCATGTCGAATCCGCGTCGCCCCGTTCGACGAAGGAGTGGACCGGGCCCGACGGCGGCGCGGCACGAGACGACGGAGATCGCCATGACACGAGAAGTACGAGTACGGGTCGACCTGATGAACGTGTCGATCGACGGTTACGCCGCCGGCGGGACGATCACAGTCGACGAGCCGATCGGTGGCGCGGGCGAGTTGTTCGCCCGCTTCGACGGACGAGTTATCGCCGGTGTCGACCGGGCCGATGCTCCGATCACCTCCGACCGCCTGTTCACCAGCGTCTGGGGCCAGGGAGTCGGCGCGGAGATCATGGGGCGCGGCAAGTTCGGTCCGCAGCGGGGTCCGTGGGGCGATGACGGCTGGCGCGGCTGGTGGGGCGAGGACCCCCCGTTCCGGACCCCGGTGATCGTGCTCAGCCATCACCCGCACCCGCCGATCGAGTTCGCGAACGGGACCGTCTTCCACTTCCGCGACGCCTCCCCCGCCGACGCCCTCGCCGAGGCGAAGGAACTCGCCAGGGGCGGGGACGTCCGCATCGGCGGAGGCCCGTCGACGGTGCGCGACTACCTCCGGGAGGACCTCGTCGATTTCGTGCACCTCGCGATCCAGCCGATCGTCCTGGGCCGTGGGGTGTCGTTGTGGGAGGGTCTGTCCGGCGTGCACGACCGGTTCGACATCGAGTCGATGGCCACGCCGAACGGTGTGGTCCACCAGTTCTGGAACCGGCACTGACGGGTTCGCATCCGTCAGCGGTCGCGCACCGTCGTCACCGCGCGCGACGATCCGTGCGCGCACCGCTCGCGCCGGCGTCGTGTTCCTGCCCCCGGAGCCCCGGGAGGACCAGGTCGACGATGGTGCGGCTCGAGAGGTCGGTGAGCTCGCTGCCGAGGAGCAGCTGCCGGCTGAGGATCGGCCCGAGGATCATCTCGAAGATCAGCCTGCGGTCGCTGGTCGGCGGCACCTCACCGCGATCCACCGCGCGGTCGATGATCGCCGACAGCGCCTCCAGGCGCAGATCCCAGTAGGCGCTGCGGAAGTCCACCAGCGCTTCCTCCGCCGACCGCGTGGTCGACAGCAGGATCCGCCCCACCGGTGTCTGATAGAGGTCCAGTACACCGTCGGTCAGCTCGAGAAGGTCCGCCTCGAGGTCGCCCGTGTCCGGCACCGGCGCGACGCCTGCGACGAGGTCGAGCAGCGCATCGCGCAGCAGAACACCGCGGTCGGTCCAGTTGCGGTAGATGGAGCTGTAGTGGACGCCCGCGCGGGCGGCCACCTCGGGAATCGTCACCGATTCCAGATCGCACTCGATCAGGAGCTCGCGAGTCGCGTCGAGGACCTGCCGCCGGACGCGCGCGCTTCGCCCTCCGGGCCGTCTCACCACCTCGTTCACGACGTCATCGTATCGGGCTCGCATCGTTAATCGCAAAGCCCATTGCATTTAAGGATCGCCGTGAGTAGGGTCACATCTCGAAATCAAAGAGATGTGCGTTAGCGGTCGGCGGCGTCTCCCGGACGTCGAGCGACCGCACGGACAAGGAGCCCCCAGTGCAGTACTTCGTCATCGGAGGAAGCGGATACATCGGCAGCGCCGTCTGCGCACGGCTGATGGCCGACGGTCACGAGCTCGTCGGGCTCGCCCGCAGTGAGACCAGCGCCGCCCGGCTCGCGGAGGCGGGAGTCCGGCCCGTCCGCGGCTCACTGGCGGACACCGGCCTCCTCGCCGAACAGGCCGCGGCCACGGACGGGGTGATCCAGATCTCGACCGGCGGATTCCTCACGCAGGCCCTGGAGACCGTCGACCAGTCGATCAACGCCACCCGCACGCTCATCGACGCTCTGGACGACGGGAAGCTCTACCTGTGGACCTCCGGCGTCGGCGCCTGGATGGACACGGGCTCGCTCCAGCCCGATCGCGTCGTCACCGAAGCGGACCCGATGACACCGGCGTACTACTACGCGCACCTGCGGGACGTCCAACTGAGCGTCCTCGGCGAGAGCCGGCTGCGCGGTGTCGTCATCGCACCGGGTCAGGTGTACGGCCGCGACGGCGGGTACATCGGGCCGATCGCCCGGCAGTTCAACGGCGTTCGCGCACACGGGGTGGCGTACGCGGTCGCTCCGGGCGACAACGCCTGCACCTTCGTCCACGTCGACGACCTCGCCGATCTGTACGCCCTCGCGGTCGGTGATCCCGAGGCCCGTGGGCTGTACTTCGGCGCCGTCGACACGGTGACGGCGATGGACATCGCGCACGCGGTCAGCCGCGCGTCGGGTCTCGGTGGCGAGGTGGTGCTGGTGAACCACGGGGAGATGCGCGAACTCAACGGCCGGGCGAACGAGTTCGACTTCTTCGTCAACGCCCGCGCCTCCAGCGCGCACGCGATGACCGCGCTCGGCTGGAACCCGCACCGCCCCGGCGTCATCGAGGAACTCGGCGCGCTCCCGCAGCCGCTGGACCTGCAGACCGTGTATCCCTCGCCCACGCATCACGCGTCCGCGGCGCGGGTCAAGCTCTGACCCTCCGACATTCGAAAAAGGCATCCGACGATGACCACACTGATCGACCTCTCCCGCACGCTGGACCCCGCCAACCGCGACCTCGTGCCCGAGGCCTACAAGGCCCTGGAATCCGTTCTCGCCCCGAGGATCCACTACCTGCACCCGAGCGGCGAGGGCCGCGACCGCATGGTGGACATCTTCGGCTGTGCGGGCCATGAACTCCCCAACGGCGAGGGCTGGGGCGAGGACTGGATGACCGAGATGAACACCCACTGCGGAACGCACGTGGACGCGCCGCTGCACAGCGGCAGCCTCATCGAGGGGAAGCAGGCGCGCACCATCAGTGACATCGACCTGGCCGAGCTCTACCGCCCCGGCATGGTCCTCGACGTACGCGAATGGGTGCGACCGGGCGAGGGCATCCCCGTCGAGGCGGCACGCCCGTGACAGCCAGCAGAACCCGCAACCACAGGAACGCAACCCCCTCCTGCAGCAGCGTCTACAGGGCGCGTTCCTCACCATCATCGGTCTCGCCGGACTGTTCGGCGGTGTCCTGTTCTCCATCGAAGCACCGAGGTTCACTCCGGTGCCAGTGGTGTTCCTGACCTTCTGGCTCGTCATGGTGATCGTCGGCAAGATTCTCTTCGCCGGCCTGGGCAAGCTCCGCGATGCCGGGGTCGGTGCACCGGCGCCGCAGCAAGTGCGCGCCGCCGCTGCGGTCGCCGGGATCATGGTCGCGGTCGGGATGATGGGCTTCGCCGCGACCAGCGCCGGCAGTGGTGTCGCTGCGGCGGCGCCGTGCCCCGGCGGCGGCCCCGCCACGTGTGGGCCGACCGGACCCGAGCTGACGTTCACTCCGCTTCCGGCTCAGACCGGCGCACCCGGCGGACAACAGGGCGGCCAGCAGGGCGGGCAGGACAACAACGGGATCGCCACCTCCCCCGCGGGGAGCGGCGGTGACAACGGTCCCGGCATCCAAGCCCAAACCCCCCAGTTCGGCACTCCCGGCCAGCAGGCCCCGAACATCCCCGGCAACGAACAACCCGGCCAAGGCAGCGGCCAACAGCCGCAGGGGAACGGACAGGGACAGCAGAACCAGAACCCGACGGTGCAGACCACCGCACCCGGCGGACCCCGCCAGAGCGACGGCCAGCAGCCCGAGCAGTCCCCGTCGGGGCAGCCGAGCAGCCCCACGGTGACGGTGACCAAAACGGAGTCGCAGTGCGCGGTCCCCGGCGCCGCCAACGGCGCGGGCGCCACCGGCGGCCCCGGTGGCGGCGACGCGAGTAACAACGGCGGCGGAACCGGCCCCGACAACGGTGGCGACGGCGAGAACAAGGACGGCGCACCGTCGTGGGCGTACCTCGTCGGCGAAGTGTCGGCGTTGATGACGGGGCGCCGCGGACGGAAGGCTGGCCCGCTCAATCCGGACGGCTCTGCTCCGACCAACGACATGATCCCGAACGATCAGGTCGACGGCGAGAACTACAAGGAGTGGACCACCCCCGACGGGAAGCGGACGTTCATCCTGTCCGAGAACGCGGATGCCCCGTCGCAGTACCGGTTCAACATCAACGAAGTGGACCGCCCCGACGGCGGCAGCGTCGACGTCAACGACGACGGCACCCTCTCCACCTACGACCGTGACGGCAATGAAGTTGACCGGTTCACCCCCTGGGCCTACGACACCAAGACAGGGGAGAAGATCCCCACCAGCTACACCCGCAGCGGCGACGACCTCATCCAAACCATCAACCGCCCGGAAGGCAACAACAACCCCATCCTGGCTGACCCTCCCGGTGACGGTGCTGCGGCAGGTGCCGGTGCCGGTGCACAGGTTGGTTCTGTTGGGAATGCACCTCCGACGGAGCAGCAGGCAGCTCAGACGGCGGGATCGATGCTGCCGGCGATTTCGGGAGTGGTGCCGCAGGCTCCGGATCCCGGGAGCCCTGCGGTGTCGGTGGAGGTGTCCCCGCAGGTCGCGCAGAATCCCCTGGTGCAGGCGGTCCAAGGTACTGTGCCGACGCAAGTGAAGACCCCGGCGCCGGGAACGCCGCAGGACAACGGTCTGAGTTCCGTCTCGGTAGGTGATCCGTCCGGTCAGGTAGATACCACCGTGGTCAGCGACGATGGCAATGCCAGCCGTTCGCAATCCACTCGGGACGGCGCAGGAAACGTCGACACAGTGACCCAGACCTTCGATGGATCACGCATCGACGGCCACACCCAGGTTGACTCGAACGGCAATCCGGTCACCTCGAGCTGGACCGACACACCTGGCAATCGAGGAACCGTCGACAACACCAGCCCCGAACAGCGCACTCATGTCGATGTTGCGGACCAGTATGGCGGCGGGTACACCGAGACGATCACCACGGGCGAGAACGGCAACGTCTACCGCACGACCGGCGTAAACGCCAACGGCGATGTCATAGAAACCACCATCACGAACATGGGACAGCAAGGCCTCGCCAAGCACTATCGGATCAACGGCGTAGACGAAGAGGTCCTCGCTGCGAGCCGCATCAACGAGCTCGGCGATCCGGCACGCCTGAAGATCTTCAACGAAAAGGTCAAGCCCGCCCAAGAAGCCTACGAACGAGCGGTCCGGGACCTGTACACAAGCTCGGGCGACAGGGTGACGATCACCGCCGCCCAAGGCCAGGTGAAAAGGACCTACGCTGCGCTGCTCGAGGCACTGGGCGAGTACGGCCTCGTCCCCAAGTTCGACCCCAGCCAGATAACTCAGACCGGCAACGGCACGTACCAGGCGCCAATGACCGGCCCCGACGGAAAGCCGATCCTAGGCGGCAACGGCAAGCCCCTAATGGCGAAGATATTCGCTCGACCCGACGGCGGATTTAGCGTCGAGCAAGCCACCAACACCGGGATCGATATCTCCAGAATCTCGGCTACCAACGGTTACGAAGGCACTCAGCACCTGTCGAACGGCGCTGTGGAGGACAAGAGTCTCGACACCTTCCTCGGCATCCTCGACGTCGTCGGCGTCGCCGCCGCTGCACCCGGCGCAGGACGCGCACTCGGAGGACTACTCCGAGTAGGCGGAGAGCAGATCGCATCCAAGACCCTCAAGGAGGGCGGCGAGAAGGCCGCGGTAGCCGCCCTCCGCACAACCACTGACGAAGCCAGCGGAATCGCAGCCAGGCAGGCTCTAACCAGCGCGGACAGGCAAGCGATTCTCGACTACACTGGTAATAAGCATTATCAGGCTGGGGCGAGGACGAACGCGGCGCCACAGCGGAGCTCCGGCCGCCGGCCGGCATGACCCTCGACGCAGTGCGCAAGGCAGTCCCGGGCCTCCGGCAGGCGCTGCGGGCACCCGATCTCGAGGTCACGAGCCGGGGAGTCTGGCCCGTGCTCCACCTGAACACGCGCAAGCTCGTTCGGTCCTACCCGGCTCAGAACCCGCTGTCTGCCGACCGGATGTACCTCCCGCGCACGGAGGCCGAGCGGTACGCCTGCGCCTCGGAGGTGCGGCTGTTCCTGGGGGTCACGGAGGACGGCGAGGTGATCGCTCCCAAGCTGGCTACCCGAAGCCACGCAGCGATCTACGGCATGACCAACTCGGGCAAGTCGACCCTCATGTCGGTCATCGCTCGGAGCCTCGCCGCCCAGGGATGCGAGGTCTGGCTGGCCGACGGCAAGGGCACCCCTGAATTCCGCCAGCTGTACCTCGATCGCGTTCCCGGCATCACCCACCTCAGTGTCGCCACGCCGGCCACCATGCACGCGACGGTGCACAAGCTCCTGGAGCTGTACCGATTCCGCCGCGACCTCGGCGACGAGCTCGTTCAGCGCGGGGTGACCGACATCCGCTGGACCCGCGTGGTCCTGATCTGGGACGAGATGGGCGCCTTCCTCAACAGCGCGCTCTCCGACGGCGCGGACCCGGTCGCGCGGAAGAACGCCGAGTACACCGTGAACTGGTTGGCGGAGGTCGCCGCGAAGAGCCGCGCATACGGGGTGCATCTCCTGGTCGCGGGTCAGCACGTCTACTCGGCGGCGCTGCCCTCGAAGCTGCGGGAGAACCTGAGCATCCGCGTGGTGCTCGGCCGCGCGAGTGATCAGGCTCATCGAAAGTCCCCAGTGATGCTCATTGAAATTCCTCACCTGGGTGCGGTCGGATTATAGCGGTCGGCGGCTGGGTGCGATTGCTGTGCGGTGGGTTTCGTTGCGGGCGTGGTGGTCTCGTAGTCGGTAGCTGTCGCCGTCGAGTTTGAGGACGACGGAGCGGTGTAGGAGCCTGTCGAGCATGGCCGCGGCGACGGTGGTGTCGCCGAGGACTTCGCCCCATTCGGAGACCGATCGGTTGGTGGTGATGACGATCGATGTTTTCAGATACCGTTGCGCGACAACCTGAAACAACGCTGATGCGGCTTCGGCGGGCAAGGGGAGGTAGCCGAGTTCGTCGATGACGAGCAGCGTCGGGCCAGCGAAGAACCGCATGGTCGTCGACCAGCGGCCTTCGATCGCCGCTTTGTGGCAGCGGGCGGCCAGGTCGGCGGCGGTGGTGACGTAGGTGCGGTATCCGGCGTGCACTGCGGCATGCG